>JBBSNY010000005.1:0-186248 GCA_038260305.1 Solirubrobacterales bacterium
CGCGGCCCCGGCCCGGGGCGCGCCCCCGCTGCCCCCCGCGGGGGCCGCGACGATGGCGCGATCAACTCGTCCGCACGCGTAACGCGCTCCAGCGCGCACGACGACGAGCCTTGTCCCATCCGCTCTCCGTGGCCTCATGCCAGATCAGCTTGCGCTGGCGGGCCATGGTGACCCGCAGGACGCTGCGCCGGTGTGGCGACGGCCCACTGTCGAACTCCTGGATCCAGCGCCGCTCGGATTCGGTGAAGCCCTCCCAGCGATCGCGCGGCACGCAGTCGGTGCCTTGCAGCCGCTCGAGATACTGCTTGCGCGACTCCAGCCCGTTCGTCCCGCCGTTGATTCCCTTCGTGACCGCGACGAGGTCGCCGGCGTCCGCGGGCTTGTTCAGCGAGCGGTCGTGCCAGTACCAGCCTGCGATCCTCCATCCGACCGCGTGCTCGGCCGCCTGCTCGGGATGCTGCTCCAGCGCCAGGCCAAGCTCGGCGCCCGCCCTGCGGTAGTTCGATCGGCCGGTGAGCTGGATCGGACCGCGCCCCTTGAAGCGCCTGCCGTCGCCGTGCCGCGTGTTGCCGAGGTCGGTACGTCCCTCGTACTTCTCGCCACTCGCGATCTCCTCGAAGTACTTCAGACCGCCTGATTCGTGCAGGACCTGAGCGAGGAACATCTGCGCCCTGGCCTGCGTGGTGATCGAGAACTCCACCATCGCCGCTTCGGCGCCCGCGGCCTCCCGCTCGGCGATCGACGACTGGACCCCTGCTGCGATCAGTGCCTCCTTGACGCTCATCGCGATCGCCCGTGCCAATCGCGGCGCGGGCCGCTGTCGACGTGGATGAAGTGATCGCTCACGTCCGGGTAGTCGCCGACGCCCCCGCGGCCACCGGCCGTCCACGGCTCAGTCGCGCCGAAGCGCCAGCGTGCGCTCTTCGCCCAGTCCGCGACGGAACCCTCGGCGAACTCCACGTCGACGGCGACGCTGCCTGGTCCGTGCTCGTAGATGTGCTGGCTGTCCTCCTCGCCGTGCACCGCGGCGTTGTGGGCGACCGTGCGATAGCCCGAGTGCACGGAGCCGGCGCCGTACTTCTCGCGCAGCGGCTCGAGCATGTGCAGGCACAGCTCGGTCAGCCCGGCAATCGCGGCCATCGGCACAGGCGTGCCGTCGCGGCAATCGAACTCCTCGATGACGAAGTGCGGCGACAATCGGTGGCGAGTGGCTTTGGCGACGGTTGCCATGTCAGCTCTCCTTTGCATGGTTGGTGGTGGGATAGCCGCAACCTGTCGCCCGATCGCCTCCGCGAACATCCCCTCGTGTGGTGAACCGCGTCACCCATCGGGCCCGCCCACACGTGCATCGTGATTCGCGAACTCGGGCGATTCGGCGGCCCCAGCCGCGATACGCTCGGAGCGTCGGAGCCATGGACGACCTCACGCGCGATTCGTCGGCTGTCGTGCCGGCGCTCACCAGCGTCAGCGGATTGCTTGCGGGCCGCTACCGGGTCCGCTCGCGGCTCGGACGGGGCGCGATGAAGGAGGTCTTCCTCGCCTACGACGAGCGTCTTGACCGCGAGGTCGCCCTGGCGATCGTCGTCGGAGCCGACGGCGATCTCGCGCGAGCGCGCGTCACGCGCGAGGCACAGGTCACCGGCCGCCTCGGCGACCACCCGAACGTCATCACCGTCTACGACAGCGGTGAGCTCGACGGGGTCCCGTACCTCGTCCTGCGAGCGATGCGCGGCGGCTCGCTCGCCGACCTGCTGGACCGCGGGCGTCCAAGCTTCGCCGACGCGATCCGCCTCGGCGGCGAGATCGCCGCGGCGCTCGCCCACGCGCACAAGCACGGCGTCGTGCACCGCGACGTCAAGCCCGACAATGTCTGGCTCGCAAGCGACGGCCGCGCCGCGCTCGGCGACTTCGGCATCGCCTACCGGGCCGGGCAGGATCGCCTCACGGCCGAGGGCGGGATCCTCGGCACCGTGCGCTACCTCGCGCCGGAGCGCATTCGCGGCGAGGCGACCGCGGCCGGCGACCTCTACGCGCTCGGCGTCACGCTCTACGAGCTCGTGACCGGGCGCCCGCCGTTTTCGGGAACGGACCCGGACTCCGTCCTGCACCAGCATCTATCCGTCGCGCCGGAGGTGCCGTCGCGTCGCGAGCCCGGGGTGCCGGCGGCACTCGAGCGCCTCATCCTCGAGCTGCTGGCCAAGCGTCCCGAGCGCCGCCCCCGCTCCGCACACGAGGTCGTGCTGATGCTCGCCGGAATGCATGCCTCCGCGGGCCACAGGGCGCGCCCCGCGGGCGTCGCGGACGAGGACGGGCCCGCGACGTCCGAGCGCGGCGGGAGGCCGAAGCCCTCGACGGTCAGCGCCCGCCGCGAGAGCGCGCGTCGCGTGCTGTCGGTCCTCGCGGTCAGCGCCGACGTCGGCGATCCCGAGGCGTTGCATCGCGTCCTCGACGAGGGTGCGGCCGTCATCGAGCACCACGGCGGCAGCGTCGAGCGCTATCTCGGCGACACGCTCGTCGCGATCTTCGGGCTCGTCGACTCGCAGGGCGACGATGCTCTGCGAGCGGCTCGGGCAGCCGTCGCGCTGTGCGCCGAGCGCGCCGAGCTGCGCATCGGCATCGAGACGGGCGAGGTCTTCCTCGGCAGCGATCGCAGCGGCGCGCCGATCGCGACCGGCGTCCCGATCGCGGCGGCCGGACGGCTCGCCGAACGAGCGGCCCGCGGCGAGATCCTGCTCGGCGACAACACCCGCGCGGCGATGGGCCGCGATGCGACGATCGACGTCGACAGCGGTGCGCTGCTGAATCTTGACCCCGAGCGGCCGGGGCTGCTGCGCACGCCGGGGACGCCGTTCGTCGGCCGCGCGCGCGAGCTCGGCGCGCTGCTCTCGGCGTTCGCCCAGGTGCGCGAGGAGGGGACGTGCCGGCTCGTCACGGTCGTCGGCGCAGCCGGAATCGGGAAGTCCCGCCTCGCCGGCGAGTTCCTGGCGGCGGTCGGCGACAAGGCGATGGTGCTGGCGGGCCGCTGCGTCGCCTACGGGGAGGGCACGACGTACCGCGCGCTGGCCGAGATCGTCCGCGGGCTCGGGCCCGACCCGCGCCGGCGCGTCGAGCAGCTGCTCGACGGCGACCAGCAGGCGATCCGCGGGCTTCTCGGCGCCGTCGGCCTGTCGGATGAACCCGCGCAGGCGGAGGAGACGGCGTGGGCGCTGCGCCGGCTGCTGCAGCGCCTCGCGCGCGACCGGCCGCTCGTCGTCGCCGTCGAGGACATCCACTGGGCCGATGACGCGCTGCTCGACCTGCTCGACCATGTCGTCGCGCTGTCGGGCGGCTCACCGATCCTGCTCGTGTGCCTGACGCGACCCGACCTCCTCGAAGATCGTCCGACCTGGCGCGCGACGCATCGCGGTCGCTCGCTGCTCGAGCTCGGCGCGCTCGGCGACGAGGAGGCCCGAGCGCTCGCCGAGCGGTTGGGCGCGACCGGCCCGGCGGCGCGGATCGCCGCGCGCGCTGAGGGCAACCCGCTGTTCGTCGAGCAGCTCGTCGCTGTCGACGCGGGCCAGGACACAGCCGAGCTTCCGGCCAGCATCCAGGCCGTGCTCGCCGCGCGCATCGACCGCCTTGAGGAGGGTGAGCGGACGCTGCTGCGCCATGCCGCCGTCGAGGGGCGCACGTTCCACAGTGGCCCGCTGGGCGCGGCGCTGCCCGAGGACGAGCGCCCCGCGATCGGCGCGTGCCTGGGCACGCTCACGGAGAAGGGCCTGATCGGCCCGGATCGCCCTGAGTTCGCTGGCGAGAACGCGTTTCGCTTCACCCACGCACTGATCCGCGACGCGGCCTACGCGGGCATCCCGAAGGAGCGCCGTGCTCACCTGCACAGCGACCTCGCGGCGTGGCTCGAGTGCAAACCCGAGGCGGCCGACGAGATCGTCGGCTTCCACTTCGAGCAGGCTTGCGTGCTGGCGGCCGAGCTCGGCCGGGCCGGACGGCGCGAGCGCGACCTCGCCCGACGCGCGGTCGGGCGCTTGGAGTCCGCCTCGCAGGCGGCGCTCGCGCGCCGTGACCCAGCGACGGCGAGCACCTTCCTCGAGCGCTCGCTGGCCCTCCTCGACGACGATGACGCAGCGCGCGAGCACCTGCTCCCCGGGCTCGGAGCCTCGCTCTTCGAGGCCGGCCGCATGACGGATGCGACCCGTGTCCTAGACCAAGCGATCGCCGGGTCGCTCGATCCGCGCAGCACGGCGCGCGCCCGCATCGAGCGCGAGATCGTTCGCCTCGAGGCCGACACCCGCGCGGGGACTGAGCAGTCGCGGCTCGTGGCCGACGCCGTGATGCCGCTGCTCGAGCGCGACGGCGATCTGCGCGGCCAGAGCCGCGCGTGGTCGCTGCGTGCTCAGCTCGCATGGACGTCGGGGCACATGCGGCGCGCGGACGAGGCGTTCCAGCTTGCCGCCGGGTGCGCCACCCGCGCCGGCGACGGCCGCGAGCTGTTCGACATCGTCGGCTGGCGCGCGACCGCGGCGCTTCTCGGCCCGACGCACGTCGACGCGGCGATCCGGCAGTGCGAGGAGTTCCGCGAGATTGTCAGCGCGAGCCCGGTCGCGCTCACGTGGGTGATCAACCCGCTCGCCGTGCTGCATGCCATGAAAGGGGACTTCGAGATCGCCGACGCGTACGTTCGGGAGGCCAACGAGACACTCGCCAAGCTTGGCGGCTTCGTCGCGGGCGTCTCGCATCAGGAGGCGCACGTCCGACTGCTGGCTGGCCGGCCGGACCTCGCCGAGATCCCGCTTCGCGAGGGGATCGAGAACCTCTCCGAGATGGGCGAGGGGCGGGCGCTGGCAACGACGACGGCGATGCTCGCGCAGGCGGTCTTCGAGCAGGGTCGCGCGGAGGAGGCCGACGAGCTGTGCCGCGTGACGGAGCACGCCGCAGCGCCGGACGACATCGTCACGCAGGCGATCTGGCGCGGCGTTCGGGCCCGGCTGCTGGCCAGCGAGGGCCGCTGCGGCGAGGCCGTCGCCCAGGCTCGCGACGCCGTCTCGCTGATCGAGGTCACCGACCTGCTCGCCCATCACGCAGACGCACTACTGGACCTCGCCGACGTGCTGTCGGCCTGCTCGCGTCGCGACGCGGCCGAGGACGCCATCCGCTCCGCGCTCGAGCTGTGCGAGCGCAAGGGCAACGTCGCCACGGCGGCACGGGCGCGTTCGCTGCGCGGCGCTTCGTGACGTCGCCGGGATGAGATCACTCACACCGTTGAGGGAGCGACTTCGTCAGTGGGATCAGTGATACTCCGACCTGCCTCGCTCAGGGACACGCGCTCACTCACCTTCCAGTCCAAAGGATCCGACATGTCATACCGACCGGCGTTCGACGACACGGCGTTCATCAAGAACGGCAGCCTGCTGGTATCCGGCAACTCACCGAGGCTCGAGGGCTACACGCTGGTCTATCGCAACGTCACCCTCCAGCAGGGCGTCATGATTCACTCCCTGGAGGCGCCCAAGCAAGCACAGTGGGACATGGCCGTGCCGGCAGCCGACTTCGACGAAGCCCATCCACTGCTCGCCTTCGGCATGGAGACCCACGTGCGGGAGGTCGTCCCAGGCGACCTCGGCACGACGCCGACGTTCGTTTCGGCGACATGGGCCGAGAACCTGACGATCAAGAACCTTGACGTCGAGCAGGCATAGGGGTCGCTGGATGTCCGACGAGTATGAGGAGCCCGTCCCGGGTCCGCACCACGGCTCGAGCCCGCCGCGCGGACTCGACAGCGGGCGCGGCCGGTTCGGGCGGATGTTCCCGCTCCTGCCGGCACATCCGCTCCCCGCCGACATGCTGCGGGCGGTGGCGGAGATCATGACACCGGAGCGCGCAAGCGGGGCGAACCCCAACATCCCCGCGGGATACACATACCTCGGCCAGTTCATCGGCCACGACATCACGTTCGATCCGAATTCACAGCTTGGCGAGGTGAACGATCCCGCCGCCCTGACCAGCTTCCGCAGCCCCCGGCTGGACCTCGACTCGGTCTACGGATCGGGTCCCGACGATCAGCCGTTTCTGTACGACTGGGACGATACTCCCGACCCAGGAGTGAAGCTGCTCGTCGGCCACAACGTGATCGATGGGACTCGCGCCGTCAGAGACCTCCCGCGAAACGACCAGCACCGCGCGCTGATCGGCGATCCTCGCAACGACGTGCACGTGATCATCGCGCAGCTGCACCTGCTGTTCATCCGCTTCCACAACAGTGTCGTCGACCACGTCTTTGACCGCCAGCACCTCCGCAACAAGGAGCTCTTCGAGGAGGCCCGGCGGATCGTGCGCTGGCACTACCAATGGATTGTCGTGCACGACTTCTTGCGCAGGGTGGTCGGCACGGCGATGGCCGACGCGGTGCGCGGGCCGCAGCTGGCCTGGCCCGCGGTGCAACGGCGTTGCTACCACTGGGAAGGCGAGCCGTTTATCCCCGTCGAATTCTCCGGGGCCGCGTACCGGTTCGGTCACAGCATGGTGCGAGACACCTATCAGCTCAACGACCGGCCCCCCAACCCGGAGTTCCCTGGCCTGAAGATCTTCCCGAAGGGAACCCCGGGACCACCCGAAACGCACCTCACCGGACACCGTGAGCTCATCCCCGAGCTCGAGATCCAGTGGGAGTACTTCTACGAGCTGGCGCCGTTTGACCCCCCGCACCGTCCCCAGCCGAGCCTGCTGATCGACCAGGCGATCGCAATCAGGCTGTCCAGGCTCCCGCAGCAGGTGGCCGATGATCACGTCCTGGCGCTGCTCGACCTCCGCCGCGGGGACGCGCTCGGACTGCCGTCGGGGCCCGACGTGGCCCGCACGATGGGTGAGACACCCCTCACGGAGGCTCAGCTGTTTCCCCCGGCGTTGCCGCAGCCCGATCTCACACCAGAGCAGCGCCGCGCGTGCGTCGACGCGACGCCGCTGTGGTACTACGTTCTCAGTGAGGCGCAAGCCCATGTGGGCGTACGCCTCGGACCGGTGGGCGGCCGGATCGTCGCCGAGGTGCTCCTCGGCCTGCTCGAAGCGGATCCAAGCTCCTACCTGCGGTGCGATCCTGCCTGGGTTCCGGACACGCTAGTCGCCGATCTGAAGGACTTCACCATGCCCGACCTCGTGCGCTTCACCACCGAGGGCGACCCGCCTCCCGACCTCGGGTTGGATTGAGCAACCGCTGCCCGTCCACGTACAGTGGACCGACATGGAATTGCCCCACGCCCTCCACCGCGCCACCCCCGCCGAGCTCAAGCAGCGCATCGCGGCCGAGCGCCTCGGGCGGCCGTTCCTGCTGTACCGCGACGGTGAGCACGCGCAGCAGATCCTCGACCTCGGCGACGCGCCGGAGCGGCTGACGATCGGGCGCAGCGCGTCCAACGGGCTCGCGCTGGCGTGGGACGGCGAGGTCTCGCGCGTCCACGCGAGCCTCGAGCGCTTCGGCGACGAGTGGACCTTCGTCGACGACGGCGGCTCGCACAACGGATCGTTCATCGACGGGGAACGGGTCTACGGCCGCGCTCGCCTGCGCGACGGCGACGCGATCGGGCTCGGATGCACGGTCGTGGTGTTCCGCAGCCCGACGGGGCGCGAGTCGCTGCCGACGATGACCTCGCGCCAGCGCGCGATGCCGGCGATCACGGATGCGCAGCGTCGCGTCCTCGTCGCGCTCTGTCGCCCGTGCGCGGATAGCTCGTTCGCCGTGCCCGCCACGAACCGCCAGATCGCCGACGAGCTCGTGCTCGGCGTCGAGACGATCAAGACGCACATGCGGGCGCTGTTCGACGCGTTCGCGCTGGACAAGCTGCCCCACAACAAGCGCGCGGCGCTCGCGCAGCGGGCGTTCGAGACGGGAGCCGTGACGCCCCAGGATCTCGCCCCCTGAGAGCTACTGTGATGCATCGCACGCTGCGATTGCTGTATCACGGGACCGTTGCTGCCGATCACCTCTGTAACAGCGCCCGAGGCTCGGGCGCCCACCCAGAGAGGAACACCATGTCGACCACCACCAGCGCAGATCCGGTCCTGGACGCCCAGGAGAAGGCGCTTTGCAAGGCCATCAACAAGTTCCGTGCCGACAACGGCCACCCGTCGCTCAAGGTGTCGGTCGCGCTCGTGCGCGCCGCCGAGTGGATGAGCAAGGACATGGCCCACAACGACAACTTCGACCACATCGACAGCCACGGTCGCGACTTCGCTTCGCGCCTGAACGCGTTCGGCTACAACAAGCCGACGAAGGGCGAGAACATCGCCGCCGGCGAGAGCGCCGCGGCAGCGACGATCGCGCAGTGGAAGAACTCGCCGCCGCACCGCTCGATCATGCTCAACTCGAAGTTCAAGGTCATGGGGGTCGGCCGCGCGCAGAATGCCGACTCGACGTACGGGTGGTACTGGACCGCCGACTTCGGCGGCACCGTCACCCGCACGATGCCGATCGGCTGAGCCTCCCGACGGCGGCGCCGCGGCGCCCGCGGCGCCGGCTCAGGCGGCGTCGTCGTGCGGTGCAACCGAGATCATGCGCTTGCCGCGCTTGATCCCGAAGACGAGCGTGCCCGCCGCGATCGCGTACAGCGTGTCGTCCTTGCCGATGCCGACGCCGGGGCCGGGGCGGAAGACCGTTCCGCGCTGGCGGACGATGATCTCGCCGCCGCTGACGGTCTCGCCGGCGAACGTCTTGACGCCGAGGCGCTGGGCGTTGGAGTCGCGGCCGTTGCGTGAGGAGCCGAGCCCCTTCTTGTGTGCCATGTCGGTTAGCCCTTCACTTCGGTGATCTCGAGGCGCGTGAGCTCCTGCCGGTGGCCGGCGGTGCGCTTGTAGCCGCGCTTGGGCTTGAACTTGAAGACGCGGATCTTCTCGCCGCGCTCGTGGGCGAGGATCTTCGCGGTCACGGACACGCCCTCCAGGCCCTTGGCGTCGAAGATCGTGTCGGTCGAGCGGAACAGCAGCGGCTTCAGCGCGACGGTCGCACCTTCCTCCTGCGGAAGGCGCTCGACGAGCAGGGTCTGCCCCTCCTCGACGTGGTACTGCTTGCCGCCGGTCTTGACGATTGCGTAGGCCATGGTGTGGTCAGCTCTCCGAGGGTGATGCGGAAGACGGTCTCGCTCGCGGCCGTGGTGTCGGCCGGCGCACGCGAACGGCGCCCTGACGGCGCCGAGTAGCGCATTCTACGCCATGGCGACGGGAGGCACCCTATCCCTAAGCTGGCCGCAAGCGGCGGACGCGCGTCGGTCAAGCGATCTCCTGTGGAGGCAGCGTAGGTGAAGACTGCTGTGCCGTGTGACGACTCCGGCCCGGATCGGCGCGTCCCGGCCTACCTGGGCCGCGTCCTCGACGACGCCGGACAGCCGGTCGGGACGTGCTTCCAACTCGCGCCCGGGTTCGTCGCGACCGCCTGGCACGTGCTCAACGGGCTCGGCGCCGGCGCCCGCGACGCCCAGGTCACGATCGATCCGCTCGCCGGCGGCGAGTCGCGGACAGGCACCGTCGCGGCGATCGACGAGACGGCGGACCTCGCGATCGTGCGATTGTCGACGCCGTTGGACGCCTCGATCGCCGGCCTCGCGGCGACCGACGATGTCGCCCCGAACGAGCCGATCGTCGTGGCCGGCGTCGCGCAGATCGACGATCCAGGGCACACGCTCCGTTACCTCGACCCGCCCGGAAGCTGGGGCGGCGCGACGCTGCGCGACGACCACCAGCCGCTCGGATGGCTGTCGTGTTCGCGCGTCGTCCCGGGAATGAGCGGCGCGCCGGTGCGCCGGCTCAGCGACGACATCGTCGTCGGCGTGGTCTCGGGCCGCTACAACAGCGCCGACGGTTGGCTGCGTCACACGGTCTGGATCGCGCGCTGCGAGCGCCTGCAGGCGCTGTGCGAGGAGATCGAAGACCTCGAGCCCGGCGCGCTGGAGACGGCGCCACTCGTCGAGCCGATCGATCTCCTGCTGACCATCGATATGACGCAGGTTCGCCTGTCGGGGGGCGATCTCGACGTGCGCGCCGATCACGGCGGCGTCACCCAGGGCTTGGCCAATGCCGTCGACGAGACGCGCCGGGCGCGAGCGAACGCCGGCACGCAGCGTGAGGTTGCCGACGACATCCGCGCGCAACCCGGCACCGTCGCGCTCGACCGCGCCGGGCGGCTGCTGACGAAGTCGTTCCTGCCGCCGCCGATCGCAGACGCGCTGACCGAACGGCTCGACCGCGCCAAGGCCGCCCACCAGCCGCTGCGGCTCGGGATCGCCTGCACGGAGACAAGGCTCACGCGGCTGCCGTGGGAGGCGCTCGCCGACCCACGAACGGACGGCCCGCTCGCGCTGCGCCGCTCGTCGGCATCCACCGCCGCGTGGCCGCGGCCGGTACGCCAGCCGACGTCCCCGGTCCGCTGCGGATCCTCGTCGCGATCGCATCGCCGGACAACAGCAGCGGCCCCGTGCTCGACTACGAGCGCGAGCTGCGCAACGTGCTGACCGCCGTCCGTGCCGCGCGTGACGGCAACGCCCACGTCCGCGTCGTGCCGTTCGCGACCACGGCGCAGATCCACGCCGCGCTGGAGGTCGAGCCGGTCCACGTCCTGCACATCTCCGGCCACGGCTCGCCGGGCAGCCTGGCGATCGAGAACGACGACGGCAGCGAGCGCGTCATCAACGCCGACGACTTCGTCGACGAGGCGATCCCGGCTGGCCGAATGCCGGCCGTCATCGCGCTCGCTGCGTGCTACACGAACACGGCCGACGCCACGGGCGCACCGTCGTTCGCCGCCACGCTCGCCGCGCGCGGCGCGGCGGTCGTGATCGCGAGCGAGACGTCGGTGACCGACATCGACGCCACCAAGGCGTTAGCGCGCATCTACGGCCGGCTCGCCGAGGCCGGCGTGCCGGACGCCGTCGCGGCGGTCGGCGACGCGCGCCGCGGCGTCCAGCAGGAGCTCGAGACCGCGACGCAGACGCGCGAGCAGCAAGTCGCCGGGCTCGGAGAGTGGGCTGTGCTCAGCGTCCTCGCGGGCGCCGGGTCGGTCGCGATCTTCGACCCCGCGATCGTCGAGGCGCCGGCACCGCCGCCGCAGCGCTTCGCGATCGGCCGCGTCAGCGCGCGGGCCGTCGGGGAGTTCGTCGGCCGCCGCCGCGCGCAGCGCCGGCTGCCCGCCGAACTGCTCGCGGCGGGCCGCGCCGGAGTCGTCCTGCACGGCATCGGCGGGATCGGCAAGACAACGCTCGCCGCCGAGCTCTCGGCGCGGGTGGTCGAGCGCGAGCCAGAACGGCGGCCGGTCGTGCTCGAGGGTGAGCTGGGCTTCGAGTCCGTACTCAGCGCGATTGTGGCCCTGCTGCGCCGGCGCCTGATCGTCACAAAGCAGCTGGGCGGCAGCGCGCCGAAGCGCTCGACTACGCCGGCCGCAGCGACGTGCCCTGGGCCGACCGGCTCGCGCTCCTGCGAGAGGACCCCACCGTCGCCGCCGTCCCTCTGCTCGTCGTGCTCGACAACTTCGAGGACAACCTCACCGATCACGCGGACGGCAGTGGGCGCGACTCGACGCTCGCCGCGCTGCTATCCGCGATCGCCGCCGAGCCCGGCACCTGGAGGCTGCTGATCACGAGCCGCTACAAGTTCGAGCTGCCCGACGACGTCGCCCGCCCGCTGCAGTTCCACCCTGGTCGGAGCACTGTCAGCCGCGGAGACGCGCAAGCTCATCTGGTCGCTGCCCGCGCTGGACCGCCAGCTCGACGACACACAGGTCGAACAGGTCTGGCGGATGCTCGGCGGCCACCCCCGCTCGCTGGAGTACCTCGACGCGCGGCTGTCCGACGGCGGTGGCCGCTACCCCGACATCGAGCGCCGTCTCGAAGCCGCGCTCACCAAGGAGCTCGGTGCGCGCGCCGCCGACCTGCTCAAGACCGGATGGGAGCTCGACGCCGCGGTGGCCCAGGTCGCGACGCTCGCCGCCGACGACGTCCTGCTCGACGACCTCCTCGTCTCGCTGGAGTCCGTCCCCGGCGCCCGCGAACTGCTCATCGGCGCGTCCGTCTACCGTGAGCCCGTCGACACCAACGCGCTCCTGTTCCAGGTCGGCGAGCCCGACGACGACGCGGCCTCGGTCCCCGACCACGACGGCGCCGAGCAGCAGATCCGCGCGATCCTCGAGGCCGCGGGCATCGCGACCGACAAGCCGCTCGAATTCACCGCGCTGCCCGCCGACGTCCAGGCCGCCGTCAGGCCCCTTCTGATCGAGCAGCAGCGAGCGCCCGCGCCCCCGCGCAGATCGCCCGAACAGTTGCAGGATCTGCTCGACGCCTGCCGCGCCTCGACCCTGCTGTCCATCGAGGACGGCGACGCGGGCTGCTCGCGTTCGTGCACCGCTGGACCGCGAGCGAGCTCGAGCGTCGACTCGGTGAGGCGGGCGAGAGCGAGACCGTCATCGCCGCCCACCGGCTCGCAGCCGACTACTGGCGCTGGCGCGTCGACGTCTGGCTCCAGGAGCGCCACGCCGACGTCCACGATCTGCTCGAGGCGCGCCACCACCTGCTTGCAACCGACGACCCCGAAGCGGCCGGCGCGGTCACCGAGGTCGTCTGCTCCCGGCTCCATGCCTGGGGCGCGTGGGAGCAGGAATCGGAGCTCGTCCGCGACACGCTCGCCCGCCTCTCACCGGACGGCGAACGCGCAGCCGCCTGGACGCACCAGCTCGGCATCCTCGCGCAGGACCGTGGTGACCTCAGCGAAGCCGAAACCCAATACCGCCGCGCCCTCGACATCAGCGAGCGACTCGGAAACCAAGCCGGCATGGCCGCCAGCTACCGCCCGCTCGGCATGCTCGCGCACGCCCGCGGCGACCTCAGCGAAGCCGACACCCAATACCGCCGCTCCCTCGACATCGACGAGCGACTCGGAAACCAAGCCGGCATGGCCACGTCGATCAGCCAGCTCGGCATCCTCGCCGCCGAGCGCGAGCAGCTCGAGGCGGCGATCGGGCTGCACGGCCGCGCGCTGCTCATCCGAGCGGGGATGGGCATTCCGCAGGTTCAGAACAACGTCCGCAAAGCTGCTCGAGCTGCGTCCACAGGTCGAGACCCGGGGGTTCCTGCAAGCCCTCGCGACGGTCGTCGGCGACGAAGCCGCGAGCGAGATCGTGCGAATGCTCGCAGCGACTGGCGACGTTGACCAGAGCGGATGACGCTGGATCCCTGACACGGTCCTCGAACGCATACGTTGCGCGACGTGAGTGCATTCCAGGCCGTCTACTACCGCGACCGACGCGGACACGAGCCGGTCCGCGCGTTCGTTGACGCGCTCGACGACGACGCGCAGGCGGCGATCGAGAACCAGCTCGCCCGCCTGAATCTGCTCAACGACCGGGTCCCACATCTGCCCTTCCCGCACAGCTCCCAGGTCGACGGCGAGCTGCGGGAGCTGCGCTGCCACTACGGCCGGAGGCTGTATCGCGTCCTGTACCGCCGCTCGGACCGGCTCATGATCCTGCTGCACATCTTCGCCAAGCACACGGCAAAGATCCCCGACCGCGAGATCGTCATCGCGCGTGACCGATGGATGGACTTCAAGGCCCGCATGGACGCGGACGCGCGCGTGCCGCCACGGCCGGCCGGCAGCGACGCCCCGTAGCGGTGCCGACCGACCAAGGCCGTGTTAGCAGAATTGCTAACCTCGTCGTCACAAGCCGAGCCGGAGGAGGACCACGACATGGCCGACGATCACAGCCCGATCGGGACGAGCGTTGATGAGCACATCCAGGGCAAGCGCTCGCGCAGCGCGGAGTACCGCGAGGCGCAGGATCGTCTGCGGCCCTTCGAGGAGCTCGCCCGGATGGTGATCATGCGCCGTGGGCACCTCGGCCTCTCCCAGCAGCAGCTCGCCCAGCGCATGGGCAGCACGGCGTCGGTGATCTCCCGCATCGAGAGCGGGCAGCACCGCACGAGCACCGAGACCCTTCGCCGCGTCGCTGAGGCCCTCGAAGGCCGTGCGCTGCTCGGGTTCGAGTTCACGACGGCCGGCGAGGCTGATCGCGAGCTCGTCACGCTCTGACCGTCCCGCGGCGGCGGCCACCATCGCGGCCAGAACACTTGGCCACATCGCGGCTCGCCCCTCCGGCGGCCAGGACGCTCGGCCACCACGCGGCGGTCTCGCCGCGCGGCGCTCGCCGAGAGCTCAGCTGTCAGACGATGATCCGGACGACGACTCGCCCGCCGCCGCCGAGTCGGCGGTGGCGCGCGAGCGGCGCCGTCCGCCTCTGCGGCCGCGGCGCCGCGGCTTGGACTCCACGTCGTCGCCCTCCGACGAGTCCGGCGGCTCGCCATCGGAAGCCGCTTCGTCGGGCGCGTCGTCGCCCGAGTCCTCCGACGCAGCGTCGGCCGACCCCGCGACCGGCTCGGGCGCGGGCGCAGACGCCCTCGCCCGCGAGCGCGTCCGGGCAGGCCGAGACGGCTCGATCACCGGCTTCTCGGCGACCTCCGGCTCGCCCGCGTCGAGCATGATCGCCGTCGCCGACGTGCGGCCCGGGCTCTGGATGCGCACGAGCTTCTTCATGCCGACGAAGCGCCCGCCGCCCGCCACCGAGATGATGTAGCCGTCGATCTTGGCGACAGCGTCGTCGACGTCATACATGTGCGGCTCGACGATGTGCACGAGCACCTCGTCGCCCTCGCGAAACGGCACCGCGCGCTCCATGACCTCCTCGCGCGAGCCCTCCATGATGATGTCGAAGTGGTCGAGCGGCAGGCCCTCGGAGCCGGTGAAGTGAAAGCGCCGGCCCGTCTCCTCCTCGATCGCGTGCAGGACGCGCTTGCCGTTGCCGGTGAACTGCGCGCTGACGCGCGGGTTCATCTGCACGAGGAACGCCTCGTGCTTCTTCGGCGCCTTCTTCACCAGCGTCCGCAGACGGCGCTCGAACTCGATCGCGATCGTCTCCTCGGACTTGATGACGCCGTCGCCGTCACAGGTCGGGCACGGCCGCGAGATGATCTCGCGCACGCCCTCGGTGACGTTCTGGCGCGTCATCTCGACGAGGCCGAGCTTGGAGATCTCCGCCGTGAAGGTCTTGGTGCGGTCCTCGTCCAACGTCTTTCGCAGCGTCTTCAGGACGGCGTCGCGGTTGCGCGCGCGGGCCATGTCGATGAAGTCGATGACGATGATGCCGCCGATGTCGCGCAGGCGCAGCTGGTTGACGACCTCCTCGGCGGCCTCGAGGTTCGTCGTCGTGATCGTGTCCTCCAGGCGCGCGCCCTTGCCGCGGCCGATGAACGACCCCGAGTTGACGTCGATGACGGTCAGCGCCTCGGCGTAGTCGATGATCAGGTAGCCACCCGACGGCAGGTCGACGCGCCGCGTCATGAGCCCGTCGATGACCTTGTCGACGCCGTAGGCGGCGAACAGCGGGGCCTTGTCGTCGTAGAGCTCGACGCGGTCGACGAGCTCGGGCGCGGTGCGCGTGAAGAACGAGATGAGGCGCTGATGCTGGTGCGGGTCGTCGACGATCGCACGCTCGAAGTGCTCGGAGAAGATGTCGCGCACGACGCGCACGGAGAGGTCGGCCTCCTGGAAGACGAGCCCCGGCGCCGGCGTCTCGGCGACGCGCTTCTCGAGCACCTCGTGCAGCTTGAAGAGGTACTGCAGCTCGCGCTCGAAGTGCTCGCGCATCGCGCCATGGGCGGCGGTGCGGATGATCGCGCCGCCGCCCCGCAGGTCGAGGCCCTTCGTCTCGCGGCGCAGGCGCTCGCGCTCCTTGTCGTCGAGGCGTCGCGAGACGCCGATGCCCTCGCCGGTCGGGGCGTAGACCATGTAGCGCCCGGCGATCGTCAGCTCCATCGACAGCCGCGCACCCTTGCTCTTCAGCGGGTCCTTGACGACCTGCACGACGATCTCCTGGCTGGGCTTGATGAGCTCGGTGATCTTCGAGCCGCCCTCCTTGCCACGGCCGCGACGGCCGACGTCGACGCCGGGGATGACGATCTCGTCGACGTGCAGGAAGCCGTTCTTGTCGAGGCCGATGTCGACGAACGCCGCCTCGAGGCCGGCGAGCACGTTGTCGACCTTGCCCTTGTAGATGTTGCCGACGATCGAGCGCGCGCCGCGGCGCTCGAAGTACAGCTCGGCGACGCGGTAGCCCGGGGCCGGGTCCTTTTTGGCACGCGTCGACGCCGTGGTGGTGGCGGGCTTCTTCGCGGCGCCCGGCGAGCCGGTCGCCTCCAACAGCGCGACCCGGGTCTCCCCGCGATCGACGCTGACCAGCAGTTGCTTCTTCATGAAAAGACGATTCCTTTGGTTAGAGCGTGCGGCCCCGGCCCTTCGCAGCAGCCGCCACGCGCCCTTGCGCGTAGATCGACTGCAGGAGGCCGATGGCCAAGAGGGTTGCGATCACCGAGCTGCCGCCGTAGGACAGCAGCGGAAGCGGGATACCGGTGATGGGCATGATCCCCACGTTCATGCCGACGTTGATGAAGACCTGAAACAGGAGCATGGCCACGATGCCGCCGGCGATGAGCGCGCCGTACAGGTTCTTGGCCACGGTGAGAATCCGTAGACCGCGCCAGATCAGCAGCGCGTAGAGCGAGAGGACGAAACCGGCACCGGCGAAGCCCCATCGCTCCGCGATCTCGGCGAATTTGAAGTCCGTGCTTTGCTCGGGAAGAAACTTGAGTGGTCCCTGTGTCGCGCGCTTGCCGCGGCCCGTCTTCTGGCCCGCGCCGATCGCGATCCGCGACTGGTTCTGGTTGTAGCCCGCCTTACCCGGATCCGCGGTCGGATGGACAAAGGCGGTCAGGCGATCTACCTGATAAGGCTTGAGTACCGTCACGCCCAGCGCGGGCGCGGCAACGAGCACGATAGTGATCGACAGCATGCCAAGGGTCAACAGACCCGCGAAATGGCGCCAGCTGACGCCCGCGACGAACAGCACCGCGAGCAGGACGACGATGTAGACGAGGCCCGTCCCGAGGTCGCCCGCCATGACGCAGATCGCCGGCACCATGCCGACGAGCACGAGCCGCGCGGTCGTGTCGCGCTCGCCGAGGCCACGGGCGCGATCGACCGCGAACGCCGCCAACGCGACGCACAGCAGGACCTTGCCGAACTCCGACGCCTGGACCTCGAAGAGCCCGAACTGGATCGCGCGGCGCGATCCGTTCGTGACGCCGCCGAAGACCGCCACCATCAGGATGCCGGCCATCATGAGGCCGTAGACGCCGTACTTGAGCTCGCGCAGGCGCGAGTAGTCCAGCCGGCTGAGGACGATCGCGGCGACCGTCCCGATCGCGAAGAAGATGCCCTGGCGCACGGCGTACGTGTGACCTTCGCCCGCGGCGGCGCTCGAGACGTTCAGCGAGATCAACGCCATCGCCATGAGCCCGATCGTCGCGAGCGCGAGCAGCGGATCGAACGGCAGCCGCAGGCCGGCCGGCAGGCGGGAGGCGGGAGGCTCGTTCATCGCGCTCCCGACGCCCCCTTCTGGCACTTGCTCGGGTCCTCCTTGTACTGCTTGGCGAGGATCTGGCAGGTGATCGGCGCGGCGACGGCGGCGCCGAAGCCGCCGTTCTCGACCGTCACGGCGACGACGATCGGCCGCTTCGGATCGGGCACGTAGGCGACGTACCAGGACTGGTCCTGCTTCGGGAACGGCTGCTGGGCGGTACCGGTCTTGCCATGGATCGGATAGCGGCCATGATCCCAGTTGGCGAAGACGTCGCCCGAGGTGCCCTCCGGCGTGCTGGCGGCGAGCCGCAGGCCCTCGCGCACGACCGCCAGGTTCGACGGGTCGATCGAGATCTTGCGCGAGGCGCTGCGCTCGATGCGCTGGACGAGCTCGCCGGCCGGGCTCTCGATGCTCAGGCCGAGGTGCGGCTTGACGATCGTGCCGCCGTTCTCGATCGCCGCGTAGGCGACGGCGACCTGCAGCGGCGAGGCGATGACGTCGCCCTGGCCGATCGCGAGGCTCGCGTTGTCGCCGAAGTTGAAGTCGCGCAGGTCCGAGAGCCCGCAACCCGCCGCGCCCGCAGCAACGCCCGTCGCCGCGAGCGAGATGTGCTTCTTGGCCCGGCAGGAGCGCTCCTTGGCGTTGATGTCCCTACGCCAGGCCTGGTCCGGGATCGTGCCGCCGCCGGCGATGTCGCCAGGCAGGTCGATGCCGGTCGGGCGGTCGAAGCCGAACATCCGCGCCTCGCGCTGGATGATCGAGCCGCCGTGGTGCCAGGCCTCCATGCCGAGCTTGTAGAAGTAGACGTCCGAGGAGACCTGGATCGCCTTCATCAGGTTGACGGTGCCGTAAGCCTCGTGCTTGGCGTTGCAGCGCTCGATCTCGCCGACCTGGATGCAGCCGCCATCGTCGACGGTCGTGTCCGGCGTGATGACGCCGTTGGCGAGGCCGGCCAGCGCAGTGAACGGCTTGAACGTCGAGGCCGTCGGATAGCCGCCGGCGATGGCGCGGTCGAAGATCGGTCCCGGCCCGCTGTCCTTGCCCTGGCCGAAGAGCTCCTTGGCGCGGGCATCGGTCAGCGTCTTGGCGAAGATCGACGGGTCGAACGAGGGGTTGGAGCCCATCGCGAGGACCTCGCCCGAGCGCGGATCGAGCGCGACGAACGCCCCCGCGTTGTCGCCCGGGTTCAGCGGCCCGGAGATCGCCTTCTGCGCGGCCTGCTGCAGGCCGAGGTCGAGCGAGAGCTGTAGGCGCTGGCCCGGCACGGGCTTCTTGTCCTTCAGCAGCGCGTTGGCGATCGGGCGCCCGTTCGCGTCGACCTGCACCTTGCGAACGCCGTCCTGCCCGCGCAGGTACTTGTCGTACGTGCGCTCGAGGCCGTCCTTGCCGACGATCGTGCCCGGCTTGACGCCGCGGTAGCGCTTCTCCTTGAGCTCGCCGTTGCTGATCTGCCCGACGTAGCCGAGGATCTGGGCGGCGAGCTGCTTGTGCGGGTAGTCGCGCAGGTACGCCTGGTCGACCTTGATGCCGGGGAACTCCGCGGGGCGCTCGCGGATGTAGGCAAGCACCGAGAGCGGCACGTCGGTCTTGACGCGAGCGGCGGAGTACGGCACGAGCACGAGTGAGCGCACAACCGTGCGATGGATGCCGGTGGCGGTGGTGCCGAGCACCTTCGCGAGGTGCGCGTAGCGAGCGCGCAGCGCGGCCGTCGGGATCGGCGCGATCTTGATCGGGTCACCGTGGTGGCCCTTCGGCAGCGCCGCGCGCGCGGTCATCTTCTGCCCCCAGGTCGCCGCGAGGTCGCGCTCGGCCTGCGGGAGCGACGCCGGGTCGACCTCGATGACGGCGGCGAAGTCGTTCTGGACGATGACCTTGCTGTTGCGGTCGAGGATCCGGCCGCGCGGCGCGGGGATCGAGATCGTGCGCACGCGGTTGGAGTTCGCCTGCGCGAGGTACTGCTCGCCGGACAGCACCTGCAGGTACCACAGGCGGAAGAAGACAATCGCGAACAGCCCGAAGGCGACCGCGCCGAAGATCGCGACGCGCAGCGCGAGCTGCGGGGTGATCGGGGGGCGGCGATCGGAGACGGGTTCCATCATGAGCGTGACAGCGGCGACAGGCCGCCGGTCGTGTAGGCGCGCCGGCGCCGGCGCCGCGGGTCCTCGGGCAGCGCGCGCAGCAGGATGCGCCGGACGAGCGCGTAGACCGGCAGCGCGATGAGCGCGTTGATGACGAGCGTCGCGAGCGTCTGACGCAGCAGCGCCCAGCTCACCGGCGTGTTGGCGCCGAGCAGGAACTGCATGAGCGCGAACAGCACGCTGAAGGTCAGCGTCGCGGCCGCACCGGTCGCGAGCGGGACGAGCGTGCCCTCCGGATCGCGTGCCTCGCGCAGGCGGCCGGCGCCGTAGCCGACCGTCAGCAGCACGAGCGAGGTGACGCCGAGCATCTGCATCGAGACGATGTCGAAGAAGAGGCCGATGCCGAAGCCGAAGCAGCCGCCGGCGAGTGAGCCGCAGAGCAGGCCGACGGCCATCACGAGCAGCGGCGTGATGTCGGCGTTGGCGCCGGCGATCGGCAGTTGCGAGATCGCCGCGGTCTGCACGACGACGCCGGCGATCGCGAGCGCGACGAGCCGGGCGACGAGCTTGCGCGTCGGTGAGGTCATCCGCCCGCCGGCCCGTCGGGGCGAGTCAGGACCTGGACGAAGTCGAGGTCGCGCATGTTCGCGTACGGCCTGAGGTGGATCTCCTCGGTGTCGGTGCCGCCGTGGTCGATCCGCGTGATGACGCCGATCGGCAGGCCCGGCGGCTCGCGCAGCGGCAGCTTGTCGGTGTTCGAGACCGTCCCGCTCGTGCGCACGCGGTCGCCGGGATGGAGCTTGGCGTTCGGCCCGCCGAACTTGAACAGCATGTCGTTCGGGTTGCCGGCACCGACGGGCTCGACGAGCCCGAGCACGTTGCGCACGCCCGCGCGCGCCGACACGCTCGAGCTCGTGTCCGTCAGCAGCGTGACGATCGCTGCGCCGCTGAGCACCGTCGTCACGCGCCCGATCATCGCCGCCTCGTTCATCACCGGCTGACCGACGCGGACGCCGTCGCTCGAGCCGACGTCGACGCGGATCGTCGCGTACCAGACGGTCGGCGACTGGAAGATGACGCGACCGGTCTTCGGCGCGTAGTCGTTCATGCTGAGCGCGGCGTCGGTCTGCAGCAGCTTGCTCATGCGGCGGTTGTCGTAGACCGCGCTGTCGTTCAGCGCGAGCTCCGTCCGCAGCCGGTCCCGCTCGGCGGTGAGGCTCTTGACCTTGCCCTTCGCGTTGAGCGTGTCACCGAACCACCCGAAGAGGTCGCGCACCGGCTTCAGGGCACGGCTCGCGCCCTCCTGAACCGGATTGAGGATCTCACTCGTGCCGCGCTGCACACCGTGCAGAGCGCCGCCACCGGACTCGCCGAAGTAGGCAGTGAGCAGGATCAGGGAGCCGGCGACGAGCAGTCCGAGGACTGCCCGGCGCCGCCGGACCGTCTTGTCGTACACGTGGGTGTTGGCTCCAAGGCGTTGTCGTGGTTCTGCGGACCCGTCGCGCGCTAGTAGCGACGCCGGCGGTTCTTCGAGTTCTTGTTCGTGCGGTGGATGACTTCGAACTCCTCGAGCGAGCGGCCGGAGCCGACGGCGACGCAGGTCAACGGTGACTCCGCGAGATGGCACGGCATCTGCGTCTCCTCACGCAGGCGCTCGTCGAGGCCCTGCAACAGCGAACCGCCGCCGGCGAGCATGATCCCGCGATCCATGATGTCCGAGGACAGCTCCGGCGGCGTGCGGTCGAGCGTCTCCTTGACCGCGTCGATGATCTGCGACAGCGGCTCCTCGAGCGCCTGGCGGATCTCCTCGCTCGTCAGCACCACGGTCTTCGGCAGGCCCGACACCATGTCGCGCCCGCGGATCTCGGCCTGCACCTCCTCGGCCATCGGGTGCGCAGAGCCGATCTCGAGCTTCACCTCCTCGGCCGTCTGCTGGCCGATGAGCAGCTTGTACTCCCGCTTTGCGTAGTTGATGATCGCCTCGTCGAGCTCGTCGCCGCCGATCCGGATCGACTGGCTGACGACGATCCCGCCGAGCGAGATGACTGCGACCTCGCTCGTGCCGCCGCCGATGTCGACGACCATCGATCCGGTCGGCTCGCCGACCGGCAGGCCGGCCCCGATCGCGGCCGCCATCGGCTCCTCGATCAGGTACGCCTGGCGCGCGCCGGCCGACAGGCAGGCCTCCTCGACGGCGCGCTTCTCGACGCCGGTCACGCCGGACGGGACGCAGACGACCACGCGCGGGTGCGCCCAGCGGTTCTGGTGCACCTTCTGGATGAAGTGGCGCAGCATCTCCTCGGTGACGTCGAAGTCGGCGATGACGCCGTCCTTCAGCGGCCGGATCGCCGAGATCGTCCCCGGCGTGCGGCCGAGCATCCGCTTCGCCTCGATGCCGACGGCGTGGACCTCGCCGCTGCGCGAGTCGATCGCGACGACAGAAGGCTCCGAGAGCACGATGCCGCGACCCCGTACATAGACGAGAGTGTTCGCTGTGCCCAGGTCGACGGCCATGTCGCGGCCACCGAAGCCGGTGAGGTAGCTGAAGAAGCCCATCAGGAGATGGCGAGACCCCCGCGAAGGTCCATGTGAAGGCGCTTGCGGGGGGTCAGCGCTGCGCTGGAGTCTAGCGGCGGATCGGTCGCGTCAAGCGCATCCCTCTAGTTCTCCCTGAGCATCAGGCTCAAGTCGAGGTCGAGCAATGCGACCACCGGCAGACCGACCACGTTGAGATAGTCGCCCACGATGCGGCGAACAAGCCCCGCACCCTGCCCTTGGATGGCGTATCCGCCCGCTCTTCCGGACCATTCGCCGGTCCGCACGTAGCGTTGCACGAGGGCGTCGTCGAGCGTTCGAAACGTCACTTTCGTTACCTCATGCACAACCTGAGGGTTGCCCGAATCGAGCAACGCAAGCCCGCTGATGACCTCGTGGGTCGTCCCTGAGAGCCGTTTGAGCATCGCTGCGGCGGCCGTCTCGGAGGGCGGCTTGCCGAGGATGTCTCCGTCGATGACGACGATCGTGTCGACGCCGAGCACGCGCCGTCCCGGTCGCAGGATCGCGGCGGCCCGTGCCTTGGCGAGGGCGTTGGCGCGAGCGACGTCGTGCGGGACGCCGCGCTCGAGCTCGTCGACGTCGGTCGCCAGCACCTCGAACGCGATGCCGAGCTGCTCGAGGATCGCGCTGCGCTGCGGCGAGCGGCTGGCGAGGACCAGGGCCTCCCGGGGCAAGCTACGGGCGGGCGGCGCCGGCCAGGTCGCCGAAGAAGATGGATATCTCGCGCGTGGCCGACTCGGGGGAGTCCGAGCCGTGGACGAGGTTGCGGGCCATCACCGTCGCGAGGTCCCCGCGGATCGATCCCGGCGCCGCCTCGATGGGGTTCGTCGTCCCGATGAGGTTGCGCGCGGCCACCACGGCGTCCGCGCCCTCGAGCACCATCGCGACGACCGGGCCCGACGTGATGAACGCGACGAGCCCGTCGAAGAACGGCTGGCCATCGTGCTCGGCGTAGTGCTCGCGCGCCGTGGCCTCGTCGAGGGTCATCATCTCGAGCGCGACGAGCTCCAGGCCCTTGCGCTCGAATCGCGCGATGATCTCGCCGATGAGGCGGCGAGCGAACGCGTCGGGCTTGACCAGGATCAGGGTCCGGTCCATCGTGAAGTTCTCCTAGCGGTGGGGTTCAGGTACTGCGGTCAGGGCTCGCCGGCGGCAGCCCGCCGGCGTGTGCGGCCCTCGGTGCCCGAAAGCTCTGCCTCACAGTACGGGCAGATCTTCCATGCCGGATCGAGCGGACGTCCGCAGGTCCCGCACGGCGAGCGCAGCTTGCGCAGACACGTGGGACAGCGTAGGAAGTCCTTCTCGACCTCGTAGTCACAGTGCGGGCACAACATGTAGTTCATGTCCGTCAGGCGGGCCTCGGCGGCCTGCATCTCGAGCTCGCGCTCGCGGATGTCGTCGAGGTACTCAGGCGGGCGGACGATCACGTAGAGGATCGTCCCGATGAACGGGAACAGCGCCACGACCGTCGCGCAGATGACGAGCATCGGGTCGGAGATCCGTCGCAGCGCATCCATGTACGTCCAGTACACGAGCGCCAGATAGATCACGACGAGGAACAGGATCAGCAGGTTGACCGCGAGGTTCAACCCGCCGCTGTTGATGCCGAAGACAGCGAGCACGGTCGGGTGAGTTTAGACGCTGACTCGGCGATTCCTGCTCGCCACAGGCTGCGATCCGCTAGATGAGTAGTTCCACGGCCGCGTGTTCGCAGGGAGCCGGATCGTGGATGAGCGCCGTCGCGCCCGATCGGTGGCCATACCTGGTTGTATTGCGGCCGATCGGGCGTGGCGGCGATCGCCGCGAGACGGCTTTCTGCGGGCGCGGGGTCGTGGAACTACTCATCTAGAGGAACATGCGGCCGAGGCCGTAGCCGACCGCGAAGAACACGAGGATCACGAGCGCGACGATGATCGCGACGGCGGCGATCAGGACGAACGTCGAGGGGCGGTGATCGCTCACAGCGTCGACCCCGAGCCCGAGCCGGCGGGCCGCGTGAGATCCGCGACGAGGTAGATCGAGCCGGTCGCCAGCACGACGCCGGCGGGTCCTGCGAGCTCGCGCGCGGCGCGCAGCGCGCGCCGCGGGTCGGGCTCGACGCGGGTCCGCAGGCCCACGGTCAGCGGCTCGGCGAGGGCCGCGAGCGCGGGCGCGGCGATCGCGCGCGGGTTCGTGCTCGCCGTGAACACGACGCCGTCGCAGCGCGAGAGCAGGCCGGCGAGCATCAAGCGGGCGTCCTTGTCCTCGAGCACCGACACCACCGCGACGAGCTCACGGCCGGCGAGAAACGCCGGCAGCGACTCCATGAGCGCCGCGGTGCCGGCGGCGTTGTGCGCGCCGTCGAGGACGAGCTCGCCGCCTTCCCCTGCGGGATCAGCCAGCACCTCGAAGCGCCCGGGAACCGCCGTCGAGGATGCGGCGGCGCGCACCGCCGGCGCCTCGAGCGCGCCGAGGTACGCGCCCGCGGCGGTGCAGGCGACGGCGAAGTTGCGCCGCTGGAACGCGCCGCGGGCGAGCAGCTCCAGGCCGGGCGCGAGCGCATCGGCCGCGGCGGGCGCGCGCAGGATCGTGGCGCCCCGGCGCTCGGCCGTCAGCAGCGCCTCGGCATCGGCATCGGGGTGCAGGTCGTGGCCGAGCACGAGCCTCGTGGGTGGGTGGGAGCGTTTCACGACGGCGAGCTTCTCGCGCGCGATCTCGGCGACCGTCGAGCCGAGCCAGCGCGTGTGCTCGAGGCCGATGTTCGTCAGCACCACGATCTCGGCATCGATGACGTTCGTCGCGTCCCAGCGCCCGCCGAGGCCGGCCTCGACGACCGCGACCTCGACATGCGCCTCGGCGAGCTGTGCGTACGCGGCGGCGGTCAGGGCCTCGAACTGCGTGACGCCGTCGTCGGCGTCGAGCGTGCGATCGACGGCCTCGGCGGCGGCGTGGGCGCGCGCCGCCGCAGCCGCGAAGCGCTCGGGCGACGCGTCGACGCCGTCGATCCGGATGCGCTCGGCGAAGCTGACGAGGTGCGGCGAGAGGTAGGCGCCCGCCCGCACGCCGTGGCGCGCGAGGACGGCGGCGATCATCCGCACCGTCGAGGACTTGCCGTTCGTCCCGACGACGTGGATCGCGCGGAAGGCCTCGTTCGGCGCGCCGAGCTGCCCCATGAGCTTGTGCATGCGATCAAGGCCGAAGCGCATCCCGAACAGCTCGAGCGACAGCAGCCAGCGCTCGGCGTCGGCGGCGCTCCAGACCGCGGCCGACGCGAGCGTGGGACTCACAGCCGGGAGCACTCAGCCGTCCCCCGCCGGATCCTCCAGCGCCGCGAGCTCGGCCCGCAGGCGCTCGAGCTTCGCGCGCTCCCCGTCGACGACGTCCGCCGGCGCCTTCGCGACGAAGCGCTCGTTGGCGAGCTTGGCCTGCGCGCGAGCGATCTCCCGCTCGAGCGTCTCGCGGGCCTTCGCGAGGCGCTCGGAGGCCGCCCCGAGGTCGACGGCGTCGGAGGCGAGGACGTCGACGGCGCCGCCGGGGATCGCGATCGTCGCGACCGGCTCCGTCGCGGCCTCCTCGGCGACGAACTCCAAGCGCGCCAGGCCGGCGATCCGCGCGGCCGTCTCGTCGTAGCCGTCGGCGCGCAGCACGCCGGGGACGACGGCACCGGCCTTCACGTGGACGGAGTCGCGCCAGGTACGCAGCGCCTTGATCGCCTCGATCGCGTGGCTCATCGCCTCCTCGGCGGCGGGGTCGCGCAGCGCCTCGTCGGGCTCGGGCAGGCGTCCGGCCGCGAGCAGGCCCTCGGCGGGCGTGTAGCCGAGCAGGTCCCACAGTTCCTCGGTGACGAACGGGATGATCGGGTGCGCCGTCGCGATCGTCTCGCGCAGGACGTGCAGCAGCGTCGCGCCGAGCGCCGCGCGGTCGTCGGGATCGGCGTCCTCCGACAGCCGCGGTTTGACGAGCTCGAGGTACCAGTCGCAGAGCTCGCCGTAGACGAAGTCGTACAGCCCGAGCGCGGCCTTCGCGAAGTCGAAGCCGTCGATGCGCGCCCGCGTCTCGGCCTCGATCGCCTGCAGCCGCGAGAGGATCCAGCGATCCTCGACGGTGCGCGGCTGCGGCGGCGCCGCGTGCCGCGCGCCGCGCGGCACGCCGCCATTCGGCGCGCCCGCGCCGGCGCCGACGCCGACGCCGACGCCGACGCCGACGCGCAGCGCGACGAAGCGGGTCGCGTTGTAGAGCTTGTTCGCGAGCGCCTGGCCCTGCGCGATCTTCTCCTCGCTGAAGCGCACGTCCTGCGTCGAGGACATCGCGAGCAGGCCGAAGCGCACGGCGTCGGAGCCATAGGCCGGGAAGTCGCCCGCCGGGTGGGACGCTTTCGAATACACCGGCGGGCGCGGGCCACCGTCGATGAGATCCAGCGGGTCGATACCGGTGCCGAGCGACTTGCTCATCCGGCGCCCGTCGGGCGCCTGGATGATCGAGTGCACGTAGACGTCGGAGAACGGCACGTCGCCGGCGAAGCGCAGGCCCATCATGACCATCCGCGCGACCCACAGGAAGAGGATGTCGCGCGCCGTCGACAGCACGTCGGTCGGATAGAAGGCCTGCAATTCGGGCGTCTTCTCGGGCCAGCCGAGTGTCGCGAACGGCCACAGCGCCGACGAGAACCACGTGTCGAGGACATCGGGGTCCTGCGTCCAGCCGTCGCCGTCGGGCGCGGTGAGCCCGCAGTAGGTCTCGCTGCCGCGGTACCAGACGGGGATCTGATGGCCCCACCAGAGCTGGCGCGAGACGCACCACGGGCGGATCTCCGACAGCCAGTCGACGTAGCGCTTGGACTGCGACGGCGGGTGGATGCGCACACGCCCGTCGCGCACGACGTCGATCGCGGGCCCGGCGAGCTCGTCCATGCGCATGAACCACTGCAGCGAGATGAGCGGCTCGATGCGCTCGCCCGAGCGCTGGCTGTAGGGCACGGTGTGGACGTACTCCTCACGCGCGCGGATTAGCCCCTGCGCCTCGAGGTCGGCGACGACGCGCTCGCGCGCCGCCATCACCGTCAGGCCCGCGTAGCGCTCACCGGCCTGCGCGGTCATGAGCCCGTCCTCGCCGATGACGCTGATGCGCTCTAGTGCGTGCCTGTTGCCGATCTCGAAGTCGTTGGGGTCGTGGCCCGGGGTGATCTTCAGCGCGCCGGTGCCGAAGTCGGTCTTGACGTAGTCGTCGGCGATGATCGTCAGGCGCCGGCCGACGAGCGGCAGGATCAGCTCCTCGCCGACGAGCGCGTGGTAGCGGTCGTCGGCGGGATGCACGGCGACGGCGGTGTCGGCGAGCAGCGTCTCCGGGCGCACCGTCGCGATGACGACCTCGCCGTCGCCGGACGCGAGCGGGTAGGCGATCGAGTACAGCGTGTCGACGACGCCCTCGTGCTCCTCGACCTCGAGATCGGAGATCGCCGAGCGCAAACCCGGGTCCCAGTTGACAAGATAGTTGTCGCGGTAGATGTGGCCCTGCTCGTAGAGTTCGACGAAGACCTTGAGCACGGCCTCGGCGTAGCGCTCGTCCATCGTGAAGCGCTCGTCGTCGTAGTCGAGCGTCGCGCCGAGGCGCTTGAACTGGTCGATGATCGTGCCGCCGTAGAGGTCGCGCCATTCCCAGACCTGCTCGACGAACGCTTCGCGGCCGATCGCCTCGCGCGACGTGCCGCGCCGCTCGAGCTGCTTCTCGACCTGGCGCTGGGTGGCGATACCGGCGTGGTCGGTGCCGAGGATCCACTTCGTGTTGCGCCCGCGCATACGGTTGGAGCGGCTGAGCACGTCCTGGATCGAGCCGTTCAGCGCGTGGCCCATGTGCAGCGCGCCGGTGACGTTCGGCGGCGGCACCGCGATCGAGAAGTTCTCGGCCGCCGTGCCGGTGGGCTTCGGGTGCACGAGCCCGCTGTCGATCCAGCGCCGCAGGATCCGCGGCTCGACCTCGGACGGTTCGAAGCGAGTGCGGTCTTCGAGGGCGCCCATGATTCTCAGTCTATGGATGGGCCGCCGGGCGGCCCGCGGCGATGGTGGCTAGCGTCGACCCTTGACCGCGCGCTTACCGATCGGCGCGACGCTGCGGGCGATCGTGATCGGCTCGAGCTTGCGCACGAGGCGGCGCACGTCGGCGCGCTCGGCGGGCGTGAGCTTCGTCGGCACGCCTTGGGACTTCTTGAGCAGCGACGCCAGCTGCGTACGCTCGCCGGGCGTGAGGTACTTCCAGTGCTTGCGCAGCGTCATCGCGAGCTGCACGACCATGATCCACGGCATCGCTCGAACGCGGGTGATCGGGAGGGTCATGCGGCCATCGTACCCATGCGTCAACATCGACTCGGCTATGACTCCAAGGTTATAATCGCGTCGATGCGCCCCGACCTGCTCATCCGCGATGCCCGCCGCGCCGCGGGCCTGACCCAGGCCCAGCTCGCCGCGCACCTCGGGGTGAGCCAGTCGGCGATCGCCAAGCTCGAGCGCGAAGGCTCCAACCCCACCGTCGAGACGCTCGACCGCGTGCTCCGTCCGACAGGACACCGCCTTCAGCTCATCGCGCCGGCATGGGGCTCGGCGATCGACGAGCCGGGCCCGTCCATCGACGTGGGCCTCGTCCGGCAGCACCTGCGGCTTGCACCGGGGCGCCGGATCGTCGAGCTCGAGGCGATGTACGCCGATCTGAGCGCGATCGCCACAGCCGGCCGCCACGCTCGAGCTGCCGCGTCGTGACCCCGAGTCCGTGGCCGACATTCCGGCCGACTCGGCTGCTGCGGAGGCTCATCGAAGGTGGAGTCGACTTCGTCGTGATCGGCGGTGTTGCCGTGATCGCACAGGCGAGTCCGCGTATCACCAAGGATCTCGACATCTGCTATTCCCGTGAACCGTCCAACCTCGAGGCGCTCGGCTCGGTGCTCATCGGCGCGGACGCCAAGCTGCGCGGCGTCGATGAGGATCTGCCGTTCGTTCCAGACGCGCGGACGCTCCAACGCACGGTCATCCTCACGCTCAGAACCGTCGACGGAGACATCGATCTCCTGGTTGAGCCATCTGGCTCTCCGCGCTACGAGGTGCTCAGAGCCAATGCCGACCGCATCGAGGTCGAGGGTCTGTCGGTACTCGTCGCCTCGGTCGATGATCTCATCGCGATGAAGCGCGCCGCTGGTCGGCCGCAGGATCTGATCGATCTCGAGGCGCTCGAGATCGCCCGCTCGCAGCCTGACTGAGCGAGCTACGCCGACTCGGCGCGGCGGGGGCGCTGCTCTTCGGGTGCGGCCTCGGTGACGAGCGTCGGCGACAGGCCCTTCTCGATCGTCTCCTTCGTCACGACGCACTTCTTGACGTCGCGCCGTGAGGGCAGCTCGAACTGCACCTCGAGCAGGGTCTCCTCGAGGATCGAGCGCAGGCCGCGGGCACCGGTCTCGCGCGCGAGCGCCTTCTCGGCGACGGACACGAGCGCCTCGTCGCTGAACACGAGCTCGATGCCGTCGAAGGAGAAGAAGCGCTGGAACTGCTTGACGAGCGCGTTGCGCGGCTCCGTCAGGATCGTGATGAGGTCGTCGCGCGTGAGCTGGTGCACGGCCGAGACGACCGGCAGGCGGCCGATGAACTCCGGGATCAGGCCGTAGTTGACGAGATCCTCGGGCAGCGTCTGCTCGAACACCTCGCCCTTGTCGTGCTTGGAGCGCGACGTGATCTTCGCCCCGAAGCCGATCCCGTTGGCGCCGATGCGCCGCTCGATGACCTTGTCGAGGTTCGCGAACGCGCCGCCGCAGATGAAGAGGACGTTCGTCGTGTCGATCGACAGGAACTCCTGGTGGGGATGCTTGCGCCCGCCCTGCGGCGGGACCGACGCCGTCGTGCCCTCGAGGATCTTCAGCAGCGCCTGCTGGACGCCCTCGCCGGAGACGTCGCGCGTAATCGACGGGTTGTCGGCCTTGCGCGCGATCTTGTCGACCTCGTCGATGTAGATGATCCCGGTCTCGGCCTTCTTGACGTCGTAGTCGGCCGCCTGGATGAGCTTCAGCAGGATGTTCTCGACGTCCTCGCCGACGTAGCCGGCCTCGGTCAGCGCCGTCGCATCGGCGATCGCGAAGGGCACGTTGAGGATCCGGGCCAGCGTCTGCGCGAGCAGCGTCTTGCCACAGCCGGTCGGGCCGAGCAGCAGGATATTGGACTTCTGCAGCTCGATGTCCGAGTCGTCGGACTGCATCATCTGGACGCGCTTGTAGTGGTTGTAGACCGCCACCGACAGCGTCCGCTTGGACTCCTCCTGGCCGACGACGTACTCGTCGAGGACGTCGTAGATCTCGCGCGGCTTGGGCAGCGACTCGATGTCGAAGGACGGAGGAGCGGTGAGCTCCTCGTCGATGATCTCGTTGCAGAGATCGATGCACTCGTCGCAGATGTAGACGCCAGGCCCGGCGATGAGCTTCTTGACCTGTCGTTGCGACTTCCCGCAGAAGGAGCAGAGCAGCTGTTCGTTGGAGTCGGTCGGTCGCGCCATAAGGCTTTAGTGCTTGTGGATCACCCTGTCGATGATGCCGTAGTCCTTGGCTTCTTCGCTGCTGAGGAAGTAGTCGCGCTCGGTATCCGTGCGAACCTTCTCGTACGGCTGCTTCGTGTGCTTGGCGATGATGTGGTCCAGGCGCTGGCGGATGTCGATGATCTCCTTCGCGTGGATCTCGATATCGGTCGCCTGGCCCTGGAAGCCGCTGGATACCTGGTGGATGAGGATCTTCGCGTTGGGTAGCGCCATGCGCTTGCCCTCCGCCCCGCCGGCCAGCAGCAGCGCGCCCATCGACATCGCGATGCCGACGCAGATCGTCGACACGTCCGGCTTGATGAACTGCATCGTGTCGTAGATCGCGAGGCCCGCGTAGACCGAGCCGCCGGGCGAGTTGATGTAGAGCGAGATGTCCTTGTCCGGATCCTCGGACTCGAGGTGCAGCAACTGCGCCACGATCAGGTTGGCGATCTGATCATCCACCTGCGTCCCCAGAAAGACGATTCGCTCGTTCAGCAGTCGGCTGTAGATGTCGAAGGCGCGCTCGCCTCGCGACGTCTGCTCGACCACCATGGGGACAAGTGGGCTCATGGTCCTCGCTTCAGTTTGGCTTCGTGACGTGAAGTCCTGCCGGGGCAGCCTACCAACCGGCTGCGTCGGGTCCGGACGGTCCGGCCGGCGCACCGGGATGGCGCGCCGGGCTGGACGAAGGCGCTGCTAGGAGTCCGGCGTCCAGAGCTTCTTGTCGCCGCCGGCCTTCGGATCGCCCTTGTCCGGCGTCCACAACTCCTCCTTCGGCTTCGCCTTCTTGCGCGGGGCGGGCTTGCGCTTCGGCGCGGGCTTGGCGGCCTTCGGAGCCGCCTTCGCGGCCTTCGCGGCCTTCGCGGAGACCTTCGCCGCCTCCTCGAGCGAGACCGGCTTGGCCTCGCGCACGACGAGATCGATCGCCTGCTCGGCGGCGATCTCCTTCGCCAGGCCGTCGACGCGGCCCGCGTGACGCAGGCGGTCGAGCAGCTTCTGGCGCGAGATCTGCTCGCGCTCGGCGGCACCCTCGAGCGAGTCGAGCAGCTCCTGCTCGGTCGGCACGATCTCCTCGGCCTTGATGACCGCCGCCAGCACCGCCTCGCGCTTGAGCGCGAGCTCGGCCTCCGGCTTGGCGTCATCGACGAGCTCGCGCTCGGTCTTGCCGGAGATCTTCAGGTAGGCGGCCTTGTCGATGCCCTGATGGCCGAGCGCGTGCAGCATGCGCGTCAGCAGCTCGTTGGCGCGCGCCTCGACGAGCGCGTCCGGGACGTCGACGGCGGACTGCTCCACTATCGCATCGAGCGCGGCGGCGCGGAACTCGGACTCGACCTTCTCGCCGTCGAGCTCGAGCATCCGCTCGCGGATGTTCTCGCGCAGCTCGTCGAGCGTGTCGAAACCGGCCGCGTCGGAGGCGAAGTCGTCGTTGAGGTCGGGCAGGTGCTTGTGCTTGATGTCCTTGACGACGATCGCGAACTCCGCCTCCTTGCCCGCGACGTGCTTGGCGCCGTAGTCCTCGGGGAACGTCGCGATGACGGTGCGCTCCTCGTTACCGACCGCCCCGACGAGGCCGTCCTCGAAGCCTGGGATGAGATTGCCGGAGCCGAGCTCGACGAGCTGGTCGCGGCCCTCGCCGCCCGGGAACGGCTCGCCGCCGACCGTGCCCTCGAAGTCGATCGTCAGGAAGTCGCCGAGCTTGGCGGGACGCTTGACGGAGTGCAGATGGGCGTGGCGCTCGCGCAGGGTGTCGACCTCGTCGTCGATCTCCTCCTCGTCGACGGCCGGCTCGCGACGGCCGACGGGGATGCCGCGGTACGCGCCGAGCTCCGCCGTCGGGCGCACACCGACCTCGAAGGAGAACGTCAACGGCTTGCCCTCGTCGGGGAGGTCGTCGAGGTCGACCTTCGGATCGCCGACCGGCGCGATGCCGGAGTCCTCGATCGCCTTCATGTACCAGCCGGTGAGCTGGCCGTGGACGGCCTCCTCGAGCACCGGATCGCGCCCCAGGCGCTGGATCACGATGGTCGGTGGGATCTTGCCCTGGCGAAAGCCGGGCAGCTTCATCTCGCGACCGAGCTTGCGGGCCTGGTTCTCGAGCGAGCGCTGTACCTCGTCGGCGTCGATCTCGGCCTCGACGCGCACGCGCGATTGGGGAAGCTCGGTGACGGTGGTCTTGACTGCTAGGGCCATGCGTTCAGCCTATCGTCACTGGATGCCCCGACCTCGCCCGCCCCACGTCGTCGCCGCCGCCTGGATCGCGACCGGCCCGGTCGGGCACCTCGTCGCAGGCGTCCTGGATTGGATCGTCGCGGTCGCGCAATACGCTCGGAAGCGAGCGCGCGAGCAGCGCTTCTAGGCAGATCCTGCAGGCCTAGCCGGCGCGGGTGGCCGGAACGTCGAGGCCGGAGCCGCCGCCGCCGGGTGTGCGAAGCGGCCACCCAGGGTGGCGCGTCGTCGCGACCGTGAGTGCCGTTGTGAGTGGTGTACCCCGCCGCCAAGGAGCTCCCGATGCCCCGCCGACTCTTCCTCACGACAGTGCTCGCCCTCGCGCTCGTTCCCGCCGCCTCCGCGAGCGCCGCCGACGGCCACGCGCCGAAGGGCGCGCGGGGCGACTGGCTGCCCTCCTCGGAATGGGTCATGTCGAGCTGGCTGCCGTTCGACGAGGCGCGTCTCTACGAGGTCCTGCACACGAACCGCGCCGAGCTCGCGACCTGGCTCAACGACCACCGCACGCTCGGGCAGTTCGCCGCCGAGCACGGCCACGCCAACCGGGCCAAGCTCGTGACGGCGCTGCTCGCGCCGCGGCTGCGGACGGCCTCGCCCGCGATCGCCCGGCAGCTGCGCTCGCGGGCGTCGGACATGCTCACGCAGGCACATCTCGCCCGCCACGTCATGTTCCACATCTACCACACGCCCGCGATCCCCCGCCACGCGCAGGAGATCTTCGGGATGAGCTCCGGGGCCTACCGCAAGCTGCGCGACAGCGGCTGGTCGCCGCAGCGGATCGTCGCCAAGGCTGGCCTGTCGCTCGCGGGTTCGACCGCTGCCCTCCGCGCCATCCTCGTGCGCCGCGGCGACCAGGCCGTGCGCATCGGCGCGACGAGCCGCCGGCAGGCCGATGCGCTGCTCGCCCACCAGGACGCCGGCCTGAGCGCGTACATGACGCGCCGCTACCGCACCCCCGCCCAGCAGGTCGCGTTCGTCTGCCACCTGCCGGCCTAGCGCGAGCGGGCGGCGAGCGTCAGCCGTTGAGGGCGAAGATCGGCCAGCGGCCGGGCACGCCCTTGAGGCGCTGCTCGCCGCGGTAGTCGAAGTCCAGGCCGGAGCCGACCATCGTCCCGTACGTCGTGCCGGAGACGAGGATCTCGCCCCGCCGAGCGAGCGCGCCGACGCGTGCGGCGATGTGGACGGCCATCCCGCCGACATCGTCGCCGATGAGCTCGCACTCGCCGGTGTGCAGCCCGACACGGACGTCGATGCCGTGCGCGGATACGACCCGGCGCAGCGTGGCCGCGCAGCGAACCGCGCGGCTCGGGGCGCCGTCGAAGACCGCGAGGAAGCCGTCGCCGACGCGCTGGATGACCTCGCCCTCGAAGCTCTGCAGCGTGCGGCGCACGTCGCTGTCATGACCGACGAGGATGTCGCGCCAGCGCTTGTCGCCGAGCGCCGCGACGCGCTCGGTACTGCCGACGATGTCGGTGAACAGGACCGTCAACAGCCGCCGCTCGCGCTCTCCCCCGCGCCGGCCGCCGGTCAGGAACTCCTCGATCTCGCCGAGCAGCGCGTCCGTGTCGCCGGCGCTCGGCAGCGAATCGACCCCGGGCAGCTCGACGAGCTGCGCCCCCGGGATGCGGCGCGCGTACTCGCGCGCGTGGCGCACGTCGAACGTCAGCTCGTCGGTGCGGTGCAGCACGAGCGTCGGCGAGCTGATCGACGCGAGCGCGGGCCGCACGTCGCTGAGCCCCGCGGCCGCGACGAGGCGGCGCGCCTGGCCGGGGCTCGCGGCGAGCCGCTCGAGGCGCGCGAGCCAGTCCTGTAGCTGCTGATCGTTCGCAGCGGTCGGCGCCAGCACGGCGAGGTTCGTGCCCTCGCCCCAGCGCTCGATGAGGCTGCCGACGCGCCGCCCGCGCTCCTCGACGCTCTCAAGCCACGGCAGATCCTCGTCGCGCACGGCGTGCAGCAGGCAGCCGTAGAGCACGAGCGCGCTGACGCGCTCGGGGAAGCGCGCTGCGTGCAGCGCCGCCAGCGGGCCGCCGGTGTTGTAGGCCAGCACGGCGGCGCGCTTGCTGCAGGCGGCGTCGAGCACCGCGTTGACATCGCCGATCTCGTGCTCGAGCCCGAGCGGGCCGTCGTCGGACAGCCCGCTGCCACGGCGGTCCCAGATGATGAGACGCGAGAACTGCGCCAGGCGCGTCAGGAAGCGCGCGAACCCCGGGTCCTCCCAGACATGCTCGACATGGGAGATGAACGCGTTGACGAGGATCAGGTCGATCGGACCGTCGCCGTGCACCTGATAGGCGAGGTTGACGTCCCCGTTGCAGACGTAGTGGGTCGCGATCACCATGCCGGAGCATCATCGACCATTCGGCGGCGCGGGCCCGACGGTCGTTCGGGGATTCGCGGTGACTGCAGTCGCCCTCAAGCCGTCACGGATAGGCTGCAACGGTGCGTTCACAAGCCGTCCTCGCAGCCGCGCTCGCGGCCTGCGCGCTCACCTCGACTGCGGTCGCCGAGGCACCACTCACACCTCGCGGGAACTTCGGCGGCGGCGTGCTCGTCGCGCCCCCGCGCGCCATCTTCGGTGCCGGCAACGCGGTCGTCGCGATCCGCACGCTGCCCAAGCGCATGCTGGACATCGAGGCCAGCGTGCGCGCCAAGTGCGGCGGCGGTGACCTCCGGGCCAGCACGAAGCTGTCGGCCGACGGGCGCTTCTCGGCGAAGGGCGCGGCGACCGAGGATCCGGCTCCCGGCGTGACGATCAAGACGACGTACGAGCTGTCGGGTCGCTTCAGCGACGAAAACGGGGCGACCGGCAAGCTCACGGCCACGATCTCGAGATCGGTGAACGGCGAGGTCGAGGACTGCCCCAGCGGCAAGCTGCGCTTCGAGGTGCGTCGGCCGACGACGGGCGTCGGCAAGCCGGGCGCGCCAAAGGCCGCGCGCTACTACGGCACGACCGGGCAGCGCGGAACCGGCCCCAACCGCCCGATCGTGCTGCGGGTCTCCGCCGACGGCCACCGGCTCACGCGCGGACTCTTCGGCGAGTCCGTGAAGTGCCGCGACGGCAAGCTGTCGATCGGGCTCGAGGGGCCGAGCACGAACGTCGCCATCGATGCGCGCGGACGCGTGCGCGACCATGAGAAGTTCAAGCTCACGCAGGGCGAGACGGTCGTCTTCGTCGACGATCACTTCGCGGCGCAGCTCGGTGCCAAGGGCGCCAGCGGCACGCTGTCGCTGAGTGACCGCACGACCGACCGCGCGAGCGGGCGCACGCTGCAGACCTGCAAGTCGGGCACCGTGCACTGGCGCGCCTCGCGCTGAGCGCCGAGCGCGCCGTGCGGCCGGCCCGCGAGGGCGCGAACCTCTACCTCGCCCGGTCGCAGCCTCGCGCCGCTCGTGGCCGTCGCCGCCGACATCGCCGCGAACGGCGGCCATGTCGAGGCGGGGTCATCCCGTCCTTGACGAGCGGCTCGGCGAAGATCCAGGGCCCGGCGATGGGCGGCACGGGATCGGCCGATGCCGCGATGGAGAGCTTCATGCGCAGCCTCGCCGCCGAGGTCCGGCCGCGGGGCGTGCGGGTCGTCGGGCTCTACACGGCCGGCGTGCCGGAGACGTTCGGCCTCGACAACGACTCCAACCCCAATCCCGGCGCATGCACGACGCCGTCGCGGTCGCCGTCGCAGCGCTCGAGCATGCGCGTGACGCGGTGATCGATCGCCGGCGGGATGGTCATCCCCGCGCCCATCCAGATAGGTTCGGGTCAGGGTACCCGCCGCACGCGCGGGCACGGACGAAGAATGTGGCGCCGTCAGTTCAGCCGGCTGTGGCGCCGGCCGTAGGAGAGGTAGACGACGAGCCCGATCACCATCCAGATCCCGAAGCGCAGCCACGTCTCCGCCGGCAGGTTCAGCATCAGCCACAGCGCGGCAAGGATCGCGAGGATCGGGACGAGCGGCACAAGCGGCGTGCGGTAGGCACGCTCGAGATCGGGCTGGGCACGACGCAGCACGAGCACGCCCGCGGCTACGACGATGAACGCGAACAGCGTGCCGATGTTGACGAGCTCGGCGAGCGTCTGCAGATCGATGAGGAAGGCGAGCAGCGCGACGGCGATGCCGGTGGCGATCGTCGTGCGGTACGGGGTCTGAAAGCGCTTGGAGACGGCCGAGAAGACCGGCGGCAGCAGGTGGTCGCGGCTCATCGCGAAGAAGACGCGGCTCTGCCCCATCATGAGGATCAGGGTGACCGTCGTCAGGCCCGCCAGCGCGCCGAAGGAGACGACCTGCGCGATCCCCGACTGGCCGACGGAGCGGAACGCCTCCGCCAGCGGCGCCTCGAGCTTGATCTTGTCGTAGGGCACCATGCCCGTCACGACGAGCGACACGGCGACGTACAGCACCGTGCAGATGATGAGCGAGCCGAAGATGCCGATCGGCATGTCGCGCTGCGGGTTCTTCGTCTCCTCGGCGGCCGTCGCGACGATGTCGAAGCCGATGAACGCAAAGAACACGAGCGCGGCGCCGCTGAAGATCCCGCCGACGCCGAATGTGCCCGTGTTGAAGCCGAGATCCTGCAGCAGGCTCGGCGTCACGTCGCCGCCGGCCGCCGGCGTCGACCCGGTCGCGGGGATGAAGGGCGTGAGATTGGCGCCTTTGACGTAGAACAGGCCAGCGACGATGACGAGCAGGACGACGGTCAGCTTGATCGCGACGATGACGAGGTTCACCCGCGTCGAGACCTTGATCCCGAAGCACAGCAGACCCGTGATCGCGAGCACGAGCAGCGCCGCGACGAGGTTGTGGTGCGAGCCGTCGACCCACGTCGGCAGGTTGAGCCCGAGCGTGTCGTGGCAGACGATGCGGAAGTAGTCCGACCAGCCGGAGGCGACGGTCGCGGCGCCGAGCGCGAGCTCGAGGATGAGGTCCCAGCCGATGATCCAGGCGACCAGCTCGCCGAGGCTGGCGTAGGAGAACGTGTAGGCCGAGCCCGCGACCGGCACCGTCGAGGCGAACTCGGCGTAGCACAGCGCCGCGAGCCCGCAGGCGATGCCGGCCGCGATGAACGACAGTGCGATGGCCGGCCCGGCGAGCGTTCCGGCCGCCTTGCCGGTCAGCACGAAGATGCCGGTGCCGATGATGACGCCGACGCCGTAGACGACGAGATCGAGCGGGCCGAGCGTACGACGCAGGCCGTTGTTCTCGTCCTTCGTGTCCTCGATCGACTGCTCGATCGTCTTCGTGCGCAGGAGCGAGCGGCCGGGCATGGCGCCCTGCTTACCCGGTCGTTGCTGCGTTCAGCCCGTCGGCGCCGCTAGTTCTCGATCGTCACGAGCGTGCCGATCGGCGTGTACGGAAAGACCTTCTGCGCGGTGGCCAGCGGCAGCTCGACGCAGCCGAGGCTCTGCGGCGTCCCGAACGACGCACGGTTGAAGGCGTGCAGCGCGTCCCCACCATTGAAGTAGCTGACCCACTTCACGCCGGGATCGTCGTAGTGCGAACCGTCGGGGTTCGTCCCGCTCATCGTCGTGCTCGCGACGTGCTCGAAGACGGGGAACGTCCCGAGCTCCGTCGGCGCGGCCGGTACGCCCGTGTTGCCGGGCGAGGTCAGCACGGTGCGGCCGTTGTGCCACAGGTGCAGGCGCTGTGGGACGTCGCGGTGCACGTAGACGTAGCTGTAGCCCTCCGACCGCCGCCTGCCGGCGACCGTGTCGTCGAGCAGGGCCTTCCACACGCCCGCCCCCGCGATCGCGTCGACCGTCAGGTGGTGGTCGTCCTGGAACATCATCACGGCGCCACGGGTGATCGCGTCGACCTTGCCCGGCGTCCACAGCTTCTTGAGCTCGGACGGCGTGTTGTCGTAGCGCCAGCCGAACGACCCGTCGGGAGCCGAGCTCGCCGCACGCGACTGCGCGGCGCGGGTCAGCGCCACGGGCGTGCCCGAGGCGGTCCAGTCCAGCGGCAGGTAGCCCGCTTTGGCGAGCAGCTGCTGCAGGCGCTGCGTCGAGCCCGGTTGGCTGACCCAGCTCACCGAACTCGTTCGCTGCAGGCGCGCGCCGTCGGGGCCGGTGACCTCGACAGTGCGCGGCAGCTCGAGGCTGACCTTCACGCCGAAGCCCGCGCCGTAGCCGGACGGCGTGAACAGCAGTGTGTGGCTGTCGGGCTCGCTCCAGCGGCCCGGCGTCGCCGGTGACAGCTTCGGCCGTGCGGAGCCCAGGGCCTGGCGAACCGGTACCGAGAATGTCAGCCGGATCGGATCGGCCGGGCCGCGCTGGCCGCTCGGCTTCGGGCTGACGATGGCGACCGGGACATCGGCCTTGGGAAACCAATGGACGGTCGTCGGCGAGCCGAGCCGCTCCCAGCGCCGCGCGGCCACGGCCACCGTCGCCGTCCCGGCCGGGCCGGGCCGTCCGAGCGAGATCGAGCGCACCGGCGTGGCGAAGCGGCGTTCGGAGGTCTGGTGCTTGACGACGTAGGTCGCCCGCGCGACGCTGCCCCCGAACGCGACCCGCACGCTGCCGTTCGCGGCGACGTCCTCGTAGCGCGAGCGCACGGCTGCGGAGGGCGTCGTCAGCGTCAGGTGCTCGCGATCCTCGGAGCCGAGCGCCCACGAGATCGCGCCGGGACGCTTCACGGTCACGTCGACCTCGACGCGCTCGCCGGCGGAGAGCTGCTGCGCCGGCGTCAGCACGGAGCCCGAGCGCACGAGCTTCACATGCTTGCCGCCGGGGGTCACCGCGACGGCCGATCGCAGCGTCCCGCCGAGCGCGCCGAGCTCGAGTCGCGCGAGTCCCTCCGAGTCGTCTTCGAGCCCGACGGTCGCGAGCAGCACCACCGCGACGATCGCGAGGACCGCCACGAGGCACGCCGCACAGCCGGCGATCACAGCCCGTCGCATCGTCTGATTGTGGCGCGGTCGCCGGGCGCCAGCGCCGGCGACCGCCATCAGGGGGTGCGGCACCACTCAACGTGCATGCTGCTGCTCCATTCGAACGAGAGCCCGGTCGCCGTGCGCGTAGCGACCGCCGCGCAGCGCGGACGCTGCGGCGGCGATCAGGCAGGCGACGATCGCGAACGCGAACGCCGCATGCAGACCGCTCTGAAACGGCCCCGAGATGAGGTGCGGGAAGAACGACTGCCCGCCGAGGACGGACTGGTCGTGGGCGGACAGGCCGGCGAGGGCGTGCGGGCCCAGCAGGTGCTCGATCGGGTTGTAGCCCAGGAACGCGGCGAACAGGATCGACACCGGCGGCAGGCCGGCGACGTGCGTCGCTGTCGCGTTGGAGACGCCGTGCGCGACGAGCCCGTCGTGCAGCGCCGACGGCAGCGTCGCCGACAGGCCGATCACCATGAGCGTGAAGAAGACCCCGATCGACAGGACCTGGGCGGAGTTCTGGAAGGTCTGGTTCATACCGCCGCCGGCGCCGCGGTCCTCGGCGGGCAGGCTGTTCATCACGGCCGCCCGGTTCGGTGCGATGAAGAGGCCCATCGAGGCGCCGGCCAGTAGCAGCGTCAGCGCGAACAGCAGGTAGGGGAAGTCCGTCGGCAGCGCCAGCAGGAGGCCGAAGCTCAGCGCCTGGCCGAGCATCCCGACGGTCGCGAGCAGGCGCGAGCCGATGCGGTCCGAGAAGTACCCCGCAACCGGCCCGACGAGCAGGATCCCGGCGGTCAGCGGCAGCATGTAGATGCCCGCCCACAGCGGTGTCGACTCGAAGTCGTAGCCATGCTGGGGCAGCCAGATGCCCTGCAACCAGATGATGAGGATGAACATGAGCCCACCGCGCGCGACCGCCGACAGGAATGTCGACAGGGTGCCGAAGGTGAACGCGCGGATCGCAAACAGGGGCAGGCGGAACATCGGCTCCGCGACCCGGCGCTCGATCGCCGCGAACGCGACGAGGCACAGCACGGCGGCGGCCAACAGCACCAGGACACGGGCGCTTCCCCAGCCCGTCGAGTCGCCGCCGGCCGGACGGATGCCGTACGTCACCGACGTCATCGCGAGCACGAGCCCGAGCGCGAAGGTGACGTTCCCCCACCAGTCGACCCTCGCTCGCCGGGGCGTCCCGCGCTCCTCCAACCGCAGGTATGCCCAGACGCTGCCGACGAGCCCGACCGGCACGGAGATCAGGAACACGAGGCGCCAGTCGATCGGCGCGAGCAGGCCGCCGAGCACGAGGCCGATGAAGGTGCCCGCGACCGCGACGATGTTGTTGATGCCCAGCGCCATCCCGCGCTGGTCGGCGGGGAAGGCGTCCGTGATGATCGGTGCGGCGTTCGCGAGCAGGCAGGCGCCGCCGATGCCCTGCACGATGCGAAAGACGATGAGGTATGTGGCGCCGTCGCGACCGGTCATCCAATCGACGGCCAGCAGCAGGGAGGCCACGGTGTAGATGACGAAGCCGAGGTTGTAGATCCGCACGCGGCCGAACATGTCCCCCAGCCGGCCGAGGCTGACGACGAGCACGCTCGTCGCGACGAGGTAGCCGAGGATCATCCACAGCAGGTAGAACGAGTTCGCCGGCACGAGCGGGTCGAGCTTGATGCCGCGGAAGATGTCGGGCATCGCGATCAGCGTGATCGAGCCGTCGAGCGTCGCCAGCAGGACGCCGAGCGTCGTGTTGGAGAGCGCGATCCACTTGTAGCGGTCGTCGTCCACGCTCGCAGAACTATACAGGCAACCTGTACAGTTTCCTGTCGGTCCGGATCCTTGGGTCCGGCTTTACACTGCGCCCATGAGTGCCCAGGAGTCGCCCGCGCTGCTGGCCTCCGAGCTACGCGAGACGCTGGGGCAGCTCGTGCGCCGGCTGCGTGCGGAGCACGGCTTCCCGCTGTCGCAGAGCTCGGTCCTCGGTCGCCTCGACCGCAGCGGCCCGCGGAGCATCAGCGAGCTCGCGGTCGTCGAGCGTGTGCGCCCGCAGTCGATGGCCCAGACGGTGCGCGACCTCGAGACCGCCGGTCTCGTGCTGCGCCGCCCCGACCCCGACGACGGCCGGCGCGCGTTCGTCGAGCTCACCGAGACCGGTCGCGAGACGCTGGCGGCCGATCGCCGCCATCGCGAGGGCTGGCTCGCCCAGGCGCTCGAGCAGGATCTCAGCGCGCAAGAGCGCGCGATCCTGCACGCGGCCGTCGGCCTCCTGCGCCGGCTCGCCTCAAGCTGAGCGCGGGCCCGAGCGCGGGCTACAGCGCCGGGCTGCCGACCCGCAGCGTGGGCGTCAGACGAAGCTCCAGCGTGCGCCGATCGGGACGCGCCAGGCGAAAGGAGCGCGCCCCGCGATGCGGCCGGAAGGAGCGCACGAGCGGCGCCGGCGGCGGCGATCGAAAGACAAGTTCGGGGACGAGTCGCCGGGCCATGTAGCGGACGATGATCGCCTCGGCGATCAGTGCCTCGTCGATCGGGTAGCGCTCGTCGGCGACGAGCTGCTTGAGCGTGGCGGTTCGCGCATTCATGGTGTGTTCTGGATCGGCACCCCGCGCGCGCAGGATGAGCGGCGCGGCGCGAGTTCGATCAGACGTCCGAGTCGCTGCGGAACGCTGATCAGACGCCGAGAACCGCGGCGATCACGGCCTGCGCGTCGGGCGATACCGTGGCGCGCGAGCCCATCGTCGCCCGCCCGCGCTCCGGTGCTGCCCAGTTGAAGAGCCCGAGGTCGAGCGCCTCGATCGGCACCTCGACGGCGTCGGCGAGCTGGCGCGCGCGACGCTCGAGCAGCATCTTGTCGCCGATCCCGAAGACGCGCTTGGCGGCGACCGTCGTAGCGTCGTCGGTGAGCTGCAGGCTCGTCGGACGGGCGTCGACGACACCGAGGCGCGCGAGCGAGACGAGCAGCTCGTAGCGTCCGGGCCGTCCGAAACCGCCGACGGCGAGGCGCTCGAAGAGACGGTCGAAGCGGCGTTCGGGCGTCCACGCGTCCTCGCCCGTGAGCGCGGCCCGCTGACCGCCGGAGCGCTGCGCCCAGGCGCGGTAGGCGAGCACGGTGCGCGTGCCGGAGGACCGCTCGTGCGAGGTCCTCAATCCGAGCGCGACGTCGAGCTCGGGCAGCTCACCGCCCGACCATGGCACGTGCGCCGCGACGATCGCGGCGAACGGGTCGTCGCCCTCCGTCGGGCTCAGGTAGGCCGTCAGGAAGGCGAGCCACAGCGCCTCCTCGGGATCGGCCTCGGCGGCGATCAGCGCGTAGTGCTCGGGCGGGTCGGCGGCCAGCTCGGCGAGCCGCGCGGTGGCGAACGCGAGCTCGGCCGCGAGCCGCTCGGCATCCGAGGAGGCCTTCAGGCCGACGACGAGCTCATTGCGATAGCCGTCGTCGGCGGCCTGCGTCAGCCTGCGCACCCGCACGGCGTTGCTGCGGCGCGCCCCGCGCGTCGGCGGCGAGGAGCCTCTCGGTACGCGAGCCGGCGCCGACGAGCCGCTCGATCGCCGCGCCGCCTCGGCCGGCGGATCGGGCCGGCGGCAGATCGGGCAGTTCTCGAGGAAGCGGTTGTGGCGACAGAAGCTGGGCGGCACGCTTCGCAGCAGTCTAGGTGGGGTGTGATCGCGGGACGTTTCGGCGTCGTCGGCGCGCACATGTTCGCAGTCGCCTCGCGCAGCCTTGCCGTCGCGTCCCGTGGCGTTGCGGACGGTCAGCGCAACCTTGCCTGCGCGCGACGCGTTTCAGCAGCGCCCGTCAACCGCTCTCAGAGACTGGACCGCCGTGCCCACTCGCACCCGCATCCCCTTCGCCATCGCGCTCGCGACGCTGAGCGCGGCCGCCGCCGGCGCGCCCGCAGCGCGCGCAGCGTGGAGCCCGCCGCTGACCGTGACGTCCGACGCGCGTTCCTCGAACGTCCGCGCGGCCGGCAACGCCGCCGGCCACGAGGCATTCGTCTGGCGCGTCACGACGAAGCGAGTCGTGCGGCTCGGCGCCCAGACCGGCAGTGTCAGCTACGTCCGCGCGCGCATGCGCCTGCCGCACGGCCGGCTCGGCGCGGTGCAGACGATCTCGAGCACGCGCGCGATCGTGACGGGCGCGCAGATCGGCCTCGACGGGGCCGGCAACGCGACGGCGGTCTGGACGCAGGCCGGCGCCCATCTCACGATCATGGCCGCCTACCGCCCGCACGGAAAGCGCTTCGGCACGCCGTTTGCCCTCGGGCGCTCGACGCACTTCAATGACGCGCTGCCGCAGCTCGCCGTCGGGCGCTTCGGCGATGTCGTGATCGCCTGGAACGAGGGTCGCCACGTCCAGGTCGTGCGCCGCTCCGCGACGACGCCGTGCTCGGCGAAGCAGACGGCCACGTGCTTCCGCAAGCCGCTGACGCTGCGCCAGGGATCGGATCAAACGGTCGTGATCGGCCCGCTCGGCAGCGCCTACGTCGTGTGGTCTGCGGGCGTCCACAGCGGCGCGGACTTCCACACGCAGCTGCGGATGATCGTCATCCGCCGCAGCGGGCGCCACGGCGTCGACCACGTCCTCTCAGTGATCGCCGACGGCGACGCGAGCCAGGCCGCACTCGCCGTGCAATCCGACGGCACGGCGGTCGTCGCCTGGCGCGCGTCGTTGCCGACCGGCGGCGAGCAGAACGAGCCGGCGCCGATCAAGGCGCTGACGAGCGCGCCGGACGCGATCGCCTCGCCGGCGCAGACCGTCGCGACCGGCCTCGCCGAACTACCCGTCTTGCGCGTGAACCGCCAGGGCGAGGCGATCCTCGCATGGGACGCGTTCGACGCGACGCCGGGCACCCCCGACGGTCCGCAGATCCTCACGGCGACGGCGCCGGCGGGCGTCGCGACCTTCGGCGCGCCGACCGTCATCTCCCCGGCCGACGCGCTCGCGGGAACGGCGTCGCTCGCCGTTGACTCGGCCGGCACGGCGTACGTCGCCTACGGCGTCAGCCCGGTCAGCGAGAGCGCCCCGGCGCAGCCGAGCGCGCTCTCTCACGTGCGCCCGGTGGGCGGCGTCTTCTCCCGGGCGAATGCACTGCCGGCGAGCTTCGGCGGCGTGTCGCTTGTAGCGGCGGGCGCTGAGGTGACGGCGGTCAGCGGTGGCGCCGATGGCCACACGCTGCTCAGCGAGTGGACGCCGTAGCTACGTCATCCGCCCGAGGCGCTCGATCCCGCCGAGCATCATGCATGTCGCCATCTGAGTCGCGCCCTCGACGTCGGGCGGGTCGCGCTTGACCATCGCGACGCCGACCTCGAGCGCCGCCCCGACCATCGCCGAGGCGACGTACTCGGCATCGAGCTCGGGCACGATGCCGGCATCGATCGCTGCGCGCAGGTCCGCTTCGAGCTCCTCGATGCCGGCGCCGAAGATCGGCTGGTCGAACATCGCGCGGATCGTGCCGCTGTTGCGGCGCATGAGCTCGAACGCCTGCGGATCCGACGCGAGGAAGCCGAAGTACTCGCGGTAGCCCGCGGCGACGAACTCCTCGAGCGACTGCGCCCGGCGGCGCGCGGACTGCACGCGCACGCGTACCTCGGTGGCGGTCTCCTCGAGCACCTCGCGAAAGAGCTCCTCCTTGTCGGAGAAGTAGTTGTAGAACGTCCCGCTGGCGAGGTCGGTGCGGCGCACGACGTCGCGCACGGTCGCCTGCCCGTAGCCCAGCTCGGCGAAGACCTCGCGGGCCGCCGCGATGATCGCGGCGCGGTTGGCGGCCTTCGTCGCCGCCCGCCGACCGGGGCCCGCGTCCGCGGCGATGCTCATAGTGCGATCGACGGCATGGTGATGTGCGGAGGCTCCGGTGACGCAGAACGGTGACGCTGCCGTCACGTTACGGCAAGACGTGGCCCAGCGCGTGTCACGGGGTCGATCGAGGCGGCGAGCTTTGCGCCGCGAGCAGCAGCCGCTCCATCTCCTCGCCGAAGCCGCCGTCGCGACCCGCGGCGAGCCGGCTGCGCGCGGCCTCCAAGCCGAAGCACGCGGGGTCGCGGTCGCTCTCGGCATCGAGGCCCTCGCGCGAGACCGTCAGGCGAGCTGCGCCTTCGATCCGGACTTGCGGAGCTTGCGAACGACCTCGCGGAGCTGTGCCACGGGAGATCGTCCTTCGCTCAGCGGCCGCCGCCGGGCGGTACTCCCGGGTCCGTCAGCCCGCCGCCGCGCGAGCGCCGCACGAGGTAGACGATGGCGGTGGCACAGCCAAGCGAGAGCAACCAGCCGTAGCCGTACGGCAGACCCGCGAGGCCGATGATCAGGCCCGCCGCGAACGATCCGCCGACGCCGATCGCGATCGTCATCGAGATGCTCATCGGGTCCTTGCCCGGCAGGGCGAAGCGCGCGAGCGCACCGACGACGAGGCCGCCGATCAGCAGTCCGACGAGGTAGGTGAGAAAGCTCATGCGTCCGACTGTACCCCGCGCGGCGGCGGGTGGACCGAGGTCTACGCGGGGACGCCGGGGGCGACGTGCTGCGGCGATCCGGCGGAGCCCTCGTCGGCATCGCCGGCCTCCGCGCCGGGCGCGGCGTCGAGCGTGCCGAGGTAGCGATCGACCATCCGGGCGCACTGGCGGCCCTCGTTGATCGCCCACACGATGAGCGACTGGCCACGGCGCGCGTCGCCGGCGGCGAAGACGCCCTCGACCGACGTCGTGTAGGGCTTGATCGCCTTCGCGTTGCCGCGCGCGTCCTTCGCGACGCCGAGCGCGTCGAGCAGGCCCTGCTCGGGGTGCAGGAAGCCCATCGCCAGCAGCACGAGGTCGGCGCGCAACTCGCCCTCGGTGCCGGCGACCGGTTTGAACGGGGGCGCGGCCTGCGCCTGGGCGTAGTGCAGGGTGCGCACGTGGCCGTCGTCGTCGCCGGAGAAGTGCGTCGTCACGATCGAGAAGTCCTGCTCGCCGACGTCCGCCGCCTTCGCCTCCTCCATCGCGTAGGAGAGGCGGAACTTCTGCGGCCACAGCGGCCACGGCGTGCGGTCGTCGGGGCGGTGCTCGGGAGGCTCGGGCAAGAGCTCGAGCTGCGTGATCGAGGCGGCGCCCTGGCGCAAAGAGTTGCCGACGCAGTCCGCGCCGGTGTCGCCGCCGCCGATGACGACGACGTGCTTGCCCTCAGCCGTCAGGCCGAGTAGCGGCGGCGGCTCGGAGCCGGTCGGCGTGCCGGTCTGCGTCGCGACCCAGCGGTTGCGATCGGACAGGTAGTCCATCGCGAAGTGCACGCCCTCGAGCTCACGGCCGGGGACCGGCAGGTCGCGCGGGGTGCGCGAGCCGGTCGCAAGCACGACGGCGTCGAAGTCCTCGCGCAGCTGCTCGGCGGAGATGTCGACGCCGACGTCGACGCCGCAGCGCACGATGACGCCCTCGGCGGAGAGCTGGTCGACGCGCCGCTGGACGATCCGCTTCTCGATCTTGAAGTCCGGCACGCCGAAGCGACACAGGCCGCCGGCGGACTCGTCGCGCTCATACAGCGTCACCGCGTGGCCGACGCGGCGTAGCTGCTGGGCGGCGGCCATGCCGGCGGGGCCGGAGCCGACGACGGCGACGCGGCGGCCCGTCTCGTGCTTCGGCGCCAGCGGCTTGACCCAGCCCTGTTCCCAGGCGCGGTCGATGATCGAGTTCTCGATCTGCTTGATCGTGACGGAGTCGCCCTCGCGGATCTCGAGCACGCACGATGCCTCGCACGGCGCCGGGCACAGGCGGCCGGTGAACTCCGGGAAGTTGTTCGTCGCGTGCAGCTGGATGATCGCGTCGTGCCAGCGGTTGCGGTAGACGAGGTCGTTCCAGTCCGGGATCAGGTTGCCGAGCGGGCAGCCGTTGTGGCAGAACGGCACGCCGCACTCCATGCAGCGCGCGCCCTGCGCGGACAGTTCCTCGTCGGAGCGGCGGATCGAGAACTCCTTGAAGTCGTGCGCGCGCTCGGACGGGTCGCGATACGGCACGCCGACCCGCTCGATCTTCAGGAATGCCCCGAGCTCGCCCATCAGACGCTCTCCTCGCAGCCCATCAGGAGACCTTCTTCGCGGTCGACTCGGCATGCGCCACGGCGCCGTTGGCACTGCCGTTGGAGGCCGCGGCCTCCTCGGCCGCGAGCTCGGCGAGCACGCGCTTGTAGTCCGTCGGGTAGATCTTCACGAAGCTCGTGCGCAGCACGTCCCAGTCGTCGAGCACGCGCCGCGCGACCGGCGAGTCGGTGCGCTCCAGGTGCTCGCTCACGAGCGCGCGGACCTCGATCTCGTCGCCCTCGTCGAGCGCCTCGATCTGGTTGGCCATCTCCGGGTTGCAGCGCGCGGCGAACGCCCCGTGCTCGTCGAGGACGAACGCCAGCCCGCCGCTCATACCGGCGGCGAAGTTGCGGCCCGTCGGCCCGAGCACGACGACGCGCCCGCCGGTCATGTACTCACAGCCATGGTCGCCGATGCCCTCGATGACGGCGCTGGCGCCCGAGTTGCGCACCGCGAAGCGCTCGCCCGCGAGGCCACGGAAGAACGCCTTGCCGCTCGTCGCGCCGTACAGGACGGTGTTGCCGATCAGGACGTTCTCCTCGGCGACGTACGGCGCGCCATCCGGCGGCATGATCGCGAGCGTCCCGCCCGACAGGCCCTTGCCGGTGTAGTCGTTGGCGTCGCCGCGCAGCGTGAACGTGACGCCCTCGGCGAGCCAGCCGCCGAAGGACTGACCGGCGGAGCCCTTGAAGATGACGTCGATCGAGCCGTCGGGCAGGCCCTTGGCCCCATGCTTCTCGGCGATCGTGCTCGACAGGATTCCGCCGACGCAGCGGTTGACGTTGCGGATCTCGCGCTCGATCGTGACGTCCTCGCCGTCGTCGATCGCGGCGCGGGCGGCCTCGACGAGGCCCCAGTCCATCGCGTCGTCGAGCACCGGCTCCTGCGCGCGGACGCGGTGGCGCGGCGTGCCCTCGGGCAGGTCGAGCTGCATGAGGATGTTCGACAGGTCGACGCCGCGCGCCTTCCAGTGCTCGATCGCACCGTCGGCCTCGAGCAGGTCGCTGCGGCCGACGAGCTCGTCCATCGTGCGCACGCCGAGCGAGGCCATGAGCGCGCGGACCTCCTCGGCGACGAAGAAGAAGAAGTTCACGACGTGCTCGGGCGTGCCCGTGAAGCGCTTGCGCAGCTCGGGGTCCTGCGTCGCGATGCCGACCGGGCACGTGTTCAGGTGGCAGGCGCGCATCATGATGCAGCCCGCCGCGATCAGGGGAGCGGTCGAGAAGCCCATCTCGTCGGCGCCGAGCATCGCCGCGATGACGACGTCGCGGCCGGTCTTGAGCTGGCCGTCGGTCTGCACGATGATCCGCGAGCGCAGGTCGTTGAGCAGCAGCGTCTGCTGGGTCTCGGCGAGGCCGATCTCCCACGGCACGCCGGCCGACTGGATCGAGCTCAGCGGCGACGCGCCCGTACCGCCGTCGTGGCCGGCGATCAGGACGTGGTCGGCGTTGGCCTTCGCGACGCCGGCGGCGACGGTGCCGACGCCGACCTCGGAGACGAGCTTGACCGACACCTGGCCCTTGGGGTTCGCGCAGCGCAGGTCGTAGATGAGCTGCTTGAGGTCCTCGATCGAGTAGATGTCGTGGTGCGGCGGCGGCGAGATGAGGCCCACGCCGGGCGTCGTGTGGCGCACGCCGCCGATGTACGCGTCGACCTTGTGGCCGGGTAGCTGGCCGCCCTCGCCGGGCTTCGCGCCCTGCGCCATCTTGATCTGCAGCTGATCGGAGTTGACGAGGTAGTGGATCGTGACGCCGAAGCGTCCCGACGCGACCTGCTTGATCGCCGAGCGGCGCGAGTCGCCGTTGGCATCGGGCGTGAAGCGGACCGGGTCCTCGCCGCCCTCGCCGGTGTTCGACTTGCCGCCGAGCCGGTTCATCGCGATCGCGAGCGTCTCGTGCGACTCGCGCGAGATCGAGCCGAGCGACATCGCGCCGGTCGCGAAGCGCTTGACGATCTCCTTCGCCGGCTCCACCTCGTCGATGTCGATCGCCGTCACGCCGGCGGTCTTGAACTTCATCAGCCCGCGCAGCGTCGCGCGGCGCGTCGCATCGTCGTTGCAGAGCGCGGCGTACTCGTCGTACTTCGCCTGCCCACTGCCATCGCCGTTTGCCCGCACGGAGTGCTGCAGCGCCGCGATCGTGTCGGGGTTCCACTGATGGAACTCGCCCTCACGGCGCCAGGCGTAGATGCCGCCGACGGGCAGCAGCGCCTCGTGGTCGGCCGGGTACGCCGAGGCGTGGCGGTCGAGCGTCTCACGCGCGAGCACGTCGATCCCGATACCGCCGATCCGCGATGCCGTGCCGGTGAAGTGGCGGTCGATGAGCGCCTTCTCGAGGCCGACGGCCTCGAAGATCTGGGCGCCGCAGTAGGACTGGATCGTCGAGATCCCCATCTTCGAGATCGTCTTCAGCAGGCCCTTGCCGATCGCCTTGACGATGTGGCGCTCGGCCGTGTCGACGTTGTCGATGCCGGCGACGCGCCCGCCGCTGACGAGCTCGCCGACGGTGTCGAGCAGCAGGTAGGGGTTGATCGCGCCGCAGCCATAGCCGATCAGCGTCGCCATGTGATGGACCTCGCGCGGCTCGCCGGACTCGAGCACGAGGCCGGTGCGCAGGCGCGTGCCCTCGCGCACGAGGTGCTCGTGGACGGCGGCGACGGCGAGCAGCGACGGGATCGGCGCGCGCCGCGGCCCGACCTGGCGGTCGGACAGGATCAGCACGCTGACGCCGTCGGCGACGGCGTCGTGGGCGGCGTCGCAGAGCTTCGCAAGCGCGGTGCGCATGCCGCCGGGGCCAGTGTCGATCGGCCACGTGATGTCGAGCGTGTGCGCGCGGAAGATCTCGTCGTGGACGATGCGCAGCGTCTCGAGCTCGTGGTTGCGCAGAATCGGCTGGTCGAGGATGAGCTTGTGCGCGTGCTCTGGTGTCTCGGCGAGGAGGTTGCGCTCGCCGCCGATCCCGGTGATCAGCGACATCACGATGTTCTCGCGAATCGGGTCGATCGGCGGGTTCGTGACCTGCGCGAAGAGCTGCTTGAAGTAGGAGAACAGCGGCGGGCGGCGATCGGACAGAACCGCGAGCGCGTTGTCGTTGCCCATCGAGCCGATCGGCTCGGCGCCGGTCTGCGCCATCGGCGCGATAAGGACGCGCAGATCCTCCTGCGAGTAGCCGAACGCGAGCTGGCGCAGCCTCGTCGGCTGCAGCCCGGTCATCGTCGTGTGCGCCTCGGCGAGGTCGTCGAAGTGGACGGTGTTCTGCTCGAACCACTCGCCGTAGGGCTTGAGCGTGGAGACCTCGCGCTTGACCTCCTCGTCCTCGACGATGCGGTGGCGCTCGAGGTCGACGAGAAACAGCTTGCCGGGCTGCAGGCGGCCGAGGCGCTTGACGTCCTCGTTGCGGATCGGCAGCAGGCCGGCCTCGGAGCCGAGCACGACGAGCCCGTCGTACGTCTCCACCCAGCGGCCCGGACGCAGCCCGTTGCGATCGAGCGTGGCGCCGACGACGCTGCCGTTCGTGAAGGCGACCGCGGCGGGGCCGTCCCACGGCTCCATCATGCAGGAGTGAAAGGCGTAGAAGCCCTTCAGATGCTCCGGGATGTCGTCGCGATCGGCGTAGGCCTCGGGGATCATCATCATCACCGCGTGCGGCAGCGAGCGGCCGCCGAGCATGAGCAGCTCGAGCACGTTGTCGAACGTCGCGGTGTCGGAGTTGCCGGGAGCGACGATCGGCATGATCTTCTGCAGGTCGAGGCCGAAGAGCCTCGACGCGAGCTGCGACTCGCGCGCGCGCATCCAGTTGACGTTGCCCATCAGCGTGTTGATCTCGCCGTTGTGGGCGATGACGCGGTAGGGGTGCGCGAGCGGCCAGCTCGGGAACGTGTTCGTCGAGAAGCGCGAGTGCACGAGCGCGAGGGCGCTCTTCATGTGCTCGTCGGTCAGGTCGGGGAAGAAGCCGCGGACCTGGTCGGGGACGAGCATCCCCTTGTAGACGATCGTGCGCGAGGAGAACGACGCGACGTAGAGGTCGGGACCCGCCGCGAGCTCGCAGATGCGGCGGATGACGTAGAGCTTGCGCTCGAAGGCGTCCTGGTCGGCCTTGAAGCCGGGCCCCGACTCGACGAACAGCTGGCGCATGACCGGTCGCGTCGCGTTCGCCGTCTCGCCGACGTGATCGAGGTCGACCGGGATGTCGCGCCAGCCGAGCACGACCTGGCCCTCGACGCGGGCGTTGAGCTCAAGCAGCGCCTCGAGCTTCGAACGGCGGTAGGGGTCCTGCGGCAAAAAGCAGACCGCGACGCCGTACTGGCCCGGCTCGGGCAGCTCGAAGTCGAGCTTGGAGCGGAAGAACTCGTGCGGCATCTGCAGCAGCATCCCGGCGCCGTCGCCGGTGCGTGAGTCGGCGCCGGTGGCGCCGCGGTGCTCGAGGTTCTCGACGGCCTGCAAGCCCTTCTCGACGACCTCGTGGACGGGGACGTTGTCCAGGCGCGCGACGAGGGCGACGCCGCACGCATCGTGCTCGTAGCGGGGGTCGTAGAGGCCGGCGGCCTGTGGCGGCAGGGTCTGCATGCTCATGGCGAGTGCCTCCAGGTTCGGCGCGTGGCACTGTGAGGCGGAGCGCAAAAGGTTAGCAGCGGATAAGCGCCGAAACCGTCCCGCAACACACCTGCACGATCGCTTCTCGGACCTCTGGATCGCCGCCGTCCGGGCGGCGCGGGGGCGCCCTTTGCTTCCGACGTCGAGGGACCTCCGTCGCGCCGGAGTTCGCGTTCGGACGCGAGAGTAAAAGGCGACCCCCGCGGGCACTCTCCGGGAGGAACGGTCCGACCGGGTCGTCGACACGTCGCATCGAAGGGGTGACCGCAACGCCCGACTTGGAGCTCAAGCTGCCCGCGCGCGCCGAGAACGTCGCGGTCGTCAGGCACGCCTTCGGCGGCTTGGCCGATGTCATCGACGTCGACGAGCAGACGCTGGCGGACATCAAGCTCGCGATCACCGAGGCATGCACGAACGTCGTCGTCCATGCCTACGACGAGGGCGAGACGGGCCGCCTGGAGGTCGATGCGACGATCGACGACGACCGCTTGACCGTCGTCATCCGCGACGGCGGGCGCGGCATCGTCCCGCGGCCCGACTCGCCGGGGCTCGGCCTCGGCCTGCCGCTCATCGCGACGCTGACGGAGACGCTCGAGCTCGGAAAGGACGATGTCGATCGCACCGAGGTGCGCATGACCTTCCGCCTCGACGAGCGCGACGAGGCGGCATGAGCATCGACGCGGGGCTCAACGAGGCCTCCGTCGGCCTGGCCCAGGGCCCGCTCGCCGCGCCCGTCCTCGGGCGCGTCGTCGGGATCCTGGCCGCGCGCGCCGACTGCCCGATCGACCGCCTCGACGACGCGATGCTCGTCGCCGACGCCGTCGCGGCGCGCGCCGCCACGTACGCCGAGGACGGGCGCGTCAACGTGCAGGTCGTGGCGGTGCCGGGCTCCTTGGACCTGCGTGTCGGACCCCTGCGCGCCGACGGAGCCGGCGAGCTCGTCGCCTCCGTGGAGCTGCCGGGGATCGGGAACGTGCTCGAGCGGGTAGCCGATGAGCTCGAGACGCAGTCCGCAGACGATGGCGACAGCGAGTATCTGCACATCCGGCTGGGCTTCGGCGCGAAGACGTAACCCAAAGACCCCGAGGAACACATGCCCCCTGAGTTCGCAGTCACAGAGCATCCGATCGACACCGCACGCCACGTGCTCGCGGTGCGCGGGGAGATCGATCTCTTCACCGCTCCGGAGCTCAAGCAGGTGTTGGCGGAGTCGATCGAGGCCGGCCGCACGCGCGTCGTCGTCGACCTCACCGAGACGACCTTCCTCGACTCGACCGCGCTCGGCGTCCTGATCGGGGCCGTCAAGCGACTGCGCTCGCGCGACGGCGCGCTGGCGATCGTCAACATCGACGAGAACATCGCCAAGACGTTCGAGATCACCGGCCTCGATCAGATCTTCACGATCGTCGCGACGCGCGACGAGGCCGTCGAAGCGGTCGCGCCGGCGCACGACAGCGCCGGCTGAGCGCGGTCAGTCAGGCCATCACGCGGCGACCGCGAGAACGGTCGCGCCCCAGGTGCGGAAGTCCTTCGCGCTGACGTCGAGGCCGCTCGCGGCCTCGAGGTACTCGTTGATGTCTGACGAGGGCACGTCGCACCAGCGGCGCGAGCGCTTGAACGCGAGCAGCTCGTCGCCGCCCGAGCGACGCGCCCGCAGGCGCGCCACGACCTCCGCCACCTCGGGGTCGACGACGCCGTGCACGCGCCGCTTGCCGGACTTCGCCGGGTAGTCGAAGTCGATCCGGTCGCCGTCGAGGCGCACATGCAGCGAGCCCGCGAAGCGCACCATGTCGTCGAACTTCTCCTGGTCGCGACGGGGCCCTCCTCGTCGACATAGCGAAAGCCCCTGCCGTGGCGTCGCCGTGCGATGCCCAGGGCCGCCGGATCCGCACGGCGCAGGCGGGGGCGTCGGGCCGGCGCGGAGGGGCTCTGTTCGGCGGCGGGGGCGATGACCATTGGCCATGCCACCTACCCGCGGCGACGCCTGCGGCTAACGACGGGGTGCGCGGTTCGGCGCGCCCGCAACGGCTACTTCGCCGCGGTCTCCTTCTTGGCGGGCGCCTTCTTCTTGGGTGCGTCCTTCTTGCTCGAGGACGAGCCGCCGTTGCCGTCGCGCTTCTTGACGGCGTCGAGGCTGGCCTTCAGCGCGGCCATGAGGTCGGGGACGGGGACGTCCTCCTCGTCGGCCTCGGGCTGCACCGCGATCTGCTCGCCGGCGGCCTTGCGCTCGACGAGTGCGAGGACCTCCTCGCGGTAGCTGTCGCGGTACTTGTCGGGATCGAAGTCGGCGGCGAGCGACTCGACGAGCTGCTGGGCGATCGCGAGTTCGCGCTTGTTGACCGAGACGTCGTCGGCGGACGGGATCTCGTCGATCGTGCCTGGGTCGATGACCTCGTCGGGGAAGACCATCGTCGCCATCCCGAGCACGTCGTCGCCGATCGGGCGAACCGCGACGAGCTGCTGCTTGGAGCGGATGACGACCGTCGCGATCGCGACGCGGCCGGTCTCGCGCATCGCCTCGAGCAGCAGCCGGTAGGGCTTCGCACCGCCGGGGCCGGGAGCGAGGTAGTACGGGTGATCGAAGTAGATCGGGTCGATCTCGTCGAGCGCGACGAAGTCCTCGATCTCGATCGACTTCGTCTTCTTCGGGTCCAGCGCCTCGAGCTCGCCGGGCTCGATCAGCACGTAGCGATCGGGCGTCAGCTCGTAGCCCTTGACGATGTCCTCGTAGGCGACCTCGTCGCCGGTCGACGGGTCGACGCGCTTCTGCTGGATGCGCACGCCCGTCTTGCCGTTGAGCTGGTGGAAGCGCACCGTCTTGCGCGAGACCGCGGAGTACATCTTCACGGGGACGGTCACCAACCCGAACGAGATGGCGCCTGTCCAGATCGATCTGGCCATGGCTACAGAGTATTCCCCGCAAGCGGCCTTCCCTGCACGCGCATGGCCGGTTGCAGCGCGGACATTCGGGCATACCGATCGGCAGAGGTGATCGCGCCGTCAGATCGTCAGCGGCGGGCTCGGCGGGTTGATCGACGGGGTCGGCGGATCGATCGCCGGTCCCGGCGGGTCGATCGGCACGGGATCGGGTTCCGGGACGCTCGGCGGCTGGGGGTCTCCCGGCGGCGCCGGGTCCGGCGCGGGCACCGGGTCGGCGGGAACCGTCGGCGGCTGGGGCGGCGAGATCGGTCCCGGATCCTCGCTGGGCTGTGGGACCTTCGCCTGCGACGGCGTTTCGGTGAGGGCGGGCATTGGGCTCCTTTGTCGGGGTACGGGCCGCTTACCCGTACGCCGGCCGCGGATACCCTCACCGAGCCGCGCCGTCGCCGTCGCCGTCCTCCGGCGCGCCGTCGGAGGCCGCGCGCAGCCGCGTCAGCGCCTGGCGGATGACGCGCGAGACCTGCATCTGGCTGACGCCGATCACGGCGCCGATCTCCGCCTGCGTCATGTCCTCCTCGAAGCGCATCCGTAGCACCTCGCGCTCGCGCTGGGTCACGGTCGTGAGCAGGTTCGCGAGCGTCGCGCGCTCCTCCGCGCGGTCGAAGCCGTCCTCGTCGATGCCGACCGAGTCGGCGAGCGTCGTGACGTCGTCGTCGGCGCCCGTGCCGCGAGGCGCGTCGAAGGACACCGCGCGGTAGGCGCCGCCGGCCTGCAACGCCTCGAGCACGTGCTCCTCGTCGGCGCCGACCGCTGCGCCGATCTCGGCGACCGACGGCTGGCGGTGCAGCGCCTCGGCGAGCTCGCCGACCGCCTTGTCGACGCGCAGGGTGAGCTCCTGCAGGTCGCGCGGCACGCGGACCGCCCACGTGCGGTCGCGGAAGTGGCGCTTGATCTCGCCGAGGATCGTCGGCACCGCGTAGGAGGAGAACGCGATCTCGCGCTCGGGGTCGAAGCGGTCGATCGCCTTGATGAGCCCCAACGAGGCGACCTGCATGAGGTCGTCGAGGGGCTCGCCGGCGCGCTGATAGCGGCGCGCGAGCTGGCGCGCGAGCGGCAGGAAGCGATCGACGAGCAGCTCCCGCGCACGAGCGTCGCCGTCGACGTGATAGCGCACGAACAGCTCGCGATCCTCGCGGCTGCGCTCCGCGCCGCGGCCCGCGTCGTCCTTCGACTGAGTCATCATGACCATGACGCGCCTACCTCTGACGCGCGATCGGCACTGCACTGCACCTGGCTCAGGTAAGCGTCCACGACATACCTCCGGGCCAAACGTCACGGTGCGCCGGAGGCTGGGGCGCTGGGGGTGCGCGGCGGGGTCTTCGGCCGCGCGTAGTTCATGATAGCCACGCCGGCAACCCAACATGGAGCGTGGCGCACGATGTCCGATGCGACGACAGCAGGGCTGCGCATCCTCGCCGCGGACGAGGATCACGCGACGCTCGACAGGACGCAGGAGATCCTCGAGGGACTCGGCTACATCGTGGCGGCCAAGGCCGTCAACGTCGCCAAGGTCGGCGAGCTCGTCGTCAGTGAGGATCCGGACCTCTCGATCGTCGTCGTCGACAGTGACGACGCGCACGCGCTCGATCTCATCGAGGAGATGAGCGAGTACGCGCGCGGGCCGATCATCGCGCTCGTCGGCGACCACGACCCGGGCTTCGTCTCGCGCGCGGCCGAGCACGGGATCTATGGCTTCGCGCGGCTGAACTTCATCGACGAGGTGCAGGGCGCGATCGAGGTCGCGATGCGCCGCCACGGCGAGACGGCCCGCCTCAGCGAGCAGGTGCAGCAGCTCGAGAGCGCACTCGAGCGGCGCGGGACGATCGAGCGAGCGAAGGGCATCCTCATGGAGCGCCACGGCGTCGACGAGCGCGCCGCGTTCGAGCTCCTGCGACAGCAGGCCCGCAAGTCCGGCCGGCGCGTCGTCGAGCTCGCGAACGCCGTCTCGGATGGCCACGCGTTGCTGCCGGGCGCCAAGGACGACTGACCGCGCTTACGCGCCGACTGTCGGGGGAACCCTGCTCTCATGCTCGGCACCGTCAAGCGCGCCTTCCAGAAGTTCCAGGCCGACGCGATGTCCGACTACGCCGCAGCGCTGACGTACTACGTGATGATGTCGCTGTTCCCAGCGCTGCTCGTCGGCATCTCGCTGCTCGGCCTGCTCGGCGACCAGTCGCTCGTGACCAATGCCGTCGGCTACGCCCGCGACAACGGCGCGCCGGCCGAGGTCACGAACGCCCTGCGCGCGTCGCTGACGTCGACGGTCGACGGCGCGAGCGGCGCGGTCAGCTTCGCGCTCGTGCTTGGGATCGTCGTCGCGATCTACGGCGCGTCGGGCGCGTTCGGCGGCGTCGGCCGCGCGCTGAACGCCGTCTACGGCGCCGAGGAGGGTCGCGGCTTCGTCAAGCACAAGCTCTCGGACATCGGCTGGACGCTCGTCGTGATCGTCCTCGCGCTCGTCTCGCTGTTCTCGGTCTTCCTCGGCGGCGGCCTCGCAAAGGACCTCTTCGGAACGATCGGCCTCGGCGACACCGCGGTCGAGATCTGGCGCTTCGCGCGCTGGTTCGTCGCGATCGCTGCGGTCCTGCTGATCTACGCGATCGCGTTCACGTTCGCGCCCGACATCGAGACTCGCCGCTTGCGCTGGATCACCCCAGGCGCCGGCGCCGGCGTGCTGATCTGGCTCCTGGCCTCCGCCGGGTTCTTCTTCTACGTCTCGAACTTCGGCAAGTACGGGGCCACCTACGGCGCCTTCGCGGGCGCCGTGATCCTGCTGCTGTGGCTGTACCTGTCGAGCCTCGCGTTCCTCTTCGGCGCCGAGCTCAACGCTCAGCTCGAGCGCGAGCGCCGGCCGGCGGGCAGCGCTCCGTCCCCACCCTCCCCCGCTCAGCCACCGGAGTGGCCGGCCGTCCCGCGCGACAGCGTCAACGGCGGTCACGCCGCCGAGGATCGCTCCGGCCGCGACGCGCTGGCGCCCTAACGCCGGGCGGTCAGTGCGGGGTGGCAGGCCGCGGGCGAATCAACGGCGGCGGTGTGGCGTGGAACTCGCTCGAGCCGCCGTCGCTCGAACTGCCGTCGCTGCTGCTCGTCGAGATGTCCCACGTGCTGCCAACCGCGATCAGGGCGATGATCGCGATGACCCCGAGGGCCCACAGGCCGCAGGCGACGATGCCGAGGATCTTGCCCGCCGTGGCCTCGCCGCGGCCGGAGAGGACGCCGCCCGAGGCGTCGACGAGGCGCTCGGCCCGACGGCCGTAGTGCCACGCGAACGGCGAGCAGAGCGGGCAGAAGAAGAGGCCCACGATGCCGAGCACGAGCGCCGCGATCGCGCCCTCCGCGTTGCGGCTGCCGGTCGCCTGTGGTGATGGGGCCCACGGGTCGCGCGGCGCCGTCGACGGCTGGCGCCAGGCCTCGTTCGCTGGCGGTGGCGCCACCGGATCGCCGGCGGGCGCCGCAGCGAAGGGGTCCTCGCGACCGGCGCCGCGGCCGAACGGGTCGCTCGGCGGCGGCGAACCGAACGGGTTCTCAGGCAGCGGTCGGCCGAACGGGTTGTCCGGCGGCTGATCGCCAAAGGGGTTGTCGGACGGCGTGCCGCCCGCGCCGCGATCACTCATCCGGCGAGCCGCACGATCCACGTCCCCGCGAACAGCGCGGCAAGGGCGACGAGCGCCGGTGCCGGAACCGAGAGCGAGCGGCCGCGCGCGAGCGTCACCGCCACCGCGAGCGCAAGCAGCGCCGCGAGCGGTGCGAGCGGGTGCAGCGAGACAGCGGTCGCGAGGTGTCCGGCGCCGAGCTCCGCGACGCCGTGCGTGAGGCCGCAGAACGGGCACGGCGCGCCGGTCAGCGCGGCGAACAGGCACGTCGGCGCGCCCGTCAGCGAGGCGCCGACGACGCCTGCCGCGCCGAGCCCCGCTGCGCCGGCCGTCGCCACGCTGAGCCCGACGGACGGAACAAGCGGAAGCGCCACCTGGTTCACGCGCGCCACAGTAGCGGCCACCGCAGCCGCGTTCCGTGCCGACGCGCACACGTCGCGCGGCGCGGCATCGGCAGCCGCACTCCGTGCCGACGCCCACACGTCTCGCGGCGCGGCATCGGCAGCGCTACCCCGGGGCGCTCACGGCCGGCGGCCGGCGCTCGGCGAGCGTACGCTCCTCGGGGTGTGAGCACAGCGCGACGCGGCCCGGACAGCTCTCGCAGAGCTCGCGGTGCGGGCGCGCAGTGACGGGGTACTCACCCGCCAGCATGCGGCCCGCGAGGGCCAGCAGCTCGTGCTCCAGGCCGTCGGCGTCGATCGCCTCGAAGCTCGCGGCGACGGGCGTCAGCGGCCGTTCGAGAAACGCATAGGCGACCTCGACGCGAGCGGCGCCCCCGCGCAGCGCGGCGAGGGCGTAGACGCGGCGCTGCACGCCGTAGTGCTCCTCGACGAGCGCCTCGAGGTCGTCGTCGTCGTCGAGCGCGTCGGTCTTGTAGTCGACGACGAGCTGCTTTGGGCCGCGCTCGGTCGCGAGCACGTCGACGACGCCGGACAGCAGCGTGTTGCCCAGGGGCACCGCGAAGGCGTGCTCGCGCTCGACCCGGCGCGCTCGGCCGATCCGGGCCGCCAGCGGCGACCGCGCGAACGCGTCCGCGAGCCGCGTGACGTCCGCGACCTCGGCGGCGGTCAGCACGACGCCGTGCGCCGCGGCGACGTCGGCGACCCGCCCGGCGGCCGGGCCCGGGGTTTCGAGCAGCGCGTGCACGAGCGTGCCGCGCACGCGCGGGTCGAGCGTTGCCGTGCCGGTCGCCGCGGCGGCGATGCGGATGACGGGCTCCTCGGGGAGCTTGAGCACCCGCGTCAGATAGAAGCGGTAGCCGCACGCCTCCCACGCGGAGAGCGACGAGTACGACAGCGTGCGGACCACCGGCGCCGGCGCCGGAGGATCGGCCGCCGCCGGCTGCGGCGGCGGTGGCTTGGCGATCGTCAGCGTCGCCCCCGCGGGCGCGAGCGAGGCGACGCGCAGGACGGAGCCGACCGTGTCTGGACGGTTCAACGAGCAGCGCACCGTGGCGCGGTGCACACCGTCGCTCCAGGTCACGTCGCGCAGCGGCCGCTCGGCGTCCGGCAGGCGCGAGAGGTCGCCGCCGAGCAGCGCCGGCGCGAGCCAGGACATCGGCGGCGCCCCGGGACTCTCCTTCGGCCACGGCTCGAGCGCAACGCCGCCGCTGAGGATCAGCCGCTCGCGGGCGCGGGTCAGCGCGACGTACAGCACGCGATCCTCCTCGCGCGCCGAGCGCTCGCGCGTGCGATCACGCAGGCGCTCGTAGTGCAGCGCCTTCTCGCTCGAGCCGTCGAGGCCGACGAGCCGTAGGCCGATCTCGTCGCCGTGGACGAGCAGGTCGTCCTCGTCGCCGGGCCGCCGCCGGCCCAGATCGGCGACGCACACGGTCCCGAACTCGAGGCCCTTGGCGGCGTGGATCGACATCAGCCGGACGGCCTTGACGTCGCCGAGCTCGACCGGCGCGTCCGTCTCTCGGGCCTCGGCCTCGAGCTCGGCGTTCGCGAGGTCGGCGAGCCCGCGCACGTCGCGGCCATGCTCGCGCTCGAAGCCCGCGGCGAGGCGCAGCAGCTTGTGGATGTTCGCCAGGCGCCGCGCCCCGCCCGACAGCGACAGGACGTGCAGGTCGTAGGCGGTCGCGTCGACGACGCGCCGCAGGAGCTCGTCGAGGCCGAGCCGCGGAGCCTGCGCGCGCTCGCCGGCGAAGCGCTGAGCGAAGGCCCGCAGCCGCTCGCGGTCGTCGTCGGTGAGCCGCTCCGCAAGGCCGTCGATGGGCGCCGCAGCGGTCGCCGGGCACGGCGGCGCGAGGCCGTCGATGGGCGCCGCGACGGGCTCGGCGGTCGGCGTCGGCGCGACGGCAAACGTCTGCGCGATCGCGCGCCAGGCGTTGCCGCCGCCGGCGCGCGCGACGTGCGCGAGCCCATCGGAGGAGAGGCCGACGAGCGGCGACGCGAGCACGCCGTAGAGCGCCGTCTCGTCGCGCGGGTTGGCGAGCGCCGCGAGCCACGCGCAGAGGTCGCGCACGACCTGGCGCCCCCAGTAGCCGCGGCCGCCGACCGACAGCGTCAGCAGGCCCTGGTCTTCCAGAGCGCGCTCGTAGACGGGCAGGTCGCCGAGGCCGCGCAAGAGCACGACGATGTCCTCGGGACGCGCGTCGCCGGCATCGACGAGGTCGCGCAGGCGCTGGGCCAGCAGCCGCGCCTCGGCCTGACGCCACGTCTGGGTGCTCGGTAGCTCGCCGAGGTCGACCGCGTCCTCGCCGCCGGCGTCCCAGCCGGCATGGTCGGTGAGCAGCAGCTCGACGAGCGGCTCGGGCGCGGCCGCCGGCTCGCGCCCCTCGCGCAGCGCGACGAAGTTCGGCCCCAGACGCGGGGCGAAGGCGGCGTTGATCGTGTCGAGGATCTGCCCGCGGCTGCGGAAGTTCGTCGCCAGCGTCGCGACACGGCCGTGCGCCGCGAGCTTCGCGCGGCGCGCCCGGAAGACGCCGACGTCCGCGTGCCGGAAGCCGTAAATCGACTGCTGCTCGTCGCCGACGACGAACAGGTCGTCGCGGTCGAGCGCCTCGAAGAGCGCGATCTGGCGCCCATTTGAGTCCTGGAACTCGTCGACCATGACGCGGTCGAAGCGCTCCGCGTAAGACCGGCGCAGGGCAGGCTCGCCCGCCAGCAGGTCGCGCGCGAACAGCTCGAGGTCGTCGAAGTCCAGCCCCGCGCGCTCGCGCTTGACGTCGGCGTAGGCGTCCGCGTAGCGCCCGAGGAGCTCGTCGAGCAGCACGACCGCCGCGCCGGCGGCACGGTTGCGGCGCGCGCTCGCGAAGGCCTCGAGCGCAGCGAGATAGCGCTGGCAGGCGGCCGTGCGCAGCGCGTTGGCCGACGCGCCGAAGCGCAGCTCCGCGAGCACGGCGGCCGCGAGATCGCCGCCGCCCACTGCGCCGAGCAGCTCGATGCAGCGCGCGACCTTCGCGCGCGCCTCGCAGACGCGCTTGCCGGCACCGGCGAGATGCAACTCCGCCGTGGCGAGCGACGCGCTCGCTGCAAGCTCGCCGCGCAGCCCCCGCGGATCGGCCGCTGCCGGCGCCGCCGGCAGAGACGGGCGCGTCTGGCCGGCGCTGCGCAGCGCGTCGTGGACCGAAGCGATCATCCGCCGCAGGCGGTCGGTGTCGTACGCGGCGACGAGATCAAGGGCGGGCGCCGCGTACTCGCCGTCGAGCATCTCGGCCAACGACCGCTCCCACGCACGGTCGCGCAGCGTCCGCGCATCGGACTCCTCGATGACGACGAACGCCGGGTCCAGGCCGGCCGTGATCGCGTGCGCCCGCAGCAGCCGTGCGCAGAAGCCGTGGATCGTCGACACCCACGCGGTCTCCGTCGCGCGTGCCTCGTCGCGGCGGCCGAGCTCGACGAAGCGCTCGCGCACGCGTGCGCGCAGCTCGCCGGCGGCGCGCTCGGTGAACGTGATCGCGAGGATCCGCGAGGGACGGACGCCGTCCTCGATCACCGAGCGCACGAAGCGCTCGACGAGCACCGACGTCTTGCCGCTGCCGGCGTTGGCCTCCAGCAGCAGTGACCCCTCGCGCAGGCGGATCGCGTCGGACTGCTCGGCCGTGAACGGGCGGTCGCCGGACCCCAGCAGGACGCTCATGCCGCGTTGCAGCGACAGATCGTGGGATAGACACAGCCCGTGCCGTTCCAGCCGCAGCTCTGCGGACGTGGCGCGAGCGCGCCGGCGCGCAGCTCGCCGACGGCCGTCATGACGTCCTCGACGACGCCCCCGATGACGGCATCGAAGTCCTTGCGCTCGCGGCGGTCGGTCGCGACGGTCTGCAGGCCGGGCTCGGCGCCGGCGAGCACGAGCCCGCGCGGGCGCTGGTCGCGACCGCCGAGCGGCTGATACAGGCCGCCGATCGGATCGAGGCCGAGGACGTCGCGGGCGGCGAGCACGTAGAGCGCGACCTGGTACTTGCGCTCGCGTCGCCAGCTCGCCGCGTCGGGCGCGTTGCGACCCTTGTAGTCGTATACGATCGCCGTGTCGTCTGGACCGGCGTCGACGCGGTCGATGCGCCCGCCGATCCGCACGCCGCCGCCGAGCTCGAGCGGCGGATGACCCTCCTCGCCGCCGCCGCCGAAGACGACCTCCAGCGCGCGCGGCTCGAGCTCGCAGCCGTCGTTGGACGCGTGCTCGAGGTAGCGCAGCAGGTCATTGCGCAGGCGGTGCGCGAGCGCGCGCTGGCGCGACGGGTCGGCGGACATCTGCAGCCCCGGGCTGCGCCGCAGGCGATCGAGCGCCTCGGTCGCGAGCTCGCGCGCGAGCGCCAGCGAGTCGTCGTCGACGCGCGCGCTGCCCGTCTGCTCACGCAGGCCGTTCAGCGTGCGCTCGAGGACGGCGTGGGCGAGCTGGCCGCGCAGCATGAGCTCGGGATCCGCCGTCAGGCCCTCGGGCTTCAGACGGCGCTCGACGAACCACTTCACCGGGCAGCCGGCCCACAGCTCGATCGCCGACGCCGACCAGGTCGGGCGATCGCGCAGCTCGGCGACGGTCGCGCCGTCGGCGAGCGCCGCGATCGGCGCCTCGCGATGGCGCGGGCCGGCGGCCGCCGCGCCGCGCATGCGCTCGCGCGCGGTCGGCGCCGCGCCGTCGGGCCAGCCGACCTCGCCCAGCGTGCGCATCCGCCGCCGCTCCCACAGCCCGGCTCCGAACAGGTCGCAGACGTCCGAGACGAAGAACGACGCGACTGCCTGGTCCCCGTCGTCGGAGGCCTCGTGCCAGCACAGGTACAGCCGCTCCTCGGGCCGCGAGACGGTCGCGTAGAAGAGGTAGCGCTCGGCTCCGAGGTCGTCGCGGCGGCGCAGGCGCAGGCCCGACGCGGCGGCGATCTGAGCGCGCTCGTTGTCGCCGAAGAACGGCTCGTTACCGGGCGTCTGCGGGAACACGCCCTCCTGCAGGCCGCAGGCGAACAGCGCGCGGACGCGCCGGGCGCGCAGCGCGAGCGGCTCGCAGACGGTCACGCAGCCCGGGGACGCCGGCGTGCCGGCTCGCAGCTCGAGCGTGTCGAGCAGCCCCGCGAGCTCGGCCGGGGTCGGCGCCAGCGAGCGGTCGGCCTCGACGAGCGATCGCAGCTCGCCGAGGGCGCGACGACCCGCGACGAGCGCCTTCGCGTCCTGCGCGGCGGGACCGGACAGGACCTCCGCCGCGCGCCGGCGCGGCGCCGCAAACAGCGCGGCGAGGTCCTCGTCGAGGCGCGCGAGCAGCGCGCCCGCGCCGCGGCGGTGGGCATCGCGCAGCCGGTCCAGCGCATCGAGCGTCCAGTGCTCGCGCTCCCACAACACGCGGGCCGCGGCGGCCGTGCGCGCGCCCTCGCGGCGTGCCGCGGCCTCGAGGCCGTCGGCGAGCTCGGGCCGGCGCAGCAGGCCGGGCGTGCGCAGCCACGTCAGCAGGTCCTCGGCGCTGCCGTCCAGCAGCGCGCAGCGCAGCAGCGCGACGAGCCCGCGGCCGAGCGCCGTGTGGCCGAAGCGGTCGCGCCGGTCGATCGCCACCGCCAAGCCGAACGCGCCGAAGACCTCGAGCAGCAGCGGTGCGACGGGCGCCGGATCGCGCAGCACGACCGCGATCTCGCCCGCCTCGAAGCCTTCGTGCGCGATGAGCCGCGCGACCTCGGCGGCGACGAGCTCGAGCTCCGCGCGCTCGCCGCCACCCTGCAGCAGCGTCACGGCGTCGCCGGCGTCGACCGGATCGGGCTCGAACAGCCGGCCCGCGTCGGGCAGCTCGAAGAGCTCGCGCTCGAGATGGTGCAGGGCGGCGCGCGCGGCCGGCGCGTAGTGCTCGGCGCGGGCCTCGAGCGACACGTGCTCGACGCCGTCGTGCAGCAGCTCGTGCAGCGTCGTGGCGCGGCCGGCGAAGGCCATCCGCCCTGGCTCGAAGGCGAGCGACAGCGTGACCTGCGCAGCGCTCGCCGCGAGCGTCTCGACGGCGTCGCGCTGGAGCGTCGAGAGGTCGTCGAAGCCGTAGAAGTAGACGGGCGTGGCGCCCCACGCGGCTGGGCGCTCGCGCAGCGCGTCGAGCGCGGCGGCGGCCTGCAGCGGCTCGTCGCTGCGGCCGAGGCGCTCGAGCCGGCGGCGATAGGTCGCGTAGAGCGCCGCCACCTCGTCGGCGTACGCGCGTCGGCCGCCGTCGTCGGCGGCCCAGGCGCGTAGTGCCTGGGCGAGGCGCTGCGGGCTGACGCGCTGCTCCTCGAGCTCGTCGACGAGCCGCAGCAGCGCGGCGCCGAAGCCCTGTGTGGCGGCCGACGCGGCGAGCGCGTGCAGCGGCGTCGTCGCGACGGCGGTCGCGGCGACGCGCGCGCGGGCGAGCGCCGTCAGCGGCCGGCCGCGGATCGCGGTCCGCCGGGCCAGCTCGTCGAGCAGCCACTCGAAGCGCAGCACCTGTGCGCCGAACACGACCCCGCCGGCGGCCAGCTCGCCGCGGTAGCGCTCGACGTCGGCGAGCGTCGGGACGACGAGGATCGGCGCCTCGCCGCGTCGCAGCGACCCGCGGTAGCCGTCCAGCACGACGCGCGCCTTCTCGGCGTTGGCGGGACCGGTGACGATCGTGAGGGGCACCGACGCATCGTGGCGGGTGCACCCGACGGCTTCGCTGCACGCCCCGCGGTGGGGCTACGGGATCGGCCGCGGCGATGCGATCGGGGTGTCCGGCTCCGGCTGGCGCAGTGGGGCCGGGAAGGGCGCGAACGACAGCGCCTCGAGTGTGTCGAGCCGGCTCGCCCGCAAGCCCGCGTAGGACAGCGTGTAGAGCTTGCCGTCGATGACGAGCGAGCGGGCGATCGGCGGCATGAAGCCGCTGCCCGCCGGGGCGGGATGCACGACCCGGCCCGCCTCGGCGAGGCTCGCGGCGCCGACGTGGAAGCCGACGGCGCCCTCAAACGACTCGCCATTCGGGCCGTAGACCGACAGCGGGACGACGGCCAGGCTCGCCGGTTTCCAGAAGAGGAAGGCGTGCGGATCGAACTCGGCGGTCGTCGAGGCGTTCGTGCCGAGCGACGCCTGCGAGCGGCGCAGCGGCCGGCGCAGGTCCGAGACGTCGAACAGCGAGAGCTGCGAGCCGAGCGTCTGACCGTCGGCGTTCGCGTCCCGGCCGACGCCGAGCAGCAGATCCTCGGAGACCGGATGCAGGTACGCCGAGTAGCCGAGCAGCTTCAGCTCGCCGCGGACCCGCGGCCGCGCCTTGTCGGAGAGGTCGAGCGTGTACAGCGGATCGACCTGGCGGAACGTCACGACGTAGCCCTTGTCGCCGATGAAGCGGACCGCGCGGATGCGCTCGCCCCTGCCGAGGCCGCCGACCCGTCCGAACGGCGTGAGCCTGTGACCGCTCGTTCCGAGCACCGTGACGAAGCTCTCGCTGTCGCCCGTGAGGGTGCCCTCGAACCACTGCGGCTCGTCGGTCGACGCCACCCGTAGCGCGCCGCCGTACTCCGACAGCGAATACTGGTTGAGGACGAAGCCCGCGACCTCGCCCGAGCCGGCGTAGGACGTGCGGCCCGTCTCGGAAGCGTCGAAGCGGTGGATCTGCGTGCGCGGCCGCGCCGGCAGCGAGCGACCGTCCTCGGCCGCCGGAAGGTACGGCTGGCTGGCGACGTAGAGGCTCGTCGGCGAGCCGTAGACCGTCTGCGCGCCGGCGAGGATCGCGTCGCGGTCGACGTTGAAGAGGCCCTTGTCGAGGTCGATCGTCAGCACGGTCAGCAGGTCCAGGCCGGAGAACGCCCGCGGGTGGCGGACGTCGTCGCAGGGCACGACCGAGCGGCGGAACGTGCGCTTCGTGATCTCGCTGCGCAGCGTCGTGCGCGGGACGAAGCGACGCACGCTGGTGCCGGCGATCGTCTGCGGCGCCACGACGCCGGGCGAGGACACGACGACGACGCGCGCCGTGCCTGCCGTCAGGCGCGCATCGACGATCGCGCCGTCGAGCTGCATCGTGCGCCGCACGGCCATCGCGGCGGGATCGGAGACGTCGACCTCCGTCAGCAGCGCCGTCGAGCGGCGGTAGGCGATGTCGCCGGCGACCTTGGCCCTGCCGACGACGCCCCCGCCGCCATACGACGACGTCATGACGAGCACGCGATCGCCGCGGATGAGCAGCTGCTGCGCGTACCCGTCGAGCTCGAGCGAGCCGACGAGCCGCGGGACCGCGCTTGTGACGTCGAGCGCGTACAGCGTGCTGTCGGCGATCGCGAAGACGCGCCGCCCGTCGGTCTTGACGATGTCGGGCTCGTCGACCCCCGCCTCCTGCACGTTCGTCGACGAGAACGCCGTCGCGGCCTCCTTGGCCGCTCCCTGCGAGGCGGTCGGGATCGCGGCGACGGCGGGCGGACGCGCGCTGTCGACCAGCACGCCGGTTGGCCGGTTCAGGGCCTCGGCGCCGAACTCGCCGCTGCGTGTCGGGACGCCGACGCCGCCGCCGGTGCGCCGCGCGCCACGGCGCGCGTAGCTCAACAGGGACTTGCACGAGCTGAACGCCGGCAGCGCGGAGGGCCTGGCCGCCCGCGCCTGCGCCGCGGGGGCGGCGACCGTCGCGAGCGCAGCCGCCAGCAGCGTCGCAAGCAGGGCGACGGTCGTCCCTCGCCATGGGCCCTCGGTCCTCGCGTCGCCGTGCACCGTCGCGATCATCGTGCCCTCCTCGTCGGACTCCTCGTGCGGACACTACGCGCGGCCAATGGCCCTGTCACGGCTACGCCAACGAGGCGCCCTTGCGAATGTTGCAGTCCAGGCACAGGATCTGCAGGTTCTCGACGCTGCTCGCCCCGCCGAGGCTGAACGGGATGACGTGGTCGTACTGGATGTCGAAGCGCGAGCCGCAGTCCACGCAGCGCCCACCATCGCGTTCGAAGACCGCTCGGCGGATCTCGCGCGGGATCCGCTCGCGGGCGGGCACCGACGCGACAGCGTCCCGTGCGAGCGTCGCATGGGCGCGCTCCAGGCGCCGCCGCGCCCGCCGCTCGCGCTCGCGGATGAGCGCGACGACGTCGCGCGCCTCGAGCCCGTCCTCCTCGGCGTAGAAGCGGTCCTCGAACGCCCACGTGCAGCGCCTCGCGTCGCGCGCAAGCGCGACCGGCTCGTCGAGCTGGGCGCGGGCGAGCGCGCGCATCCGCCGCGTCGACCACGACGCCTCGAAGACGTCATCGCCGATCGCGAGGCGCCAGCGTCGCCCGCGGCGGACGAACGTGCCGTTCTTGAGCTCGCGCAGCATCGTCTCTTCGTAGCGCCACCGCCGGACGCCGTGCACGGCCGCGCCCAGGCGGGTCAGTGCTGCGGTACCACGAGCTCGGCGACGATCGCCCGGTGATCGGAGCCCGCGATGTCGTGCGCGGAAAAGCGGCGCGCGCGGATCGGCGCAGAGAACAACACGTGGTCGATCGTGATCATCGGCGGCAGCGGGTTGGCCGTCGGGAACGTCGGCACGAGCCCGTCGCCGGTCGCGTCGGCGGCGTCGCTGTAGCCGCGATCAAGCAGCCGGCGCAGCTCGCGGTGATCGAGCGTCGCGTTGAAGTCCCCGAGCAGCACGTGCGCCCGGCGGTCCTGCGACGCGCCGGGCAGGCCGCGCAGCACCGCCTGCCAGTCGTGCTCGGCGGCAAAGCCCAGCGGCGGGAACGGGTGCACGGAGACGAACCGCAACCCGTCTGCACCGAGCGCGGCCTGCAATGAGACACCCGCGGCGGTCGCGATCGCCGCAAGCGGCTGGCGGGCCATCAGGCCGGTGCCGTCGGATCCCGTCCCGGGACGCAGTACGCGGTTGGGCAGCAGCGCCCGCGCTCCCGCCGCGTCGAGCCGCCGCAGCTCGCCGGCCGTCAGCTCCTCGAGACTCAGCACGTCGACGTGCTGCTCGCGGACCAGGCGCAGGATCGCCCGCGGGTCCGCCTGGCCGAGATGCAGATTGGTGCTCATGACGACCAGGCGCCGGCCCGGCGTGCCGGCATCGGCGACGTTTGGCCCTTCGAGCGCGCGCGGGGCGACCGCGAGCACGAGCGCCACGAGCGCCGCGGCCGCGACCGCCGCGACGAGCCAGCGGCGCGCGACGAGCGCGACGGCGAGCGGCACGACGGCCGTCGCCGCGACGAGCGGCGTGAAGGACATCAGCGCGACGGCGGGGTGAAACGCGTCGAGCCCGAGCGTGCGGGCGATCGCCCACGCCGCCCACGGCGCCGCGAGCAGCGCGACGAGCGCGCGCCGGCGCCGGACCGGCGCGCCACTCACGTCGCCGGCGGGATGACCCCGGCCCGCGCCGCCGCGCGGGCGATCTGGCGCGCGTCCTGGAAGGCGTCCATCTTCGAGCCGAGCAGGACGATGCCGATGCGGCGCGAGCCGCGCTTGATGATCGCGACGAGGCAGTGCCCCGCCCGGTTCGTGTAGCCGGTCTTCAGGCCGACGGCGCCGGGGTAGTGCTCGCGCAGCAGGTGGTTCGTCGTGTAGAGCCGGATCTTCTTGCCGAAGCCGGTCCACACGCGCGCATAGGTGTGGCGGGCGATCCGCCGCAGCCGCGGCTCGGCCATCGCCCGCATCGCGAGCGCCGCGACGTCGGCCGGACACGAGCGGTCGCGCGGGTCGAGGCCGTGGGGATCGACGAAGTGCGTGCAGCTCAGCCCCCATTCGCGCGCGCGCGCGTTCATGCGCTCCACCCAGGCGCGCTCGGAGCCGGCCCCACCGATCGCGAGTGCGACCGCGGCGTCGTTGCCGGACGTGATCATGAGCCCGCGCAGCAGCACCTCGGCGCGCACCCGGCGGCCCGCGCGCAGGCCGCCCATGTGCGTGCCGCCGACGCTGTCGGGGGCCGACGTGAGCTTCACGCTGGCGCCCGGCGGGAAGCGCTCGACGGCGAGCAGGCCGGTCATGAGCTTCGTCAGGCTCGCAATCGGCCGGATCCGCGTCGCCCCGCGGCGCCACAGGACGCTGCCGTCATCGAGGTCGAACGCAAGGCCGGCCGCGGGCGCCGGCTTCAGCCGCAGGTCGGCGAGCAGTGCCGGCCGCGTGAGATCGACGCGCGCGGCACCGGCGGGCTCGGGCAGCTTGCCGACGGCGTCGCGCGGGGCCGGCGGCCGCTCGATGACGGGCGTCGTCAGCCGCGCGACGGCTGTCGCCACCGCCGCGCCGCCGCCCCCACCGTCGTCTGGGCGGGAGAGCAGGAAGGCCGCGGCGCCCGCCGCGGCCACGCCGAGGACGACCACGGCGACCAGGCCCATCCCGCCGCGGCGGCGCCGGCGGCCGGCGGTCAGCGCGGAACTCGCCCCCGAGCTGCGCATCCGCCCCCGGCTCGAGCGGCCGAGCGGTCGAGGCGGCTTGCGCTGCCTACGGCGCCCAGGGCTCATCGAACTGCACCCGCCACTGCGTCCTCCGTCGTCGCTGGACGGGGCAGCTTGTCAGGAGCGCCCGTCGGACCGCCTCGCTCGCCGTGCGACCCTCGGAGCACCAGCGTCGGCTCCTGCCATGCTGCGCGCCCGGTGTCCCGCGCAGCCCGTCATCAGCGATCTGCTCGCGCTCAGGTGACGGTCTCGCAACCCGACTGACGGCACGCAGGCGCAGGCCGGCGACCGGCGCAGGGCTACGCCGCGGCCTCCGCCGCCTGCTTGCGCTCGATCGACTCGGCCCCGGCACCCTCGGCCGGCTCGGGCGCGACCTTCGCGCCCTCCTTCGCCCATGGCTCGTCGAACTCGACGCGCCACTTGCCCTCCTCGCTCTGCTGCAGTGCGAGGCGGGCGCGGAACGAACGGCCGCTGCGACCCTTGAAGCCGGTCACCGGCTTCGCGGTGCGGCCGGTCGCGATGAGCTCCTTCGCGACGGCCATCGGCAGCGTCTTGCCGGCCTTCGCCTTCCAGATCACGAAGCCGCAGCCCGGGTCCTCGCGCGCCCAGCACGAGAATCCCTTGCGGTTCTCGACGATGTCGTGGCCGCAGACCGGGCACGGTCCGAGGTTGGCCCGCGGGATGCGGACGTCCTTGAGCTTGGCGTCGAGGTCGGCGACGGTCGACTCGGCGAAGCCCTTGATGTCGGCCATGAACGTCGCGCGCGGCTCCTCGCCGCGCTCGATCTTCCCCAGCCGCGCCTCCCAGTCGCCCGTCAGCGACGGCGACGTCAGCGGGTGCTCGCCGAGCAGCCGGATGACGTTCAGACCCTTCTCGGTCGCGACCAGCGCCCGCGCGTCGCGCTCGACGTAGCCGACGTCGATGAGGCGCTCGATGATCGAGGCACGGGTCGCCGGCGTGCCGATGCCGGACTCCTTCATCGCCTCGCGCATCTCGTCGTCGTCGACGAGCCGGCCGGCGGTCTCCATCGCGCCGAGCAGCGAGGCGTCGGAGTAGCGCCGCGGCGGCTTGGTCACCTTCTCCTCGGCCTTCACCTCGCGCGTATCGACGTTCTCGGCGAGGATGAGCTTCGGCAGCTGCTGATCGCGACCCTCGTCGTCGTCGGCCGCGCCCTCGCCCTCGGCGAGCTCGCCGTAGACGCGGCGCCAGCCCGGGACCAGCAGGACCTTGCCGCGGGTGCGGAAGATGTGTCCGGCGACGGTCGTCTCGACCTTCGTGTTCTCGAACACGGCGTCGGGATGGAAGACGGCGAGGAAGCGGCGGGCGACGAGGTCGTAGATGCGGCGGTCGTCGTCGGAGAGCTTGTCGAGGCCGTGCGTCGAGTTCGTCGGGATGATCGCGTGGTGATCGCCGACCTTGTCGTCGGCGACGACGCGCCCGAGTGGCAGCATGTCGAGACCCTGCACGTACGCGGCGGCGGCCTGGTACTCGCGGCCCGCGACGCCGACGTGGCCTGCGATCGCCTTGAGCTCGGGGATCATGTCGCTCGTCAGGTAGCGCGAGCTCGTACGCGGATACGTGAGCACCTTGTGCTCCTCGTAGCAGCGCTGCGCCGCGCCGAGCGTGCGACGGGCCGTGAAGCCGAAGCGGCTGTTGGCCTCGCGCTGCAGCGACGTCAGGTCATACAGCAGCGGGGCGCGCTCGGAGCGCTTCTTGCACTCCAGATGGGTGATCTCTCCGGTCTGACCGCGCACCGCGTTCACGACCGCGTCAGCAGCCGCGGCGGTCGCCATCCGCGGCTTCGTGCCGTCGTGGTAGCGGCCCTCGTAGACGCGTTCCCCGGTCGCCGCGAAGATCGCGTCGACGAGCCAGTAGGGCTCGGGCTTGAAGGCGCGGATCTCCTCCTCGCGGCGGGTGATGATCGCGAGCGTCGGCGTCTGCACGCGGCCCAGCGAGACGGCGCCGTCGAAGGACGAGCGCAGGCGGATCGTCGCGGCGCGCGTCGCGTTCATCCCGACGATCCAGTCAGACTCCGAGCGCGAGCGGGCGGCGGCCTCCAGCGACGCGAACTCCGACGCGGGGCGCAGCTCCTTGAAGGCGCGCTCCATCGCGGACTTCGTCATCGACGACAGCCATAGGCGCCGGACGGGCTTCTTGGACTTCGCCTTCTCGAACAGGTAGGCGAAGATCAGCTCGCCCTCGCGGCCGGCGTCGCAGGCGTTGATGACGTCGGCGACGTCCTCGCGGCCGAGCTGGCGCGTGACGACCGACATCTGCTTCTTCGAGCGCTCGTCGCGTACGACGAGCTTGAACTTCGCGGGCACGATCGGCAGGTCGGCCATGCGCCACTTCTTGAACTTCACGTCGTACTCGTCGGGCTCGGCGAGCTGCACGAGATGGCCGACCGCCCACGTCAGGACGTGGTCGGGGCCCTCGAGGTAGCCCTCCTGCTTGGCGAAGGGCCCGGGCAGCACGCGAGCGAGGTCGCGACCGACCGAGGGCTTCTCTGCAATGACGAGTGTCTTGGGCATCGGGCACGGCAGGGTAGCGCTCCCATGGGCGGGAACCCGCCGCCGGCGGCCGAGCTCAGCGCACGCAGGGGCCGGTGTCGACCGGCCGATCGGCGCCCGCCAACACCTGCGAGACGACGCTGTTGGGCACCGCGTAGCCGCCCTGCGTGCGGCCTCCCACGGCCTCCGCGAAGACCGTCCCCGCGACGCGTCCGGCGATGTCGACGAGCGGCCCGCCCGAGTTGCCCGGCTGGACCTTCCCTCGGAACGCGGTGATCCGGCGTCGCACCGGTCCGCGCCCGTAGGCGTCCTGTGACAGGACGTCGCGCGTCTGGCCGACGCGTGCGGGGCGGATCTGGAACGGGCCGCTGAGCGGGTAGCCCTCGACGGCCGCCGGCTTGGAGACGTTGACGCTGCGCGAGAACGACAGCACCGGTGCCGTCAGCTCGGGAACTCGCAGCACGGCGACGTCGTTGTGGACGTCGAATGCGATCACCGTCGCGTCCATCCGCGCGCCGCCGTCGCGCAACTGCACGGTGGTGTCGTTCTGGCCGGCGACGACGTGGGCGTTCGTGACGACGACGCCGTCGCGAGCGACCCAGCCCGATCCCGACACCCCGAGCCCGCAGGCGCTGCCGAGCACCTTCACGACGGAGTCGCCGGCGCGCTGGACGTCGGGATCGCGCCCGACGGCCGACTGCGGCGCGGTGACGTCGACCTCCGGCCCGTCGATGCGCGGGAACGGGTCGAAGCGCGCGAGCGCCTTCAGCAGCGTGTCGGATGGCAGGACGTCGTTGAGCCGCTTGAGGATCGTCGAGCGCTGGACGGTCTTTCGCAGATCGCCGACGCCCGGCGTCTGCAGCACGACGACGCCGACGACCCACGCGAAGCCGAGCGCGAGCACGACCGCCAGCCCGGCGCCGAGCAGGCCGTCGAGCGCGCCGAGCGGCGACGCGCGGATCGCGACGCGCATCCGGCCGGCGATGCCCTCGGCCCCGGCCGAGATGATCGTCCCCGCGATGATCGCGCCGAAGAGGCCGAACAGCGGCGCGTACGGCGACTCGTTGCCGTGCTTGAGCAGCTGGGGCCCGAAGCGCGTGCCGACGTAGGCGCCCGCGACGAAGCCCGCCAGCGAGAGCACGCCGATGACGAATCCACGGGCGAATCCGACGAGCCCGAAGAGCACCGCGAAGCCGACGATGACGAGGTCGACGACCGTCACCGAAAACGTGCCTTACAGGTTGTGCCGCCCGGGTAGCCATAGTTCTCGACCATGGCTCTCGCTTCGCCACCGGATCCCAGGTCCCTTGCTCGTCGACGCGGGTTGCTCCTCCTCGGCCTGGTGGCGTTCGCCGTGTTCGTGTTCGTGGGGCTCAAGCTGACCGCCGGTCCGCCGGCGGCCGAGGGGCGCGCGAAGCGCTTCGTGACGGCGTGGCAGCGGACCGATTACGCGGGCATGTACGCCGAGCTCTCCGACGCGGCGCAGCACGCGCGGCCGATCGCCGACTTCACCTCGGACTACCGCGCCGCGACCGCGCTCGCGACGGCGACGGCGTTCGTCCCGGGCAAAGTCGGCACGTTCGACAACGGCGTCGTCGAGGTGCCGATGACGGTCCGCACGCGCTCCTTCGGCGTCGTGCGCGAGACGCTGCGCCTGCCGTTCAGCGGCAAGGACGACAGCGCACGCATCGACTGGGCGCGCAACCTCACGTTCCCCGGCGTCGCGCCCTCCGAGAAGCTCGACCGCAGGATGCGCCTGCCGCGCCGTGCGGACATCCTGGCGCGCGACGGCACCCCGCTGGCCGCGGGCGAGGAGCGCAGCTCGCCGCTCGGCGCGATCGCGACGGCGATCAGCGGCGCGCTCGGCCCGGCGCCGGCCGATCGCGTCGAGAGCCTACGCGCGCAGGGCATCCCCGACGACGCCCAGGTCGGCATCTCGGGCCTCGAGCGCGTCTTCCAGGATCAGGTAGCTGGACGGCCGGGAGGCCGCCTGCTGGCCGGCGCCCGCGTGCTCGCCAGCGGCGAGCCGAAGGCCGCGGCCGCGGTGCGCTCGACGATCGACCCCGCCGTGCAGCGTGCTGCCGTCGAGGCGCTCGGCGCGCGGTTCGGGGGCGTCGCCGTGCTGCGTCCGAGGACGGGCGAGATCCTCGGCCTGGCAGGCGTCGCGTTCTCCGCTCTGCAGCCGCCCGGCTCAACGTTCAAGATCGTGACGCTGGCCGGTGTGCTCGGTGCGCGCATCGCCGGCCCGAACTCCGTCTATCCCGTGCAGACGGCGGCGACGCTCGAGGGCGTCGAGCTCCAGAACGCCAACGGCGAGTCGTGCGGCGGATCGCTGCGGCTGTCGTTCGCGCATTCCTGCAACTCCGTCTTCGCGCCGCTCGGTGCGAAGCTCGGGCCCGTGCGGCTCGTGCAGGCGGCCGAGGCGTTCGGCTTCAATCAGGACCTTGGCATCCCCGGCGCCGCGACGAGCGTCATTCCCGCGGCGAACGAGATCGGCGACCCGCTTGCCGTCGGCTCGTCGGCGATCGGCCAGGGCCGCGTGCAGGCCACGGCGCTGCAGATGGGCTGGGTCGCCGCGACGGTCGCCAACGGCGGCATGCGGACGGCGCTGACGCTCCAGACCGGCCAGACGCCGCAGCGCAAGCGCGTCCTGCGCGCCACGACCGCCGCCACCGTCAGCCGCTTCATGGAGGCCGTCGTGAAGGTCGGCACCGGCGTCGCGGCGCAGATCCCCGGCGTCCGCGTCGCGGGCAAGACCGGCACCGCCGAGCTCAAGAACACCGCCAAGCAGGACTGCACCCCGACGCCCGAGACGCCGGAGTGCGCACCGGCCAAGCCCGACGACCCGACCGACACCGACGCCTGGTTCGCGGCCTTCGCCCCGGCGAACAAGCCGCGCGTCGCGGTCGGCGTGCTGCTCGTGCAGAACGGCGCCGGCGGCGACACGGCCGCGCCGATTGCCAAGCAGGTGCTCGTCGCCGCGCTGAAGGCGACGAGCTGAGCTTGGCGGGGCCGGCCCCGCCGGGACCTACACGTCGATGGTGAAGAGGCCCGTCTGCTGGGGCACGTTGCGACCTTCGAGCTTGAGCTCGAGCGGGCGGTTGTTCAGCCCGGTGAGCGTCAACTTGAAGAGGATCAGCGCTCCCCGTGACGGCGAGTCGAAGCCGGGGGTGTCCAGCAGCGGCATCGTCTCCTCGCCCGGGATGATGTTGTTCGAGCGATACGCGTAGTTGTTGGCGGACCCAAGCCCGATCGGCTTGAAGACCTCGTCCTGCGAGTCGGTGATCTCGATGTCGTTGGACGGGCGCAGCCCCTGCTTGGTCTCGTTCTGGACGCGCATGAAGATGCCGAACCAGATCTGGTCGGGGCCGAGCTTCTGCTGGTCGGCGGGGATGCCGGCCAGGTACGGGCGATCCTGGGTGTCGTGTGGGTTGAGCTGGCGCGACACCTCGATCTGGTACTTGAGGTTCGAGATGTCGAGGTAGATGCCCTCGGTCTCGGCCGTGCGGACGAGGCCCTTGGACTCGTGCTTGCCGCACGCGGACAGCGCCACCGCAGCGAGCAGGGCGCAGGTCAGGGCACAGAGGCGGCGCGAGCGGGTCACAGGCGGCGCGAAATCTACAGCCTGAAGCCGCTGGCGGGTTTGCGCGCCCCGCCGGAGACCGAGGTTCGGGTGCCGCGCTGCTCGCCGGCCTCGAGGATCGCGCGCAGGCGCTCGAGCGCCTTCTTGTGGCAGCGCATCGTCGAGGCGCGGACCCGCAACAGCTTCTCCATCTGCTTGTCGGCGTACGTCGCGGGCGTCGATTGCGTCGTGAACTGGACCTTCGTGGCGCCCTCGCCATCGGGCTCGAGCGTCCACTCCGTGCGCGTGCGGATGCGGTTGAAGCGTCCCGCGCGGCCCGTCGCCAGGATCCGCGCCGGAGCCTGGACCTCGGCGAGCGTGAGGTCGCCGTAGGAGAAGCGGTCGAAGCGCGACTTCGTGCGAAAGCGCCCGCCGGCGCCGCGGCCGAAGGAGTCCTCACGGGTCAGATGCCAGTCGACCATGCAGTGATCGGTGAACTCAGAGTGGTTCGCGACGTCGGCGAGGTACGCGAAGACCTCTTCGCGTGGGCGGGCGATCGTCGTCGTCAGCGTGACCGGATCCATCGCCGCGGAATCTACTTGCCCGGACCGCGCAGCGCTCGGCGCCGACGCCGCGCTGAGCCTATGCGGGTTTCAGGCGATGGATGCGCACGGCATGGCCGTACTCGCTGTTGCGCACGCGCTCGGAGCTGTCGGGCTCGCCGCCGCGCAGCGGCTTGCAGAGCTCGCAGACCGTCGCGGATCCGGCGAAGCGGTAGAGCTTCTCGCCGATCAGCGGGGTGCGCCCGCAGTCGACGCAGCGGTGCATCTCGCCCGCGAGCAGGTCGACGCTCTTGCGCAACATCGCGCGCTCGAGGTCCTGCTCGTCCTTCGTCGGAGCCGTACGCAGCATGGCGCAATGGTTCTCTGTCCGTCGGACGTCTCCTGCTATGAGCTTTTCAGCGGGGTTAAGGCTCGGTTTAGCTCGCGGCGGACCATGGGTAGAAGCTGGTTGCCGATTCGCACCCGGGTCGGCCGAGTCGCTTGACTCGCTTGTTATATTCCGCACAAGTCGAGAAGAGCCCGGCGAGTCCCTGCAACGCTGGTGAAGGAGGTCTGGGATGGAGTCGCTGACGACGGGAACGCTCGCCGGAACCGGCTCGTTCCGATGTGAGATCTGCGGTCACGTCATCACGATGACGGCCGCCGATGTCCTCCCGCAGTGCCCAGGCTGCGAGGGCGCGAGCTTTACGCGCGCATCGCTCTTCAGCACCGCGACGCGCTTCAAGCGCATCGAACCCGACAGCCGCACCGCCGGCGGGGACGCCCTGCTCGATGCCGCCCAGGAGGCACTCGAGGAGCCCGGCCGCTACCTCGTCTTCCACGACGCGGGCAACGTCCGTACGGTCGCCGTACCCGGCGAGTCGATGCGGATCGGGCGCAGCCTGTCGGCCGAGTTGCGCTTCGAGGACCCGACCGTCTCGCGGCGCCACGCCGTCCTGCTTGTCGAGACCGGCGGCATCCGCGTGCTCGACGACCGCAGCCTCAACGGTGTCTTCGTCAACGACGACCGGATTGTCTCGCACCTGCTCTCCGACGGCGACGAGATCGTCATCGGTCGCTACCGGCTGCGCTTCGTCGACCGCACCGCGGCCGCCGCGACGCCTGCCGGCAGCGCGCTGGCCGCCGAGTAGCATCAGCGCCCCTTGGGACGCCGACCTTGGGCGCCACCATCGCAGTCCTGTCGCAGAAAGGCGGCACGGGCAAGACGACGACCGTTCGCACGCTGACGGACATCCTGCGCCGCATCGGCCTCGAGGTGCTGGCCGTCGACCTCGACCCGCAGGGCAACCTGTCGGACTACTTCGACGTCGAGCCCGAGGCCTCGCCGACGATCGGCGACGTCCTCTGCGGCCGCGCGACGGCGGCGACCGCGATCCACCAGGGCATCATCCCGGCGAACCTCTCGCTCGCCGAGGCGGAGCTCACGCTCGTCGGAAAGATGGGCCGCGAGCTGACGCTGAAGCGGGCGCTCGCGCCGGTCAAGGACGATTACGACGTCATCCTGCTCGACTGCCCGCCATCGCTCGGCCTGCTGACCGTCAACGCCCTCGTCGCCGCCGACCACGCGCTGCTAACGACCGAGGCGCAGTACTTCGCGCTGCAGGGCGTCGAGCAGGCGCTTGAGGTCATCGAACTCGCCCGCGACGGCCTGAACCCGAAGCTCGGGTGGCTCGGTGTCGTCTTCAACATCGCCGACATGCGCACGCGCCACAGCCGCGAGGCGTTCGAGACGCTGCGCGAGCACATTGGCAAGAAGCTCTTCGCCTCGACGATCCGTCAGTCGATCGCATACGCCGAGTCGGCGGAGCTCGCGATCTCGATCCTCGAGCACCGGCCCGACCTCGCCGCTGACTACCTCGCGCTCACCGACGAGGTGCTGACGCGGCTGAAGCTGCCCGAGCCGCGCGAGCGCCTGAAGGCGCTGATGAACGGGGCCTGATGCGCGCACGGCGAGTGGTGCTCGCGCTCGTGGTGGTCGTGCTCGGCGTCGGGCTGGCACTGGAGCTCGCACCGCGCGGCGACGAGCCACAGGTCGCGCGGACCCTGCCGACGACGACGTCGCCCGTACCGCCTGTCGGCCAGTCACCGGCGCCGCCGGCGGTCGCGCCGGCCCCGGTACCGGCCCCAGCGCCAGCGCCGGCGCCGCTGGCGCCGCCAGCGGCCGCCGAGCCGGCCGCGCCGCCCGGTCCGCTCGCCGCCCGCCTCGTACGCCGCACACAGCTTCGCGCCCAGCCGGGCGGACGCGTCGTGCGCGCCGTCGGGACGCTGACGGGCTACGGATCTCCGCGGGTGCTCGCGGTCGTGGCGCGGCGCGGCGACTGGCTCGGCGTCCTCTCCGACCACATGCCGAACTCGCGCGCGGCGTGGATCCCGGCCTCGAGCGCCGAGCTCGAGCACGAGCGCTACCGGCTCGATGCCGACCTCTCGCAGCGGCGGCTGACGGTGCGCCGCGACGGTCGCGTCGTGCGACGCATTCGGGTCGCGATCGGCGCGCCCGCGACGCCGACGCCGACCGGCCGCTTCGGCGTCACCGACGGGCTGCGGATCGGGCCCGAGCAGCCCGAGTACGGCTGCTGCGCGCTCGCCCTCAGCGGTCGCCAGGGGCGCCTGCCGACGGGCTGGAGCACGAGCGATCGTCTCGCGATCCACGGCACGCCCGAAGATGCCGGGCTTGGCGCCGCGACGACGTTCGGCTGCCTGCATGCCCGCGAGGCCGACATGCGCTGGTTGCTGCGCAGGATCGACGTCGGCACGGTGTTGAGGATCCGCGCGTGAGCGCCCGCCGGGTCGCCGCCGCGGCGCTCGCGCTCGTCGCCGTCCTGGCCGGCGCGGCGGTCGCGCTGCTCGTGACCGGGTCCGGCGATCGGCACGCCTCGCGCGGGGCCGCCACGCCACCGGGTCGGCGTGGCGCGGCGAGCGCGCCGCCGGTGCCCGCGGGACCACTCGGGGCGCGCCTGCTGCGTCGCACACAGCTGCGCACCCACCCCGGCGGACGCGTCGTGGCGACGATCGGCCGCGTCACGCCGTTCAGATCGCGCCGCGTGCTGGCGGTCGTCGCGCGCCGCGACGGCTGGCTCGGCGTCCTGTCGGAGGACATGCGCAACTCGCGCACGGGATGGATCCCGGCGTCCAGCGCCGCGCTCGTGCACGAGCGCTATCGCCTCGACATCGACCTGTCCGCGCGCCGGCTGATCGTGCGCCGCGAGGGCCGCGTCATTCGCCGCGTGCGGATCGCCATCGGCCGCCCCGACGCCGCGACGCCGACCGGCCGCTTCGCCGTCACCGATGCGCTGCGGATCGGCGCCGGGTCGGGCGCCTACGGCTGCTGCGCGCTCGCGCTGACCGCGCGCCAGCCGAAGGTCCCGCAGGGCTGGACGGGCGGTGACCGCATCGCGATCCACGGCACGTCGCACGAGGACTCGATCGGAACGCCCGCGTCCAGCGGCTGCCTGCGCGCGCGCGACGCGGACATGCGCTGGATGCTCGGCCGCGTCACGCTCGGGGCCGAGGTCCGCATCCGCGCGTGACGCCTCCTACGGGGCGAGCACCTGTGCGCCGTCGGCCTCGAACGGCGTGTGGATGACCTGTGCCCAGCCGGCGGCCTCGTCGCGCAGCGCGCCCGCGAGCCCCTCGGCGGTCTCCGCCCGCGTCCAGAACAGCACCGTCGGCCCGGCGCCGGAGATCGTCGCGCCGATCGCGCCGAGCTCGGTCGCCCGGCCGAGCAGTGCCGTCGACTGCGGGAACAGATGGGCACGGTAGGGCTGATGGAGGCGATCGGCGAGGCCGCGCCCGATGAGCTCGAAGTCGCCGCGGGCCAGCCCGAGCGTCAGCAGCGCACCGTGGGCGACGTTCGCGACGGCGTCGGCGAGCGGCACCGTCGCCGGCAGCGCCCGGCGCGCGACCGACGTACGCACGGCCTGGTGCGGTACGACGAGGACGGCCTCGAGGCCGTCGGGCGGGTGCAAGCGCGCGGCCTCGCCGTCGGCGACGACGACGAAGCCGCCGAGCAGAGCCGCCGCGGCGTTGTCCGGATGTCCCTCGAGCTCGGTCGCCGCGCGAAGCAGGTCGCCGTCGTGGCCGATCAGCGCGGCGGCGGCCGTCAGACCGGCGACGTACGCCGCCGCGCTCGACCCGAGTCCGCCCGACAGCGGGATCGTCGAGCGGATGCGGAAGCGGAAGCGATCGGGCGGATGCAGCCTCGTGAAGCCCCGCACGCAGAGGTTGCGGCGGTCGCGGGCGATGTCGAGCGTCGTCTCGACGCCGAAGCGGCCCGTCTCGACGACGTCGAGCTCGACGTGCAGCGCGAGCGCCGCACAGAACGAGTCGAAGCCCGGTCCGAGGTTCGCCGACGACGCGGGCACGCGCACGGAGGCGCGATCCGCCATCAGGCGTCGGCCCCCAGGACGGCCTCCTCGACCGCGCTCAGGTGCGGCTCACAGGGGATGACGCCGCCGGCCTGGTCGAGCGCGGTGCCGGGGTCCTTCAGCCCGTGGCCCGTGAGCACGCACGCCACGCGCCGCGCGCCGTCGGCGCCGTAGCGCAAGAGGCCGGCGACCGAGGCCGCGCTCGCCGGCTCGCAGAAGACGCCCTCGCGCTTGGCGAGCAGGTTGTAGGCGCTCAGGATCTCCGCGTCGGAGACGGCGCGGATGTGGCCGTGCGAGTTCGTCATCGCCTCCATCGCCTCCTCCCAGCGCGCGGGGTTGCCGATCCGGATCGCGCTCGCGATCGTCTCGGGGTGGTCGACCTTCTTGCCGAGCACGAGCGGCGCCGCGCCCTCGGCCTGAAAGCCGAACAGCCGCGGCGAGACGCCGAGTTCGCCGAAGCCCTTCCAGTAGGCCGTGATGTTGCCGGCGTTGCCGACCGGGATGCAGAGCGCGTCGAGCTCGTCGAGCTTCTCGATGATCTCGAAGGCGCCGGTCTTCTGGCCCTCGAGGCGGTAGGGGTTGACCGAGTTGACGAGCGCGATCGGGTGGTCGTCGGCGAGCGCGCGCACGAGCGTCAGCGCCTGGTCGAAGTTGCCTCGCAGCGCGATGACGCGCGCGCCATGCATGAGCGCCTGGGCGAGCTTGCCCTGCGCGATCTTGCCCTCGGGCACGATGACGGCGCAGGTCAGGCCGGCGCGGGCGGCGTAGGCTGCGGCGCTGGCGGCGGTGTTGCCCGTCGACGCGCAGATGACCGCCTTCGCGCCCTCGCGCAGCGCGGCGCTGACGGCACACGTCATGCCGCGGTCCTTGAAGGACCCGGTCGGGTTGAGCCCCTCGAGCTTGAGCCAGACCTCGGACTCCACGAGCTCGGACAGGTGGGGGGCGTGGACGAGCGGGGTCGAACCCTCTCCGAGGCTGACGACGGGGTCGTCGGCGGCGAACGGCAGCCGCTCGCGATAGCGCTCCATGAGGCCGGGCATCGCCGCGGACCCTATCGGCAACTTGCGCGTCCCCACGGCGCCCGCGACACTCGTTCGATGCGTGCTTCCCGCTTCGCCATCGCGATGGCCGTGCCGTTCGTGCTCTTGTTCGGCGCCACTGCAGCCTCGGCATCGGTCCCGTGCTCGAAGGCCGCGATCAAGAAGATCGTGCGCCTCGACCGCTTCGAGTCGATCACGACGATCCGCTGTGCCGACCTCACCGGCGACGGCCGCCGCGACGTCGCCTATTCGAAGTCCGGCGGTGGCTCGGGCGGCGACGTGCAGTGGGGCGTCGTCTACGAGCGCCGCGGCCGGCGCGTGATCGTCCGCTTCACCGGCCACACGCACTACGCGAGGCTGCGCCTCAAGGGTCGTCGCGTCCTGATCGACTCCCCGCGCTATGAGCCCGCGGATCCGAACTGCTGCCCGAGTGCCGGCTCGCGCACGGAGTCCGCGACGTGGAACGGGCGGCGCTTCGTCAAGCGCCTGGTTTCAGTCCGGCGCCCGTGACGGCGCTGCGAGATCGGCTACTGGGTCGCGCCCTTGGCGCGCGGACGCGGCGCGGCAACGCACGCCCTCGCGCTGCTCGCGCAATGGACGCTGCGCACGCTCGAACTCGCCCGGATCACGCTGACCGCGGACGTCGAGAACACGGCCTCACAGCGCGTCGCCGAGCGCTGTGGCTTCGTCCGCGAGGGCGTGCTGCGCTCCTACGAGCAGCAGCACGGCCGCGACCACGACCTCGTCATGTACTCGCTGCTGCGCTCGGATCTCGAAGGCGCCTAGAAGGTCGTCCGGTTAGTTCGTTGAGTCATGCCTGGAGGACCTTGCCGGTGTAGGTCCACTTGAACGGCTTCGCGGTCTGGTTGTAGGTCTCGATGTAGGCGAGCATCTGCTCGGCGAGGTCCGGCCCCGGGGTGCTCCTCCCACGTCCTCCCCTCACCGCAGAGCTCGTTCGGAGACCTACGAGAAGTACGCGGCCCATTACACAGGAAGCCGCGCGGCGATCGTCGCGCTTCGACGGGCGCGCGCGAACGCGCCCGACCGCAATCTTGAGCAGGCCATCGGCCGGCTCTACGACGACGCTCCAGCGAACCCCGAGCGTGCCCGCCACCTCATGGCGCTGCGCTGGTACCTCTGGGATCTCATCTTCCATGAGACAAACAACTGGTGGGACCAACTCAAGGGATTACGCACTACGCCGACCTTCTCGAGCAACTCGGCACCTGGCGCAGCACCACCGGTGAGCAGATAGCGCTCGTCACGTTCAACTAAGACGAGCTGCTGGACTCCAGCGCAGCGGACCAGGTCGGCAATTGGACGCTGTCCAACTTCGAGTCCTATACCGAACGTGACGACTGGCGCCTCTACAAGCTGCATGGATCCGTCGGATGGGCGCGAGTCTTGCCGGGTCCCGTCAACTATGCCAGCGGCACGGGACGCCCAGCACCCGTCGGTCCAGATCCCGCCTCGATCATTTGGGCCGCGGACCAAATCAACCTCGACAACTGCCGCCTCGAACCGCGCCCTTGGAACGTCGCCAACAGGCAGCCCGGCACGATTGCCGTCCCGGGCATTGCTGTCCCACCGCCATCCACGACTGGCGCTCCAACCCGCGCTGATGGCGCAGAAGCGCTCACTCTGACCCGACGCGACGACTAGGTCGCCGATACCGCCGCAGTCGTCCGCCCACCAGATTCAGTGCTTGGTGCGGCGAATGCCGCCGCTCTTGGGCTCGCCCCTCTTCTCCAGGTTGAAAATCGTCTGAGGGAGCTTGGGCACCGAGTCGGGTGGCGGCACGGCGCTTGCCGGCGCTGATGCGCTGTCGCTGGCAGGACGATTCGCCATCGCCTACGAGCTTAGCGCCGCCGCCACGGCGAGGCCAGCCGACTCGCCGACGAGGGCGACGAGTGCCCAGGCCAACAGGCCCGATAGCCGATCGACAACGTCCGCGTTCTCGGCCCGCCGCTGCTCGAATGCCTCCGCGAGTGCGAGGTCCAGCATGGGCTGCTCGAGGATGTCCCGGCCCCACAGCTCCCGGTACGTCGCCCCCGCTCTGACGCTGAAACCGAGCTCGCGGGGACGAAGCAGCAAGACGACGAACACGAGAAGCGCAGTAGCACCGAGCAGCCCGCTCGATGCCGCGATGACCTCAGCGGTGCCGAGCGGATGACGGCCATGGAAGACGGGGCTTCGCCAGGAGCGACGCAACCACCGCGCCTGCCGCGAGCAGTCCGGTCCCGCGCCCGCGGAGCTCGCTGACCTGACGCTCCTGTTCGGCCAGCGCCTCGGTCGCGAGGCCGAAGATGCGCTCTGCGAAGTCGACCATGACTTGGAAGCATCGCTCGTGCACCGGACGAAGGCACGGCCCGCCACTGCACATGGTCCGTCACACGAACTGCTCCTCGATGACCCGGATCGCCCGCGGCGGGGAGCGCAGGAAGTCGAGCTGCCCGATCTCCTCGACCGCGGCGAAGAAGCTCGACTCGAGCAGCGGGTGCACGACCATGACGAGGCGCGCGCGCTCGCCCAGGCCCTTCTGGACGACGGACTTGATCGAGGCCCCGTGTGTGCCGAGGATCTGGGCAACGGCGGCGAGCACGCCGGGGCGGTCGGCGACCTCCATATGCAGGTAAAACGCCGATTCGACGTCCTCGACGATCTCCAGCGCCTGCGTCGTCTCGGGCGTCGAGGCCGGCGGAATCATCGCGCTGATGACGTCGCCGAGCACCGCGCTCGCGGTCTGGGGACCGCCCGCGCCCGGGCCGGACATCGTGATCTCCGTGATCGCCTCGGACTCGACCGTGACGGCGTTGAACGGGCCGTGCACGCTCGCCAGCGGGTGCCCCGAGTACAGGAACGCCGGATGGACGCGCACCGCCAGCTTGCCGTCGATGCGCTCCGCGGTGCCGATGAGCTTCAGGCCGAGGCCGAACTCCTCGGCGTACTCCATGTCCTCCGTCGTGATGTGCTCGATGCCCTCGTACGTCACCTGGTCGATGTGGACCGGGGTGTCGAACGCCAACCGCGCGAGGATCGCCATCTTCGCGGCCGCGTCCCTGCCGTTGACGTCGTCGGTCGGGTCGGCCTCGGCATAGCCGAGCCGCTGCGCGCCCGCCAGCGCCTCGGCGTAGGAGCAGCGTGTGCGGGCCATCTCGGAGAGGATGTAGTTCGTCGTGCCGTTGACGATCCCGTGCACGCGATCGACGTGTGCGCCCGCCAGCGACTCCTGCAGGACCCGGATGACCGGCACGACGCCGGCGACCGCCGCCTCGAATCGCAGCTGGACCTCGTGATCGCGTGCGACGCCCCACAGCTCCTCGCCGTGATGGGACAGGAGCTGCTTGTTCGCCGTCACGACGTGCTTGCCCGCGCGCATCGAGCGCAGGACGTAGTCGCGCGCCGGCTCGAGCCCGCCGATGAGCTCGACGACGAGGTCGCAACCGGCGAGGATCTCGTCGAAGTCGCCGCGCGAGCGGGTCAGGACGCCCGAGACCTCCGGGCGCAGGCCGGTGATCGCCGCGATGTGCTCGGCGCGCTCGCCGAGCAGCGTCTCGAACGCGCCGCCGACCGTGCCGTGGCCGAGCAGGCCGATGCGAAACGGCTCAGCCATCGACGTCGCGCGCGGCGAGGTCGTCGTAGGTCTCCCGCCGCACGACGAGGCGGGCATCGCCGTTGGAGACGAACACCACCGGTGGGCGTGGAACGCCGTTGTAGTTGTTCGCCATCGCGTGGCCGTAGGCGCCGGTCGCCGGGGTCACGATGACGTCGCCGACGCGCGGGTCGTCGAGCTCGACATCGGCGACGATGACGTCGCCCGACTCGCAGTGCTTGCCCGTCAGCTTCGACGGCGTGCCGCCCCCGAAGCGACCGGCGACCTGCGCCTCGTAGACGGCGCCGTAGAGCATCGGGCGCAGGTTGTCGGACATGCCGCCGTCGACGGCGACCCACGTCGACACGTTGCGCTTGACGCTCTGGACGGTGTACAGCGTCACCGTCGAGTTCGCGACGAGCGCGCGGCCGGGCTCCTCGAGCAGGCGCTTGCCGGGCCCGAACGCCGCGTTCGCCGCGCTCACCTTCGCCGCGACATAGTCACCGATCCGCGGGGGCTTGAGCTCCGACGTGTACGCGACGCCGAGCCCGCCGCCCAAGTTGTACGTGCCGAAGTCGCCGAGCGACGCGATCGCCTCGATCGCCCGCCGGAACGGGTCGAGCTCGAGGATCTGCGAACCGATGTGGATGTGCAGGCCCTTGAGGTCAAGCGCCGCCGAGCCCTCGATGCGGGCGATCGCGGCCGGCGCGTCGAGCATCGAGAAGCCGAACTTCGTGTCGGCCTGGCCGGTCGAGATCTTGTCGTGCGTGTCGCCGCGCACGTCGGGCGCGACGCGCAGCAGCACCGGCTGCGGCGCGCCCTCGCCGACGACCGCCTCGAGACGCTCGATCTCGTCGGCGTTGTCGATCACGACGTGCCCGACGCCGGCGGCGCGCGCCTCGTGCAGCTCGGCGATCGACTTCGCGTTGCCGTGCATGTAGATCCGCGCCGGGTCGAAGCCGCCCTTGAGCGCGAGCGCGAGCTCGCCGCCGGAGGCGACGTCGCAGCCGAGGCCCTCGGAGGCGAGCAGCTTGCAGACCGCGGTGCACGGGAACGCCTTCGAGGCGAACAGGACGTCGAAGTCCTTCGTGCGGGAGCGGAACGCCTCGACGAACGTCTGCGCGCGGGCGCGCAGGTCGTCCTCGACGACGATGTAGGCCGGCGTGCCGAACTCGCGTGCGAGCTCGAGGGCGTCGCAGCCGCCGAGCTGCAGGCGACCGTCCTCGTCGACGCGGCTGGCGAGCGGGAAGGCCTGCGAGAGCTGGGTGCGGGTCGGCATCATGCGATCGGAGAGTATGGCGTCCGATGCCGGCTCACCCTGATGGTGCCGACGCGCCACGCGTCACCCCCGGCTCGCTGCACGGGCTCGCCTACCTGCTCGTGCGGGGCGCCGCGCCGTCGCGCGCCGGGATCGTGATCCTGCACGGGGCCGGATCGCGCAAGGAGAACCACCTCGACTTCGCGGACCGCTGCGCGCGCGCCGGCGTCGCCGCGCTCGTGCTCGACCAGCGCGGGCACGGGGCAAGCGAGGGCGCGCTCGGGGCGGGCGCGCTCGACGACGTCGCCGCCGTCGCGTCGCTGCTGCCGGCCGGTCCGCGCTTCTTGCGCGGCTCGTCGATGGGCGGCTTCGTCGCGCTCGCGGCCGCGGCGCTCGTCGGCGCCCGCGGCGTCGTCGCGATCTGCCCCGCGAGCGGGGCGCAGCTGCTCGCCGGCCTGCGCGCCGAGCGCTTGCACTTCCGTGCGGACCGCGCCGGCCTCGAGCGCGTCCTCCGCGCGGCCGACCTCGACGGTGCAGCGCGCGCGCTCGGGCGCGACCTCATGCTGCTGCATGCCGAGGACGACGACCGCGTCCCGATCGAGCAGTCCGCGCACCTGCACGCGCTCGCCGCCGGCAGCACGCTCGTGCGCGTGCCCGGCGGCGATCACCACTCCGTCCAGCACGATCCGGCGCTGCAGGCGCGGGCGCTCGAGTTCCTGCTCGCCCGAACCCCACCCGACCAGCGCTGAGCGGGCCCCGCGTGTCAGGCCGCGGGCCGATGACCGAGCAGGCGCGCGAGCCGGTCGCCGACACCCTCGACGACGGCGCCGAGGCCCGTCACGAGGGTACGCGGTGGACGGCGGGACATGGAATCAGTGGTCGGGGACCGTCCTCTCGCATCGGCACGAGGCGCCGGGAGATGAGTGCGTTGGGCCTCCGTAGACGCATGGGTGGATCCCGCTCTAAGTGAGAACCATTTTCGATAGCCTTCCTTGGCGTGCGCTGGCTCACCGATCCGCTGTCGGCCCCATTCATGCAGCGGGCGCTGCTCGCGGCACTCTTGCTGTCGCTCGCGGGAGGCCTGCTCGGCGCCTGGATCGTGCTGCGGCGTCTGGCCTTCTTCGCCCATGCCGTCGGCAGCGCGACGTTCCCCGGGCTCGTCGTCGCCGGCCCCTGGGGCATCGCGCCGCCGCTTGCCGCGCTCGCCGCCGGGCTCGGCTTCGCCGCCATGCTCGCCCGCCTGACGCGCCGCGGCGGCTCCAATGCCGACACCGCGACGGGTCTGCTGCTCGCGGGAGCGCTCGCGCTCGGCAGCGTGCTCGCCTCCGACGTCTACCGCTCCGGCGCGGGAGTCGACAGGCTGCTCTTCGGAACGCTGCTCGGCCTCAGCGACGGCGACCTGTGGCTCGCAGCCGCGGCCGCCCTCGCCGCCGGGCTCGCGAGCGCCGCGCTCGCCCGAACCTGGCTCGCCACCGGTTTTGACCCCGGCGGCGCGCGAGCACTCGGCGTCGACGGTGCCCGCGGCGACTGGCTGCTGCTGGCGCTGCTCGCCGCGAGCGTCGTGGCCGTGCTGCCCGCCGTCGGGGCGCTGCTCGTCAGCACGCTGCTCGTCGTGCCAGCCGCGACGGCGCGCCTGATGACCGGGTCGCTCGCTTCGATGCTCGCGACCTCGGTCGCGCTCGCGGCGACCGAGAGCGTGACGGGACTGCTGCTCGCCTATCACCTCGACCTCCCCCCCGGCCCCGCGATCGCGCTCGTCGGCGGCGGCGTCTTCGCCGCAGTCGCGCGGGCCGCGAACGCGCCGTGGCGCCGCCGAGCCGGAGCGCTCGCGTGACCGCGACCGTGACCGCGACCGCGGCCGCGGCCGCGACCGCGGCTCACGTCACCGTGGCCGGCCTGGCCGCGTCCTACGGTGCCGCGCCGCCGGCGCTGCGCGCCGTCACGTTCACCGCACACGCCGGCCAGGCCGTGGCCGTCCTCGGGCCCAACGGCGGCGGCAAGACGACGCTCTTTCGGGCGCTGCTCGGCGAGCTAAGCGCCGTCGCGGGCACCGTGGCGATCGGCGGCGCGACGGCCTACGTGCCCCAGACCGAGCGCTCGCGCCTGGACTTCCCGGTCAGCGCGCTCGACGTCGCGCTCATGGGCGCCTACGCGCGCACGGCCTGGTATCGCCGCATCGGCGCCGCCGACCGCGCTCTGGCCCGCGCGTCGCTCGGGCGCGTCGGCCTCGCCGAGCACGCGGACAAGCGCTTCGGCGCGCTGTCGGGCGGCCAGCGCCAGCGCGTCCTCATCGCGCGCGCGATTGTCCAGGACGCGTCCGTGCTGCTGCTCGACGAGCCCTTCGGCGGCGTCGACCAGACAAGCGCCGAGGCGATCATGGGGATCCTCGACGACCTCCGCACGGAGGGTCGCGTGTTGCTGATCGCGACGCACGACATCGAGCAGGCCCGCCGCTGGGACCGCGTCCTGTGCCTGCGCGGAGAACAGATCGCCTACGGGCCGCCGGCTGACACGCTGAGCAACGCCGTCCTCGAGGCGACCTACGGCGCCGAGATCGTGATGCTCGACTGCGGGCATCGCGCGGTCGCGATCCAGCATCACGACCACGCCCATTAGAACGACGTGACGGAGATCCTCCACTCGGGCCTGCTCCAGCGCGCGCTGCTGGAGATCGTCGTGCTCGGCGCCGCCTGCGGCTCGCTCGGCGTGTGGCTGCTGCACCTGCGCCAGGCATACGCCGCCGAGTCGCTCGCGCACGCGATGCTGCCCGGGCTCGTGCTCGCCTCGCTGGTGGGCGTCCCGCTGCTGCTCGGCGCCGGCGGCGGGGTCCTCGTGACCGCCGCGCTGATCGCGCTCGCGACGCGTGACACGCGCGTCGGATCGGAGGTCGCCGTCGGCGTCGTCGTCACGACGGCGTTTGGGCTCGGCGCCGTGCTGGCGCTGTCGCCCGACGTCCCGGTCGGCCTCGACAAGCTCCTCTTCGGCGACCTGCTCGGCGCCGCCACGTCGGACCTGATCAGCGCCGGCGCGCTCGCCCTGCTCGTCGGCGTGGCGCTCGTCGCCGGCCACCGGCGACTCGCCCTCGCCGTCTTCGACCCGGTCGCGGCGCCGTCGCTCGGCGTCCGGCCCGCGCGCGTCGAGCTCGCGCTGCTGGCGCTGCTGGCCGTCGCGGTCGTCGCCGCCGTCCTGAGCCTCGGCAACCTGCTCGTGTTCGCGCTGCTCGTCGCGCCCGGGGCCGCGGCGATGCGGCTCGGGCGCAGCGTGCGCGCGCAACTGTGGCTCGCCGCGGCGCTTGGCGCGGGCGCCGGCCTGCTGGGGATGGTCGTCAGCGCCGAGCTCGACCTCGCCGCGGGCGGCTCGGTCGCGCTCGCGGCGATCGCCCTGTACGCGGTCGCGGCGCTCGTGCGCCCGGCCCGCGCCGGCCGCGGCGCCCCACGCCGCTCGCCGGTCGAGGCGCTCGGGGCCGGGAGCTGAGGGCGGTCAGGCGGTCGCGGCGCTCGCCGGGACGGCCGGCGCGGCGGGTTCGAGCCGCAGGCCGCCCGATCGTGCCGCCAGCACGAGCCAGACGACCCCCACGAGCAGCACGACGAGGCTCGTGACCTGCGCCTCGGTCAGCCCCGCGAGCTCCGGCTTGTTGCGGCGCAGGAATTCGACGAGGAAGCGCTCGGTGCCGACGAGCGTGAGGTAGAACGCGAACAGCACGCCGGGCCGGAACACGTCGCGCAGGCGCCACAGCGCCCACGCGCCGAGGCCCATCGAGAGCGTCTCGTAGATCGGGGTCGGGTGCACGACCACGTTCGTCGGCACGATGCCGTGCGGATAGGCCATCCCCCACGGGACGCCGGTCGCCGTGCCGTAGTCGCCGTCGCCCGATATCTGGCAGCCGATCCGCCCGACCGCGTAGCCCATCGCAAGCGACGGGGCGTTCATGTCGAGCAGCTGGAGGTTGATCATGCCCTTGCGCCTGGCCCACAGCAGCACACCCGCCGCGCCGCCCGCGAGCCCGCCGTACCAGGTGAGCCCGGAGCCCCCGAAGACGCTGCCGAGGAAGTCGTGGGACACCTCGCCGGTGTGTGTCAGCAGCCAGTATCCGCGCGCGCCGACGAGCCCTCCGATGAGCGCCGCGAAGACCATCTCGTAGGCCCAGTCCGGTGGCCGGCCGAGCTCTGAGAGGCGGCGAGCGGTCATCGCCCCCGAGACGATGAAGGCCGCGCCGAAGCACAGCCCGAACGTCTTGATGGACAGGCCGAGAATCTCGATCGACGGCTTCATCTGCCGCGAACGCTACCCGGCGCGCGGGTCACGACGAAGAGCGAGCTGCGCGGGCTCGGATTCGAGCCGGCCGACCCCGACCAGATCCGGCAGGCGACGACGACCGCTCAGGTGCTCCTGCGCACGGCGCTGCGCCTCGCCCCGACGCATCAGGGGCAGGCCGGCGGCGCCGGCGGACACGGTCGGGCAGACGGCGGCGGGACCCGCGGCCGGCGCTCCGCCGTCCTCGATGGACTGGCGCACACACGGCGTCATCGGCCCGGTGCGCGATCAGGGCTACTGCGGATCCTGCGTCTCGTTCGCCACGACCGGGCTCGTCTCGGCGATGGCGGCGATCGAGCTCGGCGGCCACTTCACGCAGCTGTCGGAGGCCGACCAGCACTTCAACTCGTCGCACGGCGCGAACTGCGGCGGCTGGAACAACCCTCCTCGCTGGACCAGATCAAGACCCGCGGCGTCGTCACCGACATCGCACTGCCGTACATCAACGGCTTCGACTCGCCGCCGAAGGGGGACCCCAACACCGCCGAGCATCTCTGGATCGCGCACACCCGGGCGATCGGCTCGCGCGACTTCCGGCGCTTTCGCATCAGCGACTACAGCGCCTGGACGAAGAACATGCCCGGGATCCCGGGCGACGCGCGCAAGGACTACCTCGCGAACGTCGGGCCGCTCGTGTGACTTCACGGTCTACGAGGATGGCGAGGGTGGTGGCCGATCGCCGGCGGCGTCGCCGCCGCGAACACCTCGGGCAGCCGGGCGACAGCGCATGGCGCGGATGGTGGGCGATTCCGGGCACGTATGCCGCACCGGGGACGTCGGTGATGCTCCCGATCGCCGGCGGGCCCGCGACGGGCACAACTGGCAGCTCGAGCTCCCCGACGGCGAGCATGTCGTCGTCGCACGGCTCGCTCGCCCGTGGCAGCCCGGAGACGCGGTCCACACTCCGCGCATCACGCTGCGCGTGCGGTAACGCTGACGGTGATCAGCGGCCCGCGCACCTGCGGCAGCTCGCCACGGCGCCGCTCTACAGATACGACAGCGGCGAGACCGGGGTTCCGTTGATCCGCACCTCGAAGTGCAGGTGGTTGCCGAACGAGTGGCCGGTGTTGCCGACGTAACCGATGACCTGGCCCTTGCTGACCGACGCGCCGACGCTCGTCCCGAAGCGCGATTGATGCGCGTAGCACGTCGACATCGTCGCGGTGTGCTGGACGCAGGTGTAGTTGCCGTAGCCGCCGGACGCGCCGACGCCCTGCATGAGCACGACCTTGCCGTTGTCGGCGGCGTGGATCGGCGTGCCGTTGGGGGCGGCGATGTCGATGCCGGCGTGGATGTGGCCGGGGCGCTGCTCGCCGAAGGAGCCGGTGATCGGGCCGTTGACCGGCCAGATCATGCTGCCCGACCCCTGCTTGAGCGGCAGGTCACCGGCGTTGCCCTGCTGGGCGACGTTGAGCTGCTGGGCGATCCTGCTCGACGCGGCCTCGAGATCGTCGACGTGCGACTGCAGGTCGGAGCGGTCGGAGCGGACCTTGCTCAGCGCCGCGGCCTTGCCGGCCCGCGTCTTGTCGTAGCCGACGCGCGTGCCGATGAGGTCCATCTTGATCGCGGCGACCTCGTCGCGGCGCTTCTGGACGACCTCGGTCACCGCCTGCTGGCGGTCCTCGAGGCCCGCGAGGCGCTTCTCCGAGCGCGTCGCGTCGCGCTTGGCGGCGGCGGTGTTCGTGACGATCCGGCGGTCCTGGTCGGAGATCCGCGCGATGAACTCGCTGCGCTCGATGAGGTCGGCGAAGCCGTCGGAGTTCAGGATCACCGTGACGAGGTCGGGCTTGCCGGCCTTGTAGATCTCGACGAGCCGCAACCTCAGCATCCGCCGCGTCCGCACGAGGTGGCTGCGCAGGCGCACGAGCCGCGCGCGCTCGCCGCGCAGGTCGGTCTGCAGGCGTCCGAGCTCGCTGCGCTTGGCGTCGAGATCGACCTCGATCGTCTGCTGGCGCGAGGCCAGCGTGCCGATCTTGCCCTGTAGTGCGCGGATGCGACGCTGGTAGCCGGCGATCTGCGTGCTGAGCACGCGCTCGGTGCCCTTCTTACGGCCGATCTTGCGACGGGCGTCGTTGATCCGCTGCTGGAGGCTCGAAAGCTCCCGCTGCTTGGAGACCTGGCCGGCGGAGCCGCTCGGCAGAAGTGCCCAGAGGGCGAGCGGCAACGCGACGGCTGCGAGGAGGACGCGGGCGCGCACGCACCCAGTCTAGGTTCGCGGCGCCGGCGCAACCAACCTGCGACGGTCGGTTATGGAGCCTTGCGAGCGGCCTTGCGGGCCGCCGTCAGGGCAACCGGCAGGCCCGTGACGACGGTTTGAGAGAATGGGTGCATGGCTGTCACCAAGACGGAGTTCGGTCGCGACCCGGGCCTACAGGCGCGGATGCTGCTCACGCTGTTCCTACTCGGCGCGCTGTACGTCGTCTTCGCCGCAGTCCTCATCGTCGGTACCGGTGCGAGCGGGCCGATGATCCTCGTGATCTGCGGGGGCCTGGCCCTGTTTCAGCTGTTCTCGTCGGACAAGCTCGCGCTGCACGCGATGGGCGCCCGCCAGGTCTCGCCGCAGGAGGCACCCGAGCTGCACGCGATGATCGAGCGGCTCTGCATCCAGGCCGATCTGCCGAAGCCGAAGATCGCCGTCGCCCAGACGAGCATGCCCAACGCCTTCGCCCTCGGCCGCTCGCAGAAGAGCGCGACCGTCTGCGCGACGACCGGGATCATGGAGCTGCTGTCGCCGGCCGAGCTCGAAGGCGTCATGGCGCACGAGCTCACGCACGTCAAGAACCGCGATGTCGCGATCATGACGATCGCCTCCTTCTTCGCCTCGATCGCCGCGTTGATCCTGCAATTCGGCTTCTTCTTCGGCGGCGGCGGCAACTACAGCGACGACGACGACAGCCCCGGCATCTTCGCGATCATCATCGTCTCGCTGATCGTCTACGTCATCTCGTACTTCCTGATGACGGCCCTGTCGCGGTATCGCGAGTTCTCGGCCGACCGCGGCGCCGCGCTGATCACGGGCCGCCCGAGCGCGCTCGCGGCCGCGCTGCGCAAGATCTCCTCCGGGATGGATCGCCTGCCCCAGCAGGATCTGCGCGTCGCCAGCGAGCTGAGCGCGTTCTATATCTTCCCCCCCAAGGTGAAGAAGGGCTTCATGGGCCTGTTCGCGACACACCCGCCGATGGAGCAGCGCATCGAGCGGCTCATGCGCTACGAGCGCGAGCTGCAGACCGGCACGCTCGCCGCGGCGTAGGCTGCGCACCGACATGGGCTTCCTCGACGCGCTGCTGGGTGGCAAGAAGAAGCTGAAGGGCCCCGCGCCCGATCGCCTGTTCGCGATGTCGACGGCGTACGTCACGCTCGACACGAGCCACGGCATCGCCACGACGGGCAAGTCGGGGATCGTCTTCCAGCCGCTCGCGACGGCGGACTTCGAGTCGATCGCCACCGAGATGGAGGAGATCCTCGCCGGCACGGGCGCCGACACCGGCACGACGATCTCGACGAGCGACGACGAGCACGGCTACCGCTGGATGATCCTCGACGACCCCGACATCGAGGATCTCGTCGTCGGCGTCAACGCCGTCTCCGACGCCCTCGCCGTCGGCGGCTACGGCGATCGCGTGCTCGCCGCCGTCTTCGCCTTCAAGGACTCCAAAAGCCGCGCCGTCTACTTCATCTACAACTACAAGCGCGGCTTCTGGTACCCCTTCGTGCCCGCCGGAAGGCTCCAGCGCGACGGCGAGCGCGAGCTGCAGATCAAGGCGATCATCGACGGCGAGCTGCCGATCGAGCCCGAGCTCGAGCGCTGGTTCCCACTCTGGGGAACCCCGATCTGAACGAGGTGGGTCGATGCTCGTCGAGGAGCTGTCCAACCACCCACGCGCCATGCTGCGGCGCTCCTACGACGACGAGCAGCATCGCGTAGAAGAGCACCGCACCGCGGTCGAGCAGCTCCGGGCTCGCCATGGCGCCGCGCGGCCACGCTGGTGGCGGATCAGGGCGCGCCTGAGTCGGGGCCAAGAGCTGCGCTCGCTGCAGTCGCGCGCCCCGCGGACCGATCCCGCGGACGTGGTGGCGCGAGCGAAACTCGATGCGGGGATCGCCGGGGAGGACGCGATGTGTGCCGCACTGCGCTTCCTGCCGGATGACTGGTTGCTGTTCCGCGGCTATGCGAATCGCCGCGGCGAGGTCGATCTGCTCCTCGTCGGTCCGGACGGCGTCTGGGCGATCGAGGTCAAGTCCCGCGGCGTGCGCGTACACGTCGACGGCGATCGCTGGAGCTTCGAGAAGATCCGCTACGACAACGTCGTCGAGTCCGGCGTGCTGCAGGACCGCGGCGGCCGAGGCTGGGGCCGTCAGGTCGGCGAGGTCGCGCAGGAGCTGGAACGCTTCCTCGCATCGCGCGGCCAACGCGTTGGCGTCCGCACGGCCGTGGTACTGCTGCACCCCGCGGCCGAGCTCGGGATCTGTCGCGACCTCCGCGTGACCGTGTTCAGCGTCGGAACCCAGTACCTGATCGAGCGGCTGCGAGTCGAGCCCCAGGCGCTGGACCGCAGGACATGCGACGCCGTAGCACGACTCGTCCGCCGCGATCATGCGTTCCACGTCGCGCGCCGGGCAGGTCGAGCCGGAGGCTGAACCGACCGGGCCAGCCCTTGAACCGGCGTGACCGGCACAGCACTCTTAGCCTCAGTCGACCGATCCTCACGGCCTGTACCGAGGCGTGCACCGGTGGTTGCGCCGACGTCAGTCCGGGATCAGGCCCTCGCCCGTGAACTCCGCGGCCGCCTCGGCGAACGAGGTGTCCGACGGCGGGACGATGACGTCGGAGCCCTCGAGCTCGTCGTCGCCGAGATGCTCGCCGCCCTTGCGGATCGCGTCGAGCAACTCCTCGAACGCGGCGTGGAAAGCGTCCTCGTCGTCGGCGTCGACCGCGGCGACGGCGGCGTTGTCGAGCTCGTTGACGTGCGCGACGGCCTCCTCCGACAGGCGGTACTGGCCCTCCCCCATGATCCGGACGATCATGCGTTTGCCTCGCCGCCGGACTCGCCGCCTCCGGACTCGAGCTCCGCGGGCGCCGCCTCGGGCGCGCCCATGCCGAGCTCGGCCTTCATCTTCGACAGCTCGTCGTCGACCATCCCGCCGGCGCCCAGCGCCGCGAGCTGGCGGTCGATGTCGTCCGCTCCCTCGCCGAGCTGCGTGAGGTCCTCGAAGGTCCCCGCCGCCTCGAGCTCCTCGACGGCCGACGCGCGCGCCTTCATGTTCTCGGTCTTGTCGACGGCCCGCTGCATCGCGAGGCCCACGTCCGCCATCTCCTCGCCGACACCCGTCGCGGCCTCGGAGATGCGCACCTGCGCCTCGGCGGCGGAGTACTGCGCCTTGATGACCTCCTTCTTCGTGCGGAAGGCCTCGATCTTCGCCCGCAGGCGCTTCTCGGACTCGATCAGCTTGTCCTGCTGGGACTGCAGCTCGGCGACCTGCTGGTCGAGGCCCTGCAGCTCGGTCTGCGCGAGCTGCTTGCGCTCGAGCGCCGTCCGCGCGAGCTCCTCGTTGCCGGCCGCGAGCGCCTGACGAGCCTGCGTGTCGAGCTTGACGACCGACTGCTCGAGCTTGGATGCCTGCATCCCGAGACGCTTCTTCGCCGTGACGACGTCGGCGATGCCCTTCTTGACGTTCTGCAGCGACTCGAGCTGCTTCTGATAGCTGTAGTCGAGCGTCTCGCCAGGGTCTTCGGCTCGATCCAGCAGCTTCGAGACCTTCGCTTTGATGACGGTCGACATCCGCCCGGCCATTCCGGCCATTGCGCCTCCTCGGGAAATTGGGTCAGCCGGTCATTTCTAGCACGCCCGCGACCGCGTCCCGCGAGGTCCGGTGCGCGGCACCCGGACGGCGAGGGTGGCGTTTGCGTTCCGAAGGGAACGCTAATGTGCCGGCTCGATGCCGAAGCCGAGGCTGCTCGCAGTGCTGCTCATCGCCACCGTCGCCGCCTCAGTGGCGGGTTGCGGACGCAAGACGACAATCACGGACGCCCAGCGGCCGTCGCTCGTCGCGCCGCAGCGGCCCGAGGCGGCGAACCTCGGCTTCCCCGAGCGCGCGACGAAGAACACGACGCGCGTGCCGGGCGACAACGCGACCGCGACGGCCGCCGCCGTAGCCCGCGCCGTCTTCCCCGAGCCGCAGCGGCGCCCGGGCGCCGTGACGCTCGTCGACACGAGCGACTGGCGCGTCGCGATCGCCGCGTCGGCGCTGATGGCGCCGCCGTTTCGCGCGCCGATCCTGTTCACGGACGGCACCGACCTGCCGGGCCCTTCGAGCGACGCGCTCGACGCTCTGAAGCCCAACGGCTCCGATGCCGCAGGCAAGGCGCAGGTCATCCGCATCGGCAACGTCGCCAAACCCGCCGGCTACAAGAGCTCGGACGTCGTCGGCGCGACGCCGTTCGCCCTGACGCGCGCGATCGCCGCGCTGCTGCGATCCGCGAGGCCCGGCAAGAGCGTGAACGTCGTGATCGCGAGCGCCGACGACCCCGCGTTCGCCGCGCCGGCCGCGTCGTACGCCGCGAAGACCGGTAGCCCGGTGCTGTTCGTGACGAAGGACACCGTCCCGCCGGAGACCCGGGCCGCGCTCGCCGCGCTCGCGGGGCTGTCGCGCCCGAAGATCTTCGTGCTCGGACCGTCGAGCGTCATCTCGCCGGCCGTCACGCGCGAGCTGCGCCGCCTCGGGACCGTCGAGCGCTACGGCGGAAAAGACCCGGTCTCGAACTCGATCGCGGCCGCGCGCTATCGCAAGGGCGTGTTCGGCTGGGGGGTCGGCACGGCCGGCCACGGCCTCGTCTTCGTGCGCTCCGGCCGCCCGCTCGACGCGGCCGCCGCCGCGCCGCTGTCGGGCGCCGGCTCCTACGGCCCGCTGCTGCTGCTCGACGACCCATCCCAGCTCGCCCAGACGATGCAGCAGTACCTGCTCGACATCCAGCCCGGCTACAACACCGACCCGGCGGCCGCGGTCTACAATCACGGCTGGATCATCGGCAACCCGAAGGCGATCTCGGTCGCCGAGCAGGCCCGGATCGACGCCCTGCTGGAAGCCGTCGTCGTCCGCACTCCAGACGCCCCGCCGACCCCATAGGCCTTCTCAACTCATGAGCCAAGCCGAGCATCCCGACCGCCTCAGCGCCGACCACCAGGTCACGCTCGACGATGTCCGTCAGCTCATGGGTGCGTCGACGCCGCACTTCGCGCTGCAACTGCGAAACCGCATCGCCAAGCTCATCCGCGGCCTGCCCGCCGATCACCCGGCGCGTATCGAGGGCGAGCGCGAGGTCACGCGCCTGACCGCGCTCGGCCTCAACGGCGAGGTCCGCGGCCATGCGGCCGAGCCGGGCATGGTCACGCTCGCGTCGGTGACCGGCGGCGAAGCCGGCACAACCGGTGCCGCGGCACACTGACGGGCCAACGACTCCGTCCAGTGATGGTCAGGTCCGCACTTCTCCGTTGAGAAGGGGTGCCGCCGGGCACGCATGTGTGTCGATCGCGCAGCGGCGGGCATGCCCGGCCGATGCGCGAGACTTCGGCGATGGCGCAGCGATTGCCCACGCCGGCCGGCATCGACGGCAGCCGCCTGCCCGGGCCCTACGGCGTCGGGCACTACGCGGCGCGGCTGCGCGACTACCTGCGCGAGCGCTCCCGCGTGCAGCTCTTCGGCGAGGTCTGGAACCTGCGCGTCAGCCGCGTGAAGGTCTACTTCGAGCTGCGCGACGCCGACGGCGCGCTGCCGTGCTCGATCTGGCGCACGGACTTCGACGCGCTACGTCTCGGCGAGGGCGCGCTCGCCGACGGCTCGCAGGTCGTCGTCGGCGGCGGGCTGGACTACTACGTCGGCAGCCGCACCTCGTCGCCCGCGTTCTCGTTCGCCGTCGCAGGCCTGCGCGTCGCCGGCGAGGGCGACCTCCTCGCCCAGCTTGACCGCCTGCGCAAGGCGCTCGACGCCGAGGGCCTATTCGAGCCCCAGAAGCGGCTGGTGCTGCCCGCCCTGCCGCGCACGATCGGCGTCGTCACCGGCGAGGGAGGCAAGGCTCGCGACGACGTGCTCGCGGGCCTGCACCGGCGCGGCTGGTCAGGGCGGCTCGTATGGGCGTTCGCGCCCGTGCAGGACCGCCACGCGGCGCCGGCGATCACGCGGGCCGTCCAGGATCTCGCGGCCACCGGCGAGGTCGACGTCATCGTCGTCGCACGCGGCGGCGGCTCGCTCGCGGACCTCTTCTGCTTCTGCGACGAGACGCTGTGCCGCACGATCGCGCTACTCGGCGTGCCGGTCATCGCATCCGTCGGCCATCACACCGATCGCACGCTGATCGACGACGTCGCGGCGCTGAGTTGCTCGACGCCGACGCACGCCGCCGAGTCGGCGGTCGCGGTGCACTGCGCCCAGGCGCGCCAGGAGCTCCTGCTGATCGGGCGGCGCCTGGGCGTGCACGGGCGCCGCGCCGCCGTCGCGCGGCCCGCGGTCGTGGCCGCCGCGCGGCGCCTCGGCGTGCACGGGCGGCGCGCGCTGCTGCAGCGCGCGCAGACGCTCGCGCGGCTGTCGCGCGCGCCGGGCGAGCACGTGGCCCGCGAGCGGGCGCGGCTGCACCAGGATCTGCGCGAGATGCGCGCCTCGGGGCGGCGCCGGCTGGCTGGCGAGCGCGCCCGGATCGCGCGACGCGCGCTCGTCCTCGATCGCAAGGCACGCTCGGCGGCGCTCGAGGCGAGACGCGCCCCCGGCCTGCAGGCGCTCGCGATGGCGCTCGCCGCGCACGATCCCGCGCGCACGCTCGAGCGCGGTTACGTGCTCGTCACCGACCGCGCCGACGAGCCGGTCACGACGGCCGCCGCCGCGCGGGCGGCCGGTGCGGTCTCGCTGCGCTTCGGCGACGCCGCGGTCGATGCGACGATCACAGGTGACGATGAGCACACCTGACGAGCCACTGAGCTACGAGGCCGCGACAGCGCGCCTGGAGGCGATCATCAAGCGCCTGGACTCCGGCGAGGCCGGCCTGCGCGAGACGCTCGAGCTCTGCAAGGAGGGCCGCACGCTCGTCGAGCTCTGCGCCGCTGAGCTCGAGGCCGTCGGGCAGGGCCTCGAGGAGCTGCACCTCGACGAGCTCGTCGCACGCCTGGAAGCCGGCGCCGGTCAGTCGTGACGTGACGTGACGTGACCACCGTCGGCTTCCTGCACACGTCGCCGGTCCACGTCGCGACGTTCCGGGCGCTGCTGTCAGAGCACGCTCCCGCGGCGCGCAGCGGCGATGCCGAGCGGTTGGCCGATCGCCTCAGCGTTCCCGTGCTGCGGATCGACCGGCCGCTGGCGCAGCGCGCCGTCGCCCAGGGCGGACGGATCGCCGTCGTCGCGGCCGTCGAGTCGACGCTCGGCCCGACGCGCGACCTGTTCGAGGCGTGCGCGGCCGCGTCGGGAACGGCAGCCGTCATCTTCGAAGCGCCCTGCCTAAAGACCTGGAGCCTCTTCGAGCGCGGCGACCTCGGCTCCTTCCACACGGCCGTCGCGCGACACGTGCGCAGCATCTGTCGCGCCGGCGACGTCGACGTCGTCGTGCTCGCCCAGGCCAGCATGGCTCCCGCCGAAGCTCTGCTCGAGGATCTCGCGGTCCCCGTGCTCAGCAGCCCGCGGCTCGCCGTGCTGCGAGCGCTCGAGATCGCGGGCGCGACCCGCGCGACCGCGCCCCCGCCAGCAGGCCGCGCGCACCCGGCTCAGCCGCCAAGCGCCTTCTTGAGCGCGTCGTAGGCCGGCCGCGCGGTGCCGTCGGGTGCGATCAGGCCCGCGTCGAAGCGGTCTGTCGGCTGCGCGCCGGTCCAGTTGTAGAGGTAGACGTGCGTGACGCGCGGCGTGGCGTCCGCAAGCTGCAGGACGAATCTCGTCGCCTTCGCAGCGCGCTGGTCGTCGCGCGGGAAGTTGCGGCCGAAGGCGACGATGCCGCCCGTCTCGGTGAGCCAGACGTCGCCCTTGACGGCGCGCAGCAGCGAGCGCAGGCCGGTCTTGCGGAAGCGGTTGGCGTCGGCGTAGTTGTGCAGCCCCCAGATCGTCGGCGTGCCGTGCAGGGCGCGGCGGTAGCGCGCGAGGTAGCGCGTCATCCCGGGCTGGTCGAGCAGGTCGCCGGCGAGCACCGTGCAGCCGTCGCAGCCGGCCTTGACGACGTTGTAGTACGCCGCGGCGCGAGCCGGTGACTTCGACGTCGGTTGGCTGGCGTGGTTGATCTCGTTCCACGCGGCGTAGACACGCACCTGCGGGTAGCGCTTGCGGAAGGCCGCAAACGCGGTGCGGAACTCCGCCACCGACGGCAGCTTCTTCGGATGCACGCGCGAGTGGCCGAAGGTGATGAACGGCTCGACGCCCGCCCCGCGCGCGGCGGCAAGCCACGTGTCGACGATCTCGCGCTCGAAGCGCACCGCGACCGCGTCGTAGGACACGACGAGCCGCGCCTTGCGGATCCCGAGCGCCGTGAAGCGCGGGTCCGTGAACATCGCGCTCTGCTGCTCGCCGATGCCGACATCGAGGCCGTCGCGGATACCCGGCGTCGATGGCGCAGGTCCCGTCGGGGAGCCGGCAGTGGTGGTGGTGGTGGCGCCGCTGCCGCCGCCACCGCAGCCCGCGAGCGATCCCGCGGCCAGCGCGACGAGCGCGACGGCGAAGCGCGCGCCCAGCCCGAGGCTCAGCATCTCCGACCGCCGCTGCGACTCGTGCTCACCCTGCGGACGATACGCCGCCGGTAGCCTGCACACGTATGAGCACATACGAGCTCGTCGCCGATCTGCCGGTGCACATCGAGAGCTACACGCTCGAGGGCCTCGTGCAGCAGGTGTCCAGCGACTTCGAGCGCAAGTCGACGATCATCCACCTGATGGGCGAGGGCGAGGAGGGCGTCGGCGAGGATGTCGTCTACGACGCGGTCGACCACGAGATCGCGCAGGACGCCGGCCCGGGCCTGCCGCTTACCGGCGACTGGACGATGCGCTCGTTCTCCGAGCACCTCGCGACGCTCGACCTCTTTCCGAAGGCGCCGCAGCGCGACGTGTCGCGCCTGTACCGGACTTGGGCCTACGAGTCGGCGGCGCTCGACCTCGGGCTGCGCCAGGCCGACCGCTCGCTGCACGCCGTGCTCGGCCGCACCCCGCAGCCGCTGACGTTCGTCGTTTCGCTGCGCCTCGGCGAGCCGCCGACGCTGCACCCGGTCACGAGCCGCCTCGAGCGCTACCCGACCCTGCGCTTCAAGCTTGACCCGACGACGTCCTGGGACGAGGCCCTGATCGCCGAGCTCGTCGCGACCGGCGCGGTCGACTCGGTCGACTTCAAGGGCCTCTACGAGGGCTCGCCCGTCGACCAGCCCGCCGACCCGCTGCTCTACGGCCGCGTCGTCGACGCCTTCCCCGACGCCTGGCTCGAGGATCCGAAGCTCACGCCGGAGATCGACACGCTGCTGCAGCGCCACCGCGGCCGCATCACGTGGGACGCGAACATCCACTCGATCGCCGACATCGAGGGGCTGCCCTTCGCGCCGAAGATGGTGAACCTCAAGCCGTCGCGCCTCGGCGGCGTCAAGGCGCTGTTCGACGCCTACGACTACGTCGCCGCGCACGGCATCGGCGCCTACGGCGGCGGGCAGTTCGAGCTCGGACCCGGGCGCGGACAGATCCAGTACCTCGCCTCGCTGTTTCATCCCGATACGCCCAACGACACGTCGCCGTCGGGCTTTCACGTCATCGACCCGCCGCCGGGGCTGCCGGCAAGTCCGTTGCCGCCGGCGCCCTCGACGATCGGGTTTCGCTGGGGGTGACCCCGCTCGAACGCGTCAGAGCCCGCGACGCCCGTAGCCGTAGCCGCCGGAGCCGATGCCGCTGAGCAGCACGAGCACCGCCGCCACGATCGCGACGATCGGCGGCAGGGACAGTGCAAGGCAGAGCATGTAGACCAGCGCCGCCAGCAGGACGGCGATGAGAATTCCAATCATGTGTTCGACGCTCCTCGTGGAATTGGACGTTGCCGTTGCCAATACCCGCGGCCGTCAGCTCACAAGCTCCGTCAATCGTCCAGTCAACGTCATGAGACGCGCTGGATCAGCGTTCCCGTTCCGAGCCCGCCGCCACAGCACATCGTCACGAGGCCGAACTCCTGGTCGCTGCGCTCGAGCTCGTGCAGCAGCGTCGTCAGCAGCCGCGCCCCGCTGGAACCGAGCGGGTGGCCGAGCGCCATCGCGCCGCCGTTGACGTTGACGCGGTCCATGTCCGGCTGCAGCTCGCGCTGCCAGGCGGCGACGACCGGCGCGAACGCCTCGTTGACCTCGATCAGGTCGATGTCACCGATCGCCATGGCGTTTCGCTCAAGCAGCTTGCGCGTCGCCGGGATCGGGCCGGTCAGCATGATCACCGGGTCGACGCCGACGGTCGTCTGGTCGACGATCCGCGCGCGCGGGGTGCAGCCAAGCTGCTCGGCCTTCTCGCGCGACATCAGCAGGACGCCGGCGGCCCCGTCGGAGATCTGCGACGCGTTGCCGGCCGTCACGCGACCGCCCTCCTTGAACGGCGTCTTGAGGCCGGCGAGCGCCTCGAGGCTCGTGTCCGGGCGGATCCCCTGGTCGGTGACGCGCACGTCGCCATTGGTCGCAAACGGGATGATCTCGCGCTCGAAGCGCCCCTCCTCCGTCGCCTGGTGGGCGAGCCGGTGCGAGCGCAGCGCGAGCTCGTCGAGCTCCGAGCGCGGGATCTCCCACTGCTCGGCGATGAGCTCGGCGCTGATGCCCTGCGGTACGAGCGCGTGCTTCTCCATCAGAGCGGGGGGAAACGGCGAGCCGACCTGGTCGACCCAGGCGAAGCTCGAGCCCATCGGGACGTGCCCCATGTGCTCGACGCCCGAGCCGATGACGATGTCGTGGACCCCCGCCGCGATGAGCGCGGCGGCGAAGTTCACGGCCTGCTGGGCCGAGCCGCACTGGCGGTCGACGGTCGTCGCGGCCGTCTCGACGGGCAGGCCGGCCTGCAGCCAGGCGTTGCGCGCGACGTTGTAGCCCTGCTCTCCGAACTGCTGGACGCAGCCGGCGATGACGTCCTCGACCTCGGCCGCGTCGATGCCCGCGCGGGCGATGAGCTCGCGGTACACGGTCCCGAGCAGCTCGTTGGCGTGGGTGTCCTTGTAGTAGCCCTTCTCGGGGTGCCCGCGCCCGATCGGCGTGCGCAGCGCCTCGACGATGACGACCTCGCGCCCTTGCTGTCCGCTCATGTTCGCTTCGGCCTCCTGGTTGGCGTACGTTCTCGCTCGTACGAGTGGGTCAAGACTAAGGTACCGACTGACGGGTCAATCAACTCTAGGGGGCGGGCGTGGACGAGAAGCTGGGGATCGCGGGCAGCGGGGCAATCGCGACGGGATTGGCGGTCTGCGCCGCCCGTGTCTCAGAGCCGATCCTGTGGGCGCGCTCGGACGCGTCGGCGCAGCGCGCCCGCAAGCAGATCGCGAAGACATGTGAGCGCCTCGGCGACGAGTACGACGCCGACCGCGTGCAGATCGTCACGGAGCTCGACGCGCTCGTCGGCGCGACGTTCCTCGTCGAGGCGATCGCCGAGGACACGGCGGCCAAGAGCGTCCTGCTCGCGCAGCTCGACGGGCTCGCCGGCCCGCACGCGATCATCAGCACGACGACGTCGTCGCTGTCGGTCGCCGAGCTCGCGGTCGCGTCCGGCCGGCCCGAGCTGTTCGTCGGCCTGCACGTCTTCAACCCGGTCGCGAAGATGAAGCTCGTCGAGCTCGCCTTCCCCGAGCAGGCGACCGCCTCCACGCGCGAACGCGCCGCGGCGCTCTGCTCCGCGCTCGACAAGGAGGCCGTCGTCGTCCCCGACCTCGCCGGCTTCGTCGTCAACCGCCTGCTGTTCCCCTACCTGTTCAGCGCCGTCGACTTCATGGAGCGCACCGGCATGGAGCCGAAGGCCGTCGACACCTGCATGCAGCTCGGCGCGGCGCATCCGATGGGGCCGATCGCGCTGCTGGACTACATCGGCCTCGACGTCTCGGTGGCGATCGGAGATGCGATCGAGGCGGACGTGCCGCAGAGTCTGCGCGATCTGTGCGCCGAGGGCGCGCTCGGGCGCAAGGCGGGGCGCGGTTTGTACCCCGCCGAGGCCTACGCGCGATAGGTCCGCGCGGCTTCTCTTCGCCGCCGTTTAGTTCGGCTTCACGTCGGCTGGAGAGGATCGCGGCGCGACATACCTCGCACTCCTCCCAGAAGCACACGACGGGCCCGCTCTCGAAGCGGGCCCGTCGCATTTGAAGTGCCCGGCGGAGCCACCCCAGCACCACCGGACTCCTCCGCCTTCCCAGGGGCGGTGGTATGGACTGCAACGCATCCGGCGGCGCGAACTTGCGCCAACCGCGCGCGATCTGCTCCAAGGCGCCGGCTACGTCTCGCGGTCGCTCGCAGGCTCCTTGACCGGCTGCCCGCCGCGCTCGCGGATGCGCACGGCCTCGATCCGGTTCTCTCGCACGGACTCGACGCGGATCGAGTAGCCGTTGGCGTCGACGGTGTCGCCGCGGCGCGGCAGGCGGCCGAGCGCCGCGAAGACGAAGCCCCCGATCGAGTTGTAGGCGTCGCTGTCGACCGGCACGTCGAGGCCGTAGTCGGCGAGGTCGGTGATCGCGACGTGGCCGCGCACGAACCAGTCGCCGTTGGCGAGGCGGCGGATCTCACCGCCCGCGGGGTCGGTCTCGTCGTCGATCTCGCCGACGACCTCCTCGACGATGTCCTCGACCGTCACGATCCCCGCGACCCGCCCGTACTCGTCGACGACGACGGCCATCGTCGAGCGGTTGCGCTGCAGGTCGGCGAGCAGGTCGTCGAGCGGCTTCGTCTCCGGGAAGATCTGGACCGGCCGTACCGCGGCCTCGATCGGCGCCTCAGGCCCGTCGGCCATGAGGATGCGCGCGAGCGAGTTCGAGTGCACGACGCCCTTGACGCGGTCGGCGTTGTGGTCCTCGGTCACGAGCAGGCGCGTGTGGCCCGTCGAGATCGCGCGCCGCAGGGCGGTGCCGACGTCCTCGGACAGGTCGACGGTGACGACCGCCGGGATCGGGGTCATGACCTGGCGCGCCTCCTGCTCGTGAAGGTGGAAGACGCCGGTCAGCATCCCGGCCTCGCCGGGGTCGAGCTTTCCGCCGGCGTGCGCCTCGGCGATGATCGCGCGCACCTCCTCCGGGCTGGAGCCCTCCTCCCAGCCCGCCTCGGCCTTGATGCCCAGCGGGCGCAGCAGCGCGTTGGAGGCCTTCTCGAGCACGTGGATGAACGGCCGCATGAAGGAGTTGAAGGTGTCCAGCGGCCGCGCGATCGCCTTCACGACGCGCTCGGCATTGACGATCGCGTAGATCTTCGGCACCTGCTCGCCGACGGTGATGTGGCCGGCCGTCACGAAGATGTAGGCGATCGCGATCGAGATCGGCGCAGCGGCCGCGTGCGAGAGGCCGCCGAGAAGCGGCTCGAAGAGCGTCGCGATCGCCGGCTCGCCGAGGAAGCCGATGCCCAGTGATGCGAGCGTGATGCCGAACTGGCACGCAGACAGGTACTCGCTGAGGTTGTCGAGCATGTGCACGACGCGCCGGGCGCGCCGGTCACCGCCGTCGGCCAGCTCCTCGAGCTTGCCGCGCCGCGCCCGCACGAGCGCGAACTCCGCGGCGACGAAGAAGCCGTTGACGAAGATCAGCACGACGACCGCGCTGAGAAGGAGCGCGGTCAAGTGGGGCTGATGGCGTCGGGCCTAGGGTGTCGGCCGCGACTTCGAGGGGGATCGTCGTTCATTGACGCTGCCCTCGAACCGTAGCAGCAGTGAAGCGCCCAGCCGACGAATCAGGTACCCGCGATCAGCCCGTCGATCGTCTTCGCGAGCGCGAGGTCGTTCTCGGTCACCCCGCCGGCCGAATGTGTCGACAGCGTGAGGCGGACGTGCTTGTAGTCGTGGATGAGGATGTCGGGGTGGTGGTTGGCCGCGTTGGCCGCGTCGGCGACCCCGTTGGCCAGCGCCATCGCCGCCTTGAAGCCCCCGAGCTCGATGTCGCGGACGATGCTGTCGCCGTCGCGTCGCCAGTCGCTGCCAGCGAGCTGCTCGTCGATCTGCGATTCGCTCAATGCCATTGCCATACCCTCTCGATCGTGCGGATCGTCTCCCTCGTCCCACACGCTACCGAGCTGCTGTTCGCGCTGGGGCTGGGCGATGACGTCGTCGGCGTCACCCACGAGTGCGACTACCCGCCGGCCGCGCGTGACATCCAGCCGGTGACCTACGACGTCCTCGCGCCGGGGCTGTCGGCGGCCGAGATCGATGCCGCGGTGCGCGAGCGCAGCGAGCAGGGCCAGTCGATCTACGAGCTCGACGACGAGCTGCTGCGCGAGCTCGAGCCCGACCTCATCGTCACCCAGGCGCTGTGCCACGTCTGTGCGGTGTCCCACGACGAGGTCCAGGCGCTGGCGGTGACGCTCGCGAGCCCGCCGCGCGTCATCTCGCTCGATCCGAAGACCTACGGCGAGACGCTCGGAGACGTGCGCACGATCGCCCAGGCGACGGGCGCCAAGGACGCCGCGCTGGACCTCATCGCGCGGACCGCCCGTCGTGCGGACATCATCCGGCTCGCGGTGCGCGACGTGCCGCGGCCGCGGGTCGCGGCGATCGAGTGGCTCGATCCCGTCTTCGTCGCCGGTCACTGGACCCCGCAGCTCGTCGAGATGGCGGGCGGCGAGGACGTTCTCGGCATGCCGGGCGAGCCGTCCGTGCAGTCCACGTGGGAACTCGTCGCGGCGTCGCGGCCCGATGTCGTCGTCGTCATGCCGTGCGGCTATGACGCCGCGCGCGCCGTCGTCGAGGCGGAGGAATACGCCGACCGGCTGCGCGCGGTCGGCGCCGACCGCGTGGTCGCGGTCGATGCGTCGTCGTACTTCTCGCGCCCGGGGCCGCGGCTGATCGACGGCCTCGAGCTGCTGGCGCACATCCTGCACCCCGACCGCGTGCCGATCGCGCCGGCCGAAGCGCTGACGGTGGAGCTCTGAGCCCGAGCGCCGCCGCCGCGGCCGAGCCGGCGGGGCCGGGCGCTGGCCCGAGGCCGGGCGCAAACCCCCGGCCGGCTGCGGCCCCCGCGCCGCAAGGCCCACCCCGGACTGTCCTCTATCTGCATTCGTCGGCCGGGCGCTACGGCGCCGACCGCCAGCTCGCGCTGCTGGCGGGCGGGCTGGACCCCGCGCGCTATCGGCCGCTCGTCGTGCTGGCGATGGACGGCGAGCTGCGCGAGGACCTCCAGGCGGCGGGCGTCGAGGTCCTGGTGCGCCCGCTGTCGGTCATGCGCCGCGCGGCGATGACGCCGGCGGGCCTCGCCGCCGTGGCGGGCGCGCTCGCGCGCGACGGCGGGGGTCTCGCGCGGCTCGCGCGGCGGCGCGACGTCGCGCTCGTACACACGAACACGTCGGTGACGCTCGGCGGCAGCGTCGCGTCGCGGATCGCGCGGATCCCCCACGTCTGGCACGTGCGCGAGATCTACACCGGCTTCGAGCGCTTCTGGCCGGCCTACAGCCGCCTGCTGCTCAGCGCGGATGCGCTGCCCTGCGTGTCGCAGGCCACCTGCGCGCAGTTCGCCGGCGATCCGCGCGCCCGGGTGGTGCACGACGGACTGCCGCTCGCCCCACGGCGCGGACCGCGTGGCGCGGCGCGGGCCGCGCTCGACCTCCCCGCCGACGCGTTCGTGTGCGCAATCCTTGGGCGCATCTCGACCTGGAAGGGCCAGGACGTCCTGATCCGCGCCCTCGCCGACCCGCGGCTGGCCGGCGTCGTCGCGCTCGTCGCCGGCGACCCGTGGCAGGGCGAGGAGCACAAGCTCGACGAGCTGCACGCGCTGGCGGCGCGGCTCGGTGTCGCCGACCGCGTGCGCTTCTGCGGCTTTCGCTCCGACGTCGAAAACGTCTACGGCGCGGCGGACGTCGTATGCGTGCCCTCGACGCAGCCCGACCCGCTTCCGAATGCCGCGCTCGAGGCCGCCGCGGCCGGCTGCTGCGTCGTCGCCGCCGACCATGGGGGGCTGCCGGAGATCCTCCGTCGCGGCGAGACCGGGCTGCTCGTCGCGCCCGGCGACCCCGGCGCACTCGCTGGCGCGCTGGCCGGGCTGCGGGCCGACCCCGGCCGCTGCGAGCGACTCGGCGAGCCGGCGGCGGCCGATGTGCGCGAGCGCTTCGCCCCGGCGCGGCTGCTGGAGCACACACAGGCGCTCTACGACGAGGTCGTCGAGAGGCGTACCGTGACGACTCCTGGGATGGCCGTCTGATAGCAGCCCATGGCAACCTCCGCGACCAGCGTCCGGTCGCCCCAGCCGTGACGCTGCTTGAGGACCATCAGCCGCACTCAAATCTCGATCGCGATCGTCGGCCGGCCCAAGCTCGGCCGCCGAGACGCCGAAAGCAGCGCTTCGCGCTACCAATGCGGCGCCAACGGCCTTCGCCGCAGCTGGCTGAAGGGCGGTGAGAGCCAGAGCACCTGGGCCGCCTGGGCGATCCTGACCTACGCCCTGACCATCCGCACCGTCTGAAATACGGCCCGGTGCTCTCGCCAGAGCACCCCGTCGGCCGCGCCGCCAACGCGGCCGTCGCGCCTTCCGCGCTCAACCGTGATCCGCCGCAAGTAACCAGTGTCTCCCCGAAGCGTGGAAAATCCCATGTGCCGCGACCGATGTGTCAAGATACGCTTGAGCCTCACATCCGTCTCTCTGGACCCGGTTCACTGGGTCGGGGTCGTGACGCCAGGGGCCGGACAGGCAAGGCGACTGGAGAGGAGAGGCGGATGGGATTCGAGGTGCTCGGTGCTCCCGGTGGAAACGGGGTCCACCCCGGCCAAACCGTGAACTTCACGTTCCAGAACCAGGTGCAGGCGTATGCGCTGGGCATCTGGGCGTTCACGATGACCTACGGCGACGGCGACCATTACGTGCGGGCGTTCAGCCTGGACATCTCGCCGGGGCAGTTAGACGCGCTCGCGGGCAATGTCGTCTCGGCGGTTGTTAGCGGCGAGCTTCGGGACGCGAGCGGTCATGTCCTCGACAGCGGGAACTCGACCGTCTATCCGGTCTGCATCGCGCTGACGCAGGACGACGACGGGAACACGATCCTGACGACCACTCCAGCGGTCCAAGACGGCCAGTCGAACGATGTTCAATTGCCGGGGAGTTCGGGCTTCACCTTCATGGAGTCGTTCATGAGCGGTTTCGACCTCGCTTACGCCGACAAGGACCACCAGGTCCAGTCCGCCGGCGCTGGCTGTGGGCTCACGTACCAGGGATCCACTGGATTCATCTCCAGCCGGGCGTCGATGACCGACGCCAAGGGAGACGACGCCGATATAGCCACCGTGACACCCAGCGTCCTGGCCACGACCGACCCGGCGCCCGGCATCGGTGTGCAGGAGGTCACCAACCAGACCGATATTCCGCTCACGGTGAGTTTCCCGCAGATGCCGACTGTTAGCGGGGCATACGTCGTCATCCGCGCCTGGAACGTGGCCTATGACTCCCCACACAACGTGCTGGCCTTCGCGGCCGGCTCCTTCGGCCCTCCGACGATATCGGGGGACACCGTCACGCTCCCGGACCTACAAGCGCGCGTGTGGGACGACTCAGGCCACGCCCAGGACGACTCCTCGTCCAGCGTGACTGCCCTCGTCATCGCCCTTCCCTGAGAAATAAGGAGCACATATGGCTGACGGGGTAGGCGCGGGCGCCTCGGACGGCATCCCCGCCATTCGCACGTTTCAGTTGGATTCCACCTCGGTCGGACAGCTCGCCGCTGCGGTGAACTTGTTTCGCGGCGATGTGAACATCCCGCAGGATCTCTTCTCGCTCCCGGGCCGCCAGGCCGGGGACGGCATGGACGTCACCCTGACGCTCATGTACCAGAGTAACGTGTTCCGCAGCGCGACGACGTGGAACCGTGACTCACCAACCGGTGTGCTAGGCCTGGGGTGGGACCTGCCGCTCACCTACATCGCGGCTGCGAGCAGCGGGTCCCCCGATCCGCAGACGCGCACGTACGTCTACTACGACAACGGCACTCCGAACGCGCTTATCCAACAGCCCCAACTGCACGCGCTGTTCGCGATCCCCGCCACCGTCGCGAACTCCCTCACGAGTGGCCAGCCGATCACGGCCCAGCTGCGGTCGAGCTTTCTCGACAACGGCCTCCCAGTCGACCCGGCGGCCATCGCGATCGGTGCGGGCGACGCGTGGGTGATCACTGACGACGCCCTTCAGCAACAGTTCTCGATCCAGCCTTCGGCCACCGACGCAACCTGCATCGCGTCCTACGCCGGTCAGGCCTACCAGCTTCAGAGCTACCGCTTCTGGCAGATCGTCTACTTCCCCGCGTACGAGCGCTGGCTGGTCGTCACCGACGACGGACTGCGCAGATCCTTCGGCGGGACCGGGCCGACCACCGCGCAGGGCTACCGCACCGCCATCGCCAACAGCATCGCGTGGAGTGTCTGGTGGGGAGCGGACGGCGCACTGGTCTGGGCCGGGCCGAGCGGCGCGACGGCCGACCAGCAGCAGGTCGCCTGCGGCTGGTACCTGGAGTCGACAACGAACATCTGGGGCGACCGCGTTTCATACCAGTACAACGGCTTCGACCGTGGCTCCAGCGGGCTTCTACCCGATGTGGAACAGCAGGTGGGCGCCGGCGGCCTTCCCTATACGAAGCAGATGTACCTCACCCAGGTGACCGACGTGTTCGGGCGCACCGCGACGCCGCTGTACGGCGACAAGGTCTACGGCGACGAAGGGCCGCGGGAGTACGCAGACCCGCATCGCGCGACCCCGAGCAACGCACCCAATGCCTACCAGGACCGCTACGACACGAAGTACCTCATGGGCGTGGACGTCGCGGCGGTCGATGGCAGCCCGCTGCTCGGCGTCGACTTCGAGTATCTGCCGAGCCCGTCGGCTTCCGGGCCCGAGCAGGCACTGGCCAACGTCACCGCGACCGCCGGTGCCGCCTCCTATGACCTCTACAAGCGCTATCTCACCGCGGCCAGGATCACCAACGCCCGAGGCAGCGCGCTCCCAGGCTACAGGTACGAGTATAACCTCAGCTCTGACGCGTCGCAGCCTGGAGCGCTCGCGTCGATCACGTCACCACAAGGCGGTGGGGTCTATTACTCGTACACGCAAAACGAACTGTCCGTGTGCGACCGCACGCAGGCCGTCCAACGCCCGACACAGACACCCAACGGCGTTCCGTCGGTCTTCTACGGTGACGACTACGCCGTGTCGCTGTGGTGCGATCCGATCACATCGTACCTGACGCTCCAGGTGTTTACCTGGTGCGGGCGGTGGATCACCTGGCAACTTGAGGCGACCAGCCCGGTGCTGTACGACGGCCCGATCCAGGAGTCCACGCTCGATGTCCTCGCCAACGCCAATTTTTTCGTAGTCAGCTTTTCCACGGGGAGCAAGTCGCTGGCGTGGGCGTTCAGCAAGGACACCGCCCGCCCGGGCCAATTCGTCGCCGCGACGGTGGCCGGCATCGCCTCGGCCGTCAACCAACCCACGCTGTCCTACTCAGGCACCGTGAGTTACGTGGGAGGCGACGCGTTCTTCGCCATCGCGGCCATGAGCCCGAACAGCGAGTCGTACAGCTACGACGTCCTCACCTGGGCCTGGACGACAGGATCGTGGGAGCGCCAGAGCCAGACGCCTGCGCAGTACACCTGGCTGGCGGCCCAGGGCGAGTACCTGCTCGCCCTCGACTCGTCGGGCGGCGTGTCGTTCGCGTTCCTGGACGGAACGCTCCGCTGGACGACCGCAGAGGGTTCGACGATAAAGGACTTCCAGGTCCCTGGCAACGACTACGCCAACATCTGCCTCGCGGCCGACACGGCGACGGTCGTCGTCAACCTGCTTACGGCCCAGAACACCGAGAACCACTCTTATCAGCTGTACATCCTGCAGTGGGACGCCGACCATGCGCTCCAGCCGGTGACCACACCCGAGATCGTGTCCGAACCGCAGCCCTACGGCTACCAGCTCCCTTGGCAGCCGGTGATCGTCAACAACAGCCTGGTCGCGGTCAACGGCACGCTTCTGCGCTTCGACGGCGCTGAATGGATCGTCAACACGGCCTTTGTCGGCGCGGAGCGGCCGCCGGCCCCCCCGCGCTTCGCGTACGGTCCCGATTACGCGCTGATGGCGACGAGCGCGAACTCGCAGGGTCTCGTCAACGCGTTCGAGGTCCTGGGCTACGACCCCGACGCCAGCGGGTGGGCCGCCAAGCCGGCGACCTACCAACTCTCTGCGGCGACGCATCCGTACGACAACTGGCCGACGGCCGGGAACGCCGACTACGCAGTCGTCGGCAGCCAGCTGTACTTCCGCGGCACGGCGACCGACTGGACCACCGTTCCGGGAAACGCAGCGACGTCATTCACGCTGAGCGCAGGCAGCGGCGAAGCGTTCGAGTCGCAGTCGCTCGTCAACGAGGGCCCGGGCTTCCTCGCGTTCTCCTCGCCGGCCGCCGGAGACGACGTCTCACCGCTCGCCGAAGCGATCGTCCTGAACAACGGACAGCCCGGCGCCACGTTCGAGGTGGCGCAGCAGCGCATGTACACGCCGTCCGTCGAAGCCTCCACGCCAACGCCCGGCTCGGCGCCGCAGGGACCTTCGATGTTCGTCGGCTACTGCGCCGCGGCGAGCACCTTCAGGACGGCGTCGATGATCTACCTCAATCGCTACGCCGGCGACGCGCTTGGCGGCCCCGTCGTGCACTGGCCGGTCACCAGCGTAACGGTCGACGACGGATACCAGGAGCCGGCGGTGACCACGTACGCACCGGATCCGTCGACTTCGGCCTGCGACCCGACCGGCTTGGTCGTCAAGTACTACTCGACCACCGTCTACCCCGGCAGCCCGCAAGCCTCCCCCGTGTCCGGCACCAGCGTGACGACGTATCTCAACGGCCAGAGCGTCGACGCTGCCGACTACTACGAGATGCTGGACGGGCTCCTGTCGTCGACACAGCTGTACGACAACGACGGCACGTGCGTCGAAGCCCATGCAAGCTCGTGGTCGGTCGTGCAGCAGGTCGCCTCCGATCCGACGGACCCGGCGGCGCCGCCCACCGCGCTGCACGGCGGCTGGGTCCAGCTAGACGAGCAATCCTCGACCGTCGACGGAGTGACGTCCGCCACGACGAACGCGTTCACGGTTCCCGGTCTGCCCGGGCCGTTTAGCGGACGCCCGGTCACGGTGACGCGGACATCCTTCGATGCCGGCGGCACCGAGCGCAGCTTCGTGCGGTCGATGACCTCCGCGCCGCAGGCGAGCGCCGCGATGCGGGCCCTGAACCTAAGGTCCAGGGTCGTCCAGACCACGACCCAGGTGCAGGCGGGCGACGGCGTCGTCGTCGTCTCCGCGTCGGCGTCGGCGCCAACCGCGTGGCCGAGCGGAGCCGGCGACGGGATCCAGGTCCCGGCGCTCGAGGGGCAGTTCTGGCTCACAGGTGGCGCGGACCCGGCGTTCCCGTTCGCGTCATATGCAGCCGGCCAGACACCTGACGGCTGGGCCCTCGACCGGCGCATCACCGCCAAAACCGTCGCCGGGCAGACGGCGGAGTGGGTCGACGCAAGCGGCACGGCCACCTCGTCGATCTATAGCGGGGACTTGGCCTTCCCCGTGGCGGAGGTGTCCAACTCGCCGCTCGGGGAGTCGGCCTACCTCGCCTTCGAGCCCTACGAGGACACGTCGGCGTGGCAGTTCACGAACACCGCGCTGCAAACCGGCGACGTGCGCACCGGCGCCACTGCGCTGCTGCTCGCCGGCGGTGCCGGGGCGTCGCTCTCCGTCGCGCTGCCGGCGGTGAGCGACACGCGGGTGCTGGGCATCTGGTATAAGGCGAGCGGCGCCGGGCCGGAATGCTCGATCGCTGCGAGCGGCCCAGCCCAGACGACCACCGTCGCTGCCTCGAACGGGAACTGGGCGCTGGCGACGATCGGCATCCCGCTTGACGCCGGTGTGCCGATCTCGCTCACCGTGACGGTGTCCAATCCGTCGAACATCGACATCCTGCTTGACAGTGTGTGGGTCGTCCCACTCGTGGGCGGGGTGATCGGACGGACCTTCGATGCGACGTCGCGGCTCGTCACCAGCGCCGCCGATGCGGCGGGCCGCACTCGGTGGACGCTGTACGACGCCTTCGACCGGCCCGCGCTGCAGCTCGGGCCGGATCGGCAGCCGAAAGAGCTCGCGGTCCACTTCCTGTCGCGGCAGGGCAGCGCCACCGACGTCTTCGAACCCGCGTGCCCGAACGCCGAGCTCACCCTGCACCCGGCCGGTGGCGGGTCGGTGCAGACGTTCACCGACCTCGACGGCTGGCAGACGACCTGGCAGCCCGCCGACCCGAAGGCGTGGGATGTCTCGCAGGCTGGGCTCGTGCACGTTGGCAGCAGCGATGACGCCCTCACATACGTCGGCTCGCTGCCGCCGACGTGGGCCGTCGCGTTTGAAGTCGCCGTCGGCGAGAAGCCGCCGTCGCTGCGGTTGGCGGCCGGCGACGTCACCGTCGCCTACGGGCCTGACGGGTACGCCGGTTGGCAGGGCAGCGCTCCGCTGGCCGATCCGCCGCTGATCGCCAGTCGCTGGCTGCTGGTTGCGGGGGACGGCGTTGTGCTGTTTTTCGGGGACGGGCAACTGCTCTTCTCGGCGGCCGCCGGCGCGGAGCTGGGATCGCCCGTCATCACGGTCGGTTCTGACCTCACGCTGTCGCAGCTGGCCTTCATGAGCGGCCCGCGACTGTCGGTCTCCTACAACGACGGCGGCGGTCGCCTGCGCCAGGCCCACCGGCTCTCCGGCGCCGACGGCCGCGTATGCGAGGTCCTCTATGACGCGCTGGGCCGCATCGTCGCAACGACACGAGTCGCGCCGGGCAGCTTCGGGAGCGGCGCCGCTCTGCCCGTCCTCGCCTACCGGCCGGGGTTCGTGGACGCCGATGCCTTCCTCTCGGCCCTCACCGATACCTGGGTCATGACCGGCGACATTGCCGACTACTATCGCGGGCAGACTTTCGATGGCATCCAACGCTCCGACGACGGGGGATTCCCGTACCGGGGCACGCGCTGGGAGGCCTCGCCTCGCAACCGCAAGCTCGAGCTCGGCCAACCGGGGCACCAATATGCGATCCGTGACGTCGCCTCCACCATGCCCGCCGACCGTGCGACCACGCAGCTGGCATACGGCGCCAACGACGGGCAGTCACCGCCGGTGCCGGCGGGCGAGTACTCGCAGACGACGGTGACAACCCCGGTCAAGACGACCGGTATGCGCCTGAACGACAAGTTCGATCAGAGCGTCTTCTCGACGGCGGCGACGGGCGGTGGCCAACCGGTCGCCCGATCGGCGGTGCTGCGCACGTACGGCCAGACGTCCGCCGGACCACAGACGTCGATCGACATGCAGCTTCCGAACGCCCTGGTCGAGGGCCCGCAGACTGGGGACGACTCCTACGTGGTCACGACGGTCGTCGACGCGATCAGCCGGACCCTTTCGCGCAGCGCGGTCGACTCGGGTGAGACGCAATTCGTCTACGACCCGTGCGGGCGGGTGCGGTTCGTGCTCGCCGCCCAGGCCGACGGCGAGTCGCCGTCCCTCGGCTACACGCGCTACGACGCCATCGGCCGTGTCGTCGAGCAGGGAACCGTCGCCATGGACTGGGACGTCGACACGCTGACCGGCCTGGCGGCCCAGCGCGACTGGCCGACGGCCGACGTCCCCCGGACAGTCTCGGCGACGCTGAGCTACGACGGCGACGGCAACGACGCGACGACGATCGGCAAGAAGGCCGCGTGCACGACCATCACGCCGCCTCCAGAAGGAGGCGTCGCCACCGTGGTCGATGAGCTCTTCGCGTACGACGCGTCGGGGCGGGTGACCGGCTCGACGGTCACCGTCGGCGGCCCGACCTCGTGCTCCGCCGCCACCGCCTACGGCTACAACGGCCTCGGCGAGGTGGTTCTCCTCACCTACCCGCAGGGCTCGCCCATCTCGTCGGTCCGCTACGCACTGGACGACCAGGGGCGAATCACCGCCGTGGGGACCGAAAACTCCGTCTCGGACATCGCCGAGTTCTCCTACACGGCCGACGGCGCCATCGACACGGAAACCCTCGACGGCGGTGCATGGGTCCGGACCGTCGCGTACGCCTCGCCCGGCTGGCCCCTGGTGGTGGCGACGACGGCAGAGGACGGCCAGTCGCTCACCCTCGCCTACACCTACAACGCCGACGGCGCCGTCGCGACGCGATCCGTCGACTACGCCTTCCCGTCAGCAGACGAGACCCTCGTGGACGCCTACACCTACGACGCGCAGGGCCAGCTGACCGCGGCGGATGGCAGCTCCGACGACCAAGTCACCTCCTATGACCCCAACGGCAACCTGCTCGCAGCAACCGTCGGTGGCGACCAGCAGACGTTCTCGCAGGCCGCCGGAACAGACCAGCTGCAACAGGCGACGGTCGGCGGATCGACCACCGAGGTCGTATACGACGCGCGCGGCAGGGTGACCAGCGCCCTCGGCCGGACGCTGTCGTATGACGACAGTACGAACCTCACCGTCGCCGCCTCGATGGGAGCCGACCAGGTGCAGTACGGCTACGGCAGCCGGCGGCAGCGCGTCCTGAAGCAGGTCACCGGCGCGAACGCCTCCTCGACGGTGTACGTATGCGGCCCGGGCGGGTCGCCGATCGCACGGCTCGACGGCGCGAACTGGACCGCGCTCGTGCACGGGCCGAGCGGCCTCGTCGCCACCTGCTCGCAGGAGGTCCTCTACCCGCTCAAGGATCCGCAGCGGACCGCGTGGGCCGTCGTGGCTGCGTCCGGCCTGGCGGCGCGGACCGTCCTGCTGCCGTTCGGCAGCCCGGTCACCGGTACCGGCGCCTTTCCCTACACGTTCATGGGTCAGGAATGGGACGCCGAGCTCGCGGTGTACGACTTCGGCGATCGGCTGTACGACCCGGTCCTGCGGCGCTTCCTCGCGCCGGACCCCGCCCTGCAGTTCCCGAGCCCATACGTGTTCTGCGCGAACGACCCGTTGAACGTGTCGGACCCAACCGGCGATCTCGCGCTCTGGGGGCGGATCCTGATCGGCGTTGGCATGGGGGCGCTCATCATCGCTGGCATCGCGGCGACGATTGCCACCGCGGGCGCGGCGGCGCCCGCCGTCGCGGCCGGCGAGGTGGCGCTCGGAGCGGCCGAGGTCGGCGCCGTCGGTACGGGGGTGGCGGCTGCCGAAGGGGCCGCGGAAGGCGGCGCCGCCGCGGGAGCGGCGGTCGCAGAGGGGGGGGCAGCGGCCTCGGGCGGCGCGGCGGCGGCAGAGGGCGGCGGCGCCGCCGCCGGCGAGGTGGCGGCCGGCGCGTCGTCCTCGGCGGCGGCGGGCGGTACGGGCGCCGCCGCATCGACGTCCGCGACCGTGCTGGCCAATCTCGGCAATATGGGGCTACAGTCCGGTCTAGGCATCGTGCAGGGTGTGGGCCTGTCCGGGCTTCAGTACGACATCCAGAACGGCCGCACGTTCACGGCGGCGGGATTCCTCGAGGCGGCAGGATGGGGCGCGCTCAGCGGCGCGATCGGCGGCGCCCTCGGCGGCATCCCAGGGATGCCCTTCCTCGAGGCTGGGATGAACTCGCTGTCCAAGGTCGCGCAGTTCGCCATCAACGTCGGCGCTCAGACCGTTGGCGGCGTGGCCGCTTCCGAGGTGACCAATGTGCTGACAAACGTGGCCGCTACGGGACCCGATCGCCCACCGTGGTACGGCGGGATGCTCAAGACCCTGTGGTTGAGCGCGGCGGAGAGCGCCGGGAGCGCGGCCTTTACCAGCGGGGTGTCGCTCGGCAGCCCGACGCTGAAGACGATCGGCGAGCAGACGATCGGCGGCGCGGGCAGCGCGCTGGATCACCTTCAGACCCTCGCTCGGAGTGACGCAGGCACGGCGTCGATGGTCGCGGCCGGCTTCTTCAGCACCGCCGGCGCCGTGGCCACGGGGTCTTGGTTCTACACGCGACGCGGGAGCGGGTGAACGCGTCGATCGGCTCACGCACCTCACGAGCAACGATCGCGGATGCGAATGACGAAGGAGACGATGGTCTTGAAGCCGAGGTGACCGGCGCGGGTCGGCCTGCCGGTGCCGGAGGGATCTGCGCTGACGGAAGCCAGTCCGCGGACCACTTCGGCCCAGTTGGAGTTCCGCCCACAAGTCTGCGGGCCGCCGTCGCCGCCATCTTTCCGGGCGGAGCCTGTTAGTCGAACTGTGATCGGCTCGCTGTCCGTGAGGCGCTTCGTGGTTGCAGCTCGGGAGCCGATCCTTGCCCATCGCACGAGTTGCATGAACAGATCGTTGTTGAGGTACCGCGCGACTGTGGCGTAGCTGAGCGCGACGCCGTCGCGGTGGACCAACCGGGGTCCGGTCACACATCCTCGTCACGATCCCGATCGGCACCGCCGCCAACGCGCTAAGGAAGCGTCGATCAATTGTGTGATGGTTTGATTGTGTAGTTCCATTCCGGATGAAACGCGTCGGCGACGAGGTTGACGGCGGCGAGTTGCTCGTCGGAGACTTCTGTCTTGGGGTACTCGTGTTCGTCGAGGCGGGCGTAGACCTTCAGGCCGGTGGTGGTCGTTGTGGCCGCGATGAGGTTGATGATGACCTCATAGGAGATCAGCGACCGGCCGCGCCAGTTGCGCGAGATGTAGCTGAACAGGCGGTGCTCGATCTTGTTCCACTTGCTCGTGCCGGGCGGGAAGTGGCAGACGTTGATCTGAAGGCCGGTCTGGTCGGCCAGGCGTTGCAGCTCGGTCTTCCACAGTCGGGTGCGGTTGGCGTTTGAGCCGCCGCAGTCGGCCGTGATCGTCAGGCTCGTCGCGTGCGGGTAGGTGCTCTGGCCCAGCTGCTGCCACCACGCCGTGATCGCGGCGACGGAGAACTGCGCGGTGTCGCGGTCGATGCCGACCGATACGAACCCGACGTCATCGGCGATGTCATAGACCCCGTACGGGATCGCTTTGCCGTCGGCCATGCTGGGAAAGTCATAGGTGTTGGCCTTCGACGGGTGCCCGGCCCGATGCCATTCGCGGCCGGCGTTCTGAAAGTCGCCGACGAGCTCCTTCTTGTTGGTGTCGATGCTGATCGCCGGCTGCCCCGCGCGTATTGCTGCGCCGACGCTGTGGTTGATGTTCGCAAACTGCGCGTCGCGGTCTGGGTGCTGCTTGCCCTCCAAGGTCTTGCGTGTGGACTGCAAGCTGAAACCGAGCTTGGTCTTCAACAGGCCAGCGACGGCGTCCTTGCCCGCCCGGTGGCCGCGCTCTGACAGCTCGCCCGCGAGCGTGCGCACGCTCTTGGCCGTCCACAACAGCGGCTGCTCGGGATCGCCGCGAGCATCGCTCTGCACGAGCTTGCGCAGCTCCTCAAGCAGCTCGGGATCGTTGTCCTCCAGGCGCTTGCGCCCCGCGCCCGGTTTACGCACCCGCTCAGGTCCAAGCGGCTCGCGATCATCAAGCTCAATCAGACCCTTGCGAACCGTGTTCTCCGCAAGACCGCACGCCCGTGCCGCCGCGGCGATCCCGCCCCGCCCGAACGTCCGCGCCTCCGTCGCCGCGAACCTGCGGCGCTGACGCTCGTTGAGCTGCGAAGACATCAGCCGGTAGCGCTCAGCGATCGCAGCCTCAGCATCACTCACGACCTCCTATTCGACACCACCCGGCCCAACTCCTGCGCGTTATTTACCGACGCTTCCTAGGCGTCATCGACGCCGAGTTCGACGCGGTCGGCGAGATGCTCGCCGACGGCCGCCGCTACCTCGTCGGCGAGCGCTTCAGCGCCGCCGACCTCGCCTTCGCGGCCCTGTCCGCGCCGCTCGTTGTGCCGCCCGAGTACGGCACGCAACTTCCCCAGCCTACCGACCTACCCGACCACATGGCCGCGCGCGTGCGGGCCTGGCGCGAGCACCCGGCGGGGCGCTTCGCGTCGCGCCTGTTCGCCGAGCAGCGCTGAGCGCTCGAGGAGCCCGTCCGCGAACGTGCGCGGCCGCGTCGTCAGCCGAACGCGGGCGTGGCCGACTGGGCCACGAGCACCCCGCCGATCGCCAGCGCGACCGCGACCGCGACCGACACGGCGACGACGATCGTGCTCGACACCCGCCGGCGCTCGGCGACCTCGAACATGAGGTAGCCGACAAGGCCGCCCGCGAACAGCCCGCCGAGATGGCCGCCGATCGAGATGCCGGGGATGACGAAGGTGATGCCGAGGTTCAGCAGCAGCGTCACGCCGAGGCCGGACTGCATCGGGTTGATGCCGCGCGAGCGCATGACGAGGATCGCCGCGCCCATCAGCCCGAAGACCGCGCCCGAGGCGCCGACCGTGCCCTCGAGCGGGTTGGACGTCAGCAGCAGCGCGCCGAAGGAGCCGCCGATCAGCGCGACGAAGTAGATGACCCCGAAGCGCAGCCTGCCGATCGCCGGCTCGAGCAGCGTCCCGAGGAAGTACAGGAAGTACATGTTGAACGCGATGTGCAGCAGGCTCGCGTGCAGGAAGCCGGCCGTCACGATCCGCCACCAGTCGCCGTCGGAGACGGTCGCGGCCGAGAGCGCGCCGTGCTGGTAGACGTAGCCGCCGGGCGAATTCAGGCTCGCGCCGCCGCCGCCCATCGTCGACGCGAGGTACACGACGACGTTGATCGCGATCAACGCGTACGTCAGCTGCGGCGTAGCGGTCAGCGTCGCGACGGTGCGCACCTTCGTCTTCTGCTTCGAGCACTCCGGGCAGCGCATCCCGACCGACGTCGAGGTCATGCAGTCCGGGCAGATCGGCCGCCCGCAGGACGAGCACGACACCCCGGTCTCGCGACTGGGGTGTCGGTAGCAGGTCGTCGCTATGTCGCTTGCCTGCTTGGCCACGAAACTGACGCTAGCAGCCGAGCATGCGCGCCCACGCGTCGGCGGGCGCGCGCGTCGACGAACTCAGGTGGCGACGCTGACGATCGGCGCCATCGTGGGGAACTCACTGCCGCCCGGTAGGGGCTCATGCGTGACGAGCACCGTCTGGTGGCCGTGCAGTTTGCCGACGTCGACCGAGGCCTTGCCGTTGCGCACGGAGAACAGGCCCGCAGGCTTCGCGCCTGCCGAGTCGCTCGGGTCGTCGAGCCACAACTCGTAGATACGTCCGTCGGGCGGCGCCTTGATCCCGGCGAGCGCGAGCCGCGCGTTGCCGTCGCAGACCTCGACCTTGGCCGTGGAGCCTGCCGGCGAGACGCTGGCAGCACGCGTCGTACAGCGCGTGTCGGGCCCGCTGCTGAGCAGCGTGCCGACGCCGAGGCCAAGGGCGACCAGCACGCCCGCCAGGGCGGCTGCGGGCATCGGACGCCAGCGGGCGAACCCGAGTCCGAAGCGCGAGCGCTTGTCGGGCACCCGGTCGGCCGACGCTCCGGAGGCGAGCAGCAGCTCGGACTCGGCGCGCACGACGGACATCACGCGGCCGCGGATGTCCGGCGGCGCGCTGAGCTGCGGAACGGCGCTGAGCAGGGCGTGGGAGACGAAGCCGAGCTCGTCGACCTTCGCCGCGCAGTCCGGGCATTCGGCGACGTGATAGCGGTAGGACTCCGCGTCGCCGTCGGGCATCGCACGCAGCACGTAGCCGGCGGCGTCCTCGATGCGGGGGCATTCGTAGATGCTCATGGCATGACCTCGCGCAGCCCGCCGAGCTGGGCGCGCATCTTCTCGAGGCCGAGGCGCATCCGGCCCTTGACGGTTCCGATGGGGGTGTCGAGCATGGAGGCGATCTCCGTCTGGGTGAAGCCGCCGAAGTAGGCGAGCTCGATGACGCGGCACTGCTCGACGGGAAGCGTTTGCAACGCTGTGCGGATCTCCTGCGCTTCGTCGAGCCGGGCAACCTCGACGTCCGTGCGATCGCGGGCCTCGAAGCGTTCCTCGATGCCCTCGTCGCTCGCCCGTCGGCGGTCGTGCACGACGGAGCGGCGCAGCGAGTCGATCGCGCGGTTGTGGACGATGCCGAGCACCCAGGTGCGAACGGATCCACGGGCACGGTCGTAGCGGGCGCCGCTGCGCCACAGTGAGAGGAAGGCCTCCTGGACGACGTCCTCGGCCGCGGAGCGGGTGCCGCACATCCGATAGGCCAGCGAGAAGGCCGCGCCCGAGTGTCGTTCGTAGACGACCTCGAAGGCGGGGGCCTCCCCACGGCGGACGAGCTGCATGAGATCCTCGTCGGCGAGGTTGCGCAGCTCGGTCGGTCCGGGGTCAGGGTCTTTGCGCAGGAGTGCCATGTGTATCTCGATCTACGCCGGGGCGGTGTGATCGGATCAGCGGTCTGCGCGCCCGGCGATCAGTCACGCCGAGCGAGCTTGCGCGCCTCGCCGGCGGCGGCGCGAACGGTGCGCCGTAGGAGGTCCAGCGGGTCGCTGGAGGCGGCGGCGCGCTTCTTGCGCTCGGCGCGCACGCGCAGGACGACGAGGGCGGTGCCGGCGCTGACGCCGACGGCGCTCGCGATGACGGGACGGACCCAGTTGCGGGGGTCTCGCATCGCCCCGACCTCCCACGACTCGAGCTCGTCCACGGCGGCGTCGGTGAGGTCCTGCAGCGTCGTCTCGACGCGCGCTTTCAGCTTGTCGGGCGGGTCGACGGGCGCCAGCGCGAGGCGCAGCATCGACTCGAAGTCGGCGTGGGCGGACTGACTCATGTCGAAATCACCAACCCCTCGAGCTGCTTGATGGCGCGGTGCAGGAGCACTTTCGTGGCCCCGTCGGTCTTGCCCATGGCACGGGCGATCTCGCGGTTGTCCATGCCGAGCGCGAAACGCATGATGAGGGCCTCACGACGCTCCTCCGGAAGCGTCTTGATGGCTTCGATGATGCGCGCGAGCTCGTCGCGCCCCTCGACGAGATCCTCCGTCGTGTGCGGCGCGCTGAGCACGGTCGTGTCGTCGATCGGCGTCTGCGGACGGCGCGCGCGGTCGCGGTAGAGGTTCGCGGCAAGGTTGTGGGCGATGCGGATGAGCCACGGCCGCAGCGGGCGCCCGTCGGATTCGTCCTGTGCGCGCTCGAAATGACGGTAGGCCTGCAGGAACGTCTGCTCGGTCAGGTCCTCCGCATCGTGATGGTTGCCGACCCGGTAATACGCGTAGGAGTAGACGTCGCGCAGATGCACGCGATAGAGCTCGGAGAAGTCCTTGTCGAGCTTCACCTTGTGCAGGGAATCCACGCATCGCAGCCTACTCCGGGGGTGTCCCGCCGTCGTGCTCCCCGCGCTCCCCCGCGACGCTCGCGAGCGCGACGTCCCCGGCGCCGTGGAGGCGGCTCAGCGTGCCGTTGCGACGGGTGCCGTTCGAGCTCCCCGCGGGCGCCGTCGCAGCGGCCCCGCTGCGCTCGAAGCGGCGGCCTCCCGGCGCCGTCACGTGGGCGGTGAAGGCTGCGGGCTCGATGCGGCCCTCGACGAGCGCGACCAGGCGGTCGAGCGTCGGCGCGGCCACGCCCTCGCGACGCAGCGTGCGGGCGAGCAGCGCGACGCCGTCGAGCGCCTCGCTGGACTGGCCGAGCGCGTCGCCGATGCTCGTCGCCGGCATGCCCTGGCCGAGCAGCTCGCCGGCGCGGCGGTTGCGGCTGCCCTCCGCAACGACCGTCGCGACGAGGTCGCCCGCTCCGGCGAGCCCGGCGAAGGTCTTCGGATCGACGCCGCGGCGGCGCGCGAAGGCGTCGATCTCCGCGAAGACCTTGCCCGCGGCGGCACCGGCGGCGTTCGGTCCGCTGACGCCGGCGACGGCGGCGGCGAGCGAAGCGGCGTTCTTGGCGGTGCCGGCGAGCTCGACGCCGGCCACGTCGCTCGTGCTGGACACGTCGAAGCCGGCGCGGCGCAGGACGCGCGCGAGCTGGGTCGCGACGACGCCGTCGTGCGAGCCGACGACGAGCGAGGCGCCGTTGTCGAGCGCGTCGGCCGCGTGCCCCGGGCCGCCGATGCAGGCGACGGCGCGGGCGCTCACGCGTTCGGCGACGTAGTCGCTGGGCAGCATCCCGTCGGGCGCGACGAGCCCCTTGGAGAGCACGAGCACCGCGGCCCTCGAAGGGATCGCGCCGGCATGCTGCTCGACGGCGTCGGGCAGGGCCATCGCTGGAACCGCGAAGCAGACGATGTCCGCGCGGTCGAGCGCGAGCGCATCGGCGGTCGTCACGTTGACGGCGGCCGGCAGCGCGACATCGGGCAGGTAGTGCTCGTTGACGCGCGTGCGCACGAGGCGCTGGGCCTGCGCGGCGGTCCGGCATCCGAGGTCGACCTCGAGTCCGGCGCGCGTCAGGGCGACGGCGAGCCCGGTGCCCCAGGCGCCGGCGCCGACGATCGCCGCGCGGCGCAGCGGCGGGGTGCCGCCGAGCCATTCCCACTGCAGCTCGACGCACGGCCAGACGCGCTCCATGACCGCGCGTGCGAGCTGCGGCGACGGCTCGTCGACAAGCGGAAACTGCTGCGGACGTCCGCAGCGCAGGCGGACCTTGCGCGGGCGGATGCGCCAGCCGCGGCGCACGTCCTCGGTGCCGATGACCGCGACCGGGACGATCGGCGCGCCGGTTTCGAGCGCGAGCCGTCCGAAGCCGCGCTTGGCCTGGCCGAGGCCGCCGGGACGCGTGCGCGTACCCTCGGGGAAGATCACGACGACGTCGCCGCGCTCGAGGATCTTGCGGGCCGTGCCCATCGCGTCGCGATCGCCGTTGCCACGATCGACCGGGAACGCGCCGAGCGAGCTCAGCCACCATGCGAGCAGCGGGTTCGTGAACAGCTCGCGCTTGGCGACGAAGTACACCGGCCGCCTGACGAGCGTCCCGATGAGGAACGGATCGAGGAACGAGCGGTGGTTGGCGGCGATGATGACCCCGCCCTCGCGCGGGATGTGTTCGCGGCCGATCCGGCTCATCCGGAGGTAGAGGACGAAGAACGGCTCGAGGACCGCACGGGAGATCCAGTAGACGGCCCGGTTGACGCCGCGGCCGCGGGCGCGCGCAAGGAAGCGGTTGCGATCCATGCACCGGATACCCGCGCTCATGGCGACCGTTACAGTCTGGACGAGTCATGGTCATCGATCGCGCCAAGACCGTTCGCGGAGCCATGGCCGGCGCGTTCGCCGCCGGAGTGTGGGCGGCACAGCAGCCGCTCGACAAGCCGCTGTTCGGCGTCGCCTACGACGACACGGAGCTGCTCGGCAAGGTCTTCACGCGCGGGCGCGCGTGGCCGCTTGTCGGCTGGGCGTTGCATCTCTCAAACGGCGCGCTGCTCGGGGCGGCCTACGCCGCCGTCGCGCCGCGGATGCCGGTGCCGTCGTGGTCGCGCGGTCCGATCGTCGCGCTGACCGAGCATCTCGTGACCTGGCCGCTGACCGTCGCCGTCGATCGCGTCCATCCGGCGCGCGACGAGCTCCCGCGGCTCGCCGGGAGCGGTCGCGCGTTCGCGCAGGCGACCTGGCGCCACCTGCTGTTCGGGGTCGTGCTCGGCGAGCTTGAGCGGCGATTGAACCCGCCGCCCGATCCTGAGCTTCCGAGCTACGAGCACGTCGTGTCGAGCAACGGCCACGGCTCGCTGGAGCACCTCGCCGCCGTCGACTGACGCGGGCTGCGAGCAGCCGGTACGTGCGGACGACCGCCTCGGCGGAGAGCTACCGACGCGACAGCCGCAGGATGACGGTCGTCGCGCCCTTCGCGGTGCGCCGCAGGCGGCTGACGTATGCGACGTGGGGTGCCAGTGCCGTGCTCCACAGCGTGACGGCGCGGCCCTTCCGTGGCCGTGCGGGCCGCTTCGGCGGCCGTCCCCCGGGATACCCCTCGCCGTGCGGCTCGCGGCCGGGATCGTGGCCGGCGTCGGGGCGGACGGTCCGCTTGATCGTGTAGAGGCTGCGGTCGCGGTCTCCGCTGCGTGCGCGGCGCGGCCCGATGAGCACCTGCTGACGCTCCGAGGACGCTCGGACGAACAGCAGCGAGCCGCCGAGCTCGGAGGGGTTGAGCAGCTGCTGGCTGTTTCGGCCCCGGCGCAGCGTCGTCCGCCGCCGTGTCGGCAGGTAGATCTCCTCGATCTTGCTCTCGTCGCGCAGCGCGACGTGGTACACGGCGCGGTCGGCGTCGATCGACGGCCGCCCGATGCGTCCCGGCGCGGAGACACTGCGCAGCGTGACCGGCGCCTCGGCGGGCGCCTGCAGGTCGACCAGGCGCAGCACGTCGGCGGCGTTCACACGCGCGCGCCAGACGAGCCAGTGCGCCGACACGGCGGGCTCCTCGGCTCCGGGCGCCGCGATGCGCAGCCGCTCTTGCAGCGTGGACTGATCGGCCACGACGAGCGACCCTCCGTCGCGCCACACGACGTTGTCCGGGCCCAGCGCGGGGTCCGATCCGGGCAGGCTCTGCGGCGTCGCGCCGTCGCGCCTGATGTACGCGGTCCCAGCGCCCGGCTGCTGCCACGCGACCGAGCCGGCGGCGGCGCTGGGGTCGGTCCCGTCGTCGGTCAAGAGCCGCTCTGAGGCCGCGCTCGCGGGCGTGCCGCTGAGCGCCAGCATCACGGCCGCAACGCTCATCGCGAGCGCGCCGGCCGCGCGGATCGCCCGCAGCGTTCCTGGCCGCTCGGCCATCGCCGCGGCGAGATCGATGCCGCGCTCGGTCTGCTGCAGCGGCGCGAGCACGACGACCGGGATGACCCGCCCAACGGCGAACCCGAGCCCGACCGCGAGCCCGATCGCGGGATCGCCGAGCGCGACGCACGCGGCCGCGAGCGCATAGACGGCGAACGACAGCACGAACGTCGTGAAGCCGAGACCCAGCAGCACGCCGTAGAGCCCGGCCGCGAGCGCGATCGGCAGCACGCGGCGCCACGACTCGGGCACCTGGCGTCGCACCTGCGGGACGATCCGCCGACCGCCCGCGTCGCCGGCGGCGGCCGCGAGCAGCAGCGCCGCCGCGATCGCGACGGCCGCGCCGTGTGCGACGCCGAGCCACGCTCCCAGCAGCGCGAGGCCGCCGAAGGTCGCGACGGCGCCGGCGAGCGCACCGGCGGCGAACGTGACGCACGAGAGCGCTGTGAGGCGCATGCGACCCGCGTATCCATGCGGGGCGAGGGTGTCGACCATCGAGAACCCGCACGGCGACCACGCTCCGGCGAGTCCGGCGACGAGAGCGGCGATCGCGAGGGCGATCAGCATGGCACCTTCGTCTGGAAGTACGTCACGCAGAACACGCGCCGCCCGGCGTAGCAGTAGCCGGTCAGCGCGCCGTCGCCGTTGATGCGATGCGAGGACGTCGTGCAGCAGTCGATGAGCTTGCGTACGTGACCGTCGCAGCAGCGATACCACGAGCCGTCGGGATGGGTGAAGATTCGGTATCGCTTGCCGGCGGCGGCACAGACACGCCGGCGCCGTGCCGGCGGCTGCGGGCGACCGTCGGGGTCGAGCAACGCAGCTCCGGCCTCGTCGATCGGCGCGCCGTCGGCGTCGACGAGGCGTCCGAGATCGTCCACCGGCCTGCCGTCACGTGCGCGCAGCGGCCGGCCGTGGCGATCGATCCGCGGCAGGCCCGTCGGGTGCGGGCAGCTGTCCGTCGTGTACGTGTGGCCACAGAAGTGAAAGGCATCCGCGTCGCCGGGCGCGATCAGCGAGGCGACCGTGCGCCCCGCGGTCAGCACGGCGACGGCCGCGCTCGCGGTCGCGAGGAAGCCGCGCCGAGAGCTGCGCTCGGGACGTCCCGCGTCGCGAGCGCGCGCCGTCTGGAGGACGGATGCGAGCTGCCGGCGCGTGTTGACCGTGCCCTTCGCGAGCACGCGTCCGTCCGCGGCGAGCGCCACAGCGAACGGCGCGCCGGGTACCTCGGCCGCCGTCCACGCCGCCGCATCGTCGGCCTCGTCGAAGACGGTGCCGCCGAGACGCTCGGCATATGGGCGCAGCGAACGACAGAGGCGACAGCCCGCGGACGTGAAGAACGCAAGCTCGACGCCGTCGCCCAGTGCCGGCCGCGTACCGAGCGCCGGACCCTCGCCCGCGACCTCGAGCGCGCCGTCGGGACGGCGCGCGCGCACGCAGATCGCGACCGCGACGAGCAGCGCGCCCGCTGCCGACCACAGCGGTGGCGCGGAGCCGCCGAAGCCGAGCGCGAGCACCACCGCCGTCGTGGCGAGCAGCGCCGCACGTGCGACCGCACTCCACGAGACCCGCCCGCGCCCGCCGAGGCAGCCACACGGCGCCCCCGCCCGGCCCGCGGCGATCGCGAGCGCCTGTGCCACGGCGAAGACCGCGAGCACGCCTGCGACGGCCCATGCCGCGACCGCCGTGCGGGAGACGAGAAGCCCAGCCGCCAACGCCGGCTCGAGCACGATCAGCGCCGGCCGCACGCTGCGGCCCGGCACTCCGGTCAGCCCGAACGTCGCCGCGGCGACCGCCGTCCCCGTGCGGTCGCCGAGTTTCAGGGCGGCGGCCGCCAGCAGGGATCCGCCGAGCGCCATCGCGAGGAGACCGTGAACCAGCGTGGACGTCATCGAGGAGAAGCGGTGCTATGTGGGCTGCTGACTGCGGCCATCCGTGCCTCTCCGTGATCGCCGCCAGACATCCCCGCTACAGGAGTTCGGGACAACTCTCTTCAGGTTTGCGGCCCTGGCTTGAGGTCCGATGCTACAGCCCGCACCTAAGCCCGCCTTCGGACTCGAACCGAAAACCTCTTCATTACAAGTGAAGTGCTCTACCAATTGAGCTAGGCGGGCGAGAGCGGCCGGGCGCCGGCGGGCGCGGCGGCCATCAAGGCAGGCTAGCGCCGCAGGCGGGCGCCGCGCGACGAGCCGGCCGCCCGCGGCGCGATGGGCTGGCACCCGCGACGCGCGTGCGCGACGGACACACCGCGCGCCCGCCGGCCCGCGTTCTGGCACCCTTCGCAGGGCACACGACCAAAGGACGGCAAGTTGGCGGCCATCAGGGAGGATCGCTCGGCCAGCGAAGCCGGCGTCGGGAACCTGCTCGGCGGGGACGGGTTTCGCGGCATCGGGATGTCGCTCGTCTTCGTGGCGCACATCTTCGCCAATGCCGACCCCGCCCCGAACCTCGCGAGCTACGGCTGGGCCAAGCAGCCGATCGCGCGCATCGACCTCGCGCTCGCGACGTTCTTCGTGTTGTCCGGCTACCTCATCGCGCGGCCGTTCCTGCGCTCGTTCGTGCTCGGCACGAAGCGGCCGTCGATCAGGCGCTACGCGCGCAACCGCGCGCTGCGGATCGTGCCGATCTTCTACGTCGTCGCGATCCTCACCCTGGTGCTGTTCGGCCTCGACGGTGCGATCAGCGCGACGCCGGACAACCCGTCGGGCACCGGACCCACGTCGGCCTGGTGGCAGATCCTGTCGATCTTCACGTTCACGCAGACCTACACGAACGGATCGGCGACGCTGCCGATCGGGCAGGCGTGGTCGCTCGACGTCGAGGCGGCCTTCTATGTCGCGATCCCGATCGCCGCGACGCTCGCCTTCCGGCTCGGCGCGCCGCTCAAGACGCCGAAGGCCCGCGCCATCGCCGCGCTCGCGTTCATCGGCGGCCTCGCGCTCTTCAGCATCGCCCTCCGCCAGAAGGCGGGCAACTCGTTCCCCGCGCTCACGAGCCCGCCACTGATCGTCTACATCTTCCTGCCGGGAGTGGCGCTCGCGGTCGTCGAGCCGTTCGCCGTCCCGTACTTCCGCGGCCACGCCGAGCGCGCGCGCCGCTTCGCGTGGGCCTGCGTCGGACTCGCCATCGTCTGCTGGCTGCTGTACATGAAGTGGGACTACAACGCCGGGACGACCCAGATCCACCACGCACTCGGTCGCCGCTGCATCCTGCTCGCGCTCTTCGGGATGTGCCTGATCGCGGCGATGATCGCGCTGCAGCTCGGCACGAACCGGGCGCCGCGCTGGCTCGACAACCGCTGGACGAACTGGCTCGGCGAGCGCTCCTACGCCTTCTACCTCGTCCACGTCGTCGTGATCTTCGTGCTGATCGCGATCGTCGGCGCGGACCATTCGCCGGTCCTGCTCGGGATGATCTTCCTGCTCGTCGGTTTCCCGATCTCGGTCGGACTCGCGGGGCTGTCGTGGAAGTACATCGAGCGACCGGCGCTCGAGCGGCGCCTGCCGTGGGCACCCGGTCTGCGGCCCGAGAAGGGCAAGGCGCACGAGGTTGCCGACCCGACGACCGAGCCCGACCCGGTCAAGGCCTCGGTCTGAGGCAGTGGCGAGCCGCGCCGTCTCGGCGCGGCAATACATAGGCTGTGTGACATGACATCAGCCATCACCCACGCTGCCGCGGCATGACCGATTCTGCCAACGGCTACGAGCCACTCGAGATCTCAACCGATCTCGCGACAAAGCCCGCCGTCCCGACCCCGACGGGGACGCCGCCCGCGCAGCTCATCACCGACGACGTCGTCAAGGGCGAAGGCAAGGCGGCCGCGACCGGTAGCCACGTCACCGTGAAATACGTGGGCGTCTCGTTCTCCAACGGCAAGCAGTTCGACTCCTCGTGGGATCGCGGCTCGACGTTCGACTTCCCGCTCGGCGCGGGGCGCGTCATCAGGGGCTGGGACATGGGCGTCGCCGGCATGCGCGAGGGCGGCCGCCGCACGCTCGTGATCCCGCCGGTGCTCGGCTATGGCGAGCGCGGCCAGGGCCCGATCGCGCCCAATGAGACGCTCATCTTCGTCGTCGACCTCGTCAAGGTCGGCTGATCAGGATGAGCACACGCATCACGACCGCCGCGCTGCTCGCCGTCGCCGCCCTCGGCGTCGGCGCCTGCGGCGACAGCGGCAACGCGTCGGACCCGATCGCGGACCTCGCCTCCACCCCCTCCGCGGCGACGACGACGTCCGCACCCGACACGGGGACGGTGACGACCACGACGCCGCCCGCGAGCAAGGGCTCCGGCAAGACGATCAAGCAGCTCGTGATCTTCAAGAACCTGAAGAAGAAGCCCGTGATCGCGCAGCCGTCCGGCGCCCCTCCGACGAAGCTCTACTCGCGCGACATCGTCACGGGCAAGGGCAAGGCGGCGAAGTCGACCGACAAGGTGACGGTGCAGTACGTGGGCGTGTCGTACTCGACGGGAGAGCAGTTCGACGCCTCGTGGGACAACGGCTCGCCGTTCACCTTCGACCTCGGCAAGGGATCGGTCATCAAGGGCTGGGACGACGGCGTGCCCGGCATGAAGGTCGGCGGCCGCCGACTGCTCGTCATCCCGCCCGACCTCGCCTACGGCAACCAGGCGAATGGCAAGATCGCGGCGAACGAGACGCTCGTGTTCGTCATCGACCTCAAGAAGATCGGCTGACGAAGCCCGATCGCGGGCGCCGCTTCGGCGGCGCCCCGCGGTGGCGGCCTGCGTCGGACCGGCGAGTTCCTACGAGGCGCCCCAGACCCCGCCGGTGCGTCCGAGCGTGATCGAGTGCTCGCCGTCGCTGGTCTCGACGCGGAAGACGGCCTCGTCGGCGTCGGTCCCGGGCTTGTCGATGACGCGGACGAGCTGAAGCGCGCTGACCTGGGCGCCGGGGAAGCGCTGCGCGACGGCGGCGGTAGCTGCGGCCTCGAGCGTCGCGCGCTCCCAGCCCTTGTCGGAGGCGTGCGCCTGCGCGAGCTCGCGGTCGGCCTGCTGGAGTTGCTCGAGCAGCTTCGCCTCGCGGGCGCGGGTTCGGCCTGCCATCGCCACGTAGCCGCCACCGCCCAGCAACAGGACGAGCAGCGCGATGACGATGAGGACGATTTCGACGACGGTCATAGGCTCGACTCTATCTCGTCGTCAGGGCGACTTGATCAGTTCAGCACGGCGCGTGCGGACAGATGCGTGCCGACCTTGCGCTTGACGCGTTGCAGCGCGTTGTCCACCGTCTTGGCGTCGCAGCCCAGCCGCGTCGCGACCTCCTCGTACGGACGACCGTCGAGGTAGAGGGCGAGCACCCGCGACTCGAGCTCCGACAGCGCCGTCGACAGGCAGCCGACGAGGGAGTGCAGCTCCTCGGTCGAGATGACCTGGTTGACCGGGTCGTGGACCGTCGAGCCCGGGATGACGTCCTCCAGCGTCGGCTCGCCGTCGCCGCTGGCGCCGGCGGGCGTCGCCGAGAACGAGATGTACTGGTTCAGCGGCGTGTGTTTGTTGCGCGTCGCGGTCTTGACCGCGGTGATGATCTGGCGGGTGATGCAGAGCTCGGCGAAGTTGCGAAACGACGACTCGCGATCAGAGCGGTAATCGCGCACGGCCTTGTAGAGGCCGACGAGCCCCTCCTGGACGAGATCGTCGGAGTCGCCGCCGGCGAGGAAATACGACGAGGCCTTGAGGCGCACGAAGCCGTAGTAGCGACGCACGATCCGGTCGTAGGCGGTGCGATCGCCCTGCTTCGCCAACGCGATGAGGAAATAGTCATCGACGTGAGATTGAGACTGAGACTTCTGGGAGAGTCGAGCCACGAGCAGTCCTTTCCCAGCCCCTTCGGGCTGGAGTTGCTCAGTGGCGGTCCCCTCCCAGGGCGCCAGCTGCGTTCCTACGTTCAGTGAGCTGATGCTGTACCTCAGGTTCACCCCTGATGCAGACGGCACCGTATCCGCTGTTATGAAGCCCTGTCAAGGGCTCGACCGGCGCTGCACGATTCCGTACACGAGGACGGCCGCCGCAGCGCTCGCGTTCAGCGACTGCACGCGGCCGCGCAGCGGCAGCGAGACGAGCCCGTCACAGGCGCCCGCGACGCGCGGACGCAGGCCGCTCCCTTCGCCGCCGAGCACGAGGACGACGCCGCCCGCGTAGTCCGGCTCGTCGTAGCGGGTCGGGCTCGAGCCGTCAGCGCCATAGCACCAGCAGCCTGCGGCCTTCGCGTCGGCGAGGAAGTCGGCGAGGTTGCGCACGCGGGCGATCCGCAGATGCTCGACCGCGCCGGCGGAGGCCTTCGCTGCAGAAGGGGTTATCGCCGCTGCGCGGCGCTCGCAGAGGACGACCCCCGTCGCGCCGGCGCACTCAGCCGTGCGGCAGATCGCGCCGAGGTTCTGGGGATCCTGGAGCTCGTCGAGCGCGACGATGAACGGATCCGTGATGCCCAGCAGCTCGGCGGCGCCGACGTATGGGTAGCCACCGGCCTCGGCGCAGATCCCCTGATGGTCGGGCGAGCCGCAGCGGCTCTCGAGCTCGGCCCCACCGACGATCTGGATGTCGGGGAGGGCCCGCAGCCAGGGCTCGCGCGCCGCGCGCTCGGTCGCCCATACGCGCTCGATCCGTCGGCGCCCAGCGCGCAGCGCCTCATGAATCGGGTTGCGCCCATAGAGGATCACGAGGCTGCTACCTCAGTCTCGACTTGAGGGTCACAGTATGGCGAGATGACGAGTTCGCACACGCGCTCGCGGCTCGTCCCGGCCGTCGCACCATCGCGGCTCGCGCCGCACGAGTTCGGACACGCCCCCGCGGCTCGTCAGGGTGCCGCCGCACGATCACGGCTCGCGCCGCACGAGCTCGGGCCCGTCCGGCCCGTCGCGGACCGTCCATCCGCGCTCGGCGAGCTCGTCACGGAGGCGGTCGGCCTCGGCCCAGTCCTTGGCCGCTCTGGCGGACTCGCGGCTGCCGAGCAGCGCGAGATCCTCGGGTCCTGGGCCGTCCCCGGTGTCGGCGGCCGCGAGGTTCTCGAGGCCGAGCACCGTCAGCATCTCGACGAGGTCGTCGCGGCCGACCGCCCCCTCGCGGCGATTGGCTTCGCGTACCCACTCGAACAGCCCGCCGAGCGCCTGCGCGGTGTTGAAGTCCTCGCGCAGCGCGGCGAAGAACGCGTCGCGATGCGCTCGCATGTCTTGCGGCGAGGCGCCGTCGTGCAGGCGCCGCGCCGCGTCGCGGATGCGGGCGATGCGCGCCCCGGCCTCCGCGAGCCGCTCGTCGTCGAACGCCATCGGCTGGCGATAGTGCGCGCCCGCGAACAGCATCACGAGCGCATCGCGGCCAACCTCGCCGATCACCTCGTGCAGGCGGATCGCGTTGCCGAGGCTCTTGCCCATCGTGCCGCCGGCGAGCTGGAGCATCCCGTTGTGCATCCAGATCTGCGCGAGCTCCGCGCCGCGGCCCATGCGCGTCTGCGCGGCCTCGTTCTCGTGGTGCGGGAAGGCGAGGTCGTTGCCGCCGCCGTGGATCTCGAAGCCGACGCCGAGCAGCTCCTCGGCCATCGCGGAGCACTCGATGTGCCAGCCCGGCCGCCCGCGGCCCCAGGGCGCGTCCCAGGCCGTGTCCTCACCGTCCTTCTGCGCCTTCCACAGCGCGAAGTCCAGCGGGTCCTCCTTCAGATTCACGCCCACCGGCGAGAGTCCGTCGTCCTCCCCCTGGTTCATGTCGTCGATCGCGCGGTGGCTGAGCGACCCGTACTCGCTGTCCGCGCGCACGCGGAAGTAGACGTCGCCATCGACGGCGTAGGCGTTACCGCGCTCGACAAGGGCGGCGATGAGGTCGACGATGGCGTCGATCGTCTCGGATGCCAGCGGCTCGGCGTCCGGCCGGCCGAGCTCCAGCGCGCTCGTGTCGGCGACGTAATGCGCCGCCATCTCGCTCGCGAGCTGCGCGCTCGGGATCCCGAGCGGACGCGCCGCGTCGTAGATCTTGTCGTTGACGTCGGTGATGTTGATGACGAGCGTGACGTCGTGGCCCTCATGCTCGAGAAAGCGCTTCAGCAGCGAGAAGACGACGAACGGTCGCGCGTTGCCGACGTGCACGCGCCCGTAGACCGTCGGCCCGCAGGCGTAGATGCCGACGCGACCGCCGGGGCCGGGGACGAGCTCGCGCAGTTCGGCGCAACGCGTGTCGTGCAGGCGGGTCGAGGCCATCGGCGTGACCCTATCGAGGCGTCCCGCGGATTCGCCGTGGCGCCCGGCCCGCCGACGCCATGACGGAGTCGAGCGGCGCGCGGCTACGAGGTCGACGCGAGCGTCGCGACAGCGAGCGCCGCGACGCCCTCGAGGCGTCCGACGAAGCCCATGCCCTCACCGGTCGAGGCCTTGAGGTTGACGTCGCGCTCGTCGAGCCCGAGCGCCGCCGCGAGCGTCGCGCGGATGGCGGCGCGGTGCGGCCCGATCTTCGGGCGCTCCATCAGCACGGTCGTGTCGACGTGCACGACTGCGAAGCCCGCGGCCGCGATCGCGGCCACGACCTCGCGCAGCAAGGCGATCGAGTCGGCGTCCTTGTAGGCGTCGTCGGTGTCGGGGAAATGCACGCCGATGTCGCCGAGGCCCGCCGCGCCGAGCAGGGCGTCCATGACCGCGTGCGTCAGGACATCCGCGTCGGAGTGCCCGTCGAGGCCGAGCTCGACGCCCGGGAACTCGACGCCGCCGAGGATCAGCGGGCGCCCCGCCTTGAAGCGGTGCGAGTCCCAGCCGAGGCCGGTGCGCACGCCCCCGCCGGTCATCCGATCGCCTCCAAGCGGCGCGAGCGGCGCTCGAAGACCGCGAGCTCGCGCACTCCGAGGCGCTCGAGCAGCTGGAGCGCGGCGTCGTAGTCGCGACCGACGTCACCGGGCACGTGGGCGTCTGAGGACAGCGCGACCGGGCAGCCGACATCGAGGCACATCTGCAGGAACGCCGGAGCGGGGTACAGCTCGCCGACCGGCTTGCGCAGCCCGGCCGTCGAAAGCTCGACGGCGATCTGCGACTCGGCGATGCCGTCCATCGCAAGATCGTAGAAGCGGCGCAGGTCGCCCTCGGGCACCGGCCGCCGCGGACCCCACATCTTCACGAGATCGGGGTGCGCCAGGATGTCGAAGAGCCCCGAGCGCGCGGCCTCGCCGAGCGTCTCGAAGTAGCGCGTCCAGAGCTCGTCGGGCGGCTGCGAGCGGTGGTCGAAGACCTCGTAGCCGTCGTGGTCGACGGCATGTTCGCCGACGAAGTGCACCGAGCCGACGACGTAGTCCCAGTCGCGCGCCTCCAGCAGCGTTGCCATCCGGTCCTCGCGCCCGACGACGAAGTCGGCCTCGATGCCGAGCCGCAGGTCGGTCTGCCCGCGCACGAAGTCCGCGTAGGCGTCGATGTCGTCGACCGCGCTCTCGCGCCACAGCTCGTGCTCCCAGACCTCGAGCGCCTGCGCGAAGCGGTAGATGTGCTCCGAGCAGCCGAGCTCGGCGATCCCGCGCTCCTGCGCGACGGCGCGATAGCGGTCGACGTTCGCTGCGCAGAAGTACGTGGAGGCGTCGGTCCCGAGGTCGTCGGGGCGCAGGTGGAGGTGATAGTCGGTCAGCATCGCTGCTCCGCTCGTCCGCGCAACGCGAGCTCCGCCACGTGCAGGTCGCCCGGCGTCGTGATCTTCATGTTCTCCCGCGGGGTTGCGACGACCCGTACGACGCCGCCGAAGCGCTCGACGAGCCAGGCGTCGTCGGTTGCCGCCGCGAGCACGTCGTCGGGCGCCGACAGCGCGCGCTCCAGCGCCGCGCGGCGGAAGACCTGCGGCGTCTGCACCGACCACAGCGTCGAGCGATCGAGCGTGCGGGTGACCTGCCCATCGGCGGCCTCCTTGATCGTGTCCGTTACGGGCGCGGCCGCGATCACGGCGTCGCAGCCGTGCGACGCGAGCGCGTCGAGGCAGTCCTGGAAGATCCGCGCCGTCACGAGCGCGCGGGCGGCGTCATGGACGATGACCGGGTCGCCGCTGCCGGCGCGCAGCGCGTTGAGGACCGACAGCGAGCGGTGGGCGCCCCCGACCACGCCGATCGTGCCGGCGGGCGCGTCGACGCCCTGCGGCAGCGCGACGACGATCTGCTCGACGCCCGCCACGGCGCGCAACGCGTTGATGCTCCACTCGATCATGGGACGTCCCGCCACGACGACGAACGCCTTGGGCCCCCCGGACCCAAGGCGTTCGCCTTTCCCCGCAGCGACGACGAGTGCGAGTGCTACTTGGCCACCACGCCGGCGCTGTCGGCGAGCAGGTCGTCGAGGTGCTGCTCGGCCTCGTCCTCATCCTTGTCGAGCGCGTACATCAGCTCGGAGGCGAGGATCTTCTTGGCGCGCGTGAACATCTGCTTCTCGCCCGTCGACAGGCCCTTCTCGTGCTCGCGGATCGCGAGGTTGCGCACGACCTCCGCGAGCTCGTAGATGTCGCCCGTCTTGATCTTGTCGCGGTTGTGCTTGAAGCGGCGATTCCAGTTCTTGGGCATCTCCGAGACGTCGTCGGCGAGGACTGCAAGAACCTTCTGGACCGTCTCCTCGTCGATGACGCGGCGCAGACCGGCGACGCCGGCATTCTCGCAAGGAACCATGACCGTCATGTCGTTGTGCAGGATCTTGATCGTGAGGTACTCGCGCTCCTCGCCGAACATCTTGCGCCGCTCCTTCTTCAGGACCTGGCCAGCCCCGTGGTGCGGATAAACGACGTTGTCACCGAGCTCGAACTCGATGTTCTCGATGGTGCGGACCTGCAGGTCCTCCAGCAGCTGCTCTTCGATGGCTTCGGAAATGATGTCCTCCTTGGTTGACGCCGGCATGGCCCCCCGGGCCCTGACGACTCGCTGTCTGAAAGCCCTGCCCTACGTCTGCAGGTAGCGGTCCACGAGATTGATCTCCTGCAACCGGCGAAGGCCCTCGCGGATGTCCTTCGCACGGATCTCACCGACCCCGTCCACCGTCTCCAGCTCGACGTCGGTGGCGGCGAGCATCTCGTCGAGCCCGCCGAAGTCGTTGACGATCTGCGCCACGACGAGCTTCGGCAGCCGCGGGATACGCCCGAGGATCCGGAAGCCGCGCGGCGACACGGGGTAGTCAAGGGTGTTGAGCTTGCGGTCGTAGCCGAGCAGCTCGGCGAGACGACCGAAGTCGAGCAGGTCGTGATGCGGCAGCCGGCCGATCTCCTCGAGCGCGCCGGCGAACGCCTCGTCGGTGTTCTCGGCGAGGTAGTCGTGCACGAGCGCGGCCTTGTCGGCGGCGGTGCCGACCATCGTCTCCTCGAGCTGCATCTCGATGAGCCGGCCCTCGGTGCCGAGCTCGACGATGTAGCGCTCGATCTCGACGGCCATCCGCGTCACGAGCTCGGAGCGCTGCAGCACGGTCAGCACGTCGTGCAGGGTCGCGCCGCCCTCGAACTCAAGCGCCGTCAGGCGCGTCGAGACCTGGTCCATGCGCGTGCGGTACTTGTCGAGCGTCGCCAGCGCCTGGTTGGCCTTCGCGAGCACGACGGGGATCTCCTCGAGGATGTACTTGCCGCCGTCGACGTAGAGCGAGACGACCTCGCGGCGCTGCGAGACCGCGATGACGAGCGCGTCGGTCTGCTTGGAGACGCGCTCGGCCGTGCGATGACGCGTGCCTGTCTCCAGCGAGAGGATCGTCGGGTCCGGCATGAGCTGGACGTTCGCCATCGCGATCCGCGTGGCGTTCGCGTTCAGCACGATCGCGCCGTCCATCTTGGCGATCTGGTAGAGCAGGGCGGGCGTGTAGTCGATCTCGAGCTTGATGCCGCCCGAGAAGAGGAAGCTCAGCTCGTCGACCTCGCCGACGATGATCAGGCCGCCCGTCCGCGCGTGGACGATGTTGTCGATCCCCTCGCGCAGCGTCGTTCCGGGGGCAACCATCTCCAACGCCTTCACAAGTCGGGGCTCTTGACGAGACTCCAGCTCGTGTGATTCGTCCCCTACTCGTTGAACCATCCAGCCCATTTTAGCGCGTACTTAGGGAATTTGGCGGGCGGACTTCGCAGCGGCCGGGCGAGGCTACGCGGCGGCCCGATTGCACCCCGCCGCGGGCAGCACGAATCGCAGTGCCTTGCGCAGCGTCGGCGCCGTCTCGGGCGAGACGACCGTGTGCAGCCCGAACTTCGCAGCCTCCTCCAGGCGCCGGTCGGGGTGCGCGATGGAGCGCAGCTCTCCCGTCAGGCCCAGCTCTCCGAAGCAGGCGACCGGCCCCTTGCCCGCGTCGATGCCGAGCGCGACGCCCCGCACGGCGCTGGCGACCGCGAGCGCAATCGCGAGGTCCGCACCGGGCTCCTCGACGCGCACGCCCCCGACGACGTTGACGAAGACGTCGGCGTTGCCGACGCCGACACCGGCGTGGCGGCCCAGCACGGCGAGCACGAGCGCGAGGCGGTTGCGATCAAGGCCGTTGACGACGCGCCGCGGCGGTACGAGCTCCGAAGGCGAGACGAGCGCCTGGACCTCGACGAGCAGCGGGCGCGTGCCCTCCATCGCCGCGAGCACGACCGAGCCCGGCTTGCCCGTCGCCTCGGCGACGAAGCGGGCGCTGGCGTCGAGGACCTCGACGAGGCCGCTCTGGCGCATCTCGAACACACCGGCCTCGTTCGTCGAGCCGAAGCGGTTCTTCAGCGCGCGCAGAGTTCGGTACGTGCGCTCACGCTCGCCCTCGAACTGCAGCACGCAGTCGACGAGGTGCTCGAGCACCCGCGGCCCCGCGAGCGAGCCCTCCTTCGTGACGTGGCCGACGAGCAGGACGGCGATGTCGTCGGCCTTGGCGACCTGCATGATGCGGCCCGCGACCTCACGCACCTGGCCGACGGATCCGGGCGCCCCGCTGAGATCGGCCGCGTGCATCGTCTGCACCGAGTCGATGACGCAGACCTCTGGGCGCTCGGCGCGCAGCGTCGCGAGGATCGTGTCGAGATCGGTCTCGGCGAGGACCGGGACGTCGAGCGCCCCGTCGCGCGACGTCAGCCGTTCGGCGCGCAGGCGGATCTGCGCCGCGGACTCCTCGCCGGAGACGTAGAGCGTGCGGCGACCGGCCGCCGCGAGGTTGCCGAGCGCCATGTTCGTCAGCGTCGACTTGCCGATCCCCGGGGAGCCGCCGAGCAGCACGAGCGAGCCCGGCACGAGGCCGCCGCCGAGGACGCGGTCGAGCTCGCCGATCGCGGTCTTCAGGCGCGGCACGCGCGCCGTGCTGACGTCGGCGAGCCGCACCGGCTTGCCGGCGGCGACGGCCGCTCGCACGGCGCCGCGCGCGCGGGCTGCGGCTGGCGCGGGCGTCGGCGCGTGCTCCTCGACGAGCGTGTTCCACGCCTCGCAACCCGGGCACTGGCCGTGCCAGCGCACGGACGAGTGCCCGCACGAGGAGCAGACGTGGATCGTGACGGGACGGGCCATCGCTGCTGAGAGTAGGGCCCGGACCCGACGACTTCGCCCCCCTCAGGCGCGCCAGGAGAGCTGCTGCGTGTCGGCGGCTACGCGGCGGCGGCGGAGACGAGCGTCAGCGCCGGTGCGGGGCGCGGACCGGCGAGCGCGCGGGCACGCTCCCGCGGCTCCAGCGAGCACGCCGCCAGCAGCGCCTCGACCGCGTCCGGAGCCGTCTCGCGGAGCCGGCGCATGGCCTGCGTCGCGAAGACGACGAGATGCAGCTCCGTGATCGCGAGGACCGTCGCCGTGTCGTACATCGCGTGGCGTGTCGAGAGCTCGCCGAAGACGTCGCCGGGACCGAGCTTGGCGAGCGTCTCGCCGGCGCAGCGGGCGAGCCCGTGGCCGCCGGCGATGATCGCGAGATCGTGGTGCAGCGGGCCGCCGAGCAGCTGCCGGTGCCCGGCCCCGATCCGCAGCTCGGCGGCGTGCGGGGCAAGCGCGTCGAGCTCGTCGAGGCTCAGCGAGTGCAGATGCGTCAGCGATGCGAGGCGGAGGCTCTCCATACCGATGAGGCGTGAGAAACGGTCGAACATCGTTCACTGGTCGTGCACGATCCGCGGCCCTCGCCCGCTCGAACATGCGGCCAGGGCGCCTGTGGCGACGACGTATCGTGATCTCATGACGACTGTCGTCAAGGCTGCCGAGCGCCTGTACGCCCGCTGGAACGCGGACGGCCTCGCGGTGCTTGGTGCCTACATCGACCCCGAGGTCGTGCTCGTCTGCGACCCGCTGCGCCCGGAGGAGTCGGCGCTGCACGGGGTCTCGGGCTGGCAGCGGTGGGTCGCGCGCTGGGAGGACGCCTACGAGGACGTGCGGATCGTCGTCGACGGCCTCGTCCCCATCGACGCCGAGCACGTGCTCGCGCTCGTCTCGATCACGGCGAGCCCGCGCGTCGGCGTAGGAGCTCTGCACTGGGCCGCGGCACATCTGTGGACGCTTCGCGACGGGCGCATCGCCGGCTGGGCGACCCACCTGGATCTCGCCGCGGCACGCGACACCCTCGCGGCCTGACACCGGACAGCACGGCGTCGCGACACCCTCGCCGCCTGACGCTCGACCGCACGGCGCCGCGCGGGCTACCGTTGTCGTCACCGTGGCGAGCTGGGACGACGTCCGCCGGATCGCACTCGCTCTCCCGGAGACCGCGGAGCGCACCGGCGAGCACCCGCAGTGGCGCGTGCGCGACAAGCTCTTCGTGTGGGACCGTCCGCTGCGCGCCTCCGATCTGAAGGCGCTCGGCGACGACGCGCCGGACGGGCCGATCCTCGGCGTGCGGGTGGAGCATGTCGGCGTCAAGGACGCGCTGATCGGTGACGACCCCGCAGTCTTCTTCACGACTCCGCACTTCGACGGCTATGCCGCGATCCTCGTGCGCCTCGACGAGATCGCGGTCGACGAGCTCGAGGAGCTCATCGTCGAGGCGTGGCTGCTGCGGGCGCCGAAGCGCGTCGCCCACGCGTACCTCGACGCCATGGCGGGCGCCGGCTGAGTGGCCGCGTCACTGACGCTTGGCGAGCAGCTCGTCCAGCGCCAGCGCGAAGCCGGGCAGCAGCGGCGACGTCAGCTCCTCGCCGATCTCGAGCTCAAGCGCGACATCGAAGCTCGCCGCGTCGGGACGGGAGCGGCGGAAGACGAGGACCGTGTCGGCCCGGGTGTCGATCAGCCACAGCTCCCGCAGGCCCCGCTGCTCGTAGACGGATCGCTTGACCCCGACGTCGTAGCGCCACGTCGAAGGCGAGCGGACCTCGACGGCGATATCCGGCAGCGGCGAGGGACGGCCGCCGCCGCGACGCGGTCCGCGGCCCTCCGCATACCACAGGATGTCGGGCGCGTAGACGTTGCGCTCGTTCATGCGCACGTCGAGCGGGAGGATGGGCATCCCGCGTCCGGGCTCGGCGCGCGACCAGTTCACGAGCGCGACGAGCAGCTGCGTGCAGACGTACTGGTGCTTCGGCAGCGGCGAGTGCACGACGATCTCACCCGCGATGAGCTGAGCCCATCGCGGAAGGTCGTCCATCGCCAGGTACTCGTCGGCTGTGATGAGCGCCGTTACGGGCATCGCAGACATCGTAGACACGTCCTCCTCGCGCTCCAAGCGTTCTCATTGCCTCCTATAGGGCGCGAGCGCGAGAAGTTCGCCCCCCATACGACCGAGGGCGACCCGTAGGCCGCCCTCGCATCGATGTTCAGATGAGCAGCCCGCGGCGTCAGTCGCCAGGGGGCTCCTCGACCGACGGCTTGTCGAGCGCGCCGCCGGGCTCGGCCGGGCCGTCGTCGGCCGCGTCGGACGCGCCGCCGCCCACCGATGCCGGCACCATCTTCGGCTCGACGACCGTCAGGGAGACCTCGCGGTCATCCTCCTCGGGCGCCTTCTCGACCATGATCGTCGCCCCTGCCGGAAGCTCCGAGCGCAGCACGAAGTCCGCGAGCGGATCCTCGATGTAGCGCTGGATCGCGCGGCGCAGTGGCCGTGCCCCCATCGACGGGTCCCAGCCCTTGTCGACGAGCAGGTCCTTGGCCTCGTCGGTGAGCTCGAGCTGCAGCCCGCGGTCGGCCATCGACTCGCGGATGCGGCGCAGCAGCAGATCGACGATCTGGCGGATCTCCTGCTTCTGCAGCTTGTGGAAGACGATCACGTCGTCGATCCGGTTGAGGAACTCGGGCCGGAAGACCTTCTTCAGCTCGCCCATGATCCGGTTCTTCATGTCGTCGTACGTGATGCCGGTCTCGTCGTCGGAGACGGCGAAGCCGAGCGGCGTGTTGCGAGCGATCTCGGAGGCGCCGATGTTCGACGTCATGATCACGATCGCGTGACGGAAATCGACCGTGCGCCCCTGCGAGTCCGTCAGGCGCCCATCCTCGAGGATCTGCAGGAGGATGTTGAAGACGTCCGGGTGGGCCTTCTCGATCTCGTCGAGCAGCAGCACGCAGTACGGCTTGCGGCGGACCGCCTCGGTCAGCTGGCCACCCTCGTCGAAGCCGATGTAGCCCGGGGGCGAACCCACGAGCCGCGACACGGAGTGCTTCTCCATGTACTCGGACATGTCGACGCGGATCATCGAGTCCTCGTCGCCGAAGAGGAACTCCGCGAGCGTCCGCGCGAGCTCCGTCTTGCCGACTCCCGACGGGCCGAGGAAGACGAACGAGCCGGTCGGCCGCTTCGGGTCCTTGAGCCCGGCCCGCGAGCGGCGGATCGCCTTCGAGATGACCTCGACGGCCGCCTCCTGCCCGATGACGCGCTTGTGCAGCTCGTCCTCCATGCGCATGAGCTTGGCCGTCTCGGCCTCGGTCAGCTTGAAGACGGGGATGCCGGTCCACATCGAGACGATGTCGGCGATCTCCTCCTCGCCGATGGCCGGACGCTCTGTCTCGGCCTCGCCGGCCTCCCACTGCTCCTCGAGCTCACGCTTGCGCTGCGTCAGCCGGCGCTCGGCGTCACGCAGGTTCGCAGCCTTCTCGAACTCCTGCGCCTCGATCGCCGACTCCTTCTCGCGCCGCGTCGTCTCGATCTCCTCTTCGAGCTCGCGATACACGGGCGGGGAGGTCATCGACTTGATGCGCATGCGCGAGGCGGCCTCGTCGATGAGGTCGATCGCCTTGTCCGGAAGGAAGCGGTCGGAGATGTAGCGGTCGGCGAGCTCCGCCGCGGCCTCGAGGGCCTCGTCGGTGATGCGCACCTTGTGGTGCTGCTCGTAGCGATCGCGCAGGCCCTTGAGGATCTGCACGGTCTCCTCCGTCGACGGCTGCTCGACGCGGATCTGCTGGAAGCGACGCTCGAGTGCCGAGTCGCGCTCGAGGTACTTGCGGTACTCCTCGAGCGTCGTCGCACCGATCGTCTGCAGCTCGCCGCGGGCCAGCGCCGGCTTGAGGATCGAGGCCGCGTCGATCGCGCCCTCGGCCGCACCCGCGCCGACGAGGTTGTGGAGCTCGTCGATGAACAGGATGATGTCGCCGCGCTGGGTGATCTCCTTCATCACCTTCTTCAGGCGCTCCTCGAACTCACCGCGGTACTTCGACCCGGCGACGAGCGCCGCGAGGTCGAGGGTGTAGATCTGCTTGCCCTTCAGCAGCTCGGGCACGTCGGAGGTCGTGATCCGCTGGGCGAGGCCCTCGACGACGGCGGTCTTGCCGACGCCGGGCTCGCCGACGAGCACGGGGTTGTTCTTCGTGCGCCGCGAGAGGATCTGCATGATCCGCTCGATCTCGGTCTCGCGACCCACGACGGGATCGAGCTTGCCCTCCTCGGCGAGCTTCGTCAGGTTGCGCCCGAACTGGTCGAGCAGCTTCGAGGACTTCTTGCCCTCGCCCGACGCGCTGCCCGAGCTGCTGGCGCCCGCACCGGTACCCGCGCCGGCGCCCTGGCGGCGACCGCCCGGACCCGACAGCATCCGGATGACCTCGTTGCGGATCTTCTCGGAGTCCGCGTCGAAGTCGAGCAGGATGCGTGCGGCGACGCCCTCGTTCTCGCGAACGAGGCCGAGCAGGATGTGCTCGGTGCCGATGTAGTTGTGCCCAAGGCTCAGCGCCTCGCGGAGCGCAAGCTCCAGCACCTTCTTCGCACGCGGCGTGAACGGGATCTGGCCGGAGGTGACCTCCTCGCCCGACCCGACGATCCGAACGACCTGGGCGCGTACGCGCTCGACGGTGATGTCGAGGCTTTCGAGGACCCGCGCAGCGAGGCCTTCCTCCTCACGGAGGAGGCCGAGCAGAATGTGCTCGGTCCCGATGTAGTTGTGCTTGAGCGTCCGCGCCTCTTCTTGCGCGAGAACGACCACCTGCCGGGCTCGCTCTGTGAATCGCTCGAACATGCTGCTGATCCTTTCCTGCTGGGGCGGGGCCTCTAGCCTCGGTTCATGCGTGGTCCGGATGGCCTTCTGTGGACGGGCGGTTCCCCGACCTGTCCACATCCTTTCGGCGCCGCCGACGAAATGGATGAGTGTTCGGGTGCAGAAGGGCGGGCATCGCTCAGTCTACCAACGCACCTGACGGGTCGAGGTAGCGTTCTGGACACAGAGATCTGGGCTGCCGCGTCGGACGCCGACAGCGTCGCGAAGCGGGCGTCGCCGCGCTCGGCTACACCCCGACGTCGATCTTCGTGATCTTGAACTGGACCTTCCTGCCGTTGGGCAGGTTCACGTCGACGATGTCGTTGCGCTTGCGGCCCAGCAGGGCCTTGCCGACCGGCGACTCGTAGGACAGGCGCTCGGGCGGCTTGGCCTCGGGCGAGCCGACGATCGTGAACTTCTGCGCCTTGCCGGTCTCCGCGTTCTTGACGCTGACGATCGAGCCGACCTGGACCTCGTCGGTCGTGACGTCCTCCGCGGCGATCACGGTCGCCGAGCGCAGCCGATCCTCGACCTGGGCGATCCGCGCCTCGAGCATCGCCTGCTCGTTCTTGGCGTCGTCGTACTCGGAGTTCTCCATGATGTCGCCGAACTCACGAGCCTCCTTGATGCGCAGCGCGACCTCGCGGCGGCGGTCGCCCTGGAGCAGGGCGAGCTCGACCTTGAGCTTCTCGAGACCATCGGCGGTGAGGATGACGTCCTTGGGCATGTGCTCCCGGGGGATTGGAACCGGTGGAGTTTCCGACCCCGTGCTGCGGAGTTCGGCTGATGGCGACGCGAGAGGATAGCAAGGGGTCAAGCGGCGACCGAGCGTCGGTCCGGGCGCCGGGCGACGCCGCGGTCATCGGCCGCAAACAGCGTCAGCTGTTTCGTTCGTGGAGCAGCCGCAGACCGGTCAGCGTGAGTAGGTCGTCGGTCTCGTCGATGAGCTCGGTGTACGGCACGATCGCGCCGGCGAGACCGCCCGTCGCGATGACGTCGGTGTCCTCGCCGAGCTCGTCGAGCAGCCGCCGCAGGATGCCGTCGATCGCGCCGGCGAAGCCGTAGATCACGCCCGAGCGGATCGCCTCGACCGTGCTCTTGCCGATGACCGCGCGCGGCGGCAGCAGGTCGATCGTCGGCAGCTTGGCGCCGCGCGAGGTGAGCGCCGCCAGCGAGATCTCGACGCCGGGCACGAGCACGCCGCCGAGGAAGTCGCCGTCGGCGCCGATGACGTCGAAGTTCACCGACGTGCCGAAGTCCACGCACACCGCCGGCCCGCCGAAGCGTTCGCGGATCGCGACGGCGTTCGCGAGACGGTCGGCGCCGATCTCGCGCGGGTTGTCGTAGCGCAGCGCCATGCCCGTCTTCAGGCCCGGTCCGACGGCGAGCATCTCGTGGTTGAGGTAGCGGCGGCCCATTGCCAGCCACTCCGGCTCCAGGCGCGGGACGGTCGAGGAGACGATCGACGCGCTGATGTCGGCGAGCCCGGTGCCGCGCAGCTCCAGCAGGTTGCGCATCGCCGCGCCGAGCTCGTCGGCCGTCGACTCGGGCACCGTCGCGAAGCGCATGTGCTCGACGAGGCGGCCGTCGCGGAACGTGCCGAAATGCGTCTGGGTGTTGCCGACATCGACGGCGAGCAGCATCGGCCCGACTCTAGTGGCCCGTCTCCCGCCTGTTCAGCCGGCGTGCCCGCACGGCGCGCGGCGGGCGACGCCGGCCGCCGAAGCTCAGTTGCCGGCGGCGGCGCGCGCCCGTGCGCGCTTGACGAGCTCGGCCGTCGCCGGGCGCACGTCGGCGGACTTCATGAGCGGCTCCTCGAACAGCGCGCGGACCGCAGCCGACTGGCCGGCGCCCGTGCAGCTGAGGTCGATGCCGTAGCGATCGAGGCCCGTGCAGTAGGCGGACACCGCGCCGCGCGCGCCGGCGAGCTCGCGCGCGATCGAAAGCAGCCCGTCCGTGTGATCCTTGTTGAGGTGCGCGATCGCCTTCGGCGCGATCGCGGCGGTCGGATCGGGCTCGGCGTAGCGGTACTCCTCGCCGCCGATCGTCTGCATCCGCGCGAAGCCGCCGACCCAGCGCACGCGCTCGACCTCGAGCACCCACAGCGTGAAGTCGTCCCAACCGGCGTAGAGCTGAGCTCCGGGGATCGCGGCGACGTGGGCGTCGAAGGCCTCCTCGCGGGCGTCGCCCTCCGGCCTGACGCACGTGCCGGCGAGCGTGATGCGCGGGCGATCGAGCGGGTCTCCGGGCGCCGACGGATCGTTGATCGCGAGGCTCGCACGCGGATCGGCGAGCAGGTTGCGCCCGTGCTCGGCCATCGTCGAGACGAGCAGCACGGGGTTGCCGTTACGCGTCGGTCCCTGCACGACGAGCGAGCACCACGGCGCGCCATCCTCGGCCGCGGTCGCGAGATAGCCGACCGTGACGGTCGCGACCATCGTGCGCGCCTCCTCGGCCGGCGTGCGGCGTCCGGCCGCCGCGTCCTCCTGCAACGGGTCGCTGCTGGGGCTGTCGTGTCCGCTCACGCCGCGAACGGTACTGCGAGCGGCGGGCCGGCCCGTCGCACGCCCTCGCCGACCGCAAGCGCCGCGAGCGCATCGGACAGCCGCTCGCCCGTCGGCGTGGCGAGCTCGAAATCGAGCTCCAGCAGCGGGATCAGGACGAAGCGCCGAGCGAGCACCTGGTCGTGCGGCAGGCGCAGGCGCTCGGTCATGAGCTCGAGCCCGCCGAGCAGCAGGACGTCGACGTCGATCGGCCGCGGCGCGTGCCGCGCGCCGCCGGCGGCGCGGCCGAGCTCGCGCTCGATCGCCTTCGCGGCGTCCAGCAGCCCGATCGGCTCGAGCTCCGTCTCGATGCGCAGGCAGGCGTTGAGGAAGTCCGGCTGGTCGAGGATCTCGCCGACCGGATCGGTGTCGTACGTCGAGGAGCTGGCGAGCACCCGCACGCGATGGCGCGCGAGCGCGTCGACGGCGGCCTGCAGCTGCGCCCGGCGGTCGCCGACGTTCGAGCCGAGGCCGAGGTAGCCGATCAATCTTCGAGCTCGTCGAGCTCGCGCCAGACCTCGACGCTGACGTCCTCGACGGGCAGCGGGATCGGCGGCTCGGGCTTGGACGCCTTGACCGACACCGCCTGGGCATCGAAGTCCTTGAGCAGCCGGTCGGCGATCGCCGCGCACAGCCGCTCGAGCGTCTTGTCGGAGCGCTGCGTGGCGACGAGCGCCGCAACCTCGCAGACGCGGCCGTAGTCGACGGTGTCCTCGACGCGGTCGGTGACCGTCGCGTCGGCCTCGCCGAGCTCCAGGCGGATGTCGAGGATCAGGCGCTGGCCGACCTCGCGCTCGGCGGCCGTCACCCCATGATGGGTGTACAGCGAGAGCCCGTTGACCTCGACGGTGACGACCGTGTGGATGCGCTCGTCGTCGTCGTCGAAGTCGTCATCCAGCGACTCGTCTAGGTCGTCGTCGTCTCCACTGGCCATCGCCCGCGCAACGTAGCAGCCGCGACCGCGAGGGCATCGCGCGCCTCGGCGACGTCGTGGACGCGAAAGACGCTGGCGCCGTTGGCGAACGCGAGGACGTTCGTCGCGATCGTCGCCGGCACGCGCTCGCCGGCCTCGCGGCCGGTGATCGTGCCGAGGAAGGACTTGCGCGACGTGCCGACGACGATCGGCCGGCCGAGCTCGACGAGCTCGCGCAGGCGCGCCAGCAGCGTCAGGTTGTGGTCGATCGTCTTGCCGAACCCGATCCCCGGATCCAACCACACGCGCTGCTCGGCGATCCCCTGCGAGACGGCGAAGCGCAGCCGCTGCACGAGGAACGCCCGTACGTCGTCGACGACGTCGCCGTAGCGTGGGTCGCGCTGCATCGTGCGCGGCTCGCCGAGCATGTGCATGAGACAGACGTCGCAGCCGCGCTCGGCGACGAGCGCGGCCATCCGCGGGTCGCCGCGCAGCGCCGTGACGTCGTTGACGAGCGACGCGCCGGCGTCGAGCGCCGCCTCCGCGACGGCGGCTTTCGACGTGTCGATCGACAGCCGCGCGCCGCTGCCGGCGAGCCCCGCGATGACCGGGACGACGCGCCGCAGCTCCTCGCGCTCGCTCACGGGCTCCGCGCCCGGACGGGTCGACTCGCCGCCGACATCGAGGATCTGGGCGCCCTCGCCGGCGAGCCGCAGCCCATGCGCGATCGCCGCGTCGGGGTCGAGGCTCAGGCCGCCGTCGGAGAAGGAGTCCGGCGTGACGTTGACGATCCCCATCACGACCGGTTCGGGGACGTCCGCGGCCATGTCCGCAGGCTACCTGCGGCCGAAGTGGCTACAGCTCGGGCTTGCGCGGCTCGTCGGCGCGCGCTTCGACGCCGCCGGCAAGCCCGGGGCGCGGCAGGGTACGCGGCGCCTTCTGGCCCGGCTTCTCGGTCGAGGCCGGCGGCGAGGGAAGCTGCGGCGCCTCCTCGGGGAAGACGTCGTCCTCGGGCTGGCCCGCGACGAGTGCCTCGAACTCGCCCTTCTCGATCGTCTCGCGGCGGACGAGCACCTCCGAGACCGAGTCGAGCGTGTCGCGGTGCTCGGTCAGTAGGTCCTTCGCGCGCTGGTGCGCCGACTCGACGATGCGGCGGATCTCGTCGTCGATCTCGCGGGCGATCTCGTCGGAGTAGTCGGCCTGGTGGCCGAACTCGCGACCGAGGAACGGCTGGGTCGGATCGCTGCCGAAGACGCGCGGACCGAGGCGCTCGCTCATGCCATAGCGCATGACCATCGCCTTCGCGGTCGCGGTGACCTTCTCGATGTCGTTCGAGGCGCCCGTCGTGATCTCGCCGAAGACGATCTCCTCGGCGGCGCGACCGCCGAGCGTCATCGCCATCGAGTCGGTGAGCTCCGCGCGGGTCGTCAGGAAGCGGTCCTCGGTCGGCATCGAGATCGTGTACCCGAGCGCCTGGCCGCGGCCGATGACGGAGATCTTGTGCACCGGATCGGAATGCTCGAGGTAGTGGCCGACGATCGCGTGGCCCATCTCGTGGTAGGCGGTGATCCGACGCTCCTTCTCGCTCATGACCCGGGTCTTCTTCTCCGGGCCGGCGATGACGCGCATGATCCCCTCTTCGAGCTCGTGTTGGCCGATCTCGCGCTTGCCCGTGCGGGCCGACAACAGCGCGGCCTCGTTGACGAGGTTCGCGAGGTCGGCACCGGTGAAGCCCGGCGTTTGACCGGCGAGGTCGTCGAGGTTGATGATCTTGCCGAGCGGCTTGCCGCGCGTGTGGACCTCGAGGATCTTCGCGCGGCCCTTGCGGTCGGGGCGGTCGACGACGATCTGGCGATCGAAGCGGCCCGGGCGCAGCAGCGCGGGATCGAGGATGTCGGGACGGTTCGTGGCAGCGATCAGGATGATGTTGTCGGTCATCGTGAAGCCGTCCATCTCGACGAGCAGCTGGTTGAGCGTCTGCTCGCGCTCGTCGTGACCGCCGCCCATGCCGGCGCCGCGATGGCGGCCGACGGCGTCGATCTCGTCCATGAAGATGATGCAGGGGCTGTTCTGCTTGGCCTGCTCGAAGAGGTCGCGGACCCGGCTGGCGCCGACGCCGACGAACATCTCGACGAAGTCCGAGCCGGAGATCGAGAAGAACGGCACGCCGGCCTCGCCGGCGACCGCGCGAGCGAGCAGGGTCTTGCCGGTGCCCGGAGGTCCGAACAGCAGCACGCCCTTCGGGATTCGCGCGCCGAGCGCCTGGAACTTCTTCGGATTCTCGAGGAACTCCTTGATCTCGTGCAGTTCCTCGACCGCCTCGTCGGCGCCCGCGACGTCGCGGAAGGTGATCTTCGGCGCATCGACGGACATCCGCTTGGCCTTGGACTTGCCGAACGACATGACCTTCGAGCCGCCGCCCTGCATCTGGTTCATGAGGAAGATCCAGAAGCCGATGAAGAGCAGGAAGGGCAGGACGTAGGTCAGCATCTGCAGCCAACCGTTCGTGCGCGTGCCCTTGACGTCGAACTGCTTGATCAGGCCGTCGTCCTCGGCCCTGAGCAACTGCGTCGTGAGCGTGCCGCCGTAGTTCGTCGCGAAGCCGACGCGGTACTGGCTCTTGTCGTTGCGCGTGACCTGCAGCTCGTTCGTGCGGTTGCGCATCTCGACGCTCTTGATCTCCTTGTTCTGGAGCTGCGTCATGAACGCGCCGAAGCCAGGGTCCTTCTTCTGGTTCGGCCCGCTGATGAGCTGCTGCGCGAAGAACGCCAGGATCACGACGATCAGGATCGGGAATGCGGCGCTCTTGGAGAACTTGCTCATTCTGTGAAATCCCGCTCGGACACGAAGCAGTGAGCCTAGCAAGAGTGATGGGCGGTCCTGACCGATGGTCGGGGCGCGCCAGCTCCGCGGCTCGCGCTACTCCTCCGTGCCCTCCAGCTCGGCGACGTAGGGGAGGTTGCGGTAGCGCTCGGCGTGGTCGAGTCCGTACCCGATCACGAAGCGGTTCGGGATCTCGAATCCCACGTATCGCGGCTCGACGGCGACCTTGCGCCGGGTCGGCTTCGTCAGCAGCGCGCAGACCTCGATCGACTCGGGATCGCGCGCGCCGAGGTTGCGCAACAGATATTGCAGCGTCAGCCCGGAATCGATGATGTCCTCGACGATCAGGACGTGGCGGCCCTCGATCGGGGCGTCGAGATCCTTCAGGATCCGCACGACGCCGGAGGAGTCCGTCGACGAGCCATAGCTGGCGACGGCCATGAAGTCGACCTCGCACGGCACGTCGATCTGGCGCATGAGATCTGACAGGAAGAAGACGGCGCCCTTGAGGACACCGATGAGCAGGAGGTCCCTGCCGGCATAGTCGGCGCTGATCTGCTGCCCGAGCTCGCGGACGCGCCGGGAGAGGTCATCGGGCTGGACGAGGATCTCCCCCACGGCGTCGTCGCGCATGAGGGCGGCAGTCTACGGCCGCCCGCCGGCCGTCAGTCCCCGGGCAGCGCCCTCGGCGCCGGCGCGCCACGGCCCGGCGGCGTCGCCACGACCCGCAGGATCCCACCCGTCACGACGGCGCGGGCGCCGTCGCCGAGGTCGATCGCGCCGTCGCCGAGGCCGAGGATGTCGGTCAGGCGACCGGCGGTGCGGGCGCACAGCCTTCCGGCGGCATCCTCGGCGAGCCGCCGCACGACGAGCCGCGCGAGCGCCGGTGGCAGCGCCGCGAGGTGCTCGACGGCGATCTCGTCGCGTCCGGCGAGCGCGGTCGCGACGACCTCGTCGAGCACCGCGGCCTCGTCGCGCAGCAGCTCGGCGGTGCGCACGACGTTGCGCTCCGCCGCGGGGTGCAGCTCACGCAGCGCGGGCACGAGGCCGGCGCGTGCGCGGTTGCGGGCATAGGCCGGATCGGCGTTCGACGCGTCCTCGCGCCACCCCAGGCCGCGGGCGACGCAGTGCGCCGCGGTCTGCGCACGGGTGACGCCGAGCAGCGGGCGCACGAGCAGGCCGTCACGGGCGGCCATGCCGAGCAGCGCCCGGCGACCGGGCGACGCCGCGAGGCGATAGAGCACCGTCTCGGCCTGGTCGGAGGCGGTGTGGCCCGTGGCGAGGCGCGCGCCGCGGCCGACCGCGAGCCGCGCACCGCGGGCGAGGCGCACGTCGCGCGCCCACGCCTGGAGGTTGCCGGCGTCCTCGGGACGGCGCGCGGCGTGGACGTCGAGCGCCACGCCGAATCGCTCGCAGAGCGCGCGGCAGTGCGCCTCGTCGTCGCCGGACGCGGTGCGCAGGCCGTAGTTGACGTGCAGCGCCGTGACCGCCGCCGCGCCCGCCAGGCGCACCGTGACGTCGAGCAGGCAGACGGAGTCGCGACCGCCGGACAGCAGGACGACGACGGCGTCGCCGGCCGGCAGCAGCCCGGTCGCGCGGACCGCGTCGATGAGGTCGTCGCTCGTCACCGTCGAGGCGAGTCTAGGGTCGGGGTCGGGTCGGCCCCTAAGGATCATTCCCAATAGGCAGCCCTCGCCCGGCCGCCGACACTCGCTGCATGAACTCGACACCCGACACCCCACTACCCCCGACGCCGGATCGCGCTCCGGATCCCGCCCCCGCCCCGAAGCGCTTCGAGCGCTCGAGCACGAACCGACTCATCGGCGGCGTCTGCGGCGGCCTCGCCCGCTACTTCGCGATCGACCTGACGCTCGTGCGGATCGGCATGGTCGCGCTCGCGCTGCTCGGCGGGACGGGCCTGATCGTCTACGCCGCCGCGCTCGTCCTCGTCCCGGCCGACGGCGAAGTGGCACCCGGACCGACCGACACCCGCGACCGCGCGATCGCCGTCGGCGTCGCGATCGCGCTGACGATCGTCGTCTGCGTGTTCGGTGGATTCGGCCTCGGGGCCGGCGGCGCGCTGTTTCCGATCGCCGCGCTGAGCGTGGCGGGCCTCGCGGTCTGGTGGTTCGTCTCCGGCGAGCGTCCCAGCGGCAGCCCGCGCAACGTGCTGACGCGCGCGATGCTCGGCATCGCGCTGCTGGCAGGCTGCTTCGCGCTCGCGGTCGGCAGCTTCCTCGCGAGCGGCTTCGGCGGCGGCGTCGTCGTCGCGGCGCTCGTGATCGCGGCCGGCGCGGCGCTGGTCTGCGCGGCGTTCGTCGGCCGTGCACGCTGGCTCGTGCTGCCGGCGCTGGCGATCGCGCTTCCGCTGGCGTTCGTGTCGGCGGCCGGCATCGACCTGCACGGCGGCTTCGGAGCGAAGACCGTGCGCCCCGGCACCGTGGCCGAGATCAAGCCCTCCTACCAGCTCGGCGCCGGCGAGCTCGTCGTCGACCTGCGCGACGTCAAGTTGCCGGCCGGCGATCGCCGCCTGAAGCTGAAGATCGGAACCGGTCATGCACTCGTCATCGTGCCGGCCGGCGTATGCGTCGCGAGCACGGCCGACATCGGTGTCGGCGGCGTCACGGTCTTCGATCGCGACGGCGGCGGCCTCGACGTGAGCTGGCGTGACTTCCGGCGTGCGCCCGCCAAGACGCCGCGGCTCGTCGTCGACGGCGATGTCGGGCTCGGCTTCCTCGAGGTCCGCCACGATGACAACAGCGTGCACCGCTTCGGGCCCGGCCGCTTCGGCCCTCGTTTCGACGGCGAGCGCAACAGCGCCTGCTCGACACGGACGGCGTAGCAGCGGTGCGCCGACACGACAGCCCAGATCGCCTGTCGCTGACGGCAGGGCTCGTGCTGATCGTCTTCGGCACGGTCCTGCTGCTCGATAGCACGGACGTCCTGCACCTGGCCTTCGGGGCCATGGCTCCCATCGCGTTCGGCGCGGTGGGAGCCATCCTGCTTGCGAGCGGCCTCTCGCGCGGTGGCGGCGGCGGGGACGGGGGCACGCGATGATCCGCGCCATGACGGCCACGACCCGCGGCAGGGCGGCGACGCGCGACCTGCGCCGCGATCGGCGCAACGGGATGGTCGGGGGCGTCTGCGCGGGCCTCGCCAAGCGTATGGGGGTCGACCCGCTGCTGCTGCGGATCGTCTTCGCCGCGACGACGATCGCCAGCGGCGTCGGGCTCGTCGCGTATGTCCTGGCATGGATCCTGCTGCCGGCGGAGGAGGCCGACGCCGCCGGCCGGCGCGGCGCCTTCGCAACGAACGGTCGTCGCGGCACCGTCGAGGTCGCGCTCGGCGCCGGTTTGCTCCTGCTGTCGGTGCTGCTCGCGTTCCGTGCACTTGGGTTGCCGTTCTCCGACGTCCTGATCTGGCCGCTCGTGCTCGTCGCGGCCGGCGGCGCGCTGATCTGGCATCGCTCGAGCGGGCCGGCGGACGCCGTCGTCGAGAGCCCGCCGCCGCGCGCAGCGCTGCGCGTGGGCACGGCGGCGGTCGCTGCGATCCCCGCGGCAAGTCCGGGCGAGTCGCGCCCGGCGGTCATCTCGCGCATCGGGATCGGCGTCACGCTCGTGATCGCCGCGGCGATCGTCTTCCTGCAGTTCAGCGGCGCGCTCGCGGCCGCGACGGACGTCGCGCTCGCGGCGCTCGTCGTCGCGATCGCGTTCGGCGTGATCTTCGCGCCGTGGTTCGTGCGCCTGCTGACGTCGCTGACGGCGGAGCGCGCCGAGCGCATCCGCTCGCAGGAGCGAGCCGAGGTCGCCGCGCACCTGCACGACTCCGTCCTGCAGACGCTCGCACTCGTGCAGAAGCGCGCGGCCGACCCGCGCGCCGTCGCGGCGCTCGCCCGCCGCCAGGAGCGTGAGCTGCGCAGCTGGCTGTCGGGCTCGACCGTCGGCGACGACGGCGAGCGCCGGCTGGCCGCGGCGCTCGAGGCCGCCGCCGCAGAGATCGAGGAGGCGCACGGCGTCGTGGTCGACGTCGTCAGCGTCGGCGACGCAGCGCTGGACCGCGACGGCGAGGCGCTCGTCGCGGCGGCCCGCGAGGCGATGCTGAACGCCGCGAAGTTCGCCGGCGACGCGGCGGTCGCGGTCTACGCGGAGGCCAGCGACGAGCGCCTGCAGGTGTTCGTGCGAGACCGCGGACCCGGCTTCGACCCGGCGACGATTCCGGTCGACCGCCGCGGCGTGCGCGAGTCGATCGTCGGGCGCATGGAACGCCACGGCGGGCGCGCGACGATCACGGCCTCGCCCGGAGGCGGCACCGAGGTCGAGCTCGTGCTCGAGCGGGCGTCATCATGAGCGCGACGACCGGCCCTGATGGCGCGACGTCGGCGTCGGGCGCAAGCAACCCACGAGTCGTGCTCGTCGACGACCACGAGCTGTTCCGCGCCGGCGTCCGATCCGAGCTCGACGGCCTCGTCGACGTCGTCGGCGACGCCGCCACGGTCGACGAGGCGGTCGCGATGATCGGCGCCCTGGAGCCGAACGTCGTGCTGCTCGACGTGCACATGCCCGACGGCGGCGGCCTCGAGGTCATCCGACGGCTGCGTGCGGGCGGCGGCGCTCCCGGCGTGCAGTTCCTCGCGCTGTCGGTGTCCGATGCCGCGGAGGACGTCATCGCGGTCATCCGAGCCGGCGCGCGCGGCTACGTGACGAAGACGATCTCGGGCGCGGAGCTCGCCGATGCCGTGCGCCGCGTGCACGGTGGCGACGCGGTCTTCTCGCCGCGGCTGGCCGGCTTCGTGCTCGACGCCTTCGCCGGCCCGGCGCCCGGGGCCGGGGCCGGGGCCGGGGGTGGTCGGGTGGGCGCGGGTCGCGGGCGGGCCGGGACCGATCACGCCGAGCTCGACCAGCTCACCCCGCGCGAGCGCGAGGTCCTGCAGCACATCGCCCGCGGCTATATGTACAAGGAGATCGCGCTGCGCCTCGGGATCTCCGCGAAGACCGTCGAGGCGCACGTCTCGTCGGTCCTGCGCAAGCTGCAGCTCTCCAGCCGCCACGAGCTGTCGCGCTGGGCCGCCGAGCGCCAGATGCTCGACGGCGACTGACGTGCGACGCGGTCGGCGGCGGCCGGCCGCTCAGACCTTGAGGTGCGGGTACTCGGCCTCGACCACCGCACGGTATTGCGCGTAGATGGGCTTCGTGATCGGGATCAGCGCGAGCGAGGCCGGCAGGTCGCCCCCGGTCTTGATCCGGCCCCGCGCGACCGCAAGCAAGACGTTCTCCTTGCCCTGGAAGTACTTGTTCGCGACCTCCGAGGACATCTTCATCTGGACCTTCGAGTCCCAGTCGACATTGTCGCTCCACTCCCAATACAGGCAGCCGTCCTCGCCGTCGCGAGCGCCGCGGATGTTCACGACGAGATCGACGTCGGTGAACTCGAAGCGCTGCGGCACGTCGGCATCGCGCAGCTTCGGACCCATCGTGGGATCCTCGCTCATCATCGTGAAGATCCGGTCCATGACGGTCCGGAACTCGCGCGTTCCAGAGAACTCGACGCCCATCAGGACTCCGCCTGCGTCGACTTGGGCTTGGTGGTAGTTGGCTTGCGCGGCTTCGTCGCGGCGCGGGCGGCGGGCTTGGCGGCGCCACGTCGCGGCGCCGGCTTCGGCTTGGCCTGCGCCGCGGTCTCGAGCGCCGCGACGCGAGCGGTCAGCGCCTCGACGGTCGCGCGCAGCGTCTTGACGTCTTCGGCCGATGCCGGACGCAGCTCGTCGACGGCCCCGCGGAGGCGTCCCGCGGTGCTGCCGAGCTCGTCGAGCAACTCGGAGATCCGCTCGCGCGGGATCTGGGTCTGGAATGCCTGGTCGACGGCCTGACGGACGGCGTCGGCACGTGAGGTGGGCTTCTTCTTGGCCATGGCCCGATCATATGCCCCGCGCTTTCCAAGCCAAACCCCCTGACGATGCCCATCCACATCCATCCCACCGCCGCACTCGCGCCGCGCGTGCTGCTGCCCGGCGATCCGGGACGCGCGCTCGCGCTCGCCCAGCTGCTGACGGCCGAGCCGAAGATGTTCAACCACAACCGCGGGCTGTGGGGCTACACGGGGATCGCAGCCGACGGGCAACCGCTGACGATCCAGAGCACCGGCATGGGCAGCCCGAGCGCGGCGATCGTGCTCGAGGAGCTCTGCGATCTCGGCCTGTCGCGCGCGATCCGCGTCGGTACCTGCGGCGCGCTCGCCGCCGACCTGGAGCTCGGCGACCTCGTCGTCGCGGACGCGGCGCTCGCGGGCGACGGTACGAGCCGCGCGCTCGGCGCCGGCGATCGCGTCGCCGCCGACGGCGGCCTCGTCGAGGCGCTGCGCGCGGCGGCCGGAGCCGGCACCCGCGTCGGGACGATCGCGACGAGCGACCTCTTCTACGACCCGGATCTCACGCGCTCGCGCGCGTGGGCGCGTGCCGGGGCGCTCGCCGTCGAGATGGAGGCCGCGGCGCTGCTGCGCATCGGCGAGCTGCGCGGCATCGCCGTCGGCTGCCTGCTCGCGGTCACGGACGTCTTCGACGCCGACGGCACGCGCCGTCGGCTCGACGCGGACGGCATCGTGCGGGTCGGCGAGCGCCTCGGCCTCGTCGGCGTCGCGGCGCTCCCCTAACCCGCGACTTCCATGCGCTCCTGCTGCTCGGGAACGGGCTCGGTCGCGCCGGGCATCGCACGGCGCAGCGCCGACAGCTCGCGGGTGATCGCGACGAGGTGCGCCTCGATGCCCTCCAGGCGCTGGTCCGGCCCGGGCTCCGCGGCCAGCGCCGCCAGCCGCTCGTCGAGGCGATCGATGCCGTCCTCGATCCCTTCGAGGCGCTGGGACATCGAGCGCACGCGTCGGGTGAGCCGCTCGATGTCGGCCGCGGTGGGGATGTTCAGCGCGCCGAAGGCGGCCTCCTGCGCCGTCGTGGCCCGCGCGCGGGCCTCGAAGGCGCGCGACACGGCACCGCTGACGATCGGGTTGGCCATGAGGTCCTCGGCGAGCCTGCCGAGGGTGTCCTCGCTCTGCTTCGTAAGCCGCTCGCGCAGCCCTTCGGACTCGGTTTCGTCGCTCATCGGGCTGCGATCCTCCAGGCGGTTGACGGGCCGATCTGAGGCTAGCGCAGAGCGCATGGCGCGCGGTCGTCAGGGCGCGAAACGGCGCATGGACAGCGGGCTTCTCGCGCGCGCGCGGGGGCGCACGCGGGGCGCGGTTGCGCGTGGACATCGAAGGGCGCCGACCGTTCCGTCCACCCCAGGCGCTGGAATGCCCGTTCGCATGCGGTCGGCAAATCGGGGCTTAGCGCTTTCGGCGATTTCCCGATAGGCTGCCGCGCACGCGCATCGGGAGTCGCGTATCTGGAACACCTCCAGGGGGGAGATGCAGGAACACATGCACCACAAGCGTAGGCTGCTCATCGCTCTGGTCGCGGCCGGCGGAATGTCCGTCGGCTTGGGATCGCTCGCGGCATCGGCAAGTGCCATGCAACGAACGTTCCTCGTGACCCTTGTCGGCAACATCAAGAAGACCATCACGGTCGACGTGGGCGCAACGACGCCCATCGACCAGATCAAGCTGCCGTCGATCCTCGGATTGCCGATCCTCAGCATCACGGAGCTGACGGCGCCGATCGTGCCCACCGCTCCCCTGCTGTCGGTGCCAGGCGTGACCACGGATCCGTCCGCTCCGGTCCTTGAGCAGCCGGCCGGCTCGGCCGACGCCCAGAGCCAGGCCACCACGGGCCGCAAGAAGCGGACCCCGCGTGCCGGTGAGAAGGCGCTCGACAGCGCCGGCAACCTCATCGACTCGGTGATCACGAAGGTGCAACGCGCACGGCCTGAGAAGACCGACCTGCGCTTCTCCAACGGGATCCCGACGCTCCAGAACCCGACCATGTCGCTGGCACCCCTGGGCCCCGTTCAGGTCGGCATCCCGAGCTTCTTCATCGACAAGTTCCGCATCCCGGTGTTCCTGCTGCCGATCTACCAGGCAGCCGGCATCCAGTACGGCATCCCGTGGGAGGTCCTCGCCGCGATCAACGAGATCGAGACGAACTACGGGCGCAACCTCAACGTGTCCGTGGCAGGCGCCGTTGGGTGGATGCAGTTCATCCCGTCAAGCTGGAAGCTATACGGAGTCGACGCCAACGGCGACGGCAAGAAGGATCCGTACAACCCCGTCGACGCGATCTTCGCGGCGGCGCGCTACCTCAAGGCAGCAGGTGGCGAGGAGGATCTCCGCAAGGCGATCTTCGCGTACAACCACGCCGACTGGTACGTCAACTCGGTCCTCATGCGGGCACGCTTCATCGGTGGCATGCCGGCGGATCTCGTCGGCTCGCTGAGCGGTCTGACGCAGGGTCGCTTCCCCGTGTACGCCAAGGCGAAGTACGCCGACGACATCGCCGAGCATGCTGCTGCCCGTCGTAGCGCTCGCAGCAAGAATGTGAAGCTGCCGGCCGACGTCTCGCGCCGCGGCATCAACATCTTCGCCAAGGCCGGCTCGGCGGTCATCGCCGTCCAGGACGGCACGATCACGAAGGTGGGCAACAGCGCGCGACTCGGCAACTTCATCGTCCTCAAGGACGTCTACGGCAACAGCTACACCTACGGTGGCCTGAAGAAGGTCTCCAGCAAGGTGCCGGTGCCGAAGGCGGCGTCGCAGAGCAAGGCCTCGATCGCCAAGGAGCTGTCGCTGCCGAAGGACGCCGCTCCGACGGAGGCTGCCAGTGCCGGCAAGAACACGGCCAAGGCGACGAAGAAGGTCCTCGACAAGGTCGCCGCCACGGCGGGTGGCACGACCGAGGCCCAGGACGCGGTCGCCAAGGAGCGCCTATTCGCCAACCCGACGCGCCGCAACGCGCTGAGCGCCGGTGGCAAGCGCCAGCTGCTGGAGACCGAGTCCGCCCTCGGCGGGAGCATCAAGTCCTACTTCTCCGGGGTCTACGGCCTCAAGAAGGACGACGTCGTGCTCAAGGCGCTGGCACCGGGCCAGAAGGTCATCGCCGGCACGATCCTCGGACGGATCGGCAAGACCTCGTCGGTGACCGCGCCGCACATGCTGTTCGAGATCCGGCCGGCAGGTCGCGGCGCGCCGCGCATCGACCCGCTGCCGATCCTCGACGGCTGGAAGGTCCTCGAGGCGACGGCCATCTACCGTGCACAGGGCAAGAACCCGTTCTTCGGGGACGACGCCACGGGCGCGACGATCGGCCAGATCCTGCTGATGACCAAGGAGACGCTGGCTCAGCGTGTCCTCGCGAACCCGCGGATCGAGATCTACTCGTGTGGCCGTCGTGACATCCAGGCCGGGGTCGTCGATCGCCGCGTCCTCGCGGTGCTCGAGTTCCTCGCCGCCAGCGGCCTGAAGCCGACCGTGACGTCGCTGCGCTGCGGCCATGGCTTCTACACCGCGGGCGGGAACGTCTCGGCGCACTCCTCCGGTAACGCGGTCGACATCGCCAAGATCAACGGGATCTCGATCCTGGGCAACCAGGGCGCGGGCTCGATCACGGACATCACGATCCGCCGCTTGCTGACGCTGCAGGGCACGTTGAAGCCCGCGCAGATCATCAGCCTCATGACCTACGACGGCGCGGACAACACGCTGTCGCTGGCCGATCACGCCGACCACATCCACGTCGGCTTCAGCCCGCAGTTCGATGCGACGACGAAGGACGGCAAGCTCGCCGAGTCCGTCCTCAAGCCGTCGCAGTGGGTCAAGCTGATCGACCGCCTCGGCCAGATCGGCAACCCCGAGGTCGCGGTCAAGGCATCGAAGTACGCGATCAACGCAGTACGGACCCGCGCGAGCGCGGCGCACGTCTCGGAGTAGCAGTCGTCGAAGACCGGTCCTCCGGTCCAGGCAGAACCGAAACCGCCGTGACCTCGTCACGGCGGTTTCGCTTTGTCCAGGTCGAGTACCCCTGGGTGCTCGGCCCCGAGCCGGGCCGCTACACGATCCGCGAGCACCTCGGCGAGGGTGCGCGTCACATCCTAGTGCTGCGCACGCTCGGCGCGCCCGAGCGTCGCCTGCTCGCGCGCCGGCGGCCCCGCCACGCGCCTCCCGGACCTGAACCCGAGCCCGTGCCCACATCCCGCGCGACGCTCGTCGACACGCAGGCGCTCGACGGCCTCGACGCCGCCGAGCGCTGGCTGCGCTCGGCCGATCTCGACGCCCTCGCAACGGCCGGCGTCGCGCGCCTGAATCGCGTCCTGCAGGCGCAGCGGATAGCGACGGCCGACCCGTACGCGGGCGGTGTCGCGCTGCGCCTCGCGCTCGTCGTACGGGTCGGCTACGGCCTCGGCGAGCAGGTCGCCGACGGCCGCTGGGATCGCGCGCGCGAGCTGCCGCGCGAGTCGGCCGGCGGCGCGCTGCGTCCGGGGCGTGCCGCACTGAGCCCCCAGGAGCGCATCGCCGCCGTCCTCGGCAGTCGCGACGCGGTGCTCGCCTGCGAGGAGCTCGCCCTGCGCGCCCGCAGCGACGTCGACGCCGAGCGCTGGCGCGAGGCCGCGCTGCAGCTCGGCGTTGCGTTTCAGGCGGCGCTCGTCGAGCTCGAGCCTTGGCGCGAGGCGGCCGGGCTGAGCGCGCGCCTCGACGAGCTCTCCTCGCGCCGCGACGACGTGCGGGGCGCCGCCGCGGCGGCGCTGGAGGGCGGCCTCGACGCGCGGCAGATCGAGGTTGTGACCGTCGCCCTGGGACGACTGGAGGCGGCGCTGCGCGCCCGCACCGCCGGCGGGCTCTGAGCGGAGCCCGCGCTGCTCGCGGCGTGCGGCCGAGCGGCGCGTGGCTCAGCTCGCGGTGCACGGCCCAGCGGCGCGTGGCTCAGCTCGCGGTGCACGGCCCAGCGGCGCGCGCCTCAGCGTGCGGCGTGCGGCCCAGCGGCACGAGCCTTGGCTCAGAGTGTCGCGAGGAGCGCGCGCAGCTCGTCGACGACGTCGCCCTCGAGCCTGACGACGGCGCGCGCGTCGCAGCGCGTCGGCCCCTTCGTCACGATCGCGACCTCTCCCCCGCCGCGCAGCGTGAGATCGGGCAGCCCACCGATCGGAGCGACCTCCAGCGAGGAGCCGATGCACAGCAGCAGGTCGGCGGCCGCGGCAAGCTCGCTCGCGCGCTCGAGCACCGAGGCGTCGAGGTACTCACCGAACAGGACCACGTTGGGCTTCAGCGGCCGACCGCAGTCGCAGCGCGGCGTGCCCTCACCGCCGGCGAGCCGCTCGAGCACGTCCTCGAGCTCATAGCGTGCGCCGCACGTCATGCACGACGAGGACGAGATCGAGCCGTGGACCTCGACGAGCTCCTGCGTCCCCGCCTTGCGGTGCAGCAGGTCGATGTTCTGTGTGATCACCGCGTCGAGCAGGCCGCGCTGCTCGAGCTCGGCGAGGACCGCGTGCGCGCCGTTGGGCTGCTTGTCGCCGAGCGTCTGGAAGCGATCGCCGTAGAAGCTCCAGAAGCGCTCGGGGTTCTCGCTCCAGGCATCGATGTGCGCGACCTCCATCGGGTCGACGTGCTCCCAGATGCCGGTGCCCGGCGTGCGGAAGTCCGGGATCCCGGACGGTACCGAGATCCCGGCGCCGGTCAGCGCGACGACCGACCTCGCGGAGCGAACGAGCTCCGCGAGGCGGGCGATGTCGTCACCGACCGGGGCCACCGTGGTCTACTTCCCCTGCCAGACCGCCTGGCGCTTGCCGAGGAACGCGCCGATGCCCTCGCGCGCGTCGGCGCTCACGAAGACGCCGGCGAAGGCGGCCTTCTCGGCCTCGATGCCCTCGTCGAGGTCGGTGTCACCGGCGGTCGTGCGTTTGATCGCGCGCACCGCCAGCGGCGCCTGGCCGGCGAGCTTGCGCGCCCACGCCATCGCGACGTCGTGCAGCTCGTGGTCCGGCACGACGCGGTTGACGAGCCCGATCTCGAACGCCTCTGCCGCGGAGATCGGGTCGCCGGTGAGGTTCAGCTCGAGCGCGCGCGCCGTGCCGACCAGCCGCGGCAGGCGCTGGGTGCCGCCGAAGCCGGGCATGATCCCGAGGTTGATCTCGGGCTGGCCGAAGCTCGCCGACTGCGCCGCGATGCGCACGTCACAGCCCATCGCGAGCTCGCAGCCGCCGCCGTATGCGATCGCGTTGACGGCCGCGATCGTCACGGTCGAGGAGCGCTCCATGCGCCGCAGCAGCGAGTGCGCGTCGTCGAGCATCTCGGCGCCGGACGCGGCGTCGAGCGTCGTGAACGCCTTGATGTCCGCGCCCGCGCACCACAGCATCGGGTTCGCCGAGGCGATCACGAGCGCGCGCACGGACTCGTCGGCGTCGACGTGATCCCACAGCCGCGTGAGCTCGGCGATGAGCAGCGGCGACAGCGAGTTCGCCGGCGGGCGGTGAAGCCAGGCGATCGCGACATCGCCGCGCGTCTCGAGCTTGACGCCCTCGCCCTGCTCGAAACCCCCCTCGTCGGGGCTGGCGTAGGCGAAGAAGCCCTGCCCGGTCTTCGCGCCGAGCCGTCCCTGCGCGACCATCCGGCGCAAGATCGACGGCGCGGCGAAGCGCTCGCCCCAGTGCTCCTCGGCGTGGTTGAGCTGTGAGAGCAGTTCGTCGAGGCCGGTCTGGTCGGCGCGCGCGAACGGCGGCGGGATGAGTCCGGCGCCGGCCATCATCCCAAGGTCGATGTCGCGGACGGTCGCCATGCCCTCCTCGAGCAGCAGGCAGGCCTCGATGAAGGCCTTGAGGACGAAGCGCTGCGCGAGCTCGTCGGCGTCGAACTCCGTCTCACCATCGGTCCGCGGTTGGCCGTTCTCATAGAAGCCCTTGCCGGTCTTCGCCCCGAGCTCGCGCGCCCCGACGAGCCCGCGCATGCCCTCGTGGACGTAGAAGCTGTCGCCGTAGCAGTGCTGGAGGTGCTCGGCCACGTGCAGGACCGTGTCGAGGCCGAGCAGGTCCGTCAAGAAGAACGGGCCCATCGGGGCGATCCCCGCGGCCGAGACGGCGTCGTCGATCGCCTTGATCGAGAGCTTGTTCGCCTCCTGGAAGCGCCACACCTCGCTGATCGACGACATCAGGATCCGGTTGACGACGAAGCCCGGCTCCTCGCCGCACGCGATCGGCATCTTGCGGATCGCCTGCGCGAAGGTCGTTGCCGCCTGCATCGTCTCGGGCGACGTGTCGGCGCCCTCGACGATCTCGACGAGGCGCATCATCGAGGCGGGATAGAAGAAGTGAAAGCCGACGACCTTGTCGGGGCGGCTCGTGATCTCGGCGATCTCGCTGATCGCCAGCGACGACGTGTTCGAAGCGAGGATGGCGTGACCCGGCGTCGCCTCGTCGAGCTCGGCGAGCACGGCCTGCTTGATCTCCATCCGCTCGGGCACGGCCTCGATGACGAAGTCGACGTCGCCGAAGCCCTCGTAGCTCGTCGTTGGAGTGATCCGCCCGAGGATCTGCTCGGCCTGCTGGGCGGCCTGCTCCTCGCTGATCTTCTGCTTGTGGACGAGGCCGGCGAGCTGGCCGCGCGTGACCTCCTCCGCCTTGCGCAGGCCGAGGTCGACGAACTCCTGCTTGACGTCCTTGAGCATCACCGGGATGCCGGCGGACGCGATCACCTGGGCGATCTCTCCGCCCATCGTTCCGGCGCCGACGACGGCGGCTTTGAACACGAACACGTTGTGAGAACTCCTTGTGGTTGGGAGCGGCTCAACGCCGCGGACGGTGGTTTGGGCGCGCGTTCTGCGACATCTTCGAACGTGTTGGACGCCCGATTCGCCCGCGATGCGGGCTCACCCGAGCAGCTCGCTGCGGAGCCGGTCGACCGCGGTGGCGAGCTCGTCGAGGCGTGGGCCGATCTCCGACAGCAGCCTGTCGCGCTCGACCGCGCCGGCGTCCGTGAGCCGGTAGAAGCGCCGCGAGCGGCGTTCGGGGTGCTCCCACTCGCCGGCGATGAGGCCCTCGGCCTCGAGCGCGCGCAGCAGCGGGTACATCGTGTTCGGGTTGACGGCCATGAGGCCTCCCGTCATGGCACCGACGCGCTCCATGAGCTGGTTGCCATAGGACGGCCCGTCGCCGAGCAGGCGCAGGACGAGCAGGCGCAGCAGACCCGCCTTGCGCAGCCCGCCGAGCAACGGGTCGGCCGAGCCCGGCCCAGCGGATGCGGCGGAGGGCCGAACACCGGCCGCCGCCCGGACGTCGCTGACGGCGGCCGTCTCGGCGACGGCCGCCTCGGTCAAGCGACGGCGGGGCGCCATCGGCGCAGTATGGCGGGCGACCGGCCACGACCGGCGCGCCTAGTGGTCCGTCTCGACAATTATGGGACGTGCCACTTGCGATCGGTCGCGTGACGGGCCACGGCTACGCGGTCGCCGTCGCCGGCTCCTCGATGCGGCGCGGCAGCAGCGTCTCGCGGGCGATGACGAGGCGCTGGATCTGCGACGTGCCCTCGTAGAGCTGCATGATCTTCGCGTCGCGCATGAGCTTCTCGACCTTGTACTCCTTGATGAAGCCGTAGCCGCCGAAGATCTGCACGGCGTCGGTCGTGACCTCCATCGCGCTGTCGGCCGCGTAGCGCTTGGCGTGCGAGGACTCGAGCGTGTTGCGCCGGCCCTGGTCGAGCAGCACGGCGCTGTGCCAGGTCGCCAGGCGCGACAGGTGCACCTTCGTCGCCATGTCGGCGATCATGAACTGGATCGCCTGGTGCATCGCGATCGGCACGCCGAACTGCACGCGCTCCTTCGAGTAGGCGACGGCCATCTCGAACGCCGCGCGCGAGATGCCGGTCGCCATCGCGGCGACGCCCGGACGCGTGCGGTCGAGGACCATCATCGCGAGCTTGAAGCCCTTGTTCTCCTCGCCGAGCAGGTAGCGCGCGTCGACTTCGGTGTCGCTGAAGGTGATCGTCGCGGTGTTCGACGCCCGCTGGCCCATCTTGTCTTCCTTCTTGTCGACCGTGACCGTGTCGTCGCGCGGCACGAGGAACGCCGAGATGCCACGGTGGCCGGCCTCGGGGTCGGTCTTCGCGTAGACGACGTAGTAGTCGGCGTAGCTGCCGTTCGTGATGAAGCACTTCGAGCCGTTGATGACGTACTTGTCGCCGGCTGCACTTCGCACGGCGCGCGTGCGCATGCCGCTGACGTCCGAGCCGGCGTCGGGCTCGGTCAGGCAGAACGAGGCGAGCTTCGCCGAGCCGGTCAGCGCTTCGCCGAACTCGCGCTTGACGTCGTCAGAGCCGCCGAGCATGACCGGCGCCGCGGCGAGGCCATTGGCGCCGAGCGAGGTCTGCACGCCCGAGCAGCCCCACGACAGCTCCTCCTCGATGATGCAGCCCGATAGGTAGTCCAGGCCCGCTCCCCCGTACTCCTCGGGGATGTGCGTGTTCATGAGGCCGACCTCATGCGCCTTGTCGAGGATCGCCTGCGGCCATCCGCCGTCGCGGTCCAGCTCCCAAGCCACGGGACGGATCTCCCTCTCGGCGAAGTCGTGCGCGAGCTCGCGGAGGTCCTTCTGCTCGTCCGTCAGGGTGAAGTCGACCATGGGTTCTCGGCTCCTGAAGCGGTTGGAATGGCTCTCGATTGACTGGTCAGTCAATGGCGTACCCGGAGAGTATCGGACGTAGCACCTGATGTCTGTAGGGCCTGCGTGAAGCCGTCGCGTAGGTGGCGCACCGCCAGCGGGAGCTGACCTGATAGGAATCTCGCAATGGCCAATCCCCGTCAGTTCGAGCTCGAGGACATCGTCATCCGCCCGGGCACGTACTTCAATCCGCAGACGGAGGTGCTGATCGTCGTCGACGACTCGCCGGACGTCGACACCGAGGTCTTCAACATGGAGGGCTTCGAAGGCGCCGACTGGGTGCTCATCTCCGACGAGTCCCCGATCGACGAGCACGTCCGCGACGAGCTCATGCAGGCCTTCCAGGTCCGCCACGGGTCCGCGCTCAGCGCCGGGCTCGGAGCCGGCGACGACATCGTCGACGACGACGAGAACGCCGAACCCGAGGCCGACGAGGTCGAGGAGCTGTAGCGAAGCTGCGGCGCGGTCGCCCGCGCCGCCTCGTCGCGAACAGCCGCTATGCGGTCTCCTTGCGGCGACTGCCGGCAGCTGCGGCGCCGCCGAGGGCGAGGGCGAGGATCGCGATCACGAGCGCCGCGATCCCGACACCGCTCGTCTCCTTCTTGACGACGCTCGCGGTCGCCGGCGCGGCGGTCGCGGCGCCGCCCACGAGGTTCGCTGGGAGCACGGCAGGCGGACCGGCGTCGCCGCCGGTGACGTCCAGCAGTGCGCCGCCGGCGGCTGTGATGTCGACGGTCGGCGCCGGCATCTCGCTTTCCGCCGCGCCGATCCAGCGCACGACCTTGCCGTTGGAGTAGGCCTGCACGGTCGGAAACGACAGCACGTCGCCGGCCTTTGCCGCGTCCGGGATGCTGAGCGTCAGCGGGAAGCTCTGAAAGTCGCCGGGCGAGATCCGGCCGCCCGTGAACTGCACCTCGGTCGTCTCGGTCGTGACGAGGCCGTCGTCGGTCTTGATCGGCGTGGCGAGCTTCTTCGTCGTCGCCGAGAAGCGCCAGCCGGCCGGCGGCGCACCCTGCGCCGACAGCACGCCCGCCGGCAGCTTGACCTTGACCGACGTCGTGCTCGCCGCGTCCTCCTCGTTGGGCACGCGGATGTTCGTCGTCACGAACGAACCCGCCGGGATCGCGTTCGGATGCAGGCTGACGTGCGCCTGCGCGGCGGTCGGGCCGGCGAGCAGGCCCGCCGCGACGGCGACCCCGATGGTCCTGCGCTGCATGGCTGCTCCTTTGGATCTGCGGGGGGTCATCGCACCGGCACCTTCAGCGACGCGTCGTACTCGTCGAACTCCGACACTCGGCTGGACACATGTAGCTGCCAGTCACCGGCCGGAACAAGTTGGACCGTGTCGACGACGTAGTGGCCCGGCCCCGCCTCGTGGGCCGTTGCCGGCAGCGGGCCGATGCCCTTGCCGGGCAGCGCGAGCGTCACGGTCAGCTGCTTCGTGCCGTCAAACGGCGTTCCGTCGGTGGCGTTGAGCACGTAGAGGTGCAGTGCGTTGGGGCCGACGCGCGCGGGGTCCATCGTCGCCTCGAGGCGCAGCGGCCCCATCCGGGCGGTGCCGTCGAACGGCCCGCCGGCGAGTGACGCCGGCGGCGGGTAGCTGACGAGCGCGGCGGTGACCCCGAGCACGATGGTCACGAGCACGACCTCCGCGCGCAGCGTGCGCCGCAGCAGCCGGCCGGTGGCCCCCGGCGTCGCCGCCGATGCGACGAGGGCGCGAAGCTGCGGGATCGCCCGCCGCCGGTTGACCGCGCCGAAGCCGATCAGCACGACGATCAGGCCGATCTTGATGAGCACAGCGCGGCCGAAGCCCGTGTGCAGGAGCTGGCCCCACGCCGCGATGTGCTCGATCGCCTGGACCGTCCCCGTGACGAGCAGCACGGCGACACAGCCCAGCGCGATCGGCGAGAAGCGCAGCAGATTCGCCGCGAGCAGCCGCGTGCGATCCTCCGGGACGAGCGCGCGGGTGGCCGCCGGCAGCGCCATCACGAGCAGCACGAGGCCGCCGATCCAGACGCTCATCGCCAGCACGTGCGCGACGTCGAGCGGGAACAGCACCGCGACGGGCTGCTGCACGCTGGCGTGGCCGCCGAGCGCCGGGGCGACGGCGATGAACGCCGCCGGGACCACGGCGAGCGCCAGCGGCAGCCGCCGCGGGCCGGGTGCCGCCAGTCCGTCGGCGCCGAGCGCGACGCGCCGCATTGCCGCCGGTGCGGTCGCCTCGCGGACGCCGCGCAGCAGCAGCGCGAGCGCGCCGCCGAGCGCGACGAACGCGACGATCCGCACACCCCAGACGACGCCGAAGCGCGTCCCGAGCACGTCGGAGATCACGCTCGGCTTCAGCGCCGTCCACGCGCTCGTCGCGCCCGCGGTCGCGCCCTGCAGGACGATGCCGGCAAGACCGCAGAGGATGCCGAGCGCGGTCGCGCCGAGCAGCAGCCGGCGGGTCCGTGCGAGGAAGGACTGCGAGGCGAGCACCCACTGCTCCTCGGCTCCGGATGCCGAGCGCAGCGAGGGCAGCCAGACCGCCACCAGAAACGCGAGGCCGCCAAGCGCGATCGCGGTGGCGAGGTAGTTCAGGCCTCGCGCGATGCCGAACGCGGCCTCGGTGATCGGACCGGCGTTCGCCTTGCCGATGAGGTCGGCGACCGTCGGCGCGGCGGTCGCGCTCGACGTGCCGATCGCGAACACGAGCCCGCCCGAGACCGGGTGGCTATCCGCGGAGATGACGCGGTACGTGGCGACGTACGTCCCATTCGCCAGGCCCGGCTTCAGACCGACCGCGAGCTGCGAACCGGTGCCGTTCGGGTGCACGGTGTGGCCGTCATCGACGCGCTGGGACTTCGCGTCGAAGACGCGGACCGCGCCGAAGTTGCCCTCGACGGACTCGCTGAAGCGCAGCGTGACCGTCTTCGGCTCGGTTTTCAGCGTGGCGCCGCGGGCCGGCGTCGTCTGCTCGAGGATCGCGTGCGCCGACGCTGCGGCCGGTACGAGCGCGAGCGCGAGCAGCGCGACCGCCAGCGCCAGCGGCGCTCGCGGGCTCACCACGCCTCCTTCGGCGTCCCCCGAGCCGGCTTGCCGGTGCCCGCGCCGCGGTCCTCCCCGCTGGCCTCACCGTCGCCGCCATCTTCGCCGCGGCGACGGCGCACGAGAACGACCGCGGCGCCGCCGAGCAGCACGATCAGCGCGAGCCCGACGAAGGCGCCGGCGGGCGGGCCGCCACTCGATCCGCGCCAGAACAGCCTGCCGGAAATCGCGCCGCTCGAGTTGCCGCGGCGCAGCGGCACGCGCCAGTCGGCGACCTTCGTGCGCTTGGACTTGTCGGTCACCTGCTGCGGCGTCGACGTCGACATCCAATGGATGCGGTGATCGTGGAACTGGTAGCGCCCGTCGTGCTCGAGGACCTTCCACTGCGGAGCCGCCTTGGCATCCGCGATCGGGGGAACCGTCGCGGTGTCCGTGCGGTCGTTGTTGAGGTAGTAGGCCGGCGACCTGATGTTCACGGACACGGTGCCGTCCGGCGCCATGCGCAGGTACGGCTCCTTGTTGTAGCCGTCGATCGTGATCGTCTGCGTGCTGTGGTTGATGACCTCGAGCCGATCGTCGCCGTTGAGCACCGTGACGCTGAAGCCAGGGATGTTCGGGCTCACGCCCTCGACGAGCGACTCGTAGTTCGGGTTGCCGGCGTGCGCGAACGCCTGGGTCGCGCAGAGGGCGCTGAGGAGCGCGGAGAGCACGACGACGCGGATGGTGCGACGGGCCATTCGAGGGGCCTACCTTTGGATCGGATCGGAGACGTGGCTCCAGCCCGAGTGCGGCGCCGGAGCGTCCTAGACGGTGCGGCGCAGCAGCGCCGGCGGCGGGCGCACGGCCAGCGACGAGGCGATGAGACGGCCTCCGCGCGGCAGCGAGCGCGGCGAGCGGCGCGCGGTCGGCGGGATCGGCGAGGCGGCGCCGCGGCGTGTCGGGACGAACGTGGCGGCCAGGCGCGCGAGGCGCGCCTCGCCGACGTAGCGCCCGGCCACGAGGGGCAGCGCGAACAGCAGCGCCGGCAGCGCGAGCAGGACGTCGCTATGGACGCCGACGTGCGTCAGCGCGGCGAGCGCCAGCGTGAGGGCGGCAAGTCCGAACAGCAGGCGGCGATCACGGCGCGTCATCCACCGGCAATGGTGACACGTGCGGCGACCGGCGCGCGTCAGGAGCGCCGCGGCATGCGGCGAGGCTGCTATACATCCCGCCCCATGGGACGGACTCACGGCCTCCGGATGCTGCTGCTCGCCGCCGCGCTAGCAGCTTTTCCCGTGGTCATGATCGTTCCCGGGCTCGAGCTCGGCGTCCTGTTCCTCGCGCCGGCGATCGTCCTGCTCGCCTCGCTGCTGACCGGGCGCTACGTCGGCGAGGACCGCCTGCAGCGCCTCGCGGCCGCCTACCGCCCGCACAGCCGGCGCCGCCCGCGCGGCGCGACCGCGCCCCGCAACCCCCGTCCCCGTGCGCTCATGCCGCGCGGCGGTCGCCTCGTCGCAACCTCGATGGCGGTTCGCCCGCCGCCGCACCTGCCGGCCGTGCGCTGAGCCGTTCGTAGGCGCGCCGCCCGGAGCTCGGGTGGCGTCCCGCGGACGGCGCACCGACCGCGCTGGGCGTCCGTACGCCCGGTGTCGTCGCGTCCGTCTCAGCCTGAATCCAGGCACCGCAGGGCCGCGTGAGCGCGGTCCGCATCAGGAGGTTCCCATGCGAGTTCCCAAGCGGCTGGCCGGCTCGGCCGTCGCCGCGACGGCCCTGTTGGCGCTCAGCGCGCCGGCGATCGGCCACCAGACGGTCTCCGATCACGGCGTCGCCGTGACGCTGCACGTGCTGCCCGACGACGAGCCCGTGGCGGGCAAGCCCGCCACGATCGTGGCCGTCGCCGTCAAGCCACCGAAGGGCGGCCGCTTCACGTTCGGCTCGTGCAGGTGCACAGTCAAGGTGACCACGGCCACGGGGCGCGTCCTGTTGCGCAAGCGGACCGGTAAGCGCACGAAGTTCACGTTCCCGACTCCGGCCGCCTACGAGATCACCTTCTCGGGCCGCTATCGCGCGAAGAACAAGAAGGTCAAGCGCTTCAGCGCGCCCTTCGCGATCCGCGCGTCCTGACGCACCCACTCATCAGAACAAGGACATCCCCATGACCACTCGCCTCAAGTCCAAGGCCGCGCTCGCGGTCGCCGTCGCCGCCGGCGCCGCGCTCGCCATCCCGACCCTGTCCTCCGGCCACTCGACCGTGAGCGCACTGCAGCCGCAGGGCCCGTCGCTGACCGGAGCGCGCGGCACGTTCGTCGTGCGCTCGCCGAACGAGACCCCAAAGCAGAACACCTGGAAGATCGTCATGTACGTGCCGGCCGCGATCCAGGAGAGCTTCAGCGTCAAGCAGGACCCGAACTGGAAGATCCGCCTGGTCCGCGAGGACACCGGCAAGAAGGGTGAGAGCGGGAGCGCCGTCCTCGCGATCAAGCGTGTCTCGTGGACGGCCCGCAACCGCAACGCCGAGATCGAGCCGGGGATGTTCGGCGAGTGGCCGGTGCGCTGGGTCAACCCGGTCGCCCCGACGAAGCTCTGCTTCGGGATCGCGCAGTACTACCGCAACTCCAACGGCAGCCGCAAGAGGTCCGAGATCGTCAACTGGACCGGCGATCCCGCCACGGCCGAGCACCCGCGCTCATGCATCGACGTCGTCGCATCGCCGCCGCCCGCGTCGTGACGGCGACGGTCGCGCTCGGTGCCCTCATGGCGCCGGGCGCGGCCGCGCACGTCACCGTGCAGCCGACGGCCTCGCGGCCGGCGGATCTGCAGCGCTATCGCGTCATCGTCCCCAACGAGCAGGAGTCGGCGTCGACGACCGGCGTCCAGCTCAAGCTACCTCCGGGGATCACGTTCGCGCTCGTCGAGGCCGCGCCCGGGTGGAAGACGAAGCTCGTGCACAGCGCCAGTGCGATCTCCGAGATCCGCTGGAGTGCCGGGCGCGTGCCGCCGGACGGCTACACGGAGCTGCACTTCATCGCCCGCAACCCGGTCAAAGTCGGCTCGATCACGTGGAAGGCGCTGCAGGACTACTCCGACGGATCCGTCGTGCGCTGGATCGGCTCGGCGTCGTCGGACCATCCGGCTCCGGTCACGACGCTCAGCGAGGACGCCGTACCGGTCGATGTCGTCAGCACGCACGGTGAGTCCGTGGCACCGGCCTCAGGAGGCACGTCGCCGGCCGCACCCGCGAAGGAGGGCGCCGCCGCGAAAGACTCCGGTCGCGACGGGCTGACGCTCGCTCTCGCGATCGCGGGCCTCGCGCTCGGCGCGGCGGCGCTGGGATTGGGGGTGCTGCGACGACCCCGCGCCTGACGGATGCGACGCTAGGGCTCGGCGACCCGTCGGAGCTCGCGGCAGCTCAGCCGTTTCGGCATGCATTCCCTCGGTTACCGGAGCGCGGGGGCGGTCAGGCGTCGTGAGGCTTCCGTGCAGCGTCGGTCCGTCGGTGGCCGGAGACCCGAGCTGGTCGGCAGCTCGAGCGGCTGCCGAGAGCGACGCCGACGCCGGCGCCGCATGCGATCCCGACGGCCACTCCCAGCCCCGGGGCGCTGGCTGCGGCGATCGCGCCGATGATGCAGCCGGCAAGTACGTAGAGATAGAGCCTGTAGCGGTCCATGAGGATCCTCCTCATCGGTCGGACGGTCGATCGAAATCGACAGGTCGCCGCTGTTCTACCCGTTGGGCGCGGATCCAAAGGTGACGGCGAGCCGGTGCCGGGCGCCCGCTGCGCTGGGAGACTGAGCCGATGGATCGCACTCGGGGCTTGGCGCTCGTCGTCTACCTCGTGTTGATCGGGTCGCTCGCAACGCCGTTGTACGATCCGCTGTCAGCCGGGCGCGACAATTCGTGGGCCCTGCTCATGCTGCACGTCGGCGCCCATCTGGGAATCGGGGCCGCCGTTCGCCGCGGATGGGTGCTGGCGTTGCCGATCGCGGTGGTGACGACGGGGTTCGTCGTCGGTGGCGCCGCCGGGTCGGCGTGGCTGATCGTCGTGTTCGGCACGCCCCTGCTCGTCGGCGCCACGGCGCTCGGCTGGCTGCTCGGCCGGCGCCTCGAACGCCGTGCGGCGCCGGCCGCGGCGGCGGCCTTCGTCATCGCGCTGACGCCGCCGGCGTGGCCGCCTCGGAGACGGCGCGGCGCGAGCCGCACGTCAGCGCGCGCGAGCAGCGCGCGCTCCCCACGACGGCCTATGCCCTCGTCCAGGACCTGTGCTTCCGGACTGGCCCGCGCTCCAGCCGCGCCTTTGCCGCGAATGTCGAGGCCGGCCGGCGGCGAGCGCGGCGCCAGTTCGACGCGCTTGAGCACAGCCTGAGGACCCATCCGCACGCGGTCGTGACCACGCGCTTCACCCCCTCCGACGCACCCGGGACCGAGAAGCAGGATCTGACCGTGCGCGAGCTCGCCGCGACCCACGTCGACGGCGCCGCGCTCGACGGTCCGGCCTGACGAACCACGACGTCTCATCAGTGGGTACGCCGGGACAGGCCTTCGGCAGCGTGAGATCGCTCTCGGCGGGCTCGTGGTCGCAGCGTCCGGCGGGGACGCCTACGGCTCGTTCGGCGACGGGTTCGCGTTCGCCTCGCGGCGCTCGGCGGCGCCCTCGGGGTCGCGGCGGTCGCCGATCAGCGATGCGCCGATGCCGACCGCGAAGGCAACGAAGACGAACACGAGGCTGAGGAGCGGACCGATCCGGACCCATTCCTCGATCAGGAGCTTGACCGCGACGAGCGCGAGCACGAAGGCGATCGTCTCGTCGAGGTAGCGGAAGCGCTTGATCAGGCCCTCGACGAGCACGAACAGCGCCCGCAGGCCGACGAGCGCGAAGACGTTGCCGGCCCAGATGATGAGCGGGTCGCGCGTGATCGCGAACGCCGCCGGGATCGAGTCGACGGCGAACGCCAGGTCGGCCGCCACGATCGCAGCGAGGCAGAGGAAGATGGGCGTGACGTGGCGACGGCCGTCCTCGCGCACGAACCAGTGGCCCGCGCGGAAGCCGTCGGTGACCGGGAAGACGCGGCGCACGCCGCGCACGACGAGGTTCTTGCCGGGGTCGACCTCGTCCCCCACCCCGCGGTAGATGCGGTAGGCGAGCACGAGCAGCAGGACGCCGAGCAGGTACAGCACGACGTGGAAGCGCTCGATCAGCGCGGTCCCGCCGAGGATCGCGAGCCCACGCAGCACGAGCGCCGCGATGATGCCCCAGAACAACAGCCGTGCGCGATGCGCGTGCGGCACGCCGAAGTACGCGAACAGCAGGATGAAGACGAACAGGTTGTCGAGCGACAGCGAGCGCTCGATGAGATAGACGGTGAGGTAGTTGACGCCGTCCCCGGAGCCGTTGAGTGCGAGCACGACGGCGGTGACCGCGAGGCCGAGCACGAGCCAGCCCAGCGACCAGACGACGCTCTCGCGGAAGGTCGCCTCGCGATCGTGAGCGAAGAAGCGCACGTCGACCGCGAGCAGCATGACGAGGACGACGACGAGCCCTCCGAACTCGGCGAGCTCCATCTAGTGGCCCGTCCTGCCCACTACGCGTAGAAGAAGACGACGCCGAGCACGGCGTAGACCGCGAGGAGCTGCATGCCCTCGTACCACGTCGACTCGCCGTCGCTCGTGACGTGGTTGGCGATCAGGATCGCTAGCAGGATCGCTCCGAGCTCGAAGCCGTTGAAGACGAGCGACATCGGGTTCGGACCGACGAAGAACGAGACGATCACGAGCACCGGCGCCACGAACAGCGCGATCTGCGCGCTCGAGCCGATCGCGATGTTGACGGCGAGGTCCATCTTGTCGCGCATCGCGAAGTAGATCGCGACCCAGTGCTCCGCGGCGTTGCCGACGATCGCGACGACGATCAGGCCGACGAAGAACTCGCTCAGGCCGATCGCGTGCGACGCCTCGGAGATCGAGCCCACGAGGATCTCGGACATGACGCCGACCGCGACGCCGGCGCCGGCGAGCGTCAGCGCCGAGCGCTTCACGCTCCACGGCTCGTCGAGGTGCTCGTCGGCCTCGGACGTCGGGTTGAAGAGCGCGCGGTGCGAGCGCAGCGAGAACACGAGGCCGCCGGCGTAGGACGCCAGCAGGATGAACGAGACGATCAGCGACATCTGCTCGAGATCCGAGCCGAAGTCCACCCGCTCCTCGCCGACCTTCGGCAGGCCGCCGCCCGCGACGAGCTGGTAGATCGTCGGCATCACGAGCGCGACGGCGGCGAGCAACAGCATCGAGGACTGCACCGAGGCCGCGGTGGCGCTGAACGTCTGGCGCTCGCGCTTCAGCCCGCCGATCAGCATCGCGGCGCCCATCACGAGCAGGACGTTGCCGAGCACCGAGCCGATCAGCGACGCCTTGACGACCTCCTGCAGGCCCTTGTTGAGCGCGAAGAAGGCGATGATGAGCTCCGGCGCGTTGCCGAACGTGACATTCAAGAAGCCGCCGATGCCCGGCCCGGCACGATGGGCGAGCTCCTCGGTCGCGCGGCCCATGAGCGCCGCCGTCGGGATCACGCCGGCGGCCGCGGCGCCGAAGATCAGCGTCGCCTCGGCGTGCGCGAACTCGAGCATGATGGCGATCGGGATGAAGGGGACGAGCAGGTACGGCCAGCCGGCGCCCGACAGCAGGAAGCGGCGCGCGGCGGCGATCCCGCGCGGCGCGGCGGCGCGGTCGGGGTCAGCCACGAGCGCTGCTGAGCTGACGCAGGTCGCGTTCGGGCTCGATGCCCCAGCGCTGCGCGACCTCGTCGAGCCGAGCGTCCATGCTCCAGCGGTCAGGACGCGGATCGCCCTCGTGGTCCGGTCCGGCGCCCTTGAGCGCCATCGAGCCCGTGTTGTCGCCGATCGCGCGGATCTGCGCGACCTCGTCGGCGTCGAGCGTCACCTGGGACGGCGTGGCGAGCAGCTCGGCGCGCTTCTCCTCGATCGGGCGGCCGCCCGGCTCCTGGATCAGCGTCGGGACGACGCAGGCGACGGGCTCGTGCGCGAGGCACCACTGCGCAGCGAACTGCATGGTCGTGAGGCCGTGGCGCTCGGCGATCGGCCGCAGCTTCTCGAGCTTCTCGATGCCGATGTCGACCCAGCCCTTCGGGCGGTACAGGCGGTGGTCGCGCGGGGCGAACTCATGGCCGGGCCGGACGTCGTCCCAGAACATGCCGCCGTAGTCGACGACGCGCGTGATGACCTGGACGTCATACTCGGATGCCGCAGCGAGGCACAGCTCGCCGGGCCACGGCTCGAGCGGGTTGAGGATCACCATCGCCCAGTCGACGAGCTCGCCGAAGCGCTCGAGGCAGTCGATGACGTCGAGCGTGAACCCGTTCGCCGGCCCGGGCGCGACGCCGAGGCTGTGCGCGAGGCCGTCGTCGCGGACCGCGCGCAGCGCCTCCCAGACGAGCTCGGAGGTGTAGCCCGTGCGATCGGGGTTGTGCAACAGCAGGACGTCGAAGGCGTCGACACCGAGGCGCTGCAGGCTGCGCTCGGTCGCCATGCGCACGTAGTCGGCGTACTCGTCGGGCGCGCGCAGCGCCGGGTCCGTGAAGCGCGGAAAGCCCTTCGCGCCGTCGCGCTCGGCGGTGTAGAAGTCGTGCCCGATCGCGCCGATCAGGCTGTAGTCGGCGCGATCGACGCCGCGCAGCGCGCGGCCGAGCAGCACGTCGGCCTCGCCGGAGCCGTAGGCGTCGGCGGTCAGCAGCGTGTCGAGGCCGTCGCCGGGGCGCAGCAGCGCCTCCAGTCGCGCCTCGTCGATCGGCTCCCCGAAGTGCAGGTAGCGGCCGCCGCTCCACGTGCCGATCGCGGTGTGGGACGGTGGGCGCATCGCCACAGGGTATTGGGCGCGGGCGGTGGTTGGGCCCCAGCTGACTGCAACGTCACCTGCAGTGCCAGGCATGCTCGCGACCTAGCATCGTGGTCGTGCGCCGAACCCCCACCGCGGGGCTCGCGCTGGCGCTGTCGGCGCTGGTGCTCGCCCCCACCGCATCGGCCTCCCCGGTCCTGACGCTGCGCCACGACGGCAGCGCGTTTCAGCGCGATGATCCCTACCTGCCGGCCGCCGCAGACCTTCCGCCCGCGCCGCGAAACCACGCCGCCCGCGCCGTGCCACACGCGTCGTCGCGGGTCGCCGCCGCACGCGGGCCGAGCGCGCGCGCCGCCCGCGCCGCGAAGCGCACGCTGCGCGGCGAGCTTGCCCGCATGCTCGCCGCCGGCGCGATCGACCAGGTGACGTTCGACGCCCGCGCGGCGACGTACGCCGACGCGCGCCGGTTGCTGCGCAAGCTCCACGGGACGCGTCGCTCGGCGCTCGGGGCGGTCATCACCAACCTCGATCAGGTCGCCGCGCGCGGCGACCTGACGGTCTCGCGACTGCCCGAGCTGTTCGAGACGCTCGCCCGTAACCGCCAGTGGTGGGCGAACGGGCCGCTGCTGCGCTACGGCCAGCGCGTGAGCTTCCGCGGCAGCCCGCTCGTCTGGCAGTACTACACCGGCGAGGGGCTGCAGATCCAATGGCTCGGCACGTTCGGCAAGGCGAACGCGCTGTGGTCGGTCAAGACCCACGACGCCGAGCTGCGCACGCTGCTCGACGCGGCGCTCGCGCTCGCAGCCCAGCGCGCCGGCGGGATCGCCTGGGAGTACCTCTTCGACTTCGACGGCGGACGCCCGCCGTGGGCCAGCGGCCTCGCGCAGGGCACCGGCATCCAGGCCCTGTCGCGCGCGGCGGTGCGCCTCGACGAGCCGCACTACTTCGAGGCCGCGCGCTCGGCGCTCGGCATCTTCCGCACGGCGCCGCCGAGCGGCGTGCGGGTCCCCACCGCGCATGGCGCGCACTACCTGATCTACTCGTTCGCGCCGCGGATGCGCGTATTGAACGCGTTCACGCAGGCGCTCAACGGCCTGCACGACTTCGCCGCGATGGCCAACGACGCCGAGGGCCGCGCGCTGTTCGCCGCCGGCGAGAGCGAGCTGCGCGTCGCCCTGCCGGCCTACGACACAGGCGCCTGGTCGCGCTACTCGCTGCACGAGGAGGCCGACCTCAGCTACCACAAGCTCGCGCGCGACTTCCTCGTCAGCCTTTGCACGCGCCTGCGCGAGGACGCGGCGCGTGGCGTCGCGGCACCGGGCTCGGACACGACGGGCGGGGCGACCCCCGGCGTCGCGCCGGCGGCGCCCGCATCGGTTGTCGATCCGGCCGCGTACTGCGACGCCGCCAAGCGCTGGACGGAGTACCTCGAGCAGCCGCCGGTCGTGCGCCTGGTGTCCGAACGCGCCCGCGCCGGCAAGCCGGCCGCCATCAAGCTGACGATCTCCAAGCCCGCCTACGTCAAGCTCGCCGTGCTGCGCGGCTCGAAGACGGTGACGGTCATCAACGCCCGCCTGCAGAGCGGGCGGCGGACGCTGCGCTGGTCGCGCCCGCGGGCGGCCGCGGACTACGCCGTCATGCTGCGCGCGACCGACCTCGCCGGCAACGTCGGCTCCTCGAAGGGCGAGCTCGAGGTGCTGAAGGCGCACAGGTAGGCGATTGGCGCCGACCCGGCCGTGCGGTCTCCGGGCGCGCGTACAATCGCCCGATGGCCGACGCCCAGCCCCGCACGTGGGTCCTCACGAGCTCGCCCGACAACCACGTCGCCACCGCCGCGCACGACTTCGCGGTGATCGGCATCAAGGAGCGAAACCGCGCCCGGGCGCTGCAGATGGAGCCCGGCGACCGGATCGTGTTGTACCTGACGAAGGTCATGCGCTTCGCCGCCGCGATCCGCATCACCGGCGAGCTGTACGAGGACCGCGCGAAGATCTGGCCGGGCAAGCCGGGCAAGGCCGACGCCTACCCGTGGCGCTTCGCGACGGAGCCCGAGCTCGTCCTCGAGGAGCCGCAGTGGCTCACGGCGGAGTCGTTCAAGGACGATCTCGAGCACATCCTGAAGTGGCCGTCCGAGCACTGGAAGCTCGCGTTCCAGGGCCAGCTGCGCACGGTCTCCGAGGCCGATGCCGCGCTGCTCATGGACCGCATGCGCGCTGCGGTCGGCGCCCCGGCGTGACGGGCCGCGCGTCACGCCTGCGCGCTGCCGGAGGCGCGCTCGACCGCGACCAGCGCTTCGCCGCGATCGCCGCCGCGGCACTGCTCGTGACGATGTTCCTGCCCTGGTATGAGAAGTCCGTCGTCCTCCCCGGCCGCGGCCCGGGCTTCGCCCACGACACGATCAGCGCGTTCGGGGCGGTGTCGTTCGTCGAAGCGGCGATCTTCCTCGTCTCCGCCGGCGTGCTCGTGCTCGTACTGACGCGCGCCGAGGGCGGCACGTACCACCTGCCCGGCGGAGACGGAAGCGTGATCTTCGCGGCCGGCCTGTGGGCGAGCGCGCTGATCTTCTACCGCGTCTTCGACCGGCCCAACATCAACGGCGAGGGCGTCGGGGCGTCGGTCGGCATCCAGTGGGGCTTCTTCGTCGCGTTCGTCTGCGCCGGGGCGGTGGCGGTCGCCGGCCAGCGCATGCGAGCGGCCGCACGACCCGCGCCGGTGCGCGTGCCGCGGCCCGACCGCTTCCGGGCGCCGCAGCCGCCGAGCGACTTCGACGACGTCGACATCGACATCGACGGCGAAGGCGGGGGCCAGGGCGAGGGCGAGCCCGCCGACCCCGGGGTCGCCGCAGTCGTGCCCGACCCCGAGCGCCGCACGGAGATCGTCATGAGCTCGGAGCGCCGGACCGAGGTCGCACCGGCGAAACCCGGCGGGCGGCGCGACCGGCGCGTCACGCGCGCCGATGCCGAGGAGCTGACGTTCGAGGGCCCCGAGGTCGTCGAACCGCCGCCGCCACGCGAGCGCGGGTCGCGTTCGCGCCGCGGCCGCACGGACACCTAACCGGGCGGCGCGGAGGTCTTGGCGGCCGCTCGCGCGGCGAGCATCGCCTGGCGCGCGAAGACGGCGAACGACGGTCGCGGTCGGCCGCCCGCTGTCAGCAGCGCCGAGTCCCAGTCCGTGTTCTCTCCGCCGGCGCGCCAGTGGTAGACGTAGACGCGCGTGACGCGCGGATCCGAGCGCGCGAGCGAGAAGACCCGCTTCGTGGCCCGCGCGGCGTAGCGCTCGCCCGTGCGGATGTTGATCCGCCACTCGAGCTTGCGCGCCGCCGTCGGCTTGCGGCGATGGACGATGGCCCCCGTCTCGGTGAACCAGAGCTGGCCCGGCGCGAGCCGCAGCATCGTCTGCGTGCCCCAGCGCGACGTCGAGTTCACGTCGACGTAGTTGTGCAGACCCCACACGCGCGGCGTTCGCCCAGGTGTGAACAGCCGTAGGTACTTGCGCATCCACGTTGCCATGCGCGAGTTGTCGACGACCTCCGCCCCGAGCACGGTGCAACGCGGGCACAGCGAGCGCAGCACGCGGTAGTACGTCGAGATCCGCCGCGGGTCGGCGTTCGCCGGGCGCGTGGCGAGGTTCGGCTCGTTCCACGGGCTGTACTCGCGTATGGAGCGATAGCGGCGCAGGAAGCGCAGCACGTGGGCCCTGTACACGCGGGTCGCCGGCAGGCTGTAGGGCTTCGTCCGGCTGCGGCTGAAGGTGACCATGATCGTCATCCCGGCGGCGCGCGCCGACAGCATCCAGGCGTCGAGCTGCTGGCGCTGCCAGCGGTAGTCCATCGCGTCCCAGGCGACGGACAGGCGGGCATGGCGGATCGGCAGGGCCAGCAGCCGACCGTCGGCGAAGTTCGCCGCCTGCTGGTCGGCGAGGCCGACGACGAGCGCCTGCGAGGTGGCGGCGCCCGCGAGCATGATCGAGATGGCCACCAGCGTCGCGACGATCTGGATCAGAAGGCGGCGCATCGACGACAGCATGCAGGATCGCGACGCGGCCTGACGGGGTTTGGCGCGCAGCCACAAAGGGCGCGCGGCGAACGCTGCCCACGGTTGGCGCGCCGCCGTGCAACAGCGGCGCGCGCGGCTCGCCGTGGATCGCCGGACCTGCTAAGCACTCCCCATGACCACGAGTGCGAGCAGCTCCCCCACCCCGGTCGCCGACGGCATCTGGCGCGTGACGCTCGGCTTTCCGCTGAAGATCAACGTCTTCCTCATCCGCGAGGGCGACGGCGTCGCGGTCTTCGACTCGGCGACGCGACAGCTCGGGCCAAAGATCCGCGAGGCGGCCGACGCGCTCGGCGGGGCGACGCGCGTCATCATCGGCAACGCGCACCCCGACCATCGCGGCGGCGCGAGCGCGATCGGCGCGCCGGTGCAGTGCCACCTCGACGAGCGCGCCGACATCGAGGGCGACGGCGGCGAGCACTACTTCGACTTCAAGCTGCTGCCGTTCTACGCCCGTCCGTTGACCGCGAAGCTCATGCGCTCGTGGGACGGCGGGCCGCTCAAGGTGGAGAAGACGCTCGTCGAAGGCGATGCCGTCGGCGACTTCGAGGTCATCCACCTCCCCGGCCACGGGCCCGGTTGCATCGGGCTGTGGCGCGCGTCCGATCGGCTCGCGATCAGCAACGACTGCTTCGCCCTCTTCGACCCGGCGCTGCCGCGTCCCGGCAAGCCGCGGATCCCGCATCCGACGTTCAACTGGTCGACCGAGCAGATCCCGGCGTCGATCGAGAAGCTCGCCGCGCTCGGCCCGCGGACCTGCTGGCCCGGGCACTTCGGTCCGCTGACGGGCGACGTCGCCGGGCACCTACGCGCCGCGATCTGAGCTGAGCGCGCGGCTCAGCAGGTCGCCTCTGGCGGGCAGGGGCGCGGATCGTTCGGGTCGTCGCGGTAGGCGAGGTAGGCGCCGACGATCATCAGCGCGCTCGCTGCGAACAGGATCGCGATCCCGGTCGCGGCCGCGCGGCGCGAGCCGGCGAGGTGCCCGACGATGGCGACGAGGGCTCCGAGCCCGATGCAGACCGCGACGAAACCCGCGGGAACTGCGGACGCGCCGAGGGCAAGCGTGTGCACGACCCGAGTTCCTATCATCCGTCGACGATGAACGACCTTCCCGACTCCGTTGCAGCGATCTCCGCCGGTCTCAGCGAGGTCGGCTATCTGCCCGGCGCATCGACCGCGCTGGTCTCCTTTCTCGCCTGCAGGCTCGGCAAGCCGATCCTCGTCGAGGGGCCCGCCGGCGTCGGCAAGACCGAGCTCGCGAAAGCGCTCGCGAAGGTGCTCGACCGCCGGCTCGTGCGGCTGCAGTGCTACGAGGGCCTGGACGAGGCCAAGGCGCTGTACGAGTGGAACTACCGCAAGCAGCTGCTGCGCATCCAGGCCGAGGCGACCGGCACGGGCTGGAGCGAGGTCCAGGACGACATCTTCGGCGAGGAGTTCCTGCTGTCGCGGCCGCTGATGGACGCAATCACGTCCGAGGAGCCGATCGTCCTGCTCATCGACGAGATCGACAAGACCGACCAGGAGTTCGAGGCGATGCTGCTCGAACTGTTGTCGGACTTCCAGATCTCGATCCCCGAGCTCGGCCGCATCGAGGCCCGCTCGCACCCCGTCGTCCTGCTGACGTCGAACAATTCGCGCGAGCTGACCGAGGCGCTGAAGCGCCGCTGCCTATACCTGTGGCTCGACTACCCGTGCCTCGAGCACGAACTCGCGATCGTGCGCCTGCACGCCCCCGACCTGCAAGAGACGATCGCCCGCCGGCTCGTCGAGATCGTCGGCATGGTGCGCGACCTCGACCTGAAGAAGCCGCCCTCGATCGCCGAGTCGATCGACTGGGCGCGCGCGCTGCTGCTGCTCGGAGCGCAGGACATCGACCGCGAGGTCTTCGAGGAGACGCTGTCGGTCATCGTCAAACACCGCACCGACCTCGACGTCGTCGCCGAGCGCGTCGGAGTCAAGCTCGTGCAGCGCGCCGCGGCACCCTGATCAGATCAGCTTCGTCCGGACAAGCGGCAGGGCGGCCTGACCCTCGTCGCGGGTGAGCAGCGTGAGGTCGTGCGCGAGCGCGGTAGCGGCGATCCAGAGGTCGTTGGACGGCGCTCGACCCGCGATGGAGCGAATGTCGCCGAAGGCCGTGCTCACCTTGCGATCGATGCTGAGCACCGTCGCCTCTGACAGCACGGCGGCGAGGAGCCGGAGACGCTGGGATTGCGTCCGGCCGGGCGTCGCCAGCAGCACTCCCGCGTACAGCTCGCCGATCGCGACGACGCTCACCGCGCTGCCTCCCGGCAGCGCTGGAGGCGGGTCCGCAGCGGGCCCGATCAGCGCGCTCGTGTCGAAGAGCGCTGTCAGCTCGCCCATATGTCCTTCGAATCGGCTCGATCCTCGGCCCTCATTCGCTTGAGATCGTCGGCCCATTCTGGATCGACGGGGTTCTCCCTGATGATCCGCCAGAGGTCCGCCACGGATGCGCCCCGGGTGACGGGTTGCGGCGGCCCGAGCTCGGCCACCGGCCGGCCGGCAACCGTGATCGTGAAGCGCTCGCCCTGTTCGGCGCGGCGCAGCACGTCGCTGACGTTGTTGCGCAGCTCGCGCTGCGGGATCGTCGTCGCCATTGGTAGTCAGGGGCGCAGTGCCCGCCGGTGGCGGGTCTGGTTCCCCATTCCCCTTTCAATTCCGTGCGTGCGGTTTTCCCGCACACGGCTTACCGATGATCTTCGTGGCATGGCTTACGCGGTCCC
>JBBSNY010000006.1:0-182201 GCA_038260305.1 Solirubrobacterales bacterium
AAACACGAAGCACGCCTGCCTACAGGCCGATCAGGACAAGATCGTGGGGAGATCCGGTGGCCGCCCATGGGGAGATCCGATGACCGCCAGCGGGGAATTCCGATGGCCGTCTACGGGGAGATTCCCATGGCCGCCGTCACGGTAGGCGGAGAGGCTGCTCACGCCGACCAGTCTGCCGCTAACGCAGCAGATAGTATCCGTTTCACGCAGCAGTCGATGATCCTTTGCCGAACGAGCGCTGCGATGGCCTGCGGCTTATGGCTGGAATGCCTGCGCCGCGGAGACGGTCCACGTCGCGGGTGACTGGTCGCCGCCGCCCACGCGGGACGCGACGGTGGAGAGGAACAGCAGGCTGCCCAGGTGCGCGAAGACGAGCGACGGGTCCGTGGCACGGGTGCTGCTCGCACGGCGGGTCCGCGGCGCGTACGCGTGGAGCACCGATCCCGTCGTGCTGCCGCTGACCCAGGTGATGACGCCGCCCTTTCCCTGCAGCTGGCCGATGCCGCCCGTCGGCGATGCCAAGGTCGTGTGCCGTTTGGAGCCGCAGCGCTGGAGCAGAAGGTGCGCGCGCCGGTGGACGACGATGCCCGCACCCCACGGCCGCTCGTACACGTACCGTTCGTAGACGCCCGGCTGCGTGTCACCCAGCGCCGCAGGGGCCAGGCTGCGTCGCAACGGAGCGCACATCCGGCGCACCGGGCGGTCGCGGTCGAGTGCTTCGACCTCGCGGTCGGAGAGCTTCTTCCTCGGCCATGCGAACGCGACGCCCGTGCGCCAGCGCAGATCGAACGGAAAGCTGTCGCCCTGATGGTTGGTGATCGTCCCTCCCAGCCACTGCGAACCGATCGCCGCGAACCCGGGCGGCGAGCCCGAGTCGCCCGCGGGCAGCGCGCCCGGCACGAGCAGGCCGGCGCCGGTGGCGAGCGACTGCACGACGTAACCGTTGGCGCCGGCGAGCGGTGTTCCGAACGCCCCGGGGCAGTAGTACAAGACGTATCCGCCGCCGACGGCGCGCAGCCCGCCGCCGCCTCGTGACGGCGTCACGGAGCAGCCGGCCGGCGCCGTCAGCGTCACCGGCGGCGCGCCGCGCGAGAACAGGACGCGCACGGTATCGGCGGTAGGCATGTACGCGGCGGCGTTCGCGCCGTCGCTCACCAGCGCAACGACGCTCGTCGCCACCGGCGCGAACATCGCCGCGGCCGCGCTCTGCGCCCACAGCAGGAGCAGGGCACCCGTCACCGCGGCGATCCGTCGCATGTGACAGTCAACCCCGGCGGGACACCAGAGTGTCGGCCCGCGTGGTGCGCTGATCACCTCGCGTCGCTCGCGGCGACCCGCTACAGCCCGGACGGGCCGAGGCTGATGTCGTACGGCCCGGCGAAGGAGAGGTTCGTCGACGGCCTCGGCATGTCCGAGACGACGACGCGCCGGCCGTACATCCCGAGCATCGGGATGTGGCTCGTCGGCCACGCGCAAGGAGCGCCGCCGGCCGTTGCGCAGGTCGTGGTAGACGATGCGCCGTCCGCTGCGGTACGCGAACGCGTCGCGCCCGATTACGGGATCGCGCCAGCCGGCCGGCGCGGTCGTGACGTGCCGGCTGCCGCAGCGCTGCAGTCGCCACGCATCGGTGTCCTGCAGGACCCAGCGCCCGATGCGGACGATCGACAGCGGTGCGTTGACATCGGCCACGATCGGCGCGCACAGCCGGCTGACGGCGCTCGCGGCGTCCAGATCGAGGATCTGATGGCGCGGGTCGGTCCCCGGGAACGCCCCGCTCGCACTCATGTCGCCCTCGATCTCCTTCTCCGCGCCGCTGCGCCAGTCGACGAGGTAGCGACGGGACGCGTGAGGGTCTTCGCCGCGGTCGCTGCCGGATACCCGCAGCCGGCGGCTGCCGACGGCCTCCACAGGACCGTACACCCGGTTGCCCGGCGGCGTTATGGGGACGATCTTGCCGCGGTCCTCGTCGAGCACGGCGAGTACGTGCACGCCCGTCAGCGGGTCGCCGAAGCGGCACTCCAGCGCGACGGCGCCGGTGCCCATCGCCTTCGGCTCGCACCCCGCGGGCCGAAAACCCCGGACGGCGCCGTAGTTGCGTCTCCGGGTCGCTGGCCGTGGCGGCCGGCTGACGCTGACTGCGCGCTGCCAGGGCTGCTGCGCGCGCCGGCGCCAGATCGGCGCGGCGCGAGCAGCAGCAGCAACTACGACTTGGCCGTCGTCTTCGTCTTGGCGGCTGTCTTCTTCTTGGCGGTCGCCTTCTTCTTCTTCTTCTTCTTCGGGAACGGCATCTGCGCCTCGCCGGCCTTGATGGCCTCGCGGATGCGCGGATACGTGCCGCAGCGACAGACGTTGCGCATGTTGTCGAGGTCGGCGACGCTCACCTTGCGGCGCTTGGCGCGCCGCTCGTTGACGAGCGCGACGGCGGTCATGATCTGACCCGGCTGGCAGTAGCCGCACTGCGCGACGTCCTTGTCGAGCCAGGCCTGCTGCATCGGGTGCAGCTTCTTGCCGACGGTCGCGCCCAAGCCCTCGATCGTCGTGATCTTGTCGCTGGAGCGGATCTGCGAGATCGGGACCGAGCAGGGGTTGAACGCCTTGCCGTTGATATGGCTCGTGCAGGCCTTGCAGACGTTCAGGCCACAGCCGTATTTGGGGCCGTCGACCCCGAGAACGTCGCGCAGCACCCAGAGCAGCCGCACGTCGTCCTCGACGTCGGCGCTGACGCGCTTGCCGTTGAGGATGAAGGTATGGATGGGCACGGTGGCTCCTTAGTTCTTCCTGGCGGTGGTCTTCTTCTTGGCGGTCGTCTTCTTCTTCGCCTTCTTCGTCCGCCGCTTCTTGGGCGGCCGCTTGACTCCGGCCTTGGCGAGCCCGTCGGTCGGTGACTCGGGGACCGACGGGATCCTCGGGTACGGGTCAAACCCGAGCGCGTCGCCGTGGTTGATCGGGAACGACGTCGGCATTGTCCCGGTCGCGCGGCCGTAGGCGCAGGCTGTCGCGGCCATCGCGGCAGCGACGCCGAACTCGCCCGCCCCACCCGGGTCGTTCGTCGTCTGCGGCATGACGATGACCTCGAGCTCCGGCGGGATGTTCCACTGGCGCGTGTAGTGCGCGTCGCTCCAGCTGCCTTCGAGGAAGTTGCCGTCCTTGAGGTGCAGGCTGTAGCTCAGCGCGTTCGCGATGCCGTCCATGATCCCGCCCATCATCTGGGCCCTGAGCCCGAGCGGGTTGATCGGCAGCCCGACGTCGACGACGAACACGACCTTCGTCACGCGCGGCCCGGTGTAGGCCTCGGTGATCTTGCGGTTGACGGTCGCCGGCCGGCAGTCGATCTCGACGAGGCACGCGCAGCGGCCCTTGTACTCGTTGTGAACGGCGAAGCCCTGGGCGGTGCCCGCGGGCATCGTCCTGCCCCAGCGGCCGACCTGAGCGGCCTTGTCGATCACGGCCTTCATGCGGTCGTCGTTGGCGAACTCGCGGCGGAACGCCACGGGGTCCTTCCCCATCTCCTTGGCCATGCGGTCGACCATCAGCTCGCCGGCGGTGCGGACGTCGGGGCTGTAGATGTTGCGCACGCTAGAGGTGTTGAACTCCTTGATGTCGTAGATCTCGTTGAGCAGCTGCGTGACGACGCCGAAGTTGTACGGCGTCGTCGCGGTCAGGCTGAACACCGCCTCGGAGAACTGCGCGAAGTTCTGCAGCGGCAGGCTCGTGTCGAGCGCCGTCAGGATCTCGCCAAGCCCGTGCGTGAAGTCCGTCGCGACGCTCGTATGGCGCTGGTCGAGGGCGAGCACCTGACCGCCGAGACGGGTCATCCGCACCCGCGACGTGCACATCGGGTGCACGCGGCCCTGGCGGAAGCTGTCCGTCCGGTGCCACATGAGCTTCACCGGCTTGCCCAGCTTCTGTGAGATCGCGGCGGCCTCGAACGCCGCATCGGCGAAGAGGTGGCGCCCAAACGAGCCGCCGCCCTCGGTGACGTGGGCCTTGACGTTGCCCACCGCCATCCCCAACATCGTCGCGATGCCCTCCTGGGCATAGACCGGGGACTTCATGCACGACCAGATCTCGGCGCTGTTCTTGCGCACGTCGGCGACGGCGCAGTTGGGCTCAAGCGGATCGCCGGGTCGGAAGTGGAACGTGAACGTCTCGTCGATCGACGGACCGAGCGCCGGCGTCAGCGGCAGCTCGGCCCTGCGCAGATCGGCGAGCACCGAGGCATCGGAGCGGTCCGACACCGCTGATTCGGACCAGCGGACCTTCAGCGCCCGCACGGCATCGATGCACTGCCCGAACGTCTTGCCGCGCACGGCGACGCCACCTGGGACCCACTGCGAGTGCGCGATGACCACGACGTCGGTGATGCCCGGCATCCGCTTGACGTCGGTTACGTTGTCGACGCCCAGGACCCGGCCGTTGACGACCGGCGGGCGGGCGACCATCGTCGGCAGCGCGTCCTTGATGTCGAGGTCCATCGCGAAGACCTTCTTGCCCGTCACGATGTCGTGCGCGTCGATGCGCCGCTGGTCGCTGCCGACCATCGACAACTGCGCGCGGGTCTTCAGGCGCGGGGTCACGGTGACCGTCTGGCGCACCGAAGCCTTCCTGGCAAGCTCGCCGTACGTCCGCGTCCGCCCGTCCTTGGACGTGATGACGCCCTGATGGGCGAGGAGGTCGAGCGTCGACACCCTCAGGTCGGTGGCGGCCGCATCCATAAGCGCCCCGCGCGCGGCCGCGGCCGCCGTCCGCACCGGCGTGAAGATCGAATGCATCGAGTTGGACCCACCGGTGAGCTGGTTGAACACGAGCTCGGGACGGGCGTCCGCCAGCGAGATGCTCACCTTGTCGATCGGCAGGTCGAGCTCGTCGGCGATCGTCATGGCGACCGCGGTCGTGATCCCCTGGCCGACCTCGGCGCGGGGAAGCGCGAACGATGCGCTGCCGTCTGGGTGGACGGACACGGTGAGCAGGTTCGCGGTCGGCGCGGCCGCCAGGGTCAGCAGGTCGCTGAGGTCCAGTAGGCCGGTCGGCTGGATGGTCGGGATCGCCGCCGCCGCAGGATCGGCGCCCCACTCCGCGGCGGCGACGAGCGTCGGAGCCGCGACGAGGTAGCCGATCATCCTGCGGCGGGTCATGCCGCCGCCCGTCCGCTCGGGGGCCGGCGAGGGCCCCCGAGCATCGGATGCACCCGCACCCAGTGGCGGGGCGTGATCGGGATCAGTCATCTGCCGTCTCCTTGTTGGCGGTTGACATCGCGCTCATCGCAGGCCGTCGGCAACGTTGCTGCCGTAGGACGCCTCGACGGGCTTGAGGAAGCCCTCGACCGCGGGGTCGATGCGCGTGATGAGGCTCTTCGTCGACGGCGGACCGCCGTCGGGGGTATAGGTCGGCGACGGCGCGACGCCGCCGAGGTCGACCGTCCCGAGGTTCTCCTTGGCCTTCAGGATGCCCGCGCGAGAGAGGTCGCCGGAGGCGATAGCCTTGCGCAGGATCTCGGCTTGGACCTTCGCCGCGGCGTACGAAACGGCGAAGTAGATGCTCGGCGGCGCGCCGGGCTCGTACTTGTCGTGATCGGCCACGACGGCCTTCATCCCGGGGGCGTTCGGATCGCCCCAGGCGGCGGAGAACGAGGTCACGAGCGCGCCCTTCAGCGCGCCGGCCACCGGCGTCTGCTTGGCCTTCAGCGAGCCGTCCTTCGTGATCAGCTGCTCGACGAACGACGGGCCCTGCAGGATCCACTGCGGCGTGAAGCCCAGCGATGCGGCGGTGCCGACGATCGGGCCCGTGCTGCTCGGCAGCGCGATGACGATGACGGCGTCGGCGCCCGCGGCCTTGAGCTTCTGGATCTGCGCGGTGAACTCGGTGTCGCCGGCCTTGAAGGTCTGCTGGCCCGCGTCGGTGAAGCCGAGCCCCTTCTCGGCTGCCTTGAAGCCGTGCAGGCCGTCCTGGCCGTACTCGTCGTTCTGGTAGATGATTCCGATCTTCGGCTTGTCCTTGCCGGACTTGGTGTAGTAGTCCAGCACGTTTGCGATGTCGTAGCTGTAGGGCGTGCCGACCGGCGCCATGACCGGGTCAGTGCCCCAGATCGAGTCGAACGACAGCGGCGTCGTGACGAGCTTGTCGTTGTCGACCAGCTTCTGGATCGCCTTCGTCGTCGGGCTGCCGAACGAGTCGAGCAGCGCGACGTCGTCGTGGATCGCGTTGTAGATCTGGACGTGCTGCTGGGGCGCGTAGCCGGAGTCCTTGATCGTCAGGCGAATCTTCCAGCCGTCGATCCCGCCGCTGGCGTTCAGCGCCTTGAAGTAGGCGCGATGGCCGGCGGCGACGGGCTTGCCGAGCGCGCTCGCCGGGCCGCTGAGGGCATTGATGTCGCCGATGCGGATCGTCTTGGCGGCGACGTCGACGCCCGGACCGCCCTTGACGGTGCCGGCGGAGCCCCCGCCTGACGAGCCGCTGTCCTTCTTCGAGTCGCCCGTGCCGCAGGCGGCCAGGACGAGGCTCGAACCGACGACCGCGAGCGGTATGAGCACGGACGATGAGCGTCTCACGAGTGTGCCTCCTTGGGAGTTGTGACGGTGACCTTCTGAGTCTTTGCGTGGTCGTCGTTGCCGCCCGAGCGGTGCAGGCGATCGGCGATGCCGACGATCCCGCGTGGTTGCAGCGTGAGAAACGCGACGATCAGCACGCCGTAGGAGATCGAGGTGAGGTCGCTGGCCGACAGGCCGCCGGACCCCGCCTCCGGCAGGAACGGAAGCTCCTTGAGCAGCGACGGGAGCGCGAACACGACGGCGCACCCGAGCAGCGGGCCGGCGGTCGTCCCGAGGCCACCGACGATGATCGCGGCGATGAACTGGATCGACATCAGCAGGCTCCACTGGCCCGGCTGCGCGAAGGACAGATAGGAGCCGTAGAGCGCGCCGCTGATCCCGGCGAGGAAGGAGGAGACGACGAACGCCGTGACCTTCAGCCGGCCGACGTCGACGCCCATGACGGCCGCCGCCGTTTCGCGCTCGCGCAGCGCGACCATCGCGCGTCCCGAGCGGCTGCGGCGCAGGTTCCACGTGAACGCCGTCGCCGCGGCGAGCAGGATGAGCGCGAGGAAGTAGTACAGGCCGCTTGAGTCGATCGTCGCGGCGCCGAGCCGCAAGACCTTGCCTGGCGAGAAGTCGAACGAGCCGAACTGCACGGCGGGGAACGCGCGGCCCTGCGGCCCGCCCGTCAGACCCGTCGCGTTGAAGAAGACGTGCTGGGCGATGAAGACGAGGCCCAACGTCACGATCGCGAGGTACAGCCCGCGCAGGCGCAGTGCGATCGGGCCCAGCAGCGCGCCGAGCAGCCCCGCGGCGACGCCGGCCGCCGGGATCCAGAGCAACGCGTCGACGCCGTGGTCGGCCCCGAGCACCGCGCCGGTGTAGGCGCCGACCCCGAGAAACGCCGCGTGCCCGAGCGAGATCTGGCCGGCGAACCCCGTGAGGACGTTCAGCCCGGTCGCGCCGATCGCGGCGATCACGACGAACGTCGCGGTCGTCAGCTGCGCCGCGCTGAGAGCGAAGGGCAGCGCCACGGCGAGGACGGCGAGCGCCGGGAGCGTGAGGCGGCGCATCACAGCCGCTCCGCCGGGGCGCGCCCGAACAGGCCGTAGGGCCGGACGAGCAGGATCAGGATCATGGCGATGTACGGCGCGACGGCGTAGAAGTTGTCGCCCAGCGCGGCTGGCGCGTAACCCGACGTCATCACTTCCGTCTCACCGATCACGAGGCCGCCGACGACGGCGCCGGTCGGGCTGCGCAGGCCGCCGAGGACGATCGCCGGGAAGGCCCGCAGCGCGGCGTCGCCGAGCGTCGGCTGGGGGGAGTTCGGGAAGCCCGCGAGAAACAGCCCGCCGAGCACCGCCAGCGCGCCGGCCAGCGCCCACGTCACGAGGTGCACGCGGCTGACCGGGACACCGAGCGAGAGCGTCGCCTCCTCGTCCTCGGCGGTCGCCTGCATCGCCAGGCCCCAGCGCGAGTACTTGTCAAATGCGAAGTACGCCGCGAGCGCGGCGACCGTCACGCCGATGCCCCACAGCTTGACCCAGTTGATCGTCACGTCGCCGACTCCAAACGACGACGAACCCCAGGGATCGCCCAACAGCCGCTGGTCGGCTCCGAAGAGCGCCTCGATGAGCGCGGTCACCGCGATGCCGGCGCCGATCGTGATCATCACGAGCACGAACGTCGGCTCGCCGCTGACGCGCCGCAGCACGCTGTGCTGGAAGGCCGCGCCGGCCAGTGCGAGCAGCGCGACCGCCATCAGCACCGCCGGGAGGAACGGGACGCCGACGTCGGTCGCCAGCCAGGAGATCGTGTAGGCGCCGGCGAGCAGCATCGCGCCCTGCGCGAAGTTGATGACGCCGCTGGAGCGAAAGATGACGACGAAGCCGAGCGCGACGAGCGCGTACGTCGCGCCGAGCGAGACGCCCTGGAAGAGCAGCTGGAGGAACTCGGTCACGCGCCGACCGCCAGCTCTTCGCCGAGATAGGCGCGGATGACGCGCTCGTCGCCCTGGACCTCGGCCGGCGTGCCGGTCGCGATCGGCCGCCCGAAGTCCAGCACGAGCACGCGCTCGGCGACGCGCATGACCATCCCCATGTCGTGCTCGACGAGCAGGATCGTCAGGCCCTCGTCACGGTTCAGCCGGCGGACGAGGTCGGTCATCGCGCTGCGCTCCTCAGATGCCATGCCGGCGACGGGCTCGTCGAGCAGCATCAGCTTCGGCTCCATGGCGACGCAGCGGGCGAGCTCCACGCGCTTGCGATCGCCGTAGGGCAGCGTGCCGACCACGCGCTCGGCCAGATCGCGCGCGCCGACGGTCGCCAGGGCGCGCAGCGCGGCCTCGCGATGCTCGCGCTCCTCGCCGCGCGCGAGCCCCAGGCCGCAGCGCAGCGCGCCACAGCGCATGAGGTGGTCGCGGCCGATGAGGACGTTGTCGAGGCAGGTCAGCTCGGCGACGAGCCCGAGGTTCTGGAAGCTGCGCGCGACCCCGCAGGCGGCCAGGTCGCGCGGCCGGCGGGCGAGCAGGTCCTTTCCGGCGAGCAGGACGCTGCCCGACTGCGGCTGATACACGCGCGACAGGACGTTGAACAGCGAGCTCTTGCCGGCGCCGTTGGGACCGATGACGGCCAACAACTCGCCCTCGGCGACCTCGAAGCTCACGTCCTCGAACGCCGTGATCGCGCCGAAGCGCAGCGTGAGGTCGCGGACTTCGAGCATCAGCCGACCTCCTCGGCGACGAGGGCGTGGCCGCGCGCGGTGCCGAGGTAGCTTGCCCGTAGCTCGTCGTCGAGCAGGAGGTCGGGGGTCGGTCCGCTCGCCCGCACACGCCCGTTCTCGAGCAGGAAGGCCTGCTCGGTGGTCCGCAGCGCGAGCGCCGTCGACTGGTCGGCGATCAGCAGGGCCGTCCCCTGTCCGCGGATACGCAGCAGCGCCGCGCCGATCTCGGCGACGACGATCGGGGCCAATCCGAGCGACGGCTCGTCGAGGACGAGCAGGCGAGGACCAGCCATCAGCGCGCGCCCGATTGCGAGCATCTGCTGCTCGCCGCCGCTCAGGAGGCCGGCCCGCTGATCGAGGCGCTCGCCTAGGCGCGGGAAGAGCGCGAGGACCTCTTTGCGTAGGTACGATTCGCGGTCGCGGTCGGCCAGCGCGAACGCCCCGAGGCGCAGGTTCTCGGCGACGGTCAGCTCGGCGAGCACGCGGCGCCCCTCGAGCGTCTGGGCGACGCCGCCGGCGACGAGCTGGGCAGTGTTCATGCGGCTCGTCGAGCGGCCGTCGAAGCGGATGTCGCCCTGCACGATCGCCCCGCGGTGGTAAAGGAGAAGGCCGCCGATCGCGCGCAGGAGCGTCGTCTTGCCGGCGCCGTTTGCACCCAACAGGGCGACGGAGCCAGCCGCCGGCACGGCGAGGCTCACGTCCTCCAGCGCAAGCACGGCGCCGCCATAGCGAACGGCGACGTTCGTGACCTCCAGCAGCACCGATCTCCTCCTCCACGGAGCCGGGATCGGGCGATCCCGGGCTCTACGGGCCCACGCTACGTAGGCAGGCGGAGCGGGCCATCGGCGGCCGGTCCCGAAGTTCGGGCGCTGGCGTTGTTGGCTGGTGACAACCCGTTTACGACACGGGCCGCGAGGGGCTCGAGGATGCCGGGTTGGCCTCGAACTCCGCCTCGGCGACGCGGATCGCGATGAGCAGGTCGAGCACGTCTGCGACGCGCCGCAGATGGGTGCCGGTGCGCTCCTCGATCTTCGCCAGCCGGTAGCGGGCGGTGTTCGGATGGACGTACAGCCGCTCGGCCGCGAGCTTCGCGTTCAGGTCGGACGCCACGTATTCCAGGAGCGTCGTAATGAGGACCTTGCCCTCCGCCACGTCGTCGGCCACGAAGGCGCGCACGGCCTCCGGGATGCGCCGGCGCGCGGTGTCCTGGCCGAACAGCGTCAGGCAGTCGAAGGCGCTCAGCCCGGACAGCGCGAGCACGCCGCCGGCGGGCCGCATGCGCTCGGCCGCGGCGACCGCCTCGGCGTAGGCCGCGGGCATCGACGTCAGCCCCTCGTGCAGCGTGCTGACGCCGACCGCGAGCGTGAGCCGCTCGTCGGCGAGCTGTGCCTGGACGGCGCCCAGCGCCTCGACGACGCGGTCGATCGCTTCGCGCGCGACCGGGGCGACGATGACGACCTCGTGCTGGCGCACGACCGTCAACGGCTGGTCGATCGTGGCGAAGGCGCGCGACAGCGAGACCGAGCACGCGCGCAGATGGTGCTCGTCATGCAAGGCCGTCGTCGGCGCTGCGACGACGACGACGCAGGCGCAGGCCGGGGCCAGGCCGGCCGCGCGCGCCGCGGCGAGCTTCGGGCCGGGGCTCGGCGCGCGGCCACCGAGCAGGTCCTCGAGCAGGTCGCGCCGTACGCGCTCGCCCTGGGCGAGCATGAGCCGCTCGGCCTCGACGTAGACCTCGGCGGCCTCACCGGCGGCGATGCTCATATAGCGGATGACGATCGACGGCACCGCGAGCGCCTCGCGCCGGCTCGCCTCGTCGGTCGCGGTCGCGAGCACGGCCTCCCAGAAGACCTCGGTGTAGATCCGGAAGGCGTGCAGGAAGTCCGCGAGCGCCAACCGCCCGACCCGACGCGTCGCGCGCGGGCGGACGAAGTCGATCTCCTGGCGCGTCAGCGGGCGGCCGAGCTCGATGCTGCGGATGATCGCGTCATGCTCCTGGCCGACGTGGGCGCGCACGTCGGCGATGAAGCCGGGGTCGGAGATCGCCGCGTAGCCCGGGATCTCGCTGCGGATCCGGCGGACGCCGTCGTCGACGAGCTCCTCGCGGCGCGCGCGCAGGATGTCGAGCATCGCTCGCAGCGCAGTCGTCGTCTGGCGCGTCTGGGTTCCTGGCACCGCATCCTCCGTAATGCTGGCGACACCCTACTCCAGGGTGCATCGGGAATACGAATCGAGCTTAGAGCTGGATGTATGACTGGTCGGCGTCGCGGACGGCGCTGAGCGGGACCACGATGCGGTGCTTGAGGACCTTGCCCGACGCCGTGCGCGGCAGCGACGCGACGAACCACACGCGGCGCGGAACCTTGTAGCGCGCGAGCCGACCGGCGAGGTGGACGATGAGCCCGTCGCTGCTGAGCTCACTGTCGGGGCGAAGCACCGCGCAGGCGACGATCTCCTCGCCGAGCAGCGGGTGCGGGACGCCGAGCACCGCGGACTCGAGGATCGCCGGATGGGCGCAGATCGCCTCCTCGACCTCCTGCGGGTGCAGGTTGTAGCCCTCGGTGATGATGAGGTCGTTGGCGCGCCCGACGATCTCGTAGCGCCCGTCCTCGGCGCGGCGCGCGATGTCCCCGGTCCGCAGCCAGCCATCCTCGGACAGGACCGCCGCCGTGTCGGCCGGCCGGCGCCAGTAGCGCGTCATGACGTTCGGGCCGCGCACGAGCAACTCGCCGGTCTCGCCGGAGGCGACGTCGGTGCCGACGGCGTCGACGACGCGCAGCGTCACGCCCTCCAGCGGCCAGCCGATGCAGCCGGGCCGGCGACCCTCGTCGGGCGCGTCGAGGCAGACCACGGGCGAGGTCTCGGTGAGGCCGTAGCCCTCGGCGAGCGGCGTGCCCGTCGCGCGCTCCCACGCCGCATGCAGCGCGCGGTCCAGCGGCGCGCCGCCGCTGATCGCCGACCGCGGCGCGACGCGGCCGAGCGACTGCTCCGAGTCGGCGTCGAGCAGGCCGGCGTAGGACGTCGGCGTCGCGAGCATGACGTCGATGTCGCCGTCGCCGTCGCCGTCGCCGGCGCCGGCGCCGAGCAGCCCGAGCAGGGCCGTGGGCTCGAGCGTCTGCGCCATGACGAGACAGGCGCCGCTTGTGATCGCGGCGTTCAGGCCGCAGGTCTGGCCGAACACGTGCGACAGCGGCAGCGCGGCGAACACGACGCTGCCGCTGGCGTAGCGCAGCCGCTGCGCGGTCGCCGCCGCGTTGCCGGCGAGGTTTTCGTGCGAGAGCTCGACGCCGCGCGGCCCACCGGTGGTCCCCGAGGTGTAGAGGATCACCGCAGCATCGCCGGGCGCCGTCGCGACGGGAGGATCGCAGACCGCCTCGCTGGCGACGTCGAAGAAGCTGCCGGGCGCGACGACGAAGACCGAGAGGCCGTCGCTCGCGGGCGCCGAGCGTTCGAGCGGGCGCCACACGAGCAGCCAGCGCGCGCCGGCGTCGAGCAGGATCGCGCCCACTTCGGTGCGGGTGAGCAGCGGGTCCAGCGGCACGGCGACGGCGCCCGCGCGCAGCACGCCGTAGTACGCCGCTGCGAACTCCGGCACATTGGGGAGCAGCAGCGCGACGCGATCGCCGGTCCGCAGGCCGTCGCGGTCGAGCAGGCCCGCCACGCATGCGCTGGCCGCGTCGAGCTCGGCGGCGCTGACGCGCCGGCTGCCGGAGCGCAGCACGATCTGCCCCGGGCTGCGCGCGGCGAGCTCGTGGACGGATCGGGCGACGTTCACTGCGCGAGAGCCTCCGCGGGCAGCTTGATCTCGCGCTTGAGGATCTTTCCGGTCGGGCCCTTGGGCAGGTCGTCGACGATCCAGATGTGGCGGGGGTATTTGTAGGCGGCGACCTGCAGCAGCCCCGCTACGCGCGCGCTCGCCTCGCCAAGCGCCGCGTAGGACATCACCGCGTCGTCGCGCTTGACCGCGGGCGCGTGGGGGCTCGTGGCGGCCCGCCTTGTCAGGTTCTCAGCCAGGTTCATATGGACTCCTCCCGGGGACGACCGCGTCCGATCGTCGAGCCTGCGAGCCCGAATGGACATGTCCCCCGATGCCGAACCGCAGCCCCTGTCTCCGTGCGTGAGCGCCAACGTGCCCGTCAGTCCTGCCCGAGGAGCCTCGACCTCTGCCAGTGTGTCCCGGGCCGGCGCGCGGCCCAAGCGGCATGGAGCCCAGCCATCGGGTGCGTCGCGTCGTCCAGTGTCTGCTCCGTCCAGGCCCCTCGCCGAATGCTCCGGCGGCGTGAATCGGTGCCTGCCGGTCAGTAGATCTCCGCGTCGGGAGGGGTCCAATTCCCGATGTGATCGAGTCGTCGCGGTGCCACGGTGAGTGGATGGTCGCGCTGTTCGAGGTCTGTGGAGGTCTCTCATGATGTTCGGTTGGCACGAAACGCCGTGGATGTGGGTGTCGATGGTCTTGTTCGGGTCGGTGTTCGTCGTCTTGGCGTTCTACGCCGTCAAAGCGCTCTCGAACCCGACGGCCGAGAAGAGCCGCACGCCCGCGCGCGAGATCCTCGAGCAGCGCTTCGCCCGCGGCGAGATCTCGGTCGAGGAGTACCGGGCGCGACGCGAGACACTCGCGTCCACCCGCACCCCACCGGCCCCGTCCAGTTGACCTAACGTCGCCGTTACGCTCAAGCTCACGGTCGAGGTCGTCCTGATCGACCGGCCGTGACGAGTAAGCCGCGAACGAGGACGGCACGAGCTCACTTGCACGCCGCCACGTCGACGGACCCGCATCCAAGGAGAGACGCCATGGCCATCAGCATGTCCTGCAGGCGCTGTGACACCGTCATCACCGCCGACGACGAGGACGACCTCGTCGCCAACGTCCAAGCGCACGCCCGTGCCGAGCACAACCTCGAGCACGACCTGCCCCGCAAGCACATCCTCGCCCACCTACACGCCCAAGACCCCAAGCAATGATGCGGATACCCGAGCACCGCCAGCAGGGCGGCGGGGGGTAGCCTTCGTGGCGTGAGTGCGATCAGGATCCGTGCGCTGCTGCGCCGTCGCCGCCGCCATCTCGCGCTGGTCAGCGTTGTCGTGGCGTTGGTTGGGGTGATCGTCGTGCATCACAGCGTGACGGGGGACTCGAGCATGGGGCACGGTATGGCGGCTGCTGCGCAGATGTGCCTGGGGGTGTTCGCCGCGGTCGGTGCCGCTGTCCTCGCGATCGCGATCGGCATCCTCGCCCTCGGTCCTCGGCGGGCGCTGCTCGTCCCCGCGCTCCGCGCGCTGCCCGGTGTGCGACGTCCGATCGCTCGGGCGCGCGACGGTCCGGCTCTGCTCGTCGTGTTGTGCGTCTGTCGGCGTTGATCAGCGGCTGATCGACGGCGCGCTCCTGCGTGCCCGTTGTGACCGCCTGCCTTGAGATCAACCCACCAGACCCAGGAGAAACACAGCGATGAGTTTCAAGATGCTTGTGCCCGTGCTGCTGGCCGTCGGCGGGCTGATCGCCGCCGGCTGCGGCGAAGACAGCTCCACCGGGAAGGTCGCGTCGAGCACGGCCGGCAACGCGGTCGATCGCGCGTTCGTCGCCGACATGGTGCCCCACCATCAGTCCGCGGTGCAGATGGCGTCGATCGCCAACAGCCGCGGCCGGAGCGCGTTCGTCAGCGGGCTCGCACAGAACATCGTGCGCACTCAGAACAGCGAGATCGCCACGATGCGCGACGCCGACAAGACCCTCGCGGCCGCCGGTGTCGCCAAAGGTTCACTCGGCGTGCCTGAGCACACGATGGGCATGAACGGCGACGTCGCGTCGCTGCGGACCGCAACGCCCTTCGACACGGCGTTCTTGCGGATGATGATCCCCCACCACGAGGGCGCGCTGGTGATGGCAAAGGCCGAGCTCGCCAAGGGCAAGGACCCGAAGCTGAGGACGCTCGCTCAGAACATCATCAGCGGCCAGCAGCGCGAGATCACAGCGATGCGCAAGCGCCTCGGCTCGAGCGTGCCGATGAGTGACCACATGGCCGCCGGGCACAGCGGCTGAGCACGGTCGGGAGGGCGCGGCGCCCCCCGACCGGGTTCGCGCCGCGCCCACCACCCCGGGGTCCCGCAACGCGATGGCTGTCATCACGATCAAGATCAGTCCGAACATTCACCTCGGTCCGGTCACGCTGGCGTGGCACGGCATCACGATCGCGCTGGGCATCGTGATCGGCGCGATCGCCGCAGGCCGCTGGCTGCGCTCCCGCGGCCTGGACGTCGAGCCGATGACCACGATCGCCGGACTCGCGGCCGTGGGCGCCGTCGTCGGCGCGCGCATCTTCTACGTCCTCGAGCACGAACCCAGCGCAGTGCTTGATCCGAGCCGGCTGTTCTCAAGCCACGGCTTCACGTTTGACGGCGGCCTGATCCTTGCCGCCGTCCTGATCGCCGTCCACGTCAAACCCAATCGTCTCACGGGTGCATATCTGGACGCCGGCGCTTTCGGGCTACCGCTCGGTGTCGCGATCGGACGGATCGGTGACGTCATCAACGGCGAGCACTACGGCGATCGCAGCAGCCTCCTGTTGGCCGTCCGCAACGCAAACCCCGACGCGCTGACCCCGAACCCGCATTTCGCCTACCAAAACGGCGGCGTGTACGAGGTGCTGCTCGCGATCCTGATCCTGGCCGTGATCTGGCCGCTGCGAAACCGCCTGACACGCACCGGCGACCTTGCCTGGCTCGTGCTCGGCCTATTCGCGGCCGGCAGGTTCTTCGAGTTCTTCCTGCGCGGCGACAGTCCCCAGCTCGCGCTCGGCCTCAGCAACGCGCAATGGACCAGCATCGTGCTGCTGATCATCGTGCTCGTCGGCCGCACCCTGACCATGCGTCGCGCCGACCGGCGTATCGCTCGCGACCATACGAATGGTCAGCCGTGGTGTAGCGATACCCCCTAGGGGTATACTGAGATGGTAATCAAGGAGGTGACGCGATGACCGGCATTCTGAACGTGCTCTGGCATGGCCTACGAGACTCGCTGCTGATGGCGTGGGAGGTGTGGTGGGCGCTCGTGCTTGGCTTTGCGATCAGCGCGATCGTGCAGGCCTGGGTGCCCAAGGAGCGCATCGAGCACGCGTTGAGCGCCAGCGGACCGCGATCGATCGGCTGGGCGACCGGGCTTGGAGCGGCGTCGTCATCGTGTTCGTACGCCGCGATCGCGATCGCGCGCAGCCTGTTCAGCAAGGGCGCGAGCGCGGCGAGCGCGCTGGCGTTTCAGTTCGCCTCGACGAACCTCGTCTGGGAGCTCGGGCTGGTGCTATGGGTCCTGATCGGCTGGCAGTTCGCCGTCGCGGAGTATCTCGGCGGGATTGTGATGATCGCGCTGATGGCCACAACGCTGCGCCTGTTCGTCAGCCCGCAGATGGAGGCCCAGGCACGCGAGCACGCCCGCGCGAGCAATCGCGCTCAGCAGGATGCAGCGGTCGTCGAGCACGTCAGCTGGCGCCAACGCCTGACCTCCAGGTCCGCGTGGTCAGAGGTCGCGCTGAACTTCCGCGGCGACTGGCGGATGCTCTACAAGGAGATCGCGACCGGGTTTCTGCTCGCCGGCTTCATCGCCCAACTCGGAAACGGCTTCTTCTCCTCGCTGTTTCTCACGCACGCGCCGGCGCCGCTACCGGCGATCGAGAACGTGATCGTCGGCCCCGTGATCGCGGTGCTGAGCTTCGTCTGCTCGGTCGGCAACGTCCCGCTCGCGGCCGTGTTGTGGTCCGGCGGCATCAGCTTCGGCGGCGTCCTGGCATTCCTCTTCGCCGACCTGATCGTGCTACCGATCATCGCGATCTACCGCAAGTACTACGGCACCGCGTTCGCGCTGCGAATCACCGCGCTGATGCTCATCACGATGATCATCTCCGCGCTCGTCATCGACGGCCTCTTCAGCGTGGTCGGCGTGATCCCGACCAGCCGGCCCAGCCGCACCGACATCTTCGGCACGATCAGCGTCGACTACAAGCTCTCCCTCAACCTCTTGGCCGCCGCGATCTTCGCCGCGCTGTTCTGGCTCACCCGCAACCGGTCGACGGGGCACGCATGCGCCACCGCCGACGATGACAGCACCAGCGGCGACCGCGACACCCAGCTGCGACAGGCGCAAGTCGACGGGTGAGCGCCCTGGACGCATCCGGCGAGCCGCTCGTCATCGGCGTGCCGTCGTGTTCATCGCGACCTTGCTCTTGCCGGACGTCCGATGCACCACCTACCCCGGCAGGCGTTAGCGCAGAAGTGCGTCGGCGACCCTCGGCAGGACCGAGGCGTTGACGTCGCAGCACGCGCCGAGAGCGATCTCGGTGGTGATCCCGCCGTGGAAGCTTCGCCGGTGCGAGCGAGCGCAGTCGTGCCACGGAGTGTGCGTGTCGTCGAGGAACTCGCCGGCGAAGCCATGCTTGACCATGGAGCGCAGAAGGGCCGAGCCCGTCCGCGACGCCCAGCCCTGGGGCAGCGAGCAGAACGTGTAGACGAGGAGGCCGTCGCGTGCGAGGACCCGCAGGAACTCGGTGACGGCGGCCCGCGGGTCGACCACGGTCTCGATGACCCACGCGCTGACGACGACGTCGAACGCGCCGTCGGCGAACGGCAGTTCGAGCACGCTGCCCTGCAGGCGCTCACCCGGTAGGTCCGCCGTTCGGGCGAGCATTCCCGCGGAGAGGTCGAGCATCGCGAGGTCGATCGTCGGGCACCTGGCGAGCATCTGGCGCGAGAGCGCGCCCGTTCCGCAGCCAGCGTCCAAGACGCGAGCTCCCGGTGTGAGCGCGGCCGCGAGGTCGTCGAGCATCGCCTGTTCGGCCGACCTCCCCGCAACCGCCAGCCAGCGCTCGCGGAAGCGGTCGTAGCTTGAGGCCGCGCGGTCATAGACCGCTTGCACGTCGTCGCTCGGCGCGGCGCGCAGAAGCTGCAGGTCCTCGGTCAGGTCGGAGATCGAGTGATGGACCGGGACGGACACATCAGCAATCCTGCGACGTCCGCGGGCCGGGCGCCACCGTGCAGTCCCACGTGATCCGTGCGGCCGACTACGGAGAGGGGTGCATGTGTGCAGGCGATCCTCGTGCGTGGGGCAAACCTTGACGGTGCTGCTCGCCGCGACGCTAGGGCTAGGGCTAGGGCGTCGCGGCGCGAACCGCGCGGACACCCACCGGAGGCTCACGCCCAGTTCGCGCTGAACTTCTGACGACACTCACAATCAATCACCCGCAGCCGGTGTTGTTCCCGCAGCTGGAACACGTGTAGCAAGAGCCCGTGCGCTGCATCATTCCGCCGCACTGGTTGCATGCCGGGCCGAGGTCGAGGCCGCGCATGCGGGCCGGGACGACGGGTGGGGCATCGGTGAAGGCGTCGGCGGCCGCGCGCGTCGTGCCGGGCTTGCTGCCGGCTACCGTGCCCATCGGGCCGCTCGTACCGGCGCGCCTCGCGGTGGCACTGTGGCTTTTAGCGCGGTGGCCGTGGCCGCCGTTACCGCCGTTCGCCGGGCCCGACGTGTCGGAGGACTGAAACGACGTGCCGGCGTCCTGCGCGGCCTGCCGGGCGCGGACCTCGGGGGTCATGATCCCGAGCTCCTCCTGGATGTCGGTGTCCAGGAAGCGCGACGCGAGCCAGCGCATGATGTAGTCGGGCATCGACTTGGCGAACGGGATCTCCGGGTTCTGCGTGATGCCCTCGGGCTCGAAGCGCATGTAGCTGAACTTCTCGACGAGCTTCTCGAGCGGCACGCCGTACTGCAGCGCGATGCTGATCGAGGTCGCGAACGAGTTCAGCAGGCCGCGCAGCGTCGAGCCCTCCTTGCCGATGTCGGTCAGGAAGATCTCGCCGAGCGTGCCGTCCTCGTACATGCCCGCCGTGATGTAGCCCTCGTGGCCGGCGATCGAGAACTTGTGCGTGATCGACTGGCGCTCGCGCGGCATGCGGTTGCGCTTCGGGCTGACCTCCGCGAGCGTGCGCTCGCGCGTCGCAGCGGTCGCCTCGGCGACCATCGCGTCGACCTGCTCCTGCGTGAAGCCCTCGACCACGACGTCACCGTCGGCGTCCTTGCCCTGGTGGGCATCGGTCCGCAGCGCCTGCGCGGTCTTCGAACCGTCGCGGTAGATCGCGAGGGCCTTGACGCCGCAGTGCCACGCCTGCAGATACGCGTCGGCGATGTCGTCGATCGATGCCTCATACGGGAGGTTGACGGTCTTGGAGATGGCGCCCGAGATGAACGGCTGAACGGCGCCCATCATCTTGATGTGACCCATGTGCGAGATCGCGCGCTCGCCGACGGCGACGTCGAAGATCGACAGGTGCTCGGCCGCGAGGCCGGGCGCGCCGACGATCGTCGCGTGCTCGTCGATGTGGGCCGAGATCTGCTCGATCTGCGGCTCGTCGTAGCCGAGCGTGCGCAGCGCCATCGGGATCGTCTGGTTGACGATCGTCATCTGGCCGCCGCCGACGAGCTCCTTGAACTTCACCAACGAGAAGTCCGGCTCGACGCCGGTCGTGTCGCAGTCCATGAGGAACGAGATCGTCCCGGTCGGCGCGAGCACCGTCGCCTGCGCGTTGCGGTAGCCGTGGACCTCGCCGACGTCGACCGCCTGATCCCAGGCTGAGCGCGCCGCGCTCAGCAGTGGCTTGTCCGAGCAGGTCGAGTCGGGGATCGCGCCCGACGCGTCGCGGTGCATCCGCATCACGGCGTTGTGTGCCGAAGCGTTCTCGTGGTAACGCTCGTACGGGCCGATCGCCGCGGCGATCCGCGCCGATCCCAGGTACGCGCGGCCGGTCATGAGCGACGTGATCGCGGCCGCTGTGCCGCGGCCGGCGTCGGAGTCATACGCCATGCCGTTGGACATCAGGAACGCGCCGAGGTTCGCGTAGCCCAGCCCGAGCTGGCGGAAGGCCCGCGCGTTGACGCCGATCTGCTCGGTCGGGTAGCTCGACGGTCCGACGAGGATCTCCTGCGCGAGGAACATGATGTCGACGCAGTGCTCGAAGGACGGGACGTCGAACGTGCCGTCGGCACGGCGGAACTTCATGAGGTTCAGCGACGCGAGGTTGCAGGCCGAGTTGTCGACGTGCATGTACTCGCTGCAGTTCGCCACGACGAAGCCGTCGACGATGTAGGAGTGGTGCAGGGGCTCGGTCAGGTTGTAGACCTCCTGCTGGCCGTCATCCTCGCGGGCCACCAGCGTGGTCCCCGGCTTTGTCGCGTAGCGCCGGGTCTCACCGAGCAGGGACTCGATCGCTGCCTGCTTGCGCGGAGCGGAGAAGCCGATCGCTGCGGCGAAGCGTTCGAGATCCGTACCGGTGATCCGAAGATCGAAGCCCTCACGGGAGGCATATTCGACCGTCGTCCCGTCGACCCGCGTGTAGGAGAACGTCGCCTGCTTCGTCTCGGTGATGCGATAGATCCGACCGCGCACCCCGAAAGCACTGAGCATCCGCTGAACGTCCTTGAGCAGCGCCTCGCTGCGGCTACCGAGGCCGGCGTAGCGACTGGCCTTGCCCCCGCCCTCCACGCGCGAGATGCAGCCGTCCGCGCCGAAGAGACCCCGCAGGAAGGCGGCCTGAACCTCACTGGGTGCCGTGAAGACCGATGCCGGAACACGCTTGTCGTGAGCGCGTGCGGACGTGACCCCGAGCCCCCGGAAGAAGGCGCGCACTGCTTCGCTTCCGGCGCGTAGCTGGACCGTGCCGTTGTCCATGACCTGGCGTGAGACGCCGCCGATGAGCTCGCGCAGCATCCCCTCATGGGAGTCCGCCATGCCGTCGGCGAGATCGTCGCCACCGTAGATCCAGCCGGTCTGGACGTCGGTCAGCCAGCCGTCTCCGATGAGGTGGCCCGTCAGCTCGCCGAGCCCCTCGCTCCAGCGATCGGGAAGCGCCTGGTATGTGACGCTGCCACCCCGCGCCGACGACTTTGCCAATGCCTCGACCTTGATCGGCAGCGACCAAGATGCGTCGATCGGCGCCGTCACGGCGTCGTTGAGCAGCACGCGGTCGCTTTGCGTCAGCTCATCCGCCGGGACGTATCCCCGGTTGATCGTCCACAGCCGGTGGTTCGGGGTACAGCGAAGTTCGGAGCCGTTGGCGAAGCGAAGCCGCACGATCGGCTTGACGCCGTTGCGCATGAACGCCACCGGCGTCGTGGCGAGGACTCCGGAGCCAGGCTCATCAGCAGTCGCGCGGTGGGTGTAGACGCGGATCGGCTCGCCCGCTTCTCCTTGGGCGACGAGATCCGCGATCGGCAGGAGGCCCTTGGTGGTGTGCACCCGCGCGTCTGCCGGGAAGCAAGGGTTGGACGCGTTGATGCGTCCCGACGCCGAGCAGGTGTGCCACTGGTTGATCGTCGTGTCGTACTGGACGCCGGGATCGGCGCACTGCCAGGCGGCGTCGGCGATGTCGCGCATGAGCTCGCGCGCTGGGATCGGATCGCCGACGGGCTGGCCAGTCGAGCGGGCGATGAGATGCCAGTCCTCGTCGCTCTCGACGGCCCGCATGAAATCGTCGGTGAGGCGGACGGAGTTGTTGGCGTTCTGGTACTGGATCGAGCGGAAGCCCTCGCCGTCGATCGACATGTCGAACCCGGCGTCGCGCAGCGCGTTGGCCTTCTCTTCCTCCTTGGCCTTGCACCAGATGAACTCACGGATGTCCGGGTGGTCGATGTCGAGCACGACCATCTTCGCCGCGCGCCGCGTCTTGCCACCGGACTTGATCGTGCCGGCCCAGGAGTCGGCGCCGCGCATGAAGGAGACCGGGCCTGAAGCGGTGCCGCCCTTGCTCAGCGGCTCCATCGAACCGCGGATGTTCGACAGGTTGATGCCCGAGCCGGATCCGCCGAGAAAGATCTTGCCTTCCTTCGTGTTCCAGTCGAGGATCGAGTCCATCGTGTCCTCGACACTTAGGATAAAGCAAGCACTACATTGAGGGCTCTCTTCGAATCCGACGTTGAACCAGACCGGCGAGTTGAACGCCGCCATCTGGTGGACGAGGATGTAGGCGAGCTCGGTCTCGAACGTGTCGCCGTCCTCGACGGAGGCGAAGTACCCGCGCGAGCGACCCCAGTCGGCGATCGTGCCGGCGACGCGGCTGACCATCTGCTTGACCGAGTGCTCACGGCTCGCCGTGCCGAGCTGGCCGCGGAAGTACTTCTGCGCCACGATGTTCGTCGAGTTCTGCGACCAGGTCGATGGGAACTCGACATCGGACTGCTCGAAGGCGATCTTGCCGCCGTGGCCGATCCGCGCGTCGCGCGACTCCCACTGCACGGTGTCGAACGCGTGCTGGCCGGGGGTCGTGAAGAGCCGCCTGACGGAAAGGGCCTCGCCGGCCGTCACGTCGCTGAGAAATGTGGTCTGCGAGCTGCCTTCCATCGGACCTGCTCCTCTCCTAGTCACCGCTGATTCCCGCTTTTTGCGGCACTTTTGCTCGGCTGACGAGCGGGACCGAGGAAGCTATCGAGCGGGTCGGCGGCAAAAGTGCGGCGGGCCGGATGGGGCCGGAAACTGGGCGGAAAACCGCCTTCAATTCTACCGTGCCAACCCGCGGAATGGGCGCAATCGCCGTTCGAAACCGGAGATTCTCAGCGCGACCGACAACCCATCGAGCGCGCTCGTTGCATTTCGACACAAACGTCCGGTCCGTCGAAGATCCGTAACGGGCTGACCAAGGTGGGATAGGTCTATGGGGAATGACCTCGTCTGAAATCACTACCGCCCTGCTCTTCCCGGGACAGGGGAGCCATGCCGTGGGCATGGAGGAACCGCACCGCGACAACCCGCTGCTGAAGCGCGGGATCGAGCTGCTTGGCTTCGACCCCTTCCAGCGCCTCGCCGATGGCACGCGCTCCCACCAGCCGGCGCTGTTTCTCTGCTCGATCTGCCAGTGGGCCTCCGGCGACCACGTCACGCCGATCGCCGCAGCCGGCCACTCGCTCGGCGAGTACGCCGCGCTGACCGCCGCCGGCGCGATCGACTTCGAGGACGCGGTCCGCCTCGTCGGCGCCCGCGCGAACGCGATGGCCGAGGCCGCGGACGCCCAACCCGGCGGCATGGTCGCGATGCTGAAGGGCGAGCGCGAGGACGTGCTCGAGCTCGCAGAAGAGCTTGGCCTGTCGCTCGCCAACGACAACGCGCCCGGCCAGATCGTCCTGTCCGGCGAGATGGCCAAGGTCGACGAGGCCGTGCAGCGGGCCGGCGACATCGGCTGTCGCGGGCGCAAGCTCGAGGTCGGCGGCGCCTTTCACTCGCCGCTCATGGCTCCCGCGGCCGACGCGCTCAGGCAGGCGCTCGACGAAACCCACATCAAGGACCCCGCCTTCCCGGTGCTCTCCAACGGCAGCACCGAGCCGTTCGTCGACATCCGGGCCGAGCTCGCCGAGAACCTGCTCAAGCCCGTGCGCTGGCGCGAGATCCTGCTCGCGCTGCAGGCGATGGGCGCGACGGATTACGTCGAGTGCGGCCCGGGCAGCGTGCTGACCGGGCTCGTCAAGCGCACCCTGCGGGCGGCGGCGTGAAGGCCGCCGTCCTCGGCATCGGCGCCGCGCTGCCCGAGGAGATCGTCACGAACGCCGACCTCGTCGCGAACCTCGACACCTCCGACGAGTGGATCCAGCGCCGTACCGGTATCAAGGAGCGCCGCCACCTCAACGGCTCGCGCACGCTCGCCGACCTCGCCGCCGAGGCCTGCACGATGGCGCTGCAGGACGCCGGTCGCGACGCCACCGACGTCGACCGCGTCATGGTCTGCAGCCTGACGCCGGACCGCATGATGCCCGGCCTCGCGCCGGCCGTCGCGCAGCAGATCGGCTGCGACCTCGCCGGCGCCGTCGATCTCAACGCGGCCTGCGCCGGCTTCCTCTACGCGCTCGACCAGGCCGCCGGCCTCGTCGAGTCCGGCCGCGCGGAGCTCGTCATCGTCTGCGGCGCCGAGGCGCTGAGCCGGATCACCGATCACACCGACCGCGGCACGGCGATCCTGTTCGCCGACGGTGCCGGCGCCGTCGTCGTCGGCGGCGCCGAGATCGAGCACGGCATCTCGACCTTCGAGCTGCGCTCCGACGGCCGGCACTCCGACCTGCTCTACGTCGACATCGACGAGCGCCTGCTGCGGATGGAGGGCCGCGAGGTCTACCGCCACGCCGTCGCGCGCATGGTCGAGGCCAGCCAGGCCGCGCTCATCCGAGCCGGCATCGGCATCGACGACATCGACGTCTTCGTCGCCCACCAGGCGAACGCCCGCATCATCGAGGCCGCCGCGCGCCGCCTCGGCGTGCCGGACGAGAAGGTCATCATGAACGTCGACACCGTCGCCAACACCTCCAGCGCCTCGATCCCGATCGCGCTCTGGCAGGCCGAGCGCGAGGGCCAGATCAAGCCCGGCGACGTCATCGCGATGGCCACGTTCGGCGCCGGCTTCGCCTGGGGTGCCGGCGTCATGTCGTGGAAGGAGCATGTCCATGCCCCCGCCTGAGAACGGCGTCGCGCTCGTCACCGGAGGCTCGCGCGGCATCGGCGCCGCGATCGCGACCCGCCTCGCCGAAGACGGCTACAAGGTCGTCACGCTCGGACGCACGAGCGGCGACGTGCAGGCCGACATCGGCGACGCCGCCTCCGTACAGGCCGCGTTCGACACGGTCCGCAAGGACCACGGCCCGATCTGCGTGCTCGTCAACAATGCCGGCGAGCGCCGCGACGGACTGACGATCCGGATGAGCGCCGAGGACTGGGAGGCCGTCGTCAACACGAACCTCAACGGCGCCTTCCACTGCACGCGCCGCGCGCTCGACGACATGCTCAAGGCGCGCTGGGGACGGATCGTGAACGTCTCGTCCGTCGTCGCGCTGCACGCGAACCCGGGCCAGAGCAACTACGGCGCCGCGAAGGCCGGGATGCTGTCGCTGACGCGCACCGTCGCGCGCGAGATGGCCCGCAAGGGCATCACCTGCAACGCGGTGACGCCGGGCGTCATCGAGACCGACATGACGACGGACGTCGTCGACAAGCTTGTGGCCGGCGTTCCCGCCGGCCGCGTCGGGCAACCCGAAGAGGTCGCCCATGCCGTGTCGTTCCTCTGTTCGGAGGGTGCGGCGTACGTAAACGGGGCCACGCTCGCCGTAGACGGCGCGATGGCCGCATGAGACGAGGAGAACCCGCATGGCTGTGACGAGAGACGAAGTACTCGAGAAGATCCGCGACGAGCTCGAATCGATCAAGGTCCCGAACGCCCGCGAGGCGACGCCGGACAACACGTGGTCCGATCTCGACGTCGACTCGCTCGACCTCGTCGAGCTCGTCAAGGCGCTCGAGGACGAGTTCGCCATCACGATCTCCGACGACGACCTGAAGCCGATCGAGTCGGTGGGTGCCGCGATCGATCTGACGATGCGCCTCGTGGAGGAGGGAGCGCCGGCGTGACGCCGCGCGCGTCCACACATCCCGGCGAGAACATCGAGATCGCGATCACGGGTCGCGGTGTCGTCTCCTCGATCGCCGAGGGCCCGGACGCGTTCTTCGACGCGTTGCTCGACCGTCAGTCGGGCATCGTGGACGGGGGCGCTCCGTGCTCGGAGTTCGACCCCGAGACCGCGATGACCGCGAAGGCGGCGCGCCGGTCCGATCGGTATACCCAGCTCGCCGTCTGCGCCGCCGCGCAGGCGACCGCCGAGGCCGGCCTGCCCGGTGACGTCGACGTCGAGCGCCTCGCGGTGCTCGTCGGCACCGGCGTCGGCGGCCTCAAGACGCTCGAGGACGAGTGTCGCAAGTTCATCGACGGCGGCGTCCGCGCCGTCTCGCCGCTGTTCGTGCCGATGATGATGCCGAACGCCGCGGCCGGGATGATCGCGATCGAGCTCGGCGCCCACGGCCCCGGCTTCAGCGTGTCCTCGGCGTGCGCGACCGGCAGCCACGCGATCGGCGAGGCGAAGCGGATGATCGAGCGCGGCGAGGCCGATGTCGTCGTCGCCGGCGGCACGGAGGCGGCGATGACGCCGCTGTGCATGGCCGCCTTCGAGCGCATGGGCGCGCTCTCGCGTCAGGGCATCTCGCGCCCGTTCGACAAGCGCCGAGACGGCTTCGTCATGGGCGAGGGCGCCGGCGTGCTCGTGCTCGAACGCGCTGACTTCGCACGCGAGCGCGGCGCGAAGATCTACGGCTACGTCGTCGGCTACGGGGCGTCCAACGACGCCTTCCACATGACGCAGCCCGACGAGAGCGGACGCGGCGCCGCGAAGGCGATGCGGGCGGCCCTCGCCGATGCCGGCGCGGAGCCCAGCGACGTGGGCTACATCAACGCCCACGGCACCTCGACGCCGTACAACGATCGCATCGAGACGCTCGCGATCCATCACGTCTTCAACGGCGGTTCGCCGCCGGTGTCGAGCACGAAGTCCGCGATCGGGCACCTGCTCGGCGCGGCCGGCGCGGTCGAGGCCGTCGCCGTGCTGGGAGCGCTGGCGCGAGGGATCCTCCCGCCGACGCTGAACTTCGGTGAACCAGACCCGGATTGCGACCTGGACTACGTCCCCGACGGGCCACGCGAGGCCCCGGGGCTCGAGCTGGCGATGAGCAACTCGTTCGGCTTCGGTGGCCAGAACGCGTGCCTCGCATTCAGAAAGGCGTGAATGACCCCAGTGCCACACCCCGCTGACATCAGGCCCAACGGCGCTGGTGCGCCGATGGCGCCGGCCGACCGTGCCGCAAAGGCGCAGGCCGCGGTCGCCCCGACCACGACGATGGTGGCGGTGACCCACGAGCCGGTCAAGCTCGCGCGTGCACGCGCTGAGCTGCTCTGCGATCCGGGCACGTTTCACCCCCATCGCACGGCCGTCGGCGACGGCGTGATCGCCGGCAGCGGCAAGGTCGGCGGGCGCCCCGTGTACGTGTGGGCGCAGGACGGGACGTTCAAGGGCGGCTCGCTCGGGGCCGCGGGCGGCGAGACGATCGTGCGCACGATCGAGATGGCGGAGCGCGCGTGGGCGCCGGTCGTCGGCTTTCCGCACTCCGGCGGCGCGCGCCTGCAGGAGGGCGTCGCGGCCCTCGCGGCCTACGCGGCGATCTTCCGCGCGCAGGCGCGCTCGAGCGCGCTGCAGATCTCGGTCATCGGCGGCCCGTGCGCGGGCGGCGGCGCGTACTCGCCGGCGCTCGGCGACCTCGTCATGATGGCCGGCCCGGACTCGCGGATGTTCCTCACCGGCCCGAAGATCATCGAGCGCGTCACGCGCGAGATCGTCTCGGCGGAGGACCTCGGCGGGCCGAAGGTCCACGGGCGGACCGGCGTCTCGCACCTCGACGCCGACGACGACGTCGCCGCGGGCGACCTCGTGCGCAACGTGCTCGCGCACCTGCCCGGCAAGGCGAACGGCGCGCTGCCGCTCGCGCCGCCGCGCGAACCGCCCGCGGGCGATCCCGCGCGCCACGTGCCGCGCAACCAGCGCAAGGTCTACGACGTCCGCGACGTCATCCGCCATCTCGTCGACGGCGGCGAGCTGCTCGAGCTCGCACCGAAGTGGGCGCGCAACATGGTCGTCGGGCTCGCGCGCATCGATGGACGGCCGGTCGGCGTCATCGCCAACCAGCCGCGCTACCTCGGCGGGACGCTCGACGCGGACGCCGCCGACAAGGGCTCGTGGTTCGTCGACTTCGCCAACAAGTTCGGCCTGCCGCTCATCGTGCTCGCCGATACACCGGGTTTCCGACCGGGAGTGCGCCAGGAGCGCGAGGCGGTCTTGCGGCGCGGTGCCAACCTCTTGCGGGCATTTGCCGTTTCGACAGTGCCGCGCGTGACCGTTACCCTGAGGCAGGCGTACGGCGGTGCGCACATCGTCATGAACTGCCGCGACCTCGGACACGACCTCACCTTCGCCTGGCCCAGCGCCAGGATCGGAGTCATGGGCGCGACCCAGGCGATCGAGATCACGGCCCGTCGCGAGCTGCAGGCGGGAGCCGATCCGGCGACCCTCGCGCAGGCCTACGAGGACGAGCATCTGCCCGTCGTCGTCGCCGCCGCAGCGGGCTTCGTCGACGAGATCGTCGAGCCGTCGCAGACGCGCGAGCGGATCGCCGCGCACTTCGGAGCGCATCGGTGACACCACCGCCCCCGGCCGAGGCACTGGCCCCGCGCAACGCGACCGAGGACGCGATCCTGGCCGCCGCGCGCGAGCTGCTCGGCGAGGGTTCGCACGAGCAGGTCACGATCGATCGCATCGCGCGGCGGGCGTTCGTCAGCCGCACGACGGTCTACTTCTACTTCGCGAACAAGCGCGCGGTCATGGACCGCCTCATCCAGCAGGCGTTCACGGACATGTACACGGCCGGCGCCGTCTACTTCGAGGGCGCCGGCGAGCCGCGGATGGAGCTGCGCCTCGCGATCCAGCGCTTCGTCGCGGTCGTCAACCGCAACGGTCGGATCCTCATGCTGGCCGCGAGCCTGCACGGCGAGCACGAGCACCTTCCGGCCGAATGGGAGCCGTACGTCTCGCGCTTCGTCGCCGGTGCGGAGGCGCGCATCGCCCGCGACCAGGAGCGCGGCATCGCGCCCGACGACATCTCGGCGCGGATTGCCGCGCAGGCACTGTGCGCGATGGTCGAGCGACACCTCACCGTCGAGGTGCTGCGCGGTGGGCGCGACATCAACGAGGCGATCCGCGTGCTCGCCGAGCTGTGGTGGCGGGCGGTCTACTCGCTGGGGTCGGGCACGTCGTCGACCGCCGGCGGCGGGGCCAACGGGGCCCCCAAGGCGTGATAGCCGCCGTCGACGTGGACGATCTCGCCGGTCACGCCGCGCGCGAGGCCTGACAGCAGGAACAGGCAGGCGTCGGCGACGGGGCCGGCGTCCTTCGGGTCCCAGGCCAGCGGGGCCTGCGCGTCCCACGCACCCGCGAGGATCTCGAAGCCGGGGATCGAACCGCTCGCGATCGTCTTGATCGGGCCGGCGGAGACGAGGTTCGAGCGCAGGCCGCGGGCGCCGAGATCGCGCGCGAGGTAGCGGTTGACGGACTCCAGGGCTGCCTTCGCGACGCCCATCCAGTCATACGCGGGCCAGGCGACGGTGGCGTCGAAGTCGAGGCCGACGATCGAGCCGTGCTCACCCTTCTCGAGCAGCTCGACGAACGGGGCGACGAGCGCCTTCAGGCTGTAAGCGCTCGTCAGGAACGCGGTCTGCGCGCTCTCGGGCGGCGTCTCGAGAAACGCGCCGCCGAGCGCGTCGGCGGGTGCGAAGGCGATCGCGTGCAGGATCCCGTCAAGCGCGCCCCAACGCGCCTCGATGTCCGTCACGACGGCGGCGATGTGCTCGGGATCGTTGACGTCGAGCTCGAGCACGTCGGGCGGATCGGGCAGGCGGTTGGCGATCCTGGTCGTGATCCGCATCCCGCGACCGAAGCCGGTGAGGACGATCTGCGCGCCCTCCTCCTGGGCGCGCCGCGCAACGGCGAAGGCGATCGAGCCCTCGGTCAGGACGCCCGTGATGAGCAGGCGGCGGCCTTCGAGGAGCAGGGCGCTCAGCGCCCCAGGCGGACGAAGTCGGAGAACTCGGAGAAGGTCGACGACGCGCGCCAGCCGGCCTCGCCGGCGGCGTGACGGAAGCGCACGGCCCAGGCCGGCTCCCACGCGAACCAGCGCACGACCGCGAACGCGAGGCCGCTGAAGGCGAGCAGGCCGGCGAGGATCGCGAGCAGCAGCAGCGGGGCCGGCGCGTCCGTCTCGACGGCCGTCGTGCGCGCGGCGATCGCGACGGAGTCGTCGCTGGCGATCTGGACGACCGGGGTCGGCTCGGCGGTCGGCGTCGGCGGCGCCTTCGCGGCCTGCGGCGTGCTCGGCGCCTGCGTCGCCTGGCCGCCGGAGGACGGCGGCGGCGGCGGCGCCTGGGCGGCTGGCGGCGCGGTCGTCTGACCGCCGGTCGCCTGCGCGGCCGGCTTGCGCTTGGTATTGCAGGCGCCCTGCGCGCGGGCCGCGATCGCGTCGTCGATCGCTGCGACGAGCGGAGCGCCGTACTGCTTGAGATCTTCGGGGATCGAGTTGATCGCGCTCTTGAGCTCGTTGGGCGTGTAGTTGCAGGCGTTCAGCCGGCCGTTCTTGACGTACTCCGTCAGCAGGCGCTTGTTCAGGTCGCGCTGGCTGCCGAGCGCCGGGGTCGCGATGGCAAGGCCCGCGATGAGCACGAGCGCGATGGACAGAATGCGGCGGATCACGTGCCCTCACGCTAGCATCGTCCGCCCTTACCCATGGCCGTCACGACCCCCGCCAGCGCACGGGTCGCCACGCGCGTGGGCGTGCGTCCGGCCCAGAGCGCCACACCGAGATCGGGCACAGCGCTCGTCATCGCCCTCGTGGCCGCGTGCACGTATGCCGTCTTCGCGCATGGCGCGACGGGGCTTCCGGTCGAGCCGCGGCTGGAGATCGGCATCGCCCTCGTGTCGATCGGCGCGGCCGTCGGATGGCTGTTCTCGCGCACGCTGAAGCTGCGCGCCCCGGTCGAGGCGTGGGTCGGGGTCGGCCTGCTCACGGGCTTCGCCGTCTGGTGCGGCATCGGCCTGTTCTGGTCGATCACGCCCGACCGCACCTGGCAGGAGCTCAACCGCACCGTCGCCTACGTGCTCGTCGTCGTGCTGGCGATCGCCGCCGGTTCGAGCGCGCTGAAGGCGATCGAACGGCTCGCGCTCGCCTGGCTCGGCCTCGCGGTCGTCGTCGCGCTGTACGCGCTCGGCGGCAAGCTCATCCCGGGCGTGCACCTGCTCGGGGTCGACTTCGACCACACCGCGTTGTACTCGCGCCTGCGCGAGCCGCTGCAGTATTGGAACGCGCTCGCGCTCGTCGTCGTGCTTGCGGTGCCGATCGCGCTGCGCACGACGACCGACACGAGGCGCAAGCCGGCCGAGCGCTTCGCCGCCGTCGGCGCGCTGTACATCCTGCTGACGTGCCTCGGGATGACGTACTCGCGTGGCGGCCTCGTCGCGCTGATGGTGGCCGTCGCGGTCATGACGGTGCTCGGCGGGCAGCGGCTGCGCGGCCTGGCCGTCTTCGGGACGACGATCGTGATGCTGGTCCCGGTACTCGCGCTGGCGTTCAGCCGGCCGGCGCTCAAGGGCATCCGGATCCCGCTCGACGAGCGCACGCCCGACGGGATCGTCTTGTGCATGGTCATGGCGGGGAGCCTGATCGCGCTGCTGACGGCTGCGTGGGGACTCATGCGCCTCGAGCAGCGCCTCGCCTGGGACGACGAGAAGACGCGCCTCGTGCAGCGCGGTCTCGGCACGATCGTCGCGGTCTTCGCGCTCATCGTCGTCTTCGGGATCGCCACATCCAAGGGCGGGCCGGGTGCGTTCTTCGACAACGCCTGGCACCAGTTCACGAAGACGAGCCAGGACAAGGACTCCGACCCCGCTCGGATCGTCTCGTCGAACTCCGGCAACCGCTGGGTGTGGTGGAAGGAGGCGGCGGGCGCATGGTCGGACAAGCCTCTGCAGGGTTGGGGCGGCGGCTCGTTTGAGGTGACGCACCTCATGTACCGCAAGGTCGAGCTGCCGGTGCTGCAGCCGCACAGCGTCGCGCTGCAGTTCCTCGCAGAGACGGGCGTCGTCGGCGCGGCGCTCGCGATGGGGGCGTTCGGCTTCCTGATCTTCGCCGCGCTCGCGCGCATACGGTCGATGACGGAGGGCCGTGAGCGCGACCTCGCAGTCGCGCTGTTCGCGGGCGCGGTCGCGTGGCTCGTGCACGGCTTCGTCGACTTCGACTGGGACATTCCCGGCGTGACGATCCCGGCGCTGCTGTTCCTCGGCGTGCTCGTCGCAGTGCCCGTGCGGCGCGACCCGAGCGCAGCGGCGGTGCCGCTCGCCGACGAGCCGTCGGGCGCGGTCGCACCGCGGGCGGCCGCGCTCGCGCTCGCCTGCGTCGTGCTCGGGCTCGTGATCGTGTCCGCGTGGCTTCCGCAGTGGGCGGACTCGAAGGCGAACTCGGCGCTCGCGGTGACGACGAACGCGAAGGAGCCCGAGCTGCGCAGCAAGACCGCCGAGGCGGTGACCGGCTCAAAGCTCGACCCGACCGCGGTGAGCTCGCTGCTCGCCGCCGCCGACCTCGCACAGAACCGCGGGCGCCTGCTCGACGCGCGCCGCTACCTGCTGCAGGCCGTCGATCGTCAGCCCTACAGCCTCACGGCGTGGCGGCGGATCCTGCTGCTCGCGCTCGACACCGCCGATCGCCGCGGGGCAAGCGCCGCGGCGCAGCGCCTGCTCGAGCTCGACCCGATCGGCATCCGCGACGGGACGCTCGCGCTCGTCGCCCGGCTGTCGCTGTTCAGCGTTCCCGCCGCCGGCTCGCCGACCGCGACCGGCACCCCGCTGAGCCCGGCGTACTCCGCCGCGCCCGCGACGACCCCGACACCGCAGACCACCGGAGCCGCCTCCGGCACGGGCTCAGGCGCGGCGGCCGGCGCCGGCGCCGCGCCCCCGCCGCCGCCTGCCGGCGCGACGCTGCCGGAGGCCGGCAAGGCCGGGTAGCGGCGCCTGCGAAGGTGGTCAGGTCACAGCGACGCGCAGGACGCCGAGCACGAGCAACGCCGCCGCGGCCGCGGCGGCGAGCACGAGCAGGATCCCGATGACGAACTCCGACGGCATCCAGCGCGACGTCGAGCGCAGGCGCTTGGGGCGCTCGCGCGGGAGGGTGCTGATGCCACTCGACCCCGGGCGCTTCGGCCGCGGACGCGGCTCGACGACCGTGTCGCGCTGGTGCGCGACCGGCTGCTCGCGGCGACGCTCGGACGGCTGCTCGCGGCGGCGCTCGGACGGCTGCTCGCGCCCGCGTTCGGACGGCTGCTCGCGGCGGCGCTCGGACGGCTGCTCGCGCCCGCGCTCGGTCGCCGGGTCGCGGCGGCGATCGGCCGGCGGCTTGGTGCGCGGCGCGGGGCTGCGCTCGGAGACGACCTTGCGCTCCAGCGCGGCCTGGCGCTCGTCGCGCTCGCGGCGCGCGGCGCGTTCCTGCGCGCGCGCCTCGGCGCTGTCGCGTGCGGCGGCCGCCTGCGCGCGCCGCTCGCGCTCGGCGGCGCCACGGCGCTGCTTATCCTCGGCCTGACGACGCGCGGCGCGCTCCTCGGCCTCCTGCGCCTCCTGGTGGCGTGCCCGCGCCCGCGCCTGATCCTCGGCGGCGCGCTGTGCCGCGCGCGCGTCGGCGTCGGCGGCAGCGCGCTCCCTCGCCTCCGCGGCGGCCTCCTCGGCGGCGTCGAGCGCCTCGGCGCTGGCCGCGCGCGCCTGCTCAGCCGCCCCCTCGCCGGAGGCCGACAGCTCCGCGATGCGAGCTTCCAGCGCGCGCCGCGCGGCCTCCTCGGCGAGCGCGCGCTCCTCGGCCGCCGTCGCAGCCGACAGGACGCTGTCGAGGCGGCGCTCGAGCTTCGCGCGGTCGCGCTCGTCGCGGGCAATCCGCTCGTTCGCGCGCCGCATGTCCTCGAGTGCGTCTTCGAGGTCGGCGCTGAGCGCGGCCTCGAGCGCGGCGAGCCGGTCGGCCTCGGCGAGCGCGACATCGAGCCGGCCCTCGAGCTCCTCCGCGATCGTGGCGTCCTCGTCGCCGCGCCGCGCGGCGTCGGTGCGTATCGCACGCATCTCCGCGGTGATGCGATCGAGCGCGGCGAACGCGTGATCGCGCTCCCGCGCCATCTCCTGGCGCTCGCCGCGGACGGTGTCCAGTGCGCTCGACAGCGAGTCGATCTGCGCCCGTGCCGCCTCGCGCTCGGTGTTCAGCGCCTCGATATCCGCGGCCGCGACCGCGCTGCGCGCGCCGAACGCCTCGGCCTGCGCGCGCGCGCTGTCGCGCTGCTCGACGAGCATGTCGATGTCGCCGCGCAGGCGGCGACGCTCGCCGTCGAGCTCGTCGCGCCGCGAGCGCGCCTCGTCGCGCTCGCCGGTGACGACCTGCAGGTCGTTCTCGGCGCTCGCCCGCTGCTCGTCGAGCAGGTCGATCTCGGCGCGCGCCCGTGCGAGGCGCGCGTTCAGCGTCTCGAGGTCCGAGCCCGTGCTGTCGCGCAGGTGGGCGATCGCCGCGATCTCGGCGTTCGCGTCGTCGAGCGCCGCGCTGATCGCCGCCGTCTCCGCCTGCGCGGCGACGCGCTGCGCCTCGAGCCGGTCGATGTGTCCGAGTGCTGCGTCGCGCTGGGACATGAGCCCATCGAGCTCCTCGTGGACGGCGGCGATCCGTGACTCTGCCGTCGCCTCGCGATCCATCAGCGTGTCGATCGCGCGGCGCGCCTCGGTGCGCTCGGCGGTGAGCTCGGCGATCCGCGCCTCCGCGCGCTCGTGCTGGGCGCCGAGCTCCTCGAGCGCGGCCGTCGCGCCGTCGCGCTGCGCGGCCATCATCTCGCTCCTCGCGCGGGCGGCGTCGCGCTCACCCGTCAGCGCGTCGAGACGCTCGCTCGCGCGGCGCGCGTTCTCCAGCGAGGTCGTGAGGGCGCCGTCGAGGCGCTCGATCTCGGCGCGCGCACCGTCGAGCTCGGCGCCGAGTGCGGCCGCCCGCTCGTGCGCAGCGGCCGTGTCGGCGTGCGCGGCGAGCAGCGATGCGGCGCGCTCGCCGCCGCGCTCGCGCAGCTGCGCGTTCTCCTCGCCGGCGCGCTCGCCCGCCGCCAGCGCCGCGTCGAGGTCGGCGGAGATTGCCGCACTGCGCGCGCCGGCATTCTCGACTTCGGTCTGGGCGAGGCGCAGCTCGGCGTCGAGCTGCTCGACGCGCTGGGCGAGCTGCTCGCGATCCTCCTCGACTCCGAGCGCGTCCTCGAGCGCTGACGCGAGCGACGACTCGACGTTCGCGAGCGCGCCCGCGGATCGTTCGAGCTCGGCCGCCGTGTGCTGCTCGCGCGCGAGCGCCGCGACGAGCTCCTCGGCTTGGTCGTCGGCCTGCGACCGCGAGCGCTCCAGCGCCTGCTCGAGCTCGGCGTTCTGCGCGCCGGCGCCGTCGAGCTGCGTGGCGAGCGCGACGACCTCCGCCCGCGTCGCGTCGAGCTGCTCGGCGATCGCGGCGGTCTCGGCCTGCTGGCGGTCGAGCGCCGCCGCCTGCTCGGCGGCGTCGCCGCCGAGGTCGAGCAGGCGCTGCTCGAGCGCCCGGCGGCTGTCGATCGAGGCCGCGAGCCGCTGCTCGCCGTCGCTGAGCTGCGCCTGAGCCGCCTGGAGGCGCTGCTCGAGCCCGGCGGCCTGCGCATGCGCGAGCTCGAGCTCCTGGCGCTCGCGCAGGACGTCGGCGCGCGCCCCGGCGAGCTCGTCGGCGAGCTGCGCCGCGCGCGCCTCGGCGGACTGCGTGCGCTCGTCATCGGCGGCGCGCTCGGAGCGCAGCAGGTCGAGCTGGGCGACGAGATCGGTGCGCTCGCCGCGTAACTGCGCGATCTCGGCGTCGGCGGACTCGACGGCGTCCTGCGCGGTGGCGCGCTGGTCGGCGATCTGCGCGGCCTCCGCGCGCGAGCCCTCGAGCGCGCGAGCATGCTCGGCAAGTCGCGCGCGGGCGATGCGCAGCTCGTCGGCGCGGACGGCGGACTCCTCGCGCGCGGCATCGCGCTCGCTCGTGAGCGCGACCGTGGCGGTGCGGGCGTCCTCGAGTTGGGCGCTGAGCGCCGCCCGAACGGCATCGAGCTCGGTGAGCGCGCCCGCCCGTGCCGCGCCGAGATCGGCGACCGCGGCGCGCGCGGCCTCGTCGCGGGTGGCCGCCTCGGCGCGGATCTCGGCGACCGCGGCGGTCGCCTGCGCGCGGGCGGCGTCGAGCTCGGCGGCGGCCTGCGCCTGCGTCTGCTCGAGCTCGGTGGCGGCCCGCGTCTCGGCCGCCTCGAGCTCGGCGGCGGCTTGCGCCTGCGCCTGTTCGAGCTCGGCGGCGGCCTGCGTCTGTGCCTGCCCGGCGGCGGCGGCGAATCGCGTCTCGGCTGCCTCGAGCTCGGCGGCGGCCCGCCCCTGCGCCGCCGCGACCTCGGCGGCGGCCTGCGCGCGCGCCCCTTCGACGGCGGCGGTGGCCTGCGCCCGCGCCCGCTCGAGCTCGGCGGCGGCACGCATCGACGCCTGCCCGCGCTCGGTCGCCGCGCGCGTCTCGGCGGCTTCGAGCGCGACGGTGGCCTGCGTCTGCGCCTGCTCGAGCTCGGCCGCGGCGGCCGCTCGCGTCTGCAGCAGCTCGGCGGCGAGCTCGGCGCGTGCGGCATCGAGGGCGCTGACGCGCTCGGCGACCTGTGCCAGCGCGGCGTCGCGGTCGCCGACCTGGCCAATGGCCTCCGCCTGCGCGGCGGCGAGCTGGGCGGCGAGCGCCTGCTCGCGCTCCTGCGCGGCGTCGACGAGCGCGGCCTCACGCTCCTCTGTCGCCTTGCGCAGACGCGCCTCGCGCTCCGCCGACTCGTCGAGGATCGAATGCGTGCGCTGCTCGTGCGTCGCCGCGAGCTCCTGCTCGCGGAGTGCCACCTGCCCGCGCGCGGCGAGTAGCTCGGCCTCGCGCACCTGCGCCTGCTCGCGGGCCGCTTCGAGCTCACGCTCGCGCCCGGCGGTCTGCTCGAGCGCCGCCGCGAGCCGACGTTCGAGCTCCGCGGCTTGCTCGCGGGCGGCGTGCGCCTCGGCGATGCGGGCGGCGCCCTGCTCGCGCGCCGCCTCGAGTGCTTGGGTGCGACCGGCGGCCTTGAAGGCGAACGCCTCGAGCTGCGCCTCGAGCTCGTCGACCGCCGCCACGCGGGCGGTCAGCTCGGCGACGCGCTGCTCGAGCTCGGTCGATCGCTGCGCCTGCTCGAGCGCGCCGTGTAGCTCGACCTCGAGGCGCGTCGTGCGGGCGCGCAGGGGCTCGAGCTCGGCGACGCGGCGCTCGAGCTGGGCGCGCAGCTGCGCCGCATGCTCGACAGAGCGTTGGGCGGCAACGCCTTGCTCGCGCTCCGACGCTACGGTCTCCTGCGCCGCCGCGGCCGCCTCGTGAGCGGTCTGCAGGGCCTCGCGCAGCTCGAGCAGCTCGCGCTCGGCGTCGCGGGCCTGGCCGGCGACGTCGTCGCGGCTGGCGGCGAGCAGCTCGGCGGCGCCCGCCGCGTCGGCGGCTCGCTGCTCGGCGAGCTCGCGTGCCGTGGCCTCCTGCTCGTACAGGGTCTCGACGTCCTGCAGTTCCGCGCGCGCGGCCTCGAGCTGCGCCGCGGCCGTCTGCGCGCCGGTCGTGGCGGCCGTGTGCTGCTCGCGCAGTGACGCCTCGAGCTCGGCGTGGCGCTGCTCGGCCTGCGCCGAGCGCGCGGCGAGCTCGCGCTCGCGCTGCACGTGTCGCTCGAGCTCGGTGCGCAGCTCGCTGGCCGTCGCCGCGGCGTCGTCGCGCTCGCCCTCGAGCTCGAGCGCGCGATCCTCGAGCTCGGCCGCGACCCGCTCCGCGTTCGCCGCGCGGCTTCCGAGCGAGGTGACCTGCGCGTCGGCGTCGCGCAGGCCTTCCGCGTCCTCCTCGGCGCGACGCTCGAGCTCGCTGGCCATGCGCTTCGCCGCGACCTCGAGCGCGGCCACGCGCTGGGCTTCGGCGCGCAGCTTCTTCGCGGCCTCCGCGAGCGCCGCCTCGGCCTGCCCGCGCTCGTCCTCGAGCGCCTGCTCCTGAGCCGTCGCGGCCGCGCCGGCCACGCGCTCGCGCTCGAGCGCGGCCCGCTCGAGCTCGGCGATGCGCGTGACGAGTCGCCGTGACTCGGCGTCGGCGTCCTGCAGCCGCCCAGCCTGTTCGAGGGCGTCCGCGTGCTCGGCGCGCAGCACGTCGAGCTCGGCGGCGGAGCGCTCGGCGCGCGTCTGGGCGACATCGTGATCGGAGCGCGCCGCGGTCAGGGCCCGCTCGAGCTCGCCGGCCCGGCTCAGCGCCTGCTCGGCGCGGGCGGCGGCCTCGCGCCCGGCGGCGAGCGCCTCGTCGCGCTCGCTTTCGAGGCGGCGCGCCTGCTTCAGCTCGCTTGCCGTCAGCGACGCGCGATCGGTCGCGTCGCGTCGCGCCGCGTCGGCCTCCGCGGCGTGCGCCCGGGCCTCGGCGAGCTCGTGCTCGCGATCGGCGGCGAGCTTCTCGGCGGCGACGCGCGCATCCTCGAGCGCCTGCGCCTGGGAGCGTGAGCGCTCGAGCTCGGCGGCGATCTCGGCCGATGCCGCCTCGGCGTCGGCGAGCGCCTGCGCGCCGGCCTCGGCGCGCTCCAGGGCGGCGTCGCGCGCGGCGACGGCTTGGCGCGCCTCGACGACCGCTCGCTCGGACAGCTTGCGGGCCTCCTCGCGCGCCGCCTTGACGGCGGCCTCCGCGCGACGCGTGAGCAGCTTGGAGTCCAGCTCGGCGGCCTGGTCGGAGGCGGCGGCGCGCACGGCGGCCTTGTCGGCCTCGGCGCGCGCGGCCTGCGCCTCGGCCTCCGCCCGCGCCGCGGCACGTGCGGCCTCGGCGCGCACGGCCTCGGCCGCGGCTTCGGCGCGCGCGGCGGTCTGCTCGACCTCGATGCGAGCCGCCTCGGCTTCGGCTTCGGCTCGGGCCGCGATGCGCTCGGCCTCCGTGAGGGCGGCGTCGGCCTTCGCGTCGGCGCGGGCCGTGGCCTGCGCGGCCGCGGCTTCGGCGCGTGCGGCGGCCTGTGCGGCGGCCGCGCGCGCGGCCTCCGTCTCGGCGTCGGCGCGCGCGGCCGCCTCTTCGGCCTCGGCGCGAGCGGCCTTGGCCGCGGCTTGCGCCTGTTCGGCGGCGGCGCGGGCGGTCGCCGTCTCGGCATGCGCTTGCGCGGCCTGCTCGCGGGCGGCCTGCGCCTCGGCACCGGCTTCGGCGCGCGCCCGCTCGACCGCGCTGCTGGCCTCTGCCTGCGCTGCGCGAACGTCGCGCTCGCGGGCCGCCAGGGCGGCCTCGAGCTGTTCGCGCGCTACGCGCTCGGTGGCGATGCGCTCGTCGAATTGCCCGCGCGCGAGCCGGGCGATCTCGTCGGCCTCCGCGCGCGCCTGCTCGAGCAGCGCGACGCGTTCGGTCAGCGCGCGAGCGGCGTCGGCGCCGCTGCGCCGCGCGGCCTCGCTTTCCGTGCGCAGCCGCGCAAGCTCGTCGCGCGCCTCGTGCGCAGCCAGCTCGGCCATCCCGCGCGCCCGGCGTTCGGCCTCCAGCAGGGCCTCGACGCCCGACATCCCCTCCCGGCGGTCGTCGGCGGCGCGATCGGCCTGCGCGCGGCGCTGTCGCTGCTCGCGCAGCGGCTGGGGCGCGGGCGGCTCCGGCGCCTTCGCCGGCGCGCTCGGCGCCGCCTGCGCCTTCGGCATGCGCCGCGTCGCGGCGGCCGGCTGTGGCAGGTCGACCAAGCCGCGGTTGGACTCCAGGGCGAAGGCCGTCCGCTTGCCCTCGAGCTGCGCCGCGGGCACCGTGAACGCCGCCCGCCACGGCCCCGGATCGGGGCCCGCGAGCGGCGCCGCGTCGTCGGGGCCCGGCAGCGCGGCGAGCCGCCGCGTGCGACGGCCGTCGTCGAGCAGCAGCATCGGCGGTGCGAGCCGTTCGCGCGACTCCGCGCGCCAGCGTCCGGAGATCCGCAGCAGGACCGTGCCGGATCCGGCCGCGACGCGCTCGAAGCGCTCAAGCTCGAATTCCGGTGTGGCGCTCAAGACGGCTCCGAGTCTAGGTCCGCGAGTGCCTCCAGCGCGAGCGAAAGCACCCGATCCGGCGGTTCGTCGGCGTCGATCACGCGGATGCGTCGCGGATCGGCCGCCGCGAGCTCGTCGTAGGCGGCCGAGATCGTCTCAAAGAACTCCGATGCCTCGCGTTCGAGGCGGTCCGGAGACTCGTCGCGGCCCTGCTGGCGGGCGCGCCCGATCGCCGGGTCGATCCGCAACAGCAGGGTGCGATCGGGCGTCAGGCCGCCGGTGGCGAAGGCGTTCAGCGTGGCGATCTGCGCGACGCCGAGCCCGCGCCCCGCGCCCTGGTAGGTGAGCGACGAGTCGACGAAGCGGTCGAGCAGAACCCACGTCCCGCCGGCAAGCAGCGGCTTGAGCTGCTCGTCGACGAGCTGCGCGCGTGCGGCCGCGTAGAGCAGCGCCTCCGCGCGCGGATCGCAGCGCAGCGCCGGGTCCTTGACGAGCTCCCGGATGCGCTCGGACAGCACGACGCCGCCGGGCTCGCGCAGCAGCCGCACGTCGCGCGTGTGCGCGAGCGCGGCGCGCAAGGCCGTCGCGAGCGTCGACTTGCCCGCCCCGTCGAGGCCCTCGATCGTGATGAGCCGACCGCGCACGCACGCGACGGTACCGTTCGCGGACGATGCTGCCGGGTACCGAGCGCCACCCCCACGCGCGCGCCGTGCTCGGCGCGGCGCTGCCGCCGACCGGCGCGCCGAGCCACGCCTACCTCTTCTGCGGTCCCGCCGGCAGCGGCAAGCGGACGGTCGCACGCGCGTTCGCGTCGGCATTGCTGACCGAGGGCGCGGACGATCCGGCCGGCGCGGCGACGCGCGTGCAACATGGCGTGCACCCCGACCTGACCTGGGTCGCGCCCGCGAGCGCGGCCGGGATCCTCGTCGGCGACATCGACGAGGCGGTCGTCGCGGGCGCCGCGCGCACGCCGTTCGAATCCACCCGGCGCGTGTTCGTCATCGAGGACGCCGACGAGCTCAACGACCAAGCCGCCAACCGGATGCTGAAGACGCTCGAGGAGCCGCCGTCGTTCGCGCATCTCATCCTGCTGACGAGCCGCCCGGGCGAGGTCCTGCCGACGATCGCCAGCCGCTGCCAGGCGGTCCGCTTCGACGCACCGACGGTCGAGGAGATCGTTGCGCGGCTGAACCGCCACGCCGTCGCGCCCCAGACGGCCAAGGCGTGCGCGCGGCTCGGGCTCGGCGACGCCGCGCGGGCGCTGTCGCTGGCGCTCGGAGACGGGCCGGCGATGCGCGCCGGCGCCGAGGCCGTTGCGCGCGGGGCGCTGCGCGGCGAGCGTGCCGGACGGCCCTGGATGGCCCTGCTCACGCAGGCCCGCGAGGCGGGGGCGAGCGCCGTGGCCGCCGTCGAGACGGGCCTCGAAGCCGAGCTCGAGTACGCCGTCTCCAAAGACCACGGACGGATGCGCCGCGAGGCCGGCGAGCGCGCCAAGCGCGCCGCGCGCCGCGCCCAGACCGCGGCGCTTGACCGCGGGCTTGCGCTCGTCGGGCTGTGGCTCCGCGACGTCGCCTGCATCGTCGACGGCGCGCCGGAGCTCGTCCATCACACGGACCGCCTCGCCGAGCTCGGCGAGGACGCGGCGGCGGGAGTCTCGGCCACGGCCCTGCGCGCGGGCCAGGGCCTCGTCGAGAACACACGCGCGTCGTTTCAGCTCAACCCGAACGAGGAGCTTGCCCTCGACGCGCTCGGCTCGCGCCTCGCACGGACGCTCGCCCGCTGAAGGCGGTCAGGATCAGCCCGCCGCGATCGGCCCGAGGTTCGGCTCGCAGCCGAAGAGCTCGAAGGCCCGAAAGTGCGAGAAGCGCCGGTGCTCGGGACCGTGGAAGTCGGCCGAGCCCGTCGTCAGCAGGTCGATCTCGCCGGCGAGGTCCACGAGCATCTCGGTCTGATCGCGGTTGTGGGTCGCGTAGAACGCCTCGACGCCGTCGAGGCCCGCGTCCTTGAAGCGCAGCAGCGCCTCGGTGACGTCGTCGGCCAACCACAGGTCCCAGAACGGGTGCGCCCAGACCGCGACGCCGCCCGCGCGGTGGATCGCGTCGATCGCCTCGGGTACGGTCGGCGTCGCCCTGCGGCAATACGCGGGGCAGCCGGGCACGAGGTAGGCCTCGAGGAAGGCCGACGGCTCGGCGAGGCCGACGGGCTCAAGGCGCTCGCGGTTGGCGGCGATCGCGGCCGCGGCGAGGTGCGGGCGGCCGACGGGGTGCCCGGCCTTCAGGCGCGCGTCGAGCTCCGCGCGATCGGGCTCGAGGCCGAGGCCGCAGAGCAGCGTCGCCATCCGCTCGATCCGGTCGGCGCGGTCGGCGCGCCACAGAGCGAGCTGCTCGCAGAGCGCCGCGTCGTGGTGGTCGATGCCGTAGCCGAGCACATGGAAGTCCTCGCCGAGCTCGTCGACGGTCGACAGCTCGACCGCAGGCACGAGCTCGATGCCGTGCTCGGCGGCGGCCGCCTGCGCCTCGTCGACGCCGTCGACGGTGTCGTGATCGGTGAGCGCCAGCAGCCGCACGCCGGAGGCCGCCGCGGCCGCCACGACGGCGGCCGGCTCGAGCGCCCCATCGGAGTACGTCGAGTGCGACTGCAGATCGAAGGTCGGCGGGTGGGAGGTCAAGCTCACGACAGGAGCTTGGCCGAAGTCGATGCCCGGCGCGGTGCGGCCTCTGCAATCAACCATCTAGCGTTCGACGCCATGGCCCGCGTCCTCCTCGCGCCGGACTCCTTCAAGGGGACGTTCGACGCCACGGCCGTTGCCGATGCCCTCGCGCGCGGCTTCGAGCAGGCGGGCTGGGAGGCTGACCGCTGCCCGGTCGCCGACGGCGGCGAGGGCACGATGGCGCTGCTCGCGGCGGTGCTCGACGCGCGCCTCGTCGAGACGACCGCAAGCGACGCGCTCGGCCGGCCCGTCGCCTGCCGCTTCGCGCTGGCCGGCGACGGCGCCACGGCGATCGTCGAGACGGCACAGGCCTCGGGCCTCGGGCTCATCGCCGAGCACGAGCGGAATGCCTGGGCGGCATCCACGCGCGGCAGCGGTGAGCTCATCCTCGCGGCCGCCGCCGCGGGCGCACGCGAGATCCTCGTCGCGGTCGGCGGCAGCGCGACGACCGACGGCGGCGTCGGCGCGATCGAGGCGATCCGCGCCGGCGGCGGGCTCGGCGCGGCGCGCCTGGTCGTGTTGTGCGATGTCGAGACCGCCTTCGAGGATGCGGCGCGCGTCTTCGGCCCGCAGAAGGGCGCCGACATCGAGTTGGTGGCGCACCTGGAGGAGCGCCTGGCGCGCGTCGCGCTCGAGCTGCCGCGCGACCCCCGCGGCGTGCGCTCGACGGGCTGCGCGGGCGGGTTGTCGGGCGGGCTGTGGGCGGCGTTCGATGCCGAGCTTCGGCCGGGCGCCGCGGTCGTGCTCGACGCGCTCGGCGTCGAGGCGCGGATGCGCGCGGCGCAGCTCGTCGTCGCGGGGGAGGGGCGCCTCGACGAGCAGAGCTTCGGCGGCAAGATCGCCGGCGAGCTCGTGCGCCGAGCGCGGCTCGTCGGGACGCCGATCCATGCTGTCGTCGGATCGAGCCTGCTGAGCGAGCAGGACCGTGGCGCCGCGGGCATCGAGCGCGTCTGGATCGCGTCGACGCTCAAGGCGATCGAGGCCGCCGGCTGGGCGATCGGTAGATCGGCTTCTCAGACGCCGATCGGGGCGGACGAGCAGGGCTGAGGGAGACCTGTCTCATCGATGTTGCGCCGAGTCCCTTGCCTCGACGGTCTTCGATCGATTCACTACCTCCCTTCGAACCTTCGATGGGAGGACGCCAGATGCCACCGCCGACCCGACTGCACCGAAGCGAGCTGTGCGTGCCCGGCAGCAACCTGCACATGCTCGAGAAGGCTCCGGCGGCCGGCGCCGACTACGTCATGCTCGACCTCGAGGATGCGGTCGCTCCGGCGGACAAGGAGCAGGCGCGCCGCAACGTCATCGCGGCGTTGCAGGAGCAGGACTGGGGCGACACGCTGCTGTCGCTGCGGATCAACGGCCTCGACACGCACTGGTGCTACCGCGACGTCGTCGACGTCGTCGAGGCGGCGGGCGAGCACCTGCACACGATCATGATCCCGAAGGTCTCCTGTGCGGCGGACATCCACCTCATCGCGACCCTGCTGACACAGATCGAGGACGGCCGCGGACAGGATGAGCGGCTCGGCATCGCGGTCCTCATCGAGATCGCCGCGGGGATGTTCAACATCGACGAGATCGCGCGCGCGTGCCCGGAGCGGATGGAGGCGATGGTCTTCGGCGTCGCGGACTACTCGGCCTCGATCCAGAGCCACACGGCGACGATCGGCGGCTCGGAGCACGGCTACTCGGTGCTCACGGACCCCGACGACGACGGCAACCGCGAGCGTCACTGGGGCGATCAGTGGCATTACCCGCTCGCGCGCATCGCGGTGGCGTGCCGTGCCAACGGCCTGCGCCCGATCGACGGCCCGTTCGGTGATTTCAACGACCCCGAGGGCTACCAGACCGCCGCGCGCCGCGCCGCGATCATGGGCTTCGAGGGCAAGTGGGCGATCCACCCGAGCCAGGTCGCGCTCGCGCACGAGGTCTACACGCCGAGCGAGAAGCTGCAGACGCGCACGCGGCGGATCATCGAGGCGATGGACGAGGCGGCGAAGGAGGGCAAGGGCGCCGTCTCCCTCGACGGCCGCCTGATCGACGCCGCCTCGCTGCGCCAGGCCGAGCACCTGCAGCGCAAGATCGCGCAGATCGAGGCGCGCGACGCGGCGCACGCGGCGCCGGTCGAGGTCTGATCGCGACGGCTGCGTCGCTATGGCGGGCAGTGGTTCTGACCGGGTCCGCGCCAGGTCCGGCGACGGCCTGATCCGCGGGCGGACGGCGCTCGCACGAGGACCCGAACGTCCACGAACGACGACGGGGGTCCAGTGACCGATCCGATCAACCTCGCAGGGCAGGGCATCGACCGCGACTACAAGAACGAGACCGCGTCGACGAGGCGCCGCTTCGTCCAGGGCGCCGCCGCGACGCTCGGCAGCATGGGACTGCTCGGGCTCGCCGCGAGCGAATCCGTTGCCGCGGGTGAGTCTCAGAACCCGAACAACTCGGTGCAGAACATCCTCAACGTCGCCACCACTGCGGAGGTGCTCGCCACGATCGTCAACACCGTGGGCGCCGAGCGCCTCGGCAGTGGCCGCGGCGCAAACGATCTCTTCACCGGCCTGCTCGGCGGTCTCGGCAAGCTGCTCGGCGGCTTCGACGACGTTGGTTTCAGCGCCCGTCGCCTCGACGGCGTCACGACGCGCAACGTGCGTGCCGCGGCGCGTCACGAGCTCATCCACTACGACACGCTGACGAGCCTCGGCGGAAAGTCGCTGGCGACGAAGATCTGGGTTCCGGACGCCGTGTTCGCGACCCCGCGCGGCCTGCTCGAGACGCTCGAGGTCGGCGATCAGATCTTCATCAACGCCTACATGATCGCCACGACGGTGTTCGGGAACGCCGGCGACGGCGTCAAGGCCCGCTACACCGGCGAGTTCATGGGCGTCGAGGCGGTTCACCGCGCGCTCGCGCGCCAGTCGCTCGGCAAGCTCGGCAACGACCACGCGTTCATGGCCTACGCGTTCGACGACATCAACGTCGCCGTCGCGCAGCTCCAGGCGGCGGGCTTCGGCTTCGGCGCGCCGGGATCCAAGCCGGGGAAGATGTACGACTTCGACACGGTCAAGCTGCGCACGCCCGACCCCGCGATGGTCGACGCGCGCACCGTCAGCTAGCACGCTCCGGCGGCGCCGGGTCCTCGGACTCGGCGCCCTGCGGCGGGCAAGCTAGGATGGCCCGTCGTTGCCGACGTAGCTCAGCTGGTAGAGCACTTCACTCGTAATGAAGGGGTCAGCGGTTCGAATCCGCTCGTCGGCTCTGTCAGACGCGCCCGCGGCGCGGCCTTCGTGTCCTCGGCGGTCCCGTAGGATGGCGGGTCAGCCCAATTGGCAAGCAATCCCACAGGATGGCGTGACCGGCCGCCGGCACGGATCGCGCACTACCTGCTTCCGCGGGCGTGACGAACCGCCGCTCGTACGATCTCCACGAACTCGTCCCAGTAGTCCGGACCGTGTCGGGAATAGACCCCTGGTGCAACGCCGACGCGTTGCAGATCAGGCTCGATCTCGGCAACCAACGTTCGTGCCTGGCTGGCTCGGAGATACGGCGACAGTTCGTCGAGATCCGGCCGCTCAAGCCAGCGAAGGATCCGCGTCAGCGCGCGGAGCGAGGAGATCCAATCGTAGTGAAATGGGAGCTCCGGAGTGTTATCCAACCTGAGCAGCGCGGCCCAGTCGTCGTGGCGGATGGCGTATTGACGGTCGTCGGAGACGTTCGCGATCGTGATGACTCCGGCTTCGTAGAGCTGCGTGAGCCCCTCCCGGACGTTGCGCTGCGCAAAACCGGCCGAGGCCGTGATGATGCGTCCCGACACCATCGGGGCGCGGATCGTCAACAACGTCCGCACGACCTCGGCCCGAACCCCCACTCCGAGCAGACGACGCAGGCGCAGAGCGAAGGCGATCGGGTCGTGGAGGCGTGGTGCCTGGGACTTGCCCGACGGTTGCAGCGGGGAACGCGCGAGACCATGCCTCGCGAACGCCGGGTCGACATCGCGGCGCGGCATCGGGAGCGACGTAAAGAGCGGCTCGAGTGCGGTGCCGTGGGCGATCGGAGGGGTTCGAGCGGCCGGGCGTGCGCGCCGGCGCGCCCCCGAGGACCAATCGAGCGCCGCGTCCACGAGCGTACGATCGGTGGGATTCGCGGACAGGTTGCGCAGCCGATGCACGCTGATTAGGGCTTCGTTGTGCACGAGCCAGTCGAGGACCTCGTCGAACAGCCGGGGCTCGCCGCGGCCGACGTCGAGCGTGAACAGGAGCAGCGCTTCCGGGTCGGCCGCACGCTCCTCGCGCCTTCTGGGAGTTGCGGCCGAAACCCCGAGCTGCGACCACTGCTCCCACGCCAGCCCTCGCAGCGCGCCGGCGACTTCGTCCTTAAGCGTCGCGGCCGTCATCCTCGACCCCTAGGTCCAGCAGCGTGCGGGCGATCGCATCATCGAATGGCCCCGGCATGTTGTGCGTCCGCGCCCAGCGCGCCGCGCCGCGGAGCTCGCCCGCGGTCGGACGAAGGAACTCGAGATCCGCGAAGTCCCGTGGCTCGCGCCGGTCCGCCGCAGCGTAGAGCTTGAGGAAGATCTGATCGACGCGGGCGGCGTACGAGATTCGCAGGGCCGGGCCATAGTCGCGTGCGATCATCCGCTCGGCGAACCCGGGCGGGAGGCCGTGGAGGAGCAGGCCGGTAGGCCCTGAGTTCATCCAGTTCGCTTGCAGGCCTAGGTCCCGCGCCACGAGCGCGGCTGCGTTGATGATGGCCTCCGGGAGCGGCTCGGCAGAGACGAGAGCACCGTCTTCTACCAACGCCACGATGTCCACGTCACGCGTGGTTCTCGTGACGGCCTCGATCGCGACAAGGCCGCTGCCGCCGATCACCACCAGGTGCGCCCGGGTGCCACCGGCCTCAAGTTGGTCGGCGAGCGCCGCCAGTGCGGCGTCCAGCTGCTCTTTCCCGTATCCATCCATGTGCTCGTAGGATGTTATACATCCGATACAAGGATGTACACACACCTTCGACGGCGACGAGCGACGGGACCGGGCTCAGACGAGATACCTCGGCGAGGGGCCTCTCGGCGGCCGCAGTCCGACGCGAAACCCGGTCAGGTCCCGACGTTCGCGGCCGACGACCCGACGGCGGCCGGCAGCGGCAACTCGGTCAGCCGCCGTAGGTCGCGTTCGTCGTCGCCGACCAGGAGGGCGGACAACAGCGACGGTCCGGCGCCGTTGTCGGTGAACGCCGGGTCGTAGCTTGCGACCGGGACGAGACTGGCGTCGGGATAGACGGACGCAAGGCGCTTGACCAGTGTCGCCAGCGGACCGTCGTGACGGAAGGTCTGCCAGCGTCCGCGGCCCTCCCACGACGGGCCGCGGCTCGCCGCAATGGCATTGAGGACCAGCAACGGCGGGGTGCTCGCGTTGATGCGGAAGTTCAGGTCGAAGATCTTCACCTCGTCGGATGACGTCAGCCCGGTGTCGATGCCGCAGTAGCCGACGAATCCCAGCTTGCGCGCGCGCTCGACGACGGACTGACACAACGCCGTCGCGGCCGGCGGCAGGACCGATCCGCCGACCCGGCTGCCACCGTAGGCGCCGGTGTCGGAGATGAGCTGCTCCGTCGCCCCGATCAAGCGCGCCGCGCCGATCGCCTCGACGCAGAACTGCACGCACCAGTTCTCCACGAGGTCGAGGTGCTCCTCGACGATCAGCTCGGCGCCCGGCTGCACGAACGGCGGCCGCGCGACGGGGGTGCCGGCCTGATGGACGTAGACCCCGTATCCGCCGCCGGAGGAGTCGTCCGAGCAGACCTTCAGCACCCACGATTCATCGACCCGGAGCGTCGCGACGTCGGCGGCGTCGATCGACGAGCGTTTCGGCGCGCCTTCGGAACCCACGAGCGCCGGGAGATTGGCCTTGTTGTTGAGGTAGCGCAGCAGGTCCGGAGTCACGAGGCAGGCATCGGCCGGCACCTCCTGCTCGCTGTGGACGTGCTGGCAGAGCAGCCGCTCGCCGTTGCCGATGACCTCGCCGACGAGATGGCGGAAGTCCGCGCTCGTGCGGTACGTGCGGATCTCGCGGCTCAGGGGAAGGCCCGCCGCGGCCAGCAGCTCCAGCCCGCACGGACTGGCGACGCCGGCGCTGCAGATCACGGGTGTCTCGCCTGCTATCGCCACGATCGGCCCCGTGTAGGCGTCGCAGAGATGGGGATCGGCCGTGTTGGCGCCGGTGTCGGACAGCGGCAGCCTCGCCGTGAGGACGGCGTTCGGCCCGAACACGGACGTGCCCTGCGCAGCCGCGGATGAGTGCGTCGGTGCGGAGCCGCGCGCTGGGCGCGGCCGGGTTGCGACCTGAACGCTCGCGAAGCTTGGGCCCGACTCGACTTCATCGACCGGCTGGTGAGCCATGGGGTGATCGGTCATTGGGTGCCTCCTTGCGGCATCGGTGCCGAACCGGCGCAGGCTCGATGCTGCGCACGGACCCAGTCAGCGTGTCGCGCCGGGGCTCCTGCGGCCAGGGACCGAACGGCGGAAATCCGCCTGCGAGTTTGGCCTGCACGTCACTAGGCGCCCCGAGGTAGGCGGGGTACCTTGATTTGCAGGTGCGCCTACGGACCGCCCCGGAGGGCGGCTACTCGCCGTCGACCACGGACCCGTCGGCGCGAGCGACCGCATGCGGCATCGCCGACGCGGATCGCGCGATGCCGATGTCGCCGGCCTTGTCGATCACGATCAGGCCGCCGTAGCCGCCGAAGCGCTCGAGCACGCGCGCCACGGAACGCTCCGCGGTCACCTGCGCGCCGTCGGCGACGTTCTCGACCGTCCAGAACGCCGTGCAGGCCCGCGCGAGCGCCTCGCCGTCGCCGGTACACGAGCAGGCGGCGCTCTCGTCCGCGTAGGTCCCGCCGCCGACGAGCGGCACGTCCCCGACTCGTCCCGGCTCGGTTCCGGCCATCCCGCCGGTGCTCGTCGCGGCGGCCAGGCGGCCGGTGGCGTCTCGCGCGACGGCGCCGACGGTGTTGCCGCGCTCAAAGCGGCCGTTGCCCTCGAGCTCGGCTCGGCGGTCGGCGGTGATCATGTCTTCCGCCGCGCATGGCTTGAAGCCTCGCGCGCGGGCGAACGCGGCCGCCCCGTCCCCGACCAGCAGGTGATAGCGACCGTCTTCGAGCACGGCGCGGGCGACGTCGATCGGGTGCAGAAACGGTGGCAGTACCGCCACGGCGCCGGACGCGAGCGAGGCACCGTCCATGACGCAGGCGTCGAGCTCCAGCGTGCCGTGGCTCGTCAGGACGGCACCGGTGCCGGCGTTGCAGACCGGATCGTCCTCGACCACCCGCACCGCGGCGATGACCGCGTCCAGCGCGGTGCCTCCGGCCGCCATGGCCGCATAGCCGGCTTCGGCCGCTCGGCGGCATGCGGCGCGACCCGGGCCGGTCCCGGCGTACCACTCGGAGGCCCCGCCATGCACCACGACGATGGGCTCCACGCCTCGGCTCACCTGTGGTCCGGCGGAGGGAGGCGAGGCACCGACCGGATGCTAGATGGTCGATTGCGAATCAGGCCGTTCGCCGGTCTTGTGCAACCCCGTCTCATCCGGCGGGCTTTGCGAGGACCGCAACGGCGATCATGACCGTAGCGAGCGCGGCGTAGCCGATCCGGCGGCCGCGGTGCTCGCTGGTATGGGCCGCAAGGCCACATTGCAGGGCGTAGTACGCCGCGAATGCGCGCGAGGCGACGACGATGATGATGCTCGTGCTGATCGTCGCCGCAAGGATCGCGGCGACGCTGCCGACAATCACGTAGGAGCGGCGGCCGATCAGCGGCTTCCATCCGATGACTCGCAGGTTGCCGACCCCGGCCTCGGTGTCGGCGGTCGCCGCGCTGAACTGGCTGAGCACCGCGCACAACACGAGCGGCAGCGCCAACAACGGCGCCACGCGCCGGACGAGCTCCAGCAGGTCGCTGTCGGCGCCGGGGCTCGTTCCGAGGCCCATCAGCGGCGTGGCGAGCGCGACGAGCAGCACGTAGACGATCGAGGAGATCACCTGGGCCACGCGGCTGGCGGCGATGCGCGTCGGGGCATCGACGCCGACGAGATAGCGAACGGTCTCAAAGCCTTGAACCGTGATGACGATCCCACCCAGGACGAGCAGAGCTGACCCCAGGCCGCCGCCGGGCACCGGCGGCAGGTCGATGCCGTCGCCGGCGAGCAGGCCGACATCGCTGCCGGCGAACGTCAGACCGATCGCCAGGACGAGCACGAGCACCGCGGCGAGCGCCACGCGCTCGAGCAGCCGCAGCCCGGAGAGCCCGCGGATCAGTCCGACGGCGGTGATCGCGCCGATGATCGCGACGGCCACGATCCGCTCGGCCAGCCCTGATCCCGACGAGACATAGCCGACGACGAACTGCGCCAGGATTCGCAGGTACAGCGCGACCGAGATGACGTATGCGACGACGATCGTGAGGTCCGAGGCTCGCTCGACCCGCCGTAAGAGTTGATCCGGTCGGCCCCCCGCATCATGCCGCGCGGCAGCGGCGACGTTGTGACGTATTGCGTCACCGACGAGCCACGCAAGCCAGCAGACGGCTGACATGCCCACGACGGCGAGCGCGCCGAGCGTCCGCTCGAGGATCGGGACGATGATGAGAAACCCCGATCCGAAGATCGACGCCAGCGGCGTGACGCATGCCCGCAGGACCTTGCCGCGCGGCTGACCGCAGAACAGCGCGCGGTCCGTGCGCTCGATCACGCGGTCAGCGCGTGCGTGGCGCGAGGGTGGGCGGGCGACGCGCGCTCGACGGCCGCGCCGCTCACGGTTCGATCAGCCCGCGGCGGATCGCGTAGCGCGTCAGTGCGACGCGGTCGGTGAGTCCGAGCTTGTCGAAGACGTTCGCGCGGTGACGCTCGACGGTGTTGTCGCTGATGTGCAGCAGGCTACCGATGGTCTTGCTGCTGTGGCCCTCGGCGACGAGCTTGACGATCTCCGTCTCGCGCGCCGACAGCCGGTCGATCCCCGCGCCGCCGGGCCCGCTTGTGTCTTCGAGGTGTGCGCGCAGGATCGCGTCGATCTCGGCCGGGTAGACGAACGGCTGGCCGCGCAGGGCGGCCCGGCAGGCGTGGACGAGGTCGCGATCGGCGGCGGACTTCAGGACGTAGCCGGACGCGCCGGCCGCGAGCGCCTCGCGCAGATGCTGCTCGCCGTCATGCATGGAGAGCAGCAGGATGCGCAGGTCGGGGCGGTGATCGCGCAGCTGGCGTGCGGCTTGCGGCCCGGTCAGGCCGGGCATGCTGACGTCGAGGATCGCCAGGTCGAACGGCTGGGCGAGTGCGAGCTCGACGGCCTGCAAGCCGTCGCTGGCCTCGGCGACGACGTCGAGGTCGGCTTCGAGGTTCAACACCATGCGCAGTCCGGAGCGCACGAGCGCGTGGTCGTCGGCGAGCAGGACCCGGGCTTTCAGCGGCACGGTCAAGCGGTCGATCCCGCCGCTTCCGTGGCCGGTACGTCGAGTACGACGATCGTGCCGGCGTCGTGGGTGATCTGCAGGCTGGCGCCGATCGTGAGGGCGCGCTCGCGCATGCCACGGATCCCGGAGCCGGTCGACGCGGCGGGCGCCGGGTTGGCGCCGTCGTCGGTGACGGTGAGCCGGACACCGCCGGCGTGTCGTCGCAGCACGACGCTCGCGCTGCGAGCGTCGGCGTGGCGTGCGACGTTCGTCAGGCTTTCCTGCGCGACGCGGTAGACGACGAGTTGCGCGTCGTCGGTGAGCTCGGGCAGGGCGCGTTCCAGCGTCCAGGTGACCTGCAGCGTCCCGGGGGCGGACATCCGCTCGCAGAGCTGAACGAGGGCGCTGGACAGCCCGAGATCATCCAGGGCCTCGGGCCGGATGCGGTGCACGATCGCGCGGACGCGCTGCAGGCAGTCACGCGTCGCGTCGGTCGCCGCGCGCACGAGCGGCGCCTGCGACGCGGTTGCGGTCCGTGAGAGCACGTCGAGCTGCAGCAGCAGCGCGGTCATGCTCTGACCGATCTCGTCGTGCAGCTCCATCGACAGCCAGCGGCGCTCGTGCTCCTGCGCGGCCTGGGTGCGGCGCGCGCTGTCGCGCCGTTCGCGCTCGAGGCGGTCGAGCATGTCGTTGAACGCGGCGGCAAGCTCGGCGACCTCGACGCTGCGAGCGCCGGGATCGATGCGCTGGCCGGGGTGCAGCGGGTCGACACGCCGCATCGCCTCCCACAGGCGCCCCAGCGGCGTGAGCGCGCGGCGCATCAGCAGCAGGTCGGCGATCAGGATGATCGCCAGGCCGGCGAGCAGGAGTATGGCCTCACCGGTGTTGACCGGCCAGCTCACGGTGACCGGGGTGAGCGCGAGCGCGAGCGCCGCCGCGGTCAGGACGATCACGTTGGCCGAGAACACCCGCCACAACAGCGACCGCCTCGGCGCCGACGCGACCGAAGCGATCTGCGAGCCGCGTCGGAGGCCGGTCAGCTCGCTGTGCGTCGGCATCGTGCCTCGCAGCATCGCAGCCGGTGTCAGCTACTCGTTGCGTTGTGAGACGCGCACGGCAGATCGCTCCTGCTGCGGGAACTCACCGAGGTGCCGCGGTCGCGTTGCCCGCTGCGTCGACGATCAGCTGCGGTCGGCCCTGCGGGCGTGCCTCGACGCAGCCGTGCTTCGATCGTGTAGCGCCTGTGACCGCCGGCCGAGGTCGGCGGTCAGGCTCATCCCGCCCGAGACGCGCGGCTCGCGCAGCGTCGCCACCCTCGTCTGGCTGAACGTCACCGGCGCGGCGATCAGGTTCTCAAGCGTCAGGGGCGTACGGAAGCTCGTCGCCGTCGTGCGTTCGGTCCGATACGCGGGCGTGCCGGTGGCGCCGATGCGATCGCCGGCCCGCCACGAACAGGAGGCCGTGGCCCGAGCCCGCGAAGGCGATCGTCGGGAACGCCAGGCCGCGGCAAGGCAGGGTGATGGGCATGCTTTGATGCTGCCCGCCGTCGGCCCGACTGGACATGGTCCTGGACCCCATTCGCGCCATCGGCCGTCCGATGGCGGTCAGCCACCATAGGCCCGTGGGCGACGGGCGACGATCTTGTCCGTATGGACCCCGCGCAACAGATCACGGTGCTCGTCGTCGACGATCATCCGGCCGTCCGCGCCGGCTTGCGAGCGTTGATCGACGCCGAGCTCGGCATGACCGCGCTCGGCGATGTCGGCGACACGTTCGCCGTCGCCCCCGCCGTCTACCGGATGCGCCCCGACGTCGTGGTGCTCGACTACCAGCTGCCCGGCTTGAACGGCCTCGCGCTGTGCCGCGAGATCACCGCCGGGATACGCCCTCCGGCCGTGCTCATGTACTCCGCGTTCGCCGGCCGGGCGATGCTCGTCCCAGCGCGTATCGCGCGCGCCGGCGCGATCGCCGACAAGGGCATCGAGCCGCGTGCGCTGACCGCCATCATCCGCCGGCTCGCGGCCGGCGAGAACCTGATCGCCGACCCGAGCGCCGAGCTTGTCGCGGCGGCCGTGCAACGCCTCGACACCGAGGACGTCCCGATCCTCGAACTCCTTCTCGGCGGAACATCCCCGAGGCAGATCGCGGGCCAACTGAACATCTCGACCGCCGAGCTCGAGCAGGTCGTCGACCGGATGCTCGCTCGCCTCACCGTCGGCAGCTACCCGACATGAATCGACCACCGATCGGGCCCGCGCGGTCGACGACGTTGGTCGCCACCACCCATACCGTGCCGACGCGACGCAGCGAGCCAACGCCACCGCGTACGTCGCCAGCGCGCGCTCGCGCGGCATCCAGGTACTGCTGCACCTCTCCACCGACGACCACGCGATCAAGCACGGCCGCCTGCCATCGGTCAGCGAATATCGCCACGCGCTGCAACGCCTCGTCCCGTACTTCCGCCGCCTCGGCGTCCGCGAGTTCGGCACCTGGAACGAAGCCAACCACGCCAGCCAGCCCACCTACCGCAGCCCCGTCCGCGCAGCGCAGTTCTTCCGCGAGCTGTACCGCGCTGTCAAGCCGCACTGCCGCTCGTGCGCCGTCGTGGCGCTCGATGTCCTCGACCAACCCGGCGTGCAGCGCTACATGCGCAGCTTCTACCGCCACCTCTCCCCGACCTACCGCCGCCGCGCGACGATCGTCGGGATCCACAACTACGGCGACGTCAACCACCGCCGCAACCGATACACCGGCTGATCATCCGCCAGGCGCACGTCTATACGCGTACCTGTCGCACTCGGGCACGGCCAGCAGGTAGCCGTGCAGATCCGAGGCCGCGACGATCCGCACGTCCTAGCCCTTCCCGCGGCGGGTGTTGGCCTGCTTGAACTCGCCGATGACGGCATCGAGGCGGTCCTTGGCGTCCGCGGCGTCGCGCAGCTCGAGGTTCTTCATCGCCTTCTTGAACGTCCTGCTCTCGGTCTTGAGCTCGTTCTTGAGCTCGTTCGCCCACTCCTTGGCGAACTTCTGGTGGGCGGCCTGGCGGGAGACGCCGAGCGCCTCCCCGATCTCCGCCCAGGAGTGCAGCGGCACCGCGGCCCGAACCGCCTCGCGGCGGCGGACGTCGACGTCGCCTTGGACGAGGTTGATCGTGGTGAGTGCCTGCAGCGGGTCGGCGGCGGTCGCTTCGCTGAGGTTGCGGTTGAGCGTTGCGCGTGTCGTGGTGAAGTCATCCATGCCGTCAAGATAGCCTGACAGAGAGGGAGTTGTCAAGCCAAATTGACGAGGATTCCCCCGGACGGCGACACGATGATCTCGCCTCCCGTGCGCACCGTGCCGGCCGGGCCGGAAGCGTAGACGCGGTTGGGCGGCCGGGCATGCGAAACTGCGTGCGATGCCCGACCTCATCCGCGAATGCCTGCTCGACATGCCGCTGTCGAACATGACCAACCGTCCGCAGGGCATGCTCGCCATCCGCCGCGACGACGTGCCCGAGGATGTCAGGACGCTCGTTGACGCCTGGGTGCTGGCCCACGGCGGCGAGATCGCCGAGGAGCCGCTGATCGTCGTCCATGGCGGCAAGACACCGGCGGGCGGCGGCGGGGCGAAGTACTACGTCCTGCCGCCGATCGCGCTCGCCGAACCAGCCGACGACGACGCCGGCGACGCCGCGCCCCCCGAGTAGCGCGAGGGGGTGTCGGATTAAGGTCGCTGGGCGGCCCGAACCCGACACACCGCCGCTACGGGAGCGCCGGCTCGCCTGCGTCGAGCTCGAGTTCGACCTCCACCTCGACCTCGACAGCGGGCTCGTCGCCGTCGAGCGCGAGATCCAGCCACGCCGGCCGTGGCGCCAGCAGCGCCCCGAACGGCCGCTCGCGCCGCACGAGCTGCTCGATCATCGCAGCGCTCAGCGGGCGGCTGAAGAGATGGCCCTGGGCGAACTCGAAGCCGCCCAGGCGCACCCGCTCGAGCTGATCGAGGCGCTCGACGCCCACCGCCACCGCGTGCAGGCTGAGATCGCGGGCGCTCTCGGCGGTGCGCTGGAGGATCTCCCCCGCGCCGACTTCGCCGTCGTGGGGGAGAAACGAGCGGTCGAGCTTGACCGTCGTGATCGGGAGCTCCCCGAGGTCCGCCTGCGTCGACGAGCCGGTGCCGAACTGGTCCAGCGTGAGCTCGATCTTCTCGTCCACGATCGCCCGTAGCAGCGCCGGATCGATGGCCTCGACCGTCTCGGGGCTGAGCTCGAAGGCGATCTGCTGGCCGGTCGCGCCGCTCTCCCTGAGCGCCGCCATGACGTCGGCGAGGAACGCCGGATCGGCGACCTGCGACGGCGAGATGTTCACGGTCGTGCGCATCGGTAGGCCGTCGCGCGTCGCGGCCCAGCGCACGGTCTGCGCGCACGCCTTCTCGATGACGAGCCGGCCGAGCGTGACCATTTGGCCCTGGCGCTCGGCGATCGGCAGGAACTCCATCGGTGAGATCGTGCCGAGATCCGGATGCTCCCAGCGCAGGATCGCCTCGATCGCGGCGACCGATCCGCAGCGCAGGTCGACGACCGGCTGGTAGTAGACGTCGAAGTCCTCGATCGTCGAGCGCTCGAAGGCCGCCTCGACAAGCGCCTCGCGCGCTGCCTCCGGCGAGCAGTCGACGCCGCCGCGCGCGTCGCGGTGGACCTTGTTGCGCGCCGCCCACATCGCGGCGTCGGCGCGCGCGACGACGGCGCCGACGGAAGGGTCCTCCTCGCGCACCATCGAGACGCCGATGCTGACCTGTGGCGTCGACGTGGCGTCGCCGGGCAGCGGCGCCTCGAGCATCCGCTTGAGCTGCGCGGCGAGCTCGTAGGCACGGGCCTCGTCGGCGATCTCGTGCGCGACGACAACGAACACGTGGCCGTCGAATCGCGCGACGAGATCCTCGCGGGTGAGCGAGGCGGCGAGCCGCTCGGCGAGCGTGACGAGCACGCGGTCGCCCGGGTCGTCGTGCGCCTCGACGTCGATGAGCAGCACCGCGGATGGCTCGCCGCCGGCGCGCAAGTGGTCGAGCGCCGCGTCGATGGCCTCCTGCATCCGGCGGCGGCTCGGCAGCCCCAGCAGCTCGTCACGCACGGCGTGCGGGGCGGCTCGATCGCGGCGGATCTCCTCGCCGCTCGGGCGATGACGACGGACGAGGCGCGCGAGCTCGACGACGCTGCGGGTCTGTCCTGCCTCCCGAGCCTGCGTCGCGGTCGTCATGGATGCGGGCGGCGGTACCGATGGATCGGTCATGTGCTCGTATTCGGCATCTGGGCGCAAACCTTGATGCCGTCTTGATGTTGGCGGGACGGGTGTTGGCGCCCAAACCGTGCCCTGGGCCGATTGACGCTTTTCTAGAAGACGCCGACGTGTAGCGGGTACTGCGGCGGTGCCGCGCCGGCGGACTCAAGCAGCCGCGGGGACGGGCGGCCGTCGTCGGCGACGACCCCATTCACGCGTAGGCGCACCCGCCATTCGCGCTCGAAGCCGAAGACGTAGGCCAGCCGCGCGCCGTCGCTGAGGTCGAGCTGGCGCAGACCGATCGCGGCGCTGCGCCCGCCGCTGGCGGACCGCACGGACTCACACGGGTGCGTGTAGCGGCCGTCCTCGCTGGACCAGCACTCGGCCGCCACCCAGAACGCATAGAGGTGGTCGTCGTCCCAACCGAAGGCCGACTGGAGCGCATAGTGCAGGTCGACGAGCGTGAGGTCCTCGCGCACGGCGATCACGCGGTGGACCCCTTCGAATCCCTCCAGCTCGGCTTCGAACACGTACGACTGCGACACGATCTTGCTCCTCTCGAATGGCGGCAAAGCGCGACGCTACGGGGTACACCCGACGGAAGCGCACGTTGCTGCCTGCGGCGTGTCTTCGACGAACGCCCCCGCAATGTCCGGCGAACCGTCGAGCGCTCGACGGTGGACCCTTTAGCCGGTCGAGTGCTCCATGCGCAACGATGTGTCCTACCCTGCGTCAGCCTGCCCCGCGGCGATCGCCGTCGTTCGTCGCGAGTGCTGCGCCGGTCGCGAAATGAACTCGCCGGATACCGCCACCACCACGTCGTTGCTCCCCGGCCACTCGCCGATCACCCCCGGGCTGGTCGCGCGCATGCGCAAGATCTGCGGCGACGAGCACGTCTACACCGACGCCGATCAGCTACGGACCTACGAGTCTGACGGCCTGCTGCAGTACAAGTCGACGCCGGGCGCGGTCGTGCTGCCCGCGAGCACCGCGGAGGTCCGCGACGTCGTGCGCGCGTGCGCCGACGCCGCGGTGCCGTGGGTCGCGCGCGGGGCGGGCTCGGGCCTGTCGGGCGGCGCGCTGCCGGTGGCGCAGGGCGTCCTCATCGCGCTGACGCGGATGCGAGCGGTGCTCGAGGTCGACCTGCCCAACCAGCGCATCGTCGTGCAGCCCGGCGTGACGAACGTCGAGGTGTCGGCGGCCGTCGGGCCGACGCACTTCTACCCGCCCGACCCGTCGTCGCAGATCGTCTGCTCGATCGGCGGCAACGTCGCGGAGAACTCGGGCGGCGCGCACTGCTTCAAGTACGGCTTCACGACGAACTACGTCACCGGCGTGGAGGTGATCCTCGCCGACGGCGAAGTCGTCACGCTCGGCGGCAAGGAGCTCGACCACCCCGGCTACGACCTGCTCGGGACGTTCGTCGGCTCGGAGGGCACGCTCGGCATCTGCACTGAGGTCACCCTGCGCGTGATCCCGGTCCCCGAGGCGATCAAGACGATGGTCGCGTTCTTCGACACGACGTCGGAGGCGGCTGAGGCAGTGTCGGAGATCGTCTCCGGCGGCGTCATCCCGGGCGCGATCGAGATGATGGACAACCTCACGATCCAGGCCGCCGAGCAGGCGGTCGGGGCCGGTTTTCCGACCGACGTCGGCGCCGCGCTCATCATCGAGCTCGACGGCTCGCTGGCGGAATGCGAGGCCTGCTTCGACGACGTCGTCGCGATCTGCGAACGCAACGGCTCGCTGAGCATTCGCATCGCTCAGGACGACGCCGACCGCGCCGCGATCTGGCGCACGCGCAAGGCGGCGTTCGCCGCGATGGGTCGCCTCGCGCCGAACTACTACGTCCAGGACGGCGTCATCCCGCGCACGAAGCTGCCCGAGGTGCTCGCCCGCATCGCCGAGCTGTCCGACGAGTACGGGCTGCGCGTCGCGAACGTCTTTCATGCCGGCGACGGCAACCTGCATCCGCTCGTGCTCTACGACGGCGATGCCCAGGCCGAGGATGCCGAGGAGCTCGCCGGGCGGATCGTCGAGGCGTGCGTCGATGCCGGCGGCTCGATCACCGGCGAGCACGGCGTCGGCGTCGACAAGAAGCGCTACATGCCGCGGATGTTCGACGAGCTCGACCTGGCGGCGTTTCAGATGCTGCGCTGCGCCTTCGACCCGCGCGGGCTCGCCAACCCCGGCAAGGTCATGCCGACGCCGCGCCTGTGCGGCGAGGTGCCCGGTCCCTATCGCCGCCACCCGCTCGAGCGCGACGGCGTCGCGGAGCGCTTCTAGCAGCCGTGGCTCGCACGGGTTCGAACACCGACACGGTCCGCAGCGAGACGCCGCAGACGGGTTCTGACGCCGGGCGGCTGCTGCGCGCCTGCGCGCACGACGGGATGGCCGTGCGGATCGTCGGTGCCGGGACGAAGCCGTGGGGGCGTCCGGGCGCCGACTGCGGGCTGTGCCTCGACAGCGCCGGACTCGACGCGATCGTCGAGCACAACGCCGGCGACCTGACCGCGGTGCTGCAGCCGGGCGTGTCGCTGCGCGAGCTCGACGACACGCTCCTTCACGCCGGTCAGATGCTCGCGCTCGACCCGCCGCTCGGGGCCGGCGAGGCGGCGACGATCGGCGGCGTCCTGGCCGCGGCAGACTCGGGCCCCCTGCGCCATCGTTACGGCGCCCCGCGCGACCTCGTCCTCGGCGTGACGGTGGCGCTGTCGGACGGCACGCTCGCCCACGCCGGCGGCAAGGTCATCAAGAACGTCGCCGGCTACGACCTCGCGAAGCTCTTCACCGGCTCCTTCGGCACGCTCGGGATGATCGTCGAGGTCGCCCTCCGGCTGCACCCGCGCCCGCGCGCGCAGGCGACGGCGATCGGTACGACCGACGACCCGGGTCAGCTCGCGCGCGTCGCGGGCGCGCTCGCGCACAGCTCGCTGGAGCTGCAATCGCTCGACGTCTACTGGGAGGCGGCGCTCGGCTCGGTGCTCGCGCGCTTCGGCGGCAGCGCGGCCGCCGAGCAGGCCGACAACGCCCGCACACTGATCGAGTCGCTCGGCATGCAGGCCGCGACCGTCAGCGACGACGAGCCGCTGTGGGCGGCCCAGCGCGCGGGCCAGCGCAGCCTCGAGGGCGGCGCCGTCGTGCGCGTCTCCGGGCGCCCGTCGCAGCTCGATGACGTCTGCGTCGCCGCGCAGGTCGCCGGCGCGACGCTTGTCGGCCGCGCCGCCCTCGGCGTCTCGTGGATCGCACTGCCGCCGGCTGCACCCGGCGAGCTCGTGACGGCGATCGACCGCGTCCGCATGGTGCTCGCGCCGTCGCCGTGCGTCGTGCTCGACGCGCCCGCCTACGTGCGCTCGCACCTCGACCCGTGGGATCAGCCCGAGGACTCGGGGCTCGTCCTCATGCGCCGCGTCAAGGCCCGCTTCGACCCGACCGCCACCTGCAACCCGGCGACCTTCGTCGGGGGAATCTGAGCCGGATGTCGCCGATCGACGCGATCGACGACGACGCGACCGGGCGGGTGGGATCGGGTTCGCGCGCCTTCGACGACCACAAGCCGCCGCAGCAGGAGCTCGTCGAGGACTGCGTGCACTGCGGCTTCTGTTTGCCGACGTGCCCGACGTACGTGCTCTGGAACGAGGAGATGGATTCGCCTCGCGGACGGATCGTGCTGATGGGCGCGGGTCTTGAGGAGGGCAGCGAGCTGACCGACACGATGGTCGGGCACTTCGACAACTGCCTCGGCTGCATGGCCTGCGTCACCGCCTGCCCGTCGGGCGTGCGCTATGACCTGCTGATCGAGGACACGCGCGCGCAGGTCGAGCGGCTGCACCCGCGCACGCGCCGCGAGAAGCTGCTGCGGCGGATGCTGTTCGCGACGTTCCCGTACCCGGGCCGGCTGCGTGCGACGGTCCCGCTGCTCGTCGTCTTCCGGCGCTCGGGCCTGGCGGCGGGTCTGCGGCACTCGAAGCTGCTCGAGCGCTTCCCGACGCTGCAGACGCTGTCCGAGCTCGCGCCGCCGGTGACGATGGGCGACGCCTGGCACCGACTTCCGGCGCGCACGCGCGCGGTCGGCGAGAAGCGCGGCACGGTCGGCTTCCTGCAGGGCTGCGTCCAGCGCGCGTACTTCGGCGACGTCAACGCGGCAACCGTCGACGTGCTCGCGGCCGAGGGCTTCGAGGTCCACGCACCGCGCGCGCCGCGCTGCTGCGGCGCGCTCGGGCTGCACGCCGGCAAGGAAGAGGACTCGCGGCCGCTGGCGAAGGCGACGATCGAGGCCTTCGAGCAATACGACCACGTCGTCGTCAACGCCGCCGGCTGCGGCTCGGCGATCAAGGACTACGGCCACCTGCTGCGCGACGATCCCGACTGGAGCGAGCGCGCCGCCGCGCTCGCGGCGAAGGCGCGCGACGTCCACGAGCTGCTTGCGAGCGTGCCGCCGCGCGCACCGCGCGGGCACGTCGAGCTCAAGGTCGCCTATCACGACGCCTGCCATCTCGCCCACGCCCAGGGCGTGCGCTCGCAGCCGCGCCAACTGTTGCGCACGATCCCCGGCATCGAGCTCGTCGAGCCGAAGGAGTGGGAGCTGTGCTGCGGGTCGGCGGGCATCTACAACCTCACGCGCCCAGAGGCCGCCGCCCAACTCGGCGCGCGCAAGGCCGACAACCTGCTCGCGACCGGCGCCGACGCGATCGTCGCCGCGAACCCCGGCTGCACGCTGCAGATCGCCGCGCACCTCGAGCGCAAGGGCGAGCCGCGGCCGCTGCTGCACCCGATGCAGCTCCTCGCGCAGTCGATCGAGGCCGCTCGCCGCGAGGAGCCGGCCGTGGCGCGCCTGTCGCGGGTAGCGGGCCGGATCCCGTTTTCGCGCCGCGCTTGAACCGTCGCGCGCGTCAGTCGCCGGCGGCGTCCTCGGCGGACCGCGGCGCATCGCTTGGATCGCCCGCCGCCGCTTTGCGCGGCAGCGTGACCGTGAAGCGTGCACCGCCGCCGTCCGCGTTCGCCGCCTCCGCTCGGCCGCCGTGCGCGTTGACGATCGCCGCGACGATCGAGAGGCCGAGGCCGGCGCCCGCGCGCCCGCGCCCGCGGCCTGGGTCGGCGCGCCAGAAGCGCTCGAAGAGCTCGGCGGGATCGCCGGTCGGCAGCCCCGGCCCGTGGTCGCGGACCTCGACGCGCACCTCGTCGCCGGCTGCCGGCGTGACCGCGACCTCGATCGGCGTGCCAGCGGGCGTGTGCACGAGCGCGTTGCGCATGAGATTCGACAGCACCTGGCGTAGCTGGCCGGGATCGCCGTCGATCTCGGACGGGCGCGCGTCGTCGGCCGTCAGCGAGATCTCGCGGTCCGGTGCGACGGCGCACGCGTCGTCGACGGCGTCGCGGGCGAGCTGCGCGAGGTCGACGCGCTCGCGGCGCTGCTCGCGGACCTCGTCGAGGCGCGCGAGCGCGAGCAGGTCCTCGACGAGCACGCCCATGCGCGTCGACTCCGCCTCGATTCGGCTCATCGCCTTGTCCATCTCCGGGCCCTCGCGCGCCGCCCCGATCCGGAACAGCTCGGCGTAGCCGCGGATCGACGCCAGTGGCGTGCGCAGCTCGTGCGACGCGTCGGCGAGGAAGCGGCGCAGGCGCTCCTCGCTCGCACGGCGCTCGGCGAACGCCTCCTCCAGGCGCCCGAGCATCGCGTTCAGCGCGAGGCCGAGGCGCCCGACCTCCGTGCGCGGCTCGGCCGGCTCGACGCGCCGCGCGAGGTCGCCGCCGGCGATCGCGCCCGCGGTCTCGCCGATGCGGTCCAGCGGCCGCAGGCCGAGTCGCACGATGAACCACGCCGCCATCGCGAGGGCGAGCAGGACCCCGCCGATGACGAGCCCCTCGACGAGCAGCAGCCGATCCAGCGGCTCCTCGACATCGTCGAGCGGGACCGCGGCGATCGTCAGGCCGTTCGGACCCGATGTCGCGACGGCGCGGTAGCGCAGGCTCGACGATCCGGTCGAGCCGACGTCGATGCGTTCACCGTCGGTCATGTGGGCGGGAAGGTCGGGGCGGTTGGGCTCGGTCTCCCCGTTCAGGCGCGGCCACTTCTGCGCCACGACGGTGCGCCCGTCGGCCTTGCGCCGCTCCCCGTACGTGCGCGATGAGACGTCCGGCGGCGGGCGGTCGCCGCGGCGGCCGCGGCCGCCGCCGAGGTCCTCGCGCGGCAGCGGTGGCGGTCCCGCGACGGCGGGGCCGGCGCCGAGGCCGATGCCGCGGCCGTCGGCGTTGCCGTCGAACGCCGTCAGGACGAGCGAGGTCGCCGCGTCGAGTTGCTTGTCGACGCGCTCGTAGAGAAAGGAGCGCTGCTCGGCGTACGTGATCGCGCCCGCGAGCACGAGCCCCGTGGCGGCGACCGCGACGAGCCCGATGATGAGCCGGGCGCGCAGGGACATGCGACGCGCTCCCTCAGCCCCGCGGCAGGCGCAGCGCGTAGCCGACGCCGCGCACGGTCTGGATCAGCGACGGGCCGTGCGGGTCGAGCTTCTTGCGCAGGTAGCTGACGTACGTCTCGAGGATCCGCGAGTCGCCGTCGAAGTCGTACTCCCAGACGTGGTCGAGTAGCTGCGCGCGCGTCAGCACGCGACGCGGGTTCAGCAGCAGGTAGCGCAGCAGCCGGTACTCGGTCGCCGTCAACTCGATCGGGTTGCCGGCGCGGCTGACCTCGCGCGTGTCCTCGTCGAGCTCGAGATCCTCGAACGTCAGCCGGCTGGAGGCGGGCTGGTCGACGCCGGTGCGGCGCAGGATCGCGCGGAGCCGCGCGACGAGCTCCTCGAGGCTGAACGGCTTCGTGACGTAGTCGTCGCCGCCGGTCGTCAGCCCGCGGATCTTGTCCTGCGTCGCGTCGCGCGCCGTCAGGAAGATGATCGGCAGCGTCGCGCGCTGGGCGCCGAGGCGCTCGGCGACCTCGAAGCCCTCCATGTCGGGCAGCATGATGTCGAGCACCATGAGGTGCGGGTCGAACGTGCGCACGGCCGCGAGCGCGTCGCGGCCGGTGCCGGCGATCTCGACCTCGAAGCCCTGGAAGCGCAGCGCCATCGAGACGACGTCGGCGATGTTCGGCTCGTCGTCGACGACGAGGACGCGGTGCTGCTCGGCGGTTGCGGGCGACACGTTCATGCGGACATTGTCGGCACGAATGCTGGGAAGTTGCTGAGAGAGCTTGCGGCAGCGATCGAGGGGATCGACCGTCGTGACTGTCGGACGGTCGCATCGATCTTGGTCAGCGGCGCCGCCGAGTTGTGTCGCAGCTCCAAGGCCCGTGCCTTCGTGGTCTCGTCGCACTACTCCGGCAGTGCGGCGTTGCCGGCTGTCTCGTCGCGGCTGGCCCACTCCATGCTGATCTGCTCTGTGGTCATCTCGTCAGCCTTGGTGAACGTGTAGTAGGACCGCTTGTCGGTGGCGACCTGGACGCTGCCGGGATAGCCGTGCAGAGCCTGCGCGAGGAAGTCGCTGACTTCGAGCGCAGCCAACGCGTCGGGGACTGGTCTCGACGACAAGATATAGATCGTCAACGATCCGTCATCTTCCCGGCGATACCGCCATTCGCGGTACTCGTGATTGAAGTGCTCCGCAGTCTCAGGATCGTCGTCGACTAGCTTGGCCCATGCCTCGCGGACAGGCTGAGTGACGATTGGGTAGTCATCGTCCGGGACGGCCGCACGGCTGTAGCGCTGGCCGAGCCAGCGGGCAAGGATCTTGCGGCGTTCCGGGCTCAGCGCGTCGAGCAGTCCGTTGTCGGGCCGGACAGCGGACAGGAATCCCTTGTCGAGCAAAGCCCGCCAGCCGTAGTCGAGCACCCAGGCGCCTTCGTTGTCACTGTCGTTGACGCGGAAATACCGAGCAGAGCCGAAGTCCTGTGCCTGGGCGACCATGCGAGGATTCCTCGTGGAGAACACGCGCGCGACCTCGATCTGGGGGAGGTCCTCCGGCCGTTTCGCGATGTCGCAGCTCTGCGTGATGACCAGGAGGCGATCGCCTTGCTTCGACGGCACAGTCATCGGCGCAGGACCGATCGGCGCGCCTTGGCGGCGCACCTGGGTCACGAATCCTCGGGCGGCCCTGCTCGTGGGGTGATCTGGGTGCACCCATTGCAGCGGGAGCACGCCGGTGTTGTCAGGCAGCAGACTGCCCTGTTCCCAGCACCACTTGTGCGCCGTGGCGTCGTCTGCCGCCGTCATCCTGCTTCATTCGTCGTCAGCAGCGACAGGCCGCTCGGGGACGGCCCAGGAGTCCTGTGCGCGACGACGGCGAACGAGCTCGTCGGGCGCGATTTGGACGGCGGGGGAGGAGCGGGTGCGGATCGCGCCGCGAAATGCGCGCCACTGGTCATCCCGCAGCAGGTCCAGCGGTCGTAACGTCATGCCGGGGAGAGGCGTAGCCAACCAGTCTCCGAGATTCCCCTTGTGAGCGGAGGCCTCCGTCAGCGCTCCGAGCACGCGGTCAAGCTTCTCTCGCTCGGGCTCATCGCCGTCGGCCCACTGCTTGATCGCAGAGTGACTGACGCCGAACACGCTCGCCCAATCGCGCAGCGAGAACCCGGCCAAAGCCCGAATCTGCGCCATCCGGGTTGGGACCTGAAACGGCGTGACGGATCCCTCAACCCGCACGTTCCGAAGGGACGTGCCATCGATCACCGGGCGATAGTCGTGGCGGTCGATGATCCGGGTGCCGTGGTCGACCACCGGGCCGCCAAGCAGTGCAGCTCCGATGGTCAACACCGTCGCCAGGTTGGTACCGCGGGGCGTGTGCAGGCGGTCGAAGCCGAGCGGCTGGTTGAGCTCGGTGTGGTGGACGATCGCGCTCATGTCACGCGTCCGTCTGCCCGAGCGTGTTGCGACGGTAGTCCTCGCATACTCCCCAGGCAAAGAAGCTGCGGACATCGTCGTTGAACTCACGCAGGATCGTCTCGATCCCGTCGACGCTGTAGCTGACGTTGCGTTCGGCGAAGGCGTCGATATCCATCAGATAGAACGGCTGGCTGAGCTGAGGGTTGGGTTTGGTCTGCTCTAGCAGTAGATCCACGGTGGTGCCCTGCCTATGCAGGCCGTGCCGGACGAGCATTCGGCTGTCGTCGCCGGCGAGCTCCAGGATCTGCTGCGCGCCTACGACCGCGTCGATCAGCTCGTTGCTGCCGACCGCCCCCAGCAACGCGGGCGCAATGGCCTCGCGCAGCTCGGTGCTGGGGTGGGCGCCGGGTAGGCGCAGCTCGTTGATGAAGCGTAGGCCGACACGTTGGATCTCTGCGGGCGCGTAGTGCTCCTCGACCGCGGTCGCGAGGGCAACGACTCGCGACACGAAGTCGTCGATATCGGCGTAGCCCCGCGTCTCGAGGGCCACGAAGTCCGTCGACAGGGTCGCGGTGAAGGTCCCCTCAGAGTCATCGAACCGATGCTGGGCGGCGGCGACGGCCTGCTCCTGGACTCCCTGTGGCGTAATGAGCGCAGTCATGCCTTGCTGCTTCGCATACCGCGGATAGGTGTGCCGGATGGCCTCCTGGAAAGCGACTACCGCATCGTCCTGGTTGATGCGAAGAACCGTCGAAAACCGAATCTGGCACAGCACGAGTGCCAGTTGGTGGTTCCTGAGGCGGAAACGCGGAGCAGGAGGGATCTTGGAGATAGGCCGCATGGTGTGATGTTGACAGGGGGAGCAATGCAGCGTCAACCAACATGTAAACTACTCGTACGCGCAGGTGCCCGGTCGCCTCTATGCGCGAGCGCTCGACCCTGCTCAGCCAGACGCAGGTGCCATAATCTCGGCCGCACGGCGAGCTACACGACGTGCGACCCGCCGACCTCGAGCACGACGCAGCGCGCGTTCGTCTGCGCCTCGACGTCGGAGGCGAACGCCGACGCGTCGGTCTCGATCGGGGGGAACGTGCCGTAGTGGCTCGGGATGACCTGGAACGGGTCGACGAGGTCGACGGCGGCGACGGCGTCGTGGCGATCCATCGTGTAGTGGCCGCCGATCGGAACGATCGCGAGGTCGATCTTGCCGGCGCGCTTGGCGAGCGCGAGGTCGCTGAAGAGCGCCGTGTCGCCGAGCACGTAGACGAGCTTGCCGCCGAGGGAGATGAGCAGGCCGGCGGGGGTGTGGGCGGTGCCGTCGGGCGTCGTGCCCGTGTGCCATGCGGGCATGAGCTTGACCCAGCCCCAGTCGAACGTCACGGTGCCGCCGATGTTCGGGTCGCGGACGTCCTCGACGCCCTTGCCGGCGATCTCGCCGGCGAGCTCGACGATCGCCACGACGGTCGCGCCGGTGCGCTTGGCGATGTCGACCGTGTCGAGGTAGTGGTCGACGTGGCCGTGCGTCTGCAGGATGACGTCGCACTCGATCTCGTCGGGCCCGCACGGGGCGGTCGGGCTGCCGCTCAAGAACGGGTCGACGAGGACGCGCGTGTCGCCGTCCTCGAGCAGGAACGTGGCGTGACCAAGCCAGGTGACTTGCATGGACGGCTCCTCTGCGATCGGGTCGTCGGGGTTGGCCGCAGCGTACCCGCCCCGCGCCCCGCCCGGTCGCGGCGGATCAGAGCTCGGACGCGGCGTCCGGATGCAGCTGCAGGATCTCCTCGCCGGCCTCGCCGGTGCGCACGCGGTAGGCCTCCTCGACGTTGAGGACGAACACCTTGCCGTCGCCGACGCCGCCGGTGCGGGCGTGCTCGAGCATGACGTCGACGACGGCTCGCACGTCGCGAGCGGCGACCACGCACTCGATCTTCACCTTCGGGCGCAGGTAGTTCGTCAGGCTCGAGCCGCGGTAGTGCTCGGTGATGCCCTTCTGGCGTCCGGAGCCCTTGACCTCGGTCACCGACAGCGACGGAAAGCCCTTCGTCAGCAGGTCCGCGCGGATCGGCTCGAAGGCCTCGTGGCGGATGTATGCGATCACCATCTTCATGCGGCTCACCCCTAGCGTTCACAGAAGGATCTGGCCGTCGCCGGCGATAGTCGGCAGGAAGCCCATCATGACGTCCTGACGCGCGCGGATGCCCTGGGGCTCGCGCGCGATGAGGCCGAGCTTGTCGAGTGCGTTGAGGTCACGGCTGATCGTCTTCGAGCCTTTGCCGGCGTACGCCTCCGCGATCGCGGGCGTCAGGTGACGGATCTTGCTCCGCGGGACCGTTCCGACATTGGGAAGCGCGAGTACGAGGTCGCGCTGCCGCTTCGCCGTCTGCCGGTGTTCGTGCCTGAAATGCTCGTGGACGAACACCGTCCACGCATTCGAGAAGTACTGGCCGCGTACCATGTTGAGCTGCTCATCGAGCTGGTCGACGAAGCCCTCCACAGCGTAGGCGAGAAATGCTCGCACGTCGCCTCCGGAGCGACTCGCCGCGTCCAGCTGCCGGTAGTACTCCGAGCGTGTCTGGTTGTAGTGGTTGGAGAGCAGATGTGCTGCGACGGACGGGATCCCAGCGGCCGTCAGAACGCCGAACTCCACGAGGCGTGCCACGCGACCATTGCCATCGCCGAATGGATGGATCCATGCGATGTACAGGTGCGCCATTGCGGCGCGCACGAGCGTTCTGAGGAAGCCTTGACGCTTGTTGTCGGGTGCGGCTTCGAAGTCAGGCCCGTTGAGCCAGACCGCCATCATCTCGGTGAGGAACGCGACATCGTCGTGAGGCGCCCCGAGGTAGGCCGCTACTCCCACAGCGCGCCGTCGGAACTCACCTGGCTGCACCCAGTCCTCGCGTTCCAGACCTTCGAGCACCTGCGCATTGAGCGACGCAAGCAAGTCAACGGAGATCTCGAACGTTCCGGTTTCGACGATCGTCTGCTCGATGCCGACGCATGCTCGGACGATGTTCTCGATCTCGCGCTGGAGATACTCCTGACTGGGCGGAAGCGCGAGCTCGCCTCTGATCACGCGCTCGACCTGCTCTTGCGAAAGCGTGTTGCCCTCAATCGCGGTAGTCGCGTGCGCGCCCTTCGCGAGGAAGAGGCTATGCATCTCTCGAGCGATACGGGGCGGCATCGGGGCCATCGCCAAGTGCTTGCACTTGGATCGCGCCTCGCCGATATTCTCGAAGAACCAGGGCGAAGCATCCGATAGATCCGCCCGGAAGGTGATCCACGGATGTGATGCCAAGCACGCCCGCTTGCTGTCCCTTGTGATGTCCGCTGCGATCGTGGCCATATAGCCTATGGTAGCGGTGCGACGATGATTGTTGTGCGCTTTTTGTCCACGATTGTGTCCCAGTCGATCTGGGCAGCCCGGAGCGCCACCGAACCGAGGCCCCTCGGAGCACGACCGCGATGTCGGCGGATCGCCGAACTACAGCGGACGTCGCCTTGTCAAGCCCCTGCCTGAACGCCCTCGCAGACATGTCGCCGTCACCAGCGGTCTCGCGACGCGCGCCGGACACCGCCACGCGTCAGGACAGGGCGCCGGTTGCGCTGCCGCGGCTGCGCCGGCGGACCTCGCGCAGCGCGACGGCCAGGCGCCGCACCGCCTCGTCGTGGACCGCGGGGTCGACGAGGCCGAAGGATAGGCGCATGCTCGTGCGCGAGGACTTCTCGGCCTGGATCGCGCCGCCGGGCAGGAACGACACGCCGGCGCGCAGCGCCTCGACGTACAGCGCGCGCTCGTCGATCGGGGCGTCGAACGTGACCCAGACGTGGTGGCCGCCGTTCGGCACTCGCCAGGTCGCCTCGTGGCCGAGGTGGTGCTGCAGGGCGTGCAGCAGCGCGTCGCGGCGGTGCCGGTAGACGGGGATCGAGCGCTCGAGCAGCTGCGCGTGGCGGTCGCCGCGCAGGTAGCGCTCGCCGAGATGCTGCGGCAGCGCCGCGGTGTGGATGTCGCTGTCGAGCTTGAGCGCGATCAGGCGCGAGCGGACGGGGCCGCTCGCTGCGACCCAGCCGACGCGTAGGCCGCCGCCGATCGTCTTCGACAGCGAGTCGACGTAGATGACGTGCGACGGCGCGAGCTCGCGCAGCCGCCGCCGCGGCGCGCCGTCGTAGCGGATCGTCGCGTAGACGCCGTCGTCGAGGACGAAGAAGCCGCGCGTGCGGGCGAGCTCGACGAGGCGCTCACGGCGCTGCGGCGACAGGTCGGCGCCCGTCGGGTTCTGACACGACGCCTGCAGCGCGACGAGCTTGACCTCGTGGCGCGCGAGGATCCGCTCGAGCGCGCCGATGTCGGCACCGTTCTCGTCGACGGGCAGCGGCAGCACGCGTGCCCCCGACGCCTGCAACGACGCGAGCGTGCCGGCGAACGTCGGCGACTCCACGACGGCGACGTCGCCGGGGCTCAGGATCGCCCGCGCGACGAGGTCGATCGCCTGACGCGCGCCCGACGTGACGAGGATCTCGTCGGCGGTCTGCGCGTAGCCGGCCTCGCGGCCGAGCTCGGCGAGGCGCTCACGCAGCTCCGGCAGCCCCTCGACCTCGAGGTAGTCGGTCACCGAGCGGGGATCGTCGCGCGCGATCTCGGCGGCGATCTCGGCGAGCTCGGCGGACGGGCACAGATCCGGGTCCGGGAAGCCGGACGCGAGCGGGATCGAGCCGGCGATGTTCGGCGCGTGCAGCGAGTCGCGCAGCATCTCGTCGGCGTAGGACAGCGTGCGCGGCGCGAGCATGCCGAGCTGCCAGTCGTCGTTCTCAGCCGTTGACGCGGCGGCGGACGCGGCGGGGACGTTGCGACGCACGAACGTGCCGCGGCCGACGGCGGCGGTGACGTAGCCGAGCTCGGCGAGGCGCCGGTAGACGCGCACGGCGGTGAGGTGGTTGATGCCCGCGTCCGCCGCCAGTGCCCGCGTCGCGGGGAGCTTCTCGCCCGGCGTCAGCTCGCCGTCGTCGATGAGGCCGGCGATGTGGTCGGTGAGCTGCTGGGTGATCGAGGTCTCGCCCTCGCGCTGGAGGTCAATCACTCCAAAGTTGTATGACATTGACATGGTGGTGTTGGATCGTACAGTGCCCTACACACCGGGTCAACGCCCGCCGACGGAGGCCACCATGTCATACACGCTGGAAAGATTGATCGATCGCTTCGCACAGCGCGCCGTGAGCGGCGACACCGCCGGGACGTTCGCCACGGCCCGTCCCGTCGTCATCCGCCTCGCCCGCGAGAGCGACGCGGCGGCGCTGCGCGATCTCGCCGCGCTCGACACCGCGCCGCCGCTGCATGGCCCCGCGCTGATCGCGCTCGTCGATGACATCGCGTGGGCCGCGCACGGGCTCGAGGACGACCGCGTCATCGCCGATCCCTTTCACCCCAGCGCGGAGGCCGCCGGCCTGCTCGCGCTGCGCGTGCACCAGCTGCGCGCGACCCGGGCACGGGCCGCATCCCCGCGCGCATGGCGCCGGATGTCGCGTCGCGTCGGCGCTTCATGACGCCCGATTTCCCCGCAACATGCGCCCGATCCCATCCCCGTGTGGCGCAACTCCGCCGCCGCGTGTGGTTTCATAATCCCGAGCCGAGTCCGGTGACGTCCTGCGTCACGGGAGCGGGGGACCCAAGGTGACCGTGGTGGTCACAGGGGCGAATTGCCGCGATCAGCGGCATAGCGCGGTCTTTGCGCGCGAGCCCGGCAGCTAACCCCGTAGGCGACACAAAGAGATTCGCCCATGGGAGGACCGTCGTGTTCGAGTCGTACCTGGCACCCGCCGCCGGCGCCGCGGCGCCGCATCGAGATCTGGCGTGCTTCGACGTCTGGCAGGTCTCCCTCGATCGCTCGCTGCGCCGGCGCGAGCTCGCGGCGCAGCACCGCAGGGCCGCGCCGAAGACGAAGGGCGCCGCGGCCGCCGTCAGCGCCGCGCTGCTCGTCTCGCCGCTGCTGCCGATGGCGTCGGCGTCCGCGCGGGGGCGCGGCAGCACCGCGTCGTCGCTCGTCAAGCCGCTGAAGCGCAGCTTCGACGGGCGCGTGCTCAAGCGCGGTGCCCACGGCCGGACCGTTGCGCAGATCCAGCGCGTGCTCGGCGTCGCGGCCGACGGGATCTTCGGTCCGATCACCGCGCGCGCCGTGCGCGACTTCCAGTCGAGCAACGGACTGGCGCGCACCGGCAGGGTCGACGCGCGCACGTGGCTCGCGCTGCTGAAGGCCGCGCCCGCCGCGACCACTGCGCCCACCGCGGCGCCGGCGTCGGCCGCCGCGCCCGGCACGTGCGGGGGCATCATCACCGCGCCGCTGCATGGCACGAAGACGGCCGGCTTCGGTGACGGTCGCCACCACCAGGGCGTCGACCTCGCGGCCCCCGTCGGCACGCCGGTCAAGGCCGCGGCCTGCGGCGTCATCGCCTTCGCCGCGACGCAGAGCGGCTACGGGAACATGGTCTGCGTACAGCACAGCCCCGAGTTCTCGACGTGCTACGCGCACCTGAAGGACCTCATCGTCGCCGTCGGCACGCCGGTCGCCGTCGGCCAGGTCATCGGGCACGTCGGGATGACCGGGCACACAACCGGCGCGCACCTGCATTTCGAGACGCGCGTCAACGGCATCGCGCGCAACCCCGCCCCGTATCTCGCCGGCACGAAGGTCATCCCCGGCACTCCGGCGGCGGCCGCCCCGGCGCCCGCGATCCCGGTGGATCCCGCCGCTCCGCCGGCGACCCCCGCGCCGGCCAGCGCGAACGCGGCGAGTGGCGCCTCCAAGCAGGTGGCCAAGCAGACGACGAAGTCCACGACCGGTGGTGCTCACGCCGCCGTCGCGGGGCGCTGACGGCCGGGCCATCACAACCGCGTGACGCGCGTACGTCACGATGAGGGGGTGAACGCGAACGAATCGCTGACGCCGGCATCGCATTCGATCGCCGCGCTCGAGCTCTTGTCCGACGTCATCGCGGGCGTCGACGAGCAGCCGGGCTCCGAGCAGTTCTTCTCGACGCTCGCCGAGGCGGTCTGCCGGCTCGCCGGGATGGACCGCGCGGTGATCTTCACTTACGACGACGCGCGCCGCCGCGTGCACGCCGCGGGCGCGCACGGGATCGCCCTCGACGGCTTCACGGCGGGACACGTCACCGTCGAGTCCGCGCCGGTCGCCCGCCAGGCGCTGACCGAGGACCGCGTCATCGAGGTGCTCGCCAAGCACGGCCACGACATCTCCGAGGACTTCGCGCGGCTCGTCGGCGACCACGCGCTCATCTACGTGCCGATCGTCGCCGCGGGACGCTGGATCGGCGTCATCCTCGCCGAGCCTGCGGCGGGCGTCTCCCCGATCGACGAGCCGCGACGCGAGCTGCTGCGGATGCTCGGCAAGACGCTCGCGCTCGCCTCCGCGTCGCGCAGCGCGACCTACCACGGCGAGCGCGCGCGCGAGCTCGAGGAGCGCATCGACTTCGCCCGCGACATCCACGACGGCGTCGTGCAGCGGCTGTTCGGCGTCTCGCTCGCGCTGTCCTCCGAGCAGCCGCTGAGCGAGCAGGCCCGCGCGCGCAGCGCCGCGGAGGTCCGCGCCGCGCTCGGCGAGCTGCGCTCGGCGCTGCAGCGCCCGCTCGGCCGCACGTCGCCGCCGACCGGCACGACGCTTGCCGCCGAGCTCGACCGGCTCGGCGCGGAGCACCCCGACCTCGGCATCTGCGTCGAGGGCGAGGTCGCCGGCGTGCCCGCGTCGCTCGAGCCGCTCGCGCAGGCCGTCCTCACCGAGGCCGTCCGCAACGCGCGCAAGCACGCCGACGCCCAGCGCCTCGTCGTCCGTACGCAGACCGACGGCGCGACGCTCGTGCTCGAGATCGAGAACGACGGCGTCCCCCCGCAGCGCACCGCCAGCACCGGCGTCGGCCTGCGCCTCGCCGCGCTAGAGGCGCTGCAGGCCGGCGGCCTCGTCGAGTTCGGCGAGCGCTCGCCGGGCACGTGGCAGGTGCGTCTCGTCGTACCGATCCCCGGTGACGACGCGTGACCAACGCCGTCGCCGCGACCGATCGCGTTCGCGTGCTCGTCGTTGACGATCACGATGTCGTGCAGTGGGGGTTCCGGCTCATGATCGGCGAGCTGAGCTGGGTCGCGTGCTACCTGGCGGCACGCACCGGCGACGAGGCGCTGGAGCTGACGCGCAACGACGCGCCGGACGTCGCGCTCGTCGACTTGTTCCTCGGCGCGGAGTCCGGCCCCGAGGTCTGCAAGCGCCTGCGCCGCGAACGCCCGCAGCTTCGCGTGCTGCTGATCTCCGGCGCTGGTCGCATGTCCGCGGCGACCGCGAGCGCCTGCGGGGCGAGCGGCTTCGTGCCGAAGGACTGGCCGGCTAGGGACATCGCGCGCGCGGTGTGGAGCGTGGCGCGCGGCGATGCGTTGCCCGACCGCGCACCGCCGGAGGAGTGCCGGCACGTTCTGACGCCGCGCGAGCACGAGGTTCTCGTCGGCATCGCCGGCGGTGCGACGAACCGCCAGATCGCGGCGGCGCTGCACGTCTCCGCGCATACGGTGAAGGAGCACGCGAGCGCGGTGTACCGCAAGCTCGACGTCCGCAACCGCGCCGCTGCCGTAGGGCGTGCGCAGCGGCTCGGCCTGATCGAGTGAGAGCGTCCTGCCGACCTGCCCGGGTGGAGCATCGGCCCCGCCATCCGGTCCACCCTTCCCCCCCAACCGGGTGGAAGCGTTGTAATTCGATGCGATAGCCGCAACCGTGAGCGTATGCTCGATATGACACTCGCCACCACTCGCGGACCGCACGCGCATAAACAAGGGCCGGTGCTGCTCACCGGCGCGACCGGCTTCGTCGGCATGGAGCTGCTCGTGCGCCTGCTCGAGCAGACCGACCGCGAGGTCGTCGCGCTCGTCCGGGCCGCCGACGACGACGCCGCGGGAGCGCGCATCGACGAGCTCATGAAGCTGCTCTTCTCACCGGGCCGCCGTCGCGCGATGCGCCGTCGCGTGCGCGGCGTCGCCGCCGACCTCGAGCAGCCCGGCCTCGGGCTCAGCACTGCGACGCGCGACGCGCTGACGGCGAGCATCGGTGCGGTCGTGCACTGCGCGGCGTCCGTCAGCTTCTCGCTGGAGCTCGAAGAGGCCCGCCGGATCAACGTCGAGGGGACGCGCGAGATCCTGGCGCTCGCCGCCGAAGCGCGCGACTACGGCTCGCTCGATCGCGTTGTGCACGTCTCGACTGCGTACGTCGCCGGCGAGCGCGGCGGGCGCGCGCGCGAGCGCCAGGGCCAAATGGGCCAGAGCTTTCGCAACACGTACGAGGAGACGAAGCTCGAGGCCGAGCAGCTCGTGCATGAGAGCGGCCTGCCGGCCGCGATCGTGCGCCCGAGCGTCATCGTCGGCGACTCGAAGACCGGCTGGACGCCGTGCTTCAACGTCATCTACTGGCCGCTGCAGGCCTTCGCGCGCGGCCTCTTCGATCCGATTCCCGGCGAGGCGGATGCGCCGATCGACATCGTGCCGGTCGACGTCGTCGCCAACGCGCTGCTCGAGCTCGTGACCGGACCGGTGCGCTGCGGCCCGTTCCACGTCGTCGCCAGCGACGAGGCCGTCTCGAACGAGCGCCTCGCGACGATGGCCGCGGACTACTTCGACACCGCACCGCCGAAGTTCGTCGGCCCCGGGGTCGACCCACAGGCCGAGGCCCGCGCCGGTGTGTTCATGTCCTACTTCAAGGTCCGCTGCACATTCGACGCGTTGCGCGGGCGGCGCACGCTGAACGCCGAGCCGCCGCCGCTGGAGGAGTACTTCCCGGCGCTCATGCACTACGCCCGCGAGGCGCGCTGGGGTAAGGCGCCGGTCGCGCGTTGGGCGGTCGGGGGCGGCGCGCTCGAGAACGTGGCCTAGCGGGCCGGCCTAGATGAGTAGTTCCACGGCCGCGTGTTCGCAGGGAGCCGGATCGTGGATGAGCGCCGTCGCGCCCGATCGGTGGCCATACCGGGTTGTATTGCGGTCGATCGGGCGTGGCGGCGGTCGCCGCGAGACGGTTTCCTGCGGGCGCGGGTTCGTGGAACTACTCATCTAGTCGCGGGCCTTCCAGGTGAAGGTCCGGCTGTCGCACGAGTCGACCTGCTGGCCGGCGGCGTCCTTGATCGAGACCGTGGCTCGGAACGTGCCCGTCGCGAGGGTCCGCTTCTTGAACTTACCTGCCAGCTTGATCTTGTAGTCGGCCGTCTGGCCACTGCCGACGTCGCGCGAATAGGAGGCCGTGCTGCCGAACGAGCCCTTGCGCGAGATCCGCCGCTTCTGGATCACGGCGACGCCGCCGATCGAGCGCTGCCCTTCCGGGGCGGCGCACTTCGCCACCCACTGGATGTCGAAGCGGGAGAGGGTCGCCCCCGACTTCGAGACGCGCATCGCGACGGGGTAGTTCAGCTTGCCGCCGGCCCGCTGGGAGCTCGAGCCCTGATAGCCGGCGTCCTTGCGCGGCAGGGCCGCCCAGGCGTCGAGCGGCAGCAGAACCGACACGAGCGTGGCGGCGGTGATGGTGACGAGACGCGGTCTGCTCATGGCGCGCATCGTGTCATGCCGGCCGCAGCGCCGGGCCGGCGGCAGCCGGCTCGTGGCTCGTTCGGTACGTCGTTGGGCGAAAAAGCTGCCGGATCAACCACCAGATCGCGTCCGCGGGCTGCCTACGGGCAGACGCTCGTCGGAGCGAACCGCTGGGTCACGATGCCGCCGTCCAGGGTCGCGAGGTACAGCGTGTCGCCGTCGACGGCCATCGCCGTCGCGGAGACGCGGTTGCCGAACGAATTGAGCGTGGGGACGCGCTGCGAGTCGACGCAGCTCGTGTTCCCGAGCCGCGAGATCAGCGCGAGGCCGGGCCCCGACCCGAGGCCGATGTCGTTGTAGACGGTCCACAGCCGGCCGCTGTTGCCAAGCGCCATGCCGGTGATCGAGCCGTTGCTCGTGGCGGCCGCGTCGGCCACCCGCGCCGAGCGCAGGTGCGTGCCGTTGACGGTCTGCGTGAACGCATTGGCGTACGTTGTGGCGACGGCCCCCACCGTCGTGCCGCGCAGGTCGACGTATGGCACGAACTGGTCGGCGTCCTTGGGCAGCCTCAGCCGCCTGGCCGCTCCCGCGCCCTTGCGAGCGAACAGCCCCGAGCGGCTGCCGTCGTAGCGGTGGGGGTCGCCATGCAGCTTGTCGCAGCGCAGCCCGTACGCGACGCGGCTGCCCCAGCGGGCCGGGACCGACGTGATCTTGCAGCGCTTCGGCACGAGGCGGCGATAGGAGACGCGGTGTCCGGCGAGATCGTCCGAGTAGGGGGCACAGCGCTGCTCGTCGGAGCAGCGCAGGTAGGTCAGCACGAGCCTACCCGCATCGTCGTGGCCGAGGTCGATCGAGCGGTAGATGGCGGTCCGCGCCCCCGCGACGGGTGCGACGACGCCGTCGGGGGTGCGCTGCACGAGCGACTGCTCGGGGTACACGCCGGTCACCCAGACGAGTGTGCCGTCGAGCGCCGTGAGCGACTGGCCGCCCGAGTTGGGCGCGACGAACGGCTCGTTCGTTGCGGCTGTCGCCGGCGTCGCCGCGACGGCGGCGAGTGTCAGCGCGCCGATCAGGGTTCGCCGGATCATGACGGGCACCCGGTGGAGCTCGGCGCGAACACGTGGGCGATGACGCCGGCGCTCGTCGCGAGGTACGGCTTGTAGCCGTCGACGGCAATCGCGCCGGCCGGAATCGTCATGACGTAGGTGTTCGGGTCGACGGTCACGGCCATCCCCTCACGAGCGCAGCCGCTCGGTCCGAGCCGCCCGATGACCTCGGTGACGGCGCTGCCCTCCTCCTCGGAGTCGACGACGAGCGTCCAGACCTGGGCACCGGCGCCGAGCGCCATGCTGAGGATCGAGTAGTCGTCCGTTTCGCCCTGGTTGTCGGTGATGCGCATCGAGCGCAGGTGCGCGGCGCCGACGGTCTGCGTGAACGCGTAGGACTGGTTGCCGGGTGCGACCGCGGCGACGGTGCTCCCGCGCAGGTCGACGCGGTCGATGTAGTGGCGGCCCTGGGGAGCGCGGAGGCGCTTCGCCGCGCCCTTGCCGGTGCGAATGAACAGGCCGGAGCGGCTGGCGTCATAGATGCCGGACCTGCCGTGCGCCTTCATGCACGTCAGGGCGTAGGCGACGCGGCTGCGCCAGCGCGCGGGCGCCGTCGTCAGCGTGCAGCGCTTCGGCGCGAGGTGCTTGTAGGTGACACGGTGACCCGAGAGGTCATCGGAGTAGGCCTTGCAGTTGCGCTCGTCGGAGCAGCGAATGTAGGTGAGGACGAGCCGGCCCGCGCCGTCATGCCCGAGATCGACCGACCGGTAGAGCGCCTCCGGCGCGCCGGGGACCGGGGCGAAGGCACCCGCGCCGGTGCGCCGCATGAGCTTGTAGTTCGGGGCGCTGCCGGCGACCTGCACGACCGTGCCGTCGAGCGCCGTCAGGAACTGCGCCCCGACGTCGGGCTGCAATGCCACGTCCGATGCGCCCGCGGCGGCCGGGGTCGTCGCTGCGATGGCGGTGAGTGTCAGACATGCGATGAGGGTTCGAGTGTTCACGCCCTCCATGGTGCGCCCGGAGCATCCGCTTGCGGAGCACCCCAGGGCTAGATGTCGCCAACCCTTACGCGACGCTCGGGGCGCCCTCCGGCAGCGCCGCCAGCGCCGCGTCGAGATCGTCCTGGGAGAACTCGGGATCCTCGAGCGTGCCCGCGAGATAGGCGTCGTAGGCGGCGAGGTCGAAGTTGCCGTGGCCGCAGAGCCCGAACAGGATCACGCGCTGGTCGCCGGCCTCCTTCGCGGCCAGCGCCTCGTCGATCGCAGCGCGGATCGCGTGCGCCGGCTCGGGCGCCGGGATGATCCCCTCGTGGCGGGCGAACTGCAGCGCCGCCGCGAACGTCTCGTTCTGGCGGTAGGCCTTCGCCTCGATCATGCCGGCCTTGAGCAGCGCGCAGACCATCGGCGCGTCGCCGTGGTAGCGCAGACCGCCGGCGTGCAGCGGCGGCGGCACGAAGTCGTGACCGAGCGTGTACATGGGCATCAGCGGCGTGAGCCCGGCGGTGTCGCCGAAGTCGTACGCGTAGACACCCTTCGTCAGCGTCGGACAGGCCGCCGGCTCGACCGCCAGGAAGCGCGGGCCGCAGCCGTCCGCGCTGTGCAGCTTGCGCCGGATCCAGGGGAACGTCAGGCCGCCGAAGTTCGAGCCGCCGCCGACGCAGCCGATGATGACGTCGGGCTCCTCGCCGGCCATCTCCATCTGCGCGATCGTCTCCTGGCCGATGACCGTCTGGTGCAGCAGCACGTGGTTCAGGACCGAGCCGAGCGCGTAGTTGGCGTCGGGGTCCTGCGCGGCGACCTCGACGGCCTCGGAGATCGCGATCCCGAGCGAGCCGGTCGGGTGCTGCGCGTTCGCGATGCCCGACTGCGTGCGCTGCGACGGTGAGCGGTGGACGGTCGCGCCCCACGTCTGCATCATCGAGCGCCGGTAGGGCTTCTGGTCGTACGACGAGCCGACCATGAAGACCTCGCAATCGAGGCCGAACAGCGAGCAGGCGAAGGCCAGCGACGAGCCCCACTGGCCGGCGCCGGTCTCGGTCGTCAGGCGCTTGATGCCCGCCTGCGCGTTCGCGTAGGCCTGCGGCACCGCGGTGTTCGGCTTGTGCGAGCCGGCCGGCGAGCCGCCCTCGTACTTGTAGTAGATGTGCGCCGGCGTGCCGAGCGCCTGCTCGAGGCGCCGCGCGCGAAACAGCGGCGTCGGGCGCCACAGCTTGTAGACCTCGCGCACCGCGTCGGGGATCTCGATCTCCGGCTCGCCGGAGACCTCCTGCATGATGAGCTCGACCGGGAAGATCGGCGTCAGGTCGGGCGGGCCCGCGGGCTCCATCGTGCGCGGGTTCAGCGGCGGCAGCGGCGCGCCTGGGAGGTCGGGGAGGAGGTTCACCCAATGGGTCGGGATCGCGTCCTCGGAGAGGAGGTACTTCGTCGACTCGGCCATGCAGCCGACCCTAACCGTTTGCGTGGGTCCAGCGACCCCATCATCAGCCTCCGTCGGTCGGCGACGCCTGCTCGACAAAGTTTCGGTCGGACAGGTGCATCTGTGACGGATCAACCGGCCACCCGACGACACCCGGAGGATTCGACACCAAATGGATGCATCTGTGAGGGCTGCAGAATCGGCCGGCGTTGAGCCGTCAAAGATGCACCAGCGTCAGCCATGCGGCGCTCGACCTCACCTCACCGCCGCGACGTTCGCCCGCGCCTGGCTCCGCTGCAACCACTTTCGCGACGAGGCGGGCGGCAGCGCCGCCCCGTGGCTGTTTTGCGACGCTTCAGTTCACGCTTGGGTCGATCGGCATCCGCGCGACGACCGCGAAGTGACCGCCCTTGCGCGCCAGCACCCGCTGCCACAGCACGTCGGGATCGGGATCGAAGATGTCGTCGATCCCGGCGGGCGCCACGAACCAGTCGTCGCGCGCGAGCTCGGCGTCGAGCTGGCCCGGGCCCCAGCCGGCATAGCCGGCGAACACGCGCGCGCGCCGCGTCGTGCCGACGAGGTCATCGACGTCGCTGCCGTCGCCCATGAGCCCGACCGAGCCGAGCACTGGGATTGCCGCCATGGAAGCGTCCTCGAAGTCGGCCAGCACGAGCAGCGCCTCGGGCTGGACCGGTCCGCCCTCGTCGATCGTCGCCTCGTCCCCGACGAGCGGGGCCAGCGCGGGCGCCGACTCGCCGACGATCAGCTCGCCCGCGCGGTTGAGCACGAGCCCGAGCGCGCCCTCCTGGCTGTGCTCGCAGACGAGTACGACGGTGCGAGCGAAGTTCGGGTCCGGCAGCGTCGCGCCGGCGATCAGGAGCTGTCCGCGCAAGGAGTCGATCTGCATCTTCTACCCGTTCCGGGCGTCTGGAGTGAGGTTCATGAGCCGACTCTCACACAAGTAGGACGATCGCCACGACGATGCCGTAGGCGATGACGAGGCCGCGCAGCAGCGCTGCCGACAGGCGCCGCGCGACGCGCACGCCCGCGACGCCGCCGAGCAGGCACGTCGCTCCGACGATCAGCGCCGCGTCCCACGCGATCGGCCCGAAGAGCGCGAAGCCGACCGCGCTGACGAGCGCGACGAGCAGCGACAGCAGGCCCTTGAGGGCATTGAGGCGCTGCAGATCGTCGGGCCGCAGCGCGCCGAGCAGCGCGAGCAGGACGATCCCCAGGCCGGCGCCGAAGTAGCCGCCGTAGAGCGTCGCCGCGAAGACCGCACCGTGCAGCGCGGGCGCCGAGCGGGTGCGTCGACTGCGCTGCGCGAACACGGCCGCGCGCGGCTGCAGCGCGAGCAGCAGGCAGGCCGCGAGGATGAGCCACGGCACGATCGCCTCGAACACCGAGGCCGGGCTGACGAGCAGCAGTGCGGCGCCCGCCGCGGCGCCGAGCACGGTCGTCGGCACGAGCGCGCGGATCCGTTCGCGCTGGGCGGAGAGCTCGTCGCGGTAGGCGAGCGAACCGCCGAGGTAGCCGGGCAGCAGCGCGATCGAGTTCGTGACGTTCGCGGTCACGCTCGGAAAGCCCGCGGCGAGCAGGGCCGGGAACGAGATCAGCGAGCCGCCGCCCGCGACCGCGTTGACGGCGCCGGCGGCGAAACCCGCCGCGGCCAACAGGGCCGCCGTGCCCGCGTCCATTGGCGGCAGCGTCGCACACGGCGCGGCCGGGTACACGCAACGCCAGTCACGACACGAAGGAGGCCGACGGCGATGGCAGGCGACCACGGACCGACGATTCAGGACGATGCCCGCTACGAGGCGCTGCGCCACGAAGGCATGAGCAAACAGAAGGCCGCGCGGATCGCGAACACCGACGCCCACGAGGCGGGCGTGCGCGGCGGCAAGGCCGAGAACTACGAGGACCGCACGAAGGACGAGCTGCTCGAGCGCGCACGCGAACTCGACATCGACGGGCGCTCGAAGATGAGCAAAGGCGAGCTCATCGAGGCGCTGCGCACCGGCTGAGCGCCGTGCCTGTCCTGGGTCCGGGTCGTCTCGCGACCCCAAGCCCGGACGCGAAGGGATGATGTCAGGGCGCGCAGTTCGCGCGCTGTAGCTGCCGGACCGCGGCCGCGTCGCCGCGCGTGGCCGCCTGCGCCGCGACCGCTTGCGTGGATCGCTCGCCGGGTGGCGTGGCGGACCGCGTCGCCGGCCAGTTGCCCGCGTCGCCGAGCACGCGCACGGCGTGCGCCATCCGTGCGCTGTCGCCACGTGCGACGCCATCCAGCCACGACCCCATCCACTGGCACCCCGCGACGAACTCGAGCGAGCTGCGCAGGCCGGTCGCGGACTCGGCCGACGGCTCGTCGGCCGCGATCGCCGCCTCGAACGCGTCGAAGCTTGCGCCCGGCGGCAGCGGGATGTCGCCTGCCATGCGGTCGATGACGGCGCCGATGTCGGTGCCGTGCAGCCGCAGGATCTCACCGCTGTCGCCGGGCTCGACGGTGGAGGCGCTGCGGCCGGTGCGGGCGCTGAACCAGTTCGTCGTCGCGCCCGCGGTCGCGACGCCGGCGGTCGCCACGAGCAGCGCGACGGCGCCGCCGCGCCGCAGTCCTCGCCGCTGACGCGCCGTGACGCGCGGCAGGCGGTCGACGTCCGACCCGCGCGAGCGACCGGGGAGCGATGCTGGCGGGCCCATTTCGGGCGCGCGGTCGTTACGGGCGCGGCGCGAGCGACCCGCGGGCCAAGCGTGCGGCGCGGCCGCGGCCGAGCCGGCCTCGAGGATCGCCGACAGCAGCGCGTCGAGCTGCGGCTCGGGGGTTGCGACCTCGTCCACGGGGTTGGCAGCGGCGAGGCGCTCGAACAGGGCGTCGCTCATGAGGTGGGCTCCATCGAAGCCGTCGGCGCGAGCCGGCCGGCAGGCTCGTCGAGCAGCGCCCCGAGCCGGCCGCGGGCGCGGTGCAGGCGCATTCGCAGCGTCGCCGGCCGGCAGTCGAGGGCGCGAGCGGCGTCCGCCGTGTCAAGCCCCTCCCAGGCGACGAGCAGCAGGACCTCGCGGTCGGCCTCGCCGAGCCTGGCGAGCGCCGCGGCGAGCGCGCCGTCGCCTGCCACCACGGGAGTGAGGCAGCCTCGCGCCGTCGCGTCCGTCTCGCCCGCGCCGTCGCCATCGACTGTGCCGGAGTAGGCCGCGCCCGGCGCGGCCTGCGTGCCGAGCCGGTCGACGAGCGCCGCCCGCCGGCCGGCCGCGCGGCGCTGGTTGGCGAGCACCCGCCGTGCGACGCCGTAGAGCCACGGAAGCTGGGCGTCGCCGGGCGCCTCGCCGAAGCGCCGCCAGGCGACGAGGAACGTCTCGGCGACGACGTCGCGAGCATCATCCGGGCTTGTCCGCCGCAGGGCGTAGGCGAGCACCGCGTCGTGGTGGGCGCGGAAGCTGCGCTCGAACTCCGCCGGATCGCGCCCCATGACAAGCAAGTGTCCGTCACATCGTCGATCGTCACAGCACGGTGAGCACCGCCTTGCCGCGTACGCGGTCGCGCACCTCGCGGCAGACCAGACGCTGCGATCCGGCGGCAACGGCTTCGACCCCCGCTGCCCGCCACTGGGTGCCTGCTGCTTCAAATCGCCGCTGTGGCTGCGGTCTCCGAGCTCGCCGTCGAGATCGTCACCCGTCGCCGTCGCGCTCGACGGCATCCTCAGCCGGCTGGCGGGACGATTCGGGCGTTATAGCTGCCTGCGGCTTCGCCGGCACGCCGCCGACGTGGCCGCCCGGGGCGACGTCGTGTGTGACGACCGAGTGTGGATCGACGATCGCGCCCGCGCCGATCGTGATCCCGCGCAGGATGCTCACCCCGAGGCCGATCCGCGCACCTTCGCCGATCGTCACGGGCGAGGACTCCAGCGGCTGCACGCGGATCGGGCGCTCGACGTCGGAGAAGACGTGGTCGAAGTCGACGATGACGACGCCGTCGTCGAGGCGGGCGCCGGCGCCGATCGTCACGCCGCTGTGGGCGACGAGCGTGCAGCGCGCGCCGAGCACGCTGCCGGCGCCGAGCTCGACGCGGCCCGCCGCGACCGCGATCCGCGTCGCCTCGCCGATCCGGCAGCCGTCGCCGAGGATGAGGCACGCGCCGCCGTTGCCATTGACCTGCAGGCTCACGCGGCGGCCGACCATGACGTCGCGCCCGCGCGCCACGCCGGGATTGCGCCTGCGGCGCAGGGGGAGGACGAGACGCATCCGAGGATGCTACGGGGCGGTGGGCGGTGGACGGCGGACGGCGGACGGCGGGCGGTGGACGGTGGGCGGTGGACGGCGCGCGTCGTGGGTCGTGGGTCGGCCGGCCGCCCGCGGCCGGCCGTCGGCGCGCTCAGCGCGGTGGGCGCAGCCGCTCGAACGTGCGCCGCTTGAGATCGCGCGCCAGCGCCACGGCATGGGCCGGCGCGTGGCGCGCGCGGCGGCCCTTGCGCTCACCGGCGAGGTCGGACGGCATCACGTCGGCGCCGAGCGCAAGGGCGGCGCGATCGGCGATCTCGAGCTGGCCGAGCGCCGTCGGGTGGACGGCGTCGGGCAGGATGAGCGTCCAGCCGGCGAAGTCCGACAGGTCGCCGACGATCGCGTCGTGGCGGGCGGCGACCCGCCGGATCGCCTCCTTCGCGAGCCGCGGTTTCGGCGCCGACGGCGGGCGACCGAGGTCGTAGGGGATCGTCAGCATGAGCAGCTTGCTCGCGCGCGCCGCGAGCCCGGCCGCGACGGCGTCGAGATCGCGCTCGTAGGCGGCGGGGTCGAAGCTCGGGTTGCGCACGTCGTTGACACCCGCGTAGAGCGCCGCGATGTCGTAGCGCGCGCGCACCCGCGGCAGCTGCTCGTGCAGGACGTCGGCGACGACCGCGCCGTCGACGGCATAGGACGTGAACGGCAGGTCGAGCGCCTGCGCGAGCCACAGCGCCCACGACCGCGCCGTCACGCCGAGCGTCATCGTGCCCTCGCCGACGGTGATGCTGTCGCCGAGCGCGACGAGTCCCAGTCGGCAGGGCGCGCTCATCGTGCTCGCTTGCGCCCCGCGATCATGAGGTTGTAGAAGACCGCCGGTGGCAGGCGTCCCTCGAGCAGCGCGACATCGACGCGCTGGAGCAGCAGGTAGCCGCGGAAGGCGTACTGGCGCCACAGCCACGGCACGTCGTCGGGCACGGCGGTCGCCTCCAGCGTGCGGTTCATCCAGCCGAACCAGTTCGCGAGCAGCTCCTCGCCGCGGACCGCGACGTCCTCGAAGCCGGCGCCGCGCGCCCACGTCTCGAGGTCGTCGGGCGTGAAGGCATGGACGTCGACGAATCCTTCCAGCGACTCCCCGTCGAGGCCGTCGTGGTCCTCGTGGTGCTTGACCCATGCCGGCCCGTCGCCGTCCGCGGCTCGCGCGCCCATCGCGTAGCGCCAGGCCGGTGCGAGGCGCATCGCCGCGTCCTTCGGGTAGGCGGCGATGCGGTCGCCGGTCTGCGATGGCTCGCCCGCGAAGACGAAGCGCCCAGCGGGCTTCAGCACGCGTTCGAACTCGGCGAACGCGCGATCGAGGTGGGGGATGTGGTGCAGGACGGCGTGACCGAGCACGAGGTCGAACGAGTCGTCGGGGAATGGCAGCGCCTCGGCGTCGCAGGCGACCGTCGTGACATCGACGCCGATCCGCGCGGCGTTGGCCTGCGTGACGTCGAGCATCCCGGGTGAGATGTCGGTCGCCGTCGCGTCGCGCACAACGCCGTCCTGCAGCATGTTCAGGGTGAAGTAGCCGGTGCCGCAGCCGATCTCCAGCGAGCGCTCGAACGTCGGCAGCGGCTTGCCGAGCAGCTTGTGCAGCTTTCCGCGGACCTGGTTGCGCCCGACGTCGCCGTAGTCGACGCCCCACTTCGTGTCGTAGTGCTCGGCGGCGGCGTCGTGGTAGCGGGTGTTGACGTCGCGAATCGCCTCCGCGCTGGCGGGTGCTGCCATGTCGCCCAGTCTATGCGCGACCATTTCCATTCGCGGTCGTGCCGCGTACCGTTTGCCCATGATTGCGGCGCTCCGGCGCCAGACCGTCCGGCTGCTCGCGGTACTCGAGGACGAGCTGCTCGACCTGCGCTGCGGGGCCAGCTATCAGCGGCGCTTCGTCGCGGCGCACCGACGGGCCGGTGGCGTCCCGTCGACCGGCGGTCACGCCACACGCCTGTGAGACGATGCGCCGATGAGCGGGCACTGGCCGCCACGACGCGGCCGGATAGCCGCGCTGCCACTGGTGGGCGCGCTCCTGTTCGTCGGGACGCCTGCCGCGGCGACGTCCGCCGCGTCGCACGCCCGCGCGACCTGCCCGTTCCCGCACGCCAAGGTCGTGCGCGCGAGCTCGCTCGCTCGCGTCTTTCGGGCCGGCGAGTTCCTCGCCGGCTGCTCGCGCGATCACAAGATCAAGACGATCGCCCACGAAGGCTCCCTCGAGGACGGCATGGGCAGCGAGGACTACGCGCACGTGCGGGTCGCGGGGACGTGGGTGGCCTTCGAGGGCACGGGCTACTTCCTCCCGATCACGGAGAGCCTCGTCACCGTCGTCGATCTGCGCCGCGCGGGCAAGCGGGTCGAGAAGGGGACGACCGGCTACAGCAACGGCTTTCGCCTGACGGCGCCCGCGCGGATCGTCCACCTCCCGTCGAACGTCCACGTCACCGACCTCGAGCTGCGCAACAGCGGCACCGTAGCGTGGATCCAGTCCGACCCGGCGACGGGCCAGCTCGCCGTCCGCGTCCGCACCCGCCACGCCACGACCGATCTCGCGGCCGGCGCGGATATCGATCCCGCCTCCCTGCACCTGAAGGGCACCCGGCTGAGCTGGATGCAAGCCGGCGCCGAGCACTCCGCGCGCATCGCCTGAAGCGCGGCGCCCGACAGAGTCACCGCGCCGACGACCTTGATCGGCAGGCCGCTCCCGCAGCACTGTAGGGGGTGTGTCGGGTTCAGGCCGCTCGACAGCCCGAATCCGACACACCACTCGATCACCATGCGCGGCGGCGCTGATGGAGGACGCGGCGACCTACGATGGCACCGTGCAGCCCGAACCGGCCGTCCCCGACGCGCCGCCACTTCGGACCGAGCGGCTGAGCCGCAGCTTCGGCCGCCTCGTCGCACTCGCGGAGCTCAGCGTGACCGTACAGGCGGGCGAATGCCTGGCGCTCATCGGCGCCAACGGCAGCGGCAAGTCGACCGCGGTGCGGGCGATTTCCGGCTGGCTCGAACCGACCGGCGGCACCGTGCGCGTCTGCGGCCACGACCCGCACAGCGAGCCCGACGCGGAGTCCGCGCGCGGCGCGATGGCGGTCGTGCCCGACTCGCCGCTGCTCTACGACGACCTGACCGTGCGCCAGCACCTCGAGCTTGTCGCGCTCGCGCACGGGGCCGCCGATGACGACCTCGACGAGCGCATCGACGAGCTGCTGCACCGCATCGGGCTCGAGGCGCGGGCGCAGTTCGTCCCGCGCGAGCTCTCGCGCGGCATGCGCCAGAAGGCGCAGCTCGCCTGCGCGCTCATCCGCCCGGCCGCGCTGCTGATCCTCGACGAGCCCGTCGTCGGCCTCGACCCGCCGTCGCAGGCGCTGCTCGGCACGCTGCTGGCGGAGGCGAAGGCGGCCGGTACCGCCGTCGTCCTGACGACCCACCAGCTGCGCTTCGCCGACGGCATCGCCGACCGCGCCGTCTTCCTGGACGAGGGCGAGGTCGCCGACGAGGGGCCGTGGGCCGAGGTCTTCGAGCGCGCCAGGTCGCGCGGATGGCAGCCGGACTGAGTCTCGGCCTCCCGGCCGAGATCACGCGGTCGCGCCTGCGCGACGTCCGCGGGTGGTGGCGCGCCGTCCATCCGCGCGCGCCGCTGTCGCAGCGGCTGTACGTCGTCTACTGCGTCGCGCTCTACGGGCTGCTGGGGTACGGGCTCGTCACCTCGACGGCGAAGGTCGTGCTGACGCCCGCCGCGCTCGCGGACTGGGGACCGGCCCTGGGGCTCGTCGCGCTGCTGCTCGGTGCGCGCTGGGGCGCCGTCCAGGGGCCGGTCGTCTACTCCGTCGCCGACGTCGCGCAGCTTCTGGGCGCTCCGCTGCCGCGGCGCGAGCTCGCGACCCGCCGGCTCGTGCGCGCGCTCGTGCTCGGCGCCGCCGCGGGCGCGGTGATCGCCGCCTGCGCGATCGTCGGGCTGGCCGGCCAGCCGGGCGCGATCGGCACGGCCGCAGCGGCCGGGCTCGTCGCGGGCATCGCGCTCGGCGGCGTGCTCGCGGTGCTCGCCGGGTGGGCGGTCCAGGCCTCGGCGCGCGCAGATCGCGCGTTGCGCCTCGCGACGTGGCCGCTACTCGCTGCGGCCGGCGCCCTCGCCTGGGCCGCGCAGACGAGCACCCTCGGGCGCGACGTGGCGCTGTCGTCGGGCCCGTGGGGCTGGGCGATCGCGCCGGCCACCGGCATCGGGCAGGCGCGCTGGCTCGCGACGCTGGCCGTCCTAGCGGCCGTCACGCTGGCCGCGGCGATCGTCGCCGTGCGCCGCTGCGGGCACTGCCCGACCGAGCGCCACTTCGCGCGCGCCGAGGCGCGCAACGGCGCGATCGCGTCAATGATGAGCTTCGACGCGCGCACCGCCCGCCGCAGTCTCGCCGCGGTCGGCGGCGGCGGCGCGGCGCCCTCACGCCCGCGCAGCGCCGACCTGGGTCCGCTACGGCGGGCGTTCGGCCGCGCCGCGAGCCGCTCGGTGCGCCGAGACGGCGCTCGCCAGCGGCCCGCGCCCGACGCGAGTCGGCCAGCGCGCGGGCCGGAGCTCGCCGTCGTCTGGCGCGACGCGGTCGTAACGCTGCGCGCCCGCGCGCGCCTCGTCCAGGCCGTGGTGCTTGCGGGCGGCGGGACGCTCCTGAGCGTTGTCGACGGGCATCCGCTCGCCGTCATCGGCGGCCAGCTCGCGACCTACGTCGCAGCAGCACAGCTGCTCGAGCCGCTCCGCGCGGAGATCGACGCGCCGAGCCGCGTGCGCGCGCTGCTGCGGGCGCGGATCGGCCGCGTGCTCGCCTCGCACGCGGTCGTGCCGGCGCTGGTCGTGAGCGCGGCGAGCATGACCGCGGCGGCCGGCGGCGCCATCGCCGGGGTGCTCGAGCCCGACCATGGCGCCGTCTGCGCGCTCGTCGCGATCGCGGCGGCGCCGACCGTCACTCTGTGCGCCGGGATGTCGTCGCGGCGCGGCGGCCGGCTGCCGCTCAAGGTCCTCACTTTCGCCACCGGCGGCGATCCGACGGGCGCAGGGATCGGCGTCATCGTCGGCTGGCTGTTGCTGTGGCCGACGCTCGCGGCTGCGCTCGGGGCGATCCCGGTGCTCGTCGCCTCGGGCGCGCCCTCCAGCGCCCTGACGGTCACGCTGCTCTGCTGTGTCGCGGCACCCGCCGCGATCACCGGTGCGCTCGCGCGCGAGCTCGACGAGGCGTGATGGACACCCGCCGCGGGGGCGAGCCTGCGGTCGCCGGTGGACAGACCGCACGGCACCGCTGCCGCTCGCATCTGACGAGCCGGTCGGCCTGGCGGTCATCCAGCGCGAGGTTCCCGAGTCGGCAGATCACGCGGACGGGCCGGTGCATCTGTGACGGATGAACGGGCGCCTTGTTCTGCGTCCGTCGCAGATGCATCCATATCGTGTCGATTGCTCCGGGTGTCGCCTCGCGGCGGATTGACCCGTCACAGATGCACCCGAACCCGTCGAACCGCAAACCCGCGCCCACCGCAAGGCCTCACGTGGAGGGCCGCTGCGAGATCGCCCGGCTTGCGGCCCGACCTACCGACCGACCGACTCAGACCAGCCGGCCGGCCTCCTCGGTCGCCGCGCGCAGGCGCCGCGCGTGCTCGGCGCTCAACGCGCCCGGCGCCATCCGCCAGCGCCACGAGCCCGTCGCGCGGCCGGGGACGTTCATCCGCGCCTCGCTACCGAGCCCGAGGACGTCCTGCGCCTGGACCATCGCCAGCTGCGCCGGCGAGCTGAACGTCAGCCGGATGAGCGACCACCACGGCTCGTCCTCGACGATCCCCGCCGCCGCGATCTGCGCCGAAGCGGCGGCGCGCGTGAGGTCCGGGAGCGTCTCCCACCAGCCGCGCAGCGTGTCCTGGTCGTGCGTGCCCGTGTACGCCACCTTGTCGGCCGTGTGGTGCTCGAGGCGATGGGGCCCATGCGGGTCGTCGGGATCGAAGCCGAACTGCATGACGACCATCCCGGGGAAGCCGAGCTCGCGGCGCAGCCGGTCGACGGGCTCGGTGATGACGCCGAGGTCCTCGGCGATCACCGGCAACGAGCCGAGCTCGGCCGCCGCCGCCGCGAACACCGCGCGGCCGGGCCCGCGCCGCCAGCGTCCGCCGCGGGCGTCGGCCGCGCCCTCGGGTACCGACCAGTAGGCGACGAAGCCGCGGAAGTGGTCGATCCGCGTGACGTCGAAGAGATCGAAGGTGCGGCGCAGGCGCTCGGTCCACCAGCGGTAGCCGCGGCGCTGCATCGCCGGCCAGTCATACAGCGGGTTGCCCCATAGTTGGCCCTTGTCGGAGTAGACGTCCGGCGGCGCGCCCGAGACCTCGCCGCTCAGAAACAGCCGCGGGTGCGCGAGGTGGTCGGCGCCGCCGGGCGCGACGTAGATCGGCACGTCGCCGATGAGCCCGACGCCGCGCTCGCCCGCGTACGCGCGCAGGGCGCTCCACTCGCGCTCGAAGCGCACCTGGTCGGCGACCGCGCGGCGCCCGCCGGCAACCCGCTCCCAGTCGGCGATCCAGAACGACTCGCGGGCGCGAAAGGCCTCGATCTCCTCGGCGCTAACCTCAGCGGAGGGATCGGCGAGCAGCCCCCGCCAGGCCGCGAACGCGGATGCCGACTTGTAGGGAGATCGAGCGCGGTCCGGCGGACCGAGCGGCAGCATCTGCCACCAGGACTGGCCCGCGGCCTGCAGCCAGTCGACGAAGCGGAAGGCGTCATCGCCGAGTGTTGCGGAGGCGAGGCTCGTCGGATGGAGCTGGACCCCCGACGTCCGACGTTGCAGTGCCTTCACGTTTCCAAGCGCCCCGATCGGAGAGAGTGAGTAAGGATGCCCGCGCCCAAGAGCTCGAAACCAGGTCCGCCCCGGACGACGCGCAAGCCCGCGCCGCCACGGATCCAGATCGTTGCCCCGGCGCCGGCGATCGACGGCGGACGCTTCCCCGCGAAGCGGACGGTTGGCGAGGCCGTGCGCGTCGGCGCCGACATCTTCAGCGACGGCCACGACGTCCTGCGTGCCGTCGTGCGCTTCCGCGGGCCCGGCGACGAGCGCTGGCAGGAGCGACCGATGCGGCGCATCGACGCGCACGTCGACGGCGATCGCTGGGTGGGGGAGTTCGAGGTCACCGAGCTTGGACGCTACACGTGGACCGTCGAGGCCTGGATCGAGCCGTTCACGGGCTGGCGCGACGAGCTGCGGCGCAAGGTCGCCGCCGGCGAGCCCGATCTCAGCGGCGAGCTGTCCGAGGGCGGCGTCCTGCTCGCACAGGCCGCCAAGCGCGCAAACGGTGGCGACCGCAAGCACCTCGCCTCCGCCGCCGCCGCGATCGGCGACGCCGCCGCCGACGAGCCGCGCCGCCGCAAGGCCGCGCTGGCCCCGGCGCTACTCGAGCTCGTCGAGGCGTATCCCGACCGCAGCCGCTCGACGACTGCGACGCAGGAGCTCCACGTCGACGTCGACCGCGACCGGGCCCGCTTCGGCGCCTGGTATGAGCTCTTCCCGCGCTCGTGGGGCGGCCTGTCGGGCGTGGCCGAGAAGATCCCCGAGCTCGCCGAGCTCGGCTTCGACGTCCTCTACCTGCCGCCGATCCACCCGATCGGGCTGACGAACCGCAAGGGCCCGAACAACGCGCTCGTCGCCGCGCCCGGCGACCCCGGCTCGCCGTGGGCGATCGGTGACGCGAGCGGCGGCCACACGGCGCTGCATCCCGACCTCGGCACGTTCGAGGACTTCGACGCGCTCGTCGCCGTCTCCGGCGAGCACGGCGTCGACGTCGCGTTGGACTTCGCGATCCAGTGCTCGGCCGACCACCCGTGGCTGAGCGAGCATCCGGAGTGGTTCAACCGCCGCCCCGACGGCACGCTGAAGTACGCCGAGAACCCGCCGAAGAAGTACCAGGACATCTACAACGTCAACTGGGACTGCGAGGACTGGCGCGGCCTGTGGGACGCGCTGCGCGACATCGTGCGCTTCTGGGCCGATCGCGGTGTGAAGATCTTCCGCGTCGACAACCCGCACACGAAGCCGGTCGCCTTCTGGGAGTGGCTCATCGCCGATCTACGCGAGGACCATCCGCAGCTCGTCTTCCTCGCCGAGGCCTTCACGCGCGCCGCGATGATGAAGATGCTCGCCAAGGTCGGCTTCAACCAGTCCTACACGTACTTCACCTGGAAGAGCACGAAGTGGGAGCTCGAGGAGTACGTCACCGAGCTCGCCTCCAGCGGCATGCAGGAGTACTACCGACCGAACTTCTTCGTCAACACGCCGGACATCCTGACCGAGGAGCTGCAGACCGGCGGGCCGCCGAAGTTCGCCAGCCGGCTCGTGCTGGCGGCGACGCTGAGCCCGTCCTACGGCGTCTACTCGGGCTTCGAGAGCTTCGAGCGGGTCCCCGTCAAGCCCGGCTCCGAGGAGTACGACCACTCCGAGAAGTACGAGCTGAAATCCCGCTCGCTCGACGGACCGCTGCTGACGCTGATCTCGCGCATCAACGCGGTCCGCCGCGAGAACGAGGCCTTTCATCACCTCGCGAACGTCCTGTTCCTCAGCACAGAGAACGACGCGCTCATCGCCTACGCCAAGCGCACGGGCGACAACACCGTCATCTGCGTCGTCACGCTCGACCCCGTCAACGCCCAGGAGGGCGTCGTCCTCGTGCCCTACGAGCTCGGTCTGCCCCCCGTCTTCACTGTCACCGACCTGCTGTCGGGCGAGAGCTTCGACTGGCGTCTGGGGCGCAACTTCGTGCGCCTGGATCCCTACCGCGTCGCGCACCTGCTGAGGGTCACGTGAGCTCGGCCAGCCCCGAGTACCGGGGCGGGCACTGGTTCGAATCCGACCCGCTGTGGTTCAAGACGGCGATCTTCTACGAGATCCACCTGCGCGGCTTCTTCGATGGCACCGGCGACGGGCACGGCGACTTCCGCGGCCTGACGGAGAAGCTCGACTACTTGCAGTGGCTCGGCGTGACCTGCATCTGGCTGCTGCCGATGTACGAGTCGCCGGGCCGTGACGGCGGCTATGACATCGCCGACTTCTACAAGGTGCATTCGGACTACGGCACGATCGAGGACGTCAAGTCGTTCATCGACGCGGCCCACGAGCGCGGCATCCGCGTCATCGCCGACCTCGTCATGAACCACACCTCGTCCGATCACGCCTGGTTTCAGGAGGCGCGCTCGAGCGTGGACTCGCCGAAACGCGACTGGTACGTCTGGTCAGACGACAACTCGCGCTACGACGGCGCACGGATCATCTTCGTCGACACCGAGACGTCGAACTGGACGTGGGACGAGAAGGCCGGCGCCTACTACTGGCACCGCTTCTTCCATCACCAGCCCGACCTGAACTACGACAACGCCGAGATGCGCGCGGCGATGATCGACGTGCTGCGCTTCTGGCTCGATCTCGGTCTCGACGGCTTTCGCCTCGATGCCGTGCCCTACCTCTACGAGCGCGAGGGCACGAACTGCGAGAACCTCGACGAGACGCACGCGTTCCTCAAGGAGGTGCGCGCGGTCGTCGACCGCGAGTTCCCCGACAAGGTGCTGCTCGCCGAGGCCAACCAGTGGCCGGCCGACGTCGTCGACTACTTCGGTGACGGCGACGAGTGCCACATGGCCTTTCACTTCCCCGTCATGCCGCGGATGTTCATGGGCCTGCGCCGCGAGGAGGCCGCGCCGATCCTCGAGATCCTCGCGCAGACCCCGCACATCCCCCAGAACTGCCAGTGGGGTCTGTTCCTGCGCAACCACGACGAGCTGACGCTCGAGATGGTCACCGACGAGGAACGCGACTACATGTACTCCGAGTACGCGAAGGACCCGCGGATGAAGCTCAACGTCGGCATCCGCCGGCGCCTCGCGCCGCTGATGGACGGCGGCCGCGACGAGATCGAGCTGTTGCACGCGATGCTCTTCAGCCTGCCGGGCTCGCCGGTCCTCTACTACGGCGACGAGATCGCGATGGGCGACAACGTCTACCTCGGCGACCGCGACGGGGTGCGCACCCCGATGCAGTGGACGGGCGACCGCAACGGCGGCTTCTCGCGGGCGGACTTCGCGCAGCTCTACGCGCCGCCGCTGATGGACCCCGTCTATGGCTTTCAGGCCGTCAACGTCGAGGCGCAGCTGCGCACGCCCGCGTCGCTGCTGCGCTGGATGCGGCGCTTCATCGCGCTGCGCAAGGAGCACCCGGTCTTCGGCCTCGGCACGTTCGAGGCGCTGACGCCGGGCAACCCGAAGATCTTCGCCTGCATCCGCACCTACGAGGACGACGTCGTGCTCTGCGTGCACAACCTCGCGCGCTCCGCGCAGGCCGTCGAGCTCGACCTGTCGTGGTACAACGGCCGCCGGCCGGTCGAGATGTTCGGGCGTTCGCGCTTCCCCAAGATCGGCGAGCTGCCGTACCTGCTGACACTCGCGCCGCGCGGGTTCTTCTGGTTCTTGCTCGAGGAGGAGGAATAACCGGATGAGCCTTCCTGACGCCATCACGGAGCCGCTCGAGGAGTGGGTCGTCAAGCAGCGCTGGTTTGCGTCCAAGTCGCGCGAGATCGCCGCGCTGAACACGCTGAAGCGCGTCGAGCTGTCGGCCGACCCGCGGCTGGAGATCGCGCTCCTCGAGGCACGCTTCCAGGCCGGCACGCACGAGCTCTACCAGCTCGTCCCCGGCGATCCCGACGGCGCCCGGGTGCTCGGCGAGCTGCTCGGCGGCGAGGCGAACATCGACGGCGTCACGTTCCATGGCGGCGTCACGCCGACCGGCGAGATGCGGCCGATGGGCGCCGAGCAGTCCAACTCGTCGGTCGTCTTCGGCGGCGAGTACGTGCTGAAGGTCTTCCGCCGGCTCGAGCCGGGGGTCAACCCGGAGCTCGAGATGCTGCGCTTCCTCTCCTCGCGCTCGTTTCCGAACATCGCCGCGCTGGCGGGCTGGTATGAGTACGCGGGCGAGCTCATGCACGCGACGCTCGGCGTCATGCAGGAGTTCGTCGGCGACGCCCACGACGGCTGGCAGCTCGCGATGGACGACCCCGAGGCGCTGCTGGCGCGGGTGCCCGAGCTCGGCACGGCGACCGGCGAGATGCACAGCGTGCTGGCGTCGGACCCCGACGACCCGGCGTTCGCGCCGGAGGAGCCGAGCGCCGAGGCGCTGTCGCTGTTGACGGCGACGATCGACGAGCAGATCGAGCGGGTGTTCGTCGACCTGCCCGACGACAACCCCGCACTTGAGCCGATCCGCGGCCGCGCCGAGGAGGTGCGCGAGCGCCTGCAGCTCATGTCGCACGTCGGCGTCGGCGGGCGGCTGATCCGCCACCACGGCGACTACCACCTCGGCCAGACCCTGTTGACCGGGCCCGCCCACCCCGTGGATGGTGGGAACGATTTCAGGTGGATCATCCTGGACTTCGAGGGCGAGCCCGCGCGCTCGCTGCTCGAGCGCCGCCGCAAGCGCTCGCCGCTGCGCGACGTTGCCGGCATGCTGCGTTCGTTCGCCTACGCGGCGTCGGCGTCGCGCCTGTTGCGCGGCGTGCCCGCGCCCGACGGCTGGGAGCAGCAGGCGCGCGAAGGCTTCCTCGCCGCCTACATGGACGCCGTCGATCCGACGCTGCTGCCCGCGGGCCGGCCGGCGACCGAGAAGCTGCTGCAGATCTTCGAGCTCGAGAAGGCGGTCTACGAACTGCGCTACGAGCTCAACAACCGTCCCGACTGGGTGCCGATCCCCGTTGCGGGGATCGCCCGATTGCTGGAGACCGAGGTCACTTCATGAGCGTTGCCACCGACATCGACCGGCTCGTCGCACGCGAGCATCACGACCCGCATTCCGTCCTCGGGGCGCACGAGACCTCGGGCGGCGTCGCGATCCGCGCGCTGCGCCCGATGGCGGAGTCGGTCGTCGTCCAGCCGGCGGGGGTCGCGCTCTCGCTCGTGCATCCGTCGGGCCTGTTTCATGGCGAGATCGAGGGCGCCAAGCTGCCGCTTTCGTATGCGTTGGACGTGACGTATCCCGGGGGCGAGACGTTCACGGTGGAGGATCCGTACCGCTTCGCGCCGACGCTGTCAGACCTCGACGAGCACCTCTTCCGCGAGGGCCGTCACGAGCAGCTGTGGACGAAGATGGGCGCCCACGTGCGCGAGATCGACGGCGTGCTCGGGACGTCGTTCGCCGTCTGGGCGCCGGCCGCGCGCTCGGTCGCCGTGGTCGGCGACTTCAACTACTGGGAGGGCCTGCTGCACCCGATGCGGGCGCTCGGCGGCTCGGGGATCTGGGAGATCTTCATCCCGGGCGTCATCGAGGGCGCGCACTACAAGTACGAGGTCCGCACCCAGGCCGGTGACTTCCGCCAGAAGGCCGACCCGTTCGCCTTCGAGACCGAGATGCCGCCGCAGACGGCATCGATCGTCACCCGCTCGACGTTTCAGTGGAGCGATCAGGAGTACCTCGCCGCGCGCAAGGACGGGCCGCCGCTGGGTCGGCCGATGTCCGTCTACGAGGTCCATCTCGGGTCGTGGCGGTGCAACCCGCTGGAGGGCAATCGCTCGCTGACGTACCTCGAGCTCGCCGACGAGCTGGCCGCGTACGTCGCCGATCTCGGCTTCACGCACATCGAGCTGCTGCCGGTCATGGGCCATCCGTTCAGCGGGTCGTGGGGCTATCAGGTGACGTCGTACTACGCCCCGACGCCGCGCTTCGGCTCGCCCGACGACTTCCGCGCGTTCGTCGACCGCATGCACGCGCACGGGATCGGGGTCCTGCTGGACTGGGTGCCCGCGCACTTCCCGCGCGACGAGTGGGCGCTGGCGCGCTTCGACGGCACGGCGCTCTACGAGCACGACGATCCGCAGCGCGGCTCGCACCCGGAGTGGGGCACGCTGATCTTCAACTATGGCCGCAACGAGGTGCGCAACTTCCTCGTCGCGAACGCCCTGTACTGGGCGCGCGAGTTCCACGCCGACGGGATCCGCGTCGACGCCGTCGCGTCGATGCTCTATCTCGACTACTCGCGCGAGGAGGGTGAGTGGACGCCGAATCAGTTCGGCGGCCGCGAGGACCTCGAGGCGGTCGCGTTCCTCAAGGAGCTCAACGCCGTGCTGCACCGCGACGAGCCGGGCGTGATCTCGGCCGCCGAGGAGTCGACGGCCTGGCCGGGAGTCTCGCGCCCGACCTACCTCGGCGGCCTGGGCTTCGGCTTCAAGTGGAACATGGGCTGGATGCACGACACGCTCGGGTACTTCGAGGAGGACCCGATCCACCGTCGCTACCACCACCACGAGCTGACGTTCTCACTCGTCTACGCGTTCACGGAGAACTTCATCCTGCCGCTGTCGCACGACGAGGTCGTTCACGGCAAGGGCTCGCTGATCGACAAGATGGCCGGCGATCGCTGGCAGAAGATGGCCAACCTGCGCTCGCTGTACGCGTACATGTGGGCGCACCCCGGCAAGAAGCTGCTGTTCATGGGCCAGGAGTTCGCGCAGAACGCCGAGTGGAACGCCGAGCGCTCGCTGGACTGGCACCTGCTCGAGCACGGCGAGCACGCCGGCGTGCAGTCGTTGGTCCGCGACATCAACCGCGTCTACCAGGACACCCCCGCGCTGTGGGAGGTCGACTTCGACGGGGCCGGCTTCTATTGGATCGAGCCCAACGACGCCGACGCCAACGTCGTCGCTTTCGCGCGCGTCGGCACCGACCCGACGGCGGACGTGCTGGTCTGCATCTGCAACCTGTCGCCGGTGCCGCGGCCCTCCTACCGGGTCGGCCTGCCGCGCAGCGGGCGCTGGGTCGAGCGCTTCAACTCCGACTCCTCGTACTACGGCGGCACGGACACCGGCAACCTCGGCGGCGTCGACGCCGGCCCGCAGGGCTGGCACGGCCAGCCGTACTCGGCCGAGGTCACGCTGCCGCCGCTCGGCGTCGTCTGGCTCGTGCCGGAGAAGTAGGCGGGTCTAGACTTCTAGCGCGATCAATCGAGAGCGCCTGGAGTACCTGCGTTCGACGCTGTTCAAGGTGACGCCGTTTCGCGCTGAGGATCTCGAACCGGGCGAGCTCGAAGACAAAGGCTGGGGCGAACCTCGCCTCCCTGAGATCCACACGATCTATCTCGTGCCGCCGTGGTTGCCCGTGTCCGACGGCCCAGCGCTGCGCATGCCACTCTGCCAGTTCGGCGCGATCCAAGTCGAGCGGCGCGAGGGCTCGGCAGACGACGGCGGGCGGGCGCTCATGGACGAGCTGCTGCGTGTGCGGATGCCAGAGATCGAGGAACTCATCGCGGGTGACGGCCTGCGCGAGCTGTACCGGATGAGCGGCGGCGTGCAGCGCGTCCTCTTTCAGCTCCTGCATGCGGTGGCCGGGCGCTCGCGGGACGCCGACGTTGCCGGTCGCGCACGATGTCGACAAGTCAGCGGTCGAGAAGATCCGCGAGGAACTACCTCGCCGTGACGGTCGAGGCGGCACCATGGCTCGATCGCATCCAACGGACGAGCGGGCTCGACGGCCTGCCCGCGGAGGCACTCGCGACGCTCGGCGCATACTTCCAGGCGATGGTCGTGCTGCAGTTCTCCAATGGGACGAAGTGGTACGCGATCCACCCGCTGATGCGCGAGCGCGTCAAGCGAGCGCGAGGCGATGGCTAGCACCTCGCGGCCGGAGCGTGCCGGTGTGGCTGCGCAGCAGCAGGCGGACCTCGCTTCGCCGGTCGAGGTCGAGGTGTTCGAGGCGCTCGAGCTGCCGCTCGACGGGCCGCGACGGTTCTGGCTGGGGTTCGTCTTTGTCGACGATCGGGGGCTCGCGAGGCGCGCGCGCCTGCTCGCCGATCGCCTCGTCCACGACCACGACAGGGAGCTCGAGGTCCACGCGGCGCCGAACGGCAACGGCGCTCAGGACACCGCGCGCGCGGTCCTACGCCACGGGCGCACCGAGTCGACAGTCTGGCTGGACTGGACGGCGCTCGGAGCATCCGACGCGGATCGGTCGGCCGTCGACGGTGGACTTGCGCTGCTAAACACCACGCGCACGCGGCTGACCCGGTCGCTGCGGGGTGGCCTCGTCCTTGCGATGCCATCGTGGGCCGAGATGGCGTGTGCGCGCGGTGCGGTCGACCTCTGGTCCGGTCGCGAGTTCGCGCTGCGCTTGCGCCCGTATCCCATGGATCAGCACGAGTCGACGCGCGAGGCGGCCTGGGCGCACGTCGCGGAGATGTGGCGCGAGTTTGCCCCGATCACCGTCCTGCGCGCGCTGCGAGAGGGCGATATCGAGGATCCCGACGCGGTGGCGCTCGGGGCGCTTCTGTCCGAGTGGAGGAAGCCCGCAGATGATTCGTAGGCGCGTCCCTGCTGACTGACGAGCCGGAGGTTGAGCGTTCCGAGGACCTCGTCGATCCGAGTGAAGTCGCATCTCACGCCCACAACATGGCGGCTCGTCAGGGCGACCAGCGATCAGGACTTGGGGAACATCTCTTCTATGCCGTGCGGTCGGCCGGAATCACGCTTCGGCGAGGATCACCGTTCGCCGGCCGAAGGCGCTCGATGCGCTCTGGACGCTCGGGGTCGAGCCGGTCGAACTCAGTCGTGCGATCGATGAGCTCCGGGAAGGCACCGCGGAGTGCTCGTACCCGCTCGTAGGCGTCGGTCCTGATGTACTGCTCGATCGCCCGTTCAATCGCCTTGGTCATCGACAACCCAGGGCTGCGCGCCATGAGCGCGTCGAGCAGGCGGTTCTCGATATCGAGCGTCGTTCGCATAACGGATCGTCTGCCAGACCGTACTCCTCGCCCATCGCGGGTAGGGCATGGTCATGAGCGAACAACGACGTGGCAAGTTCCTTGGAATGCCCTATGACTGGCGACGACTGACCCGCAAGCGCGTGCGCGACGAGCTGTGGAACCCGATCGAGTCGCGCGTCTTCGTGCCGAAGGCCTACGGCTGGGGTTACGGCGTGAACTTCGCCGCGCTGTGGGGCCGCCTCACGGGCCGCCGCGCGGCGGCCCGCTGAGAGCGAGCGCCGCTCACCTCGCGCTGCCGACGCCCGCGCGGTGAGGCGCTAGCGGAGCTGTCGCGAGGTCGACGGCACGACGCTGCCCGGTCCGACGGCGCGGCTCCAGACAACGACGGCGTTGCGCCCAGCCGGGTCGACTGCGAGCGAGATGCCCGCGCCGGAGGCCTCTGCGCCCGGCATTCGTGACGCGAGGCCGACCGGCGTCTGCCAGTTGCCGCCCGCGGCGCGCATGGAACCCTGCTCGCTGCCGCCGTCGTCGCCGATCCAGACCGCGACGGCGTCGCCCGCCGCATCGAGCGCGACCGGCGTCTCGAACGCGTCGGCTTGTCGCGCGATGTCGACCGGCCCGTGCCAGTCACCGTCGGTGGGATGCATCGCCGTCGCGACTCTCTCGAACGTCGTCCAGGCCGCGATGGTGTTGCCGCGCCCGTCGACGGCGAGCGCCGGACCGCCCGCATGGCCACCGGGTCGGGAGATGGTGACTGGCTTGCCCCGATGCCCGCCCGGCGCCTGCGTGGAGCCGCGGATGGTCGAGGCCGCGTAGTCCAGCCACGCCATCACGGCGTCGCCGCGGCTGTCGAAGACGACCTGCGCGGCGAACGACCGCCCTGGCGGCCCCGCGAGCGTCCGCGCTGGGCCCCAGGCGCCCCCGGACGGTTTGAGCGCCGCCTTGATCGTGCCCACGTTGCCGCGCGTCACGCTCGTCCAGACCGCCGCAGCATTGCCCTTCGCGTCGACCGCCAGCGCCGGGACCGCCGACTCGGCACGGCGGTCAGGCGCCGCGAGCGCTCCATCGCGTCGCTGTCCATGCGACATCAGAACAAAGGAGCAGCCGTCCAAACCGCGATCTCGCCCGCTCGAGGGGGTCTTCGTCATTGCGTCCACGATATGGACGCTTTGGCGAAGACCCCTGCATCGGCGCCGTTGGGAGGTGCCCGAACGTTGCCCGTGGCGACGCGTTGTTACGAGGGGCCGGGGCGGTCAGCGTCGGCGGGACCGGCCCGTGACGCGGGCCGGCGCGGATGGATCGAAATGAGCCGGTTCGGGACCGCGACGCGAGACCCTCAACACTTCCCCATCAGAACGACGGCGCGGCGGCCCTCACGAACCTCGAGGAGGGCCGCGCCGCGTCGCGCGTGCCGTCAGGAGCCCGCGGTCAATGCGGACTTCAGCGCGTCGTTGGCGGACTTGATCTTCGGCGAGTCCGTGATGAGCTTCTTCGTGGCGGTCGTCGCCGCCGCGACGTCGCTCGCGCCCGCCGCGTCCTTGATCGCGTTGAGGTCCGTGGTGCCCGTATCGAGCGCGGTCGCGAGCGCGTCGACCTTCGGCTTCGCGGCGTCCGTCGGCTTGAGCCCGCGCAGATCGGTGACGATGGCGCGGGCGCGCGTCGTCAGGTCCGCGAAGGTCGACGTGAGCTGCGCGTCGGTCTTCGACGACGCCGTCTGGATCGCGCTGCCGAGGTCGTCGCCGAGCAGCGACGTCTTGGCGGCAAGCGAGGCGGCGCTCTTCTTGAACGCCGCGCCGTCGTCGCTCTTCTTGTCGCTGCCGCAGCCCGCGATGAGCGCGGCGGCCACGATCGTCAACAGCAGCGACGCGCGCCCCGCATGCCGTCGCGCCCCGGTCGGTCGTTGCGTGGCAATCCTGCTTCGCATTTCGGTCTCCCCCGGCTGGTCGCTTGATCTGCAGGCGCCAGTATCGCGACGCGGCGCGTCTGCGACTAGAGCGAGTCCGCGCCGGGCGCGGCACTGAATGCCACGCGCCCGCGCGCCGATGACCTGCTTGTGTCGTGTCAGGGTTGCGCGGCGCCGCCGGCGAGCAGGCGGTGCTCCATCGCGAACATCGCCGCGCCCGCGCGCGTGCGGCGGTCGATCTTGTCGTAGATGTGAGCGATGTGGTGTTGGACCGTCTTCGCCGACACGAAGAGCTGGCCGGCGATCTGCTTGTTCGTCAGGCCGTGGGCGAGGTGGCAGAGCACCTCGACCTCGCGCTCGGTCAGCCCCGCGGGCGGCGCCGGCGCGGGCGCGCGCTCCTGGCCCGCCGCCTCGAGCACGGCGCCGACGGCACGGCCGCAGAGCCGCCCAGCCGCGACGCCCGCGTGCAGTTGCGCGGCCGCGGCCTCGCCCGTCAGGGCCGGACGCTGCGGGCGGTCGCTCGTCATCGCGACGTAGGCGTCGGCGACGGCGAGCAGGCGCATCGGGTCGGTCAGCGCGTCGGCGCCGAGGCCGCGGTGATAGCCGCTGGCGTCGAGGTACTCGCGGTGCGAGCCGGCGATCGCGGCGAGGTCGGCGAAGACCGGCGCGCGCGACAGGATGCGCTCCGTGTAGTACGTGTGCAGCCGCACGCGCGCCCACTGTGCGGAGACGAGCGGCTTGCGCTTGTCCCAGATGCCGTTCGGCACCGCGACGCGGCCGAGGTCGTGCAGCAGCCCGGCCAGCAGCAGCGTCTCGCGAGCCTCCGCGGGTGCGGCCGCCGCCGCGAGCTCCGCGACGGCCGGCGAGTGGCCGAGGGTCCACGGCGACTTCAGATCGGCGAAGTCGGCGATCGCGCGTGCGAGCGTCTCGAGCTCGGAGCGCGGTATGCGCGGCTGCGGGGTCGGCTCGGCATCGAGCGCGGCCTGCATCATGTCGACGTCGTCGAGGCCGGCGAGCAGCTCGTCGGCGTCGCGCTCGAAGACCGCCGCGATCGCGGGGTCGAAATGGGTGGCGCTGCGTCGGCGGATGAGCTCGCGTGCCGCCGGCACGCCGCCGGCGCGATCGGCGATCTCGATGACGTCGACGATGTGCGACACGCGCGCCGCCATCAGCAGGTCCTCGCCGCCGACGCCGCGCGGCCCGTCACCGTCCCAGCGCTCGTCGACCTGGTCGAGCGCGAGCTGCACACCGACCGACAGACCGAGCCGGCGCGCGAGCGCAGTCGACACCTCGCATGCCGATTCGCCCGCGCGGCGACCCTCGATCCGCCCGACCGTCAGGAACCACTCCTCGGTCCGCGCGGCGGCGAGCTCCGGCGCCGTCTCGGCCACGTGCCCCGCGGCGTTGCGCGCCCACTCCAATCCATCGCCGCCGGAGAGCTCCTGCACGAGTCCCAGGAAGCTGCGGTCGTCGCCGCCCATCAGCACGGCCGTCTCGTGCGAGTTGCTCGTGCAGCCCATCGAGCGCAGCAGCGCGACGTAGTAGACCGCCGACAGCTCCTCGCGCTCGAGCCCGAGCGCCTCGCCGAGGCGCACGGCGATGACCGTGTTGCGCAACGATTTCTCGAGCGGCTGGTCGTGGCCGATGTCGCTGGCGAGCGAGACCGCGGCGAGCACCTCCGCGAGGCGCACCGTGGGCGGCACGACCGATGGGGCGGACGAACGCTCGGGTGCGGTCACGTGAGGACGATAGCTCGCTCGGGACCCGAGATGGGGATAGCGCGGCCGGCGGTGGGTACCTTCAAGCGGTGCCTTCGACCACTCAAGCCCTGCCATGGGAGCGCCGCCTCGGCGCGACCCCCGTCGACGACGGGCTCGTCGAATTCCGCGTCTGGGCGCTCGACGCGCGCGAGCTGCGGGTGCGCGTCTGCGGGGCCGACCACGCGCTGCGGGATATCGGCGGCGGGATCCACGAGGGCCGTGTCGCGGCCCAAGCCGGCGACGACTACGAGTTCGTCTTCGGCGAGCACGAGCTGCCCGATCCGAGCTCACGCCACCAGCCCGCCGGCCTGCGCGGGCCGTCGCGCGTCGTCGACGCACGGGCGTTCGAATGGACCGACGCCGCCTTCGCGCCGCGCCCGCTCGCCGAGCAGGTCATCTACGAGATGCACGTCGGGACGTTCACGGCGCAGGGCACGTTCGATGCCGCGATCGAGCACCTGGCGAGGCTCGCTGAGCTCGGGATCACGGCGATCGAGGTCATGCCGGTGGCCGAGTTCCCCGGCGATCACGGCTGGGGCTACGACGGCGTCTACCTGAGCGCGGCGCAGTCGACCTACGGCGGCCCGCTCGGCCTGCAGCGCCTCGTCGACGCCGCCCACGCGGCCGGCATCGGGGTCATCCTCGACGTCGTCTACAACCACGTCGGCGCGTCGGGCAACTCGGCGCTTGCCGCCTTCGGCCCGTACTTCACCGAGAAGTACTCGACGTTCTGGGGCTCGGCGATCAACTACGACGACTCCTACTGCGACCCCGTCCGCGAATGGGTCCTGCAATCCGCCGAGGGCTGGGTGCGCGACTTCCACGTCGACGGCCTGCGCCTCGACGCCATCCACGCGATCTTCGACTCAAGCGCCGACCCGCTGCTCGCGCAGCTCGCCGATCGCGTCCACGCGGCGCGGGTTGGCACGCTCGTCATCGCCGAGTCCGGCCTGAATGACCCGCGTGTCATCCGTCCGCGCACGCTCGGCGGGCTTGGCCACGACGCCCAGTGGGCCGACGACTTCCACCACGCGCTGCGCGTCCTGCTGACCGGCGACCGCGACGGCTACTACGAGGAGTTCGGCGCCGTCGCCGACCTGGCAAAGGCGTTCGCGCGCCCTTTTGTCCATGACGGCCAGTACTCGTCGTTTCGCCGTAAGCGCTTCGGCGCGCCCGCGGACGATCGCCCGGTGCAGCAGTTCGTCGTCTTCGATCAGAACCACGACCAGGTCGGAAACCGCGCCTTCGGCGACCGCCTGCAGGCCGACGCGCGGCCGCTGGCGGCGTTCTGCACCCTGCTGTCGCCGTTCGTCCCGATGCTCTTCATGGGCGAGGAGTACGGCGAGCCGGCGCCGTTTGCGTTCTTCTGCGATCACATCGACGAGGAGATCGCCACGGCAACGCGCGAGGGCCGCCGGCGCGAGTTCGCCGCCTTCGCGCAGTTCGGCGAGCAGATCCCCGACCCGCAGGACCGCGCGACGTTCCTCGCCTCGAAGCTCACGCGCGAGCGCGACGAGACGATCGCGGCGCTCTACGCCGCGCTGCTGAGCGCCCGCTCGCGACTGCCCGCCGGCGACGCCGTCGCCCACCACGACGAGGACGCCCGCTGGCTCGTCGTCGACCGCGGCCCGTTTCGACTGTGCATGAACTTCGCCGAGGAGCCCCGCGAGGTTCCCCTCGACGGCCACACCGAGGTCGTGCTCGCGACCGCTGCCTGCGAGCAGCGAACCGACCGCGTGCTGCTCGCCCCCAAGTCAGGAGCCCTACTGCGATGAGCGACCGTGAGGTCTGGCCCGGAAACCCGTTCCCGCTCGGGCCGTGGACGACGAGTCGGGGCACGAACTTCAGCCTCTTCTCCGAGAACGCCGAGCGCGTGCAGCTATGCCTGTTCGACGAGAACGACAGCGAGGAGAGCATCGAGGTCGTCGAGCGCACGGCCTTCAACTGGCACTGCTTCCTGCCCGGCGTCGGCCCAGGTCAGCGCTACGGCTACCGCGTCCACGGGCCGTATGACCCCGAGGCCGGGCACCGTTTCAATCCGAACAAGCTCCTCATCGACCCGTACGCGAAGGCGATCGACGGCGAGGTGCGCTGGGAGCTCGGCAGCACGCTGCCCTACATTCCCGACGAGTCCGAGACCGCCGACCTCGAGCCCGACGACGAGGACGACGCCGACGCGATGCCGAAGGGCCTCGTCATCGACCCGGGGTTCGACTGGGAGGGCGATCGCCTGCTCGGCATCCCGTGGAATCAGACGGTCATCTACGAGACGCACGTCAAGGGCTTCACGAAGCTGCACCCCGACGTGCGCGAGGACCTGCGCGGCACGTACGGCGGCCTCGCCTCGCCCGCGGCCTTGAAGTACCTCAAGGAGCTCGGCGTCACCGCCGTCGAGCTGTTGCCCGTGCACCACAACGCCGACGAGCACTTCCTCACCGACAAGGGCCTGTCGAACTACTGGGGCTACAGCTCGATCGGCTTCCTCGCTCCGCACTCCGACTACGCGGCGACCGGCTCCTCCGGCGAGCAGGTGCGCGAGTTCAAGGGCATGGTCAAGGCGCTGCACAAGGCCGGCATCGAGGTCATCCTCGACGTCGTCTACAACCACACCGCGGAGGGCAACCACCTCGGCCCGATGCTGTCCTTCAAGGGCATCGACAACGCGACGTACTACCGCCTGATGCCCGACGACCCGCGCTTCTACATGGACTTCACGGGCACGGGCAACTCGCTGAACCCGGTCCATCCGAGCGTGCTGCGGCTGATCATGGACTCGCTGCGCTACTGGGTCATCGACTGCCACGTCGACGGCTTTCGCTTCGACCTCGCGAGCGCGCTGGCGCGCGAGCTCTACGACGTCGACCGCCTGAGCGCGTTCTTCGACACGATCCACCAGGACCCGGTGCTGTCGCAGGTCAAGCTCATCGCCGAGCCGTGGGACGTCGGGCCGGGCGGCTACCAGGTCGGCAACTTCCCCGTCCTGTGGACCGAGTGGAACGGCATCTACCGCGACTCGATGCGCGACTTCTGGCGCGGCAACGCGAACGTCGCGGACTTCGCGCGGCGCCTGACGGGCTCGAGCGACCTGTACGCCGACGACGGCCGCCAGCCCGCCGCCTCGATCAACTTCATCACCGCGCACGACGGCTTCACCCTCGCCGACCTCGTCTCCCACAACGAGAAGCACAACGACGACAACCTCGAGGACAACAAGGACGGCACCGACGACAACCGCTCCTGGAACTGCGGCGCCGAGGGGGTGACCGACGATCCCGCGATCGTCGCACTGCGCGAGCGCCAGCAGCGCAACATCCTCGTGACGCTCGTGCTGTCGCAGGGCGTGCCGATGCTGCTCGGCGGCGACGAGTTCTGTCGCAGCCAGGGCGGCAACAACAACGCCTGGTGTCAGGACAACGAGATCTCGTGGTACTCGTGGGATCGCGACGAGCGCCAGCTCGAGATGCTCGCGTTCTGCAAGCGGCTGATCGCGCTGCGCCAGGACCATCCGGTCTTCCGCCGCCGGCACTTCCTCAGTGGCGAGGCGACGGCCGGCGGTACGCTGCCCGACGCGTGGTGGTTTCGCCCCGACGGTCGCAAGATGACCCAGCGCGACTGGGAGCGCACCGACCGCCACGTGCTCGGCCTGTTTCTCAACGGCCACGAGTTCCCCTACCGCGGCCGGCGCGGCGAGCAGATCATCGACGACTCGTTCCTGCTGCTCATCAACGCCCACCACGAGGACGTGTCGATCACGCTGCCGGCGCGGCGCTGGGGCAACAAGTGGGCGCTCGAGCTGACGACCGAGGATCCGACGGCCGAGCCGGGATCGAAGGCCTACTCCGCGCGCGATCCGTTCGCCGCGCTCGCGCGCTCGATCACCGTTCTGAAGCGCACCGACCCGGCGACCTGAGTATCTGAGGTGCCCGACTTCCGCGCGACGTATCGCCTGCAGCTCGGCCCCGGGCTGGGCTTCGACGACGTCCGCGCGCTCGTGCCCTACCTGCGCGACCTCGGCATCTCGCACCTGTACCTGTCGCCGTCGCTGACGGCACGCGCGGGCTCGACGCACGGCTATGACGTCGTCGACCCGACTCGCGTCTCGGAGTCACTGGGCGGGGAGGAGGGGTTGCGCGCGCTCGCCGCTGAGGGCCTGGGGATCGTGCTCGACATCGTCCCCAACCACATGGGCACGGGCGACGAGAACCGCTGGTGGTCCGATCCGACCGAGCGGGTGCGGGTCTTCGACGTCGATCCCGAGACCGGCCACTACCGGCGCTTCTTCGACATCGACGACCTCGCGGGCGTGCGCGTCGAGGATCCCGAGGTCTTCGCGCTGACGCACGACAAGGTGCTCGAGCTGCTGCGCGACGGCGTCATAGAGGGTCTGCGGATCGACCATCCCGACGGGCTCGCGGACCCCGCCGGCTACCTCGAGCGGCTGCGGGACACCGATCCCGCCCACCCGCCGCACGTCTGGGTGGAGAAGATCTTGCATCGCCCCGAGGCGCTGCGCGACTGGCCGGTCGAGGGCACCGTCGGCTATGAGTTCCTCAACGAGGCGCAGGGGCTGTTCATCGACCCGGCCGGCGAGGAGCCGCTGACGGAGCTCTACGCCGCGCTCGTCGGCGACGCGCGGCCGTTCGAGGAGCTCGCGCTCGAGGCCCAGCTCGAGCAGGCGCGCGGCACGTTCGTGCGCGAGGTCGATCGCCTGCGCCGGTTGCACGACCCGGGCTCGCTGGAGGAGGCGCTCGCGCGGCTGCCGATCTATCGCACGTACGTGCGCGACGGCGTCTTCGACGAGGCCGACCGTGCCGCGCTCGCCGCCGCCGGGCGCCCCGAGCTCTTCGACGGCGCCTCGGAGGAGTTCGTCTCGCGCTTTCAGCAGACCTCGCCGCCGGTGACGGCGAAGGGCATCGAGGACACGGCCTTCTACCGCTACCTGCGGCTGCTCGCCTTGAACGACGTCGGCGGCGACCCGGGTCGCTGGGGCGTGTCGGTCGCCGAGTTCCACGCCGCGAACCGCGTCCGTTCCGAGCGCTTCCCGCGCGCGATGCTGACGACGCAGACCCACGACACGAAGCGCTCCGGCGATGCCCGCGCGCGGCTCGGCGCGCTGTCGGCGATGGCGGCGCAGTGGGAGGAGCACGTGCGCTCGTGGTATGAGCTGAGCGAGTCGCTCGTGCAGGACGGCGCGCCCGACGAGCACGAGCGCTACCTGCTGTTTCAGACACTCGTCGCCGTCTGGCCGATCACGCCCGAGCGCCTCGAGGGCTACGTCGACAAGGCGCTGCGCGAGGCCAAGCGCAACACGAACTGGGTCGACCAGGACCATGCCTGGGAGGACCGCGTCAAGCGCTTCGGCGTCGCGCTGCTGAGCTTCGAGCCGTTCCTAGAGGACTTCCTCCCGTTCCTGGAGGAGGTTGCGCTCGCGGGTGAGCGCTCGGCCCTCGGCCAGCTCCTGCTCAAGCTCACGATCCCCGGCATGCCGGACATCTACAACGGCGACGAGCTGCTCGACCTGTCGCTCGTCGACCCCGACAACCGCCGACCGGTCGACTGGGACGCCCGTCGCCGCGCGCTCGACGCCCTGCGCGCGGGCGCGCAGCCGACCCGCGAGACGATGAAGCTGCACGTCATCGAGCGCGCACTGGCGCTGCGCGCGCGCAGGGCGCAGGCGTTCCGCGGGGCCTACGAGCCGGTCGAGGCCGGGCCGGACGTGCTCGCGTTCACCCGCGGCGAGAGCGCTGAGCTGCTCGTCGTCGTCGTGCTGCGCGAGGCGGGGCGCGACGCGGTCATCGACGTGCCCACGGGCCGCTACCGCGACGTGCTGTCGGGCCTCGAGATCGCGCCGGACGGCGCGACGACCGTGGGCGCGCTGCTCGACGAGAGCGGGATCGCCCTCTTCGAGGCCGTGTAGGTTCGAGCGAATGGCAATGGCGATGATGCGGACGAGCTGCTCGTGGCCCAGCGCTCGGGTCGGGTCACGGGCGCTCGTGCTCGCGCTGCTGGCCACGGCCGTCGCCCTGCCATCGCCGGCGGCCGCCGCCGCAAAGAAGCGCACCTGCTTCCCCGCGCACTCGACGACGATCGCGGCATCCAAGAGCGTGCGCGTCTTCCACACGCGCAGGTCCGGACAGGACCTGCCGACCTACGGCTGCCTGCTGAGCTCCAAGCACCCGTTCCGCTTCGCGCCCGCGGACTTCCCGCCGAGCTACGGTCCGATCGTGATCGCCGGGCGCTTCGTCGCCTACGGCGTGTCCTCCGACTGCGCCGCGGGCTTCTGCGACCCGAACAACGTCGTCGTGCAGGACCTGCGAAACGGCCGTCGCACGTACGTCGACGGCACGATGCTGCGGGTCGCGAATGTCACGTCGCTCGTGCTGCGATCAAACGGCTCGGTCGCCTGGATCGAGTCGTCGTTCGACGAGGGCGGCAGCACGCTGCCGGGGTATGTGGTCGTCTCCGCGGCGCGTGGCAAGGGACCGGTCGTGCTCGACTCCGGCACGGACGTCGTGCCGGGCTCGCTCGCGCTCGCGGGCTCGACGATCTACTGGACGAAGGGCACGACGGCGGCCTCGTCGACGCTCAGCTGAGGGGGCGACTTCGCGTAGCCTTGCTCGCAGTGTCGTGCCAGCTTGCCGCTATCCGTACCTCAATCCGGGATCGAGTCCGGCCCCGGCGGTGGTCGCCAGATGGAGCTCATCGACCCGTCGTCGAACCGGCTGCGTTTCTACGAGCCCGCGGCTCCGGCCTGATCCCTGTTCCCGCGCGCCGTGCGGGGTGGAGGGCCTAGTAGTGGTCCATCCGGTAAGTCCTCGCACGGACGAACCACTAGAAGGCGCTTCCGCCCTTGCGCCGCGTCGCCGCGATCCAGGCCTGATCGGTGCCGGCGTGGGCGAGGCTCGACGGGTACGGCGGCCGCTTCCAGACGTGTGAGCCGATCGTGCCGAAGTGCTCGCGCAGGTAGGCGACGAGGTTGCCGCGATGCTCGGGGCAGGCATAGCGCGCCGAGCCGTACAGGCCACGGCCGTGAAAGACGAGCCAGCGCCCCGGCAGCGCATCCTGGTAAGCGCCCCAGGTGTTCTGGCGCATCGCCTGTTCGAGGCTCAGCTGGGTCATCGGATCGGCCTTCGCATCGCAGAACTGACATCTGAAGATCAGCCGGACCGACATGACGACAGGGTTGCACGTCGCGCGCTCCCGAGTGGCCGCGCACGCAGCCGTCTGGTGGCACGCTCGCGATATCGGATTGAAGACGAAGCCCTCGGGACACGCCCGCGTGGCGGCGAGTCGTCGCCCGGGTCATGCAGTGGACGGATGATCGATCCCCTCGGACGGGAGATCTAGCCTTCCGGGCAAGTTGCGGAACGATGCTGATCGGACAAACGGCCGTGCCCGCATGCTGGCGGGTCTGGCCACGTGCGCCGCGCTCCTGGCGTTCGCTGCTGCACCCGCGCAAGGCGCGCCGGCGGCGACCCCCAGCGTGGGCTGTCCGACCGTCACCGACAACGAGCACCTCGTCGCCGAGACCGCGCGTCCCGGCAGCATCGGTCTGCGCTTCTTCCGGGCGGGCAGTGCGCGCGTCATCTTCTTCGAGTGCGTCCACGGGATGCCCGTTCGTCTGGGCGCACGGCGCAGCCCGCCCGGCACGCCGATCGACTCCGCGACGCCCTTGCACTTCGACGACGCCGCCACGTGGTCATGCACCCGCCGGACCCGCGACTTCTTCGCCTACGCGGTGATGCCTGACGGAAGTCTCCCGATTGGCACCTACAGCGTTCGGACGCCATCATGTGCGCATCGCTTCGACGTCCGCGTCGCGCGGCGGGTCGCGGCGGGAGCGACCGCTCGCATCCGGATCGTCGATACATGGGCGCTCGGAGGGATTCGTCCGACGCTGTGCATCACGCCGCCGGAGGGTCAGCGGCGCTGCCGGCTCGTCGTGCTCGAGAGCGCCAAGACCGTCGCGACGCCGCGGCTGCGGGCGACGAGGCGCGGGCGCTGGCGCATAGACCTGCGCGTGCGCGGGCATAGCCAGCCGGCGACGCTGACCGTCGGAGGCGACGGGGCCACCGTGGCGCCGCGCGCCCGTCCGGGCCTGCTCGCGACCGGCGATTCGACGATGGGCGGCGTCGACGGCTTCCTCGACGACGCCCTCGGCGAGCAGTTCGACCTGCGCAGCGACGTCCGCCTCGGCAGCGCTCTCAGCCGGACCTCGTTCTGGCCGTATCACGCCATCAGCCAGGTGCGCTCCTGGCGCCCGACCGTGACGGTGATGTCGGTCGGCGCGGCCTTCGACGGCTCTCCGATGATGAGCGCGGCCGGGACCGTCGTCGCGTGCTGCGGCCCGGACTGGATCGCGGCGTACGCGGGCCGAGTGCGGTCGATGATGCGGACCTACCTGCGCGGCGGCGAGGGGCGCGTCTTCTGGCTGACCGTGCCGATGCCGCGCAACGCGACCGGCATCCCGATGGTGACGGCGATCAACCAGGCGATCGTCTTCGCCGGGGCGGGCATCGCGGGTGTGGCCGTGATCAGGGTCGACCAGATCTTCTCGCCGCACGGCTTTCAGCAGACGATTCGCTATCGCGGCCGTGCCGTCGACGTGCGCGAGCCCGACGGCATCCATCTCAACGCCTCCGGCACGGCGATCACGGGCGACATCGTGGCGCGGGCGATCCGCGCGCAGCAGACCGCGCTCAAGTCCGTCGGCAAGCGGACCGCCGGCTAGCGCGTCGCGCGCAACGTGACGCGTCCTCGAGCTCGAGCGCACCGACACCGCCACCCGACGCTTCGCCGCCGCCGCGAGCAGCTTGCGGCCGCTGACCGTCGTCTGCGGGCGCGCCCAGACGCGGGCGGCGTTGACCTCGCCGCTGAGCTTGATGCTGATGCTGCGCCAGGCGCGGTCAAATTGCTGCCCCCGCGTCCTGCCCTTGCTCCTGACAGATGAGGGCCGCCTTGATCGTGGAGGACCGGATGGCGGCGAGCGGGCGCTTGACGTTCGCGCACCTCGTGCGGACCGCCCGCCGTTGCGCGGCGTGCGCGGCTTCGATGCGGTCGGCGAACCCGCCCACCGCCGACGCGTAGACAGCGCGTCCGCCTGCCGACGCGGTTCCGTGCACGAACGACGTCGACGGGTCCGTCAGATCGCCGGGCTCGAGCACGACGATGTCCGTCCGCGGGCGCGCGGCCTTGAATCGCTCGGCCTGCGAGCGGGGCACGTAGATGTCGGTGACGCAGTCGATCGAGCGCGAGCGTAACGCCGCGACGAGGCGAGGTGCCGCGGACGATCCCGTCAGGGTGATGGCCTGCGCTTGGGGTGCGATCACGTTCAGCTCAGCCGTCAGCGTCACGAGCACAACCGCAACGCACGTGATCCAGGCCCTCATCAGTGACTCATTTCCGTTAGCGCCGTGGCGAGTTTTCCGTTAAACGGTTGGGTTAACCAGTCGACTCCGATGCGTCCAGCGGAATGGATGCGCCGCGCAGGCGCTCATACTTGGGTTGTGCGTTACTCGATTCGAAGCTTGCCCGCCGTGCTCGCGCTCGCCCCGGCGGCGCTCTGTGTGCTCGTCGCAGTTGCCGGTTCGTCGTCGGCCAGCGCCGCCGCCGCGCCCGCGCCCGCCGTCGGCGGTGCGTTTGCCCTCCGCGCGGCGACCATCACGCCGCGCCATGCGTACTTCGCCGGGCGCCCGCTGCGGATCGCGCTGACGATCGACGCGCCCGCGCCCCTCGCCCTGAACGTCGACGTCGTGCGAGAGGCGACCGGCAAGCCGGTGGTCGTGCTCGCGCTGCCGGCGGTCGTGCCGGGCGTGAAGCGGCGCGTGCAATGGGACGGCCTCACGGGGCACGGCGAGGTCGCGCCGAACGGCTCCTACCGGGTGCGCGTGCGCTCGGTCGACGCCACGGCGCGCCGCGTCGGCCGCTTCACGCTCCACAGCCACGTCTATCCGATCCGTGGGCCGCACGCCGACCGCGGGCCGATCGGGGCGTTCGGTGTTCCGCGCAACGGCGGTCGCACGCACAACGGCTTCGACGTCAACGCGCCATGCGCGACGCCGGTCGTCGCCGCGCGCGGCGGGCGCGTCGTGCGCGCCGACTACGACCCGGTGCTGTACGGCAACCTCGTCATCATCCGCGGCGATCACACGAAGCGCGACTACTGGTACGCGCACCTGAAGCGCCCTACCCGGCTCCACGTCGGCGAGCGGGTGCCGACCGGCCGGCGGATCGGCAGCATCGGCGACACCGGCAACGCGCGCACGATCGGCTGCCACCTGCATTTCGAGATCCGCGTGCGCGGCGTGCCGATCGATCCGGCACCGCAGCTGCACGCGTGGGACGCCTGGAGCTGACGACGCCGCGGACTTGCGCGATGATCTGACGATGACCGACCTGGCGCGACGCTTCCTCGCACTGCACATGCGCTCGCGGCCGCTGCTCATGCCCAACCCCTGGGACGCCGGCTCAGCGAAGCTGCTCGCATCGCTGCGCTTCGAGGCGCTCGCCACGACGAGCAGCGGCTTCGCGGCGACGCTTGGGCGCCTCGACGGGGCGGTGACGCGCGACGAGGCGCTGGCGCACGCCGCGACGATCGTCGGCGCCACGGCGCTGCCGGTCTCGGCGGACCTCGAGAACGGCTTCGCCGACGACCCCGTGGGCGTCGGGGAGACCGTGCACCTGGCGATCGAGGTCGGCCTAGCGGGCTGCTCGATCGAGGACTTCACGGGCGACGACGACGATCCGATATACGACCTCGCGCTCGCGACCGAGCGCATCGAGGCGGCGGTCGACGCCGCCGCCGGACGGCTCGTCGTGACGGCGCGCGCCGAGAACCACATCCACGGCCGGGACGACCTCGAGGACACGATCGCGCGCCTACGCGCCTACGGCGAGGCCGGCGCGGATGTGCTCTACGCACCGGGGCTGATACGGATCGACCACATCCGCCGCGTCGTCGGCGCCGTCGGTCGGCCGGTCAACGTCCTCGCGCTCGCGGGCGCGCCGTCGGTCGACGAGCTCGCGGCGGTCGGCGTCAAGCGGATCTCGGTCGGCGGCGGCTTCGCATTCGCGGCGATAGACGCGCTCGTAGAAGCCGCGCGCGAGCTGCGCGACGACGGGACCTACGGCTACTTCACGCGGACGCAGTCGGGCGGTCGCGCCGCGCGCGCCGCGTTCGGCCCGGGCGACGAGGCGCCGACGCAGCGCACCTCCTCGCAGCCGCGGCTCATCGACCTCGGCGGCTTCACGTTGAGCTCCGCGCGCGAGGATGACATCCACACGGTTTGCCTGTTCGGCGAGCTCGACATCGCGACCGCCGAGGGCGTCGAGGACGAGCTCTCGCGCGTCGAGGAGAGCGACCCGCCGTCGATCGTCATCGATCTCTCCGGCCTGACGGTGCTCGACTCGTCGGGCGTGCGCCTGCTGCTGAACGCCCAGGCGCGCGCGCAGCGCTTCGGCGAGAACCGCCTGAAGCTGCGCCGCGGGCCCGAGCAGGTGCAGCGCGTGCTCGAGCTCAGCGGCGTCGACGAGCTGCTCTCATTCGACGACTGATCGCTGGGCGCCCTCAGCGACCTGGTGCGGCTCGTCGCCCTGCTGCACCCCGACGCCGGATCTCATCGCCATGCTCACCTGAGTCGCCCCACGCACCCGCGCTTGCCGGCTGCTGGCCACGCCCCCTCGGTCGAAGCGCTGGGCGATCCCGCCGCGCCGCCATCGTCACGACTACCATGAGCCCGCGCGCGGTCACGACGCGGCGCCCGGTTGCATCCACACATCTTTCCTGGAGGAACGCCCCATGGCTTTCGAAGTCGGACAGCGGATCATCGCCGAGAAGTCGGGCCGCAGGCGCAGGACGGCGCGCGCACCGATGCGTCCCCCGCGTCACGGCGTCATCGAGCGCATCGTGCGTGGCGATCCGAACCCGCGCTACGAGATCCGCTGGGACGAGGGCACGGTGTCGATCTACTCGCCGATGAACGGTGGCATCCAGGTCGACCCCGACCATCCCCTCATCAAGCCGAAGAAGGAAGCCAAGCCCGCCGCGAGCTGAGCGGGCCTCGTCCGGACGCCGGCGCTCCGCGACCGCCCGGCGTGGCCGCCCGGCGCCCCGGGTGGCGCCGCTCGCGGCGTCGCCGTCAGTCCGCGCCGAACGTCGCGGCGAACGCCTGGCGCACCGCGCCCAACGACGGCTTGCGCCGGCCCGCGAAGTCATAGAGGCCCTTCTCGTTGAGCCCGGGCGTCAGCGTCAGGCCCGGCGTGCGGGTCACGATCGAGCCGCCGACGAAGTCCGGTCGCAGCGCGTAGTCGCGCAGCGACCAGACGAGGACGCCGCTGACCCCCGGCTCGTCGTGCAACGCGCGGATCCGGCGCGATAGCAGGTTCGCCTGGAAGCGCAGGCTGCCGAAGCCGCCGGCTGCGACCCGTGGGCTGCCGGCGGCGCCGAGCTCGGTGACGACGAGCGGCTTGCCCGGGAAGAGGCCGCGCAGCTTCGCGATGCGATCGCTCGCGAGCTGGTTCTGTGAAGCCGCCGGGTCCGTCGAGCGCTCATACCAGCCGATGTAGTCGGTCACGCCGATCGCGTCGAGCTCGGAGAACAGCGGCCCGTCGGCCCGCGGGAGCTTCGATCCCCACAGGTCGGCCGCCACGGGGCGGCTCGGATCGGACGCGTGCAGGGCGCGCGCGGTCTGCTGGACGTACTGCTGCTGGGCCGGGAAGCCCTGGCCGGGCGCCTCGTTCGTCAGCGTCCAGGCGAGCACCGAGGCGTGCGTCTGCTCCTCCTCGGCGGTCCGCAGCGCGCGGTCGCGAGCCGCGGCGATCGCCACCGGCGTCTGCGCGCGCCAGCGGCCGGCGGGCTCCCACGGGCCGATCTCCTGCCAGACGAGGATTCCCGCCGCATCGAGGCGCTCGAGCATGCTCTGCGACAGCGGTAGCTGTGAGCGCGTCGCGTTCGCGCCGACGGCGCGCAGCTCGGCGATCATGCGGTCCTCGTCGCCTGCGGTCAGCGCGTCGCCGTGCCCGCTCGCATCGGCCGGCAGCGCGGCGCCGTGTAGGACGAGCGGGGAACCGTTGAGATAGAGGCCGTCGCCGTCCCACGTGATCGCGCGCAGGCCGACCTGCTGATCGAGCGCCGCCTCGCCGGGCACGGCGAGGCGCAGCTCGTAGCGCGTCGGGCTCTGCGGCGACCACAGCGCGGGGTCGTCGAGCACGACTGAGGCACGTACGGTGTGCGAGCGGTCGCGACCGACGGTCACCGCGCCGAAGCGCAGCCGCGTCGTGTCGGCGCCGTGCGCGAGCGCGCCGGTCACCTGGATGCGCCGCTCGGAGCGGCGGTTTCGGACGCGCAGCGTGACGTCGACGCGGGCGCGGCCGCTCGCCGTAAGCCGCGTGCGCAGCGTCAGGGCGCCGAGCCGGCTCGGCCCCAGGCGCGTCAGCGTGACGGGCCGGTGCAGCCCGCCGTAGTTGAACCACGAGCGCTGCCAGTCCTCGTCGGCCTGGCGCTGCGGGTCGCGCCAATCGACGCGCACGGCGACGACGTGGCGGCCGGCGCGCCGCCGCGTCAGCGCGCTGAAGGCCTCGTAGGCGCCGGTGTGGCGGCGCAGCGACCGGCCGTCGACGTAGACCTGCGCGCGATAGTGGGCGGACTCGAAGCGCAGTGCGTAGTCGCCGTTGACCGGAGCCACGATGTCCTTCGCGTACCAGCCGACGCTGCCCTCGTAGGCGCGCGCGCCGGCGGGGCCGCTGTGGGCCTTGGCGTTCGGCGAATGGGGCACCTGCACGATGTGCCCGCCGAAGTCGCCCTTCGCCCAGCCGGCGGCGACGCCGCGGCTGCGCGGGTCGGCGCGGTAGCGCCAGCGGTTGAGGACTACCGGCGCGCTGCCGTCGGGCCCGCCGGCGCGTTGCAGCAGCGCCCGCTCGGACGCGCTCAGCTGCCTGGCATGGGGCGCGCGCCCGGACTGCGGGCCGTCGTCGTGCAGCAGGAAGTAGACGCCGACGCCGCACCCGATCAGGGCGGCGACGGCGGCGATGGCGGTGAGCAGTCGGTTCATGGTGGTGGCAGAACGCACGCCACCGTGAGGAAGTCGCGCACCGGTAGGATCGCGCGGCCCTGAGCTCGCGCGTCCTCATCCTCTCGTGGGAGTACCCCCCGATCGTCGCAGGAGGACTCGCGCGGCACGTCAGCAAGCTGTCGCAGGCGCTCGTGCGGGCCGGCGTCGACGTCCACGTCCTGACCCGCGGCGGCCGCGAGGACGTCGCGTCAGAGACCGTTGCGGGGGTCGTCGTGCACCGCGTCCCCGAGGACGAGATGCCGCGCGATCTCGATGCCTTCGTCGCGTGGGTTGAGGGCATGAACTCGCACATGCACGCGGCCGGCCGCCAACTCGCCAAGCGCGTGCGCTTCGACCTCGTCCACGGGCACGACTGGCTCGTCGCGGGCGCGGCCGCCGCGCTCGCCGAGCGGCTGCGCGTGCCGTACCTGACGACGATCCACGCGACCGAGTACGGGCGCCACCAGGGTTGGGTCGACAAGCACCCGCAGTCCTACATCCACGGCATCGAGACGTGGATGGCGGGCCGCGCGGACCGCGTCATCACGTGCTCGCACTACATGCGCGGGCATGTCGCCGACGTCTTCGCGATCGGCGAGGAGCGCATCACGGTGATCCCCAACGGCATCGACTGCGCGGACCTGCACCCCGTCGCCGACCTCGACGCGCTGCGCGCGCGCTTCGCCGCGCCCGAGCAGCGCCTCGTGCTGCTCGTCGGGCGGCTCGTCTACGAGAAGGGCTTTCAGCTCGCGCTGGATGCGATGCCGCAGGTCATCCGCCGCAGCGGACGGGTGCGCTTCCTCGTCGCCGGCTCGGGCACGCACGAGGCGGAGCTGCGCAAGCAGGCGAGCCGCCTCGGCCTGACGCGCCACGGCACGTTCATGGGCTGGATCGGCGACGACGTCCTGCACTCGCTCTACCGGATCGCCGACCTGTGCGTGGTCCCCAGCATCTACGAGCCGTTCGGGCTCGTCGCGCTCGAGGCGATGGCGAGCGGCTGCCCGTGCATCGTCGCCGATACCGGGGGCCTACGCGAGGTCGTCCCGAACGCGGACGTCGGTCTGCGCTTCCGCTCGCGCAACCCGCGCGCGCTCGCGACGATGATGTCGCGCGTGCTCGACGACGGGGCGCTTCGCGACGCGCTCGTCGAGGAGGCCTCGCGGCACGTGCTGAGCTTCGACTGGAACGACGTCGCGCGGCGGACGGCCACCGTCTACTCCGAGCTCGGCGGCGGCGCGACGGGTGCGCGCGCGACGCTGCGCCCGGCCTGATCGCCGGCCCGGCAGATCCCGGCCGTCCCGGGCGGCCAGGCCGACGCAAACGCCGGGCGACGGACTGGCGCGCGTCAGCAGCAGCCCGATGTCGCGGACCGCTTGCTTTGAGCTGGTCGTCGGGCTCTCCGTCGAGCGAGGCGCGGACCATGCTCGCCCGCTCATACTCAGCGTATCTGTGCGCTGTGCCAGGCAGCTACTTGACGCACCGTGCGCGATCTGGGACGTTCGCCCCGGCGAACCGCGCAATAGCGCTGCTACGCTCGGACGATCGTCCGAGTTTCCGATATTCCTAGAAGGGTTGGCGCGTGATGGCCACCCGCCGCGAGACGGACAACAACCCTGATGTGAGCGGCGGCGTCGAGACGATTCGGGATCTCGAGGCGTCGATCGCGCCGATGCTGCTCGATGTCGACCTGCGGGTGGAGACGCTCAGGGAGCTGGAACCCGAGGAGCGCGACATCGCCATGCGCGCGATCCAGCACGCCTCGCGACTGCATCAGAGCACGGAATGGACCGAGGAGCAGCTGCTCGAGCGGCTCGGGTGCACGATGTCGGCCGCGCAGCTGTGCGATGTCCGGCTCCCTCGTCTCCAGCGCTGCGAGCACTTCCTCGGGCTCGTCGAACGTCTTGTCGGATGTGTCGACACGAAGCCCGACCGGCGAGCCGTCGTGTTGGAGTGCGCGAAGCTGCTGCGGACCACGGGACGGGGCTCGCACGGGCTCGAAGAGGCGTTCGCGCGCGGGACTTTCTCCGCGATCGATTACCTGGAGCTCGGCGAGATCTCCGCCGCGGGCTGCGCGGTGCGCGAGCAGGCCGGCACCGAGCGCGTGATCCCCAATCCCTACGCGTCGGCACCTCTCGTGCACATCAGTGCGCCGCGCTTAGGGATGTATCTCGATGGGCGGAGAGAGCTCCTCGGCGAGGCGAGGGTGTTCGATCGCATCGGTGCTCACATCCAGGGCTGCGCCGCATGTCGAAGCGCCTCTGAATATCGTCGTGCCAGTCACCAGGCGGGTTTCCTACACGGTTAGACGGTACGGCGCGTGAAGGGCGGGGCGTAGTCGGGAGGGGCAGCTTGTCTGGGCTATCGGCCCGCCGGAGGTGGTGTTGGTCGTGGCGCTAGTCGTGCATATCCATTTTGGCCCGGGCAGGCTCGGCCTCGGCCTGCTGGTGTGGTCCGGCCGAGCGGCCGGATTTGATGTGCACGTGGTCGCCTATCCTCATTCACCCGTAGACGAGGACACGGCCCTCGAGGTCGTCGTGCGCTCGCAGGACGGCACGGATGCGGTGCCGGTGACGCTCGATGTGGCGTCGACCTGTCGAGCGGCCGCCTTCGGCGAGCTCGGGCCGCCGGTTCGCCATGCGCTCGGCGCCGCCGAGCACGTCCTCATCACGACGGCCGTCACGACCGACGGAATCCCCGCGATCGCGGACCTGCTGCTCGCGGTCGCCGAGCAGCGCCCGCGCCGGCCGGGTGCGACGACGACGTTCATCGCGGGTGAGAACGATCCCGGCGAGTCGTTCGCAGGCCTCGTCGCGAACCTTCGAGCGCGCGGCGTTGACTGCCGGCGCACCATGGTCAACAGGATCTGCTTCGAGCCGGTGGAGTTGCGGCGACACGGCGCGAGGGTCGTACGCGCGGACTGCCTCGTCGAATGGCTGATCGAAGGTCGACCGGACGGTCCGGCGCTGGCCGCCCTCGACGAGCTCGAGCACGTGCGCTTCGTCGAGGACATCGAGCCCTACGAGCTACGCAAGCGCTGGCTGGTCATCGGGGGTCATCTCGCGCTCGCGATCATGGCCCGCCTGCACAACTATGAGTGCCTCGACGTCGAGGCCGGTCAGCCAGGTCGCAGCGACTGGCTCGAGCGCCTTCACGCGGTGCTGATCCAGGCGTTGGAGAAGCGGTTCGCGCAACTGGAGGACAACGCCGCCTATGCGGCCAAGCATGTCGAGGCATGGGTGCGCCACGACGATCCCACGCGTCGGATCCTTCGGCGCCTCAAGCGCTTGAACCTCGTCGCGTTCCTTGAGGATCTGGATCGCAAGCTCGGTGAGGCGTTGGCCTCGGCGGATGTCGTGCGCGACGAGCGCTGGAGCGTGATCGAGGAGCTCTTCGAGGTGCTGCACCGCGTGCTGCGCAACGTCCAGCAGTACGAGGACCTGGAGGAGGCGATGTGGTATCCGCAGCGGCTGAGGGCCGCTGACGAGGATGCCGTTCTCTACTACAAGCTCATGCTTGTCAGGCTCGTCGGCGGCGAGGTCGCAGGGCGGCGTGCAGCGGAGCTCGGCGAGGCATTCGCCGCCCACCGCGACGTACTCGGACAGGCCTGAGTCGGCGCCGACCGCCCGGCCGTCGCTCAGCGTGTCACGCGCGACGCCGCCAGTCTGCATGCTGCGCACCCCGCGACGTGCGCCTGCATGCGGCCGAAGACGCTCGCCCCGCCGATCAGGTCGCGACGGCCGGCGGCTAGCATCTGCAGGCGCGGGGCGCTGATGTGAATGACCGCCGCTCCCGCGTACGGGTTCGCGACCGCAGCCTCTGCCCCGATGTTCAGCAGCACGAGGTCGGCCGCCGCCGAGATCTCGCCGAGCCCGAGGTAGTGGATCGCCGTGAACCCGCCCTCCTCGAACGCTGCTTCGAGGCGACGCGAATCGCGGTCTGCGAACGCCAGCAGGCGTGTACAGGCGAGCACCACGGCGCGACGGTCGGCCGCCGTGTCGACGTAGGCCACGAGACGAGCGACGAGCCGCAGGAAGTGCGTGGGGTCGAGGGGGCGTGCCGCGTCGATGCCGGCCGCTGCGGCCTCGACGGATCGAGTGGGCTTCACGGCGGTCGGGTCGTTCGCGTCACGGCGCGCCGATGCACGCGCGGATCGCGGGTCCGTCGGCGGTAGATGCACGCCCATGCGCAAGATCACCTGTTGGCCTATCGGTTCGAGATGGCCGTAAGCCGGATCGGGGCCGATCTCAACGAGGCGCGCTGGCCAAGTGATCGAGTTCGCACACATCCCATATAGATGGAACGCTACAGAATGCCCAAAGTCGTGCTCGAGCAAGCGTCCGCGGCCCGCCAAGCGGGAGTCTGCGGCGAACCCTGGTGCGAGACCGCGGCTACACGTCGGTCGGGGACTTCTGTCCCCAGCGACCGGCGTTCTTCTCGTCGTCGGCCTTCTCGCCGCGGCCGGAGACGATCGCGACGATGACGCCGACCGTGCCGACGGCCGGCAGCAGGACGGCGAACGCGAACAGGATCCCGAAGCTGTCCGTCCAGCCCTGGGAGAGGGCGATGAGCGCGTGTGACTGCATGTGGTCGGGAGAATACCCGCACTGAAGGCAGCCGGGTCGCCTCATCTAGGGTTGGTGCAACGATGCACGGGGTCACCATCGTCACGACGGCGCTCGTGGTCGCGCTCGCGGGGACGGCGCACGCCCAGGCCGGCGACATCACCGCGACGCCGAAGCCGAATGCGCCGAAGGCCGGATCGTGGCTGCACGTCGGCGTCCTCGGCAGCGCACCGAGCTCGGCGGCGCGCTGCCCGACTCGCTCGTGCTCGACCTGCAGCGCGGCTTCGCGCTTGACCTCGCGGCCGTCGGGAGGCGCTGCGGGCGCGACGTCGCCGCGATCGGCGGCTGCCCGGCCGCGAGCCGGATCGGCAGCGGTCGCGCGGTCGCGTCGGCGACCGGGATCTTCCTCGCCGACGTCCCGGTGACGATCGACGTCTTCCTCACCGATCCCGTCCAGCCCGGCCGACCTCGCCGGCGTCGCGCTCGAGGTGACGGCCTTCAACGACTCGCGCATGGGGACTGGACGTGCTTCAGAAGCCGATCCTGGCCGGAGCTGGTCTTGGCCGCGGGACTTCTGGTGGCGGCGATCTGGCGGGCGTTGGGCTGGGCATCGACGAGCGGCGTTGGCGCCGTGCCCCAGATGGCGGTCGCCGGCTGCCTTGTGGCGGCGGTGGTGATCGGTGGCCTGTGGATGCCCGGCTCGCCGAGCACAGCCCGGCTGAAAAGACAAGCGCGACGGTAGCCAAGCTGCAGCGCCTCGACGAGACGCGCAACAACCAGTTGTCGCGGCTCGCCACGGAGGTCCGTGCGCTGAGCACCGCCATCCGCAGGCGGGGCCCGTAGGCGGAGCCCGCCGGTGCGGGAGCGCCCCGCGCCTACCATCAGCGCAATGGACTCCGCCGAGGCGTTGTCGGATGCCGTCCTCGCGATCGCCGCCGAGCACGCCGTGCAGGCTGTGCTGCAGAAGCTCGTCGATGCCGCGCGGGATCTCGCAGGGGCGACGTACGCGGCGATCGGCGTGCCCGACGGCGACGGCGGCTTCGGGCAGTTCATCACCTCGGGGATGAGCGACGAGCTCATCGCGTCGCTCGGCGAGCTGCCGCGCACGCACGGGCTGCTCGGCGCGATGCTCGAGCCCGACGCGATGCCCCAGCGCACGCTCGACATTCGCCGCGACTCCCGCTTCAGAGGCTGGTGGCCGAGGACGCACCCGTCTATGAGCTCGTTTCTCGGCGTGCCGATCGTCGCCCGCGGCGAGGTCGCGGGGGCCTTCTACCTGACGGATAAGGACGGCGGCTTCTCCGACGACGACCAGGCGCTGATAGAGACGTTCGCCGCCCATGCCGCGCTCGCGATCGAGAACGCGCGGCTGCACGAGCGCAGCCGCGAGCTGTCGATCGTCGAGGAGCGAAACCGGCTCGCCCGCGAGCTGCACGACGCCGTCACGCAGAAGCTCTTCGGCGTTGTCCTCGCGGCCGAGTCGGGCAGCGCCCTGCTCGAGCGCGACGTCGGCGCGGCGGCGCGCCAGCTCGCGCTTGTACGAGAGCTCGCCGGCGAGGCGATGTCCGAGCTGCGCGCGGTCATCGTCCACCTGCGCCCGCCGGCGATCGAGGCCGCGGGCCTCGCGGTCGCGCTCGCCAAGCACGTCGACGTGCTGCGCCACGTGCACCGCCGCGCGATCGAGCTCGACGTCGAGGGCGAGCACGCGGCCCCCGCCCGGATCGAGACGGACATCTTCCGGATCGCCCAGGAGGCGCTGCACAACGCGCTGCGCCACGCCCATGCCGAGCGCATCGCGCTGCGCCTGCGCTGCGACGACGCGCGCGTCGAGCTGACCGTCAGCGACGACGGCATCGGCTTCGACGTCGAGCATGTGCGAGCGCGGCGGCTCGGCCTGACGACGATGGCCGAGCGCGCGCGTGCGATCGGCGGCGAGCTGCGCGTCGACTCGGTCCTCGGCGCCGGGACGACCGTCGCGCTGGTGGTGGCGACGTGATTTCGGTGCTCGTCGTCGACGACCACGCCGTCGTGCGCCAAGGCCTGCGTACGTTCCTCGAGCTGCAGGAGGACATCGAGGTCGTCGGCGAGGCCGCGGACGGCGAGGCGGCGCTCGTGGCGGTCGCGGCCCTGATGCCCGATGTCGTGCTGATGGACCTCGTCATGCCGCGCCTGGACGGCGTCAGCGCGATCGAGCGGCTGCGGGCGCTCGCGCCGGCGACGCGGATCATCGTCCTGACGAGCTTCCTCGACGAGGACAAGGTCCTGCCGGCGGTGCGGGCCGGCGCCGCCGGCTACCTGCTCAAGGACGTCCAGCCCGCCGAGCTCGTGCGCGCGATCCGGATGGTCGATCGCGGCGAGGCGCTGCTGCATCCCGCCGTCGCGGCGCGCATCATGGCGGAGATCGCCGGCGACGGCGCGCGCGCCGCAAGCCACGAGCTGCTGACCGCGCGCGAGCTCGAGGTCCTCGCGCTGCTCGCGCGCGGCCGCGCGAACAAGGCGATCGCCTTCGAGCTCGGCTGCGCGGAGAAGACCGTCAAGACGCACGTCGGCAACATCCTCGCCAAGCTCGGCGTGTCCGATCGCACGCAGGCGGCGCTGTACGCGGTGCGCGAGGGACTCGCCGGCGACGCCGCGTAGATCTGCGGATCGGGCTGACGCTGCCGTCGGGACGTGTGGCACCTATGTGTCTGCATGGGCAACAAATCTGCCACGGATGGGTCTCGCCGCGCGCGATACTGAGTCGCGCATGGCCTTCGTCCCACCTGCCCGCCACCTGCTGCGCGCCAAAGATCTCGCCGACGCTCGCTACGCCGAGCCGCTGGACGTCGGCGACCTCGCCGCCGCCGCCGGCCTGTCGCGCGCGCACTTCAGTCGCGAGTTCCGGCGCGCGTTCGGCGAGTCGCCGCACGCGTACCTGCTGACGCGCCGCCTCGAACGCGCCGCGGCGCTCCTGCGCACGACCGACCACTCGGTCGCCGACGTCTGCTTCTCGATCGGGCTGAGCAGCGTCGGCTCGTTCACGTCGAGCTTCACGCGCACGTTCGGCCAATCGCCGACGGCCTACCGCGGCTCGTTTCCGCCGGCCTCGCACATGGCCCGCGTGCCGGCCTGCATCGTGCGCGCCTACTCCCGTCCACAACGCCGCACGTTTGGAGAAGACAACGCCCCGGCGCCGCAATAGCTTGCCGATCACTGCTTCCAGCACCCCTCAGGAGGGACCACGATGATCAAGCTCGCCAATGCACAGCTGTGGGTTCATGACCAGGACGAGGCGCTCGCCTTCTACACCGACAAGCTCGGTTGGGAGGTCCGCTCGGACGTCACGATGCCCGAGATGGGCGACTTCCGCTGGCTCGCCGTCGGCCCCACCGACCAGCCCGACATCGCGATCGTCCTGATGGCGATCCCGGGCGCGCCGATGTTCGAGGCCGAGACCGTCGAGCAGATCAAGGCGCTGATGGCCAAGGGCTGTGCCGGGGGCCTCTTCCTCACGACGGACGACTGCCAGGCCTCCTACGAGGAGCTCAGGTCCAAGGGCGTCGAGTTCTCCGAGCCGCCGGAGGATCGCCCGTACGGCGTCGATGCGGGCTTCCACGACCCGTCCGGCAACTCGTTCCGCCTGACGCAGGTCAAGGACTTCGCCTCGGTCTGATCTGGCGCAGGAGGGGTTTGTCGATCTCCTCGCGCTCTGCGCGATCAGAACGACAAACCCCCTGGTCCTAGGACCAATTGCCGATGGTGGGCGGGCGCGGGCGAACGTAGCGTGGCCGCAATGAGCACATCGAAGACCGCACTGATCACCGGCGCCTCCCGCGGCCTCGGCCTGGAGCTCGCCCGCGCGCTCGCCGGCCGCGGCTGGCGGCTCGTCATCGACGCGCGCAGCGCGGACGAGCTCGAGCGTGCGCGCGCCGAGCTGGCCGCCGGCACCGACGTCGTCGCGCTCGCCGGCGACGTCGCCGACCCGGCTCACCGCGCCGACCTCGTCGAGGCCACCGGCGACGACCTCGCCCTGCTCGTCAACAACGCGAGCACACTCGGTGCGACGCCGTTGCCGGCGCTCGCCGAGTACCCGCTCGCCGCGCTCGAGCACGTCTTCGCGGTCAACGTGATCGCGCCCTTGGCGCTCGTCCAGCTCGCGCTCGCGCGCATGTCCGCCGGCGCCGCGATCGTGAACATCACCTCTGACGCGGCCGTCGAGGCCTACGCGGGCTGGGGCGGCTACGGCGCCTCGAAGGCTGCGCTCGAGCAGCTCACGAGGGTGCTCGCAGCCGAGCGCCCCCACCTGCGCGTGCATGCCGTCGACCCCGGCGACATGAACACCCGCATGCACCAGGACGCGTTCCCGGGCGAGGACATCTCCGACCGGCCGCCGCCGCGCGACAGCGTCCCGGGCCTGCTCGCGCTCGTCGAGGGCGACCTGGCGAGCGGCCGCTACCGCGCGGCGGACCTCGCCGCGGCGGTGAGCGCGTGAGCACCACGGCTGCGCCGTCGCCGCTGCTGCGCGCCACCACCACCGACCGCGGCCGGGCATCGGTCTTCGAGCGCGTCGCCCGCGAGCGGATCGAGGCGCACGAGCCGCCCGAGGCGCGGGGCTCCAGGCGCGACGAGGTCCGGATGCTCGTCGCGCGGCCTGCCGAGGACGGCACGACCGCGATCACCCACGCCCAGGCGAGCGACCTGCCCGATCACCTGCGCGCCGGCGACATGCTCGTCGTCAACACGAGCGCGACGCTGCCGGCGGCGCTCCCGGTCCGCCGCGGCGACGGCACGCAACTGCGAATGCATCTCTCGACGCCCGCGCCCGGCGACGGCGGCTGGGTCGTCGAGCTGCGCCGCGACGGCGAGCGCTACGGCGGCGGTCGCGCCGGCGAGACGCTCGAGCTGCCCGGCGCCGCGAGCGCGACGTTGCGCGCGCCCTACCTTGCCAGCGGTCAGCCGGGCCCCTGGCCGGCACAGCTGCGCACATCCGCCCGCGGGCCGACAGGGGCCGCTGACGCCCGCACGTCCCCGGCCGGCGCAGTCCGCCTGTGGCTCGCCTCGATCGACACCGGCGCGACCTCCATGCACGACTACCTCGCTCGCCACGGCGCGCCGATCCGCTACGCCCACACCACCGGCGAGCCCCCGCTCGCGGCCTACCAGACGGCGTTCGCGCTGCATCCCGGCAGCGCCGAGATGCCGAGCGCCGGGCGCCCGCTGACCGCCGAGCTCGTGACCGCGCTCGTGGCACGCGGGATCGTCGTCGCGCCGATCACCCTGCACACCGGCGTCTCGTCCCTCGAGGCGGGCGAGCGCCCGTACCCGGAGCGCTTCAACGTCCCCGCGACGACGGCGCGCCTCGTCAACGCCGCGCGTGCCGGCGGCGGGCGCGTGATCGCGGTCGGCACGACCGTCGTGCGCGCGCTCGAGACCGTCGCGCTGCCGTTCGGACATGTCGAGGCCGACGCCGGCTGGACGCGCCACGTCGTCACGCCGCACGGCGGCGCGCGCGTCGTCGACGGCCTGCTGACCGGCTGGCACGACCCCGACGGATCGCACCTGCTCATGCTCGAGGCGATCGCCGGTCGCGTGCTCGTCGAGGACTCCTACGAGGCGGCGCTGGACGGCGGCTACCGCTGGCACGAGTTCGGCGACGTCCACCTCGTCCTTCCGCCTGACTCCTGATCCTCGCCACCTGACCCCGGCGCGCCGCCGCCGCCCCCGAACTCGTAGCCTTCGGCGGATATGCGCCTCGCCACCTTCCTGCCGCCCGCTTCCACCACGCCCCGCGCGGGCGAGGTCCACGACGACGAGGTGGTCTCGTTCGTCGTCAAGCGCGAGACCGTGCTCGAGCGCCTGCGTACCGCGGACTTCGACCCCGCCATCGGCGACCCCTACCCGCTCGCCGACGTCACGCTGCTCGCACCGGTCCCGAAGCCGCGCGCGATCTTCGGGATCGGCCTGAACTACGCCGCCCACGCCGCCGAGCAGGGTAAGGAGCCGCCGGAGTTCCCGATCGTCTTCATGAAGCTGCCGAGCTCGAGCGCGCCGCCGAACGGGCCGGTGAGGTGCCCGAAGGTCGTCAAGCGGCTGGACTACGAGGGCGAGCTCGTCGCCGTCATGGGCGCCGATGCGAAGATCGCCGGCTACGCGATCGCCAACGACGTCAGCGCGCGCGACCTGCAGCGCCGCGAGCCGCAGTGGACGCGCGCGAAGGGCGCCGACGGCTTCTGCCCCTGGGGCCCGTGGATCACGACCGCCGACAAGGTGCCCGACCCGCGCAACCTGCGCATCCAGACGCACGTCAACGGCGAGCTGCGCCAGGACTCCTCGACGGCCGACCTCATCTTCGGCCCGCAGGAGCTCGTCGACTTCATCTCCGAGACGATCACGCTCGAGCCGGGGGACCTCATCCTCACCGGCACGCCGAGCGGCGTCGGGATGTCGATGGACCCGAAGCAGTTCCTCTCCTCCGGCGACGTCGTACGGATCGAGATCGAGTCGCTCGGGGCGATCGAGCATGCCATCGCCTGAATTACTCGCCCGCCTCGGCGAGCTGTCGGACCTGCGCCACGCGGGCCACGTCCTGTCGTGGGATCAGCAGGTCATGATGCCGCCCTCCGGCGGCGCCGCCCGCGGGCAGGCGCTCGGGGCGATCTCGAGCCTCGCCCACGACCGCCTCGTCGCCCCGGAGCTCGGTGTGCTGCTCGACGCCGAGACGGCGCCCGGCGACGCACAGCTCGTGCGCGCCGTGCGCCGCGACCACGAGGTCGCCCGCCGCGGGCCGGGCGAGCTCGCCGTCGAGATGACGCGCGCGGGCTCCGCCGGCTTGGAGGTCTGGCTACGCGCGCGCGAGGCCAACGACTTCTCGCTCTTCGAGCCGGCGCTGCGGCGCAACATCGAGCTTGCGCGCAGGTACTCCGGATGCTTCGGAGAGCTTGACCATCCCTACGACGCGCTGCTCGACCGCTACGAGCCCGGCACCACGACCGCCGAGGTTCGCGCGCTGTTCGTCACGCTGCGCGAGGGACTCGTGCCGCTGCTCGCCGAGATCGCCGAGCAGCCGCTGCCGCCGCTGCTGGACGGCACGCTGCCGAGCGCCGCGCAGCGCGAGGTCGGCCTCGAGATCGTGCACGCGATGGGCTTCGACGACAGCGCCTGGCGCCTGGATGACGCCGTTCATCCGTTCGCGGCCTCGCCGTCGAGTGCCGATATCCGCGTCACATCGCGCTTCGACGACCACAGCCTGACGGGCCTGTTCGCGCTCATGCACGAGGTCGGCCACGGCCTGTACGAGCACGGCGTCGATCCCGCGCTCGCCCGCACGACGCTCGACACCGGCGTCTCGCTCGGCGTGCACGAGTCGCAGAGCCGCCTGTGGGAGAACCTCGTCGGGCGCTCCGAGGCGTTCTGGAGCCACTGGCTGCCGCGCCTGCGCGCGACGATGCCCGAGACGCTCGGCGACGTCGAATTGCCCGCGTTCTTGCGCGCGATCAACGTCGTGCGGCCGACCCTGATCCGCGTCGAGGCCGACGAGATGACGTATTCGCTGCACGTCATCCTGCGCTTCGAGCTCGAGCTGGCGCTCATCGAGGGCACGCTCGACCCGGCCGATCTCCCGCAGGCGTGGGCGCAGAAGATGCGCGACATGCTCGGCGTCGAGGTCCCCGACGACCTGCGCGGCGTCCTGCAGGACATCCACTGGTCGGGGGGGATCATCGGCTACTTCCCGACGTACGCGATCGGCAACGTCCTGGCCGCGCAGCTGTGGCGCGTCGCGCGCGCCGACCTGCCGCAGCTCGACGACGAGCTACGCGCCGGCCGCTACGGCGACCTGCGCGACTGGCTTGTCGACAAGGTCCACCGCCACGGGCGCCGCCTGACGCCGGCCGAGCTCATCGAGCAGGCCGTCGGCGGCCCGCTGGACCCCGCGCCGATGCTCGAGCACCTGAGCACGAAGTACCGCGCGCTGTACGGCCTCACGTAGCGCCGGCTAGGCTAGAGCTCGCGCCGCGTCGCGATCCGCGCCAGGATCACGTAGCCGGCGATCGCCCACGCAGAGATCACCGCCCACGCGGTCAGGCCCGTGTCGAACGGGTCCTGGGCCGACAGGCCGTTGCCGAGCAGCCGCGCCGCCTGGCTGAACGGCAGCACGTCGCAGATCGTCACGATGACGCCGGAGTCGACGAAGAAGACCGAGCCGGCGACGGCGATCACGGGCAGCAGCAGGACGCCGCCGAACGTGTTGATCGCGTTCGCATTCGGGACGAGCAGCCCGAGCAGCAGGCCGAAGCCGACGAGGCTCACGACGAGCGCGATCGCCGCGCCGAAGAACAGCAGCGGATCGGCGATGTCGAGGCCGGTCAGGACAATCGTGACGGCGATGCCGGCGGCGGCGTAGAGGAACCCGGCGAGCGCCTTGGCGGCGAGGATCTCCGGGCCGGTCGCCGCGAGTCGCAGGGCGCCGAACGTGCCGGTCTCGAGCTCCTCGGCGGTCTGGATCGGGACGACCATCATCGCGACGAAGGCGGCGAGCAGGACGATCATCATCAGCACCGACAGCAGTCGCGGCCCGAGGACGTCCGCCGGGCTCTGGTCGGTGGGCGCGACGGCCACCACCCGCGTGCGGGCCGGCGGCTCGCGCCCGGTCGCGCGCGTCAGCGCATCGGGCACGAGCGCGACGACCGACTGCGCGGTCGGCGAGGCGTCCGTCGAGACGAACACCTGCGCCTCGGCCGGCCCGCCGCCGGTGGCGTCCGCGGCGACGATGACGGCGAGCTCGGCGTCGCCGTGCGCCACGAGCCGCCGCGCGCCCGCTGCGTCCGTGGACCTGCGCAGCGAGAGCTTCACGCTCTTGCCGGCCGCGCGGCGCAGCTGCGCCGCCACCCCACCGCTGGCCGGCTCGACGATCGCCACGTCCACGGACGGCAGGGTGCCCCCGTCGTCGATCGTCGCGTTGTAGAAGACCGCCAGCGCGATCGGCAGCACGAGCAGGACGATGATGCGACCGTCGCGTCCGGCGTCGCGCAGGTCCTTGAGCAGGATCGCGAGGATCCGCCGCGGGCTCACGACGCTTGTTCCGAGCTGTCGTCGTCGCCGAGGCTGCGCCCCGCGAGCGCGATGAAGACGTCGGCGAGCGTCGGCTCGCGCGTGTGCAACGAGCGCGCGCGACCATTGCCGATGAGCTCCTGCAGCCGCGCGGCGTCGCCCGGCTCACCGGTCGCGAGCCGCAGCTCGCTGCGGTCGTCGAGGACGACATCGACCTCCGGCGGCGCGTGGTCGAGGCTGAGCTTCAGCGCGCGCGGCGTGTCGAGCGCGACGACCCGCCCGTCGGCGAGGAACGCGACGCGGTCGCACAGCTCCTCGGCCTCGTGCATGTCGTGCGTCGTCAGGAAGATCGTCGAGCCGCGCTCGGCGAGCCGCCGGACGATGTCGTGCAGGTCGCGCGCCGAGCGTGGGTCCAGGCCGCGCGTCGGCTCGTCGAGAAACAGGACTCGCGGGTCGTTGAGCAGCGCGCGGGCCAGCAGCAGGCGCTGGGTCATCCCCGTCGAGAACGTCTTCACCTTGCGCCCCGCGACCGAGCTCAGGCGCACCTGCTCGAGCGCCTCGGCGGCGCGCGTCTTCGGCAGGCCGTACAGCGAGCAGAACAGCTCGAGGTTCTCGCGCGCCGTCGCGCGCTGGTAGAGGTTCGGCGTCTCCCCGACGAGGTTGATCTGCCCGCGAACGGCCGCGAGCTCGCGCGGCACGTCGTGGCCGAGCACGCACGCGCGGCCGGCGGTCGCCTTCGCGCGGCCGGTGAGGATCCGGATCATCGTCGACTTGCCGGCGCCGTTGTGGCCGAGCAGCCCGAACGTCTCGCCGGGCGCGACCTGCATGCTGACGCCGTCGAGCGCGCGCACGTCGCCGTAGTGCTTCGCGAGATCGATGACCTCGATCGCCGGGCTCTGCGCCGATCGACCGTGCTCGGCCCGGGAGTGGGGTGCGGTGCGCGGCACGTCGTCTCCCCCGAGGTATGCCCAATCGGCAGGGTTTGTCCCCTGGCTCGCGCCGTCTCGCAGCACGCGAACGCCGTCGTGTGAGCAACGACACGCCGAATGGACGAATAGCCCCTGCAAACGGGCACGCGGCGGGCGTATGCTCGCCCCAGCCTCGGCGACAAACGACTCCCGCGGCACGTGTCTTCTCCGCACAGCGCTCGACCTCCTCACCGCGAGGTCCGTCCGCCACCACCCAACAGAAGGATCCACAGCATGCCCAGCTCCGCTTCGAGGGCGGCGGTCGTCTCGGCCGCCGCATGCCTGCTCGTCCTGACCGCGATGGGCGGATCCGCGTGGGCGGCGAAGTCGACGAAGAAGGTCAACGCGACGGCGACGCTGAAGTCGCTCGTCACGCAGACGAGCAAGCTGCCGAAGTCGGCGGCCTCGAAGACCCGCAAGGCGCGGCTCCTGCGCACGGCGCGCCACGCACGCCGGGTGGCGGCGAAGAACCCGTGCGGCGCCGTCAAGGATCTCGCGACGTATCGCAAGACGCTGCGCTCGACGAAGATCCGCCCCACGGTCAAGGGCAAGAAGCTGAAGGCGCGGCTGCGGCGCAACCTCGCGTCGCTCGGGCCGGCGTCGGTGAAGGCCAGCCGCAAGCTGCTGTCGGACAAGCGTACGAAGCGCTGCGGCGGCGGCGTCATCCCGTCGACGCTCAAGGCGGCCAAGACGACGGTCGTGTCGAGCAACGCGAACGGGATGATCCTGCGCGTCGCGCTGCCCGGCCTGAACTTCTCCTCGCAGACCGGTGGCGGCAAGAGCTGGACCCAGCTCACGCTGCCGAACACCGGCGCGCCGGCGGCCCCCGGCAAGCCCGGCATCCCGGTCGTCAGCTCGACGTACGGCGTGCCGGACGGCGCGACGGTGACCGTCAAGGCCGGCTCGACCGAGTCCTATGTCATCGACGGCGTCGACGTCTACCCGACGCAGCCCGACGTCGTCGACGGCGACACGCCGAAGCCCGACTTCCTGAAGAACCAGTTCGCGACAGCGCCGTTTCAGATCGACGCCAAGGCCTACCGCAGCGATGCCTTCTCGCCGGCGGCCAGCGGCGGCGTCCTCGGCCAGGCGCGCGACATCACGATCGGCGGCCTGCAGATCCCGGCGGCGCAGTACAACCCCGCCGACCGCACGCTCAAGGTCTTGAACTCCGTGCTCGTGAACATCCTGTTCAGTGGCGGGTCGAAGACGTTCACCCCCGAGGTCAACTCGCCGTGGGAGCGTGCGCAGCGCTCGCTGCTCGCGAGCCTGCTGAACATCGGGATCATCCGCTCCGGGCGGCCGTTCACGATCCGCCGCTGCGGTGAGGAGATGCTCGTCATCACGAACCCGGCGACGCAGGCGGCCGCCGACACGTTCGCCGTCGCCAAGCGCGCGCAGGGCTGGCGCACGAACGTCTTCCAGGTCGGCGCCGGGCCGGGCCAGATCGGCACGACCCCGGCGCAGATCCAGGCGTTCATCCGCGCCCGCCTGACGGCGCCGAACTGCATCCACCCGAGTTACGTGACGATCATGGGCGACGACGACCTCGTGCCGACGTTCGCCGGCATCAACGGCATCCCGTCCGATCTTCCGTACTCGATGAAGACCGACGCCGACGAGCTGCCGGACGTCGCCGTCGGCCGCATCATCGGCAACGACCAGACCGAGGTCGCCGCCGCGATCACGAAGATCATCGGCTACGAGACGACCGCGCCGACGGCCAACGGCATGCTGAACAAGGCGACGATCGCCGCGCAGTTCCAGGACGACGACAACGACGGCCAGGAGAACCGCACGTTCATCTGGTTCGCGGAGACCGTGCGCAACGGGCTCGCCGCCCGCGGCGTCGCCGTCGACCGCATCTACGGCGAGAGCCCGGGCAACAACCCGCAGCGCCTCGTCGACGGGACGAACCTGCCGGCGTCGCTGAAGAAGCCGACGTTCGCCTGGAACGGCAGCGGCGCCCAGGTCTCGGCGGCATGGAACGACGGCCGCTTCCTGATCGTCCATCGCGACCACGGCTGGTCAGACGGCTGGGGCCTGCCGAGCTTCGGCACCGGCGATGTGAACGCGCTCTCCAACGGGGCGAAGCTACCGGTCCTGCTGAGCATCAACTGCTCGAGCGGCGCCTATGACTACGACGAGACGTCGTTCGCCGGGCAGGCGCTCGTGAAGCCGGGCGGTGGCGCCGTCGGCGTCTTCGGCGACACCCGCGACTCACCGTCGTGGCACAACAGCCAGATCGCGCTCGGCTTTGTCGATGCGCTGCTGCCGTCCGTCCTGCCGAGCGAGGGTCCCGCGACGAAGCAGCGCACCGGCGACGCGCTCATCAACGGCAAGCTGCGGCTCGCCGGGCTGGCCCCGCCCGCCGGCGACGGCAACACGCGCAACGAGCTGTACCTGTGGCACTACTTCGGCGACCCGTCGATGCAGATGTGGGGCGGCGGCACTCCGCCGATCGTGTTCAACCCGGCGGTCGTGAAGGCGATCTACAAGCCCGGCCCGATCAGCATCCCCGACCCGCCGCCGTACACGGTGCTCGTCAGCTCGCTGCCGGCGCAGTTCGCCGGCCAGCCGATCAGCCTGCTGCGCAGCGGGCAGGTCATCGGCAAGGCGTTCGTCAACGGCGACGGCACAGCGGAGATCCCGGCATCGTTCGGCGATGGCTCGGTGAAGCCGGGCGAGCTCGAGGTCGCGTTCGAGGGTGAGGGCGCGCAGCCGTTCAAGATCGCGGTGACCGGTGTCGGTCCGGCCACGACGGCGCTCACGCAGACCTGCCCGCAGTCGGTGACGTTCCAGTTCGAGGGGCCGACGACGGTCGCCGTCAGCGGCAAGCTCACGGGTGCTCCTGCCGGCTCGACGGTGTCGGTGACCTTCCTGCACCCGCAGCAGCCGCAGGGCAGCACGAACCCGCAGCCGCCGCCCGAGACGGTGACGGCGACGACGGGCGCCGACGGCTCGTGGACCGCCTCGGTCAAGACGACCAACCGCTCGGACATCGGGCAGTGGTCGGTGTCGTCGAGCTACGCCGGCAACACGATGTACGCGGCGTCGGCCGGCGGACCGTGCTCGTTCCCGCTGCAGGTGTCGACGTCGTGACGACCGGACGCAGATGACAACGCAACGGCTTCGACCTCCGCCAAGAAGACGCTGCCGCGGCGCGTGCGTCATGCGCGCCGCGTCGCGGCGAAGAACCCCTGCCTAGCCGTCAAGGACCTGTCGTATCGCAGGGAGCCGGGCCTCGGGTCGACCCTGAGGTTCAGTGCGTGTCGAGGACCCGGTCGATGAGGCCGTACTCGACGGCCTCCTCGGGCTTGAAGAAGCGATCGCGCTCCATGTCGCGATGCACCTCTTCCTCGCTGCGGCCCGTGTGCAGGGCGTAGATCTCGTCCATCCGCTTGCGCGTCTTGAGGATCTCGCGCGCCTGGATCTCGATGTCCGTCGACTGGCCCTCGAAGCCGGCCGACGGCTGGTGGATGAGGATCCGGCTGTTGGGCAGCGAGAAGCGCTTGCCCTTGACGCCGGCCATCAGCAGCAGCGACCCCATCGACATCGCGATGCCCATGCACATCGTCGAGACGTCGGGCTTGATGAAGTTCATCGTGTCGTAGATCGCCAGCCCGGCGGTGATCGATCCGCCCGGCGAGTTGATGTACAGCGAGATGTCCTTGTCGGGGTCCTGGGACTCGAGGTGCAGCATCTGCGCCACGATGAGGTTCGCGACCATGTCGTCGACGGCGGTGCCGAGGAAGATGATGCGCTCGTTGAGCAGGCGCGAGTAGATGTCGTACTCGCGCTCGCCGCGCCCGGTGCGCTGGATGACTGTGGGGACAAGGGGCATCCCGCCATCCTCCCAGATCGCCCATCCCGGCCGATCTGGGGGTGCGAGCGAGACTCGCGGGTGGCCTGGCGAGGCACGGTCGCCGGCGGACGTCTACGTCGAGGCGATGGCCGATCTCGCCCCGACCTAGTGGTTGACTGGACCTTCTGATAGATAGGCTCTTGCCCTGCGCGGTAGGTTTGTTGCACCGCAGGTCGGGTACATGGCCGAGAGGGTGCGCCAGGTGGGGCCTGGGCAGGGGTGCGCCGAACTGACGAGAGGACAGCATGAGCTCCAAGAGATTCGGTCTGCTGGCGATGTTGATCGCCGCAGGCGTGCTGTGGGCCATTCCCACGGTTTCGGTAGGTAAGTCGGCACAGCTGAGCAAGGCAGGGGCGGCCCTGCACAAGGTGACCTCGGGGGTGGGGAGTGCCGTTTCGGGCACGGTCGACCAGACCCTTTCGAAGACCGACGAGGCGCTACGCAAGGCCCGTGAGAAGGCCGCGGCGCTGCTCGCCAAGAAGAAGGCCGCCGCTGCTGCTGATCAGCGCGCGACGGCGACCGACCCGAAGACGCAGCCGCCGTCGCACGGCACCGATCCGCACGGGCAGGGCGGCGTAGCGGTCGTCGACATCGATCCGAGCTCCGAGCGGCCGCTGAGCAGCGACCCCACGGGCAAGGCGAGTGGCGAGGACGTGATCGTCGGCCGCGCACGTGGCGAGAAGGTCAACGACGCCTACCACGGCCACATCACGATCGCCTCGCTGTTCGGCTCGGAGATCGCCGGCGTCGACAGCTCCCCTGGTCAGACGCAGAACGGTCCGCTGCAGACGGTGCAGACGAACGTGCTCGACCCGCTGTGCACGAGCACGGGTCAGCAGGTCTGCCTCAGCGTGCTTACGGCGAACTCGACGACGACCGCGACCGGCAGCCAGAACGACTTCGCGGTCGCTCGGGCATCGCTGCTCGGGCTCGGCGTCGGCGCGGCGGAGAGCACCGGCAACATCAGCGAGGACGCCAACTGCCAGACGTCGACCGGCACCTCCAAGACGACAAACGTCACGGCAGGCGCCGGCGCGGTCGCGTCGGTGGCCAACGCGTCGACGACGTCGAAGTCCTGCCGCGGCCAGGCGACGCAGATCACGAACACCTCGTCGGTGATCGGGCTCGGCGGCGTCCAGGTGCCGCTCCCGGCGGCCGGTTGCGCGAACGGGACGCCCGACACGCTCAGCGGCATCCCCGCGGTGCTGCCGATCGTCTGTAACGCCGACGACATCGCCGGCGCGACGGCAGTCCGCGAGGCGCTCGACGTCTACGTGCTGCAGGTCGGCGGAACGTCGCTGGCGAAGGAGACGACGGCCGCTTCGGAGGCCTACAGCGTCGCCCCGGCCGAGGTCGCCGGAACGCCGGCGTGCTCGGACGGCATCGACAACGACGGCGACGGCAAGATCGATGCCAAGGACCCGGGTTGTCACTCCGACAACAACGCGAGCAACCCCGACTCCTACGACCCGAACGACAAGAGCGAGGTCGACAAGTCAGGCGGAACGGGCGGCTCGGGCAAGAAGGACAACGGCAGCGGCGTGCAGTGCGCCGACAAGAAGGACAACGACGGCGACGGCTTGATCGACGCCAAGGATCCGGGCTGCCACAGCGATGGCAACGCGAACAACCCCGACTCCTACGACCCCTCGGATGACAGCGAGGCGGGCGGCGGCAACGGCAACGGTGCTGGGACCGGCGGTCAGACGACGAACGCCAGCACGCTTCCGTTCACCGGAACCGATGTCGTCGGGCTCGGCCTGGCCGGCCTGCTGATGCTCGCGGGCGGCCTGCTGCTGCGCCGGCGGGAGGACACGAACGCCGCGCTGTAGATGCGGATGGACGTCGTGACAGGGCGCCGCCTCGGCGGCGCCCTGTTCGTGCTCGGCGGGCTCGTCGTCGCGGCCATCATCCTGTGGCCGAGCGGCAAGAGCCCGTCGTCCGGCGACCGCCGGCCGGCGAAGATCCAGCCGGTGCGGATCGTCTCCGTGCCGCAGCTCGGGCTCGCGTTCGCTCACCCGCGGACCTGGGTCCGCAGCGTCTCAGGCCGCGTCATCCGCCTGCGCAGCCCCGATGGCACGACCCTGCTGACGTTCACGTCGCCGACGGCGGGACACCACACGCAGCGCGTCAAGAGCGAGACCGAGCAGGAGCTGCTGACGCGTTTCGCCCCGGCCAAGGTGGCGCACGAGGGACCGGCGAAGCTCGGCGAGCGTGCCGTCACGAGCTTCGAGCTGTCGGGCTTCAGCCCCGACAACGACGCGGTGCGCGTGCTCGTCCTCGTCGGCGCCACGGAGTACCGCACGTACACCGTGACGCTATTGACGCCGCTGCGGCCGTCCTCCAAGCGCGTGGCCGAGGTCCAGCAGATCCTCGCGACCGTTCGTCTCACGAAGCCCTCGCCCCCGCCGGGGACGAAGACCACGTGAGCGCGCTGCTCGCGATCTTCCACTCGGGGCGCTGACTGAAGGACTGACACGAGCGGCCTTGCTTGTGCGGGCCATGCACCCATAGGCTGGCGCCGTGTTCGAGCTGAACCTGCCGAACGTGCTGACGCTGCTGCGGATCCTGCTCGTCCCCGTGCTCGTCGTCGCGCTGCTCAACGAGTCCGACAACGGCGATCTGCTCGCGGCGATCGTGTTCGCGCTGGCGTCGGCGACCGATGCGATGGACGGCTACCTCGCGCGCACGCGCAACGCGATCACGACGTTCGGCAAGCTCATGGACCCGATCGCCGACAAGCTGCTGATCATCGCGGCGCTCGTCGCACTCGTCTCACTGCACCGGCTGGACTCGTGGGTCGCGATGGTCATCATCACGCGCGAGTTCGCGGTCACGGTGACGCGCATGCAGGCCACTCAGCAGGGCGTCGTCATCGCGGCGAACCTGTGGGGCAAGGCGAAGACGATCGTGCAGGTCGCGGCGATCTTCTGCGTGATCGTGGCGAGGCATGATCCCACGCCGCTGTGGGTCAACGCGCTGGTCTACGCCGCGGTCGCGATCACGATCGTCAGCGGCGTGGACTACTTCTTCGGCCTGCGGCGCGTGCTGCGCGAGGCCGAGCAGCGGCGGGAGGCGCAGCGCGAGGCGACGCAGCCGCCCCCGCTGCGCTCACCGCAGCAGCCGTAGCCACGGGCCCGCGGGGCTCGGTCAGCGCGCGGCAGCGTCGAGCCACTGGCGCATCGACGTCTGATGCGGCGCCTGCTCGCCGGTCGCGAGCTCGTGGCGTAGCTCGCCGAGCAGGCCGTAGCGCTCGCAGACGACATTGTGCTGGTGGATCGTCTCGAGGTTCTCCTGGCGCGCGGAGACGAAATGCTCGTCGGACAGGTTCGTGAGCCGGCTGACGACGCCGCCGATCATCTCGCGCACGCAGTCCTCGACGAAGCGCGGGCGGCGGTGGGCCTTCTCGACGACGGAGCCCTCGTCGGAGCGCTTCATGAGCTCGTAGATCTCCGACGACATCGAGCCCTCGACGATGTCAAGCAGGGTGCGCGCCTCGATGTTCGCGTCCGTCCCCTCGGGGAAGCCGATGTGCAGCGTTCCGAGCCCGCGCTGGTTGTGCGTCGCGACCGGAACGTGGTCGAAGATCCGCCCGATCTCCTCCTCGGAGAAGCCGTCGTCGAGCAGGCGCTCGCGCGAGGAGCCCATGACGAGCTGCTGCGCGCACGGGCACGCGGTCATGCCCTGCGCCGCCACGCCGACCATCCGCCGCGTGCCGGAGGCCGAGGCGACCGCGCTGCCGTAGAGCGTGTAGATCTCCTGCGTCGGGATGCCGGAGACCGGCGCCGGCTTGTGCTCGGGATAGCGCGCGGCGACCGTGACCTCGGCGCGCGCCGCGCCCTGGCGCTCGCGCACGAGCTCCGCGATGCGCTGTGCCAGACCCTCGGCCTTGAACGTCGCCTCGCCGAGCACGACCTCGCCGATGACCTCGTTGACGACCTCCTCGAAGCGCGACATGTGCGCGCCTTTCTGGTCGCGGCCGAGGTCGACGAAGCACTGCAGGCGTGCCGAGAAGAACTGCTCGACGCCAGCCTGGCGGAAGCGGACGATCTTCTCGACCTCCGTCACGCCGACGCGCGAGAGGCTGACGCGCAGCGTGGGCAGCTGCGCCTGGACGTCGGGCTGGGAGACCTTGACGCCCTGTGCCATGGCCCTGAGGGTACCGGTCGGTCCCTCAATACATCCTGCCGATGGCGCGATCTTGTGCTATCAATCACGAAGTCATTTCACGGCCGACCTGGCGACACGGGTGATCGTCGGTTGCGCGGTGCAGGCACGGAGTGGGCATCCTGAGGGGGGGCCAAACGATCGTGAATGAAGTTCTGCTGGCGGATGAGGCGCCGATCCACGAACTGGATGAGCTCCGGGTCCTGATCGCCGACGCGCAGGAGCGCGGGTTCCTGACGTTCGATGAGATCTCCACTGCGCTCGAGGAGGTCGAGGTCACGAAGGAGCAGCTCGGCGAGCTGCACGCCTATCTCTCCGAACAGGGGATCGACGTCGTCGGCGCCGACGGCCGCAACGCCCAATCCGAGACCGCGAAGGTCGAGGCTGCGGCGGAGGCTCGCAAGGCGACGGTCAACGGGACCGCCGAGGTCGCCAAGAAGCCCGAGCTCGACCTCACCGTCGAGCCGTCGCTGGACTCGTTGCGGCTGTATCTGCGCTCGATTGGCCGGGTCCCGCTGCTGACGGCGGACCTCGAGATCTCGCTCGCCAAGCGCATCGAGCGCGGCGACATGGAGGCCAAGCAGCACATGGTCGAGGCGAACCTGCGCCTCGTCGTCTCAATCGCAAAGGGCTACCTCGGTCGCGGCCTGACGTTCCTCGATCTCATCCAAGAGGGCTCGCTCGGGCTCATCCGCGCGGTCGAGAAGTTCGATCACCGCCGTGGCTACAAGTTCTCGACGTACGCGACCTGGTGGATCCGCCAGGCCGTGACCCGCGCGATCGCCGACAAGGGGCGCACGATCCGCATCCCGGTGCACATGGTCGAGCGCCTGAACAAGGTCGTCCAGGTCGAGCGCCAGCTCGTGCAGCATCTCGGGCGCGAGCCGACGCCGGAGGAGATCGCGAAGCACCTCGACTGCACGCCGCGCGAGGTACGCGACATCCTGCGCATGTCCCAGCAGCCGATCTCGCTCGAGCGTCCGGTAGGCGAGGAGGACGAATCCGAACTCGGCGACTTCGTCGAGGACGAGAACGCGGTCTCGCCGTTCGAGCTCGCCTCGGAGAACCTCCGCCGCGAGAACGTGCGCCGCGCGCTGGCGGCGCTGCCGCAGCGCGAGCGCGAGGTCATCGAGATGCGCTTCGGCCTCAGCGGCGGCCGACCGCGGACGCTGGAGGAGGTCGGGCGGGCGTTCAACGTCACGCGCGAGCGGATCCGCCAGATCGAGAACCACACGCTGAAGAAGCTCGAGTCGCTGCCCGAGGCGCAGCGGCTGCGCGACGCGTCCTGACGGCGGAGCCGAGGAGTCGCGCCCGTCTGGCTGCTGAACCAGGCTGAAACAAGCGTGTTCTTCCCCTTCGGTCACAGTCCGGACGCCGATCTCGTGGCCGACATGGACGGTCGTCTTGTCCGCGTGCAGGTCAAGACCTCGACGGTGCACATCAAGAACGGGCGCTACGCGGTGACCCTCGCGACTCGTGGTGGCAACCAAAGCTGGAGTGGGCTGGTCAAGCGTTTCAGCGCGTCGCGCTGCGACTTCCTCTTCGTGCTGATAGCCGACGGCCGGCAGTGGTTGATCCCGGCCGCGGCCGTCGACGGAGGAGCATCGATCATCGTGGGTGGCCCGAAGTACGCTGCATTCGAGGTTGAGCGCGGGCGTCCGATCGAGGCCATGAGGGCTTGATCGCTAGACTGCGCGGGCGCTTGGCGGGGTTCCGGAGCGGTCAAACGGGCTCGGCTGTAAACCGAGTGGCTACGCCTTCGCAGGTTCGAATCCTGCCCCCGCCATCGACTCCTTGCGCAGGCCCCGCACGGCCTGCGGTGAGCGCGCGAGCGCCTCGACGAATGCCGTCACCGTGTCGAGGTCGATGGCGGTCGATCGTGCGATATGGCACGATCCGGCGCTCCGCTCCCGAGCCGAAGGGATCATCTGCCCATGGAGTCCTCCGCGCCTGCACGCGTCCTCGTCGTCGCAAACCGGACCGCCGCCACGCCCGCTCTGCAGCAGGCCGTTCGCGAGCGCGCCGCCGCCGGTCCCGCGATCTTCACGCTGCTCGTGCCGAACTCCCCACACGGGCTGCACCGGCTCGTCGACCCCGAGGACACCGATCGTGCCGAGGCCGGAGCGATGCTCGAGCTCGCGCTGCCGCTGCTCGAGGAGGCGGCGGGCTCGGAGATCGACGGCATCATCGGCGACCACAATCCGTTCGACGCGATCCAGGACCATGTCAACGTGCGCGGCGCCGACGAGATCATCCTGTCGACGCTGCCGACGCGCGTCTCGCGCTGGCTGCACAGCGACCTGCCGAGCAAGCTCAACGGGCTCGGCCTGCCCGTCACGACGGTCACCGCCGCCGGCACCCGCCGCGCGATCCCCAAGCGCGGCGAGGCGAGCCTGGCCGGCGGGGGCGACGCGGCGTAGCCGCTATGTCGACGCCGCGCCGGCGCCGAGCGCGTCGCGCAGCGCCCGCGTCGTCGACCAGAAGGCGAGTTCGTCCCACGGCAGCTCGTCCGGGGTGAAGGCGCGCACCTCGCTCGCCTCGTCGGTCTCGCGCGGGATGCCGAGCGCGCGGGCGTCGAAGACGGCGAGGACGACGCGGTCCTGCGCCCGTGAGTAGAGCCCGACGAGCGCGCCGAGCTCGACGTCGATTTCCATCTCCTCGCGTGTCTCGCGGCGCGCCGCGTCCTCGACGGTCTCGCCGAGCTCGACGTAGCCGCCGGGGAAGGTCCAGCGGCCCGCGCCCTCGTGGTGTGCACGTCGCAGCAGCCAGATTCGGCCGTCGTCGTCGCGCGGGATCGTCGCGGCGACCGGCTCGGGGCTCCACAGCGCGGCGTAGTCGCAGCTCGAACAGGTCAGCGAGCGCGGGAAGACGACCGTCGCCGCGGCCGCGCAGCGGGGGCAGAAGCGCGCGCCCTCGAGCGCCGGATTGAGGCTGGCCATCGCCGAGCACGGTAGCGCGGGCGCCGAAGGGCTACGCTTCGGTCCACGCCCTCTTAGCTCAGTTGGTAGAGCACTTCCATGGTAAGGAAGGGGTCTCCGGTTCGAGTCCGGAAGAGGGCTTCATCGGATCTCCCCGCGTCATGTGGTCATGCTCGTCGTGAGACGACGACCCAGCTCCGCCGCACATGACCGCGACGTCCGGGTTGCCGGTCGTGACGTGGACCTCAGCCCCTGCGAGCGCGTCGTCGAACGCGTTGGGAGCATTGATGTGAACGTCGGCCATGCCTTCCATCGTGACGGGGTCAGCGGGCCTTCCGGTAGAGGGCGATCTGGACCGGAGTGGCGTCCCCTGCCGTCATCACGTGCCATCGGCCGTGGTCGTCCGGGTCGGCCTTGGACGGTCGTCTCAAGCGTCGGTGAGCTTGGCCTTGTCGAGGGTTGTGATGAATGTTGGTCGGCGACGGTGGACCTCGCGCAGCCGAGCGACGTTGGCCGCGAATGCGTCGGTCTCGCCCGCGGCCTGCGCCGCCGCGCGGGCCTGCTTGAGGATCTGTACGGCGCGCCGATAGGCGCGGCGATCGGTCTCGACGAGGATCTCGTCGACCACGCGCGTGTAGATCGTGAGTGCTTCGGAAGGATGGCTCGACTGGCGACGGTCGGCCAGCCGCAGCAGCAGCTCCTGCCCGATCTCGGCGTGTACGGATCTGCTGGCGGCTTCCCAGGCAAGCTCATCGTCGCCGTCGTCCAGGAGCACCGAGATGAAGGCCCGCCGGTCTGAGCGCTCGAGCGTCTGGCGTGCCGCGTCGCGTTCGAGATGCCACGCATCGCACGCGCCGGCTGCCGATCGCAGGGCGCCGTACGTCGACCCGGAAGGGGAGCGCTCGTGGTGGGCGCGGCGCAGCCGTAGCGCCTCGCTGGGCGTGCCGGCCCGGACGTGAAGCTTGCAGGCGAGGTCATAGAGGCCGGCGATCTGCCAGCCGCTCGTCTTCTTGATGCCGCGTGTCGCCCAGTCGAGCGCGAGGTCGGGCCTGTCGAGTTCCACCATCGCCTCGGCCACCCGCTGGAACTGGTGCGGTCCGGACAGATCGCCGCCCAGGAGCCGCACGAGTTCGTCGATGTCACCGTCGAGGATGGCCAGCCGCTCGTGCGCGTATCGGGCGGCGAAGGAACGCGGGCTGGCGCTCTCGGCGACGGCCTGGCGGTATGCCCGCAGGCCGTGCTCGCCGAGCGCATCTGCGTAGCGCACCGGGTCGACCTCGAAGAAGTCCTGATCCTCGAAGCGGAAGCGGATCATCCACTGCGCGAGCTTGGCCGGATCGGCGACCCCGGCATCGCACGCCTTGGCATGGACGCGCAGCAACTCGAGGGCGACGTCGCCGATCAATCCTGAGGAATCGTCGGCATGCATGATCACCTTGACGACATGGCCGATCGCTCGCTGCACGAGCTCGACCAGGTCACGCGACGGGGCATCGACCGCGACCTTCTCCAACTCGGCGACGACCGGCCGCGCGGCATGCGCCCAGGCCGTGCTTTCGCGATAGTCGAGGAATCGACGGGTGCGAAGCCCTTGGTCGACCGCGGTGCGCAGGGCAGCAAGGTCTCCGTCGGCGCGTGCCGCGACGAGCCGCACCACGCGCTCGACGTCGCTGTGACGCTCGGTCGCCGCGCTGATCACCTCGACCAGTTGCGCCTTGTCGAGCCCGGCGATGACTTGCTCGATCGGCGCCTCGGACGAGCGGCCACGCTTCGGGGATGACACGGCTTCGAGTGTCGCACAGAGCATCGTCGCTCCCCGCGCGGCCGGGTTGGACGGGAGGCGACGATCCTGCCCGACGGGCACGATCACGCCGCGATGGGCGGCCAGACCCCGTGGCGCGCGGCGCTCAGCGTCGTTCGGAGCGGCGCTGAGCGGGCGTCGCGTTTGGCGTCGGGAACGCCGCGGACTCACCGAGAACGGGCAGGCTGAGGCCGCTGCCGAGCGGCAGCTCGCGCTGCAGCGCGAGCTGCTGGTAGGCCTCGATCGGACCGAGGTACTGGGCGTTGTAGGCGACGCCGAGCTGCCACTGGTGGTCGTAGATCGCCGGCAGGCCGGCGCTCGGCACGATCGTGACGAGGCCCTTGGGCTTCAGCACCGTCGCGGTGATCGGCGTCGAGCCGACGTAGGAGTGCCCGATCACGCCGACGCGCCCATTGGACCACGGCTGCCCCGCGGCCCACTCGATGACGTCGCGCAGGTCGGACTGGTCGGCGCGCCCGAGCGTGTTCAGGCAGCCCGACGACAGCCCCGTTCCGCGCAGGTCCATGAAGACGACGGCATAGCCGCGCTTCGGGAAGAACCCCGACAGCCCGACGAGCTTGCCGTCCTTGCCGGGCAGCGGGATCATCCGCCCGCCGGTGCGGTCGTAGAGCGTGCCGTGGTACGGGCTTGCCTCGAGGATGACGCCGAGGCCGTGCGCCGCCTTCGGCTTGACGATCTCCAGATGCAGGCGCGTGCCGTCCCCGACGGTCAGCTCCTTCGTCGTGCGCACGACGTCCGTGAAGTTCGGCTTCGACAGGCCCTGCAGCTTCGCGTAGTCGATCGGCGCCGGGTCCGGCGCGGCGACCCTGCGCTTCGTGACCTTCGTGCAGACACGCACCGTCTTGCCGTTGCGCTTGGCCTTGTGGCAGTGCTTGGCGGTCTTCGAGCTTGCGCTCGTCGGGACGCTCGCCGCGCCGGCGGGAAGCGTCAGGCCACCGAAGACGAGAACGGCGACGATGCTCACCGCGAGGACCGCGCGCACGCTCACCGGCGCGATGCAAGTGGGTCCCTTGTCCGCGAGCCGCCCTCGGCAGGGGCGATCTCGGGGCGCTCGCGGGGGATCGGCCGCGTCGGCTCATTGAACGCCGCCGCTCGGCGGGATGTGAGATCCGGTACGTCCGCGCACCACGCCCGTGGACTGAAGGCGCAGTTTCTCGGCGATCCCTTCAGGGATCGAGATCGATGTACGAAAACGGGGTCGAGCGCGTCTTACTCCCATGACCACCACCGCACCCGCCCACCTCACCATCGACTACGTCGCCTGCGACCTGCGCGACGGGCAGACGCTCGTCGAGTGGCGCCGCGAGCTCGACGCGGAGCGCCGCGCGCCGCGCCGCGCCCGCCGCCCTGCCCTGCGTGAACTGTGCCGACGCAGCGTCAGGGGTGCGCCGTGAGCGCCCACGAGCTGCGCCTGCGCCTCGGGCGCCTGACGGCCGAGCGCCTCGAGGCCGCCGAGGCCGGCCTCGAACTCAACGCGCTCTACATGCGCGACCTAGAGGACGACCTGCTCGCCGCGCGCGAGGCCTACGTCGGCCTTGCGGTGACGGAGATCGCGACGCTGCGCGGCGAGCTCTTCGGCGCCCAGGTCGGCTGATCGCGGCACGCCGGCGGGTTCGCATCGGCAATCGCCGCGATCTGACGGGTCAAGCGGCGCCGACGTATCTCATCACCGGTCGGCGTCCGTGGTCGCGCGCCACCGCTGCTGGCCAGCCACCCGGCTTGTACCGGTGCATCTGTGACGGCGCAATGGCTGCGAATTCTGCAGCCGTCACGGATGCATCCATTTGGTGTCGAATCCTCCGGGCGTCCCCTGGCGGCAGGTCGATCCGTCACAGATGCACCTGGATCGGATCATGCGCCGTCGGCCGGACGCGCTGACGCCGTGCGCCGGCTAGCGGCCGACCTCGCCGACGACGCCTTCCAGCCGCCGAGATCGTGCGCGCGCCGGCGGCGAGCACGGGCGCGGCCTTACGAGGCGATGAACGGCGCGCCGGCGCGGGTTCGGGGAGCGTGCATCGCGGGGTAGACGAGGGCGCATGACCACCGCGACAGACACCGAATGACCGACCTAGCCGACCTCGCGACGGCGATCGGCACCGCGCGTGGCCGCAAGGCTGCGCCGGTGCGGCTCGTGCTGAACGTCCTCGGGCTCGTGCTCGCTGGCTTCCGGGTCGCCGTCGGCTCCGTCTTCGCGGCGCTCGTCCGGTGGGTCGCGCTGTGCGGCTGGTGGCTCGCGCCGGCGCCGGTCACCACGGCGCCGGCTCGTAGTCCTTGAGGAAGCAGCCGTAGAGATCCTCGCCCGCCTCGCCGCGGACGATCGGGTCGTAGACGCGCGCTGCACCGTCGACGAGGTCCAGCGGCGCGTGGAAGCCCTCGCCGGCGAGCCGCATCTTCGTCGGGTGCGGGCGCTCGTCCGTGATCCAGCCGGTGTCGACGCTCGTCATGAGGATCCCGTCGCGCTGCAGCAGGTCGTGCGCGCTCGTGCGCGTGAGCATGTTCAGCGCGGCCTTGGACATGTTCGTGTGCGGGTGGCCGGGACCCTTGTAGCCGCGGTTGAACTGGCCCTCGATCGCCGACACGTTGACGACGTACGTGCGCCGCGCGCTCGAGGCCGCGAGCGCCGGGCGCAGGCGGCCGATGAGGATGAACGGCGCGGTCTGGTTGCAGAGCTGGACCTCCAGCAGCTCGACCGGGTCGACCTCGTCGACGTGTCGGCTCCACGAGTTCACCGGGTCGAGGTCGGGCACGAGGCCGCCGGCGTCGATCGCGCGCTCGGCGGCGATGCGCGCGGGTGAGGCCGAGCCGGCGGTCAGCGCGAGCGCCGTCAGGGCCGCGGGCGTCGGCGTCCAGTGCCCGGCGCTGTGGCCGTCGGTCGTGGCGAGGCTCGGGCCGAGCACCCGGATCTGCGGCAGCGGGCCGGCCGGCAGCGCCGCCGACTCGGCCTGCGCGAGCAGCGCGTAGCCGGCCGCCGAGCGGCGCACGGTCTGACAGGCGTTGTTGACGAGGATGTCGAGCGCGCCGCCCGCCGCGACCTCGTCGGCGAGCCGCACGACCTGCCGGGGATCGCGCAGGTCGATGCCGACGATCCGCAGCCGCGGCAACCACTCGTCCGCGTCGCCCATCGCCGCGAAGCGCCGCGCCGCGTCGCGCGGAAAGCGCGTCGTGATCGTCGTCTCGGCGCCGTCTCGCAGCAGCCGCAGCGCGATGTACATGCCGATCTTCGCCCGCCCGCCGGTCAGCAGCGCGCGTCGCCCGCGCAGGTCGGTGCGCGCATCGCGGCGGCTGCGGTTGCGCGTCGCGCAGGGCGGACAGAGCTGGTGATAGAACGCGTCGACGTCGACGTAGCGCCGCTTGCAGACGTAGCACGCGCGGGCCTGCGCGAGCGTCCCGGCGCGCTCCCCGTCGACGCGGGCGTGCAACGGCAGTCCGGCGGTCTCGTCGTCGATCCGTCCGCGCGCGCCGGTCGCGGTGGCCGCGGTCACCGCGGCGTCGGCCGCGAGCACGGCGGCGCGGCGCTGCGCGCGGCGCTGCAGCTTGACAGACTTGAACAGCGAGCCCGTGGCACGCCGCACGGCGACGGCGTCCGGATGCTCGGAGTCCAGCCGCTCGACCGCTCCGAGCACGCGCAGGCAGGCCGCGAGATCGGCCGGATCGATGCCGCGTTGCACGACGCGAAGTCTAGGAGCGCCGATCCGAGCTGCTCAGCCCGGCGCCAGCTCGATGCTCGAGTCCGCCACCGCGAAGCGGTCGCCGCCGGCGCGCTTGGCCTCGTACATGGCGTCGTCTGCGCGCGCGAGCGCACGCTCGATCGGCGCTGCGCCGTCCAGCCGCGCGATCCCGATGCTCGCGGTCGTCCAGGCGTCGGCCCGGCCGTCCTCGGAGGGCGCGCGGAACGCTCGGATCGCGCTCAGGATCCGCTCGGCGAGAACCGCGGCGGCATCGGGCTCGGTCTCCGACAGCAGGATGCCGAACTCGTCGCCGCCCATCCGTGCCGCGATGTCCGTGCGGCGCAGTTCGGCGCGCAGGATATCCGCGACGGCGCGCAGCATCGCGTCGCCGACGTGGTGGCCGAGCTCGTCGTTGACGGCCTTCATGCGGTCGAGGTCGAGGATCAGCAGCGACGCGGGACGGCCGTAGCGCTCCGCGGCGGCGAGCGCGCGCCGCAGCTCCTCGTCGAAGCGGTGGCGGTTGTAGAGGTCGGTCAGCCCGTCGTGGTTTGCGAGCCGCTCGAGCTCGCGCCGCAGCGCGCACTGGTCGCGGTCGGCTGCGCTGAGGCGCGAGCCCACGCGCCAGATGAGCGCCAGGAAGCAGCCGATCGTCGCCGCCGTCAGCCACCACGTTCCGACGCGGTTGGTGAAGATCCCGTGGTCGCCGGCCTTCAGGCGCAACCAGCCGAGCAGCAGCGGGAGCACGACCGCAACGGGACCGAGGCGCCGCATCATGACGCCGCCCGGATCGTCCGTCGTGGCGAGGCGCAGGACGTGGCCGTGCGGGCGCGCGAGGACGACCCCGATCGCCACCACGAGGAACGAGGTGGCGGTGTTGAGCGCCATCTTCGCGGCCGACGCCGGACCGTAGAACGCCGGGATCCCGTACGTGTAGCCGATGATGCTCATGAAGGCGACGAGCGCCGCGGGCAGGACGAGCAGCTCCGAGCGCCGCCAGCCATGTCGAGGCTCGCGATCGATCGCGAGCAGCGCGGCGCCGAGGAGCATGAGGTTGATCGCCGTCGTGGGCGCGAAGCGGCCCGGGTGGGCGCTGCCCGCTGCCCTCCCGACGTGGTCGACGAACAGGAGCTCGTCGATGCCCAGCCGCCAGCCGAAGACGTGCTCGCCGAGCACGAGCGCGCCGAGCAGCAGGGTGAACAGCGCGAGGCCGCGCTGTGCTGCCACCAGCCGCCGGTGCGCGTGCGGCTGGAGTGTCGCCAACAGCGACAGGCTTGCCGTCAGCAGGCCGATCGCTGTCAGCGCCTTCATGCCGACCGTGCCGGGCACGATGCTGCGCAGCTCGATGCGTCCGAAGACCCAGCCCCCGACGAGGACGAGCAGGCTCACGAACACGACGAGCCCACAGGCCGCGATCGCGGCCCGCCGCAGATGACGCACGGCCTGGGGCGTGTCGTTCACACGGACCGTTATCGGCACGTGGGCGGAGCCTCGCGAGCGACGAGGCGCCATGACGCGAGAGGCGTCTAGGCGTTCGGGGCGGGCGCGTGCCTTGATCGCGCCGTTTGCGGGCACGGTGCTCGCGCGTTGCGTACGCTTGCGGCGCGAGTTGGACGCGGGCGCCATGGACAGCGCGCACCAATGGGCAGAGAATGCGGGCCATGGACGAGACCGCGCCTCGCGACGATGCGGTGTCACCCGCGATCCGCGTCACCGCGGTCGTCGTCGTGGCCGTCCTGTTGCCCGCGCTCGTGATCCTGTGGGGGCTTCCGGGCCGGACCGCGGATCTGTGGGCGTGGACGATCCACCCCGACCTGACGCCGATCTTCATGGGCTCGGGCTACGGCGCGGGCGCGTACTTCTTCTACCGCGTCTACCGCAGCCCGCGCTGGCACGAGGTCTCGGTCGGCGTCATCTCGGCCGCCGTCTTCGCCCTGCTCATGCTCGGCACGACGATCGCGCACTACGACAAGTTCAACCAGGGCCAGGCGCACGACGCCCTGCCCGACCCGCCGACGTTGGCGACGCTCGCGTTCTACGGCTGGACGGGCGTCTACATCCTGTCGCCGTTCATCGTCGCGTGGCTGTGGTGGCGCAACGAACGCCGCGACCCGCGCGCGCCGCAGGACGGTGAGCGCCTCGTCGGGCCGAAGGTGCTGCTCGCGGCGCGCGTCGCGGCCGCCGGTGCGCTCGTCGCGGCAGCCGTCGTGCTCGCGTCGCCGAACGTCCTCGTCGACAGCTGGGGCTGGGACCTGACCCCGCTGGCGGCTCGCGTCATCGGCTGCTTCACCGCGCAGGTCGGCACCGGCTTCTTCCTGCTGTCGCTCGACTCGCGCTGGAGCAGCTGGAAGGTACTCGTGCAGACGTTCCTCATCGCGGTCGCGTTGCTGCTTGTGGGGGCGGCGCGCGCGTTCGACGCATTCGACACCGGATGTGCCCTGACCTGGATCTACCTCGGGGGCCTTGTCGGCGGGGCGATCGCGCTGCTCGCGCTCTACCGTTCGATGAGCGAACGGGGCGTCGTGCACTGAAGCCGCGCGATTGCCGGTACGTTGCGTCGAGCGATGATCCTCGGCGTCAACGCTCCCCCGACCGGTTGGCACGACGCCGCTGCGTGCCTCGTCGGGCATGACGGCACGCTGCTGGCGTTCTGCGAGGAGGAGCGCCTCAGCCGCGCCAAGCACGCCGCCCGCAGCGGGCCCGTGCTCGCCGTCCGCTACTGCCTCGACGAGGTCGGCGCGCAGTTCGGCGACGTCGATCTCGTCACCGTCGGCTGGGACGTCCCCCAGACGAGCCGCCTGTACGGGCACGAGTGGACGCTCGAGGGAGCGCCGGCCTGGCTCGAGCGCTACCTCGGCTGGCGCTGCTCGGCGCGGGACATGCCGGAGGTGCGCTTCGTCGGCCATCACCTCGCGCACGCCACGATCGCCTTCCGGGCGTCGGACTTCGAGCACGCGGCGGTGCTCGTCGTCGACGGCAACGGCGACGACGAGAGCATCTCGGTCTACCGCGCCGATCGCGAGCGCGGGCTCGTGCGCAAGCGCGTCTGGCCGCGCTCGCACTCGCTCGGCTACCTCTACGACGCGGCCTGCCGGTTCGTCGGCTTCGGGCCGCTTGAGGCGGGCAAGCTCATGGGCCTGTCGGCGTACGGCCGTGCCGACGGCGCGCGCGCATGGGACCTGCTCGCCGAGGGCGAGCCGCGTGCGCCCGCGGGCCTCGACGACGGAGACGGCTTCAACAAGTACATGCACGCCTGGACCGGGGAGCTCAACCGGCTCGCGGGCGGCCTGCGGCCGCGGCATGGGCGCGCGGAGCTGCACCTCGACGAGCTCGCCGTGCAGGTCGCCGTCAGCGCCCAGGAGGCCGTCGAGCAGGCGATGGTGGGGCTCGCCGCGATCGCCCGCGAGCTGGCGGGCAGCGAGAACCTCTGCCTCGCCGGTGGCGTCGCGCTGAACTGCAAGGCCAACGGACTGCTCGGCGGGCCGGTGTTCGCTCCGCCGGCACCGCACGACGCGGGGACCGCGCTCGGCGCCGCGTGGCACGTCGCACCCCCGCGCAGCTCGGGCTGCCGGATCTCGGCGTTCCTCGGCCCGCGTCCGGGCACGAACGCCGACGGGGCGCTCGACGGGCTGCATCGCGAGCCGCTGTCGCTGGAGCGCGTCTGCGATGCGCTCGAGGCCGGCCGCTGCGGCGCGATCGTCCAGGGCGCGGCGGAGATCGGCCCGCGCGCGCTCGGCCACCGCTCGATCGTCGCCGATCCGAGCGACCCGGCGATGCACCGCCGTGTCAACGACATCAAGGGTCGCGAGCGCTGGCGCCCGTTCGGCGCGGCGGCGCTGAGCTCCCGCGCGGGCGCCCTGTGGGAGCCGCGTCCGCGGCTGTCGGACTACATGCTGGCCGGCACGCCGGCGTCCGACGTCGCGCGCGAACGGCTACCGGCGGCGATCCACATCGACGGCACGACGCGCCCGCAGGAGCTCGACCCGGCGAGTGGCGACGTGCTCGCGGGCGTGCTGGGGGAGTGGGGCGACCGCGCCGGCGGCGCGCTCATCAACACGTCGTTCAACGGACCGGGCGAGCCGATCGTCTCGAGCCGCGCCGAGGCGATCGTGTGCTTCCGGCGGCTCGGGCTCGACTTCCTCGTGCTCGACGACGAACTCGTGGCAGCGAACAAGAGCTGGTGGCGCGTTCGTCCCGCTGACCGCACCGACCGGGTCAGCGGCTGTGAGCCGGTGCGGCGGCGCGGCTGACGGCCAGCGCCGCGCGCAGGTCCGCGACGAGGTCGGCGGCCGCTTCGATCCCACACGACAGCCGCACGAGATCGGCCGGGACGGCGGCGTCGGAGTCCTCGACGGACTGATGCGTCATCGCCTGCGGGACCTCGATCAGCGACTCGACGCCGCCGAGCGACTCGGCGAGCGTGAAGATCTGCGTCGAGCTCGCGATCGCGACGGCGTCGGGATGGCGGAAGGAGACCATTCCGCCGAAGCCCGGCCAGCGCACGTCGTAGGCGCCCTCGGCTCCGGCTAGGTACTCGTTGACCGCGGCGCCGTTCTCCGAATGGGCGCGCATCCGCACGTGCAGCGTGCGCAGCCCGCGGTGCACGAGGAAGCAGTCCATCGGGCCGGGCACGGCGCCGATCGCGTTCTGCACGAAGCGCACGCGCTCGTGCAGGTCGGGCGAGCGCGCGATGACGGCGCCGCCGACGGTGTCCGAATGACCGCCGAGGTACTTCGTCGTGGAGTGCACGACGGCATCGGCGCCGAGCGTCAGCGGCTGCTGGTTGACCGGCGTCGCGAACGTGTTGTCGACGGCGACGAGCGCGTTGCGCCTGCGCGCCACGACGCCTGCGATGTCGATGACGTTCAGCAGCGGGTTGGTCGGCGTCTCGACCCAGATCAGGCGCGTGTCGTCGCGCACGGCCGCGGCGAGCGCGTCGAGGTCGGTCTGATCGACCATCGTGTACTCGAGGCCCCAGCGTGTCAGCACCTTGTCGACGAGCCGGTAGGTGCCGCCGTAGAGGTCGGCCGGGATGACGATGTGCCCGCCCGCCTCGGCGACGGCGGTGATGAGCGCGTGCGTCGCCGCCATGCCGCTGGAGAACGCGCTGCCGAGGCCGCCCTCGAGCTCGCCGAGCGCGGTCTCGAGCGCCGCGCGTGTCGGGTTCGCCGAGCGCGCGTAGTCGTACTCCTCGACGAATGCACCCGGCGCGCTCTGGGCGAACGTCGAGGTCTGGTGGATCGCGGGGATGACCGAGCCGAAGTGCGGGTCGGGATCGAGACCCGCGTGGACCACGCGGGTGGCGAACGCTGCGTCGTGCGGGACCTTGCTCATCGTGCCAGTGCCTCCAGGAGATCGGCGCGCGTCAGGATGCCGGCCGGGCGCCCGTCGAGGGTGACGAGGAGCGCCTCGCGGTCGCCGGCCAGCAGGCCGACCGCCTCCTCGATGAGATCGGACGCCGCGACGGCGGGAAAGGGGGCGCTCATCATGTCGACGACCTTCGCCCCGAGCAGCGCCGGGTCCTCGATGACGTGGCGCAGGAGGCCGCGCTCGGAGATCGAGCCGACGACGGCCGAGGCGTCGTGCGCCGAGACGACCGGGAGCTGCGAGACGCTGTGCTCGTTGAGCAGCGCGACGGCGTCACGGACTTCGTCGTGCGCGCTGACCGTGACGAGCGGCGGGATGTCCGAGCCGGCCTGCTTGCGCATCAGGACGTCGGCGATCGTGACGTTCTCTGAGCGCTCGATGAAGCCGAACTGCGTCATCCAGGCGTCGTTGTAGATCTTCGACAGGTACGAGCGGCCGCCGTCGGGCAGGATCACGACGACGAGCGCCTGTGGATCGTCGATCCCGCGCGCGACCTCGAGCGCGGCGAAGGCCGCCAGCCCGCACGAGCCGCCGGTCAGCAGGCCCTCCTTGTGCGCGAGCCGGCGCGTCATGAGGAACGCGTCGCGGTCGGACACCGTCACGTAGCGGTCGACGATGGTCGGGTCGAACGTCGCGGGCCAGAAGTCCTCGCCGACGCCTTCGAGCAGGTACTGCTTCGGCCCCTCGGGCCCGGCCGTGTAGATCGAGCCGGCGGGGTCGGCGCCGATGACCTCGATCCGCGGGTTACGTTCCTTGAGGTAACGGCCCGTGCCGGTGATCGTGCCGCCCGTACCGACGCCGACGACGAGGTGCGTGATCGCGCCGCCCGTCTGCTCCCAGATCTCGGGCCCGGTCGTCGCGTAGTGCGCCTGCGGGTTGGCGGCATTCGCGTACTGGTTGGGTCGAAAGCCGCCCGGGATCTCGCTCGCCAGGCGCTCGGCGACCTTGTAGTAGGACTCCGGCGATTCCGGATCGACCTCGGTCGGCGTCACGACGACCTCGGCCCCATAGGCGCGCAGCAGGTCCATCTTCTCCTTGGACTGCTTGTCGGGCATGACTGCGATGACGCGGTAGCCCCGCAGGCGCGCGGCGATCGCGAGGCCGGTGCCGGTGTTGCCCGACGTCGGCTCGACGATCGTGCCGCCAGGCTTCAGCAGCCCGTCGCGCTCGGCGGCGTCGATCATCGCGACGGCGACGCGATCCTTGATCGACCCGCCGGGGTTGAGGTACTCGACCTTCGCGACGACCTGCGGGGTCAGCCCTGCGGCGAGGCGCGACAGCCGCACGAGCGGCGTGCGCCCGACGGCGTCGAGGATCGAGTCGTCGATCTGCTGGCCGGCGGGGGCGGCGGGCTTCGCGGTTGCCATCTCGTCCTCGGACTCTACGCCGCGCCCGGCTACGCTCGAACCGATGGCACGCGCGATCGGCATCAATCATGTGGCGCTCGAGGTCGGCGACATCGACGAGGCGCTCGCGTTCTACGCGCGCTTCGTGGACTTCGAGCTGCGCGGCAAGCGTCCGACGATGGCCTGGCTGGACCTCGGCGACCAGTTCCTCGCCCTGTCCGCACCCCGCACCCAGGGACCGGACGACGGCCGCCACTTCGGCCTCGTCGTCGACGACAAGGAGACCGTCCGCGCGGCGCTCGCTGAAGCCGGGATCGACGTGGCGCCCAGCGGCGGGCTGCGCTTCGTCGACCCGTGGGGCAACGTCGTCGAGGTGGTCGACTACCGCGACGTCCAGTTCTCCAAGACGCCCGAGGTGCTGGCCGCGCTCGTCCCCGAGGGCCTGGAGAAGTCCGCCGCGGCGCGCGAGGAGCTCGAGCGCAAGGGGCTCGGTACCTCGTAGGGTTCCGGGTATGGACGCCATCGACGACCTGCTGCGCAACAACCGGGCCTTTGCCGACGGACTGCCGGCGCAGCACCTGCCGCGCCAGCCCAAGCGCCAACTCGTGATCGTGACCTGCATGGACTCGCGCCTGGACGTCTTCAAGGCGCTGGGCCTGCAGGAGGGCGAGGCGCACATCCTGCGCAACGCCGGCGGCGTCATCACCGACGACATCATCCGCTCGGTCGCCATCTCACAGCGGCGCATGGGCACGCGCGAGGTCATGCTCATGCACCACACCGATTGCGGCATGCAGACGCTCACCGACGACGGCTTCCGCGCCGAGCTGCAGCAGGCGACGGGCGTCGCGCCGGCGTTCGCGATCGAGTCCTTCACGGACCTCGACGCCGACGTGCGCCAGTCGATCCTGCGCGTGCGCCGCTCGGAGTTCATCCTGTACCGCGACCTCGTGCGCGGCTTCGTCTACGACGTCGACACGCACCGCATGCGGGAGATCGACGTCGAAGGGGAGGGATAATCGGACGATGGGAACCATTCACGTCGCACAGGAGGCCCAGGTCGGCGCTCCCGCAGACCTCACGTACCGGCTGATCGCCGACGACACGCACCATCAGCGGTTCCTGCCCGACAGCTTCTCGGACTTCGAGACGCTCGAGGGCGGGGTCGGCGACGGAACCCTGCACCGCTTCAAGTTCGACTCCGGGCGCAGCGTGCGCGAGTACCGCATGCGCGTGTCCGAGCCGGAGCCGGGACGCGTCCTGACCGAGACGGACGAGGGCTCGTCGCTCTCCACGACGTTCACGGTCACGCCGTCGGGCGACGGCTGCCTCGTGAAGATCGCGACGCAATGGACCGGAGCAGGCGGAATCGGTGGGTTCTTCGAGCGCACGTTCGCGCCGAAGGTCCTGCGCGGGATCTATGCCGATGAGCTGTCGCGCTTGGACACCTACGCGCGCGAGCAGGCGGCCGCAGGCTGACCTACGCCCGCGTCAGGCGCCGTGGCAGCGCTTGTACTTCTTGCCGCTGCCGCAGGGGCAGGGGTCGTTGCGAGCCGGCGCCGTCGCGCGTCGCGGCGGCTGTGGGGCGTAGGAGGGCTCCGGCAGCTTGTTGATCCGCATCGCCGCCTTGTCGATCGCGCGCCAGCCGGCGGGGTTGGACTCGCGCGCGAGTGCGAGGCGCTCGACGTTGACGGTCCTGGCGGCGGCGTTGTGCGCGCCGCAGAACTCCTCGCGCGCCTCTTCGAGCCCGGTCGGGAACGTGAAGCTCTTGCCGTCGCAGGCGGCGCAGTCCTCGTAGGTCGGCTCGACGGCGTCGAGGGTGACCTTGCTGCGGTCGAGGTCGATCGAGCCGAACGCCTCCTGGACGAGGTCCTGCAGCGCGCCGAGCCCGACCGAGCCCCAGGACCCGCTCGTCTGGACCTCCAGCGCTCCGAATCCCCCACGGTCGCCGCCGGCGTCGGCGAGCAGCCGCGGCAGCGTGCCCGCGAGCGCGCGGTCGTAGTACTCGCCGGAGATCAGGACGAGCTCGTACTTCAGGCCGGCGAGCATCGCCGGCGCGGCCCAGTGGCCGACGGCCGCGCCGAGGTCACCGTCGTGCGTGGCGAGCTCGCGCTGCAGCGCCGCACGCAGGACGTAGACGTCGAGCTCGAGCACCTCGTCGCTGACCGTCGCCGCAGCCCACGCCTCGCCGCGGTCGGCGATCCAAGACAGCGGGTCGTCGGTCATGACGAAGAAGCGCAACCACAGCTGGAGCTTCTGCGGATGGATGTCGAGCTCCGGCGGCCAGTCCAGGCGCAGCTCGAGCAATGCGAAGTCGTTTTCCGGCGCGCTCTCCAACAGCGCGATCGGATCGAGGGCGTTGGCGGGCGGCGTCGACATCGCGACGATTAGGCTATAGCCGTGCGCTTCGTGGACGCCTTCCTGGACGAGGGGATCGACCCCGAGCCGACCGATCACGACTTCGTGCTGACCTGCATGTGCGGCATGGACCAGCGCCTCGACGAGATGGATCTCGACGACGAGTTCGACGGCCTGCTGCTGTACGAGTGCACGCGCTGCGCCAACAGCCTCGTCGGGATCATGCTCGACAGCGCCGCGACCGACCTGTGGGTGTCGACCGCCGGCATGACGCGTCGACTGGAGGTCGGCGGGCACCGCCGCAACGGCTTCGTCATCGGCTCGAGGGTCGACGTCGCCCTGCGCCCGCCCGATGTCGACGGCGACCTCGTCTTCGTCCCCTCGACGCCGAACTTCTTCGCGACGCTGCGCAACCTGTAACGCACGGCCTCCTCGCGCGACTGGAGGAGTGGACCCGCCCACAGCCGAGGAGACGATGATGGCCGACCTGACCGAGCTCGACGAGCAGCTCTGCGAGACCTCGCAGTGGGACTTCTCGGATCTGCGCGCCCTGTACATCAACTGCACGCTGAAGCGCTCGCCGGAGCCGTCGCACACGCAGGCTCTCGCCGACCGCTCGATCGCGATCCTCGAGAAAAACGGCGTGACGGTCGACGTCATCCGCGCGATCGATCATCAGATCGCGACCGGCGTCTACGGAGACATGACCGAGCACGGCTGGGATGTCGACGAGTGGCCGGCGATCTACGAGCAGGTGATGGCCGCGAACATCCTCGTCCTCGTCGCGCCGATCTGGCTCGGCGACAAGTCCTCCGTCTGCACGCAGATCATCGAGCGCCTGTACGCCAACAGCAGCCTGCTCAACGACGCGGGGCAGTGGGCGTACTACGGCCGCGTCGGCGGCTGCCTGATCACCGGCAACGAGGACGGCGCGAAGCACTGCGCGATGAACATCCTCTACTCGCTGCAGCACCTCGGCTACGTGATCCCGCCGCAAGCCGACTCGTGCTGGCTCGGCGAGGCGGGACCGGGTCCGAGCTACTCCGACCCCGGCTCGGGCGGCCCGGAGAACGAGTTCACGAACCGCAACACGGCGTTCATGACCTGGAACCTCATGCACATGGCGCGCATGCTCAAGGACGCCGGCGGCATCCCGGCGCACGGCAACCAGCGCGCGAAGTGGGACGCCGGCTGCCGCTTCGACTACCCGAACCCGAGCACCGCTAGACCGTTTTGAAGCAAGTCGCGGCGGCGATACCGCTATTCGCACTGTGAATACACAGTGCGTATAGTCGCCGTATGGCGACGAACGAAGTTCTCCTCGCGCTCCTGCGCCGCGGCCCCGCCCACGGCTACGACCTGAAGCGCGACCACGACGCGTGGTTCCCCGACGCGCGTCCGCTCGCCTTTGGGCAGGTCTACGCGACGCTTGGCCGGCTCGAGCGCGGCGGGCTCGTCGAGGTGCTCGAGACGCGCACCGGCGGCGGCCCCGAGCGCACGGTCTACGCGCTCACCGACGGCGGCCACCGCGAGCTCGACGCGTGGCTCGCCGAGCCCGCGGCCGCCGCCGCGTCGAGCACCGACGAGATCGTGCGAAAGACCGTCGCGGCGCTGCGCATCGGCGGCGATCCGAGCGCGTTCCTCGCCCGCCAGCGCACGGCGCACCTACGCCGGATGCGCGAGCTCGGCGCCCATCCCCCCGAGACCGACCCGGCCGCGCGACTCGCGCGCGACCACCTCGTCGCCCATCTCGATGCCGACCTGCGCTGGCTCGAGACCGCCACGGCACGCGTCGCGACCACCACCTTGCACGCAGATACGACGCCCGAGGAGGCGATCCGATGAGCCCCGAGCCGTCGACGCAATGCTGGCGCGCCTCGTGATCGCCTGCGCGGAGGTGCTCGGCCGGCGTCGCGGCGCGGAGGCGCTGCTCGCCAGTCGGCGGCTGCGCCGACCGGCGGTCGGCCGGTTGCGTCGCCGGTGTGCTGCTCGTGTGCGGCGTCGAGGGGCATGCTCGCCTTCTCAAAGATGTCCGACCGGCCGGACGGCGGGAGCGAGGCGTTCCATCTGACCGGCTACGGGACGGCGCTCGGCCTGCTCGCGCGCGTCGTCCTGCCCGGCGTGCTCGTGGCGCTCGTCGCGGGCTTCGCGCTGTACGGCGCCGCGCGCCTGGCCGCCCGCCTGCTGCGCTCGATGATCGCCGCCGCGATCGATCCCGAGAACCTGCGGGTGGCGTGACGCGGCGACCGCGGACTTCACCGTCGCTCGACGAGCGCCGCGACTAGCGGCAGACGCTCGACGACAAGGTCGCTTCGGTGCAGCGGGCTGCTCGACGCCGACGCATGACCGCACCGGCAGCCGGAATCCATCGACGATCACCGCCTGGCCGAGCCTCAGGTCAACCGCACGCCGGCCGACCGCGCTGGGTCTGGGTGTACAGCGGCCGGCCAGCGCGCGGACCCCGCCACGGATTAGGGGAAGGCGGCGGGTGCCGATCTGACGTCGACGGCGGCCGTCGTCGCCCCGTGTCCCCGTTGGCTCGGACGACCCCGGCATCGCCATACGCTCGATCGGCGTATGAAGCGTATGCTCACGTTCCGGGCGTTGTCAAGGGGGTGTCCGACGAGTTGTATGCCGCCGGTGCCCAAGCTCATCCGCGAGGCGCTGCGCGAACTGCGCGAGGAGCGCGGGCTCAGCCGCTCGCAGCTCTCGCGCCGGACGGTCGCCGTAGGCGATCCCGGTGTCTCGGAGTCGACGATCGAAGCGCTTGAGACGAAGCCCGGTCGCGTGCCCGACGCGACGACGATCGAGACGCTGGCCCGCACGCTCGACATCGGACCCGACACGTTCTATGAGTACCCGATCGCCGTCGCGCGGCGCGACGCGCGCGGTCGCAAGCCCGACGCAACCGTCACTCGCGAGCGCGAGGCAGCGGCGCTACGGGGGCGAGCCCAGCAGCGCAGCGGGCGTCCCGCAGACGCTCCCGATACCACGCCCGCTCGTCGTGATCGTGGGGATCGAGCATCGTGAGCGCGCGTTCTTAGGCCGCGGCGATCTCGCGCAGCGCGGCGTCGCGGGTGGTCTGGAAGTCCTCGGCGCGGGACGGTGCACCGCCCTCGACGAGCGCGAGGAGCGGGAGCTGGATGTGCTTCATCGACGCCTCCGGTGCGCCGGCCGCTTCACTGCCTCCCGAACCCGCGCACGAAAGACCCCGGGTCCGCGGCGGCGTTCGCTGCCCGAGATCCGCCAACGTAGCTCGCGCGGCGGATGGAGCCGCGCCGCTGCGGCGGGGGCTACTCGGCCTGCCGGCCGAGGATCGTGACGAAGCGCTCGACGCGCTTGCGCTCCTCGTCGGTCAGCGGCTCGGCGGCCTCGACGAGCAGCGTCATCGGGCCGCGGTCGTGCGCCCAGCGCCGCGAGGCGTCGCCGAAGGCGGGCGCGACCCAGACGAGCGGCTTGGAGCCGGCGTAGCGCACGATCGTGCGCTCCTGCTCGTCGACGTCCGCCTCGGCGCGCAGGAGCGTCACCGTCACGAGGTCGAGGCCGTGGGCGAGCGCGGAGATGGCCTCCAGGCCGCCGGCGTCGACGAGCAGGGCGAGCTCGCCCTCCTCGACCATCGTGCCGACCCAGCCTTCGGGTGCGCCGTCGAGGTTGCCGGGCGTGCAGACGAGGCGAAAGAGCATCGGGCGCACGGTACATCGTCGGCCGCGCGCCAAGCCTCGCGGCCCGCCGCCGTCAGCCGGCGGCCAGCCTCGCGGCCCGCCGCCGCAACTCTGCGCGCGCGACCCCGTTGTCGGCGCAGCGCGCGGCGAGCGCGTACGCCGCCGCCGCGCCGCCGGCGTCGCCGCTGCGCTCGAGCAGGTCCGCGTGCGCCGCATGCAGCGGGACGTAGCGGGCGAGCGCGGCATCCGCCAGCAGTGGCGCCAGCAGCGCAAGTCCCTGTCGCACGCTGCCCGCGCGCCCGAGCGCGGCCGCGCGGTTGACGTCGATGACCGGCGAGGGGGTGCGGCGCGCGAGTTCGCCGTAGAGCGCGGCGATCTGGGCATGGTCGGTCTCGTCGGGCGACGGCGAGTTCGCGTGCAGGGACGCGATCGCGGCCTGCAGCTGGTACGCACCGGCGCGCCGGCGGCGCAGCGCGGCGTCGAGCAGCAGGGTCCCCTCGCGGATGCGGCCCTGGTCCCAGCGGGAGCGGTCCTGGTCGTCAAGCGCGACGAGGGCGCCGTGCTCGTCGACCCGGGCCGCGCGGCGCGAGTCGTGCAGCAGCATGAGCGCCAGCAGCCCGGCGACCTCGGGGTCGTCGGGCATGAGCCGGACGAGCAGGCGCCCGAGCCGGATCGCCTCCGTGCACAGCTCGCCGCGCACGAGCCGGTCGCCGGCCGACGCGCTCCAGCCCTCGTTGAAGACGAGGTAGACGACGGCGAGCACGCCGGCCAGGCGCTCGGGAAGCTCCTCGTCGGGGGGGATCCGGTACGGGATCCGGGCCGTCGCGATCTTGCGCTTCGCGCGCACGATCCGCTGTGCCATCGCGCTCTCCTCGACGAGGAACGCGCGCGCGATCTCGCCCGTCGTCAGGCCGCCGAGCGAGCGCAGCGTCAGCGCGATCCGCGCTGGCATCGCGAGCGCCGGGTGACAGCACGTGAAGATCAAGCGCAGGCGGTCGTCGCCGAGGCCCGACGGCAGGGCATCTGCGTCGGCGGGGTCGCCCGCGGACTCGAGCAGCGCGAGCTGGCCTAGACGCTCGACGCGGTCGGCGAGGACGCGGTCGCGGCGCAGGCGGTCAATCGCCCGCCTGCGCGCCGCCGTCATGATCCATGCGCCCGGCCGCTCCGGTACGCCGTCGCGCTCCCACGCCACGATCGCGGCGGCAAACGCATCCTGCAGCGCATCCTCGGCGAGCTGGAAGTCGCCGAGCTGTCGGATCAGCGTCGCGAGCACCGCGGCGCGCTCGTCGCGAAAGGCCGCCTCCGCGGCCGCGGTGCTCGTCGGCAACACGTCGGCGACTTCACGCCGTCGGCATGCTCGGGATCGCCATCACGGGCCGAACCTCGATCGAGCCGTAGCCGACGTTCGGGATCTTCGCGGCCCAGGCGAGCGCGGCGTCGAGATCGTCGACCTCGATCGTGTAGTAGCCCGCGAGCGCCTCCTTCGTCTCGGCGAACGGGCCGTCGGTGATGACGGTCTCGCCGTCGCGCACACGCACGGTCGTGGCGGTGTCCGAGCCCTCGAGCGCGTCGCCGGCGCGCATCGCGCCGGCGTCGATGAGCTCCTGCGTGTAGGCGAACCACTGCGGGCCCTCGGCCTCGGCCTGCTCGGGGGTGCGGCCGGGCGAGTAGATCAGGAGCATGTACTGCGGCATGGGGCACCTCGTGGTGGTCGTGTGGAGCCGGCTCATTCCGACCCTATGCACTGACGACGAACGCGTTGGGGCGGATTCGACAGCGCGCGGGAAGTTCTCGCAAGTCTCAGCGAAAACTCAGCGTCCTCTTACGTTCGGCGGCGACCCTGCGCGCAGGCTGGACACCGATGTCCGGCCGATGACCCCCTACGGGAGGAGCCCCCTACATGACGATCTCCAATCGGATGCGCGCCGCCGTCGCCCTCGTGGCGTGCGCGGCCGTCGGTGCCGCGGGCGGTATCGCGGGCTCGGCAGCGGCTCCGAGCACGACGAAGACGACGAAGAGCGCGAAGGCGGCGAGCGCGGCGCAGCGGGCCGGCCACGGGCCCGGCCACGGAATGGGCGGACCGGGTGGTCGCGCCGTCCACAGCGAGGAGGTCGTGCTGAACAAGGCCGGCGACAAGTTCATCACCGAGACCGAGGACAACGGCACGATCAAGTCGATCTCCGGGTCGCAGGTCACGATCACCGAGGCGATCGGTTCCGTGACGTACAAGGACATGGCGATCACGCTGCCGGACTCCGCGACGATCGAGCGCAACGGCAAGAAGGCGGCCGTCGCCGACCTGAAGACCGGCGATCACATCCACGTGTCGCAGTCCTCCGACGGCACCGACGTGCACGGCGCCGACGACACGTTCAAGCCGCGCGGTCCCGGCGGCCCCGGGCGCGACCACGACGGCCCGCCGCCGGGCGGTCCACGCCACCCCTGATCGCACGACCAACCAGCCCCGTCCATGGCTCTACGGCCGCCCCTCGGGGCGGCCGCTCGTCGTCGCGGACCGCCGGCCCGCAGCCGGCCGACTCTCAGGAAGTTCCCAGGTTGCTCTCTGCCCCCGCTCATCCCGCGCGCCGACGCTGCGTCAACCGCGCCGCGGCACGGCCACGACAAGCGCCGTCTACCAGACGGGCGTCTACGCCTCGCGCGGCCAGTCGACGACCGCGAACACGTCGGACGGCATCTACGGCTCGGACGGCGCGAAGCTCGTCGTCAGCGTGGGCCTGTCGCGCTCCGGCAAGACGCTCGTGCGCAAGAAGTCCAGCGACCTCAAGGCCGGCAGGCGCGGCGTCGAGCTGCGCGTGCCGCTGCGCACGGCCGGCGGCAAGGCCCGGATGACCGTCGACTACGCGGACGGCGCCGGCCTGACGAAGACGGTCGCGAAGACCGTCACCGTCCCGCGCAAGACCCTGAGTTAGGCGCCGTCAAGAACGTCGCGTCGGGACGTCCCGACGGACTCCGATCAGAAGACCCGCATGGGCCCGCCGAACAGCACGGGCTCGTGGCCGTGGCGCGGAGAGCTGGCCGCGAGGAAGCGCGCCACGGGTGCGCCGTCCTCGAGCACACCGCGCTCCACGAGCGCCTCGACGGTGTCCTGCACAGCGTGCTCGTCGAGGTCGGGGAAGCCGGCCGACAGAGCCGCCCAGATCGTGGCGACGCTGCGCGAGCCGTCGGCGAGGCCGAGCAGCCGGTGCACGAAGCCGTCGGGGTCGCCGATCGTCGTCACGTCGCGCCGCCCGACGATGTGCAGCTCTCCGCTGCCTCGCAGCATCGGTCCGGCAATGGCGAGTCGCGGCTGTTGGACCGGCATCTGTGCCCCCCTTGGATTCGTACCCTCGCCTCCAAGGAGCGCCGACGCGGCGCGGTGATACGTTCGTCGCGTCAACCCGGCAGGCGAACGTCGCCCGCCGCTCCGGGCGCCGGGGTCAGCCATGCTTGGACGCGACGAGATCCTCGTACGCCTTGCGCTGGAACTCGTCGAGCCCCGCCGGAGCGGAAGCCGACTGCCGGGTGGGGGACTGCTGCGGAGACTTCGACTTCTTGACCTTCGCGGCCCTCGGCGCGGCACCGGACGAGAAGTCCGTGCGCGAGTTGCTCGGCTCCTCAAGCTTGCCGGGGATGAGCGCGTCCATGATCGGGACGTCCTTCTTGACGACGCGGATGCCGTACACGTAGGCGAGGGCGCCGCCGAGCGTGCCGCCGAGCGTCAGCAGGCCGAGCGCGACGCAGCCGGCGATGAGGCCGCTCGTCGTGACCTCGGAGTCGATGTAGCCGGGGCGCTGCAGGAGCCACGTCGCGACGAAGCTCAGGGTCGCCAGGACCATCACGGACAGGTGATAGTTCGCGAGCGTGCGGGCCCGCGAGCCCTTGCTGAGGTCCGCCCAGTCCAGCAGCCCGGTCAGCGTGGTCGGGACGGCGACGAGCAGACCACCGGAGATCGCGAGCAGCGAGCCCTTCGCCATCGCCTCCTCCTCGAGACCACAGAAGCCGGCGATGAGCATGAGCACGCCGACGGTGTAGGCCCCGATGCTCACATCCGTGAGCGGAGCATGCGACGGCTTGCCGGCGAAGCCCTTGATGAGCGTGAGCATGGAGTTGGCTCCTTCGAAGAACGTTGGACGAGGCGCGCCCGCACGCGCGCAAGACGGGTGCTTGCAGCCTTTGCTACGACCTGGGCCGGGGCGCGGATGCGAAGCTGGCACGACGGCGCTGGGTCACGCGCTAAGACGCCGGCGCCGCGCACGAAATCAGCCGGGGCGGGGAGCAGCAGCGGCCCGACTGTCCCGAGTGTCGAAGATCGCTGGGCCAGCTTGGCCCGGCGGCCATACGCGGCCGCGAGCCGGGGGCCTATCGTCGAAATCGCCCTAGGGTTCCGCTGCCGAAGCATCGGCAGGTCTGGTCCGAGAGGGCCGGCCGGCACCTACATAGCCGTGTTGACACGGAGGGACAAAAGCCCGGGAGATTTCATTCTCCTGGGCATTTTTCGTTTTGAGGGGAGGAACCGAGGTTGCAGCTGCATGGATCCACCGCGCTCGTTGTCATTTCGCGCCGAGGTCCGTGCCGCGGCGCGCGCGGCGCGCGTCCTCGTTGGCGGCGACCATGTCCTCGCCCGCGACGCGGCTGCTGCTCGTCGACTCGCTGCTGGCCGGCGATCCGGGCGTCTTCGGCTCGGCGCTCGCGCATCTCGTGCTGCCGGCGTTCACGCTCGCGCTCGTGCCGGCGCTCGCGATCGCGCGCACGCTCGCGACGTCGCTGGAGCAGGTCATGCGCGAGGACTACGTGCGCACGGCGCGTGCGAAGGGCCTGCGCGAACGCTCGATCCTCATCCGCCACGGCCTGCGCAACGCCGCCGGCCCGGCGCTGACCATGGGCGGGCTGCAGTTGGGGCTGCTGCTCGCGGGGATCGTCGTCGTCGAGCAGATCTTCTCCTGGCCGGGGCTCGGCCTCTATCTCAGCCAGGCGATCGCGTTCTCGGACTTCCCGGCGATCACCGGGACGACGCTGCTGCTCGGGACGGCCTACGTCGTCGTGAACTTCCTCGTCGACATCGCGCAGGCCGTCGCCGACCCGCGCATCCGGACGGTCTAGAAGGTGACCCGCAGGTGAGCGCACTCATCCTGGAGGCGGTCCTGCCACCGGCCGCGAGCTGGTCGCGCGTCTGTCGCCGCGCGACGGCGCTGACGCTGACCGACCTCGAGGGCGGCGCGAACGTCTCCGCGCTGCTGTACCGCGCCGGCGAACCGCTCGAGCGCTACTGCATGCCCGACACGCTGAAGGCCCAGCACGTCGCGCGCATCACCGAGGGCGTCGCATTGTACTCCGACATGGGTCGCGTGCTGGCCTCGGTGACGGCCGACACGTGCGGCTGGCACGACACGATCACCGGACATGCCACGGCGGGACACGTCGCGGCGCGCTGGGGAACGGCGAGCTATCAGGAGCACGCGAACGAGTGGCGGCGCAGCGCCCGCGACGGCCTGCTCGTCGAGCTCGCCAAGCACGGCCTCGGCCGCCGCGACCTCGTCGCGAACCTGAACCTGTTCTCGAAGGTGACCGTCGGCGAGGACGGCGAGCTTGAGTTCGTCAGCGGCAACTCGCGCGCGGGCGCGGGCGTGACGCTGCGCTTCGAGCTCGACACGCTCGTCGTGCTGTGCAGCGTCCAGCACCCGCTCGACCCGTCGCCGTCGTGGCGACCGCGGGCCGTCGAGCTGCGCATCGACGAGGTCGAGGCCGCGGGCGAGGGCGATGCCGTGCGGCTGGCCTGCGAGGAGAACGAGCGCGGCTTCGCCGCCAGCGAGGCCGTGCTGGGGTGAGCTCCGCCGATGCCCACAGCGCGCGCGTGACGATGGATGTCGACGCGGGCGACGGCTGGATCGGCGTGCTCGCCGCCGGCGAGTGCCTGCGGATCGTCGACCTGCACGGAAACCAGGCCGTCGACACGCTGTTCTTCGACGCGCACGACCACGCCAACCGCTACAGCGCGGTGGACACCCTGCGCGAGCAGGGCAACGCCTACCTGACGCTCGGTTCGCGGCTGCTGGCGCTGGACTGCGAACCGCTCGTGACGATCGTCGCCGACACATGCGGTCGCCACGACACGGTGGGTGGAGCCTGCTCGCAGGAGTCCAACGTCGTGCGCTACGGCGAGCACACGCGCCACATGCACGCCTGTCGCAACACGTTCCTCGCGCAGGCGCTCGCGTACGGGCGCGGCCTCGATAAGCGCGACCTGTCGGCGAACGTCAACTTCTTCATGAACGTGCCGATGACGGCCGCCGGCGGGCTGACCTTTGAGGACGGCATCTCGGAGCCGGGAAAGTACCTCGAGCTGCGCGCCGATCGCGACACGCTCGTGCTGATCTCCAACTGCCCGCAGCTCAACAACCCCTGTAACGGCTACGACCCGACGCCCGTGCGGCTCGTGATCCGGGTGCCGGAGGGCCGATGAGCATCGCGCTCGAGTCGGCGGGCATGCTCGCGACGGTTCAGGACTGGCCCGGGCGCCTCGGCCACTGGGAGGTCGGCGTGCCCCCGTCGGGCCCGATGGACGCGCGCTCCTTCCGCCTCGGCAACCTGCTCGTCGGCAACGCCGAGGGGACGGCCGGGATCGAGGTCACGTTGACCGCGCCGCGGCTGCGCTTCGACGAGCCGGCGGTCGTTGCGGTGACCGGCGCGCCGCTCGCGCTCGAGCTCGATGGGCAGCCGGTCGCGCAATGGACGGCGCTCGACGTGCCGGCCGGCGCGCTGCTCAAGCTCGGCGCGATCCGCGGCGTCGGGCTGCGCGCCTACGTGCTCGTGCGCGGCGGCATCGAACGCCCGCTCGTGATGGGCAGCCGCGCGACGTTCGTGCCCGCCGCACTCGGCGGCGGCGCGCTGTGCAAGGGCGACCGACTCGAGGTCGGCCGTGCGGCACCGCCGGCTGCCGCGGCTCCCGAGGCAGCGGCCGCGCTCCCAGTCGCGACGATCGCCCCGGGCGCGTCCACGCTCACCCCGCCGGCGATCGGCAACGCGTGGACGCTGCGGGTCGCCCCCGGGCCGCACGGCGCCCCCGACTTCCTCACCGCCGACGGCCTCCAGGAGCTGTGGCGGGCGAGCTGGACGGTGCACCTGCACTCCGACCGCACGGGCGTGCGGCTGACGGGACCGCGGCCGGACTGGGCGCGCGGCGACGGCGGCGAGGCCGGGCTGCACCCATCGAACATCCTCGACAGCGCCTACGGCGTCGGGACAGTCATGCTCGCCGGCGACATGGCGGTGATCGTCGGCCCCGACGGCCCGAGCCTCGGCGGCTTCGCTGCGATCGCCCAGGTCATCCGCGCCGACCTCTGGAAGCTCGGGCAGGTGCGCGCCGGCGACGCGATCACGCTCGATCCCGTCGATCCCGAGTACGCGGCGGCGCTGCACGCCGCCGCGGAGGCCGAGATCGTCGCCGTCGCGGCGCCGCCGCCGACCGCGGCCGTCGCCATCGCGCCGAACGGCGCCGAGCCCCGGGATGTGGTCGCGCCGCCGCCGGACGGTGCTGCGCCGCGAGCCGCGGCTGTCGCAGCTTCGCGGATCGCGCTCCCGCCGCGCCGGACGCCGCCGCCGCCGATCCTCGACGCCCCGCGCGACGGCGGTGGCGGGCCGCTGACGTTTCGCCGCGCCGGCGAGCGCGGGTTGCTCGTCGAGTTCGGTGAGCCCGTGCTCGACCTGCGCTCGCGGGTGCGCGTCCAGCTCCTGCGCGCCGCGCTCGACCGCGAAGCCCCCGCCGGCCTGCTCGATCTCACCCCCGGCGTGCGCTCGCTGCACGTCCAGCACGACCCCGATCGGCTCGCGGCCGGCGACCTCCTGCGCCTGCTCGTGGCGCTCGAGGCGACGCTGCCCGCGCCCGAGGCGGAGACGGTGCCGGGCCGCGTCGTGCACCTCCCGCTCGCCTGGCGCGACACGCTCGTGATGAGCGCGATCGCCCGCTACCAGGCGTCGATCCGCCCCGACGCGCCGTGGTGTCCGGACAACATCGAGTTCATCCGCCGCATCAACGGGCTCGCCGACGAGGACGCGGTGCGGGCGATCGTCTTCGGCGCCTCCTACCTCGTGCTGGGTCTCGGCGACGTCTACATGGGCGCGCCGGTCGCGGTCCCGCTCGACCCACGCCACCGGCTCGTCACGACGAAGTACAACCCGGCCCGCACGTGGACGCCGCCGAACGCCGTCGGGATCGGCGGCGCCTTCCTGTGCGTGTACGGGATGGAGGGCCCCGGCGGCTATCAGCTCGTCGGGCGCACCGTTCCGATCTGGCATGCCGGCGACGACCCGCCCTGGCGCCTGCGCCATTTCGACGAGCTGCGCTTCCATCCGGTCGGCGACGACGAGCTCGCCGAGCTGCGCGCGGCCAGCGACGCGGGGACGTGGGCCCCGCGGGTCGAGCCGGGCGGCTTCTCGCTGACCGATCACGAGCGCTTCCTCGCCGCCAACGCCGCCGAGATCGCGGCCTTCCGCGCCGGCCGCGAGGCGGCCTTCGCCGCCGAGCGCGGCGCCTGGGAGGCTGCCGCGGCGTGAGCTGTGTGCGCCGTATCATCCCGCTGACGGTCGGCTGGGAGCGGCTGCCGAAGTCCTATTCCGTCCACGGCGATATGACGGGCGGGACGCTCGTCGAGCCGGTGCCGGCGATCGTGCTCGATACCGACGGCGAGCCGCTCGAAGATGCGCTCGCGGCGCACGGCATCGCGCTCTCCGACATCGTGCGGATCCACCTCTCGCCTGCAGGCGGTTGCCGCGGCGCGCGGCCTGCCGCTCGTCCCGGGCCACGACCCGCTCGCGTGGCTCGCGCTGACCGCCGAGCTCGTGCCCGGCAGCGAGCGCGCGGCGCCTCAGCCGGCCGACGCCTCGTAGGTGAGCCGCAGCCCTTCACGCAGCGGCGTGCTCGCGCGCCAGTCGAGCAGCTCCAGTGCTCGCCCCGCGGCGAGGCACGAGCGGTCGATCTCGCCCGTCCGCGCGGGTTTGAACGTGGCCTCGGGCGCACCGGGGCCATGATGCTCGGAGAGGATCCGCAGCAGCTCGAGCACCGTCGTCTCCGTCTCGGTGCCGATGTTCACGACGCCGCCGGTGGTGCCGTCGCCCGCGCTCAGTAGGGCTCCGACGAGATCGCCGACGTAGATGTAGTCGCGCGTCTGGGTACCGTCGCCGAAGATCCAGGGGGATACGCCGGTGCGCAGGCGCCCGCAGAAGATCGCGATGACGCCGGCCTCGCCGTGCGGGTCCTGACGCGGTCCATAGACGTTGCCGAAGCGCAGCGCCAGCGTCGACATGCCGTAGAGCCGCTCGTAGAGACCGAGATAGCGCTCGGCGCAGAACTTGCTCTGCCCATAAGCGGCCATCGGCAGCGGCTCGACCGTCTCTGGCGTGGGCATCAGATCGGTCTCTCCGTAGATCGCGCCGCCCGTCGAGGACAGCACGAGCCGGCCGGCGCCGGCCAGGCGCCCGGCCTCGAGGACGTTGATGGTGCCCTCGACGTTCGTACGGGCGTCATAGCCCGGGTCGGCGAGCGAGACGCGCACGTCGACTTGGGCCGCGAGATGGAAGATCGTCTGTGGCCGGGCCTCGGCGACGATCTCGGTGATCGCCGGCGCGTCGCGCACGTCCGCGCGGCGCAGCAGTGCGCCCGCGGCGAGGGCGCCCACGAGGTTGCGCTCGTGCCCGCTGGAGAGGTCGTCGATGACCGTGACCGTGTCGCCGCGTGCAATGAGCGCATCGACGAGATGCGATCCGATGAAGCCGGCCCCTCCGGTCACGAGCGCGCGCATGAGATGGCCAGCGTACGGCAGTCCGCCGCGACCCGGCATGGCGCGCGACCCGGTCGCGCCCGTCGGGCCAGGTTGTGCCACGCTCGTCGCCTGACGCTTCCGGCGCGGGCCGCCCGCAATGGCCCATCGGGCGAATCCGCCGCAGCGAGTCCTGGCCGGACGGCCAATGGTGAGGCTCCATCGCCGTCCATCTCGCGCTCATCCTGCTGCGCAACAACGGGATCGCCGCGCGCTATGTCAGCGGGTACCTATGGGCCGCGTCGGCCGACGAGGGCGACGACTCGGTCGAGGTCGAGACGCACGCCTGGCTCGAGGCGCTGTTGCCGGGCGAGGACGGACGCGGCGAGCCGGTGTGGGTCGGAGCCGACCCGACCAACCGCCGGCTGGCAGGCGAGCGCCACGTCAAGATCGGCTATGGGCGCCATTACGGCGACGTCCCACCGGTGCGCGGCGTGTACAACAAGGGGACGGCTCCGTCCTCGTAGGCCCCAGCGAGCCCGATTGGTCAGGGCTTCTCGAGCAGACCGATCACATCTTCGCGGCCGCCCGCTCCTTGGCTCGCTGGTCGACGGCGCTCGACAGCGAACTGCGCAGATTCTTCACGAAGGGTGGTGTTCTGGAGGTTGTGCTTCTCGACTGCTCGAGCACCATGCAGATGCAACGCGCTGCCGACGACCACGCGGGACACAGTGGCATGCGGGCCGTGAACCGAGTGAGTTCGAATGTGGTGCAAGGCCTGCAGCGCGTCGTGCTCCTTGCGGACGAGCACCCTAAGGGACGTGACGCGGCGTTGATCGTACGGGTCGTCGACTCAGCCTCGTTTGCCTTCGTCTCGGCCCTGTTCGTACTATCGAAGGGCGGCGCTCGAAGACGGCTTGTGCTGCGTGCCCACGAGAACGTCCGCAAGGGCCTGACGGCTGGCCCAGTGCTTGTCGCGGACCTCGATGATCCGGCGTGGCAACAGTCTGCCAAGACCGAGGTCGAGGGCCTGCAACGGCTTTCGCCACGCCTGTCTGCCGCGGAGGTCAAGACCTTGGCCGGCGCCTGAGAAGTTCGCCGACGCGGGCGGTAGGGTCCGCATCGACATGGCTCCCGGCCTACTCTCGACGCCCTCGGCGCTCCTCTCCCGCCATCTGCTCATCGGATGCTCGACAGGCTACAACGAGGATCTTCGCGGTCGATGGCCGGACCTCGTAAACGCTGCTGGCGCGAGGACTCTGGGAGCGTATGACCGCTGGATCGCCTTGCTCGCCGATCCTGACGTGCGCCAGCGACTCGAACGTCTCGATCGCCGCAGCGCGGAGCACGATCAGCTGTTCGCCGACGTCAAGGAGTTGAGCGCAGAGTTCGAGCGGGGTCTGCTCGCGCTGCTCTTCGATACCTCGCTGAGCAGCGTCACGCGGCAGTACGGCCTGTTCTGACCCGGCGTGCGTCGTATGGCGCGGCACGGTCAGACCCGGGGGTTGATCCCAGTCAAGCGCCTGGGCCTGGTGTCGCCGTTCTCGTGGAACGCCAGATTCGACATCCGCTGGGCCGACGCGCGCTGTTTCGGTCCCGGAGCCCGGAGATGTGGCCCAGAATCGGCGTGATGTCGTGCCGGGGCGGCGCACGCTAGACTGAGGGCCGACCTGCCCCACGGCGGGTCGTTTTTCTGTCCTCTTGCCGTCACGGAGCGCCGAATGGCCCGCGGAGACGTGCGTATCGCTGTAACCCTCGCCTGCGAGGATTGCAAGCGTCGCAACTACATGACCAATAAGAGCAAGCGCAACAACCCGGATCGCATCGGGCTGCGCAAGTACTGCAAATGGTGCAAGCGACACACGAACCATCGGGAGACCCGGTAACGGCCTCCCAGCACCGCATCTCATGGCCCGAAACCGCCAGCGCGCTAAAGATCGTAAGCAACGTCAGCCCACCGAAGGGCCGGTCGGCGACGGCTCCTCGGAGCGCATCGATCCGTCGATCGCAGGTGGGGCGCCGCCGGACGATCTTGGCACCGCGCCTCCCCATGTCGACTTCGACGACGATGACTCCGACGAGCCCGTGCAAGAGCTGGTCGGTGCCGCTGCCGGCGACGTCGCGGCGCCGCCCGCCAAGAAGGGATCGCCGGTCTTCCAGACCGTCGGGTTCCTGCGCGCATGCTGGGCTGAGCTGCAGCGCGTGCAGTGGCCCGACCGCCGTCAGGTCGGTCAGGCCACCGCGGTGGTCCTCGGTTTCGTCGTGATCGCCGGCGCGTTCCTCGGCCTCGCCGACATCGTCGCGCAGCGCATCGTCGACCTCATCCTGTAGTCCCCGACCTTTCGAGAGCACTCATGTTTCGCTGGTATGTCGTCAACACCTATTCCGGTCACGAGAACAAGGTCAAGCAGAACCTCGAGCATCGCGTGGTTTCGCTGAACCAGAAGCGCCACGTGCGCCAGGTCGTCGTGCCGACCGAGTCCGTGTCCGAGATGAAGGACAACCAGAAGATCACGGTCGAGAAGCGCACGATGCCCGGCTACGTGCTCGTGAACATGGAGCTCAACGAGGACTCCTGGGGACTCGTCAAGGGCACGCCGGGCGTCACGGGCTTCGTCGGCGCGTCAAACGAGCCGGTCCCGCTCACGCAGGCCGAGGTCGATCGCCTGCTGCACCGCGATATCGTCATCAAGGACCGCATCAAGAAGGCGAGCTTCGTCATCGGCGAGTCGGTCAAGGTCGTCTCCGGGCCGCTGTCGGACTTCTCGGGTGAGATCTCCGAGATCAACGAGGACGCGGCCCGCTTGAAGGTCCTTGTGTCAATCTTCGGCCGCGAGACGCCGGTCGAAGTCGGATTTGACCAGGTCAAGAAGATCTAGGGCCGCGCGCCCAGCGAGAGAACGAACATGGCTAAGAAAGTCCTTACGAAGATCAAGCTGCAGGCCGTCGGTGGCCAGGCCAGCCCGGCGCCGCCGGTCGGTCCCGCCCTGGGTCAGCACGGCATCAACATCATGGAGTTCTGCAAGGCGTTCAACGCGCAGACCCAGGCCGATGCCGGCACGACGATCCCGGTCGTCATCACCGTCTACGAGGATCGCTCGTTCACGTTCGTCACGAAGACGCCGCCGGCCGCCGTGCTCATCAAGCAGGCCATCGGGATCTCCTCTGGATCGGCCGAGCCGCATCGCGTGAAGGTCGGCAAGATCACGCAGGCCCAGATTCGCGAGATCGCGGAGCGCAAGCTCGCCGACCTGAACGCCAACGACGTCGACCAGGCTTCGAAGATCATCGCCGGTACGGCACGCAGCATGGGGGTCGACGTTGTCTAAGCATGGAAAGACGTTTCTCGAGGCGCGCTCCAAGGTCGATCGCGAGCGCGAGCACACGCCCGTCGAGGCGATCGAGCTGCTGAAGTCGCTGCCCGGGCCGAAGTTCAACGAGACCGTCGAGGTCCACGTTCGTACCGGCCTCAACGTGCGCCACGCCGACGAGCAGCTGCGCGGCACGATCGCGCTGCCCAACGGCCTCGGCAAGGAGGTCCGCATCGCGGTCTTCGCGCAGGGCGACAAGGCGAAGGAGGCCGAGGAGGCCGGCGCCGACATCGTCGGCGCCGAGGACCTCGCCAAGCGCGTCGAGGAGGGCTTCACGGACTTCGACGTCGCGATCGCGACGCCCGACCTCATGCCCGTCGTCGGCCGTCTCGGCCGCGTGCTCGGCCCGCAGGGCAAGATGCCCAACCCGAAGGTCGGCACCGTGACGATGGACGTCGCCAAGGCGATCCGGGAGTCCAAGGCCGGCAAGGTCGAGTACCGCACCGACCGCACCGCAAACGTGCATCTCGCGATCGGCAAGAAGGACTTCACCGAACGTCAGCTGCTGGAGAACTACGCCGCGATCATCGACGAGCTGATCCGCGCCAAGCCGTCCGGCGCCAAGGGTCGCTATCTGAAGACGATCACGTTGGCGTCGACCATGGGCCCCGGCGTCAAGGTCGACCCGTCCCGAACCCGCGACATCCTCGAGGAGACCGCCCCGGCGTCCGTCGCCTGAGCGTTCATTCGAGGCCACCGCAGACCCCGGGCTCGCCGATAGGCGGGAAGTCCCGGCGAGGAGGCAGATGAACCGAGAGCAGAAAGCTGCGGTGATCGAGGAGATCGCCGTCGAGATCAAGCAGTCCGGCGCGGTCTTCGCCGTGGACTACCGCGGCATGTCCGTCGCACAGGGGGCGGAGCTTCGCACGAAGCTGCGCGAGGTCGACGCGACGCTGCGCGTCGTCAAGAACACCCTGACGATCCGCGCCGCCGACGAGGCCGGCGCCGAGGGCCTGAAGCCGATGCTCGCCGGCCCGACGGCGCTGACGTTCGTCCGCGGCGACGCGGCGACGGCGGCCAAGGCGGTCTCCGACTACGCCCGCATCACCCAGTTGCTGTCGTTCAAGGGCGGCATCATGGATGGCCAGCCGCTCGCCGCCGAGCAGGTCTCGGCGATCGCGAAGCTGCCGTCGCGCGACATCCTGCACGCACAGCTCGTGAACATCGTCGCGTCGCCGTTGACCGGCCTCGTGACGAGCCTGTCGAACCTCATCTCGGGGCTCGCGCGGCAGCTCGCGCAGGTCGTCGAGAAGAAGGAGTCCGGCGAGATCCCCTCCGGCGCGGCGCCGGCGGTCGAGGCGCCTGCCGAGCCCGTGGCGCCTGCCGAGCCCGAGGCGCCTGCCGAAGCACCCGAGCCTGAGGCGGCCGTTGCCGCCGACACGACATCAGACACTGACGAGAAGGAGTAATCACCATGGCGACGTCCACAGCAGAATGGATCGAGGAGCTCAAGGGCATCTCGGTGCTGGAGCTCAGCGAGCGCATCAAGGCCCTCGAGGAGGAGTTCGGCGTCTCGGCGCAGGCAGCCGCGGCGGCCCCCGCCGCTACCGCCGACGCCGCCCCCGCCGAGGAGGAGCAGACGACGTTCGACGTCATCATCACGGCGGCCGGCGACAAGAAGATCCAGGTCATCAAGGTCGTTCGCGCGGCCACGAGCCTCGGTCTCAAGGAGGCCAAGGCGCTCGTCGACGAGGCCCCGAAGGCGGTCCGCGAGGGCGTCGACAAGGACGAGGCCGCGAAGCTCAAGCAGGAGCTCGAGGAAGCAGGCGCGTCCGTCGAGGTCAAGTAGTCGCGCGGCCTGCGGCCGTGACCAGCCGGCCCGAAGGGCGTCCATCGTGACGCCCTTCGGTCGTTCGGGCGGCGCTCGTGCCCGCTGATCGGTGACAATCCGGTGTATCACGCGCGGGTGCCGCGCACTGATCACATGTGGCGCCGCGAAACGCGGGCCGCTCCACACCCGCGAACGAGGACCCGAACACCATGACCATGCCCAAGAACGCGGCCACGGTCGTGGTCGCGACGATCGCGCTGGCCGGCGCCGCCGCCGCTCCGACCCTCGCCGACGGCGATTCCGGGCCCGATACGTGCATCAAGGGTTTCGTCTGGCGCGACGCCGGTCCGGCCGACCACGTCTGCGTCCCCCCAGCGACCCGCACCCAGGCCGCCGCCGACAACGCGCAGGCGGCCGCGCGGCGCGATCCCAACGGCACCTGCCTGGCGGGCTTCGTCTCGCGTGAAGCGTTCGCCGGCGACGACGTCTGCGTCCTGCCGGCCACACACGCGCAGGCGGCAGCCGACAACGCCGCCGCTGCGAGCCGCCGCGTGTCCGTGCGGCTCGTGATCTCGAAGTACTCCCCGCCGCAGCAGACATGCCCCGACGAGGACACATGCACGACGAACAACGACGGTGCTCCGCGCTACCGCGCGACCGCGAACCACATCAACGTCGGCAAGGTGCGGCTGTTCCTGCGGCGTCTGAACGGCACGAAGCTCGCGTCGTGGACGATCACGTCGACGCCGAACTCGGCCGCGCCCGGCGGCCGGATCTCGTTTCGCACGACCCGGCTGGCCTGCTCGGGCAAGAACAACGCGTACTTCCAGTTGCAGGACCTCAGCTCGGGCCGCCTCTCCACCAAGCGCGCCGTGCGCACGGGCTGCGCGACGCTGTAGCGGTTGTGCTCCGGTCCGAGCCCTCACCGGCCGCGGACCGGTCGCCTTCCTCGTTGGCCTCGGGCTGCCCGGACCCTCAGGCGGCAGCCGGCGGCGGCTCGCCCTGGAACCGATCGACCTTCGCGCCCAGAGCGCGGTGCCACTCCCGCGTCTCCCGCCGCCAGCTCCGAGACTCCTCACGCCAGACCTCATGGTCCTGCTGCCCCGCTCGGATCTCCGACATGAGGGCACCGAGGATCGTCGTCGCCTGCTGCAGGTAGGTGCGGAGATCCTCGAAGGCGACGCGATTGCGCTCCATCGATTCGTGCAGCTGCGCCATGAGTTGATGGCCATCGCGCATGTAGTCCTTGAGCGTCTCGTTGCCGCGCTCGATGTTCTCGTTGCTGCGTTCGATGTTGTCGAGCTGCCGGTCGACCCGGCGCATCCACTCCTGCTCGTCCATGGGTTCATTGTGCCACCCCAAATGCGCAGATCCAACACACGATCCGCACACGACTGCTACGAATCCGTCACGCCCTGCGTCATCCTCGGCGCACGTGCCGGACACCCTCGTCGCCACAGAGGTGACGAGAAGGTGTAGGAACCATGAGCATCTCCGTGCTCGAGCCGAGCGAGCGCATCAAGGCACTCGAGGAGGAGTTCGGCGTGTCGGCTCAGGCCGCCGCCGCCGCCACTCCCGCCGCCGCCGCCACTCCCGCCTCCGGTGGCGGCGACGCCGCCCCGTCGAGGAGGAGCAGACGACGTTCGACCTCATCATCACAACGGCCGGCGACAAGAAGATCCAGGTCATCAAGGTTGTCCGCTCGGCCACGAGCTCGGCCCGAAGGAGGCCAAGGCGCTCGTCGACGACGCCCCGAAGGCCGTCCGCGAGGGCGTCGACAACGACGACGCCGCGAAGCTCAAGCAGGAGCTCGAGGAAGCCGGAGCGTCCGTCGAGATCAAGCAGTCGCGGCCAGCGGGCTGCGTGGGAGGACCGGAGGGCGCCCATCGCGGCGCCCATCGCTGGTCAGGCGGCCTTCGGCTCTCCGCGGTCGTCGCGCATGCTCTGTATCAGCGCCTCGATCTCGGCAGTGCATGACCGAACGCAGGCTTGGAATTCCTCGAAGGCCTTGCGATGGCCTTCGTCTGCCTCTGCCGCGTGCTTAGCGCGCTGACGCCGCTCCCGATCCTGCTCGTCCATACCGTCGATTGTGCCAGCTTCTCGGCGACTCCAGCCCAGTCCGCACGTCTTTGCCGCCGCAGGCCGTGTCGGTTGTCAGTTGCTTACAGCCCGAGGAAGAAGTCGGGCAGAACCTCGACCTCCTCGACCTTGCGGATGGTTCGCCGCACTCCCAGCTCGTACTCCTTGAGCAGATCGCAGAGCCGATCTCCGTCGATGAGATCGATCGGCGGCGCACCTTCACGCTGGGCCTCTTGCTTCGCTTCGGCCGTGAAGTTGCCCGTCGTGATGAGGAGACCTTGTCTCCGCGTCCGGCCATCGCACCGCGGAAGTCGCGCACCGCCCCCGCACCGACGCTGCCCTTGTACCGCTTGCACTGGAAGAACACCGGAAAGCTCACCAGCGACAATCGGTACACGCCGATCCCGTCGATGCCGCCGTCCCCGCTCTTGCCCGTGACCGTCGCGCTGACGAACCCAGCTTCCCGAAGCAGCCGCCGAGCGAGTCGCTCGAACTGATCAGGAGGAACGGCGAGCAGCGCCTCGAGGAGCTGCTCTTTCCAGTCGCGGGCAGTTGTGACGGGGCCGTCGTCGAGATCTTGGCCGGCCGCTTCGTCGGGTCCGCTGGCGCTCTTGAGCTTCTCCCTGCGCGTCGCTCTCAGCTCCGCGGTGTAGTCGGCGTGGGCCGTCGCGATCTGAGCCTTGGTCATCGCGCGTCCCGATTCCGTGGTACTCCAGACCCCACGGGTGCTGTTGATCAGCGCGCCCATTCCCTTCAGGTAGGTCCTGGCCCACGCGAGTCTGTATTCGATCTCGCTGAGCGGGCCGTCCCCGTGAACGACGGACTACTGACCTTCGGAGAAGCCCTCGATCTGCGTGACCTTTTCGACGATCTCCTCGATCGTGCCTGAGTCTCCCATCTCGCGCACGGCTAGCAGGGTTGGCCAGAGGAGATCCTTGTACGACGGGATCTGGCCCTTCTTGGACATATGACCGCACGCTACAGCGCTCCACGGCGGCGAGGTTGGGGCAGCTCTGTGGCGAGGTCCGCCTACTCGGCGTCCTCCGGCAGGGCGTCCGGGTAGGCGATGACCTCGACCTGGTGGTCGCCCGGCGCCTCGAGGTAGAACGAGCGGGTCCCGTCGCGGTGCGGGGCGATCACGACACCGCGCTCGGCCGCGAGGCGTTCGAGCTCGGCGACCGAGACCTTGAACGCGAGGTGATCGGGGTGCTGGTCGGCCAGCACGAACGCGAGCTTCGCGCCGCCGGCTTCGAGCAGTCCCCAGCTCGCGTCGGCGTACAGAACGGTCGCTCCGGGGACCGCTGACTGCCACCACGCCAGCGCCTCCGCGATGTCCGGGACCTGCTGCGCGAGGTGGTCGAATTGCACGCGACACAACATACGCGCTACATTTCCGCTTGTCGGCCAATAGTCGCAGCCGCCCACAGAAGGGTTTCGCGCCCACATAGCGCGAGATTTCGGGCGGGGTCCGTGAGCGCCGACCGTCCCCTAGCGGGGACCGCATCTTCACGTGCTATCCTGGACGATCCGCGCCAGAAGGCCCTTTGGCCGCGGCGCTCGCCCACCTCGCACACAGTCCCTCCTTCGACCCGTTGAGGAGTCGCCGCCTTGCCCCGTGTTGACGCTTCCCGTACGCGCCGTACCTTCGCGCGCCTGGACCGAGTTCATGATGTCCCGAACCTCATCGACATCCAGCGCCGCTCGTTCGAGTGGCTGACCGATCCTGAGAAGGGAGGCCTCCGCGAGACGATCTCCGACATCTCGCCGATCGAGGACTACACGGGCAACCTCGCCGTCGACTTCGGCGAGTTCCACTTCGACGAGCCGGTCGCGTCGATCGAGGAGTGCCGCGAGAAGGACCTGACGTACGCCCGCCCGCTGACCGTCACCGTCGCGTTCGTCAACCGCGAGACCGGTGAGATCCGCGAGCAGTCCGTCTTCATGGGCGACTTCGCCTGGATGACCGACCGCGGCACGTTCATCATCAACGGCACGGAGCGCGTCGTCGTCACGCAGCTCGTCCGTTCGCCGGGCGCCTACCTGATGGAGGCCAAGGACCGCGAGAAGCAGGTCTTCATCGCGAACCTCATGCCGGCCCGCGGCTCGTGGCTGGAGCTCGAGATCGACAAGAAGGGCAAGGTCTTCGTCCGCATCGACCGCAAGCGCAAGCTGCCCGTCACGGTGCTGCTGCGCGCGATGGGCTACGCGACCGACGAGGAAATCACCGCGCTCTTCGAGGACAGCCTCTACATCCGCAACACGATCGAGGCCGACACCGAGCCGACGAAGACCGAGGAGGGCGCGCTCGTCGAGCTCTTCAAGAAGCAGCGCCCCGGCGAGCCGCCGTCGGTCGACAACGCTCGCGCGCTGCTGCACCAGCTCTTCTTCGACCCCAAGCGCTACGACCTCACGCGCGTCGGGCGCTACAAGCTCAACGCCCGTCTCAGCCAGCACACGGACCTCGAGACGCGGACCCTGACCAAGGACGACATCATCGCCCTGATCAAGGAGCTCGTCTCGCTGCCGCGCCTGCTCGGCGTGCCGGAGTACCCCGAGGTCGAGATCAAGGACTACGCCGCCGAGGCCGCCACGTACCCGCGCGAGCCCGTCGCCGAGCACCTCGACGAGTACGAGCACTTCGGCAACCGTCGCCTGCGGACCGTCGGCGAGCTCATCCAGGAGGCCTTCCGCATCGGCCTGTACCGGATGGAGCGCGTCGTGCGCGAGCGCCTCACGACCGAGGACGCCGACACGATCACGCCGCAGACGATCATCAACATCCGCCCGGTCGTCGCCGCGCAGAAGGAGTTCTTCGGCTCGTCGCAGCTGTCGCAGTTCATGGACCAGACGAACTCGCTCGCCGGCCTCACGCATCGCCGTCGCCTGTCAGCCCTCGGCGCCGGCGGCCTGACGCGCGAGCGCGCGCCGATCGAGGTGCGCGACGTGCACCCGACCCACTACGGCCGGATGTGCCCGATCGAGACGCCGGAGGGCCCGAACATCGGTCTCATCGGCTCGCTGTCAAGCTACGCGGAGGTCTCCGAGCACGGCTTCGTGACGACCCCGTACCGCGTCGTCAAGGGCGGCGTCATCACCGGCGAGGTTGTGCACTACGACGCCACGCAGGAGGAAGAGCTCAAGATCGCGCAGGCCAACCACCCGGTCGACGAGAACGGCAAGCTGCTCGGCGACGAGGCCGTCTGCCGCACGCTCGCCGGTCAGTACGTGACCGTCGACCCGAGCCTCGTCGACCTCATGGACGTCTCGCCCGAGCAGATCTGGTCGGTCGCGACGGCGATGATCCCGTTCCTCGAGCACGACGACGCCAACCGCGCGCTGATGGGCTCGAACATGCAGCGCCAGGCCGTTCCGCTGCTCAAGACGGACGCGCCGATCGTCGGCACCGGCATGGAGCGCCGCGCCGCGCTCGACACCGGCGACGTCCTGCTGGCCCGCAACGCCGGCACGATCGCCTACGTCGACTCCGAGCGCATCGAGGTGGAGACCGAGGACGGCGCCAAGGACGAGTACCTGCTCGACAAGTACCGCCGCTCCAACCAGGGCACGCTCATCCACCAGAAGCCGGTCGTCTACTCGGGCAACCGCGTCGAGAAGGGCGGCGTGCTGGCGGACGGCTCGGCGACCGATCACGGCGAGATGGCGCTCGGCAAGAACCTGAAGATCGCCTTCATGTCCTGGGAGGGCTACAACTTCGAGGACGCGATCATCCTCTCCAAGCGCCTCGTCAAGGACGACGAGCTCACCTCGATCCACATCGAGGAGTACGAGATCGACGCCCGCACGACGAAGCTCGGCGACGAGGAGATCAC
>JBBSNY010000007.1:0-150290 GCA_038260305.1 Solirubrobacterales bacterium
CGGGGCCGCGGCGGCCAGCGGGGCCGCGGCGGCCAGCGGGGCGACGGCGGCCAGCGGAAGCGCCGCGCCGCAGCCCGCGGCGGCGGCGCGGCGCGTCTGTGACCCGCCCGCCATTCGCTCCACGACCACCGCGACCTGGCTCCCGACGCTACTTCGCGAACTCGACCGCGCGCGACTCGCGGATGACCGTGACCTTGATCTGGCCGGGATACTCGAGCTCGCGCTCGATCTCCCGGGCGATCTCACGCGACAGCAGCATCGCCTCGTCATCGCCGATCTTCAGCGGGGCGACGATGACGCGGATCTCGCGGCCGGCCTGCATCGCGTAGACCTTCTCGACGCCCTCGTGGCGCTGGGCGATGTGCTCGAGCTCGCGCAGGCGCTTGACGTAGGACTCGAGCGACTCGCCGCGGGCGCCGGGCCGCGCGCCCGACAGCGCGTCGGCGGCCTGCACGATGACGGCCTCGACCGTCTGCGGCTCGACCTCGTTGTGGTGGGCCTCCATCGCGTGCACGACGGCCTCCGGCTCGCCGTGGCGGCGGGCCATCTCTCCGCCGACGAGCGCGTGCGGCCCCTCGACCTCGTGCGAGACGGCCTTGCCGATGTCGTGCAGCAGCGCCGCCCGCGCAGCCGTCTTGCGACTCGCGCCGAGCTCGTCGGCCATCATCGCCGCCAGCAGCGCGCACTCGACCGAATGCGAGAGTACGTTCTGCCCGTAGCTCGTGCGGAACTTCAGCCGTCCCAGCGTACGGATGATCTCGATGTCCAGGCCCTGCACACCGGCCTCAAACGCCGCGTCCTCGCCGGCCTGCTGCAGCAGCGCCTCGAGCTCGGACTTCGCCTGGTGGTAGGTCTCCTCGATGCGTGCCGGATGGATGCGCCCGTCGGCGAGCAGCTTCTCGAGCGTGACGCGGGCGATCTCGCGACGCACCCCGTCGAACGCCGACAGCACGACCGCGTTCGGCGTGTCATCGATGATGAGGTCGACGCCGGTGAGGTTCTCGAGCGCGCGGATGTTGCGGCCCTCGCGGCCGATGATTCGCCCCTTCATGTCGTCGGAGGGCAGGTGCACGACGCTGACCGTCGTCTCGGCCGCGTGACGCGCGGCGAGGCGCTGCATCGCGACCGACAGGATCGAGCGCACGCGGCGTTCCGCGTCGCGCTTGGTCTGCTCCTCGATCTGACGGATCTCGCGCGCGCTCTCGTGGCGGACCTGGTCGGTGATCTCGGCCATCAGCCGCTGCTTGGCCTGGCCCGCGCTCAGTCCTGAGATCTGCTCGAGCGCCGTCTCATGCTCGCGACGGCGGCGGCCGAGCTGCTCGCGCTCGGCCTCGAGCGCCCGTGTCTGGTCGTCGAGCTCGAGCACGCGTCGATCGAGGTCGTCGGCGCGCGCGCCGAGGCGCTCCTCGAGGCGCACGAGGTCGTCGCGATCGATGACGGCCGTGCCGGCCGGAGGCAGGTGGCGATGGCGCGTGCCGAGCACGAGCACGATCGCCGCCGCCACGATGGCTGCCGCCACGATCAGCTCCATTGCCGTTCCTCTCCCCGGGCCGCCGGGATCAAGGCCGGTTGCGCGGTCCAACGTCGTTGTCAGGAAGTCAGAACGGGCGCTGCGAGGACTGTCGGCATGCGACGCTCAGCGCCGCCGTGCTCCACGGCGGGGGTGTTACGGGGTCGAGGGGCTTTGGGTGAGCGACGTCGCTCGGGTCGTATCGATGGACCGTCGTTTGGGGGCTGCCGGAAGGTTCGGGAACTGCTCTGAGACTGTCTGGATCGCCCACGCGGGGCTCGGTCTGACTCACATTGATGATAGGTGGGTCACCCGGAGTTCACAACAGCTGTCACGAGCTGCGCACGGCATCAGGCGTCCTCGCGCTCGGCCCGCGCCCGCTCGTGCTCGGCGGCCGCGTCCTCGGCGGCCTCGCGGGCGCTCGTCAGCGCAGTGTCGGCATCCCGCAGCGCCTGCTCGGCGTCGTCGCGCTGACGCTCGGCCTTCTCCAGCGCGCGAGCGGCGGCGTCGGCGCGCCGTCGCGCGGCGGCCTCGACGGCTCGGAGGGCCTGGCGCGCCGCGGTGCGCTCGCGCTCGGCGCGCGCGGCCTCGGCGCGCTCGGCGGCCGCACGCTCGCGCTCAGCACGGCGCTCGGCGGCCGACGGGTTGGCATCGGCGGCCTTGCCGCGCTTGCGCTTCGAGCCGCCCAACGGCCCGTCCACCCCAGCCTCGGACGGGGTCGGCTTCGAGCGCCCACCGCGGGTCCCGTCCGCCGTTTCGGAGTCTGGCGACACGGCAGCGCGCTTCGCGGCTCGCGGCTCCGGCGTCGCGGCCAGTGATTCCCCGAACCCGAGCCCCAGGCCGACGTGGCGCAACTCACGCTCGAGGCACCCGCCGCGGATCTGCTCGCGGGCCTCCTCGTCGAGCGCGGCGGCGTGAAGCGTGTCGTCCACGCGCTGCACGACGGCCGCGCTGAGCTCGTGGCCGGCGGAGGTCAGCAGCCCGCGGGCCGCCTCGACGAGCCGGTCGACCGCCTCGCGCTCGCACGCACCGGCGGCGCGCAGCTTGCGCCCGTCGCCGCGGCCGGCGAGCAGATCCTCCTGCGCGCCACGCAGCCCGTCGCCCGCGTGAAACAGCGCCTGCACCGCGTCGTGCTGGGTGCGGACGAGCTGGTTGACCGCCCATGCCGCGATCGACGGCTTGCGCAGCGCGGCGACCTCCGCGGCCTCGTCGCGGCGCTTGTCCGCCCGCAGCGCCTTCGCAAGCGCGGCACGCTCGGACACGAACTCGTCGAGCGCCAGCCCGTAGAGGTCGTCGGCTTCCATGCCCGTCATGGTGCCCGGCCCGCCGCGGCGATACCAGCCCGACCCGCGACCCTGACCACCGAACGCTGACCCTGACCGGCAACCCGGGGACCCGGGGACCCGGGGACCCGGCAACCCGGCAACCCGGCAACCGGCAACCCGGCAACCCGGCAACCCGGGCCCCGGGGCCCCGACCCCAGAGACGATCCCCGGATCGCGCGCCCGCGGCCAACCGGCGTCTGCGGCGGCTCGGTGGCTACGCCCCCACCGACACGAACGTCCGCACGGCGTCGTAGGCGAGCTCGAGGTCATATCCCTTGCGGGCGAGCACCCCCAGCGCCCGCTCGCGCTCGCGCTCGGACACCGGGATCGCGGCACCGAAGCGGCGGCGCAGCAGCGCCACGGCCGCGTCGAGCTCACCCGCAGCATCGCGATCGGCGAGCGCGGCCACGACGAGGTCGCGCTCGACACCGAGCTCGAGCAGCCGGCGCTCGATCCGCTCCGGCCCCCAGTCGTCCAACCGGCGACGGTCCTCGGCGAACGTACGGGCGTAGCGGGCGTCGTTGACGTAGCCCTGGCGGACGAGCGCCGACAGCGCGCCGTCGATCGACGCCTCGTCGATCTCCTTGGCCTCGAGCCGACGACGCACCTCGGCCTCGGTGCGGTCGCGCTTGCCGAGGTAGCGGTAGCCGATGTCGAGCGCACCCTGTAGCCGCCGCTCGGCGTCGAGCTCGTCGCCGTCGATGGCAGCCACGTCGGGATCATCGGCGGTCACGTACGGCCTCCAATCCCCTCAGCGACGATCGACGCGATGCTGGTCGACGGGTGGACCTACGCGGCCGCGCCGGCGACGGGCACCGGCGCATCGCGATCGATTGGCGCCACGAGATCCTGGCCGATGCCGAGCGCGGCGTAGACCTTGGCCTCGATCTCGCGCGCGATCTCCTGATGCGCGTCGAGGTAGCCCTTGGCGTTGTTGCGACCCTGGCCGAGGCGCTCGTCGCCGTAGGAGAAGAACGAGCCCGACTTGCCGACGATGTTGTGCTCGATCCCGAGGTCCAGCAGGCAGCCCGACGTCGAGATGCCCTTGCCGAACTCGATGTCGAACTCGGCCTGGCGAAACGGCGCCGCGACCTTGTTCTTGACGACCTTGACGCGGACGCGGTTGCCGACGGCCTCGGTGCCGTCCTTCAGCGTCTCGATGCGGCGGATGTCGAGACGCTGAGAGGCATAGAACTTCAGCGCGCGGCCCCCGGGCTGAGTTTCCGGAGAACCGAACATGACGCCGATCTTCTCGCGGATCTGGTTCGTGAAGAGGCACAGCGTCTGCGTGCGGTTGAGATTGCCGGCGAGCTTGCGCATCGCCTGGCTCATCATCCGCGCCTGCAGGCCGACGGTCTGATCGCCCATCTGGCCCTCGAGCTCGGCGCGCGGCGTCAGAGCCGCGACGGAGTCCAGCGCGACGACGTCGACGGCGCCGGAGCGCACGAGCATGTCGCAGACCTCGAGCGCCTGCTCGCCGTAGTCGGGCTGCGAGACGAGCAGCTCGTCGATGTCGAGGCCGATGCGCTGCGCGTAGAGCGGGTCCATCGCGTGCTCGGCGTCGATGAAGGCGCAGACGCCCCCGAGGCGCTGGGCCTCGGCGAGGACGTGGTAGACAAGCGTCGTCTTGCCGGAGGACTCCGGGCCGAAGACCTCGACGATCCGCCCGCGTGGCATGCCGCCGATCCCGAGCGCGAGATCGAGCGACAGGGCGCCGGTCGGGATCGCGTTGACCTTGACCTGCGCGCCGGGGTCGCCCATGCGCATGACCGTGCCCTTGCCGAACTCGCGCTCGATCTGCGTGAGCGCACCCCGGAGGGCTTCGTTGCGGGCCTTGGCGGCCTTGTCTTGAGCCTTCTCGGTGTCGGTGAGAGCCATGTACTGAAAGCCTTTCTGCGCTCGGAAGGGTCCGCCAAGCTAGCTGTCGGATCGGACGGAATTGCAGCCTAGGACGGGGTCTGTGCCGTCTCTAGACGGCTTCGTCACAACTCTGCGCAGGAAGTGTCCGCAATCGCCCGGACAGAACGCCTGTTCCCACTCGATTCTGCTGGAGACAAAGCTCTAGTTCCTGGAGCGGTCAAGCCGGCTACGAGTGGCCGCGCCGGCCGCGTCGGCGGCGAAGCGTGAACAGCGAACTCGTAGCCACGAGCAGCACGACGCCAGCCGCGACCGCCACTGCCGTGAACCCGCCGCGCCCGCCGGTGGTGTCGCTCGAAGTGGTCGCGGCCGAAGGCGCCGCCTTCGCTGGACGGCGCCGCACCGTCATCGAGTCCCAGGTGTAATGGGCACCACCCTCGCTGCCGTCGTACAGCAGGACCAGGTACCGCCCCGTTGGCACCTCGGGAACCAGGAACCTCGCTCGCTCACGGGCGTCCTTCCGGTCGCGGTTCAACAACACGATGCGCGGCGCGCCATCCACGTGAGCGGCGATGAGCGCCGGCTGCCCGTAGTAGATGTCCGCGCGGGTCGGGTTCCACACCGCTCTGAACACGTTGTTGATGACGACGGCGTCGCCGGGATACGCCGTTCGCGGCAAGCACCCACACGGCCCATGCGCGCTCGCTGCCGTTCCTTCAAGACACAGCGCGACCAGAGCCACGACCACGACGACCAAGCTGCGCGCCCCGAGGCCACCCAAGGGCCGCAGAGGCGGGACCGTTGAAACGCCAAACACCATCGAGCGTACGGACTGTAACCGGCTCTCGGTCCCATATCACGTCGGCTACCACCGGCGGCCCGATTCCCAGGTTTGCTATATCCAGGAGAATCGAGTAGGAACACCTGTTCGACTCCGCGGAGCACCGCGGAGCGCCGGGGGAACGCGCGGCCGGACGTTGACTACGAGATGTCCGCGCCGAGCAGACGGCGAGTCGCGAGCGGCTCATAGCGAGCGCCGCCGGGGGCGGGGCTCGAGCGGTACAGCGTCAGCGCGGATGCCTCGAACTGCAGCAGCGGCGCGGGCGGGTCGATCTTGCGGGGAACGCGAAAGTTCCCCCGCGGTATGCGGCCCACCGTGACGTGCGGGCGAAACGGGCGCTCGTCGGGCTGATAGCCGATCGCCTGCGCGAGCGCGGCGACGACGTCGGCATGCAGCGCCGTCAGCGCCGGGGCGTCGCGCACGGCGACGCAGAGCACGCCCGGCCCACGCGGCGGCAGCCACAGTGCACCCGCGGTCTCGAGCGGGCAGACGTCGCGCGCCAGCCCCTCGAGCCCCGTCGCGATCGCCGCGGCGTCCTGCGCCGAGCGCGAGCCGAGGAAGGCGAGCGTGACGTGGAGGTTCTCCGCCACGATGCGGCGTACGCCCGGCGCCGCGGCGAGCTGGCACCAGCCGGCAAGCTGCGCCCGGACCCCCGCAGGCAGGTCGAGCGCGACGAACAGGCGCAGGCGCTCGCTCACACCACGGGCGCGGGTGGGGGTGCGGCATCCGCGTCGCCGAGCAGCAGCCGCCGCACGAGGTGCAGCGCGACGGTCGTCGAGCGGTCGCGCACGTCGGCGCGCCCGCCGGGCAGCGTGACCGAGCGCGTCAAGCGGCGGCCGTCGCGATGCGACGCCGAGAGCCAGACCAGGCCCACCGGCTTGCAGTCGCTGCCGCCGCCCGGACCGGCGATCCCGGTGATCCCCACCCCGACGTCCGCGCCGAGCGCCGCGCGGGCGCCGTTGGCGAGCGCAACCGCGACCGCCATCGACACCGCGCCGACCCGCGCGATCAGCGCGTCGGGCACCCCGGCCAGCGTGGTCTTCGCGGCATTCGAATAGACGACGAGCCCCCCGGCCATGACCTCCGAGGAACCCGGCAGCTCCGTCAGCCGCGCGGACAACAGGCCGCCAGTGCAGGACTCGGCGACGGCGATCGTCTCGCCCGCCTGCGCCAGCAGCGACAGGACCTGCCCGTCGACCGTCGTGGCGTCATCGGAGAACAGCGTGTCGGCGTGGCGCTCGCGCACGAGCGCCTCCAGGCGCGCGTAGACCTCGGCGTCGGGCGGTTCGAAGCGGGTCACGACCTCGACCTCGCCGCGCCGCAGGCACGTCGTCACCTCGAGCCGGTCAAGCTCGATCCCCGCATCCTCGGCGGCTCGCAGGGTCGCCGCGATCTCCGACTCCGGCATCCCGAACAGCCGCAGCATCTCGCGCCGGTACTCGACGGCCCCCTCCAGCGCGGCCCGCACGAGCGGCGTCCCGACCGCCGTCCGCCACATCGGCTGCAGCTCGCGCGGCGGGCCCGGCAGGACGACCACGGTCGGGCGCGCGCCGGAATCCGACGACGACGGCGTCACGACGAGCCCCGGCGCCGTCCCGACCGGCTCGAGTACGAACGCTCCCGTCGGAATCACGGCCTGCTTGCGATTGGAAAGCAGCACCGCCTCCGGATCGAGGTCCGGCCAGCGCGCCATGAGCGGCTTCAGGATCTCGCCGATCCGCCCCTCGAGCGCCGTGTCGAGCACCATCTCGCGGCCCTGGAAGCGACCCACGACCTCCGCGGTCAGGTCGTCGGCCGTCGGCCCGAGACCGCCGCTCGTGACGATCAGCGCGCAGCCCTCGCCGGCGAGAAAGCGCAGGGCCCGCAGGATCTCCTCGGGACGGTCGCCGACGACGACGATCGCCGCCGTGTCCGCGCCGAGCTCGAGCAAGCGATCCGAGAGCCACGGCCCGTTGCGGTCGGAGACACGTCCCGTCAGCACCTCCGTACCGGTGACGACGATCCCCGCGCGAACGCTCACGACGCGCAGACGGGGCGCTTGTCGGCCGACAGCGGCTGACGGCCGTCCTTCGGCGTGATGTCGAAGCCGATCGGGTTCGATGACGGATCCACGGAGCGGGTGTGCCCGTTGACGACGAGCTTCGCCGAGGCGTTGCCGAGTGTCAGGCGCAGGTGCTTGGAGCGGAACGTCTCGGTCTTGTCGCCGGCGGCGAGGTTCTCGCCGTTGATGAGCGTCCGATCGCCGGCCTTCAGGCAGACGTTGACGGCGCCGGTCGCGACGATCTGCAGCTTCACGGTCTTCGGCTTCGCCGGCGCTGGCGGCGGCGGCGCGACGACCGGCCGGGGCTGGGTCTGCGTCTGCGTCTGGGTCTGGTCGGTGGCCGGCGTCGGATCGTTTTGGTTGAGCAGGCCGAGCGTGACGAGCAGCCCGACGAAGATCACGACGAGCACCACCCAGCGCGGCACGACCGGCCCCTGACGGCGACGCTCACGGCCCGGCGCGGCGGCGTTGATCGGCTGCAGCTCAACCTCGCTCAGTCGCTCATGGCGCAGCTTGTACTCGTCGACGAGCAGCTTCGCGTCGAGGTCGAGCGTCTCGGCGTAGGTGCGCAGGAAGCTCTTGACGTACGTCGAGCCGGGCAGCAGGTCCCACTCCTCGTTCTCGAGCGCGCGCAGGTACTTCGCGCGGATCTTCGTCTCCGCCTCGACCTCGGAGATGTCGATCCTCGCGCGCATCCGCGCCTCGCGCAGGGTGGCTCCGATGTCCGGCATCAGTGGCTCATCTCGGTTCTCAGGCTACTCGTGGACCGGCTCGGGCTCGGGCGCCTCGAGAAGCCCCTCGGCGACGGGCGCGTCGCTCGAGCCGGCGCGGCGCTCGCGCAGGTTGACGATAAAGCGCTCGACGTCGCCGGCGCCGACGATGACCTGGCGCGGCTTGGAGCCCTCGTAGCCGGAGATCACGTTGCGCCGCTCGAGCATGTCGATGAGCCGACCCGCGCGCGTGTAGCCGAGCCGCAGCCGGCGCTGCAACATCGACGTCGACGCGGTGCCCATCTCGACGACGAGCCGGATCGCGTCCTCGAGCAGCGGATCCTCGTCGGGGCTGAAGCCCTCCTGGCCTGCGGCGCCCGTGTCGACCTCGTCGACTTCGACCTCCTCGAGCAGGTCCTCGCGCAGCTCGGGCTCGCCCTGGCGGCGCCAGAACGTCGTCAGCGCCTCGATCTGCGGCTCGTCGATGTAGGCGCCCTGGATGCGCTGCAGGCGCGACGTGCCGACGGGCGAGAAGAGCATGTCGCCCTGCCCGAGCAGCGATTCCGCCCCGTTCTGATCGAGGATCACGCGCGAGTCCGTCTGCGACGAGACGCTGAACGCGATCCGCGACGGGACGTTGGCTTTGATCATGCCGGTGATGACGTCGACGCGCGGCGACTGCGTCGCGAGCACGAGGTGGATGCCGACCGCGCGCGCCTTCTGGGCGAGGCGGATGATCGAGTCCTCGACGTCGGCCGGCGCGACCATCATGAGGTCGGCGAGCTCGTCGATGACGCACAGGATGTAGGGCAGCGCCGACTCGCCACGCTTCTCGCGCGAGCGGTTGAGCTCGATCAGCGAACGCGTCTTGGCGAGCGACATGATCGAGTAGCGCTGCTCCATCTCGCGGACGAGGTTCTGCAGCGCGTTGGCGGCCATCCGCGGGCTCGTGATGACCGGCGTCAGCAGGTGCGGGATCGACTCGTAATGGTTCAACTCGACCTGCTTTGGGTCGATCAGGACGAGGCGCAGCTCGTGCGGCGTGGCCTGCAGCAGCAGGCTCGACAGCATCGCGTTGATGCACGCCGACTTGCCGGCGCCGGTCGTGCCGGCGACGAGCAGGTGCGGCATCTTCGCGAGGTCGGCGCCGATCGCCTTGCCGGCGACGTCCTTGCCGAGCCAGATCGTCAGCGGCGACCATCCGGCGGGCGCGTTTTGCAGCACGTCGCCGAGCTGCACGATGCGCCGGCGCGCGTTGGGCACCTCGACGCCGACGGCGGTCTTGCCGGGGATCGGAGCGAGGATCCGGATGTCGGTCGCCGCGAGCGCGTAGGCGAGGTCGTCCTTGAGCTGGGCGACCTTGCTCATCTTGATTCCGGGCGCGAGACGCAGCTCGAAGCGGGTGATGTGCGGCCCGGCGATCGTGCCGACGACCTTCGCCTCGACGCCGAAATGCCCGAGGGCCTCGACGAGGCGCGCGGCGGTCTTCTCCTGGCCGGCGGTGTCCGGGCGCGTCTGCTCGGCGGTCGAGCGCTTCAGCAGCGCGACGCTCGGAAGCTGCCAGGCGAACTCGGGATCGTCGGTGATCGAGCCGCGCAGGCGGCCCTGCGGCGTGAGGTCGGCCGCGCTCGGCGTGCGGTGGCGCGCGGGCTGCACGCGGGTGACGACGTCGACGTCCTGCTCGTCGCCGAGCGCGCCGGCGCCGGGCGGCAGGGGCGGCTCGGGCTCGGGCAGGTCGAGCTCGAGCTGCGGCTGCGACTGGTCGGCGGGCGCGCCGTCGTCGATCTCGGGGATCGGCTCGCCGAAGAGATCGGGGTAGCGCGTCGCCCCATCCAGCGACGGCGCCTCGACATGCGTCGCGGTGATGATGACCTCGCGGTCCTCCGGCTCCGGCGGATGCGCGCGCTCGGCCGCAAACGGCTCGGGCTCCGACGGCTCCGGATCCGGCTCGCGCTCGGCCGCCACCGCGCGCCCGCGCCGCGGCGGCCGCTCCTTGACGTCCGTGGCGGCCGCCGGACGGCGCGCCGGGACCGCGCGCCCGAGCGCTCGTGTCGTGTCGGCGAGGCCGGAGCCGGTCGCGCGCAGGACTCCGGCGACCGATGCGCCGGTCAGCAGCAACACCCCGGCGACGAACAGGAAGACCGCGAGGATGTGGGCCCCGATCGTCGAGAACGCCGTCGCCGTCGCATACAGCAGCGCGTCGCCGACGATCCCGCCGCGCAGCTCGAAGAAGGGCGCGTTCCAGTACCCGTGGCGCACGCCGGGCGGGCCGAGGCCGAACGTGCCGGCGGCGAGCGCGAGCGTCACCGCCAGGAACAGGCTCAGCGCGCCCGCACGAAACGGGCGCACGGCCGGCAGCACCGGGCGCAGGACGAACAGCCCGCCACCGAGGACGACCGCCAGCGGGACGCCGAGCGCGCCCTTGCCGACGACGTACGCGAGGCCGTCGGTCGCCGCCTGCCCGACGGCGCCGCCGTCCCATTGCAGGTAGACCGGGAACGCGAGGAAGACGCCGATCGCGACGAGGCCGAGCCCGATGAGGTCGAGGTGGCGCTGCTCGAGCAGCGGGACCCGCATCGCGTCGATCGACGAGCGCCGCGCGCGGGCGCGCGGCTTCGGCTTCGCCTTGGCGGACTTCGAGCGTGTGGATGCGGGCTTGCGGGCAGCGGCCATGGTTGGCGAGAACGGCTTTCGACGCGCGGCGCGGCGCTCCTGCCCACGGGACGGGTCGACGCTCGGGGCGTGTACCGCGTCGATCCCTGGCCGTTGCGGCCCGCGTGGCACGTTGTGAGCACCATCCGCTCACCGCTCACCACGCACGGCCCGCTGCGCTCGCGCCTTGAGCCCGGCTTAACCCCTGCTTGAGCCGCGGAACTAACCTGCATGAGCCATGCTGGACCGCCCACCACGCGTACTCGTCGTCGAGGACGACATCGAGATCGCGCAGGTGCTGCTGCGATCACTGCGCATGGAGGGCTACGAGGCCCGCGCCAGCTACGACGGCGAGGCGGCGCTCGGCGACGCGCGCGAGTTCACCCCGGACCTCGTCATCCTCGACCTCGGCCTGCCGAAGCTCGATGGCATGGAGGTCGCCCGCGCGCTGCGCAAGGACAGCGACGTGCCGATCCTCATGCTGACCGCGCGCGACGCCCTCGAGTCCCGCGTCGACGGCCTCGACGCCGGTGCCGACGACTATCTCGTCAAGCCGTTCGAACGCCAGGAGTTGCTCGCCCGCCTGCGCGCCCTGCTGCGCCGCCGCCCCCCGCGCGGCAGCGCGTCGCTCGTCGTCGGCGACCTGCAACTCAACCCCGACACGCACGAGGTGCGCCGCGAGCAGCGCGCGATCGATCTCACGCAGCGCGAGTTCGAGCTGCTGGAATACCTCATGCGCAACGAGCGCATCGTCGTCCCGCGCCAGCGTCTGCTGGAGGAGGTCTGGGGCTACGACCCATTTGCGACCACCAACACGATCGAAGTCTTCGTGTCCAACCTCAGACGGAAGTTGGAAGCCGGCGATGAGCCCCGCCTCCTCCATACGATCCGCGGCGCAGGCTACGTTCTCCGCGCCTAGGCAGGTGCCGATCCGCTGGCGGCTCGCCGGCGGCTCCGCCCTCCTGACGCTGGTGATCCTGTGCGGCTTCGCGGGCGCTGTCGGCGGCCTGACCTCGATCCGCCTGCACCAGGACTTCGATCAGGAGGTCGATCGCGCGGCCAGCGTCCTCGGGGAGAGCGCGACGCACAACGGCCTCGACCACAACCTCACGACCGGCCACTACTTCCTCAACGGCCTGACACCCGATCTCGACGAGTTCTCGGCGGGAACGGGCGCGACGATCCGCATCGTCACGTCGAGCGGCTACGAGCTCAACGGCACGCGCCGACGGCGCGGACAGCGGCGCAACTTCGGCGCGCCGCGCCTCGGCTCCGCGCAGATCGGTGGCTACCTCGTCGAAACGCGGGAGGTCAAGCCGATCCCCGGTCAGGTCCCGCTGTTCGGGAGCTTCCTCGACCCGCCCTATTACATCCAGTACGCGCGGCCGCTCGGGCCGGTCGAGGACACCGTCTCGCGCCTGCGGCTGTTTCTCATCATCGGCGTGCTCGGCGGCTCCGCGCTCGCACTGCTCGCCGGGCTCATGGTCGCGCGCCGCGCGATGGCGCCGATCGCCGCGCTGACCGCGACCGCGCGCAAGATCGAGCGCACGCGCGACCCCGGCCAGCGCCTGCCCGACATCGAGGCCGACGACGAGGTCGCCGAGCTCGCGCGCACGCTCGACGACATGCTCCACGCGCTCGACGCCGCGCGCGCGGAGACCGAGGGCGCGCTCGCCCGCCAGCGCGAGTTCGTCGCCGACGCCTCGCACGAGCTGCGTACGCCGCTGACGAGCGTGCTCGCGAACCTCGAGCTGCTCGCCGACAGCCTCGACGGCGATCAGGAGGAGGCGGCGAACTCCGCGCTGCGCTCGTCGCGGCGCATGCGTCGCCTCGTCGCGGATCTGCTGCTGCTCGCCCGCCACGACGCCGCCCGCCAGGCTCCGCACACGCCGACGGACATCGGCAAGGTGCTGATCGAGGCGGCGGCCGAGCTCGGCGTCATCGCCGACGGCCACGAGCTGTCGATCGAGCCGAACCGGGCGATCGTCGACGGCGCCCGCGACGAGCTGCATCGCCTGACGCTGAACCTCATGGAGAACGCCGTCCGCCACACGCCGCGCGGCACGCAGGTGCGCGCGGTCGTCGAGCGCGTCGACGGCCATGTGCGGTTGACGGTCGAGGACGACGGCCCCGGTATCCCCGAGGACCTGCGCAACCGCGTGTTCGAGCGCTTCGTCCGTGGCGTCGGCGACCGCGGCGGCTCCTCCGGGCTCGGGTTGTCGATCGTGCACGCCGTCGCCGAGTCACACGGCGGCAGCGTCAGCTTCCAGTCGCCGACGAGCTATGGCAGCGGCAGCCGTCCGCGCGGCACGCGCTTCGAGGTCATCCTGCCGCTGTCGCACAGCGAGACGCGGATCGAGGCGCTCGAGCAGTCCGACGCCGAGCAGGAGGACGCGGTCCACTCCGCGTGACGCCGCCCTCGAGGCACCGTTCACGCACAACCTCCGGGAGAGAGTCGCCCGGTGCGGTCGACAGCTTCGATCGCCGGTCCCAGCGGCCGCCGCGGCTGCGCGCGACCTCCGGGGGCCCCGAGACGATGAGTCGGGCGTTCGGCTGACTCAGGCGGCGACGCCGAGCTGAGGCGGCGGCAGCATGCTGAGAAAGTCGGCGGGGAGTGTCGTGCTGGCGTTCCAGTACTCAAGCCCGACGGTCGAGCCCGTCGCCGGATCGAGCTCGCGCAGGCCAGTCGATACTTCCTCGGCGACGACAGTCACCGGATCGTAGCCCTCGAAGCGCAGCCAAGCGATGTCTGCATGAGCGTCGTAGTGACCGTCGATCCTCATGTCTTGGAGGCTAGCGGAGACGCCACAGGGTGACCAATAACGCGGTTGCCGGATCGCCGTCGTCGGGGTGGTTGTAGATGACGACCACTCGGTGCCCGACGACCTTCCAGTCACCACCGCCGTGGTTGCGCACCCGCTCGCCGTGCCGCTCGAGCACGACGTCCTCGACGGAGGCTGCGTGTGATCCCCAAGAGCTGCGCCTTTGCCCCGGCATGGTCGGTCCAACGGATTGCGAACGGCGCCGGGGACATCGCGCTGCATCATCCCGACGACCGGTCGGTGGCGCGTCAGGGTGGCAGGCGGATGGACTCGATCCGGCCGGCGACTGCGCGCCGGCGGCCGTCGTCGAGCGGGCTACCGCCCGCGCAATCCGATGAGCCTTCGAGCGCCGAAGGCGACGAAGCTCCCCGCTCGACGCCCGCGGGGGTGCGGCTCGCGAAGGGTCGAAGCGCGGCTCGGCGAGGCGAGTGCCTCGTCACCTACCAATCTGGACTGACTCCAGAATTAGCAGCTATGCTTGGGGTGTGCCGGCGACCACGGAGCTTGAGCGGATGTTGCGCGGGGCCTCTCTGCGGGTCACGCGTCCTCGGGTCGCCGTGCTGGCCGCGGTGCACGGCCATCCGCACGCCGACACGAACTCGATCATCGGTCTCGTGCGCGAGGACCTCGGCGAGGTGTCCCAGCAGGCCGTCTACGACGTGCTCGGAGCGCTGACCGCCGCCGGACTCGTGCGACGCATCCACCCGCCGGGCTCCCTGGCGCGCTACGAGTCGCGGGTCGGCGACAACCATCACCACGTCGTGTGCCGGTCGTGCGGCGCCATCGCCGACGTCGATTGCGCCTCCGGCGCCGCACCCTGCCTGACCCCCTCCGACCACCACGGCTACGCGATCGACGAGGCCGAGGTCATCTTCTGGGGCGAGTGCGCCGGATGCTCGACCGCACACCGCCCCCAGTACACCCCTGACCCCTGAAAGGGTTCCTGTGTCCGATAGTCCTGACGCTGTTGTTGGAGAGATGAGCGATGCGACCCGGGGCGGCTGCCCCGTCGCGGGCGAGCGCGCCCTGCACCCGACCCAGGGCGGCGGGAACCGCGGCTGGTGGCCTGACCGCCTGAACCTGAAGATCCTCGCCAAGAACCCCGCCGTGGCGAACCCTCTCGGCGAGGAGTTCGACTACGCCGAGGCGTTCAAGACGCTCGACCTCGCCACGGTCAAGCAGGACATCGCCGACGTGCTGACGACCTCGCAGGACTGGTGGCCAGCGGACTTCGGCCACTACGGCCCGTTCATGATCCGGATGGCCTGGCACAGCGCCGGCACGTACCGCATCAGCGACGGCCGCGGCGGCGCCGGCGCCGGCCAGCAACGCTTCGCGCCGCTCAACAGCTGGCCCGACAACGGCAACCTCGACAAGGCCCGCCGCCTGCTGTGGCCGGTCAAGCAGAAGTACGGCCAGTCGCTGTCATGGGCCGACCTGATCGTCCTGACCGGCAATGTCGCGCTGGAGTCGATGAGCTTTGCGACGTTCGGCTTCGCCGGCGGCCGTGCGGACGTCTGGGAGCCCGACGAGGACGTCTACTGGGGCCCCGAGACCGAGTGGCTGGGCGACGAGCGCTACAGCGGCGATCGCCAGCTCGAGGACCCGCTCGGCGCCGTGCAGATGGGTCTGATCTATGTCAACCCGGAGGGTCCGAATGGCAACCCGGACCCGCTCGCGGCGGCTCACGACATCCGCGAGACGTTCGCGCGCATGGCGATGAACGACGAGGAGACGGTCGCCCTGATCGCCGGCGGCCATACGTTCGGCAAGACCCACGGCGCGGCCGACCCCGACGAGTACGTCGGCGCCGAGCCCGAGAGCGCTCCGCTGGAGCAGCAGGGTCTCGGCTGGAAGCAGTCCTACGGCTCCGGCAAGGGCGCGGACACGATCACGAGCGGCCTCGAGGTCACCTGGACCTCGACCCCGACGGCGTGGTCGACGGGGTTCTTCGACAACCTCTTCGGCTTCGAGTGGGAGCTCGAGAAGAGCCCCGCCGGAGCGAACCAGTGGGTCGCGAAGGCGGGCGCCGGTGCCGGCACGATCCCCGGTCCCGGGGCGGACTCGCCCGGGCGTGCCCCGACGATGCTGACGACCGACCTCGCGCTGCGCTTGGACCCGGACTACGAGCCAATCTCGCGCCGCTTCCACGAGCATCCCGACGAGCTCGCCGACGCGTTCGCCCGCGCCTGGTTCAAGCTGACCCACCGCGACATGGGCCCGAAGGCGCGCTACCTCGGACCGGAGGTCCCGTCCGAGGAACTGCTCTGGCAGGACCCGGTGCCGGAGCCCAGCGGCGAGCCGATCGGCGCGGACGACGTCGCAGCGCTCAAGACCTCGGTCCTCGGCGCGGGTCTGTCGGTCTCACAGCTCGTGTCCGCGGCGTGGGCGTCGGCGTCGACGTTCCGCGGCAGCGACAAGCGCGGCGGCGCGAACGGCGCGCGCATCCGGCTCGCGCCGCAGATCGGCTGGGAGGTCAACGACCCCGACCAGCTCGCGACCGTGCTGAGCGCCCTCGAAGGCATCCGGCAGGAGTTCAACGGCGCGGGTGGCGCTCAGATCTCGCTCGCGGACCTGATCGTGCTCGCGGGCTGCGCGGCCGTCGAGCAGGCGGCCCGCGACGGCGGCCACGAGGTCGAGGTCCCCTTCACCCCCGGCCGCACGGACGCGTCGGCGGAGCAGACGGACGCAGACTCGTTCGTCCCGCTCGAGCCGGTGGCGGACGGCTTTCGCAACTACCTCTCGGGCCGCCACCGGCTGACCGCCGAGTACCTGCTGATCGACCGCGCGAACCTGCTGACGCTGAGCGCCCCCGAGATGACGGTCCTCGTGGGTGGCCTGCGCGTCCTGGGCGCGAACGCCGGCGGGTCCTCGAAGGGCGTGCTCAGCGCGAAGCCGGGGTCGCTGACGAACGACTTCTTTGTGAACCTGCTCGATCTCGGCACGACGTGGTCGGCGACATCCGATGACGCGGGCACGTTCGAGGGCCGCGACGCCGCGACGGGCGCGGTCCGGTGGACGGGCTCCCGGGTCGACGTCGTCTTCGGATCGAACTCCGAGCTGCGGGCGCTGGCCGAGGTCTACGCAAGCGATGACGCGCGCGAGAAGTTCGTCCACGACTTCGTCGCCGCCTGGGTCAAGGTCATGAACCTCGACCGCTTCGACCTCGCCTGATCTCGGCGTCCGGGTCGGCCGCTCGCCGGCCGGCCTGGATCGCCCTTGCTCGGTCGCCGCGCCGCGTCCGGCCGGCAGCGATCAGCGCGAGCAGTCGACCGCGATCTCGAGCGCCGCGCAGATCTGGGCCATCCGCTTGTCCCCCAGACGGCCCATCCGGTCAACGAGGACGCCGACTGAGACGCTCTCCACGGAGTCCAGGTTCGCCGCGCACGCCCGCGGGACGGGATCGCGGTCCGGCGACAGCAGCACCTCGCTGGCGAGCCCGCGAATCGTCGTCGTGCAGGGAGCGACGAGCGTGCGGCGCAGGCGCGGGATGGCGACGTCTCGCGACAGCACGACGACCGGTCGGCGACCGACCTCCGGCAGCTCGCACCACCACACGTCGCCGCGCGCGGGAAGCTCGTTCACGATGCAGCGGCCGCCGAGCGAAAGGACGCGAGGTCGCCCCAATCGTCCGGCGCGTCAAGCGGTCGTTCGTCGTAGGCGGCGTACGACGCGTCGATCTCGGCGGCGCGATGGCGCGCGAGCAGTGAAGTGAGCGCCTCGTCGAGCAGCGCGGAATCCGTCAGACCGGCCCGCAGCCGGCGGGCGCTCGACAAGAGCCCTGCGTCAACCGTCGTGCTCACCCGCGTACGCGCCATGCCCCGATCATGCCACACCTATGCCATGCCGAGCAGAAGCCTGACCCGACAGCCGAACGCGCAAACCTCCGCCGCCGGGCGGCCGGCTCAGACCTCGACGACGACCGGCAGCACCATCGGGCGGCGCTTGAGCTTGTCGTAGACGAACGCTGCGAGATCGTCGTGCAGGAGCTGCTGCAGGAGGTCGATCTCGCGGATCTCGTCCTTGGCGGCGCGATCGAGCGACTTCTCGACGGTCGCGCGCAGCTGGTCCATGAGCTTGTCGGCCTCGTCGACGAACGGCACGCCGCGGAAGATGACCTCGGGCTCGGAGACCGACGATCCGTCCTGCTCGGAGATTGTCGCGACAACGACGAAGATGCCGTCCGCCGACAGCATCCGACGGTCGCGCAGCGCGACATCGGTGACGTCGCCGATGTCGACGCCATCGACGAAGATCATCCCCGACTGCACCTTCTTGCCCCACTTCGCGCCCTTCGCGGTGAGCTCCAGCGGCAGGCCGTTCTCGCCCTTGAAGATGTTCTCGGGCTTGACGCCGACCGACTCCGCGAGCTGCGCGTGCAGGTGGATGCGCTTGAAGTCGCCGTGAAACGGCATCACGTACTTCGGCTTGGTCAGGTTGAGCATGAGCTTGATCTCCTCCTGATAGCCGTGGCCGGAGGCATGGATCGGCGCGTCGCGGGTCGTAATGACGTCGCAGCCGATGTGGTACAGGCGGTCGATCGTCTCGTTGACCGCGCGCTCGTTGCCGGGGATCGGCGTCGCGCTGAAGACGACCGTGTCGCCGGCATGCAGCTCGACCTGCGGGTGGTCGCGGTGGGCCATCCGGCGCAGCGCGCTGAGCGGCTCGCCCTGGGACCCGGTCGAGATGACCACGATCTGGTCGTCGCGGAACTGCGTCAGCTCGCGCGGGCCGATGATGATCCCGTCGGGCACCTTGATGTGCCCGAGCGAACGGCCGATGTTCGTGTTCTTGCGCATCGAGCGCCCGACGAGGCAGACCTTGCGCCCGAGCGCCGCGGCGGCATCGACGCACTGCTGCACGCGATGGATGTTCGAGGCGAACGACGTCACGATGATGCGGCCCTTGGCGCGGCTGAAGACGTTCAGCAGGTTCGGGCCGGCGACCTTCTCGCTCGGCGCGAAGCCGGGCCGGTCGCCGTTGGTCGAGTCGCCGCACAAGAGCAGCAGGCCCTCGCGGCCGAGCTCCGCAAGCCGCGTCACGTCCGCAGGCCTGCCGTCGACCGGCGTCTGGTCGAACTTGTAGTCGCCGGTGACGAGGATCGTGCCGAGGTCGGTCGTCAGCGCGACGGCGCTCGCGTCCGGGATCGAGTGCGTCATGTGGATGAGCTCGACGTCGAACGGGCCGGCCTCGATCTGCTCGCCGTCCTTGACGTCGATGACCTCGACGTCCTTGGAGAGCTTGTGCTCGTCGAGCTTGGAGCGCGCCATCGCCATCGTCAGCGCGCCGCCGTAGACGGGCGGGGAATCGTGCACGCCGAGCTCGCGCAGCAGGAACGGCAGGCAGCCGAGATGGTCCTCGTGGCCGTGCGTGATGACGATCGCCTCGATGTCCGAGACGCGCCCGCGCAGATAGGCGAAGTCCGGTAGCACGAGGTCGATGCCCATCATCTCCGCGGTCGGGAAGCGCAGGCCGGCGTCGACGAGGACGATCCGGTCCTCGTACTCGACGACCGTCATGTTCTTGCCGATCTCCCCGAGACCACCGAGGGGAAGGACGCGCAACATCCCGGGGCTCAAGCTGTAGCTCCGACGAGACCGCTGGCATGCAGCATCTCGCGGATGATCGCCGTCTCGTGCTCGTCCGCCTCGACGTAGGGCAGGCGCGGCCTGCCGACGTCGTGGCCGAGCAGATTCAGCGCGGCCTTCGTGCTGACCGCCGCGGGCGCAACGCTCAATGCCTCGAAGACTGGAAGCAGGCGCTCGTGGATCTCGGAGCGCCGTTGCGGCTCCTCGACCATCTGGCGCAGCTGCGGTCCGACGATGTGGCTGGCGACGAGAATGCCGCCCTCCCCTCCGAGATCGAGCACGCGGGCGAGGATGTCGTCGTTGCCCGCGTACAGCGCCAGTCCATCGACCGGCGCAAGGTTGTCGTTGTTGGCCTGCTTGACCGCTTCGATGTGATCGAGCTGCGCGAGCTCCGCAAGCAGGTCGTTCGGGATGTCCGATCCCGTGCGCTGCGGGATGTTGTAGAGGACGATCGGCCGGTCGGCGGCGGCAGAGACCTCGCGATAGTGCGCGACGATGCCACGGCGGTTGGGCCGGTTGTAATAGGGGTTGACGGACAGCAGGCCGTCGACGCCGAGCTCGCACGCAGACGCCGTGAGATGAACGGCGTGGCGCGTGTCGTTGGAGCCGACGCCGGCGACGATCGTCGCGCCGTCGGGCCGCTCGCGCACCGCGAGCTCGACGACGCCGAGGTGCTCGGCGTCTGACAGCGTCGAGGCCTCGCCGGTCGTGCCGCAGACGACGAAGCCGTCCGAGCCGTTGTCGAACAGGTGCGCCATCAGGCTCACGAACGCCGGCTCGTCGACGGTCCCGTCGTCCGCGAACGGGGTGACGATGGCGGTGAGGATGGCTCCGAGCTTGGGCACGAGACCCCAGTATCGCAGCCCCGGTGGTCGACCCGACGGCACGGCCACCGACGCGTAGGGGTAGATCGCCAACGCGTTCAGGTCACCAGCGACAACTCCGCCGCTGTACGTGCCCGAGAAGGGCAACGGCTGGGCGTTGGCCGCATCGCTCACCGCCAAAGGTCCGCCAATTTCAGGCAACGCCGACCCTCGACCGCGGTGGTGGCCCCCGTCGCGCGCCGTCAAGGGCGCCTGTAACACTGGCCGGCGTGGGGCATCCCGACCTCGACGAGGAGCCGCGCGACGTCGCGGCGAGCGAGCTGACGGCCGAGGTCGTGAGCGTGCGCTGGAGCGTGCCCGACGGCGACTTCGCCGTCCTCGACGCCGTCTGCGAGGACGGCGACGACGCCGTCCTCGTCGGCCCGCTCGGGCACGTCCGCGAGGGCGAGTCGATCGTCGTCGGCGGCGCCTGGAAGCGCCACGCCAAGCACGGCTGGCAGTTTCAGGCCAACCGTGTGCGCGTCGAGGAGCCCGTCGGCGACCACGCGGTCCGCGCCTACCTGGAGAGCATCAAGCACGTCGGCCCGCTCGGCGCGGCGCGACTCGTCAAGCGCTTCGGCGCGGGCGAGGTGCTCGCGGCGATCGATCGCGACCCCGAGAAGATCCTCGGCTCGGTCCCGGGGATCGGCAAGCGCCGAATCATCGCCGCCGTGCAGTCCTGGCGCGACCAGCGCGAGCTGCGCGAGCTGCGCCTGTTCCTCGACACCCACGGCGTCGACGCCGCGTCCGCGGGGCGCATCGCGCGCCACTTCGGCGCCGGCTCGATCGCGCACCTGCAGCGCGAGCCGTACACGATCTGCGAGCTCGACGGGATCGGCTTCGCGACCGCCGACGCGCTCGCCCGCGCGCTCGACACGCCGCTCGACGCCCCCGACCGGCTCGCGGCGGGCGTGCTGCACGCGCTGCATCTCGCCGAGACCGACGGCCACTGCCACCTCCCCCGCGGCGAGCTGACCGAGCGCGCGTCGCGCCTGCTCGGCGGCGGCGACGTCGACGACGCGATCGACGAGCTCGCCGCACGCGGCAAGGTCGTCGTCGACGACGCCGAGCGCGTCGCCGATGCGCGCCTGCACGCGATCGAGGAGCGCCTCGCCGGCCATGTTCGCGCGCTGCTGGCGTCCGAGCCCGCGCTGCGGCTGAAGCGCGTGCAGCGCCCGGTCGACGGCACGTTCATCCCCTCCGACGATCAGTGGCGCGGTGTGACACAGGCGCTCGAGCACCGGCTCTCGATCCTCACGGGCGGCCCGGGCACCGGCAAGAGCGCGACGATGCGCACGCTCGTCGAGCTCGTCAAGGGGCGCACCGGCACGGCGCGGCTGTGCGCTCCCACCGGCAAGGCGGCGCGCCGCCTCAGCGAGCTCACGGGCGCCGACGCGACGACGATCCACCGCCTGCTCGAGTGGATTCCCGGCGAGGGCTTCATGCGCGACGCCGACGACCCGATCGAGGGCTGCGACGTGCTGATCGTCGACGAGGCGTCGATGCTGTCCGTGCAGCTCGCCGAGGCGCTGCTCGGGGCCGTCGGACCGCGTACGCATGTCGTGCTCGTCGGCGACGTCGACCAGCTCGCGCCCGTCGGGCCGGGGCGCGTGCTCGAGGACCTGCTCGACGCCGGAACGGTCCCCGCGGTGCGCCTGAGCGAGGTCTTCCGGCAGGCCGCCCGCTCGATGATCGTGCGCGCCGCCCACGCGATCAACGAGGGCGCCATCCCGGACACGATCCCGCGCCCGGATGACGTGCGCGACTTCTTCCTCGTCTCGCGCGACGGCGCGCGGGCGATCTTCGACGAGGTCTGCGAGCTCGCCGCGACCCGGCTGCCGAAGCACTACGAGCTCGATCCTGCCGCCGACGTCCAGGTGCTCGCGCCGATGCACAAGGGCCCGGTCGGGATCGACGCGCTGAACACAGAGCTACGCGCCCGGCTGAACCCCGACGGCGCGCCCATCGAGGGCACGCCGCTGCGCGTCGGCGACAAGGTCATGCAGACGCGAAACTCCTACGAGCACGACCTCTTCAACGGCGAGCGCGGGGTGCTCGTGCACCACGACCCCGAGCGCGACCGCGTGCATTTCGCCGGCGAGGACGGGCGCCGGCTCGTGCTCCCGGTGGGCGCGCTCGACACGCTGCGTCTCGCCTACGCGGCGAGCGTCCACAAGGCGCAGGGCTCGCAGGCGCGGGCGATCGTCGTGCCGATCTTCGGCGGCCACCGCCACATGCTCACCCGCAATCTCGTCTACACCGCGGTGACGCGCGCGCAGGACGTCTGCGTCGTCGTCGGCGAGTACGGCGCGCTCGCGAGCGCGGTCGGTCGCACCGACGCCCGGCGCCGGCACACGCGCCTGCGCGAGCTCGTCGCCGGCGCCACCTGAGGTCGCTTCCCTCACATCCCCGCGATCTCGCGGCGCTGTCGCGCCTGACTTGTTGCGATGCGGGGTTGGAACGGCACACTCGTCGTGCAACGATCCAGTACATGGACGAGGGTGAGTTCCTCAAGCGCTTCGATCAGCACCTCGCGCGCACCGACACCCTGATCGATGAGCAGCGCCGGCTCCACGAGGAGTACCGAGACGAGCGACGCCAGGCGCGAGCCGAGCGCGAGCAGGCGCGGGCCGAGCGTGAGCAGGCGCGGGGCGAGCGTGAGCGGGAGCGGGCCGAGCGCGAGCGGGAGCGGGCCGAGCGCGAGCGGGAGCGTGCCGAGCGGGAGTTCGCTCTGGCCGAGCAACGCAAGGTCGACGAGGAGCATCGCGAGGCCCATGCTCTGCACGTGCAGGAGATGAAGGACGTCCGCTTCGAGATGAAGCAGATGAGCCTGCGCGGGGAACGCGTCGCCCAGGGCTTCATCGCCGTGCTACAGGATCTCCACGAGGAGAGCCGCGCCGGGCGCCAGGCGCTGTTCGCGGTCCTCGACGAGCTCCGCGGCGGAGGCCCCTCCGCGGCCAGCACCTGAGGCGCTCGCCCGCGGCGCGGCGTCAGCTCGATCGCGTGCGTGGAACCTCGATGGAACCCGAGGCGGTAAGAGCCCGGAGACGGCTTCCTATCCCGTGCCGTCGCGCCGTTCTCGCCAGCGACGGCCCGGATCGACGAGCGCGCGGTCGTCGTCCTTGAGTGCGTCGGTGAAGCGGTGCTCGACGCGCGGCTTGCCGAAGCGCTCGTCCTCCCACAGGGTGATGACGAGCAGCTCGCGGGCCGCGCGATCGTGGCGGCAGACGAAGATGACGTTGCGGTCGACCAGGTCGCGGATGTAGACCGAGCCGCGGGCCGCGGTCTCGTCGGCGCCCGGCGGCGGCGTCGTGCTGACGCGACCGGCTCCCCAGGCCTCGCTGACACGCCCGGCGATCTCCGGTTTGACGTCGAAGCCTCCACGCCGCGACCCGACGCGCTGGCGAAAGCGCTCGGCGGCGTGGTCGGTCACGGCAACCGTCACGCCCTCGCTCACCTGTTTCTCCCGGCCGTCATGACCCGATCTTCGCAGCGCGCGCTGTCGTGACCATTGCTGCGCAGACTTGTCACAGTCCCCACACACACGCGCACCCTCGCCGGTCAGCGTGCTCCCTCATGGCGAAGAAGTACCGAGAGGTCCGCAAGGCGCTGCGAAGCCATGGCTGGTCGATGGTACGCGTGACCGGCTCGCACGAGCGGTGGGAGCGCCCCGACGGCCGCCACGTGTCCGTAGCCGGCGGCGGAAAGGACAACCGCACCGTGCCGAGCGGTACCCTGGCAGACATTCGACGAACGACCGGGCTGGAGGATCTTCGATGATGTTCGCGGTCATCTACGAGCTTGCCGACGACGGGAGCTGGCATGCCCGCGCAGCGGATCTCCCGGTGTTCTCGTGCGCCGATTCCCGGGAGGAAGTCGAGGACGAGATTCGGGCGGGAATCGCGTTCCACCTCGAGGAAGACGCGCGGGAGGGTCATCCTCTTCCGGTCCAGATGGCCCACGATGCCGGAATGGTCAGCGTCGAGATTCCTTCCGCCGTCACGCCGTAGCGTCCGGGTCAGAACAGCAGGTGCTCGAGCCCCACGAGCGGCGACTCGGGCAGATCGGCCACGCGGCGCACCGCGAGTAGTACGCCGGGCATGAACGACGCCCGGTCGATCGAGTCGTGGCGGATCGTCAGCGTCTGGCCGAGGTCTCCCAGGATGACCTCCTGGTGGGCGACGAGGCCGGGCAGGCGCACGGAGTGGATCGGTACCTCGCCCTCCATGAGCTCCGCCGTGCGGGCGGCGGTGCCCGACGGCTTGTCGAGCTTGCCGTCGTGATGAAACTCGATGATCTCGGCCTTCGCCATGTGCTTGGAGGCCTCGGCCGCGAAGCGCATCATGAGCACCGCGCCGATCGCGAAGTTCGGCGCGAAGAAGATGTTCGCGCCCGCGTCGGAGCCGAGCTCGCGCAGCGGACCCATGTCGAAGCCCGACGTCCCGATGACGACGTGCACGCCGGCGGCGACGCAGTCCAAAGCGTTCTGCAGGGCGGTATCGGGGCGGGTGAAGTCGACGACGACGTCCGCGTCGGCGAGCACCTCGGCGAGCGTCGTGCCGAGCGCCGGATCGGCGCGACCGCTCAGCAGCATGTCGTCGGCACCCTCGACGGCCGCAACGACCGCCTGCCCCATCCGGCCGGCGGCACCGGCCACGGCGACCCGGATCACGCGACCGCCCTCGACACCGGCACCGCGGCCCCACCGAGCCCAAGTGGCTCGAGCGCGCCGCGAAAGACGTCCTCGTCGGTGCCGATGCCCGCCGCGCTCAGCCGTTCGGGAGCCAGCAGCTCGGCCGTCAGCTCGGCAAGGTCGTCGAGCGAGACGGCGTCGACGCGCGCGACGGCCTCGTCGACGGTCAGCAACGGCAGGTCGTTGAGCAGCGCCGCGCCGAGGCGGTTCATCCGCGACGCCGTCGACTCGAGCGACAGCACCATACGCCCCTTGACGTTCTGCTTGGAGCGCTCGAGCTCGTCGGGCTCAAAGCCGTCGCGACGCAGCCGCTCGAGCTCCTCGGCGACGACCTGCAGCGCCGGCCCCACGTTGTCCGGGCGGGTCCCGAGGTACAGGCCGATCTGGCCGGTCGTCGCGAACAGCGAGTTGAAGGAGAAGACGTTGTAGGCCAGCCCGCGGCTCTCGCGCACCTCCTGAAACAGACGCGACGACGACGTCGCCCCGAGGATGTTGTCGAGGATTCGCAGGGCGAAGCGGCGCTCGTCGTAGCGTGGGATTCCGGGTCCCCCGAGCGTCAGGTGGTACTGCTCGGTGTCCTTGCGCAGGAAGCGCACCGTCGGCTCGAACAGGGGCTCGCCCGTCAACCGCGGCGCGGCCGCCACCAGGGGGACCTCGATCGCGCGGGCCAGCTCGACGACGGCCTCGTGATCGACGGAGCCCGCCGCCGCGATGACCATCTCAGCGGCCATGTAGTGCGAGGCATGAAACGCCGCCAGGCCGTCGGCGGGAATGCGAGTGACGACCTCGGCGCTGCCGAGCACCGGCCGTCCGAGCGGGTGATCGCCGAAGACCGCCGTGCCGAGGACGTCGAAGACCTGGTCCTGCGGGTCGTCCTCGTACATCGCGATCTCCTCGAGCACGATCTCGCGCTCGTTGTCGAGATCGTCAGCGTCAAAGCGCGGATGGAAGACCATGTCCGCGACGACGTCGAAGGCCTTCGGCAGGTGCTCGTCGATGACGCGCGCGTAGACCGAGGTCGACTCCTTGCCCGTGCCGGCGTTCAGCTCGGCGCCCATCGTGTCGAAGATCTGGTCGATCTCCAGCGAGCCGTAGCGCTCGGTGCCTCGGAAGAGCATGTGCTCGACGAGGTGAGACAACCCGGCCTCGGCGACGTCCTCCGCCGCCGAGCCGGTGGCGATCCAGAACCCGAGGGTCGCGGATCGGACGGTGGGCATGGCCTCCGTCACGACCCGGACTCCCGAGTCCAGGACCGTCAGGTTGTGCTCCGGCAGGGCCTCAGCCCTCGCCGTGACGCGGGCGGCCGGAGCCGCGCCGCGGTCCGCGGTCGCCGCCGCGGTCGCGTCCGCCGCCACCGCCGCCGTTGCGGTCGCCGCCGCCACCGCCGCCACGTGGCGGGCGTCCGCCGCCGCTGGCCGCACCGGCCGCGACGAGCTCGTCCTTGGACTTGCCGGCGACGTCGGGGTCCACCGCCAGGCGCAGCCCGATGCGGCCGCGCTCGCGGTCGACCTCGAACACGCGGACGTGGATCTCGTCGCCCTTGTTGAGCACGTCCTCGACGGTGTCCACGCGCTGGCCGGGCGACACGTTGGAGATGTGCAGCAGGCCGTCGGTGCCCTTGGCGAGCTCGACGAACGCGCCAAACGTCGTCGTCTTGACGACCTTTGCGGCGGGGAACTCGTCGCCGACCTCGACCTCCTTGGTCATCGACGCGATGCGAGCGGCGAGCGCCTCGCCGAGCGTGCCGTTGGCCGAGTAGATCAGCACCTGACCGTCGTCGTTGACGTCGATCTGCGACTCGAACTCGTCGGCCAGGCCGCGGATCGTCTCGCCGCCCTTACCGATCAGCAGGCCGATCTTGTCGGTGTCGATCTGCACGGTCACGATCCGCGGCGCGTGCTCGGAGAGTTCGGCGCGCGGCTCGGAGATGACCTTCGCCATCTCACCGAGGATGAACGTGCGAGCGTTCAGCGCCTTCGCCAGCGCGTCGCGCAGGATGTCGAACGTGACGCCCGTGATCTTGATGTCCATCTGCAGGGCGGTGATGCCCTCCGACGTGCCGGCGACCTTGAAGTCCATGTCGCCGAGGTGATCCTCGACGCCGGCGATGTCGGTCAGCACGACGTAGTCGTCGCCCTCCTTGATGAGCCCCATCGCGATGCCCGCAACCGGCCGCTTCAGCGGCACGCCCGCGTCCATCAACGACAGCGACGATCCGCAGACCGACGCCATCGACGACGAGCCGTTGGACTCGAGGATGTCCGACACGACGCGAATCGTGTACGGGAAGTCCTCGATCGACGGCACGACCGCGATGAGCGCGCGCTCGGCGAGCGCGCCGTGGCCGATGTCGCGGCGCTTGGGGCCGCGCATGAAGCCGGCCTCCCCGACCGAGAACGGCGGGAAGTTGTAGTGATGGAAGTAGTACTTCTTCGTCTCGAGGCCGAGCGTGTCCAGCCGCATCTCGTCCTTCAGCGTGCCGAGCGCCGCAACCGACAGCGCCTGTGTCTGTCCACGCGTGAACAGCGCCGAGCCGTGGGCGCGCGGGAGCAGTCCGGCGTCGATCGAGATCGGACGGATCTCGTCCTCACCGCGGCCGTCCGGGCGCTTCTTGTGGATCGCGATGCGCTGGCGGATGATCGACTTCTCGAGCTTGTCGACGGCCATCTGCGCGGCGGCCTTGCGGCTCGCGTACTCACCATCCTCGGAATCGCCGGAGTGGGCCGCGACGGCCTCCTCCATGACGCGATGCGACTCGTTCTGACGCTCGAGCTTGTCGAAGATCTGCGTCGCCTCGTCGAGCGCCGCGCCATGCGACTCGCGCACGGCGTTGAACAGGCCCTCGTCGACGACCGGGACCTCGATCTCCATCTTGTCCTTGCCGGCGGCCTCGCGCAGCTCCCACTGCAGCTTGCAGAGCTTCTTGATCTCGCCGTGGGCGATGTCGAGCGCGTCGAGGATCTCCGCCTCGGGGATCTCGTTGCAGCCCGCCTCGACCATCAGGATGGCCTCGTCGGTGCCGGCGACGATGAGGTCGAGATCGGAGTTCTGAAAGACGTCCTCCTCGGTGGGGTTGACGACGAAGTTGCCGTCGACCTTGCCGATCCGCACCGCGCCGACCGGGAACGGGAAGGGGATGTCGGAGACCATCAGCGCGGCGGACGCGCCGTTCATCGCGAGGATGTCGTACGGGTGCACGTGGTCGACGCTCAGCGTCAGGGTCACGAGCTGCGTCTCACGGCGCCAGCCCTTGGGGAACAGCGGGCGCAGCGGACGGTCGATCATGCGAGCGGTCAGCGTGCCCTTGTCGCCGCTGCGACCCTCGCGCTTGAAGAAGGAGCCGGGGATCTTGCCCGCGGCGTACATGCGCTCCTCGACGTCCACCGTCAGCGGGAGGAAGTCGACATCGCGGAGGTTGCCCGCGGTCGCTGTACTCAGAATCACTGTGTCGCCCTGACGGACGACAACGGCGCCGGAGGCCTGCTTGGCCATCTTGCCGGTCTCGAAGGAGATCTCGGATCCTGCGATCTCAACGGAGACACGGGTCTCGGCAGTACTCATATGAAGTTGTTTCCTTTACTCGGGCGGGCCCGTCGGTCGGCCGGCCTGCATCAGCTTGTCTTCGGTATCCGAACCACGTCATCGTAGCCCAGGCGTGCCAGATAAGCGCTGTCCGGCACGCCCGACAGCACCTCGCCGGCCGCAAACAGCATCGGCGTCGTGGTTGCACCCGCCGCGAGCGCGGCGCGGGTGTCGCGCTGCACGCGCGCGGCCGCCCGCGGGCTGCGCCGGTCGGCGTCGAAGCGCTCGAGGTCGAGGTCCAGCGCGCGGGCACGCTCCCACAGGTGCGGGTCGTCGAGGCGGCCCTGGTCGGCGTACAGCGCGTCCACGAACTCCCAGAAGACGCCCTGAGCCGCGGCGGCCTCGGCGGCACAGGCGGTCGGCAGCGCGCGCTCGTCCTTGGCGCGCAGCGCCATGTGGCGAAAGGCGACGTGGGCGCCGAGCGCTGTCAGCCGCTCGTGGGCCAGCGCGCAGCGCGGACACGTGAAGTCGGCGTAGAAGAGGACCGGGCTGCCCGCGCGGTCGCCGCGGACGTAGTCCTCGTCGCACAGCGGCGGGGGCTGGGCGCTGCGCAGATCCACCATCGTGTAGTGAGCGTAACCATCTGCATGAGCGTCCACGCGCACAGTCTTCGCCGCGAGCAGCGGCTGCCCCGATCGATCGACGACGTCTTTGCGTACTTCGGCGACGCCCGCAACCTCGAGGCGATCACGCCGCCGCTGCTGCGCTTCCGAGTCCTGACCCCGGGGCCGATCGAGATGGCCGCGGGCACCTTGATCCGCTACCGCCTGAACGTGCACCGCGTGCCCGTCGGCTGGCTGACGGCGATCCGCGAGTGGGATCCGCCGCATCGCTTCGTCGACGAGCAGCTGCGCGGCCCATATGCGCTGTGGCACCACACGCACACGTTCGAGGCGATCGAAGACGGCGCGGCGACGCTCATGCGCGACATCGTCCGCTACGCGCTGCCGTTCGGCGTCGTCGGCGAGCTCGCGCGGCGGGCGTTCGTCGCGCGCGACATCGAAGCGATCTTCGACTACCGCGCCAAGCGGATCCGCGAGCTGCTGTAGGGGTCCCGGCGCGCCTGAGTTACCACAGCACATCCGCGCCGTACTCCGCGATCTTGGGGTCGCTCGTGATGATCGTCAGATCCTCGAGCCTCGCCTGCGCGACGAGCATGCGGTCAAACGGGTCGCGGTGCAGCAGCGGGAGCCTCGCCGCCTCGATCGCGTGCCGAGCGGTCATCGGCAGCTCGGAAAACCGATCGGCCTCCAGCGCCGCGAGCAGGTCGTCGCGCACCGCGAGCTTGCCGATCGCCGCCTTGATCTCGGCCTCCCACACGCTCGCCGCACTGAAGTGCACCGGAACATCGCCGGTGGCGATCAAATCGCGTGCTCGCGCCGACACCCGCTCGTCGTCCGCCAGCCACCAGAGCCACGCGTGCGTATCTGCCAGGGCCCCCCTCACCGACCGACGCCGAACAGATCGCCCATCTCGTCGTCGAGGTCGTCGAAGTCGGGCGCGATCTCAATCTGCCCGCGCAATCGACCCGGGCTGCGCTTGGCGACCGCCGGGTCGTAGCGCACGAGCTTCGCCATCGGCACCTTCCCGCGACGAATGACGATCTCCTCGCCAGCGTGCGCGCGCTGCACCAGCCGCGACAGGTGCGTCTTCGCCCCGTGGATCGTCACGTCATCGGCCATGCATCAAGCCTACGACGAGTTAGTCCAGTTAGTCAACTCATCGAATGGCCGTCGTCCGCGGCGACGCCGGCCGGGAGACGGCTAGGTGCCGGTGCCGGCGAGGCCGTCGAAGATCAGGTTCGCCCCGGGCAGGATGCCCGGGTGCTCGCCGATCCACGACCACTGCACGGTCTGGTCCGGGCCGACGATCACCAAAGCGCGCGTCGTCATGCCGCCCGGAGGGAAGTAGGCGCCGAACGCCTTCGCCATCGCGCCCTTGGGCTCGAAGTCCGACAGCATCGCGATCGTGACGCCGAGCGACTCGCGGAAGGCGCGCTGGCTCTCCGAGGCGTCGGTCGAGACGCCGTACAGCGTCGCGCCCTGGGCCTCGAAGTCGCTCAAGACCTCCTGGTAGATCTGGAACTGATCCGTGCAGACGGAGCTGAAGGCGAACGGGTAGAAGACGAAGACCGTCGTCTTGCCGGCCAGGTCGTCGCGGGTGAACGGCTCCCCGGCCTCCGTCTTGAGCTCGAACTCGGGCACGCTCGTGCCCGGCGCGATGACGCTCACCGGCGCAGCCCCAGCTCCTTGATGAGGGCTCGATAGCCCTCGAGGTCGTTGCGCTGGAAGTAGTTCAGCAGCCGGCGGCGGCGTCCGACGAGCATCAGCAGTCCGCGGCGAGAGTGGTGGTCCTTCGAGTTCGAGCGCAGATGCTCGGTGAGCTGGTTGATGCGCTCGGTGAGCAGTGCGACCTGAACACGCGTGCTTCCGGTGTCGTGATCGTTGTCGCCGAACTGCGTAACCAGCTCTTGCTTGCGTTCCTGTGTCAATGCCATAGCGACGCGCAACTGTATCGAGTCATGCGCAGATAGCCCGGGCGGCCTCGACGTCGAGCGCCATCTGGTCGATCAGCGCGTCGACCGATTCGAAGCGCTTCTCGCCGCGCAGGCGCTTGCGAAACGCGAGCTCGAGGGTCGCGCCGTAGAGGTCGCCCTCGAAGTCCAGCAGGAACGCCTCGATGAGCTCGCCGCGGCCCGTGACGAACGTCGGCCGCACGCCGATGCTGACCGCCGCGGCGTACGTCGCACCCGGCCGCGGGCCGTCGATCGTGCGTGCGTCGGCCGCGTAGACGCCATGTCCGGGCGTCACATACGCGACGTCGGGGACGAGGTTGGCGGTCGGGTAGCCGAGCGTGCGGCCGCGCTCGTCGCCGTGCACGACCTCGCCGGCGAGCGTGAACGGATCGCCGAGCAGCCGGCCCGCGTACTCGACCGCGCCGCCGAGCACGAGCCCGCGGATGTGGCTCGACGAGACGACCTCTCCGTCGACCTCCAGCAGCTGCGCGATCCGCGTGTGGAAGCGCTGGTCGACCGCCAGCAACTCGGCGTCGCCAAGCGCCCGCCGGCCGAAGCGGAAGTTCTCGCCGACGGCCACGTTCGTCGCGCCGAGCGCGTCCACGAGCACGTCGTCGACGAACTGCTCTGCGCTGCGCGCGGCGAACTCGGCATCGAACGGGATCACGACGAGCTCCTGCACGCCGAGCGACGCGATGAGCTCTGCCTTGCGACGCAGGTCGGTCAGCAGGCGCGGCGCGGCGCCCGGCTGCACGACCGCGGTCGGATGTGGGTCGAACGTCAGCACCGTGTCGGCGCCGGCGATGACCGCGCGGTGGCCGACGTGGACGCCGTCGAAGGTCCCGACGGCGACCCGCCGCATGCGCTTCTCGACATCGGGCAGCCGGGTGATCTTCACGCGCGGAAGCCTACGACGGGCTTCAGCGACCCGTTGCGCGGCTCCGCGACGGCAATCGCGCCGGCGCCGTCGACGAGCAGCACCGCCTCGGCGGCGTCCTCGCGACCTGAGCCGACCGCGACGCCGTGGGAGGCGCGCTGGGCGTCCTCGCGATCGAGATGCACGGACGGCATGAAGCTCAGCGCCTGCTCGAGCGAGATGAGGCGCGTCGGGCTCACATCGTCGATCGAGAACGGCCCGATCGCGGTGCGCCGCAACTCGAGGCAGTACGCGTCGCCGAGGTCGGAGATCAGCGTGCGCACGTAGGTGCCGGCCGAGCACTCGATCGCGAACGCGGCGCGATCCCCCTCGCGCCACAGCTGGTCGAAGCGGTACACGCTGACCGGCCGCTCGTCGAGCACGACGTCCTCCCCGGCCCGCGCGCGGTCGTAGGCGCGGCGCCCGTCAACCTTCACCGCGCTGTAGGCGGGCGGACGCTGCAGCAGCTCGCCGGTCGGCAGCGGCGGCGGGTCGGACGGCACGATTCCGGTCTCGACGATCTCGCCCTCGGTGTCGCCGGTCGTCGACGTCGCCCCGAGCCGCGCGATCGTCTCGTAGGACTTCGGCAGCGCCATGAGATAGCGCTGGATGCGGGTCGCGCGCCCGACGAGGACGAGCAGCAGCCCCGTCGCGAACGGGTCGAGCGTTCCGGCATGGCCGACGCGGCGCCCGCGATGCTCGCGGCGCACCGCCGCGACGATGTCGTGCGACGTCTTGCCCGCGGGCTTGTCGATCAGAAGGATGCCGTCGCTCACCGAGCTCAGGCTACGGCGTCGGTCCGCGTCGAGCACCCGCGGCGCTGGGGCGCCTCGATCACGTCGTCGGCTCGACGAGCGCGTTCATGGCCTGTGCGCCTACGGCGCGCTCGGGTCGACAACGTCGAGATCGGCGAAGTAGGCGCGGTAGAACCCACGATCTCGCGTCAGCAGCAGATCGGCGCTGCCGCGAGCATGTGCGCCGATGAGGAAATCCGCGACGACCCGACCTCGAGTGCCTCCGCGCCGACGGTAGTCACTCATCATCGCCCCGGCATCGAGCGCCTCCTCCTCTCGCATCGGGGAGTAGCCAACGGTCAGCTGACGCAGTGCGTCACGAACCGCGGCTGCATCGTCAAAGCGGGCGCGTACCTCTGCCCACACGACCTCGCAGGCGACGAGCCCGCCAAGCTGGATCGCCTCGCGCAGCGCGCGCCCCGACGCGGGTCCGAACCGCGGGTCGGGCTCGAGGACGTCGATCAGCACGTTGCTGTCGACAGCGGTGATCACACCGCGTCCGCGGGGCCTCGGAGCTCGTCGAGGAAGGCATCCGTCGAGCGGCCCGAGCCGAGGCTGCCGTAGACCGCATCGACGGGATCGCGCGTCGTGACCTTCGTCGCGACGAGCCGGCCGTTGTCGGCGTTGAACTCGAGCACCTGACCCGGCGTGATGCCGAGTCGATCGCGCAGCGACTTCGGAATCGTGATCTGCCCGCGCTCGGAGACCCTACTTTTCATACCTGCAGCGTAAGTATTCTGATCCCGTGCGTCAAACGCAGAGGGAGCAGCGTCAGCCGTCGAGCTGCGCGGCGACCTGCTCGCGCATGAACGCGACGAGCTCGTCGCGATCCATTTGGGTCGCGAAGCCGGCGGCCTGGCGGTGACCGCCGCCGCCCTGCGCGCGGGCGATGCCCGAGACGTCGACGTCACCGTCGGTGGCGCGCAGCGAGACCTTCGAGCAGCCGCGGCGATCATCGCCGGTCAGCTCGCGCGCGAGCGCCGCGACCTTCGTTCCCTGGACGGAGCGCAGGTGGTCGATGATGCCCTCGGTGAAGGACTCCTCGGCGCCGGTCGCCGCGAAATCCTCGCGCGTCAGGCGGGCGATCGTCAGCCGGCCGTCGTCGTAGCGCTCGACCGCCGCCAGCGCGCGCGTGAGCAGCGCGAGCTTGGGCTCGGGAACGCCCTCGTAGAGGCGCCGGTAGACCTCGTGGACGTCGACGCCGGCCTCGATCAGGTCGGCCGCCATCCTGTGCGAGCGCGGCCCCGTGTTCTCGTACATGAAGCGCCCCGTGTCCGTCACGAGACCGACGTACAGCGCCTCGGCGATCGCGGGCTTCAGGGCGACGTCGAGGCCCTGCATCAGGTCCCATACGATCTCGGCCGTGCTCGAGGCCTCGGGGACGACGTGGTTGATCGTGCCGAAGCGCGTGTTGTCGTGGTGGTGGTCGACGTTGACGATCGGGGCCCCGCCGACGTCGACGGCGTTGCGATCGAAGTTGCCGCAGTCCAGGAAGACGATCGTGCGCTCCCCGATGTCCTTGGGCACGTCGGAGATGAGCTCGTCGCCGAACTGAAAGAACGCGTACTCATAGGGCAGCGGGAACTCGTTGCGCGCCATGTACATGACGCTGTCCTTGCCGAGCGCGCGCAGCACGGCCTGCATCGCGACGAGCGAGCCGAGCGCGTCGCCGTCGGGGTTCTCGTGCGTGACGAGCACGAAGCGACGATCGTCACGAAGGGCGGCGAGCACCTCGTCACGGGTCGTGGTGCTCACGCCGGCGATGGTCACGCCTCGTCGACCTCGCGCTCGATGATCGCCTCGAGGCGCATGGCACGATCGGTCGTGTCGTCGTAGAGAAACTCGAGCGTCGGGGTTCGCTTCATGCGCAGATCCCGGGCCAGCCGTCGTTGCAGGGCGCCGTGCGCCGAGCTGAGGCCGGCGAGCGTGGCGGCTCGTTGTGCATCGTCTCCGAGCACGCTGACGTATACGCGGGCATGTCGCAGGTCTGAGGTGGTCTTGACGCTCGTCATCGTGACGAATCCGATCCTGGGGTCTTGCAGATCTTGCGCGACGGCGTCGGAGAGCACCTGTCTGACGGCCTCATCGACGCGCCGCATGCGGTCTGAGGGCATCCTAGCCCCATACCTCGTCGAAGGACACGAGCGTCCGCTCGACCCGACAAGACTCCGGAAACCGGTCCAAGAGGAACCGCTCGACCCGGTCGACGGCGTGATCGAGCCCGGCCATCGAGCCGCCCGTCAGGGCGGCCGCGAGCGTCGCCCGCTGCCACAGGTCCTGGTGCTCGACCTCCGACACGCTGACCCCCATCCGCCCATGAAGCTGGGCCTTGACCGACGCCAGATCCTTGCGCTTGGCCTTCAACGATCCCGCCTCCGGGAAATGCAGGTGGATGAGCAGCAGCGCGACGTAGGCGTCGGCCACGGGACGCTACGCGAGGGCGCGGTCGACCTTGCGCGTCTCGTAGACCTCCAGCACGTCGCCCTCCTTGACGTCCTGGAAGTTGCGCAGCACGATGCCGCACTCGAAGCCTGAGGCGACCTCGCGGACATCCTCGGAGACGCGCCGCAGCGAGGCGATCTCGCCGTCGTAGACGATCGTCCCGTCGCGCACGAGGCGCGTCTTCGCGCCGCGCGTGACCTTGCCGTCGGTGACGTAGGAGCCGGCGATGACGCCGATCTTCGAGGCGCGGAAGATCTGCCGGATCTCGACGGTGCCGACGGAGTCCTCGACCTCCTCGGGCTCGAGCATGCCCTCCATCGCGGCGCGCAGCTCGTCGAGCACCTTGTAGATGATCGAGTAGTTGCGGATGTCGACGCCCTCGCGCTCGGCGACGGCGCGCGCGTCGCCAACCGGGCGCACGTTGAAGCCGATGATGATCGCGTCCGAGGCGGCCGCCAGCATGACGTCGGACTCGTTGATGCCACCGACGCCGGTGCGGATGATGTTGACCGCGACCTCGTCCTGGGGCAGCTTGGCGATCTCGTCCTCGAGTGCCTCGGCGGAGCCGGCGACATCGGCCTTGACGAGCAGGTTGAGCTCCTTGAGCTCGCCCGCCTGGATGTCCTTGAAGATGTCCTCCAGCGAGCGTTTGCGGCCCGAGCGGCGCGCGTGCTGCTCCTGCTTGAGGCGCTGCTCACGTTCGTGCGCGAGCTGGCGCGCGCGACGGTCGTTCTCGACGGCGTGAACGTGCTCGCCGGCCTCCGGGACGCCGTCGAAGCCCAGCGCCTCGACCGGATCACCAGGCAGGGCCTCCTTGACGCGCTTGCCCGTGAAATCGTGCATCGCCCGCACCCTGCCCCAATTTGCGCCCGCGACGAGCGCGTCGCCGATCTTCAGCGTGCCGCGCTGGACGAGGATCGTGACGACCGGGCCACGACCCGGATCCAGCTTGGACTCGACGACGACGCCGGATGCCGGAGCGGTCGGGTTGGCCTTGAGCTCCTCGAGCTCGGCGACGACGAGCAGCGTGTCGAGCAGCTCCTCGAGGCCGACCTTCGACTTCGCCGAGACATCGACGAACTCGGTCTCGCCGCCCCACTCCACGGGCTGCAGTCCGCGGGTCGTCATCTCGGTGCGCACCCGGGTCGGGTCCGCGCCCTCCTTGTCGATCTTGTTGACCGCGACGACGATCGGTACCTCGGCCGCCTTCGCGTGGTCGATCGCCTCGGCGGTCTGTGGTTTCACGCCGTCATCGGCGGCGACGACGATCACCGCGATATCCGTCACGCGGGCACCGCGGGCACGCATCGCCGTGAAGGCCTCGTGGCCCGGCGTGTCGAGGAACGTCACGAGCTGACCGTTGTGATGCACCTGGTAGGCGCCGATGTGCTGCGTGATGCCGCCGGCCTCACCGGCGACGACCTCGGTCGAGCGAATGGCGTCGAGCAGCGACGTCTTGCCGTGGTCGACGTGGCCCATGATCGTGATCACCGGCGGGCGGTCGGCGAGATCCTCGTCGGCGTCCTCGTAGACGGGCTCGGACCCGATCTCGTCGGCCGCGTGGATGAGCTCGACCTCCTTGCCGAACTCCTCGGCGAGAACGAGCACGGCCTCGTCGGACAGCGTCTGCGTGAGCGTCGCCATCTGGCCGAGCATCATGAGCTTCTTGATGATCTCGGGGACGGGCACGCCCATCGACTCGGCGATGTCCTTGACGGTCGAGCCGGAGTTGATGCGAACGAGATCGGTATGCGTCGCGGCGGCCTCGTCGAGCGGGCGGACCGTGTCGTCATACGTGCCGCGACGGCGACGTCCGCGACGCTGACGACGGGGCGGCTGGGACTGCTGGCCGGGCGTGCGGCGCGAGGCCTGCGAGTCGATGACGACGCGACGCCGACCGCCGGGGCCGGGCGCGCCGGGAGCGCGCTCACCCGACAGCGACGAGCGCGTCGGACGCTGCTTGGCGGCGTCGGCGGCGGCGTCGCCGGTCGGCTCGGCGGGCTTTGCCGGAGGGGTGGCTGGAGGCGTCGCGGCGCCGGCGCGCGGCGGCGTCGCCGGGGCGCCGGCCTGGGGCCGAGCGGGGGGCGCCGACGGGCGCACGGCGTCACGCCGGGCGGACGCCGGCGGGCGGTCGGAGATCGCCGGCGGGGGCGGCGGGCCGCGGCGGATCGTGACCGGTGGCGCGGCCGGCGGCTCGGGAGCCTTGGCGGCCTCGGCGGCGGCGCCGTTTGAGGGCAGCGGTCGACCCGCGATCGCCGCGGCGGCCTGATCGACATCGACGGCGGAGGCCGGAGCCTTGACCGAGATGCCGGCGGCGCGCAGCTTGTCCAGCACGTCCTTGGAGGACATGTTGTGAGTCTTGGCCAGCTCGTGAACGCGTACTTTTGCCATCTACAGTGAGTCTACGAGGTTGGAATCGATACGCACCGCGGCGCGAAACGAGCGCTGGAAGCCCGACCGCTTGACCGCCAGCGCGGCGCATGTACGGTCGCAGACGTAGGCGCCGCGGCCCGGCCGCCGCTGCGCGGGGTCGGGCTCGACGCGTCCCTGCACGAGGACGACGCGCAGCAGGTCGGGCTTGTCGGTCTGCGCGCCGCAGCCCACGCAGCGCCGCCGAGGGACGGCTATGACGGCGCCTCCGCGTCGGCGAGCTCGTCGGTCGGCAGGTGGGCGAGCGCCTGGTGGGAGTCCAGGCCGCAGTAGCGCGAACTGGGCAGGGCGGCGTTCGGGCAGCGCCTACCGGTCGACATGACCGCGGCGCAGCGACCCTGCGTCTCCTCCTCCTCGTAGCCCTGCTCCTGCTCCTCGGCGGCGAACTCCGTCTCGGACTTGATGTCGATCCGCCAGCCGGTGAGGCGGGCGGCGAGACGCGCGTTCTGGCCCTCGCGGCCGATCGCCAGCGAGAGCTGGTCATCAGGCACGATGACCGTCGCCTGCTTGCCGTCGTCGTCGACGAGAACCTCGCGCACGCGCGCCGGCGACAGCGCCTTGGCGACGAAGCGGGCGGGCTCGTCGTTGTAGGGGATGATGTCAATCTTCTCGCCGCGCAGCTCGGAGACGACCATCCGTACGCGCGATCCGCGCGGGCCCACGCAGGCGCCCACAGGGTCGACGCCGTCGGCGTGCGAGACGACCGCGATCTTCGAGCGGTAGCCCGGCTCGCGGGCGACGTTGGCGATCTCGACGAGGCCGTCGGCGATCTCCGGGACCTCGAGCTCGAAGAGCTTCTTGATCAGCTCGGGATCGCGCCGCGAGACGATGATCGAGGGGCCCTTCGTGGAGGGTGAGACCTCCTTGATGACGGCCTTGATGCGCTGCGAGTGGTCGTAGCGCTCGCCGTCGACCTGCTCGGACTTCGGCAGCAGCGCCTCGACGCGCTCGCGCAGCTGCACGAGCGTGTAGCGGCTGTCGGACTGCTGCACGATGCCGGTGATGAGCTCGCCGACGCGGTCGCGGTACTCCTCGAACATCATGTCGCGCTCGGCCTCGCGGATGCGCTGCAGGATGACCTGCTTGGCCGTCTGCGCGGCGATCCGGCCGAAGTCGCCCGGGGTCACGTCCTGCTCTTCGATCTGGTCCTTGTACTCCTCGAACTTCGCCGGATCGATCTCCGGGTCGGTCGGCTCGATCATGTCGCCCGTCTCGGGGTCATAGGTCGTGCCCTCGTCGATCGTCTCGACGATGAGGTGCGCCTCGAGGCGCTCGGGGATGATGAGCTCGATGACGCGGAAGTCGGCGGTCTCGGGATCGAGCTCGACGCGCGCGTACTTCGCTGAGTCGGGCTGCTTCTTGTAGGCCGACAGGAGCGCGTCCTCGAGGGCCAGCCGAAGCTTCTCGGGGGCGATGCCCTTTTCCTTCGCGAGGGCCGTCATCGCATCCAGGATGTCGCGGGACATGGGCTACTCCTCGATCAAGTGGGAACGCTGGATCTCGGCATACGGAATGGCCACGAGCGCGCCGTCAGCCGCGATCGTCACCTCGTCTTCCGATGCGCCGACGAGCTCGCCGGTGAAGGATCGGTGGCCGTCCTGGGCCCCGCGCGTTCGCACGCGGGCACGTCGCCCCAGGAAGCGTTGGAAATGCTGTGGCTTCGACAGCGGGCGCTCGGTCCCCGGGGAGGAGACCTCGAGCGCGTAGCGCTCGCGTAGATCGGCCAGCTCACGGGTCACGCGCTCGCAGACAGCGAGCGTGACGCCATCCGGATGGTCGATGAACAGGCGCAGCGTGTGGCCGCCCAGCACCTCCGCGAGCAGCACCTCGACATCCGGCTCGCTGGCTGCGAGCCGGGCCTCGATATCGCTTTGGATGGTGCTCACCGAAATCTCCTTTAGACAACAAAAAAAGCGGGCGAGCGCCCACTTCCGGTCCTGCCACCGGCCCGAAGCCGATGCGAAAGCTGTTTGGCGAGGATAGCACCGTGTGTCGCATGGCCCGACCGCCCACGGGCGCCGCCCACGCTCGCCGAGAGCCCGCCGAGGAGCCGCAATCGCGCCCGGCCGGCGTGCGGTCAGGCCGCCCGCGCGCTGCTTGCGCGGGCGCGGGCGCGGTCTCGGTAGCGCCGGTAGTCGGCACGCTCGGGTCGCAGGCAGCACGCGAGCGCGAGTGGCTTGCACGCCTCGGCGTGGCGCCCGAGTTGCTGCAGGCAGCGCCCGAGGCAGAACTGCGCGTAGTCGTTGCATGGCGCGCGCTCGACGACGGCCTCGAACTCCTCCGCCGCCTCGCGGTAGCGCTGCGAGCCGAACAGCGCCCGTCCGAGCGCCTCGCGGACCTGAGTCTTGTCGGGCTCGCTCGCCCGCACGCGGGCCAGCGGCACGGCAGCGGCGTGGTAGTCGCGCTCCTCGAGCAGGCGCATCCCATTCTGGAACAGCTCGTAGAGATCGTCCGCGGCCATCCTTCGAGGATACGACGCGCGCCGCAGGCAAACCAACCGCGTCAGCGATCGGCGGCCCGGCGGCGCAGGCGCCACGGCGGCGGCTGCGGCGGCAGCGCCCACCACGCCCGTAGGCGCCGGCGCAGGCCGGGGCCGATCGCCAGCTCGCGCCGCAGGCCGGCGCGTTGGGCCGCCGTCGGCCCGCCGTCCTCGTAGCCATAGCGCGCGGAAGCGAGCGCGCGGACGTACTCCTCGGCGGGCGTTCCGCGGTAGCGCGCGGCGAGGGCGTCGAGCGTCGTCTGCGCGGCCGGGACGCGATGGCTGCGACGCAGCGCGCGCTGCAGCTCGGCGAGCTGACGTGCGCCGCGATCACCGGCGCGCGCGTCGGGGCGCCGGCGGACGGCGAGTAGCAGCAGCGCGAGCGCGAGCGCGCCGAGAACGACGGCGCCCGGGATCAGCAGCGGCGATCCGTGACCGCCGCCGCGCTTCGCCGGTGCGCTCGCCTTGTCGCCGGCCGGCGCGCCCTGTGACGCGGGGTCGCCGCCGCCGATGTCGGCGGCGGCGCCCTGCACGCGCCGGTCGTCGAGCTGCGAGCGGGCCGGGGAGGCGGCGGGCGTCGGGTCACGGGTGATCCAGCCGATGCTCGGATAGAAGACCTCGACCCAGGAGTGCGCGTCGAGGTCTCTGACAACGAATTCCTTGCGCTTGGCGTCGTAGACGCCGGGTGAGAAGCCCGCCGCGACGCGCGCGGGCACGCCGCCGAAGCGCAGCAGCAGCGCCATCGCGCCGGAGAACTGCTGGCAGTAGCCGACCTTGTCGGAGAACAGGAAGCTCTCGAGCGGGGCCGTGCTCGGCGGCGGCGATTCCGAGTAGCGATAGCCGCGGCTGAGATGACGCTCGACGGCGAGCATGAATCCATACGAGCTCGACGCGCGCGCGCGCAGGCGCCGCGCGAGCTCGTAGGCGCCGCGATACGGCGACGCCTCGATCGCCGCGACGGCGCGCGGCGGGGTCGGGCCCTGCCCCCACGGGGGGATGAAGACGGTCGGACCGCGCGTGGGCCTGCCCGCCGGCGTCCGGGGTCCCGGCAGGACGACCGACGTCTCTTCGATGAGTGGGGGCAGCGGCAGCGATGCCGCCGTGCGCAGCTCGCGGACCGAGGGGCGCGGGGTGTAGACGACCGCCCGGTAGGCGTTGCCGCGCTTCAGCGGTCGCGTCTGCGTGCGCCACAGACCGAGCCCGTTCGAGACGTACGCCCGCGGCGAGTCGCGGATCTCGAACGTCGTGCCCGCGCCGATGAACGTCGACGAGCGCAGCGCACGCACCGTGACGCGGATGACCTGCAACCAGTCGCGGTGGGCCGGGTCGAAGGCCGTGTCGTTGACCCCCTGCGAGACCGGCGGCGCCTGGACCCAGTGTGTGCCGTCGAACTCCGACAGCTCCGCCGCCTTCCAGTAGGCGCGATCACGCGCCGCCACGCGCAGCACCTCGCGCCCGTCGCGCGGCCAGTTCAGCGGGCCGTAGTCGTGGTTCCAGTCATAGCTCGTGCTCGGCACGTCGCTGAGATCGAGCGCGAGCTGCTCGTAGTCCAGCAGCGCATGATCGCCGTCGATCCGCGGCGCGAGCACGAGCGCCGCGAGCACGGCCGCGACGACGACGACGACGGCCATCGGCGCCGTGCGCCGCTCGACGCGCTCGAGCCACAGGAACAGGGCGAGCAGCAGCGCGAGCGCGGCGCCGCCGAGAAACGGATGCGCGCCCTGGTGCTGCATCGCGGGGACGAGGTAGAGGACGGCGAGCGCGATCGCCGCGGCGACCGGGAAGCCGAGCCTGCCGTCGCGTCGCGGCGCGAATGCGAGCAGCAGCGCGAGGCCGACGATGACGCCCGAGCCGAGCACGATGACCGTCCGCGTCCAGGGATCGGCGCCGTGGTAGGGGACGCGGACGTTCGGCACGGCACCGAGACCCTGGCCGATGCCGGCCGCGAGATCATCCCACGAGTGTGGCCCGGCGAGATCGGCGGGGACACCGGCGCCCGCGAGCGCAACGATCAGCAGCGCGATCCCTACGGCGACCGTCACGGCGACGCGCGCAGGGCGCCCCAGCCCGCGCCGGCTGGCCCCGACGAGCAGCGCACCCCCGGCGAACGCGGCCAGCAGCGTGACGACCGTCGCAGCGCTCGCCGCGGGCGCCACCATCCGCGCCCAGGTCGCCGCGCCGAAGGCCGCGAGCGCGAGGAAGGCGGCCATCCGCGCGGGGGCGAGCGGCAGACGGGCATCCGCGCGCCCACGACGCTGCGCGCCGATCGGCGCCCGCAGCGACGAGTCCGTCCAGCCGATGATGCTCATGCCGGGTCGCGCGTCGCCACGCGGGTCGCGGGTCGGGTGCGGCGACCGCCGACGACGTAGCCGCTGCAGCCGGCGACGACGAAGGCGGCGGTCCGGCCGGTGATCGTCCCGGGCACGACCAGCACGCGCGTCGCGCCGTGGCCGCTGCCGAGGGCGGCCGGCAGCGCGGGTCGCATCCGTGCGCTGACGAAGACGATCGGGCCGTGACGCTGTGCGACGCTCGTCAGCGACGGGCCGGTGGCGGGCCCGACGAGCGCCAGGCGAGCATGAACGACGGGCCAGCCCGAGAGCGTGTCGCCGAGCTCGGTCGGGCGGCGGTCGCCGGGCAGCAGCACGCCGCAGCCCCCGTCGCGCGCAAGCGCATGCGTGAGCGATGCGGCCGCGCGCACGGCGGCGTCGAGCTCGTCGATCCCGGCCGCGCCGCGCGGGTCGAGGACGACGAGCGGCCGGCTGTCGCCGTCGGCGCGCAGGAAGCGCTCCTGGGCGTCGGCGCCGCGGGCAACCGCGGGCCAGTAGATGCGCGAGGCGGGCGTGCCGTCGCGCAGCGGACGGATGCCGTCGAGGTCGACCTCCGCCCCGACGAGCCGGCGGGCGCGGCGCGCCAGGCGCGGCGCTTCGCCGCCGCCGGCGGCGTCCGTCAGCGCCTCGATGCGCGGCAGCACGAGGATCTCGTCGTGGCGCGGCGACGGCCGCGCGCGGACCTCGCGCGTCGCCAGGCCGAGCGGGTCGGCCACGAGCACGCTGGGCAGCGCGAGCTCGCGCCGGCCGCGGCGCGCGAAGCGCACGTCGATGCGCACCTGCGCGCGGCGACGGTTCGCGGGGAGCGTCGCAGCGGCGCTCAGGAGGGGGTCGTGCACGCGCGCGCTCGGCAGCGCCCAGCTGCCGGCGCGGACGTCGAGCACGATGCCGACCGGCTGGTCCTCGACGACGCGCTGCGCGCCGAGCGTCCGGCGCACCGTGACGCCGCGCGCGGCGAGCGTCACCCACGTCGCGCTGCCGGCCGCGAGCAGGCCGAGGGCGATGCCCGGCACCCACAGCGGCTCGGCGTCGAACAGCGCCGCGGCGGCGGTCAGGACGATCGCGAGCAGGCCGGTGGCGAGCGCCGGTCGCATGACGACTAGAAGGCCGGGATGGCGGCGACCGCGTCGGTGACGATCTGCGCGCCGCTGGTCTCATAGGCCTCGGGCGACAGCATCATCCGGTGCGCGAGCACCGGCACGACGAGCTTCTGGACGTCGTCGGGCAGCGCGTGGTCGCGGCCGGCGAGCAGCGCCCGTGCCTTCGCGGCGCGCAACAGCAGCAGGCCGGCTCGGGGGCTTGCGCCGAGCTCGATGCGCGGGTCGTCGCGCGTGTGGCGCAGCAGCGACACGACGTAGTGGCGCAGCGCGTCCGATGCGCGCACGCGCGTCGCGGCGTCCTGCGCGGCGAGCACCTCGGCCGCGTCGGCGACCGGCTCGAGCGAGGCGACGCGATCACCCGACTCGTGCGCAGCGAGCATCTCCGCCTCGCCGGCGGCGTCCGGGTAGCCGAGCGACAGGCGAACCATGAAGCGGTCGACCTGCGCCTCGGGCAGCGGGTACGTACCCTCGTACTCGACCGGGTTCTGCGTCGCGAGGACGAGGAACGGTCGCGCGAGCTCGTGCGTGTGGATGTCGACCGTCACGCGGCGCTCCTGCATGCATTCGAGCAGCCCGGACTGGGTCTTCGGCGAGGCGCGGTTGATCTCGTCGACGAGCACGACGTTGGCGAAGATCGGTCCCGGCCGGAATTCGAAGCGGCCCTCGCGCTGGTTGAAGATGTTCGTCCCGACGACGTCGGCGGGCAGCAGGTCGGCGGTGCACTGCACGCGCGCGAACTCGAGGTCCAGCGAACGCGCGAGCGCGCGTGCGAGCGTCGTCTTGCCGACGCCCGGCAGGTCCTCGATCAGGACGTGCCCGCCGGCGAGGACCGCGATGACGAGGTGCTCGATGACCGCGGCGCGGACCTCCGCGGCCTTGGCGACGTTGCCCGCGATGCGGCGGGCCAGCGCGACGGCGACCTCGATCTCCGCGGCCGTCAGACGGCGCTCGGCTCCGGTGGCGCGCTCCATCAGTGGCCCGCTCCTCGTCGTCCCGCTCAAGCCGCCGGGCCGGCGGGCTCCGCCTCGACGAGCATCCGCAGCACGATGACAGCGTTCAGCACGGCCCGCGCCACCTCGGCCTTCGACGCTCGCGCGACGTGTGTCTCCCCCGCCGCGGTGAGGATCGTGACCTCGTTGTCGGCCGACTCGAAGCCGATGTCGGCACGCGCGATGTCGTTGACGACGACGGCGTCGACGCGCTTGCGGGCGAGCTTGTCGCGCCCGTGCTCGAGCGCGCCCTCGCCGTGCTCGGCGGCGAACCCGACGAGTGTCTGGTCGGCGCGGCGCATGTTCGCCAGGCCCGAGAGGATGTCGGGCGTGCGCTCGAGCTCGACGCGCATCCGCTCGTCCTGGCTCTTCTTGAGCTTGCCGGCGAAGCTGCGCGCAGGGCGGAAGTCCGCGACCGCGGCGGCCATCAGCAGGACGTCGGAGCGTTCGAACGCCGCGACGCAGGCCTCCTGCAGCTGCGCGGCGGTCTCGACCTCGACGTAGCGCACCCGGGGGTCGCGCGGCAGGGCGACGTTCGCGGCGACGACGGTCACGTCGGCGCCGAGCACGGCGGCCTGCTCGGCGAGCGCGAAGCCCATCCGCCCCGACGAGCGATTGCCGACGAAACGCACCGCGTCGATCGGCTCGCGCGTGCCGCCGGCGGTGACGAGCACCCGTAGGCCGACGAGGTGCGGCTCGCCGGGCGTCGAGGCCATCGGGTCGCGGGCGAGGTGCGGCTCGCCTGGCGTCGAGGCCATCGGGTCGCCGGCGACGAGCGGCTCGCCTGGCGTCGAGGCCATCGGGTCGCGGGCGACGTGCGGCTCGCCTGGCGTCGAGGCCATCGGGTCGCGGGCGACGTGCGGCTCGCCGGGCGCGGCCGGCGGGGCGCGGCGCGACACGAGTACCTCGATCGCGACGAGCAGGTCGGCGGGCTCGGGCAGGCGTCCCGGTCCGGCCTCGCCGGCGGAGGCAAGCCGGCCGGCGCCCGGCTCGAGCACGGTCACGTCGCGCGCGCGCAGCGTGGCGACGTTGTCGCGCGTCGCGGGGTGCTCCCACATGTGGTTGTTCATCGCCGGCGCGACGAGCAGCGGACACGTCGCGGCAAGCGCCGCGCTCGTCAGGAGGTTGTCGGCGAGGCCGTGCGCGAGCTTGGCGATCGTGTTCGCCGAGGCGGGCGCGACGACGAGGATGTCGGCGTTGCGGACGAGCTCGAGGTGGCTGAGCGGGTCGTGGTCGGGCAGCGGCTGACCGGGGAAGGCGCCGCGTGCCGGGTCACGCTCGAACTCGTCGCTGAGGACCGGAGCTCCCGTCAGCGCGGCGAATGAGGCGCTGCCGACGAAGCGCGTGCTCGCGGGAGTCTGCACGACCCGCACGGCGTGGCCCGCCGCCGTCGCGAGGCGGACGAGCTCGAGCGCCTTGTAGGCGGCGATCCCGCCACTGACGCCGAGCAGGATCCGGGCCATGGCGGGGTTGCGCGGCCTCTAGCGGTACTGGTACTTGATCTTGCCGGCGGCGACTTCCTCGAGCGCGATCGTGAGGTAGTTCTTGGAGCCGGTGTCGACCATCGGCGGCGGGAACTCGTCGAACGTCCCCTCGCCGAGGTTGTGGTAGTAGGAGTTGATCTGGCGCGCCCGCTTGGCCGCGACGAGAACGGAGGCGTAGTTGGAGTCGACGTTCTCGAGGAGACGGTCGATGCGAGGAGAGATCATCCCCCTAGGGTAGCGGGCGGCTCGGAGCCCGCCGGGGACTGCAGCCGAGGCTTCAGCGGCGCAGAAGCGAGACGAGCTCGTCGCGCTGGCGCTGCGAGAGGCCGCCGATCGTCTTCGACGGCGAGATGCGGCACTGCGTCAGGACCTTGTTGACCTTCACGCGCCCGTATTTCGGCACCGCGAGCAGCATGTCGAAGACCTTCGCGGTCTCGATGTAGGCGGGCGGATCCATGAGCAGCGTGTGGATCGATTCGCGCCCGGCCTTGAGGTTGCGCTTGAGCTGCGCGCGCTTCGTGCGGACCTCGTTGGCACGCTCGAGGGCGTCGAGGCGCTGCGTCAGCGAACGCTCGGGTGCCGCCGACTGCTTGGTTGCGGTGTTGGTGGCCGGCGGCATCGGACGGGGCGATACTACATCTTCACTTCGAGGTCGCAACCTCAATCACCCTGCATCCGCGGAATTCGCATCGACCTCGACCTGAGCTTGATACACATCTATATTGGATGATGCCGATTCCGCAATTTGCAGGGATTTAAGCTCCCTTGAGATGCGGGTACCTGCGGCCGGATCGCGGAAGCTCTCGGTTCCGACGGCGACGAGTGTGGCCCCCGCGGCCAGCAGATCGCGGGCATGTGTGCCGTGTGTCACACCCCCCATCCCGACGATCGGAAGCGTGATGCGACGGGCCACCGCCGCGACCTGCGCGAGCGCAACCGTGCGGATCGCCGGGCCCGACAGCCCGCCGGTGACCCCACCGAGCCACGGACGCCCGCCCGAACCGGGCGCGAACGCGGTCGCGCGCAGCGTGTTGATGAGCGACACCGCGTCGGCTCCCTCCGCCTCCGCGGCCGCCGCGACGACGGCGACATCGGCGGTGTTCGGCGTCAGCTTGACGATCAGCGGCTTGCTCGTCAGCGGGCGCAGGGCGCGGATCAGCGCCGCGAGCGAGACCGGGTCGGCCCCGATGTCGAGGCCGGTCTTGACGTTCGGGCAGGAGACGTTCAGCTCGATCGCGGCGACCTCGTCGCGCGCGTCGAGCGCCTCGACGAGCTCCGCCACCTCGCCCGCCGTCGAGCCCATGACGTTCGTGATCAGCGGAACCGGCAGCGCGGCGAGCTGCGGCAGGTCGTGCTCGAGGTAGCCCGCGAGACCGCGGTTGGGCAGCCCGATCGAGTTGATGAGCCCGGCCTGCGCCTCCCACAGCCGCGGCGGCGGGTTGCCCGCGCGCGGCAGCAGCGTGATCGTCTTGGAGACGAACGCGCTGAACGGGAACGCATGCAGCAGCGCGTCGCCGAACGTGCGCCGCGCGGCGATCGCGTCGAACGTGCCCGAGCCGTTGACGATCGGGTGCTCGAGGACGAGGCCACAGAAGTCGACGGGGCTCAATGCGCGGGCACGGCATCGAGGCGGGCCGCGTCGAGCACCGGGCCGTCGACGCAGACGCGGGCATAGCTGCCGTCGCGCAGCGCCACGACGCAGCCGAAGCAGGCGCCGAAGCCGCATGCCATGCCGGCCTCGAGCGCGAGCTGGGCGGGTACGCGGCGCGCGGCGCACAGCGCGCGCACGGCCTCGAGCATGGCGGGCGGCCCGCAGGCGTAGACGACGGCATGGTCGTCGGCGTCGAGGCTCGAGCCGAGCAGCTCCGTGACGAGCCCGTGATGGCCGACCGAGCCGTCGTCGGTCGCGATCGACACGACGGCGGCGCCGGAGCCCGCCCCGATGTGGGGCGCGGCCCCGCTGCCCCGCGCGGCCCCATCGCCCAGCGCGGCGTCGCCGCCCTCAGACACCTCGCCACCGCCCCCACCGAAGACCGTTACCCCAGCCGCGTGCACCGCGTCGCGAAAGCCAAGCAGCACGGTCGTGTCGACGCCGTGGGCGGCGAGGATGCTCGCCCACGCCGACAGCGGCGGGATGCCGACGCCGCCGCCGGCGAGCACCGCACGGCGACCGTCGAGCGACAGCTCGAAGCCGTCGCCGAGCGGACCCGTGAGCCACAGCTCGTCGCCGGCGCGCAGCGCGCCGAGGCGGCGCGTGCCCGGGCCGACGTCCTCGAACATGAAGCTCAGCTGCCCATTCCCCGCGCCGAGGAACGACAGCGCGCGCGGCACGAACGGCCGCTCGTCCTCCCCCGCCCCCCAGCCCTCGACCGTCGCGAGCATGTAGAACTGCCCCGGCCACGGCTGCGGGCCGTCGAGATCAGCGACATGGACGACGCGGTAGGCGCCGACGTCGTCGACCCCGGTGACCGCGCCGCGGCGGCGCCCGAACGGCGCCTGCACCCTCACCGGTGATTCCCCACCGCAATCATCACGAGACCCTCGAGCGCTGGCGGTGGATCTCCTGCAGCGACAGCACCGTCGGCTCGCCGTGCCGGGCGGCGGCGATCGCCCTGGCGGCCGCGTGTCCGCCGGACAGCGTCGTGATGCAGGGGATCCCGCGAGCAACGGCGGCGCGGCGGATCTCCCAGCCGTCGGCGCGCGCGCCGGAGCCGGTCGGCGTGTTGACGATCAGGTCGACCTCCCCGGCCTCGATGTACTCGGCGACGTTCGGCGAGCCGAAGCCGATCTTCTCGAGCACGGCGTCGACGCGCACGCCCATCCCGCGGATCGCGCGCGCCGTGCCGGCGGTTGCGACGACGCGGAAGCCGAGGTCGCCGAGCAGCGCGGCGATCCCCGAGGCACCGGCCTTGTCGCCGTCGGTGACGGTGATGAAGACCGTGCCGCCGTCGGGCAGGGTCGAACCGGCCGCGGCCTGCGCCTTGGCGAACGCCGTCGGGAAGTCGCGGGCGATGCCCATGACCTCTCCCGTGGAGCGCATCTCGGGCCCGAGCAGCGCATCCGAGCCGGCGAAGCGGTCGAACGGCAGGACGGCCTCCTTGACGCAGACGTGGTCCGTCGGCATCGCCTCGGACGGCAGCCCGAGCTCCTCCAGGCGCTCGCCGAGCATGATCCGGCAGGCCATCTTCGCGAGCGGCACGCCGATCGCCTTGGAGACGAACGGCACGGTCCGCGACGCGCGCGGGTTCGCCTCGATGATGTACAGCTCGCCGTTGTGGACGGCGTACTGGATGTTGATGAGCCCGAGCGTGCCGAGCGCGAGCGCGATGCCGCGCGTCGTCGCGCGGATCTCGTCGAGCATCTCGGGCCCGAGCGAGTGTGGTGGCAGGACGCAGGCGCTGTCGCCGGAATGGATGCCGGCCTCCTCGACATGCTGCATGACGCCGCCGATCCACACCCCATGTCCGTCGCAGAGCGCGTCGACGTCGAGCTCGATCGCGTTCTCGAGGAAGCGGTCGAGGAAGATCGTTCGCGCGCCCTGGGCCGCGGCCAGACGCCGCCCCTCATCTCCTCGCGGCCCGCTCGGGATGCCGATCGTCGTCTGCGACGGAGGCGCGGTGCGCCGCAGGTAGTCGGCGAGCCCCGCCTCGTCGTAGACGATCTCCATCGCACGGCCGCCGAGCACGTAGCTCGGGCGCACGAGCAACGGAAAGCCGACGTCGGCGCTCGCCGCGAGCGCGGCCTTCGTGCCCTTCGCCGTCGCGTACGGCGGCGCCTGGTAGCCGAGCCGATCGAGCAGCTCGCCGAAGCGACCGCGATCCTCCGCGAGGTCGATCGCGTCGACGCCGGTGCCGAGGATCGGCACGCCGCACTCCTGCAGCCCGGCGGCGAGCTTGAGCGGCGTCTGGCCGCCGAACTGCACGATGACGCCCTCGGGCTGCTCGATCTCGACGACGGCAAGCACGTCCTCGAGCGTCAGCGGCTCGAAGTACAGGCGATCGGACGTGTCGTAGTCCGTCGAGACCGTCTCGGGATTGCAGTTGATCATCACGGCGTCGCGGCCGCTCGCGCGGACGGTCATCGCAGCGTGCACGCAGCAGTAGTCGAACTCGATCCCCTGGCCGATGCGGTTCGGGCCGGCGCCGAGGATGACGACGCTCGGCCGCTCGCCGCGGCGGACCTCGTGGCGCGGCTGCGAGTCGCGCTCCCAGCCGGAGTAGAAGTATGGCGTCTCGGCGGCAAACTCCGCCGCGCACGTGTCGACGGCGCGGTAGCTGCGGGTGCCGGCGAACGGTGCGTCGGGATCGAGCGCTAGCGCCTGCAGCTCCCGCAGGAACCACAGGTCGATGTGCGTGACGGCCTGCACCTCCTCCGGCTGCGCGCCGGCGCGGAAGGCCGCGAGCATGATGTCGTAGCGCTCGCTCGACGGCCGTTCGAGGCGCGCGACGAGCTCCTCGCGGTCGCCGCCGACGTCCGCGGTCGCGTCGAGCTCGCGGCTGCGCATTGCCTTCGCGAACGCCTGCTGGAACGTGCGACCGAAGGCCATCGCCTCGCCGACGGACTTCATGTGCGTGCTGAGGCGCTGGTCGGAGCCCGCGAACTTCTCGAACGCGAAGCGCGGCCACTTCACGACGACGTAGTCGATCGTCGGCTCGAACGAGGCCGGTGTCAGCCGCGTGATGTCGTTGTCGATCTCCTCGAGTGCGTAGCCGACGGCCAGCCGCGCCGCGATCTTCGCGATCGGAAAGCCCGTCGCCTTCGAGGCCAGCGCGCTCGATCGCGACACGCGCGGGTTCATCTCGATGACCATGATCTCCTCGGTCTCGGGATTGACCGCGAACTGCACGTTCGAGCCGCCGGTCTCGACGCCGACGGCACGGATCACCGCGAAGGCCTGGTCGCGCAGCTTCTGGTAGAGGCGGTCGGGCAGCGTCTGCTGCGGCGCGACGGTGACGCTGTCGCCGGTGTGCACGCCCATCGGATCGACGTTCTCGATCGAGCAGACGATGACGCAGTTGTCGTTGCGGTCGCGCATGACCTCAAGCTCGAACTCGCCCCAGCCGATGACCGACTCGTCTAGCAGGATCTGCGAGATCGGCGACGCGTCGAGGCCGCCGCGGACGATCTCGCGGAACTCCTCCGGCGTGCGGGCGATCCCGCCGCCGCGCCCGCCGAGCGTGTAGGCCGGGCGCACGATGATCGGCAGCCCGATGTCGATCATCGCGTCGTCGGCCTCCTGGGCCGTCGTCGCGATCGCCGAGCGTGGCATCTTCAGGCCCGCCTGCTGCATCGTCGTTCGGAACTCGTCGCGATCCTCCGCGCGGCAGATCGCCTCGTATCTCGCGCCGATGAGCTCGACGCCGAACTCCTCGAGCGTGCCGTCCTCGTAGAGCGCCTTGGCGAGGTTCAGCGCGGTCTGGCCGCCGAGCGTCGGCAGCAGCGCGTCGGGGCGCTCCTTCGCGATGACCTGGCGCACCGGGCCGGGCAGCAGCGGCTCGACGTAGGTCGCGTCGGCGAACTCCGGGTCGGTCATGATCGTCGCCGGGTTGGAGTTCACGAGCACGACCTCGTAGCCCTCCTCGCGCAGGACCTTGCAGGCCTGCACGCCGGAGTAGTCGAACTCGGCCGCCTGGCCGATGACGATCGGGCCGGAGCCGAGGATCAGGATCCGCTGGATGTCGTCGCGCCGCGGCATCAGACGGCCGCCGCGATCTGGTCGAGGAAGCGGTCGAAGAGATAGAGGCTGTCGTTCGGGCCGGGCCCGGCCTCGGGGTGGTACTGGACCGTGGCGCCGGGAACATCGAGCAGCGTCAGCCCCTCGACCGTACGGTCATAGAGGTTGATATGGCTGAGCTGGGCGGCGCCGAAGTCCGTTTCCCAGCGCACCGGCTCGTCGGACGCGATCGTGCGCTCGCCGTCGGGGCCGAGGACGGCGAAGCCGTGATTCTGCGACGTGATCTCGATCTTGCCGGTCTGTAGATCCTTCACGGGGTGGTTGGCGCCGCGGTGGCCGAAGGCAAGCTTGTAGGTCTCGAGGCCGACGGCCCGGCACAGGAGCTGGTGGCCGAGGCAGATGCCGAACGTCGGCTTGCGCCCGACGAGCGTGCGCAGCGTGTCGACGATGTAGTCCAGCGCGGCCGGGTCGCCGGGGCCGTTGGCGAGGAAGATCGCGTCCGGGTCGTTGGCGAGCAGGTCCTCGGCGGAGGACGTGCACGGGTGCAGCTCGACGACCGCGCCGCGCTGCACGAGCTCGCGCACGATCGAGAGCTTGATGCCGGTGTCGATCGCCGCGATCCGCGGCCCGTCGCCGGAGCCGTGCACGGTCAGCTCGCGCGGCGTCACGACGCGCGCGAGGTCGAGGCCGGTCATCGGCGTCTCGGCCCGGACGAGGTCCATCGCGTCCGACGTGCTCGTCGACGCACCGAAGACACCGCCGCGCATCGAGCCGGCCTCGCGGATGTGGCGCACGAGCGCGCGCGTGTCGACCTCGGAGATCGCCGGCACGCCGCAATCGGTCAGCCAGTCACACCAGCCGCGCTCGGCGCCGGGCGCATCCTCGGTGTTCATCGCGGCGCGCATGATCACCGCGCGCGCCCAGATGCGCTCGGACTCCATCGCCTCCGCCGAGACCCCGTAGTTGCCGATGTGCGGGTACGTGAACGTGATGATCTGGTTGGCGAAGCTCGGGTCCGAGACGGACTCCTGGTAGCCGGACATGCCGGTCGTGAAGACGACCTCGCCGGTCGCGATCCCGTCCCGCCCACCCGCCCCGCAGGCGACGCCGTCAAAGCGGGTGCCGTCCTCCAGCAACACATACGCAGCGCCGGATGTCATGTTTCGGCCTCCGGTCCTCGCAAGCTCGGACCTCCGGACGACAGTACAAGCATGATCGACCGCTCGCGATAGGCAACGGCACCCGCGGCGACGGTCAGCAGCACCCTGCCGCGCAACCGGCGTCCGGCGAAGCAGCAGTTCTCCGAGCGGCTCTCGTAGCCGGACTCCCCCACCACCCAGCGCGCTTGCAGGTCCACGAGGACGAGGTTCGCCGCCTCGCCGACCGCGATCCGCGGCACGAGCAGGTCGATACAGCCAAGGCCTGCGGTGAGCTTCTCGACGACGAGCTCGAGCGCCAGCGTCCCCGGCACGACAAGCTCGGTGTAGACCGCCGAGAACGCCGTCTCCAGGCCCGTCGAGCCCATCGGGGCCTGCTCGAACGGGACCTCCTTCTCGTCGCGCGCATGCGGCGCGTGATCGGTCGCGATGCAGTCGATGACCCCGCTGCGCAACCCCTCGACGAGCGCCGCACGATCGGAGGGCTCGCGCAGGGGCGGGTTCATCTTCTTGCGCGTGTCGAGGTCGCGGACGTCCTCGTCGGTCATCGTCAGGTGGTGCGGGCTCGCCTCGCAAGTGACCTTGACGCCGCGCGCCTTGGCGGCCGCGATCGCCTCGACGGACTCGCGCGCGGACAGATGCTGCATGTGCAGGCGGCCGTCCTCGTACTCGGCGATCGCGCAGTCGCGCGCGATGATCGTCGACTCGCTGATGCTCGGGATACCGGCGACGCCGAGCAGCGCGCTGACCGCGCCCTCGTGCATCGCGCCGTCGCCCGACAGCGACGGGTCCTCCTCGTGCAGCGCGAGAACCCCGCCGCACAGGCGCTGGTACTGCAGCGCGCGGCGCAGGACGCCGGCGCTCGTCACGGGGCGCCCGTCGTCGGTGAAGCAGGCCGCTCCGAGCGCACGCAGCTCGGCCATCTCGGTGAGCTCGACGCCCTCCATGCCGCGCGTGATGCAGGCGCTGAATCCGACCGGGATCCGCGCCTCGCGCGTGGCCGCGTCGAGCAGGGCGCCGAGGATCGGCGCGGAGTCGACGACCGGCGACGTGTTCGGCATCGCGACGATCGCGCAGAAGCCGCCCGCGGCCGCCGAGCGGGTCCCGGTCTCGAGATCCTCCTTGTGCTCCTGGCCGGGGGTGCGCAGGTGCACGTGCGGGTCGACGAAGGCCGGGAACAGGTGGCGCCCGGCGCCGTCGACCGTCTCGGCGTCGGGCGGCGCGGTCAGCGAGCCGGCGGCGGCGATCTCGGCGATCTCGCCGTCGCGCACGAGCACGTCGTGCAGCCCGTCGATGGCGGTGCGCGGATCGAGCACGTGCGCGCCGCGCACGAGCAGCGTGGCGGGGCGCGCAGGGGCGCTGACGAGGCGCACGAGCGAGCGGTCCGGGGTCATCGTGTCGTAGGGCCTCATGCGAGCTGCGGCTCGGTCGGCCGGCTGGCCTGCTGTCGCAAGCCACCCGCCGCGCCGACGAGCACCTCGTAGAGGACGGCCATGCGCACGACGACGCCGGCCTTGACCTGCATCGTGATGACCGCCTGTGGCGAGTCGACGACCTCGCCGGACAGCTCGACGCCGCGGTTGACCGGGCCGGGGTGCATGAGGACCTGGCGCGGGCCGAGCCGGCGGCCGTTGATCTGGTAGACGGCGGCGTACTCCCGCAGGGACGGGACGAAGTGCTGGTCCATGCGCTCGTGCTGCATCCGCAGGGCGTAGACGACGTCGGCCTCGCGCAGGTCTGCGAGGTCGTAGCGCACCTCGCAGCCGAGCGCCTCGATGCCGCGCGGGATCAGCGTCGGCGGGCCGCAGACCGTGACGTGGGCGCCCATCATCCGGAAGGCGAGCACGTTCGAGCGCGCGACGCGCGAGTGGGCCACGTCGCCGACGATCCAGATGTTCCGACCTTCCAGCGAGCCGAGCTTCTGGCGCAGCGTGTAGACGTCGAGCAGCGCCTGCGTCGGATGCTCGTGCTTGCCGTCGCCGGCGTTGACGATCGCGGCTGTCGTCCAGCCGGCGACGAGCGCGGCCGCGCCGGCGTACGGCGAGCGGATGACGATCGCGTCGGGCGAGTGGGCGGTCAGCGTCAGGACCGTGTCCTTGAGCGACTCGCCCTTCTCGACGCTCGAGCCGCTGGCGGCGAAGTTCACGACGTCGGCGGACAGGCGCTTGGCGGCGAGCTCGAAGCTCGACCGAGTGCGCGTGCTCGCCTCGTAGAAGAGGTTCAGGATCGTGCGCCCGCGCAGCGCGGGGACCTTCTTGATGTCGCGGTCGGAGACCTCGGCAAACGCGGCGGCGCGGTCGAGGATCCGCTCGACGTCGTCGCGCGTCAGGTCGGCGATCGACAGGAGGTGTCTCATGCCGCGATCCCTTCATATTCCGTGATGGAGACGCTGTCCTCACCGTCGAGCTCGGCGACGCGGACGTAGACGCGCTCCGAGCGCGCCGTCGGCAGGTTCTTGCCGACGTAGTCCGGGCGCAGCGGCAGCTCGCGGTGGCCGCGGTCGGCGAGCACGGCGAGCTGGACGCGCTTCGGGCGGCCGTAGTCGAACAGTGCCTCGATCGCGGCGCGCACGGTGCGCCCGGTGAAGAGCACGTCGTCGACGATGACGATCGTGCGCGCGTCGATGTCGAAGTCCAGGTGCGTCGAGTGCACGACCGGGGAGCCTGCGCGGATCGTGACGTCATCGCGGTAGAACGAGATGTCGAGGTCGCCGAGCGGGACGTCGATGTCGTGCAGCTCGGCAAGCAGCTCGCGCAGGCGGGCGGCGAGGACGGCCCCGCGGCGGTGGATGCCGACGAGCGCGATCTGCTGCGGATCGCCCGCGTTCTCGACGATCTCGTGTGCGATGCGCGTCAGCGTGCGGCGCATGTCCTCGCTGTCGAGGACGACCTTCGGGTCTGGCATGTCCGTCCTTCCTGGCCTCACGGGACCGGGTTAAAGGAGCTGGCTGGTCGTGCGGATGAGGCTAGCAGCGGGCGCGGCGACTCATCCCGCGCGGTCACTGCGGCCGAGTGCTACCTTCGTGTACATGAACTCGGTCGGCATCGCGGAGCTGCGGCAGAATCTCTCGCGCTACCTCGAACGCGTCGAACGCGGCGAGCGTCTCGTGATCACCGATCGCAACCGGCCCGTGGCGGAACTCGGACCGCCACCGAGCACCGGCGAGGCGCTCGATCGGCTGATCGCCGAGGGTCGCGTGGCACGCCCTCGGCGCCGTGGCCTGCCTGCGCCGCTGGATCTTCGAGGCGAGCCCTACGCGCTCAGCCGCGCGCTCGACGAGGTCCGCGGCGAGCGCTGACCGGCACTGAATGGCGCTGTACTACGTCGACGCGTCCGCCCTCGTCAAGCTCGTGCGCGACGAGCCCGAGAGCCCCTCGCTGCGGGCCTACCTCGACAACGCGGACCTCGTGAGCAGTGAGCTGGTCCTGACGGAGGTTCCCCGCGCCATCCTCCGGGCCGTGTCGTTCGATCCATCGCTGCCGCGCGTCCGCCTCCTGGAACGTGTCGGCGAACTGCTCGACGCGGTTGCACTGCTCCCAATCGATCGCGAGATGCTCGTCGCCGCCGGCACGCTCGACGAACCGTCGTTGCGTGCCCTCGATGCCATCCATGTCGCGGCGGCGCTCATACTTTCACCGCTCGACGCGTTCGTCACCTATGACGAGCGCCAGAGCGCCGCCGGCCGCCTCGCGGGTCTGCGGACGATCGCTCCCGGCGCCTGACACGCGCGGGTCAGAAGCGTCCGCCCGGCCAGGCCACACCCGCGTAGCGCTCGATCACCGGGCCCGCCGGCGGCGCGACCTCGGCGAAGAGGTCGCTGCGCACGACGGTGCCGGCGAAGATCCGCGCGAACGGGTCGGCGCTCCAGGCGACCGGTCGCCGCGTGACGGTGATCGCGCCGCCGTAGAGCGACGCGTCGAGCGCGAGCGTCGTCAGGCAGACGAGCGCGTCGCCGAGCAGCGGGATCCACCACGCGAGCGCGTCGCGGCGCGCCTGCTGGATCTCCGGCTCGTCGAAGCGCAGCGCCGCCGCGTCGTCGGGGAGCGCGCAGACATGCGCGTAGGCGCCGGGGACGGCGACGCCGGCGAGGCAGCGCGCGTCGATCTCGAAGCAGCGGCCTGGGCCCTCGCCTGCGGGTGGCACTGCGCCGTCGAAGCGGCGGCCCGAGGTCTCGCCGCCGTCAACCCGCTCGAGGAGGTCGGCCCGCAACGCGCTGCCGTCGAAGCACAGCCGCGCGGCGCCGGGCGGGAGATCACTCACGTGCGCCCGAAGTCCTCGCGGACGGCGCGTGAGATCGCGCGCATGTCCTGGCGCAGGTCCTCGATGGTCGGGCGGCCCCAGTACCAGTAGCCGTCGTAGACCCGATGGATCGTCAGGTCGGGGTGCAGCGTGAACGCCGTCGGACGGTAGGGACGGTGCGTCGTGTCGGTCGTCTCGAGCAGGTCGAGGCGCTCCATCCACGCGCGATCCGCATCCGATAGGAACGTGAAGCGAGCGCCCACGCCCGCCCGAAAGGCGGACTGCACCTCCGGCGCGTCGATGCTGACGACGACGATGCGGGCGTAGGCGACCTCGAACTCGCCCTGAGCTGCGGTCACCTCGCGCAGGTGGCGCTGCTCCTTCGGACACCACCAGCCGCGCGAGAACAGCAGCACGAGCGGGTCGCCGCCGGCGAGCTCGGAGAGCCGCCGCGCGCGGCCGGTGTGGTCGGGCAGGTCGAGATCGGGGAACGGCTGTCCGGGTTCGAGTCTCACCCGCCACACTCTGCACGACGCGACGCGCTGTGAACGCTCGCGCGTGCCGGGTTCATCGAATCGTGAGAAACGCCGGCGACGCTCACGGGCCGCAGCATCACCATGCCTCACCGATCGGAGACCCCCACCATGGCCACGCAGACCTACGACGTCATCGTCATCGGCGCAGGCCCGGCGGGCGAGGTCGCCGCTGGGCGCCTGGCCGAGCGTGGCGGGCGCAGCGTCGCGATCGTCGAGCGCGAGCTCGTCGGCGGGGAGTGCAGCTTCTATGCCTGCATGCCGTCCAAGGCGCTGCTGCGCCCGGCGGAGCTGCTGGCCGAGGTCGCGCGCGTGCCCGGCGCCGCCGAGGCGCTCGACGGGCGCGGCGTCGACGTCGCCGCGGTGCTCGCGCGGCGCGACGAGATCGTCAACCACCTCGACGACGCGCAGCAGGTGCCATGGCTGCAGCAGCGGGCGATCACGCTCGTGCGCGGCGCCGGACGGCTGGACGGCGAGCGCCGCGTGCGCGTCGGCGACGACGTCCTCGAGGCGCGCGAGGCGGTCATCGTCGCGGTCGGCAGCGCGGCGGCGCTGCCGCCGATCCCCGGCCTCGCCGATGCCCAGGCCTGGACGAACCGCGAAATCACGACGACGAGCGACGTGCCCGGGCACCTCGTCGTGCTCGGCGGGGGCGTCGTCGGCGTCGAGATGGCGCAGGCCTGGAGCTCGCTCGGTGCCAAGGTGACCGTGATCGAGGCCGGCGAGCGAATCCTCGCGCGGGAGGAGCCGTTCGCGAGCGAGCAGGTCGCGGCGGCGCTCGTCGAGCGCGGGATCGCGATCCACACCGGTTCGCCGGCGACGAGCGTCGCGCACGAGCAGGACGGCAGGATCCGCGTCGAGCTCGGCGACGGCTCCACGATCAGCGGCGACCGGCTGCTCGTCGCGGTCGGCCGCCGGCCGCTGACCGGCGATCTCGGCCTCGAGACCGTCGGCCTGCAGCCGGGCCGATCGATCGACGTCGACGACACGCTGCGCGTCGCCGGACAGGACTGGCTGTACGCCGTCGGCGACGTCAACGGCCGCGCGCTGCTGACGCACATGGGCAAGTACCAGGCACGCGTCGCAGCCGACCGGATCCTCGGCGACACCGACGCGCGAATCGAGGTCGACGGCGGGCGCTCGCCGCGCGTGATCTTCACCGACCCGCAGGTCGCCGCGACCGGCCACACGCTCGCCTCGGCGCTCGAGGCCGGCATCGACGCGACCGCCGTCGACCTACCGACGTCGGGCACCGCCGGGGCGAGCTTCGTCGGCCGCAACGCGGCCGGCACGTCGCGCTTCGTCGTCGACGTTTCGCGCGACGTGCTGGTCGGCGCGACGTTTGTCGGCGTCGAGGTGGCGGACTTCCTGCAGGCCGCGACGATCGCGATCGTCGGCGAGGTCAAGCTGTCGCGGCTCGCCCACGCGATCGCCCCGTTCCCGGCGCGCAGCGAGCTGTGGCTGAAGTTCCTCGAGGCCCACGGGCGCTGACGCGCCCCGCCGCCTGCCGCCCGTCAGCCGGCGGCGTCGGCGACGATCGGTGCGGGTGCTGGGCGCCGCGCCGGATCCCAGCGGACGAGCTCGGGGCCGCCGCGCTCGGGCAGCGGGATCTCGATCGTGTCGAAGTCGCGCGGGACCTCGGTGTGAGCGAAGACGGCGCGGGCCTCGTCGCGGACCTGGGTGGGGGCATATCGTGCCGACAGGTGCGTCAGCGCGAGCATGCCGACCTCGGCATCGGCGGCGACCTGCGCGGCCTGGCGCGCCGTACTGTGGCCGGTCAGCGCAGCGCGACCCGAGTCCTCGTCGAGGAACGTCGCCTCGTGGACGAGCACGTCGGCGCGGTGCGCCGCAACGACGACGGCGTCGGTGGGCGCGGTGTCGCCGCTGATGACGATCCTGCGCCCGTGACGCGGCTCGCCCATGACCTGCTCGGGGTGCACGTCGCCGACGACCTCGCCGCGCTGCAGACGGCCGAAGTCCGGCCCGGGCGTGACTCCGAGGCGCTCGGCGAGCTGGGCATCGAAGCGGCCGGGCCGCTCGTCCTCGATCAGCGCGTAGCCGTGCGCGACGCCGCGATGGCGGACCGCGAAGGGCACGATCTCGAGGTCCTCGCGGCGGATCGCCTCGTCGGGCTCGAGGTCGCGGAACTCGAGGCCGTAGCGCGGACGGCCGTAGATCGGGCGCATGCGCTCGAGCAGCGCCGTCATGCCCGGCGGGCCGTGGACGGTGAGCGGGCGCTCACGGTCGCGCAGCTCGAAGGACTTGAGCATCCCCGGCAGGCCAAGCCAATGATCGGCGTGCATGTGCGTCAGGAAGACGTCGGTGAGATCGGCGAGCCCGACGCTCTTGACGAGCTGGCGCTGGGTCCCCTCCCCGCAGTCGACGAGGATGCGGGCGCCACCGCGACGGATCAGCAGCGCCGGCAGGCCACGGCGAGCCGACGGCACCGAGCCGGCGGTTCCGGCGAAGAACAGCGAGAGATCCACCGCCGCGAGGGTACTGGGGCGCTACGGTCCGAGACGTTCGGCGGTTGTGACAAGCGATACGAGGAGGCGTCGTCATGTTGAAGGACTTCCGCGCGTTCATCCTGCGCGGGAACCTGGTCGATCTTGCCGTCGCGGTCGTGATCGGCACCGCGTTCGGTGCCGTCGTGACGGCGCTCGTGAAGGACCTCGTGACGCCGCTGCTCGCCGCGATCGGCGGGGAGCCGGACTTCTCGGGCCTGAAGTTCACGATCAATGGCAGCGCGTTCCTCTACGGCGCGTTCATCAACGCCCTGCTCGCGTTCCTGATCATCGCGGCCGTCGTCTTCTTCTTCGTCATCAAGCCACTGAACGCGCTCATGGACCGCCGCAAGGTCGACACGCCCGTGGACACCACGACGCATGACTGCCCACACTGCCTGAGCGCGATCCCGCTCGCGGCGACCCGCTGCGCCTTCTGCACGTCGCAGGTCAAGCCCGCGCCCGCCCGACCCACCGAGGTGTAACCCGGGCGCGCCGGCGGTGTCTTGTCGACCAGCGGTCAACAAGGTACCTCCGGAGGGAGCTCGCGATGCAGGCATGCAAGCACGGATGCAGGGCGGCAGGACGCTGGGCCTGGCGGCACTTCCGCCTCGTGGCCGGGATCGCGCTCGTCGTCGGCCTCGCGCTGACGCTGTCCTCCCAGCGCGACGCGATCGCCGCCGTCGACTGGTCGATCGATCCCTGGAAGCTCGGCGGCGCCGTGGCGCTGCTCGCCGTCGCGCCGCTGGTGCAGGCGCTGACGCTGCGCATCGCCCTGCGTCGCCTCGGCGCGAGCGCCCCGCCCGTCGGGACCCTGCGCGTCTGGGGCCGCTCGTTCCTGCTGCGCTACGAGCCGAGCGGCGTCGTCGGGTTCGCCTACCGCGTCCGGCGCCGCGACATCATCGGCGCGACGACGCCGCAGGCGCTCACCGCCGCCGGCTACGAGCAGCTCGCGGCCGTCGCCGCGGGCGCGATCGCGGCCGTCGCGGGCTTCGTCCTCGCGGGCGTCGACCCGCCGCTCGCCGCGCTCGTCGTACTCGCGATCGTCGGCTCCGCGACGCTTGCCCTGCGACCGGCATGGCTCGGCGACCGCCTCGCCCGCTGGGCCGCACGCCGCGGCGTCATCGTCGCGGGCCCACTGCGCCAGCGCGCGCTCGCCGGCATGATCGCGATCGATCTCGCCGGCTGGGCGACGACGGCCGCAGGCATCGCACTCTTGGCAAACGGCCTGCTCGGCGCCGAGGCCCCCGGCGCCTTCCTCCTGCTCGGCGCCTTCGCCCTGTCGTGGGTCGCCGGCGTGCTGCTGCCGCTGCTGCCGGCCGGCCTCGGGCCGCGCGACGCCGTGCTCGCCGTCGGCCTTGCCGGCGTCACGGGCGCCGGCCCAGCGGCCGCACTGGCGATCGCCCTGCGCGTCGTGTCGCTCGCCGGCGAGCTGTTTGCGGTCGCGATCGCCGAACTCCTCGCGCTCGTCCTGCTGCGCCGCGAGCACTCGGCCGCACCGTCGGCTGCCGCGATGCCGCGCGCCGGCCGTCCGCGTCCGGCCGCCGCGCCCGTGTTCGCTACCGCCGCGACGTCCGCGGTCGCCGTGCCGGCCGCGGCCCGCCGCGCACGCCGTCCGGCCGCCACCCTCGCGCTCGCGGCCGCCGAGCGCGCTGATGATTCCGCCCCACGGCCCATCCCCGCCGACCCGCGCACGATCGTCGTCGTACCGACCTACGACGAGCGCGAGTCGCTGCCGCTGTTCGTCGAGCGCTTCGCCGCGACCGCCGGTGGCTTCGACCTGCTGATCGTCGACGACAGCTCGCCCGACGGCACCGGCGAGCTCGCCGCCGCGTTGGCGGCGCAGCGCCCGTGGATGCACGTCCTGCACCGCGCCGAGAAGGACGGGCTCGGGATGGCCTACCGCGCCGGCTTCGCCTGGTGCCTGGCCGAGGGCTACGACGTCGTCGGGCAGATGGACTGCGACCTCTCCCATCCGCCGGAGAAGCTCGCCGAGATGCGGCGGGTGCTCGTCGAGCGCGACGCCGGCCTTGTGCTGGGCTCGCGCTATCTGCCGGGTGGCGGCACGGACGGCTGGAGCCGGACGCGGCTCATGCTCAGCCGCGTCGGCTGCAGCGCCTCGCGGATGGCGCTCGGGCTGCCGTTCTCCGATCTCAGCGGCGGCTTCAAGATCTGGCGCGCCGACACGCTCGCGGCGATCGACATGGACGAGCTGCTGAGCGCCGGCTACGCCTTCCAGGTCGAGACGACGCAGGTCGCGTATCTCGGCGGCGTGCGCATCGAGGAGGTGCCGTTCGTCTTCTCCGAGCGCATCGCCGGCGCGTCGAAGATGACGCTGCGAATCTCACTCGAGGGGATCCGCGTGACGCTCGCGTTGCGCCGCCACCACCGCCCCGCCCGCCGCCCCGGCGTCCCCGTCGCGCTGTAGCCTCCGTGGGCACGCGCCAGTAGCTCAGTGGATAGAGCGCCGCCCTCCGGAGGCGGAAGTCGGGGGTTCGAATCCCTCCTGGCGCGCTGGTCGGCGCGTCGCGCGGCACCCTCATGTCCCGGTCGGCTCGCGACAAGTACACGCGGTCCGCGGAAGGTTAATGAGAATCCCGTCGTAAACCCACATAAATGGGGTATAAGGACCGGTTATGCCGACAGATCAGGATGACGGCCCATTCCGGGACCTTCTCGGTGGGTGGTCGCCGTTCATCCTCGTGCCGCTCGGCGTCATCCTCGTCTTCGCGGTCATCGGCATCGCGCTCGTCTCGGCCCTCGGCGGCTCCGGCGGCGGCGCAGCGGACGCCGCAACGGCACCGGATCGCAAGCTGCCCGTCTACTGGACGGTCAAGGCCGGCGATACGTACTCGCACATCGCGCAGCGGACCGGGCTGACGCTCGACGATCTCGAGACGTTCAATCCGAACACGAACCCGACGACGATCGCCCCGGGGCAGCACATCAAGCTCCGCCTGCATGTCCCGAAGGCACCGCGCAAGCCGCTCGGACCGAAGTTCGCGACGGTGCGCAAGGGCGAGTCGTTCGGAGCGATCGCCGCCCGCACAGGGCACAACATCAACTGGCTGCTGCACCTCAACAAGCGCCTCAAGCCCGAGACGCTGCAGCCTGGTGATCGCGTGCGGCTGCGACGCTGACGTCGCGTCACAGCCGCCCGATCGTGGGCTACATGCCGCGCTGAATCTTCTTGAGCGCCTCGCGATCGGCGTTGAGATCGACATCGTCGAGGTGCTCCTCGGCTGCGGCCACCGCGGCTGCGTTGCTGGCCACGGGGGCCTCCGTCGCGGACGCGCCGCCTGCACCGGTGAGCTCTGCCGCGCGGTCGTCGACGGCGTTGGCGAGGCCCGCCTCTTCGCTGGGGGCCTCCGCGCTCGGGGCGTCGGGCTGCTCTGCGACCTGCACGGCTTCTTCCTCTGACATGTCAGCTCTCCGTTTCGTCGGGTAGCGAGGACCTACCCGAAGATCGCGCGGGCCCAACCCCTGCCGGCGTTCACTCCCACGGAGACGCCACCTGCGTCGTGACCTCGATCGTGCCCTCCAGAGCGCCGGAGTCGGGCTCGACGACGGCGATGTCGCGCCCGGTGAGTGCCCCGCCGAAGCGCAGCTCGAACGGGCCGCCGTCCGGGCCCGAGACCTCGACGTTGCCGGCTCCGACGCGGCTCAGCGACGCGAGCGCGGCCTGCAGATCGGCCGCAGAGACGGCGGCGGCGAGCGGTGCTGTCTCCTGGCCGGAGTAGGTCAGCGTGAACGTCCCGCCGCTGGCGGCGAGCGTGACGAGCTGAACGGGGGGATCGGGAAGGGGGTGACGCACTGGCATGTGCTCTCCTCGTCGTTGTCGGAGCACGGCGTGCTTCGCAGCCACCATCATCGCGCCGCGCGCCGTCCGCCGACGTACGGCTTCCCGGATGCGAGGCCGCGCCTGGTCGGCGGCTGACCCTCGGTTCGTTCAGCTCGCGGAGGCAGGAGCGGGCGCGAAGAACGCGCGCAGCTGCTCGGCGACGAGGTCCGGGCGCTCCTGCGGCGGGAAGTGGCCGCAGTCGGGCAGTTCCTCGAAGCGCACATCGTCGGCGTGCTTGGAGACGCTCTCCACGGCTCCGCGCTTGAACACCGGGTCCTCGACGCCGTTGAGCCACAGCGTGGGCGTCGTCAGGCGTACGTCCGCGAAGCGGCCGCGCACCCACGAGGGGTAGTCGTGCAGGAGGAACGTCCGGTAGACCTGCTGCGCGGCGCGCGCCCGTGAACGCTCGGAGAAGCGGGGCGAGAAGCGTTCGAGCTCGTCCATGACGAGATCCGAGCGCGTCGAGATCGCCTTCGAGATCGCGCCCAGCACGCGCGGCGAGGAGCCCACGCGGTGCCCGAGCCCCGGGCTGGCGAGCAGGCCCTGGTAGGCGAAGCCCGGCAGCGTCTTCAGAATGCCGCCGATATCGCGTCGCGGCCAGATGTGGCCGGTGTTCATCGGCACGAAGCGCCGCACCCGGTCGGAGTGTTCGACGCAGACGATGAACCCGACGACCCCGCCCCAATCGTGTCCGGAGAGGTTCACGCTATCCAGCCCGAGGGCGTCGAGGATGCCGATCACGTCCTGGGCGAGCTCCTCCTTGCGGTAGCCGCGCGGCGTCGCCTCGCTCCAGCCGAAGCCGCGCAGGTCGGGCGCGATGACACGGAAATCGTCCTTGAGCAGATCGATGACCCCGTGCCAGGTCCACCAGTGCTGCGGCCAGCCGTGCAGCAGGACGACGGGCTCACCGCTTCCTCCGCTGTCGGCGACGTGCATCCGCGCGCCGCGCACGTCGACGTAGCGGTGCTCGACGCCTTCGAGCTCGGGTGGTTCGCTGAGATCCACGTGCTCGCAGACTAGTCGCGGTACTCGACAACCACCACCCCACTCTCGCTAACGGTCACACGAGTGCGTATGGTGCCCATGTGATGAGGACGACCGTGACGCAGCTCGCGCAGGCCGTCGGAGCGGACGAGCGGACGCTCCGACGCGCAGTGAGCCGGGGCACCGTGCGCTGCACCCGCATCAGCGCGCGGCGGGTGGACGTCTCCGAGGACGAGGTCGCGTATCTGCTCGAGCACTGGGCGTTCCTGGAGCGAGCCCGACGTGTCCTGCGTACGGAGCCCAACGTTGTGTTGGCGGCCCTCTTCGGGTCCCTGGCGCGCGGGCACGCGGGCGACAACTCGGACGTCGATGTTCTCGTCGACCTGCGTGACGACGGCTGGGAACGGCGTCAGCGGCTGACGTCGCGTCTGGAACAGGGGCTCGCGCGACCGGTTGATCTCGTCGTCCTCGAGCGTGTTTCCGGCGACAATCCTTCCGTGCTCTTGGAGGCGATCCGCGACGGACGGGCCATCGTCGATCGCGCGAAGCGCTGGCAGGCGCTCCAGCTCGCCGAGCCGTCAATTCGTCGCGCGGCGCGTCACGAGGAACTGCGTGCCACCGCGGCAGCGCAATCGGCCGTGGCGGACCTCCTCGCGTCGTGACGCGGCAGCGCGACGGAGATGATCGCACCGACGTGCCCGGCACGGTCGTCGCGATCGAACGCCAGCACGTGCGTGCACGGCTGCGGCGCATCGCGGTCGACAGCCGTGCGCTGGCCGCGGCGATCGAGTCGGAGTTCGGCCCCGACTTCGATGGCGCCCGCTGGACCGCAGCGTTTCGGAGCGACCTACCCGAGGATGTCAATCGCGTGGCAAGCGTGATGAGCGCCTTCGAGCGGATCGTCAACGGCCTTGTCGAGACGGCGCGATCTGGCCTCGTGGCTGCCGGCCTAGCACCCACCCGCCGTGCATCGACCACCGTTCGCGCTGATCTTGAGCTCGTGCACGCCGACGGCGGGTTGACGGCCGGGCAGCTCGAGCTGCTCGTGGGCCTGAACCGCACGCGCAACCAGCTTCAGCACGTGTACATCGACGTCAGCGCCGATGACGCCCGCGCCGCGGTGCGCCGCCTGCGCTCGAGCCTCGCTGCGATCGTGCGCACACTGAACGCCTGGTTGAAATGCCACGCGGTGGGTGTCTGACCCCAGCACGGCGTCCGGAACAGCGCGATTACGCCACGGCAGCCTCCAGTTCTGCGCTCTATGGTCCGCTGATGGACGGTGACTGGGTTCTTCATCGCGTACCCGAGCGTCGAGCGCGCCGCCGCCGATGAGCTCTACGCGGCGTTGCGGCGCGACGACGCGCGGGTCTTCCTCGATCACGAGTGCCTGCGGCCTGGGGACCTGTGGCCTCCCCTGCTGTCGGCCGCCCTGCGAGACGCGCGCGTGGTCGTCGTGCTCGTGTCGGCGGCATCGAACCAGGCCTACTACCAGCGCGAAGAGGTCATCACGGCGCTCGCGCTGCGTCGCAGCGATCCGGATCGCCGCCGCGTCGTCCCGGTCTACCTCGATGACGACGCCGATCCTCCGTACGGTTTGCGCCAGATCCACCAGCTGTCGGTCACGACTGGCGGTGGTATCGACGGTGTCGCGCGCGCACTGCTCCGCTGATCGAGCGAGGCTCCGAGCAACCGCAGGCGATGCTCCCCGGCACGACGCGGGGGCGGCCGGCTGCGGCGCGCCGGTCGCCGTTTCGACCCGGGACGCCGCTGTATGTCGGCGACCTGCTTCCGGGTCCGAGCCGCCGCGCGCTCGTCGCGACGATCTGCGACGACGCGAGCCGCGGCCAGAACGTCAACCTCGTTGGCGACCGACGCACGGGACGGACAACCACGCTCAACCACGCGTGGGGACGGCTCACCGCCGCCGACCGCGTCGTCGCGCGGGTGAACATGCAGGCGGACGTCGTCGCGCCGGAGCAGCTGTACGGTGCGATTCTTGTCGGCATCAGCCAGTGCCCGCTCGGCGCCGACGTGCTCGGGCGTGGGCGATCGACGGCGCTCGCGCGCGCGCCCGAGGCGTCCTACGCCGAGGTCAGCGCCACGCTACGCGAGCTGCGCGAGCAGACCACGGCGATCGTGCTCGTCGACGAGTTCGAGCGCTGCTTCGATCTGCCCGACGCGTTCACGCTGCCCGTCTTCTACGACAACCTCGTTCCCTGCTCGAGGGTGACGGCCGCGGCCCGTACGCCACCGCCGTCGTCGCGACGTGCGTCCCGCTCGGAGCGTACTTCGTGCGCCACCAGGTGACGTCGACGCTGCCCAGCTATCTGCCCGTCCGCCGGCTGGAGCCGCTGACCGCCGCCGATTGCGAGGAGGCGCTCTCGCAGGACGGCCCGCAGCGGCTCGGGCCGACCCAGCGCGAGCACGCGGCGGCAGTCGCCGAGCGCCACCCATGCCGGCTGCAATGTGCCGGCGAGGCGTGGTTCCGTGCACTGGAGGCGGGCGCGGGTCGCGATCGCGTCGAGGACGAGTTTCGCGACCTCAGCGACCAGGTCTGCCTCGGGGCCTCGTGGCCGTCGACCGGCGAGCAGCGCCGATGATCGCGCCGCCGCGTATCAGCGGCGTGGCCCGCGGGCGCATAGCGCACCGGCCCTGCGCGCCGTCGGCGATGGGCGAGCTGGGCTGTCGATGAACCCTCGCGCGATCCTCCGTCGCGGGCTCGGATTGCCGCTGGAGCTCTACCTGCAACCCGAGCGCTTCCGGCGAGACATCGACGGGCTATCGGATCAGGCCGGCGCTTTGACCATCCGGCGAGCGCTGCGGGCCGCCCGCTCAGACCCGGCCGCCCGTTCCGCGTTACAGAAGCTGCTGGCCGCAGCCGTCGTCGCGTTGACGTGGCCCGTCCTGATCTGCGCGTTGCTCGCCCTCGTGGGCGTACCGATCACGTGGGTCGTTGTCGCCGTCGGAGTCGCCGCCGGGGTCCCCTTCGGGGTCGCCGCCGGGGTCGCCGCCGGGGTCGCCGCCGGGGTCGCCTACGGGGTCGCCTACGGGGTCGCCTGCGGGGTCGCACTCGGGGTCGCATGGCTGCGATTGGCATTGGCCCCGCTCGAGCTGGCGCAGGCATCGTGGCTCGACCGTCCGCGGCATGCCGAAGGCGCGCCGTCGCATCTGTGGTCCAGGCATCCTGCCCGCTGGGACCCACACGGGCGATTCCCGCTGCCCGGCCTCACGCGACTGCTGGCCCGGCTGGCACTCGAGGAGCCCGCGCTCGCGGTGCAGGCCACCGCCGTCGTCGCCGCGAATCCGTCGCGCCGCCGGCATATCGCCGCGGCCGCGCTACTCGCAACGCAAGGTGTCGTCGAGCGCGTCGACTCGCCGCAGCGGCTGGCCGCACTGCAGCGCGACCTCGACCCGCTCGTGGTCGGCGGCCTGCTGGCCGGCGGCGAGCGCGCGGAGCTCGACCTGCTGAGCGACACCCGGATCCTCGATCTGCTGCGTAGCATCGTCCAGCATCGGCGGCGGATCACGGTGCTGCTGACCGGCGTGCGCGCGCTCTCCGAGCTGCCGCCCGTGTGGGCGTCGACGCTCGTCAGCACAACCTCGATCGAGCTCGGCGCTCTCGATCGCACGGACGCCGCGCACCTCGTCGAGCACCCTGTCCCCGGCTTTCCGTCCGTCTACTCTGAGCCCGCGGTCGAGGCGATCCTGCGCGTGACCGCCTGCCAGCCGTTCCTGCTGCAGGTCGTCTGCTCCGTGCTCGTCGACGAGCTCAACTCGCGCCTATGGCACGCCGGCGATCCGTTGCTCGAGGTCACCGATGTCTCTGCCGCGTGCGAGACAGCCATCACGCGCGCCGTGAGCTACTTCCTCGACCTCTGGCGGGACGCGGTGCCCGAACGCGCGCGCCCATTCGTCCGTGAGCTCGCCCGCGACGACACGGGCGCGCGCCCGATCGAACCCGACGAGGGCGCGCTCGTCGAGGCCGTCCTGGCACTGCGGCGACGCCACGTCGTCACCGCGACACGCACGACCGGCTCCTACGCCCTGACCGTGCCCCTGTTCGCGCAGTACGTCGCCTCCCGGCAGTCGGTCGGCGGCTGAGCGTCGGCGTCAGCCAAACGCCGGAATCTGCTGGACGAGCGAGGCGACCGGCGCGAACAGGTCGCCCTGCTCGGCGACGCGGGCGATGACCTGGGCGGCGTCGAAGACGAGCTCGTCGGGGTCGCCGCTCGCGGCGCACGAGCGCACCTCCTCCCACCTGATCGGCGTCGACACCGTCGGGCGCTCGCGGGCGCGCAGCGAGTAGACCGCGACCGTCGTCTTGTGCTCGTCGTTCTGGCTGTAGTCGATGAAGACCTTGCCACCGCGCAGCGCCTTCGCCATCCGCGAGACGACGAGCTCGGGCTCGGACGCCTCGAGCGTCTCGGCGACGGCGCGCGCGAAGCCCTTGGTGCGCTCGTAGGACGCGTCGGCGACGTTCAACGGGACGTAGACCTGCATGCCCTTGTTGCCGGAGGTCTTCGGGAACGCGCGCAGGCCGAGGTGCTCGAACATCCCGTGCAGCAGCAGCGCGACGTGACAGCACTCGACGATCGTCGCCGGCGGGCCGGGGTCGAGGTCGAAGACCATCGCGGTCGGCCGCTCGATCGGATCGGCCATCGACAGCGACGAGTGCAGCTCGACCGCCGCCAGGTTGCCGAGCCAGACGAGCGTCGGGAGGTCGTCGCAGACGCAGAAGTCGACGGTCTTCTTCGACAGCACGATCGGCGCGGTGCGGACCCACTCGGGCCGATGGCTCGGGCACTGCTTCTCGAAGAAGAACTTGCCCTCGACGCCGTCGGGGTAGCGCTTGCGCGTCAGCGGCCGGCCCGCGAGATGCGTGAGCATCGCCGGCGCGACGTGGACGAGGTACTCGATGAAGTCACGCTTGCAGAAGCCCGTCTGCGGATAGAGGACCTTGTCGACGTTCGAGATCTTGAGCGTGCGCTCACCGACGCGCACCTCGACGCCCTCGCCGAGCGGCGTTCCGGCGTCGAGGAACGCCGACTGCGGCGACTCCTCGCGCAGGCCCTTGTAGGACGGGTGGCGCATGACGCCGTCGCTCGTCCACTCCGTGAACTCGACCTCCGCGACGCGCGTCGGCTCGACGAAGACGGACTCCCGCGGCGGCTTCGGGGCATCGCCCTCGGCGGCGGCGAACGGCGAGCCGTCGCGGCGCTCGAGCAGGTTCGCGAGACGGTCGAGCTCGGCCTCGGTGAAGCCCGTGCCGACGCGCCCGGCGAAGCGCAGCGCGCCGTTCTCCTCTACTCCGACGAGCAGCGCGCCGATGCGATCGGTGCGCCTGCCGGTCCCAGGCACCCAGCCGCCGACGACGACGTCCTCGCGAAGCACGTTCTTGATCTTCAACCACGACGTCGAGCGGCGGCCAGGCTCGTAGAGGCTGTCGAGGCGCTTCGCGACGACGCCCTCGAGCCCGTTCTCGAGGCTCGCCGCAAGCACCGCCGCCCCATCGCCGACGACGTGGTCGGGCGTGCGCCACGCCGGACCCTCGAGCCCGAGGTCGCTCAACAGCTCGCGGCGCTCGGCGTAGGTCAGCTCGAACAGCGGGTGGCCATCGAGCCACAGCAGGTCGAAGACGAGGTAGGCGACCGGCACCTCCTTCGCGAGCCGCTTCACCGCGCTCTCGCCGCGCACATGCATCCGGCTCTGCAGGCGTCCGAAGCTCGGGCGGGGCGGGTGGGAATCCGATTCCTCGAAGGCGACGATCTCGCCGTCGAGGATCGCCGCGTGCGAGCCCAGGGCGCGGTTCAGCGCGCGCAGCTCGGGATAGCCGGCCGTGATGTCGTTGCCGTTACGGCTCTCGAAGCGGATCCGGCCGGGCTCGGAGTAGGCCAACGCGCGCACGCCGTCCCACTTGATCTCGAAGGCCCACTGCGGATCATCGCGCGGCAGCGGCGCCGCGCGCGCGAGCATCGGCTTGAGCTGGGCCGGCATCGGCTGGCGCGTCGGATCGGACGGCGGATCCATGCGATGGATCATCCAGTCCTTGCCCGGCGGCTCGCCCTTGACGCGCTTGAGCGGAAAGAGCCCGTAGCGCCCGTTCAGGCGCTCGCCGTGGAAGGTGATCTCGACCTTCTCGTCGTCGAACTTGTGGCGCTCGTAGGTGCCGCGGTCCCAGATGCGCATCGTCCCGGCGCCGTAGGAGCCCTTCGGGATGTCGCCCTCGAACTCGAGGTACTCGAGCGGGTGGTCCTCGGTGTGGACGGCGAGGCGGTTGTCCTTCGGATCCTCGGGGATCCCGTTCGGCACCGCCCACGACACGGCGACGCCGTCGTGCTCGAGGCGCAGGTCCCAGTGCAGGCGGGTTGCGTGGTGCTCCTGGACGACGAAGCGATTGCCCTCGGACGGGCCGGGTGCGTGCTCACCGGCCGGCTCGGGCGTCTCGGTCGCGTCGCGCTTGCGACGGTAGTCCTGCAGACGATCGGCCACGACGGACAGTCTGCCCGTTCAGCGGCCGTGCGTGACCGGGACGGTCACGAATGGTCGAGCGGTGTCGTCGCCGGGACTCCCCAGTCCCCGCGACGACCCCTCACGATCTCTCCCCCGGCCCCGCCGGCGCTCGGCGGGGCGCTTGCGATCTGTGGGTGGCTCTTAGGCCGGAATGCCGCTTCGCTTCGCGGCCGCTTCCGTCGCGCTCGAGGAGACGAGGCCGATACCGAGCAGCAGGATGCCGTTCAGCAGATGGTTGACGTTCTCGAGGTCGCCGCGACCCTGCATCGAGATGATCGTCAGGTTGTTCGGGCCGATGAAGCCGATCACGAAGGCGGCGACGTAGAAGATGCCGACACCGAGGCACGCGCCCTCTGCGGTCGACGCCGACTGGCGCGACATGATCAGCAGGAAGCCGCCGATCGCGATGTGCACGAGGTTGTGAAACGGGTTGATGCTGAGACCGGACAGGAGAATGTGATCGTCCGTGTTCTGCAGGAAGTTGCTGAAGCCGGTGATCGCGAAACCGATGATTCCGATGCCCACGTACAGCGCACCGAACAACGGCATGACACTCTGCGCAAGACTCTTGTTGCCTGACATTCCCCAGGTACCTCCCACGGTAGACCGATGACCGACAGATCGACGAAGGTCGCGAGTCTATCGGTCGTGCCCGTCGATGCGCTACCTGCGGCGCCGCGCGGCTCCACGGATGCCGTGGCAGCGCGCCAGCGCGGGCGCTTGTGCGCGCCACCTTCGAAGCTCGCGGCGATCAGCCGCCGGCGACCGCGGGCAGGATCGTCAGCTCGCCGCCCGCCGGAACGGTCGTCTGCAGCCCGTCGAGGAAGCGGATGTCCTCGCCCCCGAGGTAGACGTTGATGAAGCGCCGCAGATCACCGTCCTCCTGGTAGAGGCGGTCGCGCAGCTCGCCGTGGGTGGCGAAGACGGACTCCAGCGCCTCGGCGACGGTCGCGCCCTCGGCCTGCACATGCGCGGCGCCGCCGGCGAGATCACGTAGCTGGGTCGGGAGCTTCACGGTGATGGTCATCAGACGTTGACTCCGTCCGCGGCGAAGGCCGCCTCGAAGGAATCGATGTTCGCATCGACCTCGTAGGCGCTGAACGAGTCGCGCACCGCGTCGAGCGTCTTCAGGCCCTCGCCGGTGATGACGAGCACGACACGCTCGTCGTCACCGATGTCGCCGCGGGCGGCGAGCTTGGCGAGCACGGCGGTCGTCACGCCGCCGGCCGTCTCCGTGAAGATGCCGGTCGTCTCGGCGAGCAGGCGGATGCCGTCGCGGATCTCCTGATCTGAGACGGCGTCGATGCAGCCGCCGCTGGAGCGCGCGAGATCGAGCGCGTACGGCCCGTCGGCGGGGTTGCCGATCGCCAGCGACTTGGCGATCGTGTCGGGCTTCACCGGCCGGCAGACATCCTTGCCCTGCTCGAACGCCGCCGCGACCGGCGAGCAGCCCTCGGCCTGGGCGCCGTTCATCGTCGGCACGTCACCCTCGACGAGGCCCATCTCGATCCACTCCTGAAAGCCCTTGGCGATCTTCGTGTACAGCGAGCCGGACGCGATCGGCACGACGCAGCGGTCGGGAAGCTCCCAGCCGAGCTGCTCGGCGATCTCGTAGGCGACGGTCTTCGAGCCCTCGGCGTAGTACGGGCGCATGTTGATGTTCACGAAGGCCCAGTTCTCGCGGTCGCCCGAGAGCTCCGTGCAGAGCCGGTTGACGTCGTCGTAGTTGCCGCGCACCTTGACGAGGTTCGTGCCGTAGATCGCGGTCGCGAGCTGCTTCTGCTCCTCGAGGTCGGCGGGGATCAGGACGTAGGAGTCCATCCCGAGCGCGGCGCCGTGAGCGGCGACGGAGTTCGCGAGGTTGCCGGTCGACGCGCAGGCGAGCGTGTCGAAGCCGAGCTCGCGGGCGCGGGTCGCGGCGACCGAGACGACGCGGTCCTTGAAGGAGTGCGTCGGGTTGGCGGCGTCGTTCTTGACCCACACCTCGCCATGGAGGCCGAGGCGCTCGGCGAGCCGGTCGGCGCGGATCAGCGGCGTGCAGCCCGCGGGCAGGCCGGTGCGCGTCTGCGGCTGCGGCCCCTCGAGCGGCAGGAAGTCGTGGTAGCGCCAGATGTTCTGCGGGCCACCCTGGATGCGGCGCCGCAGGGAGCCGACGTCGACGACCGGATCGTGCTCGTAGGCCACCTCCAAAGGACCGAAGCACCGCGAGCACACATAGCGTGCCTCCAATGGGTACTCCGTCGCGCACTCTCTGCACTTGAGCTGCTTCGCCGCCATATGAACCTCCGCCTGGGATCTTGTGGCGAGGCCGCGCGGCCATGCCACATCTGACAGGAATTGGCACCGTTCCCGCTCTCGCGGAATGGTTGCCGGGGCTTCACAGGGCCTGTCCCTCCACCCCTCTGGATGTGTCCAGCTCTCGGTGGGCACAATATCAGCCATGCCGAACCTCCCAAAGCCACGCTTCGGGCGCCCCACGCGGGGCCGCGGCCCGGTCAGCGGCTCGCCCGCGGCCGATCCCGAGACGCCCAACGTCGAGATCATCGAGGCCCCCGGGCTGCGCTGGCTGCACATCGAGCGTCCGCGGCCGGTCGATCGCGCGTGGCTTGAGCAGCACTTCGACTTCCATCCCCTCGACTACGAAGACGTCTTCTCGCGCAACCAGCGTCCGAAGGTCGACGAGTACCCCGAGTACCTGTTCGTCGTCCTGCACTTCCCGCGCTTTGACAAGTCGGTCGGGCGCCTGAACGCCGCCGAGCTCGACATGTTCATCGGCCCGGACTTTGTCATCACGCTGCCCAACGAGCCGATCCAGCCGCTGGAGTACCTCTTCGAGAGCTGCAAGTCGCGCGAGGAGCAGCGCGACTCGCTGTTCGCCAAGGGCCCGGGTTTCCTGCTCTACAAGATCGTCGATGACTGCGTCGACGCATCCTTTCCGATGCTGCGCAAGATGGGCAACAAGCTTGAGGTGCTCGAGGAGGACATCTTCGAGGGCCGCTCGGGCGAGATCGTGCGCGACATCTCCAATGTCAAGCAGGAGATCATCAACTTCCGCAAGATCGTGCGCCCGCAGCGCACGGCGCTGCAGGACCTCGAGCGCACGAAGCGCTACATCCCCGAGGGCCTGGACATCTACTTCGATGACATCAACGACGCCTCCGAGCGCATCTGGGACATGCTCGAGAACTTCAAGGAGGTCGTCGAGGGGCTCGAGTCGACGAACGAGTCGGTCCTCTCACACCGCGTCAACGACGTGCTGAAGGCGCTGACCGCGATCAGCGTCGTCGTGCTGCCGCTGACGCTCGTGGCGAGCATCTGGGGCATGAACGTCAAGGTGCCGGGCGAGCAGACGTCCGAGGGCTTCTGGATCATCGTGGCGGCGATGCTGGTCCTGCTCGGCGCCATGCTGTGGTTCTTCCGCAGCCGCGACTGGTTGTAGCCCGTGACCTCATACGAGCCGTTGGAGCGCATGGCGGAGAGCGTGACCCTGAGCTGCCCGATGCAGCGCCGGCGGATGCTCGTCATCGTCAACCCGTCCGCGTCGACGATGAACCCGCGCCTGCGCAACCTCGTGATCGCAGCCCTGCACGGGCGCTACGAGGTCGAGGCGATCGACACGCAGGCGCGCGGGCACGCGACCGACCTCTGCCGCGAGGCGGCCCACGAGGGCTATGACATCGTCGTCTCCTTCGGCGGCGACGGGACCGTCAACGAGGTCGCCAACGGCCTGCTCGGCTCTCCCACGCCGCTGACGTGCCTGCCCGGCGGCGCGACGAACGTGCTCTGCAAGATGCTCGGGGTGCCGGGCGAGATCATCGACGCCACGGAGCACCTGCTCGCGATGGCCGACGACTGGCGCGCGCGCCGGATCGACGTCGGAACGGCGAACGGTCGCGTGTTCACGTTCTCCAGCGGCTACGGCGTCGACGCGAGCATCGTCAGGCGCATCGATCGCCAGCCGAAGCTCAAGCAGCACCGGCTGCGCGACGTCTACTTCGTCTACGCCTCGATCGAGACGGTCCTGCGCGAGTACGTCCGCGACCCACCGCGCATGAACCTGCACGTCGATGGCGAGGACGACAGCGTGATCTCGACGCTCGTGCAGAACGGCGACGCGTTCACGTACCTCGGCGACAAGCCGCTCCAGTTCGCCGAAGGCGGGGGCCTGAGCACCGGCTCGCTGGCGGGCGTCGCGCTGCGCGGCGCGCGCCCGCGCGACGTCGTGCCAGTGCTGTGGCGGCTGCTGTCACCGAAGCGCTCGATCATCGGGCACCCCCAGGTGCGCTCGTTTCGCGACGTTGACGGGCTGCGCTGTGAATCCGCCGACGGCCGCGCGATCCCCCTGCACGTCGACGGCGACCACGTCGGAGACGTCGCGGAGGTCGTCTTCGGCGTGCGACCGGGCGCGCTCGGCGTCGTCGCCTGAGCTGCGCAGACCCGCCGGCGCGACGCCCGAGCGCAAGCCGTCTCACCCGGGTGGTTAGCGATCGGAAACCGAACACGCGCACCGATCGGCGGGAAGGTGGGGCCGAATCTCGCCTGCGGTCGCGCACGTCCACGGAAAAGAGTCGTCATGTCGCCACTCGGCCTGCTGCGTTGCTCGTCCACGTTCGCCGTGCGGGCGTTGCTCACGACGATCCTGCTCGCGGCCGTAGGGAGCACGCCAGCGCTCGCGAGCGCGGCGCCGAGCGCTCCGTGGAAGTGGGGTGCCGAGCTGCCGACGCGCATGAACGCCGAGCTGCTGGCAGCGACGGGCAGCTCGGCCCACGGTCAGCCACAGGCGACCGATGCCCCACCTCGCGGCTTGAGACCGGCAGCGAGCCGGCGATCTGCTCGGGCTGCACGCCGCCGTTGGGCTATCACGGCGGCGCCGTCATGGGCACGACCGCTCAGGCGGGGGACGTCACGATCACGCCGATCTACTGGACTGGGTGCCCGCCGGATTTACGATGTCGCCGGGCTACAAGACGAACGTAAATCGCTACATCGCGGACATCGCGGCCGACAACGGCAAGCCCAGCAGCAGACCGCGTTCGGTCGCTCGCACGACCGCGTCCTCGCGGCAGCGGACGCCGAGCTTGCGGTAGATGGCCGAGCAGTGCGACTTCACGGTGTTGATCGAGACCGACTGCTCGCGCGCGATCTCGCGCTGCGACTTGGCGCTGCGCAGCCGCGACAGCAGCGCGAGCTCGGCATTGGTGAGCGCGTTCGAGTGCGGGTCGCGCCGCCGCCGGCGCGCCAGCTCGAGGCGCCGGCGGACGCTGCGCAACAGCGCCGTCAGGATCCCCGCGTCGTCGAAGGACGCAAGCAGTGACTCTGCCTCCTCGACGAGCGCCAGCGCAAGCGCGCCATCGCCCGACGCCTGCACGACGGGAACCGTCCACAGCAGCGCATAGGCGAGTTGGGCGCCCATGATGCCGCCGCACAGCAGCGCGACGCCGCGCTCGAACTCCGTGCGAGCCGCCGTGATGCGGCGAGCAGCGAAGTGCGCGCGTCCGAGCGCGACATACGCCAGCGCCGTTGTCTGCTGGCCACCGACGCCGACCGCCTCGGCGTACTGCAGCGCCCGCCGGACGCCGCGCTCGCCGTCGTCGGGCCGGCCGTCGTCGAGCGCGATGAGCGCCTCCGTCACGAGCGCCGTGACATAGCCATGCAGGCGCCGCTGCGCCTCCGGATCATGGATCGCAGCGCTCAGCACCTGCCGCGCGGCCGTCGGATCCCCCGAGAGATACAAGTGCTGACCGAGGTTCGCGACGGCGGCGACCCGCAGCTGTCCGCGAGCCTCGGTCGCGACGTGCACCGTCTGAGCCGCCAGCTCGAGCGCCGCCGCGACGCTGCGATAGGCGAACGCGCAGCGCAGCAGGTCGACGCCCGCCCGCAGCGAGGTCCCTGTGGCGATGTCGGGTGGCGGCCGTCCGGCGAGCGGTTCACGCCGGACGGCGAGCTCGATCCAGCGCTGGAACTCGAGCTCGGATCCGCCGCGTGCTCGATCGCCTCGGACGCGAGCCCCTCGGCGCGGTACCATGCGCTCGCGCGCCGGTGCAGGGGCGCGACGTCGCAGGAGTGCCTACGGGCAAGCTCGCTACGCAGCGTCTCGCGAAACATGCGGTGGTAGCGGTAGTACCCACGGCGCTCGTCGAGTGCGATCAGGAACGTGTTGGAGCGCTCGAGCCGGTCGAGCGCCGCGCCACTCGGACGACCCACGATCGCGTCGCAGAGCGGTTGCGACAGGCGGTCCACGATCGAGGTGCACAGCAGGAAGTCGCGATCCTCGTCGGCGAGCCGATCGAGCACGACCTCGCTGAGGTAGTCGACGACGTGGCGGATGTCGCCGCCGAAGCGATCGGCCGGGCGCCGCGCGGCGCCCGCTGCACGCATCCACGACGCCGACAGGCAGAGGCCGGACGCCCAGCCCTCGGTGTGCGCCACGAGGTCGGCGAGCGCCTCGCAATCCAGACACAGCCCCTCGCGTTCTGAGAGCAGCGCAGCGGCCTCGTCCTCGCTCATGCGCAGGTCGTGGGCGCGCAGCTCGGCGAGCTGACCGGCGGCTCGCAGCGAGCCGATCGCGAGCGCCGGATCGGCTCGGGCGCAGACGATGATGTGCAGCGAGCTCGGAGCGTGGTCGAGCAGGAACCGGACCAAGGCATGGCATTCCGGCTCGCGGACGATGTCGTAGTCGTCGAGCACGAGCACCGTCTCGGTGAAGGCCTCGGCCAGATCGGTGACGAGCGCGCGCATCGACGCCATGGCGGGCGCGCCATCGGGCTCGGGCTCGGAAACCGAGCCCGCACCCGGTCGCCCCAGGGCGCGGACGAGATAGCGAGCGAGCAGGATCGGGTCGTTCTCGGTCCACTCCAGCGACAGCCACGCGGTCGGGTGCGCGTAGCACTGTGCACACCACGCGGCGACCAGGGACGTCTTCCCGTATCCCGCCGGGGCGGCGACGAGCGTCAGACGCTTCGCGCAGCCGGCCGTCAGCGCACGCGAGAGGCGCTCCCGCGCGACGTAGCCCGAACACGGCGCGGAGTCGCGAGTTGCGTCGCAACCAGTTCCGGAACGACCGTCTGCGGCAAGCACCCAAGCGCGAACTCGGTCACGTCCCCTCCCCCATGGCGGCTTTCGTCCATGCAGGCGCATCCGTACGCCTGAACCGTCGGACGCGAACCTAGACAACGGAGCGTGACACAGTCAAATCGGGCGCGTTGGCGTTCATGCTCGTCCTCGACTACCGCGACTGCGCGCGCCGCTTGCGCGCCGGCGTACCGCACGACTAGTCTGGCCCGTGCGCCGGGATCCCCGGCGTGACGAGATCCCGACGGAGGCGGGGACTTTGGGCGAGAAAGGCGCGTCCTGCGCGTCGACGGCGACCACGTCGGGGACGTCTCGGAGGTCGCCTTCGGCGTGCGGCCGGGCGCGCTCGGCGTCGTCGCCTGAGAGGGATTGCGCGGCTCATCCCCAATGCACGATGATGAGCGCACGATGAACGAACGTGACCGAGTTTTGGGAGAGGCGCGCGCGTGGCGGGAGACATGGCTCGCGGAAGCAGGACATCACAACGGAGTAGCGGCACTCCGCGGAGCTGTCATTCGGGATGCAGCCGAGACAGACATGGACGAGATTGTCCGAATTGCACGGGGCAGTGGCCTTGGATCTGCACCGGTCGCCTCGGGATTTCTCGTGTCCAACTACTCAGCCGCTGATTACCGGTCGCTATTGGCAACGGCGACCACGTTCGCTGTAGTCGCACTGGATGATCGCTTGCTGGGGTTCGTCATCGTGATGGCCCGCGAATGCCTCCCGCTCTCGGATGGCAGCCAGCTCGCGCCGATCCGGTTTCAGGCCCCCTCACTCGTGATCAAGCAGGTCGCCGTCGATCCAGAGTGTCGACGAGCGCGCATCGGGACTGTGCTATATCGCGAGGTAATGAGACGCCACAGCAGCGAGGCCATCGCGGCCACTGTTGTCCATCAACCCCGCAATCAGGCGTCAATTGTATTTCACATGCAGCTCGGCTTCGTCCATGTCGCGGAGATGCCCAACGAGGGTGGCGGCGTCAGTGGATTGTGGTTGAGGCTTCCCGACGACGAAGCCGTCCCACACATCATGGCGAGTCAGTACGACCGCGCGGTGGAGCTGTACAACCATGAAGACAACCTCACGTGGACCAAGCTTCAGTCATGCGTATACGTCTCGGGAGCAATCGCAGCCGCGCTCGGCTTCTCGGTCAGCACGGGAAGCGCCAACGCGGGCAGCGACGATGTTGTGCGGGGCGCGGTTGCCGCGATTGCGGCAATCGCGACGTGGGGGCTTGCGGTCGCCATCAACGCCGGCACCTCCTATACCGCCGCCCGCAAAGCGGGTGTCATTGACCTTGAGAAACGGCTAGCGCGGTACGGCGGCCAGATGGTCGTCAACCAGCCGCAATCGCCCTTTCTTCGCGCGTCGCCAACCCGCCTGGTCCTCAAGGTCTTACCCGTCCTACTCGCATGTGCGTGGACGGGCTTCGCGGTGTATCTCCTACTTCAGACCTAGTATCGGCGAATGGCTCAACGACCCAGGCCGCGTCGCGTGCGCCTCGACCACTGCGTCGTCGCGGTCTCCGACTGGGAGCGCTCGGACGCCTTCTACCGCGACGTCCTCGGCGCCGAGGTCGCCGCGCTCGCGCTCGGGCGCCGGGCGTACCGCATCGGCGCCGTCCAGCTCAACGTCCACGGTCCCGGCTCGACGCCGCATCCGCGCGCGGCCGCGCCCGTGGCGCCCGGCAACAGCGACCTCTGCTTCGCGTGGCCCGGCACGGCGCGGACGGCGCTCAAGCATCTCGCGCGCCACGGCGTCACGGTGGTCGAGGGTCCCGTCGAACGTTCCGGCGCGCGCGGGACGGGGACGAGCGTCTACTTCCGCGACCCCGACGGGACGCTGCTCGAGCTCATCTCCTACGATCGTGGCGACGAGCCGTGACGAGACGAACGATCACGGGGATGCTCGCGCTCGCGGCACTGCTCGCGGCCGCCTCCCCGGCCCTTGCCCGCGACGCCATCGTGCGCTCGTTCGACGGCACGCCGATCGTGACCCGCTTCTTCCCCGCGGCGGGGCTTTCAGTCGGCGAGCGCGCACCAACCGTACTCGTCGGCCCCGGGTTCCCTGGGCCCGGTGCGCGTGACCTGGTGGACACCAAGAGCGACACGATCGGCCTCGCGACGCTGAGCGCCGCCGGCTACAACATCGTCAGCTGGGATCCGCGCGGCCTGGGCGCCTCCGGCGGCACCGTGCATTTCGACTCGCCCACCGCAGAGGCGCGCGACGTCCAGGCGATCATCGACTACGTCGCCGTCCAGCCCGAAGCGCTGCTCGACGCCCCGGGCGACCCTCGCGTCGGCATGGCGGGGCCAAGCTACAGCGGAGCGATCCAGTTCCTGACCGCCGGCCTGGATCCGCGCGTCGACGCGATCGTGCCCGACGTCGCCTGGAACTCGCTCGTCACGAGCCTGTTCCGCGAGCGCGCCGTGAAGTCGAACTTCTATGTCGTGTGCGCGACGGGCGAGGTCGACTCGACGCTCGGCGGGGCACTCTTCGGAGCCGCCGGCATCCAGCTCGGCGGCCTCGACGCGAGCCTCACGCGGGCGTGCGTCGAGTCGCTCGCCGCCAGCCGCCTGTCGCCCGCGAGCACGCAATGGGCGGCCGACCGCGGCCCCGGCGACCTGCTGTCACGCATTCGTGCACCGACGCTGATCGAGCAGGGGACCGTCGACACGCTGTTTCCGCCGGGGCAGGGTGCGGCGAATTTCGACGTGCTGCGTGCCAACGGCGTCCCGGTCAAGATGCTCTGGTACTGCGGCGGGCACGGCACCTGCACGACAGATCCCGTCGGCTCGCGCGTTCATCGCACGCGCGCGGGCCTCGCCTGGCTCGACCGCTGGCTCAAGCGCGACGAGACCGTCGACACCGGGCCGCGCTTCGAATGGGTCGATGACGGCGGGGCCTGGCGCTCGGGGCCGGACTTCCCGCTCGCGTCGCAGGGCACCGTCGACGCAATCGGCAGCGGTTCGATGATCATCTCCACGATCGACAGCATCGGCTCGATCGACTTCGGGTCGGCGATCCCGGCATCCAATGCCATCAGTGCCGCGTTCCCCTCCCCCGCCGCCGGTAGCGACCTCGTCGGCGAACCGACCGTCCAGCTCACCTACCACGGAACGGCCGTCCCGGCGCAGACCTACCTCTATGCGCAGATCCTCGACGCGGGCTCGGGCTCCGTGCTCGGTCATCAGGTGACGCCGATCCCGGTCACGCTCGACGGGCGCACACGGACCGTGCAGCGCCCGCTCGAGATGATCGCCGCGCGCAGCCGCGCGGGCTCGAGCTACCGGCTGCAGTTGACGCCCGGCACGCCGGTGTACGCGCCGCAACGCTCGACCGGCCGGGTCGTCGTCGACCACATGTCCGCGACGCTGCCGCTCGTCGACGCGACGCGCTCGGCCCGCGCCGGGGCGAACCCGCCGCGCGCGACGCCGCTGCGGATGCGCCTGCACGTGTCGTCGCGGCGCGCGGGCCGCCTCTCACGGATCGTGCTGAGCAGCCGCTTGCGCTCGCGCCCATGCGCCGGCACGGTGCTGTTCTCCGTGCACGCCGGTCGCCGGGCCGTGCATCGCCGCGCCCGTGTGGGCACGAGCTGCACGGTGCGCGCGGTCATCAGGATCCGCGCGCGGCGCAGCACGAGCGCCCGCATCGGCGCTCGCTTCGACGGCAACAGCGAGCTCGCTCCGCGCCGCGCGCACAGCCGTACGATCCGGCTGCGCTGACCCCCGACCGGCTTCGCCTGCGACGGCTTCTTCACCCTGCCCGACGGCACGCTGGCGACCCACGGCGCCGATCACGATCGGGGGCCTCGGTTCGGGCGTCCGCATGCGGCAGCTGAGTCACGTCGGCTTCCCCGCTGGGCGCGCCAGGCGGGCTCGCCGACGTGACTCAGCTGCCGCCCGGCGTGACCCGGTAGCAGTCGAAGACCGACTCGATGTTGCGCAGACGGCTGATCGCGTGCTTGAGCACCTGCAGGTCGCCGACCTCGACGACGAACCAGTTCTGGACCATCGGGTGTGAGACGACGCAGCGCGCCTCGACGATGTTGATGCCGGCCTCGGCGAACGTCCGCGAGAGGTCCTCGAGCAGGCGGTGGCGGTCCCAGGCGTCGACCTGCAGCTCGACCTTGAAGGCCGTCTCGTGGTCACCCTCCCAGCTGACAGGCGTGAAGCGGTCGGGGTCCTTGCGCAGGGCGAGGGCATTGGGGCAGTCCTCGCGGTGGATCGTGATCCCGCGACCGAGCGAGATGTAGCCGACGATCTCATCGCCCGGGACCGGCCGGCAGCACTTCGCGAGGCGCAGCATGACGTCGTCGACGCCCTCGACGCGGATGCCGTACTGCGTCGAGGAGCTCGTCGGCTGGCGGCGCTGGCGGCGGGTGGAAAGCATCTCCTCGGCCGCCGTGCGCTGCTCGCCCTCGGCCGCCTCGCCCTGCTTGAGGCGCTGCATGACCTTGTTGACGACGACCTTCGCGGAGATCTTCGCCCCGCCGAGCGCGATGTAGAAGTCGTCGGCCTTCTTGAAGCCCATCTCGCGAATGACGTCGGCCAGCAGCGGCGAGGAGACGATCTTCTGGTGCGGCAGGCCGTGCTTCTTCAGCGCCTCGTGGAGGATGTCGCGGCCGGCATGCTCGGTGTCGTCGCGCGACTCGGCCTTGAACCACTGCTTGATCTTGTTGCGCGCCCGCGTCGTACGCACGACCGCCAGCCAGTCGCGCGACGGGCCGCGCTCGCGGTTGGACGTCATGACCTCGACGATGTCGCCGGACTTCAGCTCATAGTGCAGCGGCACCATCTTGCCGTTGACCTTCGCGCCGACGCAGCGGTGCCCGACATCGGTGTGGACCTCGTAGGCGAAGTCCAGCGGCGTCGCGCCCGCGGCGAGGTTCTTGACCTCGCCCTTCGGCGTGAAGACATAGACCTCGTCCTCGGAGAGGTCGAACTTCAGTGCGTCGACGAACTCCTTCGGGTCCTTCGTATCGCGCTGCTCGTCGAGCATCGAGCGCAGCCACTTGAGCTTCGCCTCGCCCTCGACTGCCGGTCCGGCCTTGCCGTTGCCGTCGTCCTTGTAGATCCAGTGCGCCGCGACGCCGAACTCGGCCATGTTCTGCATCTCGCGCGTGCGGATCTGGATCTCCAGCGGCAGCCCCTCGGGCCCGATCACCGTCGTGTGCAGCGACTGGTACATGTTGAACTTCGGCATCGCGATGAAGTCCTTGAAGCGCCCCGGCAGCGGCTTCCACAGCGAATGCACGACGCCGACCGCGCCATAGCAGTCCTTCACCGAGTCGACGATCACGCGCATCGCGGTGAGGTCATAGATCTCGTTGAACTCGCGGCCCTTCTTCGTCATCTTCGAGTAGATCGAGTAGAAGTGCTTCGCGCGCCCGGAGATGTCGGCGTCGATACCGAGCGCGCGAAGCTCGCGCAGGAGGTACGCGCCGGCCTCCTCGACGTAGCTTTCGCGCTCGCCGCGCTGCTGGTTGACGAGGCCCTTGATCTCCTGGTACTTGCGCGGATGCAACGCCTGGAACGCGAGGTCCTCGAGCTCCCACTTGATCGCGTGGATGCCGAGGCGATGCGCGATCGGGGCGTAGATCTCGAGCGTCTCCTTCGCCTTGTCGATCTGCTTCTGCTTCGGCATCGCGTCGATCGTGCGCATGTTGTGCAGGCGATCGGCGAGCTTGATCAGGATGACCCGCACGTCATTGGCCATCGCGACCATCATCTTGCGGTAGTTCTCGGCCTGCGCCTCGTCGCGCGACTGAAAGACGACGCTCGTCAGCTTCGTGACGCCGTCGACGATGTTCGCGATCTCCTCGCCGAAGCCGAGGCGCACCTCCTCGATCGACGCCGACGTGTCCTCGACGGTGTCGTGCAGCAGCGCGGCACACAGCGTCTCGGTGTCCAGGCGCATACCCGCGCAGATCTTCGCGACGCCGACGGGGTGGTTGATGAAGTCCTCGCCCGACATCCGGCGTTGGTCGGCGTGGTGCTCGCAAGCGAAGACGAAGGCCGCCTCGACGCGCGTGCGATCGATCTCGACCGCCGAGGCGTCCGCGTGCTCCTCGACGATCGCGAAGACGTCCGACAGCAGGCTGCGTTCGAGCTCGGTGAGGTCGGCGCGCTCGACCTGCGGCCGGTGCTCCTCAAGCAGCTCGTCGACGGGCGCGCGTCGCGTCCCGACACGCTGGCGCGCCGGAGCTCTTACGCCGCCTTTGCCGTCTCCCCGCTCAGCCATCTCCGCCCGTTCTCGTAGTGCTCTTGGTAGGCCCTGAACGCCTCCGAGCGCTCGAGCGCGGTGCGCTCGACCTGCGGCACGGCCAGGGTCCTGCTGTCGGGGTCGAGGCTGACGAGGTGAAGCTCGGCGAGAACCCTGACGAGTCGGCCGGCCAGCGTCGCCGGCCGTGGCGTCTGCGGGTCACCGCGAAGCAGCTCCTCGAGCTCCTCGCCCCCCGCTCCGCCGGCGTCCCGCAGGGCCCGGTACGTCGCGGCGAGCGAAACACGGAGGTCGTACTCGCGCTCATGGATGTGCTCCGCGAAGCGTAGCTCAGCCGGACCCCACACCAAGTGCGTCATTGCACCATGTCCGCGGATCGGCCCCGTGGGAGGGTCCAGCAGGACGACGTGCATGCCGGCGCGCGCGAGCCCGGGGTCACGCGAGAGCGCCTCGTGCGAGCAGAGCTCGAAGCCGCCGAGGATCGGTGCGAGGTGCCGCGCCCGCAGCGTCGCGTCGGCCGCGACGACGAGGACGTCCTCACCGGCGCTGACGAGCGCCCCAACGGTGCCGGCGATGCCGCCGCCGCGGCGATCGCGGATCGGGCTCAGGGTTGCCGGCGCGCGCTGCGCGATCGGCCGCTTGATCTCGGCGATCACGGCGGCGAGGAAGTCCGCGGGCTCCCCCACGATCGTGATCGGCGCGGGCGCGCAGCGGCGCGCGTCGCGCAGGACGAGGCGCGGCTCGACGCTGCCGTTGTACTCGTTGAGCTCGAGCGAGAACGTCGCGTCCACCGGCCCGTCGCAGTCGACCTTCGTGACGCCGAACGCGACCGCCCCGGCACGTACGCCACCGGCCTCGACGGTGAAGCGCGCGTGCTTACCCTCGCCCATCGTGCGGGCGTCGCTGAAGCGCGCCGCGGGCAGCAGCAGCGAGACGCTCGGGTTCGCGATCCCGAACGGGGCGAGGCGCTCGAGCTCCTCGGCGAGCGCGAGCCCGAGCTCGTCGCCGGCGACAACGGCATCCGCGCGCCGAACGGGCACGAGATCCTCGGGCCGCAGCGTCGCCTCCGCGTGCGCCTCGAAGGCGGCGCGAAAGGCGTCGACCTCCGTGGCGAGGATCTCGCAGCCGGCGGCAGCGCGATGGCCGCCGTGACGGGCGAGGTGGATCGCACACGCATCGAGGCCGGCGAGCAGGTCGAAGCCCGCGATCGAGCGCCCGGAGCCCGTGCCGCGCGCGGCGGCGTCCTGCGCGGCGCCGGCCGGCAGCGCGACGAGCACGGTCGGCCGGTGATGGCGCTCGGCGATGCGCGACGCGACGATCCCGATGACGCCCTTGTGCCAGTCCTCGCCCGCGAGCACGTACGCCGCGCGCTCGCCGAGCTGCGCGACCTGCGCCTCGGCCTCGAACAGGATCCGCGTCTCGGTGTGGCGGCGCTCGGCGTTCAGGCGATCGAGCTCGTCGGCGATCTGCGTCGCGCGGGCCTCGTCGGTCGTCAGGAGCAGCTCAAGGCCGGCGTCGGCGCGCTCCAGGCGCCCGGCGGCGTTGATCCGCGGGGCGAGCCGGAAGCCGACGGCGCGCGCGTCGATGCGAGCGGGGTCGGCGCGCGAGACCTTCATGAGCGCGCGCAGCCCGGGACGCTTCGTCGTCGCGAGCGCGCGCAGGCCGGCGCGCACGAGACGACGGTTCTCGCCGCGCAGCGGCACGCAGTCCGCGATCGTCGCGAGCGCGACGAGGTCGAGGTCGGCGTCGGCTTCGGCCGGGTCGCGCCCGGCCGCGGCGAGCAGCGCGGCAGCGAACTTGTACGCGACGGCGCCCGCGCACAGATCGACGCACGGGTAGTCGCAGACCGCCGGATGGACGATCGGCGCGTCCGGCAGCACGCCGTCGGCGCGCGGGCTGTGGTGGTCGGTGACGACGACGTCGATCCCGGCCTCGCGCGCGCTGGCGACCTCGTCGACGGCGGTGATCGCGCAATCGGCGGTGATCAGCAGCTTCGTGCCGCGGACGGCCAGGCGCTGCACGGTCGCGGCCGACAGACCGTAGCCGTCCTCGGCGCGGCTTGGCAGAAACCAGTCGACGTCGGCACCGAGCGAGCGCAGCGTGCCGACGAGGATCGCCGTCGAGGTGACGCCGTCGACGTCGTAGTCGCCGTGGATCGTGATCCGATCCGAGGCCTCGACGTGCATGAGGACGAGCTCGCAGGCATCCTCGACGCCCGCGAACAGCGACGGCTCGTGGCGCTCGTCGGCGGCCATCCAGGCGCGGGCGGCGGCCGGATCGCCGAAGCCGCGCCGCACGAGCACCTGCGCGAGCACGTGGCTGACACCGAGCTCGCGCTCGAGCGCGAACACCGCGGCGATGTCGCACGGGTCGATCTGCAGGCGCGGGGGCTCCGGTTGCACAGTGTGCAAACTACGCGGGGAGCCCGACGGAACGACCGCCCACGACGTTGCGAGCGCTTCCGACGAGCGGGCCGCGCCGGTCGGACGCCAGCGGCTCCTCGACGCGATCGAGAACGGATGAGCCCGGATCTGGGCCGGCATCGGCCGACCGGCCCATTGGCTGTGTGCCGGTCGTCACACACGGTTCGGCCGAGTGCAAGAGGATGTGGGCGTGGCCCGTACCGGCGGCGTCGAAGGGCCGGGCGCCGACCCCGCCGCCGCCGAAGCTGATCGCCGATCCTGTCGTCGGCGATCAGCAACACGTCCAAGGACGACGGCTGGTCGCACCTGGGCGAGGTCGGGTCCTAGGTGAGCAAGAGTCACGCGGCGTTCGATCCACGTCACTACGGCCATGCGAAGCTCGGCGAGCTCGTTCGCGCCGAGTCATACGTCGAGGTCAAGAACGTCTCCGGCCCGAACGGATCTGGTCTGCAGGTGCGGCTCAAGCCGACGGCTGCGAAGACACCGCGCGCGCGCGGAGGCCGCTCGAGCGCGGTCTTTGCGCTACTCGGGTGCGAGATCCAGCGGGTTCTTCGCCTCGGCGCGGACGCCGATGACGTAGACGAGCGCGACGCCGAGGATCGCGCCTGGCACGGCCTCGAGCACGGTGCCGAGGTTCGTCGCGTGCTGTCCCGGCACGGAGAAGCCGTTGATGATCAGGCCGAAGATGATCGCGCCGAAGACCGAGCCGAGGAAGGCACCGACGATGCCCGCCCAGAAGTGGTCGGGGATAAAGATCGTGAAATGCCACAGGGCGAGGCCCATCATGGTCCAGGCGAGCGCGCCCATGTCAGTGACTCCTCGTGCTGATGGGGTTCATGCGATTCACGCGCACTATCTGGGCCTGCCGTGCTTGGCGCGACGTTTGGCCGCGGCCGACGAGCCCTTGGGCCGCGGCGTCGCGTCGGGGCGATCGGGCATGACGACGTCCTCGGGCAGCGCGTCGGCGGACGGATCGAGCTTCGGCGTCTTCGCCTTCGCCTTCGCCTTGGCGGCCGGCGGCGTCTTGGACTTCACGGCCGTCGTGCCGCGGACCGGCTCGACGTGTAGGTCGCGGACCATCTCCTCGAACTCCTCGCGTGAGACGTCCTGATCGGGATCGTCCGGAGAGGTCAGGCGCTCCTTGCGGCGCGCGCGCGCCCTCGGCGACGCCTCGATCGCCGCGCCCGCGGTCGCGAACGCCGGCACGACGCCGCCGTTCTCAGCCGCGATCGCCGCGTGACGACGGCGGTAGATCGGCTCGCGCTCCTTCCACGCCGTCAGCACCGGCCCGGCGATGAAGACCGACGAGTACGTACCCGAGATCGTGCCGACCAGCAACGCGAACGCAAACGCCCGCAACGTCTCGCCACCGAACACCAGCAGCGCGAGCACCGGCAACCCGGAGCAGAAGCTCGTCGCGAGCGAGCGGATGATGACCTCGCTCATCGAACGGTTGACGATCTGCGAGAACGCCGCGCGTGGCATCCGCGGCACGTTCTCGCGGATACGGTCAAACACGATGATCGTGTCATACAGCGAGAAGCCCAAGATCGTCAGCAGCGCCGCGACCGTGGACGTACTCACCTCCTGGCCGAAGAGGGCATACACACCCGCCGTGATCAGGATGTCATGCATGACCGCGATCAGCACCGGGACGGCGTACTTCGGCTCAAAACGCAACGCGATATACGCCGAAATCACAAGCAGCGACGAGAGGATCGCGATGATCGCCGACTTCGCGACCGTCTGACCAAACGTCGGACCGATCGTGCTCGAGTCCGACGTATGCGCAAAACCGAACTTCGCCTGCAGCGCGTTGGTGATCTTCTCCTGCGCCGCGGGCTTCAGCGACGCCGTCGAGATCTGAAACGCGCTCGCGCCCTGGTTCTTTGCGTTCTTGTTGTTGCTTTTGACCTTCTGGACCTTCGCGTCGCCCTGGCCGTTGGCCGCCAGCACGGTGCGCACCGCCGTCTCATCGACGTTCTTCGTCAGCGCGACGTTGATCCGCGTCCCGGACTCGAAGTCGATACCGAAGTTGATGCCCTTCGAGCCGAGCGCGAGCGCGCAGACGAGCAAGATCACGCCTGAGGCACTGAAGAAGTACTTCGAGTACCCCATGTAGTCCAGGCGAAAGCGCGATCCCTTCTCCCCCCCGGCACCCAACGCAGACGGGTTGGAGATCAGCCGCGACTTACTCATCGTGCCGAGAATCGCCTGCGTCGCAAGCACAGCCGTAAACAGCGACACGATCACGCCCAAACCAAGCGTCAGCGCGAACCCCTTCACGCCCGCCGTCGCGAGCACGAACAAGATGAACGCAACCATGATCGTGACGACGTTCGCGTCGATGATCGCCGACAAACCCTTCTTGTAACCCGCAGCGATACCGGCCTGGATCGAGCGCCCGCCACGGATCTCCTCCTTCACCCGCTCGAAGATCACGATGTTCGCGTCAGCGGCCACCCCCAACGTCAAGATCAACCCGGCGATACCCGGCAACGTCAACGTGACCGGGATGAGCTTGATCAGCGCGAAGAAGTACAACGCGTAGATGCCCATCGCGACGACCGCGATGACGCCGAGCACGCGATAGAACGTCAACAGGAACAACGCCACGATGATGAAGCCCGCGATGCCCGCGAGCAGCCCCTGATCGAGCGCCTCGCGACCGAGCGTCGCCGACACCTGCGAGCTCGCGATGAGCTCGAGGCGCAGCGGCAGCGCGCCGGTCTTCAGGACGTTGGCGAGATCCTGGGCGGACTGGATCGTGAAGCCGCCCTCGATCTGCGAGCCGTTGCGGCTGTCGATGCCGTCCAGGTTCTTGCGGAAGTCGATGTACGGGATCGAGACGAGCTGGTCGTCGAGCACGATCGCGAAGTGCTGGTTGGCGTCCGCGGGCGTCTGGCCCGGCAGCAGGCCGACGCTGCGCTGGCCGCGCTGGGCGATCTCGCGCGTGACCTTCTGCCAGATCTTCTGACCCTTGTCGGTGAACTCGAACGTGACGTTCGGCAGGCTGTCGCCGCCGGCGCCGTCGTTGAAGCCCTGCTTGGGATTCGTGATCTCCTTGCCCTGCAAGGCGACGTCGTCCTGCAGGACGTACCAGGCGTCGGTCTTCACCTTGACCTTCGGGTCCTGCTCGACACGGACGATGACCGTGTTCGGCTTCACCTCGTAGACCTTGGCCTTGTCGCGCACGGCCTTCGGCGCGGTCAGCAGCGCCTCGCCCTTCGTGGCCGAGCCGTAGCGCTTGTCGGTGCCGGTGCCGGTGCCGTAGACGGTCTTGGTCTTCGGATTGACGGCATAGAAGAGGCTGTCCTCGCGCGAGTTGTTCGGCTCGACCTTTCCGGGGCGCTTGGACGCAAGCAGCACGGCGTCGTAGAGATTCAGCACGTTGCCCTGCAGCGGCTGGCCCGACGCGTCGTTGTGCTGACCCGTGACGTTCGGATCCTGCGGATGGGTCTTGCCGTCGGGTCCGACGACGTTGAGCTCCCAGTCGTAGAACGCGAGCTGGGCGACGGTGCCGACCGTCCGGATCGCCTCGGCGAGGTTGCCGGCGTTCGGCAGGGCGACGGCGATCTGGTTGTCGCCCGTGCGCTGGATCTCCGGCTCGGCGACGCCGATCTGGTCGATGCGCTTGCGCATGATGTCGATCGCGAGGTCGATTGCCTCCGGCGTGATCGGAACCGCCTTCGACGCCTTCGCCTGGTAGATGAGCTCGACGCCGCCTTTGAGGTCGAGGCCCTGCTTGGTCTGCTTCAGCGAGATGACGACGGCCGACGCGATCAGCAGACCGAGGACGAGCAGCAGGATGAAGAGATTGCGGCGGCGGTCGGACACGGAGCTGCTGCCAGCCTACTTCGTCGGAGTGAGCACGAGCAGCAAGCCGCCGTCGTCGTCGTATGCCGGAAACAGGTCCGCGGTGGCGGCCGCGGGCAGGTCGCCCTCGGCGTTGACCTGCACCGTCTTGCCGAGCGCCCGCACGCCCCACTCGAGAACCGTGCCCACGTGGTCGTCGCCGCCGGCGAACTTCAGGCCGAGGACCTCGTTGACGTCGCGGCCGATGACACGCTCGTCGTCGAGGCCGGTGAGCTCGAACGATCCGCGGCCGCAGCCGATGACCCGGCCCTTCTGATCGCAGACGAAGAAGGCCGCGTTCGGAGCCGGGTAGTAGTCGTCGAGCAGCTCGAAGAGAAAGCCGAAGCCGCACTTCGAGCAACCCTTCGCCTGGCGCGTGAAGCCGGCGCTGCGATCGGTCTCGGCGCTGCGGTTGCCGCAGCTGGGGCAGATGAAGAGATGAGCCATGGGTCCGGTCTAAGCGTAGAGAAGCGTTCGTAAATGCCCGATCAAGGCCGTCGGGCCGCCGTCGCGCTGCCTCAGAAGAGGCTCTCGACCGCCGCGGCCGGTGGCTTGAGCCCGAGATGCTCGAAGGCGCGCCGGGTCGCGGCGCGCCCGCGCGGCGTGCGCTTCAGCAGGCCGCACTGCAATAGGTAGGGCTCGTAGACGTCCTCGATCGTGTCCTGCTCCTCGCCGACGGTCGCCGCGAGCGTCGACAGCCCGACCGGGCCGCCCTCGAACTTCGCGCAGATCGCGCGCAGCAGCTCGCGGTCGAGGCGGTCGAGGCCGAGCTCGTCGATCTCGAGCATCACGAGCGCGGCGTCTGCGGCTTCGGCCGTGACGACCCCACCGAAGCGCACCTGGGCGTAGTCGCGTACGCGCTTGAGCAGCCGGTTGGCGACGCGGGGCGTGCCGCGGCTACGCGAGGCGATCGCGTCGGCGCCGTCGGGCTCGAGCGCGACGTCGAGGATCCGCGCCGAGCGCGTGACGATCGTGGCGAGGTCAGGAAGGTCGTAGTGCTCGAGGCGATGCTGCAACCCGAAGCGGTCGCGCAGCGGCGCCGTCAGCAGGCCCGTGCGCGTCGTCGCGCCGATCAGCGTGAACGGCGGCAGCTCGAGCGTCACGATCCGCGCGCCCGCGCCCATGCCGACGGTGATCGGAAGCTGGCGATCCTCCATCGCGGGGTAGAAGGTCTCCTCGAGCGCGCGCTGCAGGCGGTGGATCTCGTCGACGAAGAAGACGCTGCCGGGCTCGAGCGCCGTCAGGAAGGCGGCGACGTCGGCCTTGCGCTCAAGCGCCGGACCGGCGGTCATGACGAACGGCGCGTCGAGCTCGGCGGCGATGATCTGCGCGAGCGTCGTCTTGCCGAGGCCGGGCGGGCCGGCGAGCAGGACGTGGTCGAGCGCCTCGCCGCGTGCGAGCGCCGCCTCGATCGAGATCGAGAGCTGCTCCTTCAGCGACGGCTGGCCGACGAAGTCCTCGAGGCAGCGCGGGCGCAGCGAGCGGTCGAGCTCGAGCTCGTCCTCGATGCGCTGGGGCGTCTGGATGCGCGGCGCGCTCATCGACGGGCGGCCCGCAGCGCGTTGGCGATGAGCGTCTCAGGCGGGTCGTCGGGCGCGTCACGCAGCAGCTCGTCGGCCTCGACGATCGTGAAGCCGAGCTCGACGAGGCCGTCACGCGCCAGGCGACGCGGATCGTCGGAGCGGGTGATGACGATCTCCTCGCCCGCCAGCGCGCTGCCGCCGACCTTCTCGCGCAGCTCGACGATGATCCGCTCCGCGGTGCGCTTGCCGATCCCCGGCACGGCCTGCAGGCGCGCGACGTCGCCGCAGGCGAGCGCGGTGACGAGCTCGCGCGGGGTGCCGCCCGACAGCACCGCGAGCGCGACCTTCGGCCCGACGGACTGCACGCCGATGAGCGCGAGGAAGAGGTCGCGCTCGGCCTCGGTGGCGAACCCGAACAGCGCGAGCGCGTCGTCGCGCACGATCAGGTGGCTGTGCAGCGTCACGGTCTGCCCGACCGCGGGAACGCGGCGCAGCGTCTCCGCCGACACCGCGAGCCGGTAGCCGACGCCGCCGCACTCGAGGACGACGTGGTCGAGACGGCGGACCGCGACGGTGCCGCGGACCAGTGCGATCACGCGGGCATCCTGCGGTCGTGGATCTGGACGCCGTCCTGCGCGGTGGCGAGCTCGCCGGGGACGACGCTGCTGGCGGCGACCGCCGCGGCGTGCGGGGCGCCGTTGATGTGGCAGATCGCGATCGCGAGCGCGTCGGCCGCGTGCTCCGGGTGCGGCGGCTGCTCGAGCGACAGCATCGACTGGACCATCCGCGCGACCTGATCCTTCTCGGCGCGCCCCGAGCCGCAGACCGCGTGCTTGACCTGCTGCGGCGTATAGGAGACGACGTCGAGGCGGCGCTCGCCCGCGGCCAGCATGACGACGCCGCGCGCCTGACCTACGGCGAACGCGCTCGACGCGTTCTTGCCGAAGTAGATGTCCTCCAAGGAGATGACGGTCGCGAGGTGCAGGTCCAGCAGCTCGGCGACGCGACGGTGGATCGCGGCGAGGCGGATCTGCATGGGAGCTTCCGGCCGCGTCGTGATGACGCCTCCGTCGAGCGCGTAGAGGCGCCCGCAGCGGCGTTCGACGACGCCGTAGCCGGTGTTGGCGATACCGGGGTCGATGCCGAGGACGATCATCGGAGGTGATTCTGCGCCCGCTGCCGGATGTCCTCCCGCGCGACGCCGCGCGGGTGAGCCTGCAAGCGATCTGGCGTCTCGTGGCCGCCCGGCGCAGCGCCCGCCGCGGCGTCGTTCACGGGCATCGCTGCACCTCGCGGCGCTGGTTGAGACAGCGCCGCGCGACCTCCGGAAGGCGGCGTCCGGCGCGCGTCAGCAGTCGTTCGTAGGCTCCGCGCAGCAGCGCCCGCGACACCCGGATCGCGATCCGCGTCCCGGCGGGCAGGATCCGCGTGGCGCCGAATGTGCGCGTCAGGCCCGTCATGCGCCGCGTCGTCTTGAGGATGGTGCGGGTCTTGAAGCGACAGGCGCCCTTCTTACCGCTGCAGTGCAGGTCGATGCGCGAGCCGACCGGCGCCTCGACGGTGAGCGACACGAGCTTGGAGTAGAGGTCGTTGGTGCGCCACAGGCCGCGGATGAACGCGTGCAGGCGGCTCGGGCAGCCGTTGCGCCGGTCGCCGGCGAACGACGGGCAGCTGTCGGAGGCGTCCGCGACCCCGTCGCCGTCGCGATCGGAGGCCGCCGCGGGCGAGGTCGCCGCGGGCGAGACCGTGGCAGGCAAGACCGTGGCAGGCAAGACCGTGCCAGGCGGGGCGGCGATCGCCGCGGCGGCGACGACGGTCGTCTCATCGGGGTCGCCGCACGGCCCCGTCACCGGCGCGTTGGCCACGTCGCCGCCGTACGCGGCGACCCAGCGGTAGGTCCCCGGCTGCGTCGGAGTGAACGCGGCGGACGCGACGGGCCCGCCGGCGGCGGGATAGGCGACGCCGAGCGACGCAAACGCCGGCGCCCCGGCGCACGTCGGGTCGTCGGGACCGTAGAGGCGAAAGTCGACCGCGCCCGCGGTTGGGCGATAGCGCCCGGAGATCGTGGCGCTGTCGCTCAGCGTCCCGGCGCCCACCGTGATCGCGGCCGAGGCGCTCGTGGCGATCGTCGACGTGGCCCGAAGCACCGTCGTCGTCGCGTTCGGCGCGTTGCAGGCGCTCGCGCTCGGCAGGCTGTTGGCATCGCCGCTGTAGGTCGCGGTCCAGCGATAGCTGCCGGTCTGCGTCGGGGCGTACCACGGGGAGGACACGGCGCCGCCGCCGGCCGGCACCGGCACGAGCGACGGGTGGAACACCGGCGCGGACGAACACGTCGCGTCGTCGGGCCCGTAGAGGCGAAAGTCGATCGTCGCGACAGCAGTGGAGCCCGGGCGTCCGCCGAGCGTCGCGCTGTCGCTGACGGGCCCGGCGCCGAGCGCGACCGACGGGGTGGCGTTCGACACGACCGTCGTCTGCGCCTTGGAGATCACGATCGTCCGCACCTTCGTGTCGGTCTGGGCGCTGTTGTCGGTGACCTTCAGCGTCACGGCGAACGTGCCGGGCGTCGCGAAGGCGTGGCTGGGCTGGACACCAGTGGCCGCCTCGTCGTCGCCGAACGTCCACGCGAAGCTCACGACGTGGCCGGCCGGCGCGCCGGGGCGGTCGTCGCTGGACGCGCGGCCGTCGAACGCCACGCCGACCCCGGCGGCGACGGTCGCGCCCGTCGACTCCGAGCAGGTCGTCGGGCACGGGGTGCAGCTCACGCCGGGCGCCGAGCAGGTGAAGCGCGCGATCGGCTCGCCGGCGGCGCTCGCGGCCGCCGGCGCGAGCGCGAGTCCCGCTACCACGAGTAGCGCCGGCAGCAGGCCGCGTCGCAGGGCGGCATCGATCGCGGAGGTCATCGTTGCTGCAGGATCGCGCATCCGTCGGACCTCTCCGCCGGGGACGGGTCGCCGCGGGTCGGGGCCTGCGCGGCGGGGCATCGCTCACGGGCGGCGCTGCGCGGCGGCGCCGACATTACGATGGCGCTCCCCGATCGCGCGCGGCCTGCGGCCCTCGCACCGCGCCGCCCACGAAGGAGCACCCAGTTGTTCACGATCAAGACCTTCCGCTATGTCGCGCTGACCGAGGCCACGAGCTTCCTCGCGCTGCTGACATGCAGCTTCGCCGCGCGCGGCGGCGTGCCGATCCTCGGCCCGATCCACGGCATGCTGTTCCTCGCCTACGTCGGGCTCGTGCTCGTCCTGCGCACGCCTGCGCGCTGGGACATGCGCACGACGCTGCTGATCCTCCTCGGCGCGGTCGTGCCGTTCGGCGGCTACGTCGTGGACCGCTGGCTCGCGTCGACGCCCGCTACCGTGTGATCTTCGTCACACAAGGCCCGGTCCCGAACCCCGTGAACGCGCCCGCTGTCGGCCGATCGGGCCTGTCGTAGGCGGCCGCTGTGAATTGGGCCTCAAGGATTGGTGGCCGGCTGACCGATAAGACCGCATCGGCCCTGGTACCCACACCCATCCAAGCCCCGAGCAGGCCGAGGAGAACCATCAGCTTGCGGCCGCCGCGGTAGCCCGTCAGATCCGCACCACGGCAGCCGCCGAACCGACGACCGCGAGGCCGCGCCCCGGTCTCGCCGCGCGGGCCCGGCGCACGCGCGTCCTGCTGCCGGGGTTCCTCGACGGACCCGGCTGGGTCGGACTGCGCGTCATCTGCGACTCGCTTGCGCTCGCCGCCGGCTGCATCGTCGCGCTGATGTCGGCACCCGACCAGTCCGGGGGTGCGCTGCTGGCGATCTTCCCGCCGCTTGCCCTCGTCCTGCTGCACTCGCGCGGGCGCTACATCGTCGGCAAGCGCGACCTCGTGCTCGACGACGTCGCGCCGGGCTTCGGCGCCGTCTCGATCAGCGCAATGGCGATCGTGACGCTGCAGCTCCTGCTGACCGGCGGCGGACACGAGTTCAGCTCGCTCATGGCCTGGACCTGGGGCGTCTCGCTCGCGGGCATCACGTTCACCGGCGTCGCGCTCCCGCTGGGCCAGCAGGCCGCGCGCCGCCGCCAGCTCGTGCAGTCCCCGACGCTGATCGTCGGCACCGACGTGTCGGCGCTCGACATCGCGCTGCGCCTGAACCGCCACCCCGAGTACGGGATGCGGCTCGTCGGCTTCCTCGACGATGGGCAGGCGAACCTCTCCGACGACGTGCCGCCCGTGCTCGGCGGCCTCGACGACCTCGAGGACATCGCGGCCCAGCACAACATCCGCACCGTCGTCATCGGCTATCCGGACGCCACCTATCAGGAGATGCTCGCCTTCGTGGCGCGCTGCGACAAGCTCGGCATGCAGACGGACATCGTCCCGCGCTTCTCGTCGGTCGTGAACTACCAGACGCGCTTCGAGTACCTCGGGACGGTGCCGCTGCTGAACCTCCGCGCGATCAACCCCGAGAGCTGGCCGTTCTCCGTCAAGCATGCGATCGATCGCATCGTCGCCGGCGTGCTGCTCGTCGCGCTGTCGCCGCTGTTCGCCGCGCTGGCCCTGGGCGTGCGCCTGTCCTCGCCCGGTCCCGTCTTCTTCCGCCAGCCGCGCACCGGCCGCGACGGTCGCGTCTTCGACGTCTTGAAGTTCCGCAGCATGCGTCCGGATGACGGCAGCGCGCCGACCTTCACCCTCGGGGCGGGCATGGCCCCCGGCGGCATCGAGGGCGTCGACCGCCGCACCCGCATCGGGCGGGTGTTGCGCAGCACCTCGCTCGACGAGCTGCCCCAGCTCATCAACGTCGTGCGCGGCGAGATGAGCATCGTCGGGCCGCGCCCCGAGCGTCCCGAGTTCGCCGAGCTCTTCCAGCGCGACATCGAGCGCTACCAGGATCGCCATCGCGTGCGAGCGGGGATCACGGGTTGGGCTCAGGTGCATGGCCTGCGCGGGCAGACGCCGCTTGTCGACCGGGTCGAGTTCGACAACTTCTACATCGAACACTGGTCGCTGTCGCTGGACCTGAAGATCATGCTGATGACCATCCCTGCGCTGCTGCGCGGATCGTGAGCCCCGACATGCGTGAATTCGACGATCGGCGCGTGCTGCGCCCGACCACGCCGCCGGCGGGCCCGGCCGGGCCGGCGGTAGACTCCGAGCCGTGGGACGGACCCATCGCCGAGCGACCGCCGCTGCGCTCCGTCCGTGACCGCGTGACCGCGCCGCTGCAGGCAGCGGCCCAGACGGCCGCGCAGGACGAGCCCGTCGTGCGCGCGCTGCTGTCCTCGCTTCGCCGCCGCCTGAACGTCCTGCTGATCGTCGCGATCGCCCTCCCCGCGGGCGCGCTCGCCTTCTCGCTGAATGCCGAGAAGCAGTACACGGCGTCCGCGAAGCTGCTGTTCCGCGACCCCGGCTTCGACTCGAAGGTCTTCGGCGGGCAGGTGCTCAGCCCGTCCGTCGATCCGGCCCGCGAGGCCGCGACGAACCTCGGGCTCGTGTCGCTGGAGACCGTCGTCCAGCGCGCGTCGCGCGTCATCAAGAGCCGCGTGATGACGGCGGACGACATCCGAGCGAAAGTCGCGATCGCCGCCGAGGGCCAGTCCAACGTCATCGACGTCAGCGCGACCGACGGCGACCCGGTCTTCGCCTCGAAGCTCGCCAACACGGTCGCCCGCGAGTACATCGTCTTCCGCCGCAACGCCGACCGCGAGAAGATCGCGCAGGCCAGCGCCCTCGTCGAGCAGCAGCTCGCGGCCCTGCCGGCCGATCAGCGCAGCGGCAGCCAGGGCATGCAGCTGAGCAAGCAGGTCGACCAGCTCAAGGTGCTGGGCGCGCTGCAGACCGGCAACGCCGAGCTCGTACAGCGGGCCGAGACCCCGTCCTCGCCGTCCGCGCCGAACACGGCGCGCAACGTCATCCTGGCGCTCGTCCTCGGCCTCGTGATCGGCGTCGGCCTGGCGCTCCTGCTCGACCGCCTCGACCGCCGCCTGCACGACCGCGACGACATCGAGGCGCTCGTCGGCCGTCCCGTGCTCGGCGTCATCCCCGAGTCGACGTCGCTGCGCGCCGATCACGGCGACACGATGCACCTCGGCGGGCGCGAGGCCGAGGCCTTCCGCACGCTGCGGGCGAACCTGCGCTACTACGACATCGACCGCGACATCCGCTCGCTGCTCGTCACCTCCTCGGCCCCCGGGGACGGCAAGAGCACCGTCGCGCGCTATCTCGCCGCGACGGCCGCGGCGGCGAACGTCAACGTCGTGCTCGTCGAGGCGGACCTGCGCCGTCCGACGCTCAACGGCATCTACCCCGTCCTGCGCGCTCGCGGGCTGTCGGAGGTGCTCACCGACCAGGCCGAGCTGACGCAGGCGATCCAGCGCATGCCAGTCTCGATCGCCGGCGCGCCGACGGGCAAGACGCTCGACGTGCTCGGCGCCGGCAGCCCGCCGCCGAACCCCACCGATCTGCTCGAGTCCGACCGCATGCGCGCCGTTCTGGACGAGCTGCACGCGCGCTACGACCTCGTCATCGTCGACAGCTCGCCGATCACCATCGTGCCGGACTCGATCCCGGTCCTGAGCCAGGTCTCGGGCGTACTGCTCGTCATGCGCGAATCCAAGAGCACGAGCGTCGGAGCACGCCGGATCCGCGACCAGCTCGCCCACCTCGGCATCACGCCGCTCGGGATCGTCATGAACGGCACGCCGGCCGAGGAGGACAAGGCCGCATACGGCTATTACGCCTACGAGCCGGAAGTCACGAACGGCTCGAACAACGGCGCGGCGCGGTCGCGGCTCACAGGCCTCGTACGCCGCAAGCCGGCGGACAAGCATGACCCCGTCTCCTGACGGCGGCGCGGCGATGCCATCGGCCGCGGCCGCCTTGGCCCTGTCGGCCGCGTCGATCGCCGCCCTGCCGAGCGCGGGTCGCGCCCCGCTCGCCGCGCAGGCCCAGCCCCATCACGAGATCGCGAGCCCGGCGCAGGCCGGCGACGAGTCGATCCCCGAGCGCCCGTCGAGGCCGAAGCTCGGCAACGTGCAGGCGCTGCGCGCGATCGCCGTCTTCATGGTCTTCGCGGTGCACATCGGCAACCCGTTCGGCTTCGAGCCGCGCTACCTCGGCGGCAGCGCGCTGCTGGGCTGGGTCACCCTCCCCGGCCAGGCCGGCGTCGACCTGTTCTTCGTCATCAGCGGGCTGATCATGACCGTGACGACGTGGCACTCCGCGAGCGGACGGCCGGCGGCGCGCAAGTTCATGGCGCGACGGGTCAAGCGGATCTACCCGATCTACTGGGTCGTCTCGCTGCTCGTCCTCGCGGTCTGGCTCGTGTCGCCGTCGATCGTGAACTCGCACTCGACGCACGCGCCGGAGGTGCTGCAGTCCTTCACGCTGCTGCCTCAGCCCGGCCTGCCGCTGCTCGCCGTCGGCTGGACGCTGACCTATGAGATGTACTTCTACCTGATCTTCGCGCTCGCGCTGTGGGTCGGGCGCAAGTGGCTGCCGGCGATCCTCGGCGTCTGGGGCGTGGCCACGTTCGTGCTGGCGCTGCTGTTCTCCGGCACCGACGTGCCGCTGCTGCACATCATGTCCAACCCGCTGTCGTTCGAGTTCGTGCTCGGCGTCGGCGTCGGCTACCTCGTCATGACCCGGCCGCCGGTCGCGCCGGGGATGACGCTCCTGCTCGGCGCGATCCTGTTCGTCGCTGCGGCGGCGATCGCCGGCCAGCTGTACCCGGTCGAGATCGACCCCTGGTATCGCGCGATCACGATCGGCCCACCGGCCGCCATGATCGTGCTCGGCGCGATCGGCCTCGAGAAGCGCCGTCGCTATGTCGCGCCGAAGCGCCTGCAGTTCATCGGCGACGCGTCGTATTCGATCTACCTCTGGCACACGCTGCTGCTCGTCGCCGCCGGGCGCGCGATCGCGTTCGTCCTGCCCGACACGAGCGGCCCGCTGCACGTCGTGCTGCTGATCGGGGTGCCGGTCGCCGTGCTGGCCGCGACGCTCGTCCTCTACCGGCTCATCGAGGTCCCGCTCATCGGGCTGTTCCAGCGGCGACCGTGGGCGCGGGCGCGACGGGCTCAGCGGGCAGCGGCGTAGCCGGCTCGCGCACGATCAGCAGCCGCGACAGGATCAGCAGACCCGTGATGTCGACGATCGGAAACAGGAAGTACGTGAACATGTTGATGTAGAACGCGAGCGTGATCGACGCCGCGAGATAGGCGTAGATCCAGATGATCGTCACCGATCGTCCGCGCGCGAAGCGCCCGTAGAGCAGGTGGGCCGCCGCCCCCAGCGCCAGCCCGAACAACAGCGCCGGGAGCAGGCCGAAGTCCAGTAGCAGGGGGCCGGCGTACATCGACGTCAGCCAGCCGCCCGCGTTCGGGCCCGCGATCACCTGCGGATCGAGCGCGCGGCTCGGGAAGAAGTTGTGCGCGAACCAGATCGACGAGGAGAACGGCGGGGTGCGAATATCCGCGTCGCGCAGCTCCTCGACGACGCGCAACTGCTCGCCGAGGTTGATGCTGAGGCTGCGGTAGGCCGACTGAAACGGCGACGCCTTGGAGCCGCTGTCGTTATACAGAACCGAGCCGACCGCACCGCTCGGCGAGTGCTGGCCGATCCGCGCGAGGAAGACGACGCTCGAGAACAGCAGGATCGCGACCGGGACCCCGATCGCCATCCGTCGCGTCGCCCGCGGGGTGAGGTAGCGCGCCGCGACGACGAGTGCGCTGATGACCGGCAGGATGACGAAGCTGCGACCGCCGCCGAGCCCCTGCATGATGAGCGCGAGGACCATGACGCCCTCGAGCGCGCGTAGCTGCAGGGCGCCGAAGCACCGTGCGCGACCGATCCGCGCCCACGTCGCGATCAGCAGCGCCAGCGGGATGCCCTCGGTGAAGACGTGGATCGGCCCGGCGTTCAGCGAGAAGCGCGCCTGGTCGATATTCTCGCTCAGCAGCGGGGGGCCGCCGATCCCCGCCCATTCGTGCGCGTAGACGGCCGCCCCGAGGAGCGCCATCGCAACTACGACGGTCACGAGGCGCGCCGGATACGGCTGGGCATCGGTGCCGCGCTCCAGGCGCTGCAACGGCTCGCGCTGGAAGAGCATCGCGATCCCGACGCCGGCGATCGGCGCGAGGACGATGAGCACGGCGTCCGTGAGCCTGGGCAGCGACCAGTCGCTGAAGATCCGCGTGATCGGCTGCATCGCGGCCGCGATGCTCAGCAGCAGCGGGACGCCGAGCAGAACGAGCGGGCTCGCGAGCAGGTGCCGGCGGACGGCGAAGATGCCGATCGCGATCGCCCCCGCCGTCGCGACGGCTGCGGTCACCGGGACGAGCGCAGTGTTCGATACCCCGCCGATGAGCCAGCCCGCGACGATGCAGGCGAGGGTGCCGGTCGCATAGATCGCCGGGCGCGTCACTCCGGGCGAGAACCGGCCGCGCACCGCGCCTGCCGGCCCGAGAGGACGGCCGTTCACGGATGCAACGATACCCGCCCGCCGGTTCGTTTCGATCCTGTCAGCATGACTCGGCGTGAGCCGACTCGCCGATGTCGCCGCCGAGCGCGCCCGCCGGCTGCGGCGCGTCGCCGGTCGCGGTCTCGGCAACCGGCTGTGCCGGACGCGGCGCTTCGCCGCGTTCGGCGCGGGCAGCGTCGTCCGACCGCCGCTCGTCGTCGTCGGCCCGGAGCGCATCCGGATCGGCTCCGACGTCTGGATCGGGGCGCGGGCGTTCCTATCGCTCGTCGCGGACTTCAATGGCCGCCGGCACGAGCCGTCGCTGACGATCGGCGACGGCTGCAGCTTCGGCGAGGGCCTGTTCGTCTCGGCCGCCGGCCACATCGAGATCGGCCGCGAGGTGATGGTGTCGCGCAACGTCTTCATCGGCGACACGTTCCACGAGTACGTCGACCCGACGACGCCCGTCGTGCGCCAGCCGCTCGCCGCGCCGCGCCCAGTCGTCATCGGCGACGGCGCGTTCCTCGGCGTCGGCTGCTGCATCCTGCCGGGCGTGACGCTCGGCGAGAACGCCTACGTGGCGGCGGGCGCCGTCGTCACGAAGGACGTCGCGGCGCGGACCGTCGTGGCCGGCAACCCGGCACGGGTCATTCGGCGCTACGCGGACGGCGAATGGGTCTCGCCGGCATCCCCTGGAAGCGCCTGATCTCGCGCCCACGCACGAGCGCGAGGGCGCCCCGCGCGGCGCCGAGGTAGACCTTCACTGCGGGGCGGTCGCGGCGCAGGCTGAGCGCGGCGCGGGCGAGGCTGACGGCGAGCATCGTCAGCGCGACCTGCGCCCGACCAACACGCGTGAAGTGCGTGCGGGCGTACTGCAGCGCGCCGTAGTAGTAGCGCGCGTGGCCGGCAGCCATGTTCAGGCGCTTCGCGGTCGCGCCGCCGACGTGGCGAAACGGCGCCGCGGGGACGTAGAGCTGCGTGCCGTGCGGCGCCAGGCGGCGCGAGAAGTCAACGTCCTCATACCAGAACCAGTAGCGCTCGTCCCAGCCGCCGATGCGCTCGGTCGCCGGTCGGCGCACGAGCATGCACGCGCCCGCCGGCTGGTCGACCTCGACCGTCGCGTCGTCGCCGAGCATCTCTCGCAGGTGCCTGCCCGTCCACGGGTTGCGCGGCCACAGCCGCTCGAGCCCGAGCAGCCGCGCGACGACCGTGGCGGGCGTCGGAAACGGCTGCGGGCGGTAGCGGTCCTGCGTCTGCAGGCTCGCGGGATCGACAAGCCGCCCCCCGGCCGCGACGGCGTCCTCGCGGCCGCGCAGTGTGTCGAGCAGCCGCGTGATCGCGCCCGGCGTCGCGAACGCGTCGTCGTTGAGGTAGAGCACGAACGGGGCGCTGCCGAGCTGGGCGCCGCGGTTCAGGCCGGCGGCCAGGCCGGTCGGCTCGTCGAGCGCGATCACCGTCGCGTCGGGGTACGCGGCGCGGATCGCATCGGCCGTCCCGTCGCTCGAGGCGTTGTCGACGACGACGATGCTCGCGACCTCCGGTTCCTGCAGGTGCGCGACGCACTCGAGCGCCGTGTCGCGCGCGTTGTAGGTCAGAAAGACGGCATCGATGAGGCCCGCGGCGTCCGCATCGCCGTCCCCGGTCACGTGCCCGATCCCGGGCCCCTCGGCATGACGGCGCCATTGCGGCCGAGCGCGGCGCGCAGGCCAAGCGTGGACGCGAGCCTGACCGGCCGGCGCACCGACGCCGCGGCGCGGTACGTGCGCCACTCGCGCAGGCCCTGGATGCGCCCGCGGATCGGCGCCGTCGAGCGATCGACGACGAGCGCGTAGGTGACGTAGGCGAGGTCGTACAGGACGATCAGCGGCGCGTAGCGGACGAGGTGCGCGGTCGTCGCGTTCTTTGCCAGCATCCGCACCCGGTTGCGACCGACGTGGAAGTACTTGTAGTCCGAACGGTGGCGGGTCGTCGCCGAGTGGTGGTGGTGGACGATCGCGCGCGGCTCGAGCAGGCAGCGCCAGCCCGCCATCCGCGCGCGCCAGGCGACGTCGGCGTCCTCGAGGTAGACGCCGAAGGAGGTGTCGAAGCCGCCGATCGCGTCGAGCATCGCGCGGCGGTACAGTGCCGCGCCGCCGCTCGTCCCGAAGACCTCGGTGATCTGCGTCTCCGCCTGCGCGGACGGCTTGCCGACGAGGCGGTCGACCGCGGTGCCGAGCCAGTCGATCTCCAGGCCGGCCGAGTTGACGACGTCGCCCTCAGCGCGATCGACGAACAGCATCTTCGCCGCCACCGAGCCGACATCGTCGGCGCTGCGCCCCGCGGCGAGCATCGCTACGACGCCATCCGGCTCGATCGTCGCATCGTCGCCGATCGTCAGCGCCCACTCCCCGTGCGCGGCATCGAGGCCCGCGACGACGCCGCCGGCGTAGCCCCGGTTGGCGGTCAGCGTCACGATCCGCGCCGACGGGCACAGCTCGGCGATGTGCGCCGTGGCGCGGTTCTCCGGCGACGCGTTGTCGACGACGACGATCTCCGTCGCGCCGTCGACGCGCGCGAGTGCGGCCTGCAGCGAGTCCAGGCACGCGGGCAGCAGGTCCTGGCGCAGGTAGGTCAGGATCACGGCCGAGACGACGATGGGCTGGCTCTCGGCGATGGTCATCTCGGGTCGAAGGCTAGAGCGTTGACTCGCCGCCGCCGGTCTCGTCCGACGCGACGACGAGCGTGCCACGCCGCGACCGCAGCCGCGCGAGGACGGAGGCGATGAACGCGCGCAGGCGCCACAGCAGGGCGGCCGTCAGCACGAGCAGTGCGAGGCCGGCCGGCAGTGCGCCGCCGTGCACGAGCGCCGCGCAGGCGAGGGCGCCGATGACGAGCGAGACGGCGATTGCGCGGCCGGCGGGCGCGGCGACGTCCGGACACGTCGTCCTCACGCGCAGGCCGAGCCCGCCGGACATCACGATCTGGCCGCCGAGCAGCGACGCCGCGACGAGATCGACCCGCGCGCCGGCGATCGCCACGGCGACGATCGCGAAGACGACCGGCAGCGGCCCGCCGAGGGCGAACGGCAGGACCGTCGCGCGCTCGAAGCCGCGCGCGAGCATCTGGTAGCTGAACATCGCGATGTTGCCGATCGGCACGGCGGCGGCCATCGACAGGACGAGCGCGGCGACGATCGCGTGCGACGTCTGCCCGAGGAATGCCCGCGCGATGAGGCTGCCGAACAGTGCGCAGACCGCCGTCGCCCCCGCGCCGAGCACGGCGATGACCGTCAGCGCGATCGTCACGACGTGGCGCTCGCCCTCGGGATCCTGACCGCGGCCGTGCGCCAGGCGCGGGTACAGCGACGTCGCGACGATCCCCTGGATCGCGTTGACGCCGGTCAGCAGCCGCACGCACGCCGCGAAGATGCCGGCGGCGGCGGGCCGACCCGCGCCGCTGAGCACAAGCGTGCCGGCGGCCGTGCTCGTCTGCGTCGTGAACGCCGGCCCGACGACCTCGAACACCGATCGCCACGGGCCGCCTCGCACGCGCATGGCGACGCGCACCGCCGCCAACGGGCGCCGGCCGAAGACGGCCATGACGGCGACGATCGCCACGCACTCGAGCGCGCCGGCGAGTGGCAGCGGGAAGCTGCCGCCGAGGACGTAGAAGCCGCAGGCCGCGACCGCGAGCACGCCCGAGCGGGCGAACATGTACGTCGCCCACGGCCGCGCGTCGCCGCCGCCGTAGGGCTCCCAGACGTTGAGCACCGCGAACAGGACCAGCGCGAGCACGAACGGCAGCGTCGCGGGCAGCGAGCCCGAGACGTTCAGCGCGCCGAGCACGAGCGCGACCGGCGTCATCGCGAGCGCGAGCAGCAGCCGCATCCGGACGATCTGGCCCCGGCGCTCGTCGTCGAGCTCACCCTGGGCGACCATTCGCGCGCCGACGACGTTCGTGCCGATGTCGATGACGATCTGCAGCACGCCATAGAGCGCCTGCGCCGCGAGCACCGTCCCGAAGTCCACGCCCGACATGACGCGGATCCCGATCGCCAGCCAGAGCAGCTGCGAAGCGTGGCCGAGCGCCGTCGCGATGCCGAAGCTCGCCGCGGAGCGCCTGACGGACATCGCCGCGCTCACCGGGAGATCAGCTCAGCGGGGCTTGCGCAGGATGACGACGGCGTAGCTCGTCAACGCCGCGATCGGGTGACGCACGAGCCACGCGGACTTCGCCTCCTCGAGCGCGCGCACGGGCTGGAGCAGCGGCCGGTTGTAGTACGGATGGCCGTAGTAGCCGCGGTACTCGACGACCTCGTAGCCGATCGCGGCGAGCCGCCCGATCGCCCGCGTACTCGGGCCGCGGCTCCAGCTGTAGTGGGCGGGGAACTTGTCCTGCTGGTAGCGGTCGCGCGGGTTGAAGAGGTCGAGCAGGCGGCCGGTGAGGTTCTCGGGCAGCAGCCGGTTGGCGAGAAACGGCAGCGCGTACAGCGTCGAGAAGCAGTGCGCGGTGACGCCGCCGGGTGCGAGCACGTCGAAGATGTTGCGGTAGTACTGCTCGCCGTCGGCGACGTGCTCGTTGACCATGCGGCTGAAGACGAGGTCGAACCGCGCGCGCGGTAGCGACGCCGGGCTCGCGTTCGACATGTCCATGTGCAGCGTCTCGTAGGCCGCGCCGGCCTTCGCGAGCTCGCCGGCGTCGATGTCGTTCGTCGTGTAGCGCAGGCCCCCGGCGTCGAACTGGTCGGGCGACAGCGTCGGGTTGGCGCCCGAGCCGATCTCCAGCAGCGATGCCGGCTCATAGCGCGCCACGAGCTCGGCGAGGAATGTCGGCGCCATCGTCCAACCGGGAAAGCGCAGGTAGTGCTCGTAGGAGACCGTCATCGGCGCTTGACCCGTTCCGCGCCGCGAGAGAGCGCGCTGTGGCAGACCGACAGCGTGAGCTTGGCGCCGATGCCGGCGTAGACCGCCCCGTCGAGCAGGACGTGATCGCCGCCGAGGTGGCGGCGGTAGAAACGCCCCATCGACTGGTGAAAGGCGGCGTTCTGGCGCAGGCGCCGGTGCGTGCCCGCCGTCGCGCCCTTGACGTGCAGCATCGTCACGGTCCCGTTGTACAGCACGTCCCAGCCGGCGCGGCGAAAGCGCGTGCACCAGTCGAGGTCCTCGCCGTACATGAAGAAGCCCGGGTCCAGCAGCCCCACCCGCTCCATCGCGTCGCGGCGCACGAGCATGAACGCGCCGTTGACCGCGTCGACCGGGCCGACCCCGTGCTCGTCGAGCTCGGGCGCGAGGTAGCCGCTGTCCGAGCCGCGCCCGCCGCCCGGGCGGAAGTAGCGCAGCGCATCGGCGACCGACGGGATCGAGCGCTTGGCGGCGTGGTCGAAGCTGCCGTCGCGGCGCACGAGCCGGCAGCCGGCGACGGCGGCGCGCGGGTGCTCGGCGAGGAAGTCCGACATCGCGTCGAGCACGCCCGGCCAGACCTCGGTGTCGGGGTTCAGCAGCAGGACCTGCTCGGCGCGGGTCTCGCGCAGTGCGAGGTTGTTGGCCCGCGAGAAGCCGACGTTGTCGGGCAGCGCCGTGAAGGCGACGTGAGGGAACCCATCGCGGACCGCCTCGGCGGTGCCGTCGTCGCTGGCGTTGTCGATGACCGTGACGGTCAGCGGGCCGCACGTGTAGGGGTGCTCGTCGAGCGAGGCGAGACAGGCGACGAGCAGGTCGCGACAGCGATAGGAGACGATCACGATCTCCAGCGACCGCTCGCCGGCCGGCTCGGTCATCGCTCGGGCGCCGGCTGCACCGGTGCCGGGCCGCGGCGGCTCAGAGTCCTGCCGCCGCCCGTTCGAGGACGTCGGCGTCGATGTCGAAGTTCGCGTGCACGGCGTCGACGTCGTCGTTGTCCTCGAGCGCGTCTATGAGGCGCATGAGCTTCGTGGCATCGTCCTCGTCGACGGGCACGCGCGCCTTCGGCAGCCAGGCGAGCTCGGCCGACTGGATCTCGATGCCGGCCTCGGTCAGCGCGGCGCGCACTCCCGTCAGCAGGCCCGGCTCGGTGAGAACCTCGAAGACGCCATCCTCGTCGGCGATGTCCTCCGCCCCCGCCTCGATCGCCGGCATGAGATCGTCCTCGGAGTACTGCTCGGCGTCGACGACGATGAGGCCGCGCTTGTCGAAGAGGTAGGCGACGGAGCCCGGCTCGCCGAGGCTGCCGCCGTACTTGCCGAGCACGTGGCGCACGTCGGCGCCGGTGCGGTTGCGGTTCTCGGTCATCGCCTCGATCAGCATCGCCACGCCGCCGGGCGCGTAGGCCTCGTACATGACGTCCTCGATCGCGGCGGCGTCCGCGCCGGCGCCGGTCCCCTTCGCGATCGCGCGCTCGATGTTGTCCTTCGGCATCGAGGCGTCCCTCGCCTTCTGGACGGCGAGCTGCAGCGACGGGTTGCCCTCGAGCTCGCCGCCGCCCTCACGCGCCGCCGTCGTGATCCCGCGCGCGAGCTTCGTGAAGAGCTTGCCGCGGCGGGAGTCGACGATCGCCTTCTTGTGCTTGATCGAGGCCCACTTGGAATGTCCGGACATTGCGGTCGAGTCTAGAAGGCACTCGAAGCGGCGGTGCATCGCTCCCGAGCTACCTAATGGATACTCCGCAACAGAACCATTAGGTATCATGCCCACCATGTCGATCTACGTGCAGCAGCTTTGGCGCTACCCCGTGAAGTCCATGGCCGGCGAGGCGCTCGAGCGCGCGGAGCTGCGCGCCGACGGGATCGCCGGCGACCGCCTCGTCGTCATCGGCGGTCCGAACGGGATCATCACCTCGCGCACCCGCCCGCGGCTGCTGGCGCTGCGCGCGACGCTCGGCCCCGACGGCGAGCCGCTCGTCAACGGCATGCCCGCTTCCTCCGACGTCGTCGGCGCGATCGTCGAGCTCGCCGCCGGCCCGGGTGCGCAGCTCGCGACGCTGGACACGACCGAGCGCTTCGACATCCTGCCGCTGCTTGTCGCCACCGACGGCGCGATCCGCGCCTTCGGACGCGACGGACGGCGGCTGCGGCCGAACATCGTGCTCGGCGGCGTCGAGGGCCTCGCCGAGCGCGACTGGGAGGGTGCCGAGCTGCGGATCGGCGACACGGTCATCGAGCTGGACTCGCTGCGCGCGCGCTGCATCATGACGACGTTTCACCCGGACACCCTCGTGCAGGACGTCGAGGTGCTCAAGGACATCAACCGCCGCTTCGACGGCAAGCTCGCGCTGAACTCGGCGGTGCAGCGGCCGGGAACGATCGCCCTCGGAGACGCCGCGGAGATCGTCCCCGCGTAGGCGGCTCAGCGGCTGCGCCCGACGATGACCTTCGTCATCCGGCTGCGCTTGGGCCGCGAGACGCGGTTGCCGCCGTACCGCGCCTGCACGGCGAGACGGCTCGCCAGGCTCCTGGCGAGGACGAACGAGGCGGAGGCGCGGTACCGGCACGACGGGCTCAGCGCGGGATGTCGCGTCGCCAGGATCCGCCCGCCGACGATGTAGCGCACGCGCACGACACCGCCGCAGACGCTGAGGCGGCTCAGGCCGTCAAGGCCCAAGGCCGGGCGCAGCGTGCCGCGCGTCAGGACGCAGCGCACACGACCGCCGCCCAGGCTGCGGCAGCGGGCGCCGACGCTCAGCCAGCGCGGGGCCAAACGGACCCGGACCCCGGATGTCGAGGCCGGCGGCGCGACGTCCGCAGCCGGCGGCGGCTGCGCGGCCGCGGTCGCGGCCGTCGCGGTCAGCAGCGCCTGGTTCGGCGACGACGCCGTGTCGCTGACGACGCGCAACGACGCGGTCTTCGCGCCGGCGCTCGTCGGCACGAAGCGCACGTCGACGTCGCACGCGGCGCCGGGCGCGAGCGTCGCCGCGGCGCAGCCGTCGCCGGCGAGCTCGAAGTCCTCCGCGTCTCCGCCGGTGAGCGCGACGCCCGAGATCACGGCCGGCGCGGTTGCACGGTTCGTGACCGTGAAGGTCCGCGGCGGCCCGATGGCCGAGACCGTCACGCTGCCGAGGTCTGGGGACGCGCCGCCGATCGACAAGACGCTGCGCCCGAAGCGCGCGTCCATGCCCGTGCGCAGCTGCGTCGCGCTGAGCTGATCGGCGAGGATCGGGTTCGCCCGGTAGGAGAAGATCGGCGCCGGGAAGTCGAGCTCGAAGACGCGCGACCCGGCGGCCGTCAGCTCGGTGACCTTGCCGGTGCCGCCCCACGACACGACCCAGTTGCCGCCGGGCAAGTTGCGTGCGCCACCGCAGCAGAGCGATTGCGGCTCGGCCGGATCGACGACCTGCTCGACGAACGTGGCGGTCCTCGCGGCCGCATCGATGGCGAAGCGCACGGCGCGCGGCGCGCGCCCACTCCACACGCCGGCGACGAGGCGCGTGCCGTTGTCGTGGACCGTGAGGTCGCCGCCGGGCAGGATGCGCGCGTCGTGCTGTCCGGACAGCGGCCCATTCGGATCGGGCGAGGCACCGCTCAGCACGGGATCGCCGACGACCGCAAGGCTCTCGCCGGGCACCGCCACGCCGCCGAGCTTCCAGTCGATCGCGCCGGCGCCCGCGCCCGCGACCCGGTAGACGGCGTTCAGCACGCGGAAGGAGATGACGAGGCCGTCGCCGTCGCGCTCGACGGAGTTCAGGTGGTAGACGTCATAGCCCCCGGCGCCCGTCGCGATGATCGGCTCGCGCCAGCTCACCGGTACCTCGGTGACCGGGATGTGGTCCGACGCGCGCCATTCCCACACGAGGTCGCCGCCGGGCGTGAGCTCCTGGACGACGCCGTCGATGATCGTCGCGTCGGCCGGCCCACCGATCGCCGTCAGGTCGACGTGCTCCAGCGGCCGGTAGATCGCCATGACGTAGTTGCCGTTGGGCAGCAACTGCAGCTCGTGCAGGTCGCTCGCGTGGCCGACGGTGTTCAGCGCGCGAACGAGCGTCCCGTCGAGCGTGCGCTCCTCCATTCCCCCCTGCGGGCCGCCCACGTTCCAGGCGACGTGGCCGTTCGCAAGCAGCTTCGCGTCGACCGGCGAGCTCGGCGCCCGGTACCACCAGACTGGCGCGCCGCCGTTGTCGTAGAAGGCCGCGTAGCCCTGCGAGTAGCCGGCCGGGAACGCGCCGAGAGCGAGGTCGGGTGTGACGAGGTAGTGGCTCGCCTGCGGAGTGCCCGTGCGACGCGCGGTGTATGGCGGGAAGTCCGCCGGCAGACAACGCACGTGGTACTCCCCGCTCGTGACGCCCGCGACGGTGAACGAGAAGGCGCGGTCGGCGGCGAGCGCCACGTCGCGGGCGAACGCGCCCGATCGCGGGCCGTCGCCGTCGACGGCAACGGTCGTCGCGGCCGGCGCGTCGACCGAGAGCTGCACGGGCGTGCCGGAGCAACGCACGACATAGTCGGCGATCGCCGGATCGAAGGCCGGCTGGAGATCCGGTACGGCGGTGATCGCCAGGGGGGCTGCCTGCGCTGCCTGCCCGGCGGCCGGAACCGCGAACAGGCCGACGGTGAGCCATAGGGCGCAAGGGGCCCACCGGGGGAGTATGTGCACGAACACGTCATCGGCGGCTTTCGCGAATCGCGGAGGATCTCGACACATATACGAGGCGATCTTCTGCGAGTGGCTGGCCGCGCGTAGCCGTCGAGAACCCCGTCGCGTGGCTCCCATTACGATCCGCAGCCTCATGGCACCCACCGCTCCTCCGGAGATCTTCAAGGCCTACGACATCCGCGGCCTGTACGGCGAGCAGATCGACGGCGACGTCGCGGAGGCGATCGGCCGCGCGTTCGCCCTCGTGATCGGCGAGCTCGCCGACAAGCCGCCGAGCGAGCTGCGCATCGGCCTCGGCCGCGACATGCGCCTGACGGCGCCGGAGCTCGCGGCGCGTTACCGCGCGGGCATCGTCGCCGAGGGCGCGACGGTCGTCGATGCCGGCCAGGTCGGCAGCGAGATGCTCTATTACCTCGTCGGCTCGCGCGGCCTCGACGGCGGGCTCATGTGCACCGCCTCGCACAACCCGAAGGCCTACACGGGCGCCAAGCTCGTGCGCGAGGGCGCGATCGCGCTCAGCGGCGACGCCGGCATCCAGGACGTGCGCCGCCGCATCGAGGCCGGTCTGGGGGATCCTCCGGGCGGCGGCAGCGTCGAAGACGTCGAGATCTACGCGGAGTTCCAGGCCGCGGCGCTGAAGTTCGTCGATCCGGCGCGCATCAGGCCGCTGCGGGTCGTCGTCGACGGCGGCAACGGCATGGCCGGGCCGATGGTCGGTCCGCTGCTCGAGCAGCTCGGCCTCGACCTCGTCACGCACTACTGGGTCCCGGATGGCGAGTTCCCCGACCACGAGCCCAACCCGCTGCTGCCCGAGAACCGCGAGTTCATCATGCGCAAGGTCATCGAGGAGGGCGCGGACCTCGGCATCGCCTGGGACGGCGACGCCGACCGCTGCTTCTTCATCGACGATCAGGGCGCGTTCGTCGACGGCGACTTCCTGACGGCGCTGCTGGCCGAGTCGCTGCTGCGCAAGTCGCCCGGTGAGGCGATCCTCTACGACGTGCGGGCGAGCCGCGCCGTCGCCGACACCGTCACGCGAGCCGGCGGGACGCCGTACCCCAACCGCGTCGGCCATGCGTTCTTCAAGACTCGGATGCGCGACGAGGGCTCGATGTTCGGCGGCGAGGTCTCCGGCCACTACTACTTCCGCGACTTCTACTGCGCCGACAGCGGCACGATCCCGGCGCTGCTGATCCTCGAGCTGCTGAGCGGCGACGGGCGCAAGCTGTCCGAGCTGCTCGGGGAGTATCGCTCGACGTACTTCATCTCCGGCGAGATCAACTCGACCGTCGAGGATGCCCCGTCGAAGCTCGCGGAGATCGAGGCGCGCTACGGCGACGGGCGCATCGGGCACCTCGACGGCGTCTCGGTCGACTACGACGACTGGCACTTCAACGTGCGCTCCTCGAACACCGAGCCGCTGCTGCGCCTGTGCCTGGAGTCGCTCGTGTCCGAGGAGGACATGGAGCGCCGCCGCGACGAGATCCTGGGGATCATCGGCTCGTGACCGACCCGGCGGACGCGGCCGGTGCGCTTGCGCGGGCCGCGTCCGCCGGCATCCACTGCCTGGCGGTCCCGACCCCGTTTCAGGTCGGCGACGTCAACACGTACCTGATCGAGGACGACCCGCTGACGCTGCTCGACAGCGGGCCGAACTCGGGCACCGCGCTCGACGCGCTCGAGGTCGCGCTCGCGGCGCGCGGGCATCGCGTCGAGGACCTCGAGCTGATCGTCGTCTCCCATCAGCACATGGACCACCTCGGGCTCGTCTCGATCCTCGCGCGGCGCTCGGGCGCGGAGGTCGCGGCGCTCGACCTGCTGGCACCATGGGCCGCGCGCTACGACGACGGCATGGCGGCCGACGACGCCTTCGCCGAGCAGGTCATGACCGAGCACGGGATCCCCGAGGACGTGCGCCTCGCGCTCGTCGCCGTGTCGCAGAGCTACCGTCATTGGGGTGCGGCCGTCGACGTCACGCGCCCGCTCGCCGCCGGCTCGGAGCTCGTCCTACGCGACCGCACGCTGCGTGTCCTGCACCGCCCCGGCCACTCCCCCTCCGACACGCTGTTTCACGACGCCGAGCGTGGGATCGTGCTCGGCGCCGACCATCTCATCAAGCACATCTCCTCCAACCCGGTGATCTCGCGCCCGCTCGACGCGCCGCTTGACGCCGACCCGCCGCCGGCCCGGCCGCACGCGCTCGTCAGCTACCTCGAGTCGATGCGCGCGACGCGGGCGATGGACGACGTCGAGATCGTGTTGACCGGCCATGGCGACCCCGTCACCGATCACGTCGCGCTCATCGACGAGCGCTTTCGCATGCACGAGCGGCGCACGGAGAAGATCCTCCGCATCATCGCGCCGGCGCCGAGCACGGCGTACGAGATCGCGCAGGCGCTCTGGGGCAACGTCGCCGTCACGCAGGCCTATCTGACGCTGTCGGAGGTCCTCGGTCATGCGGATCTGCTCGTCGCCGACGGGCGCGTCGTCGAGCAGCGCGAGGACGGCGTGGTCCGCTTCACCGCGGTTTCGTAGGCGCTGCGCCGGCCGGCGCTCGCGCTCAGCCGGCGCGCATCGCGCGGACGATCTCGCGCGCGGCGATCCGCGTGCCGGCGACGTTCAGGTGGATGCCGTCGGCCTCGCGCACATGCACGTCGCGTCCGTGATCGCGGATCGTCTCCTGATAGCCGTTGGCTGAGAACAGGCTGTCCATGCGCAGGACGCGCACGCCGGGCACCTGTGCGCCGGCCAGCACGATCGCGCGGTTGATTGCGGCGAAGACGGGCGCCCGCGCGGGGCTGCGGGGCGCGACGATCGTCAGCCAGAACACCCGCGCACGACCCCCGCGGCGATACGTGAGCATCGTCTGCTTGACGCGCCGTACGTACTCGGCGATCCATGGTTCGTCGCAGCAGGCATGCTGAACACCATCCGCGGCCCGCATCGGCAGGCCCTCGTTCGCGCCCATCGAGATGACGGTCGTGCTCGGGTGCAGCCGGGCGATCTGAGCGCGCGCGATCGGCTGCCACGGGTTCACCGCGAGGTCCTTGCTGAGGGCGAAGCCCGGTCGCACGTCGCTGACGAGGTTCGCGGCCGAGCCGAGGTCGTCGGACAGGAAGCTCGAGACGCCCTCCATCGTCGAGTCGCCGGTCGCGAGCACGGTCGGCGGGGCGACCTTCGCGGCGAGGTTGCGGACACCGACCGCGACCACGTTGCGGACGTCGGCGCCGGTGGCCAGCAGCTCAACCCTCCAGCGTCCTTGCGATCTGGGCCGGAAGTGGCGCGTTGCGGTCAGCGAGCGACCCAGCACGACGCTGCGGCATGAGCGCTGCCTGCCCGGCGGCGTCACACAGAGCCTTGTCCGCACGCCCCCGACCTTCCAGCGGTCGGCGATCCGCACGGTCGCCTTGCGGCCGCGCGCGACCCGCGGCGACACCGTGACGAAGAAGCGTCGGGCGCAGGACACCGTGCGCACGCTGCCGGTGCCGTGAGCCGCGGTGCCGTCGGGCAGCGTCGCGGTGGCCGCGAAGTGCCGCGAGAGCCGTTTGCAGCGCCACGTGGAAGCGCCATAGAAGTCCGTGAAGTCGCCAGGCTGCGACATGCTGCCGAGCGCGACCGCGCGGGCGCCGATACATTCAAAGAACGAGACCGCCGCGCCCTGCGCACCGACGAAGTGCAGGTCGACATGGCCGACGCGGCTCGTCGTGGCGATGACGGGGTTCGTCTCGTTGGAGAGCGTGCAGGGGTTCGGCGGAGTCACGGCAGGCGCGCCCAGCGCGACCGCGCACGCGCTCAGCGCGACCGCGCACGCAAGCACTGCCGCGCGGCTGATCCGGACCCCGAGCACCCCACGACCATAGCCACGGGCCACCCCGCGCGAGCCGTTTGCGGCCGCGCGGCTCGCGGGGGCGACGGCCCGATCGCGACGTCGCGGGGCGATCCTGGCGCGTCACCGCTGATCTGTTTCCCGGCGCGTAATCGCGGCCGCCTAGCGTCGGCGTCCATGACAGACCCCGACCCCGAGCGGCCGCCCCGCCCATCTGCACGGCCGCCTCGGCGCGGCGAGGACCCCGTCGCCTTCGTCGCGCGCCGCCTCGAGGCCCATCGGCCGCCGGGCCCGTTCGCCGAGGGCGCCTTCTCGACGCGCCTGCACGACGACCGTGTCGCGGCCCGCCTCGGCCTCGCGCTCGCCGTGACGTTCTTCACCTGCTTCGGCACCGGCCTTGTGTCGCACTTCGCCCAGCACCCGCTCCACATCGGTTTCCTATCGACGCCGGCCTCGCCGGGCTGGCTGTACGGCGTGACGCAGGGCGTCCATGTCATCGCCGGCATCGCCTCGATCCCGCTGCTGCTGTTCAAGCTGTGGACCGTCTACCCGCTGCTGTTCACGTGGCCACCGGCGCGCGACACCGTGCACGCGACCGAGCGGCTGTTCGTGGGCGCGCTCGTAGCGCTGTCCGTGTTTCAGCTCTTCAGCGGCCTCGCGAACACGACGCGCTGGTATCCGTGGCAGTTCAACTTCACGGTCACGCACTTCTGGTCGGCGTGGATGCTGATCGGCGTCCTCGTCATCCACATCGGAGCGAAGTGGCACACGTCGCGGCGCGTGCTGCGCACGCCGCTGCAGATCGCCGGCGAGCCCGCGACGCCCCCCGGCCACCTCAGCCGGCGCGGGCTGCTGTGGGCCGCGGGCGCCGCCGTCGGCGCCGTCACGCTGACGACGGCCGGGCAGTCGTTCGGGCCGCTCAAGGACCTCGCCGCGCTCGCGCCCCGCGTCCCGGACGTCGGCCCGCAGGGCATCCCCGTCAACCGCACGGCGGGTGGCGCCGGCGTGCTCGACACAGCGCGCGATCCCGGCTGGCGGCTGAGCATCGAGGGTGACGTCCCGACGCCGATGTCGCTGACCCTCGCCGACCTGCGGGCGATGCCTCAACACGAGGCCGACCTGCGGATCACCTGCGTCGAGGGCTGGAGCGCGGACGCGCGCTGGACGGGCGTGCGCATCAACGACCTGCTCGAGCGCGCCGGCGCATCGCAGGGCGCGGAGGTCGTCGTGAAGTCGATGCAGACGAAGGGCAGCTACCGCACCTCCGAGCTGAACACGATCGTCGCCCGCCACGAGCACACGATGCTCGCCCTCGACATCAACGGCGAGCCGCTGCACCTCGACCACGGCTTCCCGTGCCGGCTGATCGCGCCGAATCGGCCGGGGGTCATGCAGACGAAATGGGTCACGACGCTCGAGGTGCGGACATGAGCACCTTGCCCGAGGCGCCGCCCGCGCTCGAGGACGAGACGCCGCACGGCGCCTCGTGGTGGCTGCTGCTGCTCGCCGGCGGCGCGATCTTCGCGTTCGGCCTGTACGGGCTGCTGCACAACAGCACCCAGACGCGTCCGGGCGACTGGATCAAATGGGTCGGCGGCTCGGTGATCGTGCACGACGCGCTGCTCGGCCCGGTCGTCCTCGTCGCCGGGTTCCTGCTGGCCCGCCTGCTGCCGCCGGCGATCCGCCCCGGCATACAGGCGACGCTCGCCGTCTGCGGCGTCGTCGCGATCATGAGCGTGCCGGTGCTCAAGCACGCCGGCCGGCGGCCGGACAACCCGTCGCTGCTGCCGCACGACTATGCGGCCAACCTCCTGATCGTGCTCGCCGTCATCCTCGTCGGCGGGATCGCCCTGACGCTCGCCCGCACCGCACGCGATCGAGCGGCGAGCTGAGCGGACCTCCGACCCTACGCGGCAGGCTTGCGGGCCACGACCTCGGCACCGGTGTAGAGGTTCTTCAGCTTCAGCTTCGAGAAGCGGTCGTCGAGCGGATAGCCCATCCGGAGGATCAGGAACAGGACCTTGTTCAGCGGGCGCACCCAGCGGCGGTGGTCGGTCCGCGGCAGGACGAAGTGGACGAGGTTCGTCGCCTGCAGGAACGCCCCGGCGTAGGGCTTCTCGTCGATGCGGACGATCTCGAAGCCGGCGCGCTCGAAGAGCTGGCGCATGCCGAACGTCGTGAAGCGGCTGACGTCCTCGGGGAAGCCGTGGACGCCGAACGTGAACGGGATCCACGCGAACGCCTCCGCTCCGGGCTTCATGACGCGGAACATCTCGCGCACGACCTGGTAGGGATCGTCGACGTGCTCCAGCACTGAGATCGCCAGCGCGCCGTCGAAGCGGTCGTCGTCGATCGGCATCGCGAGCGCGTCGCCGACGATGTCCGGCTTCTGCGTCTCGTCGGCGTCGAACTTCGTCAGCGTGCAGTTGAAGTACGGGCGGTGGTCGTAGTGCCCGGCGCCGACCTCGAGGATCTCGGCCTGCGGCGGATGCGACGCGGCCCACGCCTCGAGCTGCGGCTGCAGGATGCGCCGAGCGGCGCCGTGGTTCATGTCGTAGCGGACGGTGCGCAGACCCATGGGCGCCAGCTTATTGGCCGCCCGCTCAGCGCGGTCGGCGGCCGATCCCGATGACCTGGTAGCCGAGCAGGCCCGGGGCGCGGCGCCCGAGCGCCTGCCACAGCGGCTCGACGCGGCGCTGCAGGCGGCCCGGCAACGTCACGTGGTTGCGCAGCGCCGGCACGATCGCCGACAGCTCGACGTCCTGTAGGCCGCCCGCGGCGAGCAGCTCGGCGACCGACGCGCGGGTGAACCAGCGCAGGTGGCTTGCGTCGAACGTGCCGCTGTCCTCGGCCGGCCAGCGCCCGCGCGCGAGCGTCACGCGCGCCTGCCAGTGCGCGACGTTTGGGACGCTCAGCAGGACCGCCCCGCCGGGGCGCGTCCAGCCGGCCGCGCGGCGCAGCGCGGCGACGGGGTCGGCGAGATGCTCGAGCACGTCTGCGAGCACGACGACGTCGTAGGAGCCCGCCTCGAACGGCAATTCGGGATCCTCGAGCGCGCCCTGCACGACGAGATCGCCGATCTCTTGCGCGGCGGCTGCCGCCGTCGTCGACAGCTCGAGGCCGGCGAGGTGCCCGGCGCGCGGGCGCAACAGCGCGAGCAGCCCGCCCGACGCGCAGCCGAGGTCGAGCACGCGGCCCTGCTCGGGCAACAGGCGCTGGGCCTGCGCGGCGATCGCGCCGTTGCCGAACGTCGCGTAGGTCTGCGCCCTGGCTTCGTAGAGCTCGGCGAGGGCGGGGTCGGCGGCCATGGCTGCGAGCGTAGCGGCGCGCTCGGCGTGCGCCGGACGGCGTTCGGCGCGGGCGTGTGCCGGCGGTCGAGCTGCGGGCCGCTCCGCGCGGGCGCATCTACACTGGCGCTCCATGCCCGGCCCCGCCCGACGCGCGATCGATCCCCTGCGTCGCGCGGCCCGCGAGGTCCGGCGCCTGCGCGCGGGCGCCGACGCCGTGCAGCGCGCCCGCCGCTCCCTGTCCTGCGACGCCGAAGCCGTCGAGCTCGAGGAGTCCCAGCGCCTGATCGAGGACGGGACGCTCGTCATGGGGCGCGAGAGCCATCGCGTGCCGATCGTGCGCAAGTTCAAGGGCGACACGGGGCGGATCTTCATCGCCAACTTCGTGACGATCGGCCCGGGCGTCGAATTTCACTGCGGCGGCCTACATCGCACCGAATGGGTCTCGCAGTACGGGCTGCGCGCGATGCTCGCCCTGCCGGGCGCATACGAGGACGGCTTCCCGCACGGCCGCGGCGACATCCACGTCGGCGGCGACGCCTGGTTCGGGCAGGGCGCCGTCATCACGACCGGGGTGACGATCGGGGCGGGTGCGGTCGTCGCGACCCGCGCCGTCGTGACGCGCGACGTCGCTGCGTACACGATCGTCGGCGGCGTTCCGGCGAAGGTCATCGGCCGGCGCTTCGACGACGAGCAGGTCGCGGCGCTGCTGCGAATCGCCTGGTGGGACTGGCCGACGGAGACGATCCGCGCGCGGGTCGACGAGCTGTCGAACCCCGACATCGACGCCTTCATCGCCGAGTACGACCCCGGTCCTTTGGGGGGTGTGTCGGATTAGGGGCGCTATACGCCCTCAGATCGACAAACCCCCCCTCTCAGGCGGGCGCTCGTGACCACTGCGAGCGACGTCGCGGTCGTGATCGTGAACTTCAACGGCGAGCGGCTGCTGCCCGACTGCCTCGCCGCGCTCGCTGCCCAGACGCTCGCGCCGGCCGAGATCCTTGTCGCCGACAACGGTTCGCGCGACGGTTCGCTGGCGCTCCTGCGCGCGCACCATCCGCACGCCGGCATCCTCGCGCTGGACCACAACTTCGGCTTCGCCGGCGGGGCGAATCGCGGCGTCGCGGCGACGAGCGCACCATGGGTCTGCGTGCTGAACTCCGACGCGACGCCCGCGCCGGACTGGCTCGAGCGCCTGACCGCCGCGCCGCGCGACGCGCGCCGCACGTGGGCGCTCGGCAGCGTGCTCGTCAGCGCGAAGACCGGCCGCATCGAGAGCGCCGGCGACCAGTACGACCCGCGCGGGTTCGCCTACAAGTTGCTGCGCGACCGGCCGTTGAGCGAGCTCCCGTCGTCGCCGTATCGGGTGTTCGCCGCGCCGGGGGCTGCGCCCGTGTTCCGGCGCGACGTCTTCGAGCGCCTCGGCGGCTATGAGGAGCGCTTCTTCCTCTACTACGAGGACGTCGACCTCGCGTTTCGCGCCGTGCTGGCGGGCTATCACGCGCTGCTCGTGCCGGACGCGCGCGTCGTGCACCAGCTCGGCGCGACGACGAAGTCCCACGCGCGGGCGCGCTTCTACGTCGCGCGCAACAGCGTCTGGTGCGCGGTGCGCTGCCTGCCGGAGCTCGGGCCGCTGCGCCTCGGCCGGCGCTGGCTGTCGGAGCTGCGCCTGAACCGGCCGCGACGCTTCGTCGGCGTCGAGCTCGCCGGTCGCGCGGCGGCCTTCGCCGGACTGCCGCGCGTGCTGCGCGAGCGGCGCGAGATCCAGGACGGCCGGGTGCCCGGGCTCGACGAGCTCGCGGTCTTCCTGCGCCCACCGGATGCGATCTCCCCGAGCGGGTAGGTTGCGTCCCATCCGAGTGAGGTAGCCGATGCAGCGGTGTGAACGGCTGGGACCAGTACGTCGTCCCGTCCGCGGTTGCGTCTCATCCGAGGGAGGTCGCCGAAGCAGTTCGTGCGGATAGCCAGACCGACCGACTCGATGCGCCTGCTCGGCGAGGTCTACGGACTCGAGCCCTCGCTCGCGCTCTATCCGACGACGGGCACGGCGTCGGACTACGCCTACGCCGCTCGCGAGGACGCCAGCGCCGTGTCGTGGACGCTCGAATGCGGCAGCGACGCCGACGGCGAGGGCGGCTTTCAGCCCATGCCGTCGATCTATCCGAAGATCGAGCGCGACGTGCACCTGGCGCTGCTCGCGCTGCTGTCCGAGGACGCGTCGGGCTGAGGTTGGAGGGCCCGGGCGGGCGGGCGGGCGGGCTCAGCGTCCGGGCTCAGCGTCCGGGCTCAGCGTCCGGGCTCAGCGTCGCGCTCAGCGTCCGGGCTCGGCCGGGAACTGCTCGAGGATCCAGTCCGCGTCGAGCCGCGGGCGCCGGTAGGAGCGCCCGCCGACACGGACGTACTCGCCCGTGCGCGGGTTGATCGGGAGCTGACGCTCGATCGGATACCACTCGTTGTGCTGCTCGATGAGCTCGAGCAGCTCGGCCGGAAACGGCCATGCCTCGGCGAGCGCACGCCAGCGATCGGGGAACGAGGCGTGATCGCGCCTGCACGTCTCGCGCAGCTGCGCGCAGGCGTCGGCAAGCAGCCGCCGCTCGTGCGCGATCGCGCCGTCGATGTCGCCCACGCGCTCCATCCAGCGTGGCCGCACGCCGCCCTTGAGATAGGCCTCGACCGAGCGCCGCGACTGCCGCGCGCGCTCGGACAGCGGCCTCCCCTTGCCGGACTCGTCGTCGAGGTCGCGCGAGACCACGCGCTCGACCGCCGTGCGCTGTCCCTCGTCGAACTGAATCCGCTCGTCTCGCAACGCCGTTCAGTGTTGCAAGTCGCCGGTCTCCGACGACGCAATTGGCGTCGTCAAGCTCGCCCGATCTGGCGACCGAGCCAGACGGCGAACAGCCCGAGCGCGAGCGTCGCGATGACGTTCAGCGCCCCGAGCCAGGGCCGCCCCTCCTCGCCGAGCCGGTGGCTGTCGAAGACCCACGTGCTGAACGTCGTGTACGCGCCGAGTAGCGCGCCGCCGACGAGCCGGTAGGCGTCGCCGTGCAGCGCTGCGCCGGCGAGTACCCCGAGCACGAGCGCGCCGCTGAGGTTGACGGCGAGGATCCCGAACGGGAAGCGTCCGCCGGCGCGCCGGATGACGAAGCCGTCGACAAGGAAGCGCGCGGCGGCTCCGACCCCGCCGAGCAGCCCGACGCCGAGCACCACGAGCGCGCTCACGACGATCCCCGCAGCAGCCGGACCACGATGCGCGCGAACGGCGCGACCGCGCCACCCTCTGCGGCCGGCGCGGCAAGGCTCGAGGCCCGCCCATTCATGTCGCGACCCGCCGGCGGCGCGCCACGCTCGTCGCGACCGCGACCGCCCCGAGCCCGATCACGACGCTCGTCAGCGCATACGCTGCCGCCAACGCGTAGTGCGCCTCGTCGAGCATCCGCAGGAGCTCGAGCTGCAGCGTCGAGAAGGTCGTCAACGCGCCGCAGAACCCCGTCCCGATGAGGCGCAGCCGCACCGACGCGATCGGCACGCGGTCGTGCAGGCTGGCCGCGACGTAGCCCAGCACGAGCGCACCCGCGATGTTCGCGACGAACGTCGCCCACGGCCACTCCCCCGCCCCAACCGGCCACATCTCCGCGAGCGCGACGCGCGCGAGCGCGCCGACGAAGCCGCCCGCGAAGACCGCCGCGAGCTCGCGGGGATCGGCGCTCCTCATCCCAGCGCCGCCCCCACCCCCGGCCGGCGGCGCAGGTAGGCCAGGATCTCGCCGAGCAGCTTGCGCTCGAGCAGGGCCGTCGCACCGATCGTCACGAGCACGTACAAGCCGAGCATCGCGAGCGCGGCGAGCAGCGAGGCCTCGTCTCCGAACGCTAGCCGCAGGCCGATCACGATCGCCACCGCCGGCACGCTGGGCAGCAACGCGCGCGCCGTGTGCCAGATCAGGCGGAAGGCCGGGAACAGGTGGCGCAGGTAGGCCATCCGCACGGTGAAGTTCACGGCCTCGACGAGCAGCGTGGCCAGGGCCAGGCCGCGCAGCCCGTCGGATGCGAGCAGCGGCAGGGCGATCGCGATGAACGCCACGATCGCGATCGCCGACGCGATGCCGATCGGTTTCGTGCGACCCAAGGCCCGGTAGAACGCGTCCCAGTTGAAGCCGATCTGGTGGACCGCGACCGAGACGCCGATCGCCTGCATGAGGCCGATGCCCGGCCGCCAGCGCTCGCCGATCGCGAACTGGACGAGATCCTCGGCGAACAGCGCGAGGCCGAGGCCGAACGGCGCACCCCACATCACGGCGAGGCGGTTGGACTTCACGAACGCCTCGAACAGCAGGTCCGCGCGGTCCTTGACGGCGCAGATCGTCGGGTAGATCGTCTGCGTGATCGCCTGGTCGGCGCGATCGGAGTACTGCGAGATCACCGAGGCCAGGGCGATGATCCCGATGCCGCCGAGGCCGAGCTTCGCCTCTCCCACGACGAGCAGCCCCTGGCCGACGACGACCGCCGAGCCGCCCGCCAGCACGAGCGGCCAACTGAACGCCGCGTAGGAGCGCAACGTGTCGCGGTCAAACGCCAGCCCGAGCTCGTACGGGCACGCACGCAGCGACACGAGCGCGCCCGCCCAGGCGCCGATCACGATGCCGAGGATCAGCGCCCAGTAGCCGGCGCCGGCGACGAGCAGCACGACGGCGATGACGAAGCCGAGGACCGGGTCGACGGCCTGCAGCTTGCGCTGGCGGACGAAGTCCATCTCGCGGTAGAAGATCCACAGCGGCGCCTGCAAGGCGTACGCGGGGATCACGAGCAGCGACACGAGCGCCGGCGCGATGATGTTCGGCGTGTCGAAGATCGCGGCCATGGCCGGCACGAGCAGGAGCCCGCCGACGAGCGCGATCGCCGCGAGGCCCAGCTCGAACGTCATCGCCTTGCGAAACGCGACCGCCTGATCGGCCTCGTCCTGCTGGATGTACTTGTCGCCGATCCCGACCTGGCGCAGGAACTGGAGCGTCGCCAGCACGACGAGCACAACGCCCCAGACGCCGTACTCCGTCGTCGTCAGGAACGCCGCGACGAGGAAGCCGCGCACGAGCGCGAGCGTGTTGACGCTCGTCAGGAAGATCGCGTTGACGATCGTTCCGCGGGCCGCGCGGATGCGCAGTCCGGAGCCGGCAGCCGGCCGGCCCGCGGCTACCGGCGGCGGCTGCTCGCCCGCGGCCGTCATACCGGCGTCGGCGGGCGCGCTGCCCGGCAGCGTCGGCAGCGGATCGGGCGACGGGTCGTCGCCGCGGTGGATCGGTGGAGTCAGATCCGCCATCTGTCAGCCACGATACGGGCCGCGAGGGCGACGCCGCCGCCGCTCAGCGCGCGGTCGAGCCCGTGCCGAGCAGGCGGATCGCGCTACCCGCTACCGCGGCGAGCGATCCGACGACGAGCAGGTACGCCCCGACGCCGATCAACTTGAACTTCAGCTCGAGCGGGAAGAAGATCGTCTCGCCGAGCGCGAGCGCGGCGACGACGAGCGCGGCGACGGCCAGCACCTGGCGCGGCCGCAGCACGTCTGCGACGACGAGTACGAGCAGCAGGCCGAGGTAGACGGCGAGGGCGCTGTCCATGTGCTGGGCGCCTCCCCACAGCGAGACGTACTGGCCGTCGACGCCGAAGAAGTCCAGGAACGACGCGCCGAATGTCAGCGCGCCGCCCACCACGGCCACGGCTGAGCCCAGGCGCGACGGCGTCGCGGACGCTACCGGCGCGAGCGCGAGCCGCCAGCCGACGGCAACAAGCATCGCGATCGCTCCGACGAGCTGGACGTACATCCCGATCGCGGCGTCGCCGAAGCCGCCCTCGACGGGGTACCACGCAAACTGGCCGACGGCAACGGTCGCGAACACACCGCCCGCAACGGCGACCGCCGTCCGCGCACGGGCAACGTCCAGGGCCCACAGGCCGAGCGCGACGACGACGCAGACGAGCATCGAGATGTCCGTGACCGTCGATAGCTGCCAGACGCTCGCCTTGTTTTCGGTGTTGTTCTCCAGCAGCGATCCGAGGATGAACACGGGCACGCCGGCGAGACCAACGAGCGATGCGCGCCGCATGACCGCGACTGTATCCAACGCGCCTGCGGTCGCACGTCCCTTAGCCTGCCCCCGGCATGCCCCTCGAGGACTTCCTCACCGGCAGCGTCCTGTTCGCGTTGATGGCGCTTGCGGTGCTCGTCGCGACGGGCCTTGTCGTGCAGCGCCGGCTCGGGCACCTCGACCGCGTCGAACGCCTGCTCGCGGCTGTCGTCATCGGGACGGCCGTCCTCATCGGCGTTCATCTTTCCCCGCTCCTCCTGGGGATCCTCACACAGGCGACGGTGCTCGTCGCCTGCGTGCTCGCGGTCGTGATCGCGACGCGTGTGAAGCCCGCCGTGCCGGCGCCCTCACACCCGCCGGCGGCCGAAGAAGAGCACGACGAAGCGCCGGCGCCGGCGCCCGCGCCGCAGAGCACCCGCCTGGAATGGGCGCTTGCCGCGACCGCGTCCGCGGTCGTGCTCGTCGCGCTGCTCACCGATCTGAAGCGCTGGGCGACGAACGAGCTCGTCGGCGTCGACCCGCTGACGTTCCACCTGCCGAACATCGGCCGCTGGATCCAGACGCATTCGCTGTGGCAGATCGACCAGTTCGTGCCGCTGCTCGCCCACGGCAACTACCCCAACAACGGCGACGTCGTGATGCTCAGCACGGTCCTGCCGTGGCACAACGACTTCCTCGTACGCGCGCCGATCCTCTTCTTCCTGCTCGTCACGGCGGTCGCCGTCGCGGCGGTCGCGCGCGAGCTGCGCGCGCCACCGGCCGCAGCGGTGCTCGCGGGCGCGGCGATCCTGTCGGTCCCGATCGTCGGCCTCGCGACGATCCCGCGCGCGCTGCCCGACGCGCTGCTGTGGGCGACCTACGCCTGCGGCGTGCTGTTCCTCCTGCGCCACGCGCGCACGGCGCGGCGCAGCGATCTCTGGCTCGCGGCGACGGCGCTCGCGATCGCCTTCGGGACGAAGTGGTACGGGCTGAGCTCGGTCGGTATCCTCGTCGCGGTCTGGATTGCCGCGCGCCTGCTCGCGCGCGACGTCCCACGCAGGCTCGCGCTGCGTGACGGCGTGCTGCTCGCCATCGTCGTGGGCCTCGGCGACGCGGCGTGGGCCGCGCGCAACCTCGTCGAGTCTCACAACCCGTTCTTCCCCGCGAAGATCGCCGCGTTCGGGATCACGATCTTCGACGCCCCGCGCGACATCATCGTCGAGCAGGTCGGCTTCAACTTCTACGACTACCTCGGCGACCCGCCGGTCCTGCGCCAGCTCGGCGGCCAGGTCTTCGACGGGCTCGGCGTGCTGGCGATCGTCTGCGCGATCGGGCTCGTCGTCGCAGCGATCCTCAACCGCCGCCCGACCGACCGCCGCGTCGTGCTGCTGTCGGTCGCCGCCGTGACGCTCGTGCCGGTCTACATGTGGCTGCCGGGCACGGCGCTCGGCCTCAAGGGCAACCCCTCGCTGGCGAGCGGCAACACCCGCTACGCGGTCCCGATCCTGCTGCTCGCGCTGCCGGTGCTCGCGTGGGCGATCGGGCGGCTGCCGCGCTGGGCGCGGCTCGGGCTCCAAGCCGCGCTCGTCGCCGGCGGCGCGGCGGGCGCCTACAACGGCTACGAGATCCAGGGGGCGCGCGGCCCCGTCCTGTCGGCGATCGCGCTCGGCCTCGCGGCCGCGGCCGGTTGGGCGCTGTGGCGGCTGCGGCGAAACGCCGCGCTGCTCGTCGCTGCGGCGGTCGTCGCGGCGCTTGTCTGCCTCGCCGGCGCCTACCGGATCGACCAGCGCATCAACGACGCGCGCTACCTCGGCGTCGATCCGGCGATCGACACGTTGCTGAAGGTCGCGCCGACGGGCAAGCGGATCGGGCTCGCCGCCGACTGGTCGGTCGGCGGACTGACCCCGATCTGGCCGGCGTTCGGGACGCGGATCGGCAACGACGTCTCCTACATCGGCTACTTCGACGGCTTCCTGCGCAAAGAGCCGACCGAGGCCCGCTTCCAGGCCGCGCTCAAGCGCGGCCGCTACGACGTCATCGTCGTCGGGCGCGGCTTCTACCCGCCGCAGAACACGCGCGAGCAGCGCTGGGCGCTCGACGCCGGCTGGCGCACGATCGCGCTCAGCACGCGGCTGCGTGTGCTCGTCCCGCCTCCCGTCGTCAGCGGATCGCGTCCTCGATGATCGACGCCATCTTCGCGGTCTCGCGATCGACGGACGCGTGCTCGCGCACCCATGTGCGCGCGGCCTCCCCGGCCGCCAGCCGCTCGCCCGGGCCCAACGCGAGGGCGGCCCGCAACGCCGCGGCGAGCGCCTCGACGTCGCCCGGCGCCGCCAGCCGGCCCCACGGCTCGAGCACGCACTCGGGCAGGCCGACCTCGTCGCTTGCGACGACGAGCATGCCCATCGCCATCGCCTCCTTGACGACGACCGGCATCGAGTCGCGATCGCCGTCGCGCGCGACGACGCACGGCATCGCGAGCACGTCTGCGGCCTGCATCGCGGCGAGAACGTCCGCCGGCGCGCCGCTGCCGAGCAGCGTCACCGGCGCCTCCGACGCCGCGATCCGCCGTTCGAGGTCCGAGCGCAGCGGACCGTCGCCGAGGATCCGCACCTCGACGTCGCCGACGAGCGCCGCCGCGTCGACGAGCACGTCGAAGCCCTTCTTCTCGACGAGCCGGCCGACCGCGAGCACGGTGCGCCCGCCGGGCAGCGGGGCGTCGCGCGCGAAGGCGTCCGCGTCGACGCCCATCACGACCTCGTGGACCGAAGCCTGCGGCACGAGCTCGCGCAGCCGCACGACGTTGTAGTCGCAGCCGGTGAAGACCGCCGCGGCGCGCTCGAGCTTGGCGCGCAGGTTGCGCGGCGAGGCGAAGATGTCGTAGGCGTGCGCCGTGACGCTGAACGGCCGCCCGGTCAGCGCCGACAGCCGCATCGCGTCGAGCGCCGCTCCGCCCGCGAAGTGTGCGTGCAGGTGCTCGTCGCCTTTGTCGATCGAGACGATCGTGCGCGCCGGGCCGGCGAGCGCCCGCAGCGGCCGCACCCACTCCTCCCGGCGCCAGCGCAGGCGGCGCACGAGGTCGCCCGCGCACGCGAGCGGCCGCGTGCGAACGAGCCACGCGAGGTCGGCCCAGGACCCGCTCCCGAGCAGCTCGACGTCGACGTCACCCGGGGCCTCGGGGTTCAGATGCGGCGCCGCCCGCGCGGCCTGCACGCGGACCGCATGCCCCTGGCGGCGCAGAGCCTCGAGCTCGTTGACGACGAACGTCTCCGACAGCTCGGGCCACTGGTCGAGCACGAACAGCAGCCTCATCCGGCCTCAGCCGCCGGCTTCGTCCGACGCCGTCCCGAGGCGAACAGCGACGCGCCGAGGACGAGCGCGGCGCCGGTCAGCGCCGGCATCTCCCAGTCCCAGTCCACGCACGCATGCACGAGCCAGACGACGAAGGCCGCGCCGACCGCCGCGGCCTGCGAGCGGCGCAGAACCGCGCGGCCGCCGACGGCGCGCACGAGCGCGACACCGACCGCGGTGAAGAACGCGAGCAGCAAGGCGAGGCCGACGAGCCCGAGCTCGCTCAGCGTCTGCAGCGGCAACGAGTGCGCGTCGCGAACCTTGTCCTCGACACGCCGCGTGCGCATGAAGCGCACCTCATAGGAACCGGCTCCCTCGCCGATCAGGGGCTGCGCCCTGAAGCCATCGAGCGCGACGCGGTACGTCTCGCCGTGCGAGCTCTTCGTCGTGAACAGCCGCCCAGTGCCCTCCTCGGGCAGCGTCGCGGGAGACAGGAAGTCGTCCCACTGGCGGGAGATCCGCTCCGAGATGTCGTTCGCCGCCGCGCTCGTGACGCGCTCGTCGTGACCGTTGCGGACGACCAAGCCGATGAGCGGCAACGCGACAACAAGTGCGCCCGCGAGGATGAGCGCCCGTCGCCCGGCACGCCGCGCAGCCGCGCGCGTCGCCGCCGAGACGGCCGCCTCGGCGATCATGGCCTGCGCCGCCGCCGCCACGAAGACGATGACGAGCAGGGCGATGGTGTAGCCGTTGTCCTTGCGAGCGGGCAGTCCGGCATCGCCCACGATCGCGTATGCGGCGTCGCCTGCGTGCAGCAGCGAAGGCAGGACGATGCCGGCGGCGACGGCGCTGCCGACGACGGTGAGCGTCGCGAGCAGCGTCCCGCGGTGGCGCGACAGCACGATCAGCGCCGCGACCGCGACGAGGAACGCGAGCCAGGCGCCGCGCGACAGCGACAGGTACATCGTCACGAGCAGGACGACGGCGGCCGCGGCGGCGACGGCGCGTAGGACGCGTGCCGCGCGCGGGTCGGCCGCAAGGCCGATCGCGAGCACGCCGCCGATCGTCGCGAGCGCGCCGAACGCGTTCCAGTAGCCGAGCGGGTAGCTCAGGCGGCTGTCGACGAGGCCGGGCACGACCGGGTCCGCCGGCACGAGATCCGGCTGCACGTGGCTCAGCAGCCCCGCCCCGCAGACGACGACGATGACGCCGAGCACCGTCCACACGAGCACCGCGGCGCTGCGCGGGCCGTCGGCGACGAGCAGGCCGAGGGCGAACAGCGCGAGGTAGAGCATCGTGCGCTGCGCGTCGAGCAGCGGCACGTCGGGCACGAGCGACCAGCCGGCGGACAGCGCGCTCCAGGCAGCGAAGCCCGCGAGCGCGGCCAGCGCCACGAGCGAGCGCGCGGGCAGCCCGGCGTTCGGCGCGCGCACGAGCACCAGCAGGCCGAGGCCGATGTATGCGGCGCCGCCGGCCGCGGCCGTCGCCGCGGGGAAATAGCCGCCGTTGGCAAACGCCAGCGCCACGAGGACGACCGCGATCAGCGCGATCGCCGCGAGCTGCGGCCAGTCGCCGACGAGCGCGCGCGACGACGGCCCCGGCTCGCTGGCTACCGTCTGCGTATGCATGGCAGCGCCGACTGTAGACGCTGTGCCCGAACCGCCCGCCCGCCGCAACCGTCGCCACTCGTGGAGACTGGACCCCATGCCTGACCTGACCGCCACCCGCATCGCGAGCATCGCCCTCGCGGCAACCTGCGTGGCGCTGGGCGGCTACCTCGCGCTCGCGCAGCGCAGTGAGCGCACCCTGGCGCGCGCGCAGGATGAGCTCGCGGCCGCGCGGCCCGCCGACGCGCTCACCCGGCTGCACGGTCTCAGCGGCCAGGCCGCCGGCCGCGCCGACGCCGTCCGCGCCGTCGCGCACATCGCCGATGGCCGCTACGACGAGGCCCACGACGAGCTGCGCGCGGCGCTGCAGCGCGATCCGAACAACTGGCAGCTGCGGCGCGACAACGCGATCGTGCTGCTGGCGCTCGGCAGGCGTGGCGCCGCACGGCGCGCGCTGGAGCGCGCGCTGGAGCTGAACCCGCGGATGGCGCTACCGCCCGGCTTCGTCGCCGGATCCGGGTAGGCGCAGGCATTCCCGCTCCTTGCGCTGGACGCTCGCGAGTCGATCGGACATGCGTCCAGGGCGCCTTGCGAGTGCGCTACAAACCAGCTTCGTGTTCATGCGCAGGATCTCCCGAACCCTGAGGCCCGCGCTGGTGGCCGCCGCACTCGCCGCCGCGTGCGCGTGCGCGTGCGCCGGTCCGGCGAGCGCCGCCTCGCCGGTTTCCGACCAATATCTGTCGGCGCCCGCGCCCGTCGCGCTGGCCAAACCCAAGCCCGGAGCGACGACCTCGCCGACGGCCTCGACGCCCGGCGCCGTGCCGCAGGCGACCGCCAACCCGTCGGGTTCCGAGGCGGCGAGTGGCGCCCCCGCGACGACCGGCAAGACCGTCAAGCCGGTCACCGTGACAGCGGTCGCGACCGCCGGCAGGCCCGTCGCGGATCGTCCGCTTGCCGCGACGTCCGCCGATCTGCCGCTGGTTCCGATCGTGGCGCTCGGCCTGCTCGCGATCGGCTTCGCGGTCGCCGCCGCGAGCCGCGCGCGGGCCCGCACCACGACGCCCTGATCGGCTCCCGACGGCCGCCTGCCGCCAAATCGGAGCGAGCGGCGTCGCAATCGGCCGTGCATCCGCTCGCACCAGCTGTTTCCTGCTGTCGGCAAGGCCCGGCTGGCGGTAGCCTGGGTGCGATGGCAACAGCCGTGACACCCGTCGGCGTGCGCGACGGCGATCCGGATGCGCTCGCAGGGCTATGCGATCGTCGCGGCCCCGCGGTGCTGGCCTACTGCGAGGTCGTCGCCGGGCGCGGGGACGCGGGCGCCGTGGCAGCGGCCGAGGCGTTCGGCAGCTTTCGCGCGGGCGTCGTTGCTGCGCCGGACCTCGCGCACCTCAATCCCGAGGCGCTGCTGATCAGCGCCACGCGCCATGCCGCGGCGCGCCACGCCGGGACCGACCTTCCGCCGGAGCACGCGCGCGTCCCGTCCCTGCTCGCCGCGCGCGCGGACCGCAGCATCACGTTGGCCGATCACGACTGGCTCGAGCAGCACCTCGCCGACTGCTGGACGTGCCGGGCCCCGGTAGCGCGCTTCGAGGCCGCCGACCGCGCCTACCTCGACCCGCCCACGACGGCGCTGGACCCCACGGTCAAGGCGGCGATGGTCGCCGCGCTGACCGCCGCGGCGCCGATCCTCGGCGCCGTCCCGGACGTCCCGGGCGACGGTGCCTACGCCGGCGGGGAGCCCGGGGCCGCCGCGACGAACGGCAGCCTCCCCCACGAGCCGCATGGGCCGCCGGCGCCCGAAGGCTATGTCGAACAGCCGACCTCCGCCTACCTGATCGGCGTCGACGACGTCGACCTCGTCGGCATGCCGCTGGACGACGAGGCCGCGGCCCCGCAGCCGGAGCGCACGACCGCGCGCAGCCGCAGCCTGTCACGCCGCCCGCGCTCCGAAGGCGCGCCCGGACCCGACCGCCGCTCGCGCCGTGCCCGTGGAGCGCGGGCCGCGCCGACGGCGGAGGAGGCCGCAGCCGCCATGCCGACCGAGGAGCCGCAGGCCAGCGGCGGGACGAACCTCCCGCGCCCGCAGCGCGCCGCGTCGCCGTCGGCCTCGACGCGCGCGCGCCGCGACCGTCCGTTGCTGCGTCCTGGCGTCGTGCTGCCCGTCGCGCTCGTCATCCTCGCGATCGTCGTCGCGCTCGTCATCGCCGGCGTCTTCGGCGGCGGCGAGCCCGCATCGAACCCGCAGAGCTTCGCGCCGACGTCCAACGAGCCGACCGATACGAGGCCGGCGCAGGTCGTCGTCGTTCCCGGCGCCGCGACCGCGAGCGCCGCGGCCGTCGAGAAGGCAAAGGCCCGCGCCCGCGCACTCGCCGCCAAGAAGCAGGCCGGCGACGAGTCGACGACGAGCGCGACCGCGACGCCGACGGCGATCGCGCCGGCTCCCCCGCCGCCCGTCACCGCGTCCAAGCCGGCCGGCACGACGGCCGCCGCGACGCCGGCGGCGAAGACGAAGGACGGCGGCTCGTCGGGCACGAAGCCGAAGATCGATGCCAGCCAGGGCGCGACCGGCGCCGAGCAGCTGCCGCAGAAGAAGGACACGTCGTCGGTCCCGGACCTCGCTCCGGCGGACGAGCCGGCGACACCGCCGCAGTAGTGCCCGCCCAGCTCGAGCGCGAGATCCAACGCGTCGGCCTCGAGCTCTCCCACGCGTTCCCGTCGCGCCGCGGACATCCGATCAAGGCCCTCGACGAGCGCGCGATGGACCTCGCCTCGCGCGACGAGGAGTTGCGCGCGGCGCTTTTTCGGTTCGTCGACGTCGTGCCCGCGTGCCGTTCGCTCGACGACCTCGCGACCCACCTGACGGGCTTCCTCGACGAGGTCGACGACCAGCCACACTCGCTGAGCGCTGCGATGAAGATCGCCAACACGAAGGCCGGCCGGGCCGCGCTCGGCGCCGCCGGCGCCGCCGGCGTCAAGCACATGGCGCACCGCTTCATCGTCGGCTCCGATCCCGCTGACGCGCTGTCGACGCTCAGGGGTCTGTGGCGCGACGGCATCGCCAGCTCCGTCGACCTGCTCGGCGAGGCGACGGTCACCGCCGCCGAGGCCGACCGCTACGCCGCCCGCTGCGCCGCCGCACTCGACACGCTCGCGCCGGCGTATGCGCGCCTCGACGAGCGGCCGCGGCTGGAGGCTGACTCGGCCGGGCCGCTCCCGCGCGCAAACCTCTCCGTCAAGGTCTCCGCGCTGACGCCGCTGCTGCGCCCCGAGGCGCCCGAGCGCGGCAAGCGCGACGCCGCGCCGCGCCTGCGCGGGCTGCTGCGCCGCGCCGCGCGCCTCGGCGCCCATCTGCACATCGACATGGAGTCGCTGGACTCGCGCGAGGCCGTCCTGGAGCTCGTGCTCGAGTTGCTGGCCGAGCCCGAGTTCGCCGCCGCGCCGAGCGCCGGGATCGTGCTGCAAGCGTACCTGCGCGACTCCCCCGAAACGCTCGATCGGGTCCTGGAATGGGCGCAGGCGACGCCGCGCGAGGGCGTCCCGCTCGTCGTGCGGCTCGTGAAGGGCGCCTACTGGGACCACGAGGTCGTCGAGGCCCGCCAGCACGGCTGGAGCGTGCCGGTCTTCGAGCGCAAGGCCGAATGCGACGCGAACTTCGAGCTCCTCACGCGCCGGCTGCTCGAGGCGCGGCCGCTGCTGCGCGTCGCGATCGCCTCGCACAACCTGCGCTCGGTGTCGCACGCGATCGCCTGCAACCGGCTGCTCGGCGGCGAGGACGCAGACCTCGAGCTGCAGGTCCTGCGCGGCCTCGGCGACGACCTCGGCCACGCGCTCGCCGCCGGCGGGCTGCGCGTGCGCGCCTACTGCCCGGTCGGCGACCTCGTCGCCGGGATGGCCTACCTCGTCCGGCGCCTGCTCGAGAACACCGCAAACGAGAGCTTCCTCGCCGATCAGGCGCACGGCGTGCCGCTCGAGCAGCTCCTGGCGCCGCCGGCATGACCGCGTCCGCCCACCGCGCGCCGGCGCGCACCGCGCCACGCCCCGATGCGCCCGTGGCCGACGATCCGGTCGCCGCTGCCCACCGCGCGCCGGCGCGCACCGCGCGATGAGCCTCGCGCCGTTCACGAACGAGCCGGTGCTCGAGCTGCGGCGCGCCGCCCAGCGGGCGACGCTCACCACCGCGCTCGGCGAGCTGGACCTGCCGCTGCGTGTCGGAGTCTGGATCGGCGACGAGCGCCGTGACGGCGACGAGCTCGTCTCGACCGACCCGGGCCGGCCCGAGCGCGTCGTCGCGCGCGCGGCGAGCGCGACGGCCGACGAGGCCGCGACGGCCGTCGCCGCCGCGCACGCGGCCTTCGGGGCGTGGGCGGCGACCCCGGCGTCCGAGCGCGCGGCCGCCCTGCTGCGCGCCGCGGACTGGATGCGCACGCGCCGGCCCGCGCTCGCGGCGCTCGCCGTCCGCGAGTGCGCGAAGCCGTGGCCCGAGGCCGACGCCGACGTCTGCGAGGCGATCGACTTCCTCGAGTTCTACGCCCGCGGCGCGATCGACCTGGCGCGGGGCGCGCCGCTGCTGCAGATGCCGGGCGAGCGCAACGACCTGCGCTACGCGCCGCGCGGTGTCTGCGCCGTCATCGCACCGTGGAACTTCCCGCTCGCGATCCCGATGGGCATGGCCGCGGCGGCGCTGGCGACCGGCAACAGCGTCGTGTTGAAGCCCGCCGAGCAGTCGCCCGGCTGCGGCCTGCGCGTCGTGCAGGCACTGCGCGCGGGCGGCGTGCCGGCCGGCGCGATCGCGCTCTTGCCCGGCGCGGGCGACGCCGGCGCCGCGCTCGCGCGCCATCCGGACGTCGCGACGATCGCGTTCACCGGCTCGGGGCCCGTCGGCCTCGAGCTGCTGCGCACGGCGGCGGACCTCACGCCTGGCGCGCGCGGGCTCAAGCGCGTCGTGGCGGAGATGGGCGGCAAGAACTGCATCGTCGTCGACGCGGACGCCGATCTCGACGAGGCCGTGCCGGCGATCCTCGAGTCCGCCTTCGGCTTCGCCGGTCAGAAGTGCTCGGCGGCGTCGCGGCTGCTCGTCCACGAGGCCGTCCACGAACTCCTCGTCGAGCGCCTCGCGGGGGCGCTGCACGGCCTGCAGGTCGGCCCCGCCGAGGACTTCGCGACCGACGTGCCCGCGGTCATCGAGCGCGCCGCCCAGGAGCGTGTCCGCGACTACGCACTGCGGGCGGCCGACGAGGGGCTTCTCATCAGCGGCGCCGACCCGCTGCCGGCGAGCGGCTGGTACTGCGAGCCCGCCCTCGCCACCCGCCTACCGCAGGACTCAACGGTCCTGCGCGACGAGATCTTCGGCCCGCTGCTCGCGATCGAGACGGTGCGCGACGTCGAGCAGGCCTGCGACCGCATCGACGCGTTGCCCGTCGCGCTGACGGGCGGCCTGTTCGCCCGCAACCCGCGCACCGTGCAGCGCTTCGTCGCACGTTCGCCGGTCGGCAACCTCTACGTCAACCGCACGACAACCGGCGCCATGGTCGGACGACAGCCGTTCGGCGGCAACCGCCTGTCGGGCACCGGGACGAAGGCCGGCGGCAGCGACTACCTGCTGCATTTCGTCGAGCCGCGCGTCGTGACGGAGAACACGCTGCGTCACGGCCTCGTGGTCTAGAGCGCTCCGGGAAGCCACCGCGCGCGAGCATGGCGCGCGTTCCGGCGCCCGGTGTGACGAGCTCGTTAAGCCTCCGCGCCGATCGCGCACATCGCGAGGAAGCGCTTGTGCAGCCGCGTCTCGCCCGCGAGCTCGGGGTGAAACGCGGCGACGAGCAGCGACCCCTGCTGCGCCGCGATCGGGTGCCCCTCGAGCGTCGCGAGGATCCCGACGCCGTCGCCGTGCCAGGAGATCCACGGCGCGCGGATGAAGACGGCGCGCAGCGGCGGGCCGTCGAGACCGGCGAGCTCGATGTCGGCCTCGAACGAGCGCACCTGGCGCCCGAACGCGTTGCGCCGCGCCTCGATGTCCATGATCTGCAGGTGCTCGCGGTCGAGCATGATGAGGCCGGCACACGTGCCGAGGATCGGCGTCCCGGCGCCCGCCAGCGCGCGCAGCGGCGCGGCGAGCCCCTCGCGCTCGATCCCGAGCGTCATCGTCGTCGACTCGCCGCCCGGCAGGACGAGCCCGTCGAGCCCGGCCAGATCGGCATGGACGCGGACCTCCCGGACATCCACGTCGAGCGAGCGCAGCATCCGCTTGTGCGCCGCGAATCCGCCCTGCAGTGCGAGCACCCCGATCAGCACGAGCGGTCCGCCTCGCGGATCCGCACCGGGCAGCCCATGGTGCCTACCAGCCGCGCTGGGCGAGCAGCTGCTCGCCGGCGAGCGAGCGCGCCTCGAGCGAGGTCATCGCCTCGCCCAACCCCTCCGACGCGCGCGCGACGCGCTCCGGATCGGCGAAGTGCGTCGTCGCCTCGACGATCGCCCGCGCGCGGCGCTCGGGATCGGAGGACTTGAAGATCCCGGAGCCGACGAAGACGCCCTCGGCGCCGAGCTGCATCATGAGCGAGGCGTCGGCCGGCGTCGCGATGCCGCCCGCGCAGAACAGCACGACCGGCAGGCCGCCCTCGTGCGCGACGCCGCGGACGAGGTCCAGCGGCGCCTGCAGGTCCTTCGCCGCCGTCGCGAGCTCGCACTCGTCGAGCGTGCCGAGACGGCGGATCTCCGAGCGGATGCAGCGCATGTGGCGAACGGCTTCGACGATGTCGCCGGTCCCCGCCTCGCCTTTGGAGCGGATCATCGCGGCGCCCTCTCCGATGCGCCGCAGCGCCTCGCCGAGGTTCGTCGCACCGCACACGAACGGGACCGCAAACGGCCACTTGTCGATGTGGTTGGCCTCGTCGGCCGGCGTCAGGACCTCGGACTCGTCGATGTAGTCGACCTCGAGCGCCTCGAGCACCTGCGCCTCGGCGATGTGCCCGATGCGGGCCTTCGCCATGACCGGGATCGAGACGGCCTGCTGGATCGACTTGATCATCGCCGGGTCGGACATCCGCGCGACGCCGCCGTCGCGGCGGATGTCGGCCGGCACCCGCTCGAGCGCCATGACCGCGGCGGCACCGGCTGCCTCGGCGATGAGCGCCTGCTCGGCGTCGACGACGTCCATGATGACGCCGCCCTGCAGCATGACCGCGAGGCCCGCCTTGGTCCGGAATGTCGCTTCGTCTCTCACCCAGTCGAGTTTACCGGGGCGAAAATCTCGGCCTGGAGGCCCGGCTACTTCAGCTTGAAGGCCTTGATGCGATCGGCGTAGCCGTCGGCATCGCGGGCGTAGACGCCGTAGGCGAGCGCCTGGACCATGCTCAGCAACGCCGTGTGCGAGCGCACGTAGGCGGGGCTGTTGGACGAGTAGTAGAGGCGGATCTGGGCGAGCTTCGCGACTTCGGACAGCGTCGCGTCGGTGATCGCCATCGTGCGCGCCTTGCGGTGGCGCGCGAGCTTCATCGCGCGAACGACGAGCGGGTGCGGGCGGCCGGCGGACAGGCCGATGACGAGCGTCTCCTCGTCGATGCGCGAGAGGCGGCCGAGCGCCTCCTGCGAGGGGCTCGCGACGATCTCGGCGCGCAGGTCGAGCAGCATCAGCAGGTGGCGAAGGTAGGACGCGAAGAAAGCCATCTGGTCGGTGCCGGCGACGAGCAGGCGAGGAGTCGTCGCAATCGCCTCGACGGCGGACTCGATCTCCGAGCGCGAGACCTTGCGCGCGGTGTCCTCGACGTTGACGTGGTCGGCGGCGAGCATCGTCTCGAACTCGTTCTGATCGAGCGAGAACAGCGGCGCGGCCGGCCCGCTGCTGACCGCGGCCGGCGACGTCGCATGGCGGCGGCGGTACTCCTCGCGAGCGGAGTGCTGGAGCTCCGGATAGCCCTCGAAGCCGAGCGCCTGCGAGAAGCGCACGACCGTGCTCGACGACGTGTTCGCCCGCCGCGCGAGCTCCTCAGCGGTCTGGAAGGCGACCTCGTCGAGGTGGTCGACGATGTACTGCGCGACATCCTTCTGCGAACGCGAGAAGTCGTCGAAGCGGGCCTGAATGTAGGTGGAGAGCGACTCGGGAGTCGTCGTCGTAGCTGATCGCTTCATGGGCGAGACCCTGTTTCGACGGGCCCGTCCACGTTCCTTTGCGACGGCCGCAATCGCCTGCCTCGGCGACCACCGTCGAGGGTCGGTTAAACGAAACCGCGCCCGGCCTTTGGGGAAGACCGGGCGCGTAAGCCGAGAGCGAGGGGGGGCGGGGGATATGGGCTCCATCCAAGTGCTCTCGGCGGGCTCTGCTCATTGTGGTGCCCGCCTCGCCGAGGGCTAAACGCGATCAGTCAAGGAATTGGCGCGTAGCGTCTGATGGCGGGGCGTTCGCCCTCGGGCACGGTGTAGAACGCCGTGCCCCCGCGCGTCAGCGCGATCGCCTCGCCCTGCCCCTCGCCCGGCAGGCTCGTGCGCGCGGCGCACGGCCGGCGGCGCAGCGCGGCGGCGACCGTCTCCCCCCGCCGGCGCTTCCAGACGAGGACGGCGTCATACGTGCGCAGCGCGATTGTGCTGCCATCGGCGGAGACGTCGCCGCCGGTGACGGGCTCACCCGCGCCCAACACGAGGCGGGCGCGGCGGCGCATCGTGACGGGCGCGGTCGGCGACGGATGCTCCGCGACGTACACGCCGGCGCGCCCGACGTAGCTCTTCTCGATGACGACGAGCGCGCCGTCGGACGGGTCGACGAGCAGCGCCTCCGCGTCGCGCGGCCCGTCGGGGTAGCGCAGCTCGAGGCGCCTCGCGGGCGCCGTCGAGATCGCCGCGCCGGCGGCGACGCGCGGCTCGGCGACGCGGTAGACCGACACGGACGCGCGCTGGGCGAGGTTGTCGCCGATGTCGGCCACGAGCAACGCCGCGCCGCCGCCGGGCAAGCGCCCGAGCGCGAGGTCCTCCCAGTCGACGTTCACGGCGCCGGTCACCGTGACGTCGCCGGCGAGCGTGCCGTCGGCGCGCACGGCGAACACGTGGTTCGGGTTGCCGCTGTCGTTCTCGGTCCACAGCACGCCGGGCTGGGTTCGCGACAGCACAAGCCCCGAGAGCTCAGTCGCGGCCGCTGTGTCGACGTGCCCGGTGATGCGCACGCGCAGCGGCGCGCACAGCGTGGGCGCCGCGGCCACTCGTCGAGCAGCGGCCGTGGCCGTGGACGACGACGTCGATGTCCGCGACGCGGCGGACGGGTCGCCGTCGGAGCCGCAGCCCGCGATCCCCAGCACGGCGGCGGCGATGAGCGCGACCGTCAGACCTCGCAGCACCGGCGGCCGCGCGATCGGCTCAGCCGAGGACGCGGATGGTCTCGTGCGCCCGCTGGATGCGCCGATCCTGGATCTTGTACTCGTCCGGAATCATGAGCATCTCGGTGATGGCGAGCACGTCGCGCGCCAGCAGCAACTGCAAGCGCAGGGCCGTCTCGACGGTGTTGACGATCTCCTCGCGCGATTCGAACGTGTGGTTCATGCCCAGCAGCCGGCGGACGTAGTAGCCCATGTTCGCGCTACCTGAGCTTCTCGAAGATCTCGGTGGCTCGCACGACGCGCGCGTCGGTCTTCTCGAGCCCGGCCTCCTCGGCCAGCGAGATGATGTCGCGCGAGAGCTGCTCCTGCATGAGCAGGGCACCCTCGGCCACGTCCTCAAGCTGGGCGTCGGACTTCCGGTCGTATCCGTTGTAGAACATCTTGCGCAGCAGCTCACCCATACGAGGAGTATCCCCGAAGACCGCCGACTCTCACTCCCCGCCCGGCTCCGTGCGCTCGAACTGCATGTTCAGCGTCACGGGCAGCCCGCTCTCGATCGCCTGCGCCGCGACCTCGGCGCCGCCGATGCGCACCCCGGCCATGAGCGCTTGCGTCAGCGCCTTCGCGACGAGCTCCCAACCGTGATCGTCGATGTCGAGCTCCTGGCGCAGTCCGAGGGCGATCGGCCGCAGCTCGATGATCGCCTTGTCGCTGACGTCGCCCGGCCGGCCGGAGTCGGATGCCATGCCCACAAGCGTAGGCCGCCCCGCGGCGCGCGTCAGCTCGCAGCGGTCGCCTTCACGCGCTGCAGGACCGCCGCCGGCGTCATCGCGCCGTTGATGCGCACACGCGGCAGCGCGTACGGATCGTCGCCCGGGCGCGCCCATCCCGCCTGCGTCGTCGTGGCGGCCTGATATCCGGCCGCGCGTACCCCGGCGATGACGCGGCTGTCGTAGCGGCCGCTCGGGTAGCAGAAGAAGTTCACGGGGACGGCGAAGTAGCGCCGCAGCCGGGCGCGCGAGCCGGCGATCTCGTCCGCGAGTCGCGCATCGTCGACCGTCGTGAGGTCGGGGTGCGTGAGCGTGTGCGCGTCGATCTCCCATCCCGCCCGGATGAGCCGCTTGATCGCCTTCGTCCCGCCCGTGTCCTTGAGGTTCGCGAGCTCGAGGTTCAGCACCCCCGGCCAGCCGGCCGCCGACAGCGTGGGCAGCGCGTCGCGCACCTGTCCGCGGTAGCCGTCGTCGAACGACAGCACGATCGGGTGGCTCGGCAGCTTGCCCGCGTGGTGCCACGCATCCCACACGCGCTGCAGCGTGACCGCGTGGTAGCCGGCGCCGCGCAGGGCGGCGACGTGAGCGGCGAAGTCCGTCGGGGACACCCATAACGCCAGGTTTGGCGTGCCGGCGGTCGGCACGCCGATCACGTGGTACATGAGGATCGGCACGGCCTGGCGCGGCGCGAGGTGTGCCCCGGGCATCGAGAACGCGACCTTCTTCTTCTTCGTCGCCGCGACCTTCTTGCGCACCCCGGCGGGCGCGACCGTCCGCGCCGCCGTCGAGCCCGACGACGCGCGCGTCGTCGTGCGCGAACTGCCGCCGCCGCCGGAGACCGCGATGACGACGCAGCCGGCAAGCACCGCGACCGCGACGCCCCCGACGATCATCCGCCGGCGCCGCACACGAAGCTTCGAAGTCGCGCGCCGTTCACGCCGTGCAGCTGCATCCATGAGCTGAACTATGGCGGCGAGCCCTGACGTCCTTGCCTGGGGCAGCTCTCGCGGCCCCCGCTGGTCGCGACCGAATGAACCCCCACTTGCGCCATGCCTCGGATCGTCACGCGCTCGACGGCGGCGCGCCGGCCCGCGCGCGGGCGGCCTGGCGGACGAGGTGGTCGCGCTCGGCGACGTCCGTGGCGCGGCGGGCGGCCTGCGCGTATGCCGCGCCGGCGGCCGCCAGATCGCCGTCGAGCTCGTGCAGGTGGCCGCGGACCGCATGCCAGCGGTGGCGCTCGCCGAGCACCCCAAGCAGCCGGTCGGTCTCGCGCAACCCGGCGGCGCCACCGAGCACGTGGCCGACCGCGACCGCGCGGCCCAGCACAGCGGCAGGGTCCTGGTGCACCGGGTCGTCGGTGAGGGCGACGAGGTCGTCATACCAGGCGAGGATCTGCGTCCAGTCGGTCTGCGCAGCGCTTGCGGCGTCGTCATGCAGGGCGGCGATGGCGGCCTCGACCTGGTAGCGGCCGGGGCGCTCCAGCGCCAGCGCCGACTGCAGGACGCGCACGCCCTCGGCAATCTCGCGGGTGTCCCACAGGCCGCGGTCCTGACGGTCGAGCGTGACGATCCGGTCCTCGGCGTCGAAGCGTGCCGGGCGGCGGGCGTGGTTGAGGAGCATCAACGCGAGCAGCCCGCGCACCTCCGGTTCGTCCGTGGCGAGGGTGAGTTGGCGGGCAAGCCGGATCGCCTCGGCGGCCAGGTCCTGGGCGGGCGGGCCTGTATGCGGGCCTGCATGCCCGGCCGTGTAGACGAGGTAGAGCACGCGCAGCACGACGGCGAGGTCGCCGGGCTGGTCCAGGCGGCGGGCGGGCGGGCCGGCCAGCGTGCGCTTGGCGCGGCTGATCCGCTGCGCCATCGTCGCCGCGGGGACATAGAAGGCGTCAGCGATCTCCCGGGTGCTGAGGCCGCCCACGGCACGCAGGGTCAGCGCCACCTGGGACGCCGGCGCAAGGTCGGGGTGACAGCAGCAGAAGAGCAGAAAGAGGGTGTCATCACCCTCCTCGGCGCTCGCCGGTGGCGGCGCCGGCTCGGAGTACGTCGTCTCCTCGCGCCCACGGCGGGCGGCCTCGCTGCGGCGGGCGTCGACGAGCCGCCGGGTCGCGACCGTCGCCAGCCACGCGCGCGGGTCGTGCGGCGGGTTCTCGGGCCATACGCGCAGCGCGTCCAGCAGCGCCTCCTGCAGCGCGTCCTCGGCCGCGTCGAAGTCCTCGCCCCGCCGGACGAGGCCCGCGAGCACTCGCGGGACGAGAGCGCGCAATGCGCCCTCGTCCAGCCGTCGCGTCGGCTCGTCGATCACGGCGCGTCAGTCGTCCGAGGGAGCCCCGGACATGATCTCGCGGACGTCGATCCACTCATACAGCGGCTCGCCGCCGGGCCCGGGCTCGGAGGAGACGTAGGCCGCGAGCTCGACCGCACGCTCGTAGGACTCGACGTCGATCATGTACCAGCCGGCGACGAGATCGCTGGTCTCCGGCAGCGGGCCGTCAGTGGTGACCGGCGCCGCGTCCGGGCCGCCGTAGCGCACCCAGGTACGCGCAGGGGTGAGCGCCTGCGCGCCGACGTACTCGCCGTTGCTCTCGAGCAGCTCGCTGACGTGCCTGAGAAACGCCATGTGCGCCTCCACGTCCTCAGGCGCCCACTCGTCCATCGGGGGAAAGGGATGGTGCGGCTCCGGGCCGCCACGGTAGTGCTTGAGCAGCAGGTACTTCGGCATGGTGGGTCTCCTGGTGTCGTGAGCCGCGCCTATCGAGGCCCTTCACCTGGTGAGCGGAGCCGGCCGGCGCTTCTCGACATGCAATCACTCATCCAGCGGCCGATAGCGCGCATCGGCCATCCACGCGTCCGGCAGGAGCGGATGGTGGGCCGGGAAGGACTCGAACCTTCGTCTGACGGATTATGAGTCCGCTGCTCTGACCACTGAGCTACCGGCCCTCGCGCCTGCCCAAACAGGCGCTCCGGCCGGAAGGTATCGCTACTGGACGCGGGCGACAGCCCGCGCGAGCTCGCCGGTCGAGAAGACGCCCTCGAAGCGCGACGTGATCCGGCCGCGACGGTCGATGATGAACGCCCACGGCTCGGACGGCAGGCGCCAGTCGAGGACCTGCTGGCGGGCGCCCTTGTTGAAGTCGTTGTCGCGGTAGATCTCCTGCTGGATGAACGTCACGCCCTTGCCGTTCTGCGCGCGGACCTGCTCGGCGATGTCGACGACCGGGCCGCACGTGCGCGACTGGCACAGCGCAGGCGTCGCGAACAGCAGCACGACGGGCTTCTTGCCGACGACGTCGGCGAAGTCCGTGTTCAGCATGTCCGGCGGCGGCGGGACTCGCGTCGAGATCTTCTTGAGGTCGCCGCCGACGTCCGCGCCCGTCAGCGTGTGGATCCGGATCGCCTGGTCGCCGACGTCCGGCGGGAGCCTCTTCGAGGCCGACTTCGAGGTCGCTGCGACCGGCATCGGCATCGGCGGATCGGCGACGACGAGCCGGCCGTCGAGGCGCACGATCCCGACGGCGAGGCGCAGGCCCGCCGATGCGAACGCGGGTCGCGCGACATAGAACGTCTTGCCGTTCGCGAGATCCGATGCCGTCTGCGCGCTGCGGTACGCCGTCGCGACGTCGAGCGACTCCTTGCGCGCGACGAACGGGCCGCGCAGCTCCGTGCCGTCGGGCTTGGCCGTGTAGACGGCGACCTCCGAGACGTCGAGCTGCTTGTTTGCGCGATCGACGATCGCGAAGCCGAGTCGGTTTTCCCCGCCCGCCTTCTGCGAGTTGAAGCTGCTCGGATTCAGGATCGCGCCCTCCTTGAGCCCCGCGGTCAACTGCTTGAGCGTCTTGCCCTTCGACGACGGGAAATCGGCCGGGCGCGCGGCGACGGGTTCGGTGGGAGCGGGCGCCGAGCCGCCGTCGTCGTCGTTGGATCCGCACGAGGACAGCGCCACGGCTGCCGCGAGGATCGCGAGCAGGCGGAGCATCGTCAAGGGAATCTAAGCGGTCGCGTGATTGGATTGCGCCACATGACCGGCAACGGAGGGAGTAGCGCATGACGGATCGTGCTGCGATCGTGACGGGGGCCTCGAGCGGCATCGGCCTCGCCGTCGCCCGGATGCTCGCCGAGGAGGGGCACGCGGTGACGCTCGCAGCGCGCCGGGCGGACAAGCTGCGCGCGGCCTGCGAGCAGCTCGCCGGCGAGGGCCTCGAGGTCCAGCACGTCGCGGCCGACGTCGGCGACGAGGACGACATCAAGCGCGTCGTCTCTGCGCATCGCGAAGCCTACGGGCGCCTCGATGTGCTCATGAACAACGCCGGCGTCGGGATCGGCTCGCCGATCGGTGACCTCGATACGAAGCGCATGGACATCCAGCTTGCGACGAACCTGCGCGCGATCCCGCTCTTCTACCGCGAGACGATCGACATGCTGACCGCCGCCGGTGCCGAGCACGCAAACGCGCTCGTCATCAACACGGCGTCGGTCGCCGGCAAGTCCGGCGAGGCGTGGCTGAGCGTCTACTCGGCGACGAAGTTCGCCGTCGTCGGCTTCACGCAGTCGATGAATCGAGAGCTCGCCGACCGCGGGATCAAGTCGACGGCGCTGTGCCCGGCGTTCGTCGACACCGCGATGACGGAGTTCGTGCGCGGCAAGATCGCCCGCGAGGACATGATCCAGACGTCGGACATCGTCGCCGCCGTGCGGATGCTGCTGTCGCTGAGCCGCGGCTGCGTCGTGCCGGAGATCGTCCTCCAGATGCCCGGCGGGGGGACGCTGGAAGACGCGCTGAGCTGACCGCGGCGGCCCACGCGAGGGCCGCCGGGACGATGCGCTGCGCTGCGGCGGCCCGCTCCGGGCCGCCCTCGCGCAGCGCTACTTCAGGACGGAGCGGCTCCGATGGCCGGCCGCCAGCACGACGGGCTCGGCCGAGAAGTCAAACGCCTCCGCCTCGACCTCGGGCTCGGTGGCCGGCGTGCGGCCGAAGTCGTCCGGCAGCACGAGCGTCTCCTCGAACAGCCAGTCCAGCCCGACCTCGGTGGCCTCGCGGCTGCGGCGCTCGCGGGCCGCGCTGCGATGCTGCTCGACCGCGCCGGTGAGATCGACATGCAAGCCGCCGCTCTGGTGGCGGCTGCGCTGGCGGCGCGCCTCGACCGCCGCGTGATGCTCGGCGATCGCCTCGGCGAAGCCGTTCGTGTCCGCAGCCCCGCCCACCGCACTCAGGCTCTCCTGGAGCTGCATGCGTAGGTGCAGGACCTCGTCCTGCGTCGCCTGGCGGGTGATGTAGCGGCCGTGGACCCCGGTGAAGCGGTCCCACGCCTCCGGGAAGCTCATGCACCTGCCTCGCACACCCTCACGGTGCGCAGCGAGCATCGGGCAGGCTCCCCCGTTGCCGTCGCTGAACGCTCCAGTGATCACGGTGTTGTTGCCCAATCCGGACAGCATCGCCAGGCGCGTGCGCTCGGGCAGCGTGTCGATCGACTGACGAAGGTCGGTGAGGGCTTGTTCGCGAGGCGTTGCCATATGGTGCTTTCTCCAGTCGCTCGGGGCCCGGCCACCGTATGGGAGCCCGTCGCCCGGAGCAACTGATTCCCTGGTAATGAAAGCTATCTTGCAAACTCAAGCCCAGATGAAGCGCGCATGAAGCTCGGCGTACACATCGGATATTGGGGTCTCGGGCTGTCCTCGGACGATCAGCGCGAGATCGTGCAGGAGGCCGAGCGGCTCGGCTACGACTCGGTCTGGGCGGCCGAGGCCTACGGCTCGGACGCGGCCACGGTGCTCGGCTGGCTCGCCGGCCTGACGTCGACGATCAAGCTCGGCTCGGCGATCTTCCAGATGCCCGGCCGCAGCGCCGCGATGACCGCGATGACCGCCGCCACGATCGACCAGCTCTCCGGCGGGCGCATGCTGCTCGGCATCGGCTCGTCCGGCCCGCAGGTCGCCGAGGGCTGGCACGGCCAGCGCTTCGGCCGCCAGATGCAGCGCACACGCGAGTACGTCGCGGTCGTGCGGATGGCGCTCGCCCGCGAACGCCTGCAGTTCGAGGGTGAGACGCTGACGCTGCCGCTGCCCGACGGGCCCGGCAAGGCGCTCAAGCTCACGATCGCGCCGCTGCAGGAGCGGATCCCGATCTACCTCGCCGCGATCGGGCCCAACAACACCCGCATGGCCGGCGAGATCGCCGACGGCTGGCTTCCGATGCTGTTCTCGCCGGAGCACGTCGCGGACTCGCGCGCGCTGCTCGAGGAGGGCGCGGCGCGCGTCGGCCGCTCGCTCGAGCACTTCGACATCGCGCCGACGGTGAACGTCTGCATCACCGACGATCTCGCGGCCGGGCGCGACCTCATGCGCCCACTGCTGGCGCTGTACATCGGCGGCATGGGCTCGCGCGAGCAGAACTTCTATAACGCGCTCGTCCGGCGCTACGGATTCGAGGACGAAGCATCTGACATCCAGGACCTCTACCTCGACGGCAAGCGCGACGAGGCCTGCGCGCGGCTGTCGGACGAGCTCATCGACATGGTCACGCTGTGCGGCCCGGCGGAGCACATCCGCGAGCGCCTGACGGTCTATCGCGACGCCGGCGTCGGCACGCTCGGCGTCAGCGTCATGGCGTTCACGAAGGACGAGCGCCTGGCGCAACTGCGCCGGCTCGCGGAGCTCGCCGCCTGAGAACAGGCCGCGATCGGCTGCGCCTGCTGCTCGGTGCCTTCGGCGACCCGGGGCACGCGTTCCCGATGATCGCCCTCGGCCGCGAGCTGGCCGGCCGCGGCCACGAGGTGACGCTGCAGACATGGACGCGCTGGCGGGCCGACGTCGAGGCGGAGGGCATGTCGTTCGCGGCGGCGCCCGAGTACCACCCCTTCCCGACGCAGGAGCGTCCGCTGACGCCCTACGAGGCCGTCGAGCGCGCGACGCGCGACACCGAGGGCCTCGTGCGCGATGTCGCCCCCGACGCCGTCGTCGCGGACATCCTGACGCTCGCGCCCGCACTCGCGGCCGAGCTCGCCGGCGTGCCGATCGCGACCCTCATCCCCCACCTCGACCCGCGGATGCCGCCGGCGAGCCCGCCGTTCTCGTGCGGGGCGCGCCTGCCGGCAACGGCCGCCGGCCGCGCGCTGTGGCGGCGCGCCGAGCCCCTGACGCGCCGCGGCCTCGACCTCGGCCGCATTGAGCTCAACGACACCCGCGTGCGGCTCGGCCTGCCCGCGCTGCAGCACGTCCATGGCGGGATCAGCCGATCACTGTCGCTCGTCGCGACATTCCCGCAGCTCGAGTACCCGCGCAGGTGGCCACCCGGAGCGCATGTCGTCGGACCGCTGCTGTGGGAGCCGCCGTCAGGCGATGTCGAGCTGCCCGAGGGCTCCGGTCCGCTCGTGCTCGTCGCGCCGTCGACGTCCCAGGACGCCGAGCAGCGGCTGCTGCGCGCGACGCTCGTAGGTCTCGCCGACATGCCGGTCCGCGTGCTCGCCTCATCCAACCGCGTGCTCGCCGACGGATCCTTCGAGATCCCGCCGAACGCGCGCGTCGTCGACTGGCTGTCGTACGCGCGGACGATGCCCGCCTGCGAGCTCGTCGTGTGCCACGGAGGCCACGGGACGCTCGCCCGGGCGCTCAGCAGCGGCTGCGCCGTCGTCCTCGTCCCCGCCGCGGGGGACATGAACGAGAACGCCGCGCGCGTCGACTGGGCCGGGGTCGGCGTGCGCCTGCCGCGGCGTCTCGTCGGCGCGCGCGGCCTCGCGCTCGCGGTCGGGCGAGCGCTCGCGCGGCGGCGGCTGCGCGAGCGCGCCGGCTGCCTGCGCCAATGGGCGATCGACAACGACGGTCCGGCGCGCGCGGCGGACCTCGTCGAGGAGCTGCTTACAAGCCGGAGTGGGCGGTCCGCAGGACGAGCGTCCCGTTGACGCTGCGCACGCCGGCCCGACCGGAGGAGTCCTGCGTGACGGCGTAGGCGCGCACCTTCATGCGGCCCGTTCGATTCAGCAGCGCGCGGTCGCGCGAGCGAATCCTCAGCGAGAAGGTCCTCGAGTGACCGCCGCGCAGGGCGAACTTGACGAGCCCGAGCTTGCGCTGCTTGCGCAGCGCCTTGAGCTTGGACTTCCTGTTGACGACGCTGAAGACCGTCAGCTGCCCCTTGCAACGGCCGGCGCTTTGGGGACAGGCGATCGTCACGAGCACGCTCCGCGGTCGCTTCAGGCGCGGGCTGGAGACGCCGAGCGACGGGCCCTTCGCCGAGCTGCCGGTCGTCGACGCGCCGCTCGACGATCCGGGCGTCGTGCCGGCGGCGGGCGTCCCGCTCAGCACGGGCAGCGTCACCGCCGACGGCGGCGCAGACGTGGGTGGCGGGGGTGGTGGCCGCGCGGGCGCGGGCGGGGGCGCGGGCGCGGGCGGCGGCGGATCGTCGTCGTCGAGGATCGTCACGGTGGCCGCCGCGTCGGCGATCGTCGCGGCCGTCGGCGACGAGAGCCGCAGCTCAAACGTCTCGTTGGGCTCGTCGAGCGCGTCGTTGATGATGGGCACGTCGACCGGCAGCTGGGTCGTCCCCGCCGGGAGCACGAGCGTGCCGGAGCGCGGGGTGTAGTCCTGCCCGGCTATCGCGCTGCCGTTCGCGGTCGCGTAGGCGACCGAGACGTCGCGCCCGCTGACGGCGGACAGGCGAACGACGAACGCGGCCTTCGCGCCCGCGGCGCCCTCGGACACCGCGGCCGGATCGGCGACCGACAGCGACGGGGTGGGATCGTCGTCGGTGATCGTCGCGACGCCGAGACCGTCGGCGACCTCGTTGCCCGCGATCACGACACGGAACGTCTCGTCGTTCTCGTCGAGGGCGTCGCCCTTGAGGGCGACGGTGATCTGCTGCTGGAACGTGCCGCCCAGCCCCGCACCGCCGAACCCCACGGTGCCGCTTGCCGCGGTGTAGTCCGCCGGGGATGTCGCCGAGCCGTCCTGCGTCTCGAAGGTGACCGACGTCGCGGGAGAGAGCCACCCCGCATTGCGCGTGACCGTGAAGGTGACCGAGCCGGCGGATTCCCCGGCTTGCACGTCGTTGATCGAGATCGTGTTGGCGGAGGCCGCCGGCGCCCACATAAGGCCAGCACCCGACAGCGCGCAAAGCACGCGCAGCGTCCCCCGCCATCCCTGGCCGCCCATGCATGCAACCTAGCGGCTGCGCAGCACGGCTGCAATGGGGTACACGCCCCATCGCGGCATCCGGCTCGGGCGCTGCGCGCCCTTCGTGGCGCGCCGTCACTCCCCCGGGTGGATTCGAACCACCACGCCTTGATTAACAGTCAAGTATGCTGCCGTTACATCACAGGGGATCGTGGCTGCGCCGCCGTGCTCGCGAGGTGCGGCGGCCCTTCAGTGTAGAGACGACGGCCAAGCGACGGTGCGCGCCCCAGTCCGGAGCCCCGACCGCTCAGTGGACGATGTCGATCGGCGTACCGATCGGCATGATCTGCGCGAGCCGCTTGATCTTGTCGTTGCGCATGCGGATGCAGCCGTGCGACGGACGACCCGGAATGAGGTTGGGCTGGTTGGTGCCGTGGATCCCGACGACCGGGACCCCCGTCCACTCCGAGACGTTGACGTATGCGCTCGTGCCGAATGCCCATGGGCCGTACGTCCCCCCGTCGCCCCGGAGCCGCTCTCGGACCCAGAATCTGCCCCGCGGCGTCGGAGTGCTGGGCTTGCCGATCCCGACTCGCGCCGTCCAGAACGGCTTGCCGTTCTTCGACAGCGTCGCCAACTTGCGGGTACGGTCGATGAGCAGGTGCGTCCTCACGACGTGCAGCTCCGTCATGTAGTCCGCGGGCACCCAGCCGCTGCGGCCGTTGTGGCGCATCGGGATCCTGATGTGCAGCCACTGTCGTCCGCCGCCATCTACCACGGCGTCGCGCACGACGTATACCTCGCGCACGCCGTCCTCCGTGACGAAGTGCAGCGTCGTGATCTTCCGCCCGGCCGAACTCGGCGCGGTGCGAATCGCGGACACGGTGTTCGCGCTCGCCCACCGTGTAACCCTCTTCTCGTCGGACAGCCGGATCGCGGCGCCCGGCTCCACCAGGTCAGCGAGCGGGTCTGCAACAGTAGGACCCGGCACAGCGGTCGACGGCGGGGTCTGTGCGTGTGCCAGCGTGGGCGCTGCTGCGCACACCATCGCCAGGACTGCCAGCGGCGCTCGTAGCTTGGAACCCTGAAACGTCATTGCCCGTTCTCTCGCTGGCCGCACGTGTTCATCCCATCGATGCTAGCGACCATCAGCTCCGCCCCGCGCTGGTTGGCGCCGCTGCCGTCGCTCTGCGGCGCCACAGTCGATGGCCCTCGTCTCGCGCGTCCCGTGCGCCCGTCCGCGCGCCCGCGATTGCGCTGGGCCTCCCTGGCTCCGGGCACCGCGCCGGCCGGACGTGTCCCGGCGAGCCTCCTTCTGCGCGTCAAAACACCTGCTCCCGTGCACCCAAGCGCGGCGCGCGCCGTCACCAGCTCCTAAGCCGGTGACGGCGGACCCATGAGCACCGTCGGGTTCCGCGGACCGCGATCAGCCCGTGAACGCCGGGGCGACGGCCTTCGGCGCGCAGCGCAGGATGACCTGTCGCACGACCCGTTGCTTGGTCTTGCTGGCCTTCGTGAATGACGTGATCGCCAGCACGCGGTTCGTGCCGATGCGCAGCTTCTTGCCCTTGATCCTGAGCACGAACCGGTTGCCGCTGTTC
>JBBSNY010000008.1:0-147157 GCA_038260305.1 Solirubrobacterales bacterium
CGGGCGGCGCGGGCGGCGGGGGCGCGGGCGGCGGGGGCGCGGGCGGCGGGGGCGCGGGCGGGAGCGGAGGCGGGGGCGGCGCGCCGACCAGCACGCTCGCGGCGACGTCGTTGCAGCTCGTCTCGACCGGTGGGTCGTTGGCGTCGCCGCTGTAGGAGGCGATCCAGCGGTACACGCCCGCCGCGGCCGGTTCGAACGCGGCCGACGACACCGGCCCGCCCAACGCGGGGTAGGCGACGTCGAGCGACTGAAACGCGGGCGCGCCGCTGCACAGCGCGTCGTCCGGGCCGTAGGCGCGGAAGTCGATCGTCGCGCCGGAAGACGAGCCCGTCCGCCCGCTGACCGTCGCCGTGTCCGTCAGCGCGCCGGCGCCGAGGACGATGCCCGCCGAGGCGGCGTTTGAGATCGCGGTCGCAGCGACGACGATCTTCAGCGCCTTCGTGTCGCTCTTACCCTCGTTGTCGACGACGCGCAGCGACACCGAGTAGGAGCCCGCGGCGCCGAAGGCGTGCGTGACGACGGAGCTCGAGATCAACGCGTCGTCGCCGAACGTCCATTGCCAGGCGACGACCGTGCCGGCGGGCGCCCCCGGGCGGTCGTCGCTCGAGACGCGCCCGTCGAAGCGGACCGCCACGCCGACCGCGACCTTGCCGCTCGGGCTCGAGCAGTGCACGGGGCACGGGTCGCACGTGAGGCCGGGTGCCGAGCACGTCCAGCGCGCGATCGGCTCCCCGCTCGCCTGGGCGGCCGCGGGGGCGCTCGCGAGCAGGCCGAGCAGCGCGACCGCCGGCGCCAGGACGCGACGCGAACGTCGGCCTGGTGCGTGGGTGGTCCTCGCCGTCAACGCCTAGGCGATCAGGACTGGCGCCGCACGCGCTCGCAGCCGCGCTGCCGGTCGTGCGTGTCGATGCGGGCGGTGTCGTGCCCCGTGCCGCACTCGATCGTGTCGATCGTGTGGTCCGCGGCGCGGATGTGGTCGCCGCCGGAGCCGCCGATGAGCACGTCGCGACCCTTGCCGCCGAGCTTCTGATCGTCGAGCAGGTCGTTGCCCTTCGCGCCGTCGATGTGATCGTTGCCGTTCTGTCCGGCAAGACGGTCGGCGCCGTTGCCGCCGTGGACGTAGTCGTTGCCGTCGCCGCCGAGCACGAGGTCGTCGCCGTTGTTGCCGTACAGGCGATCGTTGCCGGCGCCACCGCGCACCTCGTCGTCGCCGCCGCCGCCGCAGATGATGTCGTTGCCGCCGCGACCGTTGATCTTGTCGTCATGGGCAGTGCCGACGATGACGTCGGCGCCCGGCGTGCCATTGACCGTGTGCTTGGCGTCGGTCATGACGATCGTCGGCTTGCGACCGGCGCACGTGATCGGCGTGTCGACGGCCTCGGTCGACGGCGCCGGTGGCGAGACGAAGACCGGCGCGGGCGGCGGGGGCGGGGGCGGCGGCGGTGCGCTGACGAGCGTCGATCCGGCGCAGACCGACGGGGCCGGGCCGTTGTTGGCGTCGTTGCCGTAGGAGACGGTCCAGCGGTACTCGCCGATCTGCGTCGGCGTGAAGGCGCCCGAGCTGACCGTGGCGCCGTCGCCGAGCGGGTAGCGCACGCCGAGATTCTGGTACACGGGAGTGCCCGCGCAGAGCGCGTCGTTGGGGCCGTAGAGGCGGAAGTCGATCGTCGCGTTCGAGGTCGCGCCTTCGCGCCCGATGACCCGCGCACCGTCGCTCAGCGTCCCGGCGCCGAGCACGATGCTCGGCGACGCCGTCGCGAAGAGCCGCGCGCCGACGACGATCGTGAACGCGCTCGCGCCCGTGGCACCGGTGTCGTCGGTCACCGTCAGCGTCACCTGATAGGTCCCCGGATCGCCGAACCCGTGTCCGGTCGTCGGCGTCGAGCTCGAGGCGCTGTTGCCGGGGGAGAACACCCACGCGTACTTCGAGATCTTCGACGCCGGCGGCGAGAAGCTCGACGCCGAGCCATCGAACGCTACGAGCGCGCTCTTCGAGGCGTACCCGCTCGGATCCGGGCAGCGCGTCGCGCTGGCCGGGCAGGGAACGCAGCCGAGCGAGGACGGCCCAGTGCAGGACGGCCGGGCGACGGGGTCGGCGGCCGCGGCGGTCGCGGGCGCGAGCGCGGCCACGAGCACCCCGAGCGACAGCCCCGCCACCGACAGGCGCCGCCTCAACGATCTGGTCACAATCGACATCTCGTTTGCCTCCCCCATCCGTGTGCCACATTCGACCTCTGCCGCCGACGTCCCCCTTCCCTGGGTCGCCGGTCGCTACGTTCGCACAGTTTCCGCCGTCAATGGGAACGACACGCCGGTAAGCCGTTCGGAGCGCTCCCACAGCCGGGCTGCGATTTCGGTGTCGGCCGCCGCGACGCTGCGCCCGGCCGCCTTCGGATGGCCGCGGACCTCCTGCCAGCCGCCCGGGCCGGTGTAGCTCGCCCCCGGCAGGTTGGCCTGCGTCGCGGCGTACAGCGTCGGCAGCGCGCCCATCTCGTCGCTCTGCGCGATGACGCGATTGCCGACGGCCATCACGAGGCGGTCGATCCGATGCGACGAGTGGCCCTGCAGGCCGGTCGACGACCAGCCCGGGTGCGCGGCGTGCGCGCTGACCGGCGAGCCGACCGCCTCCAGGCGTCGCTGGAGCTCGAGCGTGAAGAGCAGGTTCGCGAGCTTGGACTGGCAGTACGCGGGCCAGCGGCTGTAGTCGTGCTCGGAGTTCAGGTCGTCGAGGTCGAGCTTCCCGCCCCGGTGCGCGGAGGAGGCGACGGTCACGACGCGGTCGGTGACGTGCGCGAGCAGGAGGTTCGTCAGCGCGAACGGGCCGAGGTGGTTCGTGCCGATCTGCATCTCGAAGCCGTCCGCCGTCTCGCGCCTGTCGATCGCCATGACGCCGGCGTTGTTGACGAGCACGTCGAGGGCACCGCTCCAGGCGGCCGCGAACGCGCGCACCGACGCGAGGTCCGCGAGATCCAGGCGGCGCACCTCCGTGTTGCCGGGCATCGTCGCCGCCGCCGCCTCGCCGCGAGCGAGGTCGCGGACGGCGAGCACGACGTGCGCGCCGGCGCGCGCGAGCTCACGGGCGGTGACGGCGCCGAGCCCGCTGTTGGCGCCGGTGACGACGACCGTACGGCCGCTGTAATCGGGCAGGTCGGCTGCGGTCCAGCGGGTGGCGCTCATGCCCGTCACGCTACCCGCCCGGCGGCGAAGGGTTCGGCGACGTGCCCGGCGACGAGGCCGGTTGCCGGCGCTTCAGCCGCGCTTGACGAGCCGGCCGACGGCGGCCATGAGCTCGTCGGTGCGGTCGGACTGGAGCTGACCGGCCTCGGGCAGCACGCACGAGCGCGCGTGGCCGTCGAGCAGGCCGAGGGCGACCTTCTCGAGCGCGGCCTGGATCGCGGAGATCTGGGTCAGGACGTCGATGCAGTAGCGATCGTCCTCGACCATCCGCTCGACGCCGCGGACCTGGCCCTCGATCCGGCGCAGGCGCGCGAGGAGTTGCGGCTTGCTCGCGGTGTAGCCGCGACCGGGCGGCGGGGGTGTGGGCTGCGCGGCGGCCATGGCAGGATCGTACTGTACCCCATGGGGGTATACTCCGCCCCACGAGTCGCATACCCCCTATCCGTATCGCAAGGAGCTGCCGCTGATGTCCGACGCAGATCGCAACTACACCGTGACCGGCATGACGTGCGGGCATTGCAAGAAGTCCGTGCTCAACGAGGTCCTGCAGGTCGAGGGCGTCGCGGCCGCTGACGTCGACCTCGAGGCCGGCACGCTGACCGTGCGCGGCGGCACGTTCGACGATGCCGCGATCGTCAAGGCCGTCGACGAGGCGGGCTACGCCGTCGTATGACCGTGAGCCCCGGGGCGCGCATCGCGGTGTTCGTCGCTCTGCTCGCCGTGGTCTTCGCCGGCGCCGCCCTCGCGGGTGGCGTCTTCCATCCCGGCGGCCAGGCTGACGACGCCGCGGGCGGCCACGCGTCGGCCGCGAGCGGCGCGCACGAGCATGGCGGCGAGACGACGGCGGGTGCGGCGCAGGGCACCGCGACCCCTGCCGGCCTCGCATCCTCCGACGGCGTCTACCGCCTCGTCTCCGACGCCACCCGCTTCGAAGCCGACCGCACCGCCCCGCTGAGCTTCCGCATCGTCGACTCCCACGGCGCCACCGAGCGCGCCTTCGAGAACGAGCAGGCGCGCCGCATGCACCTCATCGTCGTTCGCCGCGACCTGCGCCGCTACCAGCACCTGTACCCGATCCAGCAGCCCGACGGCGGCTGGACGGTCGACCTGACGCTCCCGGACGCGGGCGTGTACCGCGCCTACGCGGACTTCCGCGCCGCCGGCGCGCAGCACACGCTCGGCATCGACCTCTTCGCTCCCGGCAACTTCGCCCCGCTCCCGCTGCCCAAGCCCGCCGATGCGGCGACGATCGACGGCTACGAGGTGACGCTGCACGAGCACCCCGGCGAGATCGGGTTCACCGTGCGCAGGGGCAAGGACATCGTCACCGACCTGCAGCCCTACCTCGGCGCCCGCGGGCACCTCGTCATCCTGCGCGAGGGCGACCTCGCCTACGAGCACGTCCACCCGCTCTCAAACGCTCCGTCGGACCTTGCCTTCCAGGTCGGCGACGCGACGCCCGGCACGTACCGCATGTTCCTGCAATTCCGCCACGGCGCGCGCGTCCACACCGCCGCCTTCACCCACACCGTCTCATGAGCACGACGACGCCCGAGCCCAGCGAGCACATCGACCTGCCGATCATGGGCATGACCTGCGCGTCATGCGCGGCGCGTATCGAGAAGCGCCTGAACAAGCTCGACGGCGTCGTCGCGTCCGTCAACTACGCCACCGAGCAGGCATCGATCGCGTTCGCGCCGGAGAAGCTCAGCGCCGCCCAGATCGTCGCTGCGATCGAGCGCGCCGGCTACACCGCGACGCTTCCCGCGCGCGAGCCCGGCACCCCGCGGCCACCGCGGCGGCCCGGCACGCGCCTGCGCGTGCGGCTCATCTTCTCGGCCGCGGCGTCGATCCCGCTGCTCCTGCTGGGAATGATCCCGGCGTTGCAGTTCGACAACTGGCAGTGGCTGTCGATGCAGCTCGCGACGCCGGTCCTGATGTGGGCGGGCTGGCCGTTTCACCGCGCCGCCTGGACGAACCTGCGCCACGGCACCGCGACGATGGACACGCTGATCTCGATCGGCACGATCTCCGCCTGGTCGTGGTCGGTCGTGTCGCTGTTCTTCCTCGGCGCCGGCGCTCCCGGTCTGCACCACGCGCTGACGCTCGTGCCCGAGCGCGGCGGCCCGGTCGGGCAGGTCTACTTCGAGATCGTCGGCGTCGTCATCACGTTCCTGCTCGCGGGGCGCACGTTCGAGGCGCGCGCCAAGCGCCGCGCCGGCGACGCGCTGCGCGCGCTGATCGCGCTCGGCGCGAAGGACGCCGGCGTGCTCGACCCCGACGGCGGCGAGCGCCGCGTGCCGGTCGACGAGCTGCGTGTGGGCGACCACTTCGTCGTGCGGCCCGGCGAGAAGATCGCGACCGACGGCGAGGTCGTCGAGGGCTCCTCTGCCGTCGACCGCTCGCTGCTGACCGGCGAGAGCGTCCCCGTCGAGGTCGCCCCCGGCGACCCCGTCACCGGCGCGACCGTCAACGCCGGCGGGCGCATCGTCGTGCGCGCGACACGCATCGGCGCCGACACGGCGCTCGCGCAGATCGGCCGGCTCGTGACGCGCGCGCAGTCCGGCAAGGCGCCCGTCCAGCGCCTCGCCGACCGGGTCGCCGGGATCTTCGTCCCGGTCGTCATCGCGATCGCCGTCGCCACGCTCGGCTACTGGATCGGCGCCGGCCAGACCGGCGTCGCGTTCGCCGCCGCCGTCTCCGTGCTGATCATCGCGTGCCCCTGCGCGCTCGGCCTCGCGACGCCGACGGCGCTGCTCGTCGGCACCGGCCGCGGCGCCCAGCTCGGGCTGCTCATCAAGGGCCCGGAGATCCTCGAGTCGACACGCCTCGTCGACACGATCGTGCTCGACAAGACCGGCACGCTGACGAAGGGGCGGATGACGCTGCGGCGGATCGTCGTCGCCGACGGCGTCGACCGCGGCGAGGCGCTCGCGCTCGTCGGCGCGCTCGAGAACGCCTCGCAACACCCGATCGCGCGGGCGATCGCGAAGGCCGCCCGCGAGCACGGCGACCTGCAGCCCGTCGCGGGCTTCTCCAGCCACGACGGGCTCGGCGTGCGAGGCACCGTCGCCGGCCACATCGTCGTCGCCGGCCGCCCGGCGATGTTTGCGAACGTCGTCGCCGGCGGTCGGGGCGGCGACGGGCCGGAGCTCGCACTGCCACCCGCGATGGCTCGCGCCCGCGCCACGGCCGAATCGGAGGGCCTGACCGCCGTCGTCGGCGGCTGGGACGGCGAGGCGCGCGCGCTGTTCGTCGTCGCCGACGACGCGAAGCCCTGCTCGCCGGAGGCCGTGCGGCGGCTGCGGGCGCTCGGCCTGCATCCGATCCTGCTGTCGGGCGACAACCTCGCGACATCGCAGACCGTCGCGGCGAGCGTCGGCATCGACGATGTCATCGCCGAGGTGCTGCCGGGCGAGAAGGCCGCGGTCGTCGCGCGGCTGCAGGCCGAGGGTCACGTCGTCGCGATGGTCGGCGACGGCGTCAACGACGCGCCCGCGCTCGCGCAGGCCGACCTCGGCATGGCGATCGGGACCGGCGCCGACGTCGCGATCGAGGCCTCCGACCTGACCCTCGTGTCGGGCGACCTGCGCCGCGCCGCCGACGCGCTGCGGCTGTCGCGCCAGACGCTGCGCACGATCAAGGGCAACCTCTTCTGGGCCTTCGGCTACAACGTCGTCGGGCTCCCGCTCGCCGCCGCGGGGCTGCTGAACCCGATGATCGCGGGCGCCGCGATGGCCCTTTCGAGCATCTTCGTCGTCTCGAACTCGCTGCGTCTGCGCGGATTTACCGTGCAGCGCGATGGCTGATCAACTGCGCCCCCGCGGGCGGCCGATCGGCATACTGCCCGGCGTGCGTCGCAGGCTCATGTTCTCGGGGGGGCTGCTTGCCGTGGTCGTGATCGCGATCGTGATCGCGTCCTCCGGCGGCTCGGACAAGGCTCCGACGGCCGCTGCCGACGCCTCGTCCGCGCTGATCCCCCGCGCCTCGAACGATCTGACGGCGACGCCCAACCGCCGCGCGCAGGTCGTCGACCCCGTCGCCGGCGAGTCCGCGGCCGATGCCGCACTGCCGACCGAGAGCCCAGGCGACGCGGCCCCGCAGCCGACCGCGGCGGCGTCGTCGACGTCCGACGTGAAGCTGCGCCGCGGCAACGGCCCGACCGACGACGCCGCGATCAGCGACGCCGAGGTCCTGAAGAACGGCATCGCGCTGCCGCCGATCCAGGCGCCGAGCGCGGTGCGCTCGATCATCGAGGCCGGCAACTACATCGCCCGCACCCCGTACCTGTGGGGCGGCGGCCACGGCAAGTGGATCGACACGGGCTATGACTGCTCGGGCTCGATCTCCTACGCGCTCGCCCGTGCGGGGCTGCTGAGCACACCGCTGGACTCCGGCCGCCTCATGGGCTGGGGCAAGCCGGGCGCCGGCAAATGGGTGACCATCTACGCGAATTCCGGTCACGTCTACATGGTCGTCGCCGGCGTGCGCTTTGACACCTCCGGAACGCGCGCCAACGGCTCGCGCTGGCAGTCGTCGATGCGGCCCGGCGGCGGCTTCGTCGCGCGCCACCCCGCCGGCCTGTAGCGCCGGCCGACAGCGAGCAATCGGCGACTACAATCGCCGCCATGTCGATTCCGTCCTTCGGGATCCAGGTCGTGCGCAACGGCGCATCCACCCGCATCGCTCCGGCGGGCGAGCTGGACATCGCCACGACGCCGGCGCTCGAGCAGGCGATCGCCGCGGCGACGGGTGAGCCGGGCGCGGCGCTCGTGCTCGACCTGCGCGAACTGACGTTCATGGACTCGACCGGGCTGCGCACGCTCGCGCAGTGCAACGCCCGCGCCGAGGACGAGGGCTTCACGCTGTCGATCGTGCGCGGCTCGAAGCAGATCGAGCGCGTGCTCGAGATCTCCGGTCTCGGCGCGCTGCTGCCGCTCGTCGACGCGCCGCCCGACTGACGAACGGCGGGCGGTCGGAGTCGGCGAACGCCCTCACCGAGTCAGCGCGAAAACGACTTCAGCTTGCTTTTGAACGTCGCGTAGACGGGACGTACCGATCCGTCGGAGTTGACGAGACCGGCGTCGAAGAGGCAGTGCGATCCGCAGCCCGGGCCGTTCTCGATGCCGAACCAGTTGTAGGCGTAGACGCGCTCGACGCCCTGCCTGCGGTAGCGCGTGGCGTAGGTGAACATGTTCCTGATCCGCGACGCCTGGCGCGTCAGGCTGAAGTGAAACGCGCCGCCGAAGCTCGCCAGCGCGCCCGTCTCGGTGAACCAGAAACGCGTGCGCTTGTTGTACTTGCGCACGGCCTTGATGATCTTGGCCGTGCCGGTCGAGCGGTTGCGGTTGACGTCGGAGTAGTCATGGATCCCGACGACCTTCAGGCGCTTGCGCCAGGTCGCCGACAGGCGCTTGTAGAAGCTCGCGATGTAGCGGTCGGCGCCCGCCTGGTCGAGGATGTCGAGGCCGACGACGTTGCACGACGAGCAGCGCTTGTGGACCGCCTTGTACATCTCCTTGAAGTAGGAGACGGCGCTGCCGACGTGGTTCCACGTCTCCTGGGTCTTGTGGTTGACCTCGTTCCAGGCGCCGAAGTCCCTGACGCCGAGCTTGCGGAACTCCACCACGATCTTGGCGACGTTGCGGCGATAGGTCGACGTCGAGACGAGCGGGCCGCGCTTGGAGCGCAGGTCGCTCGTCGAGATGTGCAGCAGGGTCGAGACATGCGCCGCGCGGGCCGCCGTCACGAACTCGCGCGCCTTCGCGAGCGCGGTCGGGCTCTGCATGACGTTGGCGGGCACGAAGTAACGCGTGCGCCTGATATGCAGCGCGCGGAACGCCGGGGAGGAGAACATCGCCGGGCTCTCGTCGGCGATGCCCACCCGGATCGGGCTCTTGGCCGCCGCGCCGGACGTCACGACGAGGGCGCAGGCGGCCGAGAGGAGGAGGCTGCAGAGGACGGGCTTGGGGTTCACGAGGTGGGGCCTTTCGAATCGTTCGCTCATGGCGACAACCCATGTAGCTACCCGAACGATGCCCTTCTGCTCGTGAGAACGCCGTGAGAGACGAACATCAGCCGCTCGCGAGGGGCGGCTCGAGGGATTAGGATCGCCTCATGGCCACCCCCGCCGCCCTCGCGACGACGCGCATTCGCTTCCGCCGCGACGCGGCACGGCTCACGCCGGGCCAGGCCCGCGACGTGCGCGCCGCCTACGCCGGGATGCTGGCGCTGCGCGACGCCGACGAGCGCAGCTACGGCCACTTCGCCGGGCTGCACGGCCTGCCGCTGCCGTTCGAATGCCAGCATGGCACGCCGCTGTTCCTGCCGTGGCACCGGGCGTTCTTGTACTCGTTCGAGCGCGCGATGCGCGATCGCGTCCCCGACGCGACGCTGCCGTGGTGGAACTGGGCCACGCCCGATCCCGAAGTCGGCAGCATCCCGAGCCTGTATGCCGAGGCGAAGTCCGCGGACGGCGCGAACCCGCTGTTCTCGGTGCCGGTGTCCGAGCAGGCGCTGCAGGAGGGCGTGGCGAGCGGCCGGCCGGCCCCGGGCAGCTCGACGATCCGCGACCCGGGCGTCGGCGGACGGCAGCTGCCCCGCGACACGGAGGTGGCGCAGCTCATCGAGATCCGCGACTTCCAGAGCTTCAACGACGCGCTCGAGGAGCTTCACGGTCAGGTCCACGTCTGGACCGGCGGGCACATGGGCGCGATCCCATGGTCGGGCTTTGACCCGGTCTTCTGGGCGCATCACTCGATGGTCGACCGCCTCTGGCGCCTGTGGCAGATGCGCCACGGAACGCCCGGTCCGCCGCAGGAGATCTGGAATCAGGCGCTGCCACCGTTTCCGATGACCGTCTCGCAGACGCTCGACGTGACGCTGCTCGGCTACGACTACGCGAGCTCGACCGCATCGCAGGCGATCGGCTGATGGAGCGTTTCGTCTCCAACCCGCTCGCGCTGCCGCCGCACGCCGACGGCTATGCGTGGAGCGATGCGCAGCTCGTCGTCTACGGCGTCGACCACTCGGGCCCCTCACACGAGGTGCGCGTCTTCCTCGACGCGCCCGACGCCGATGCGACGACGCCGCTGCTGCTCGAGGCCGGCTACGCGGGCTGCTTCACGGTCTTCGGCCACGGCGGCTGCTACGGCGACGACGATCATTGCAACCCGAACGCGCGCTTCAACGACGAGTACGACCTGCGTCTGCCGCATCAGAGCCAGCCGCAGACGAAGGTCGTCGGGGTGAGCGAGGCGCTGCGCGCGATCCAGGGCGATTCGGTGCTCGTCACGCTCGTCGCGGTCGAGCCTGGCCCCGAGGGCGGGCCGAAGGTCAGCGACGCCTTCCGCGCCGACGAGCTGCGGCTCGTCACGTACGCGGCACCCGGCGACGCGAACCCCCCGAAGGCTTGATCTCGCCCGCGAGCTCGGCGATCGTCGCGTCCCCGCGCTCGAAGACGTCGCCGTAGCTGTAGGCGAGGTGGTTCGATCGGCGTCGCCGCGCGAGGTCGGTCTCGAACCCCGCACGAGTCGCGTGGTAGCGGTAGCTCTGGAGCTCGATGGTGAGCCCGTTGTGGGGCCAGTAGCAGTCGACCTTGTCGCCGGCGCGGTCGACGTTCGTGCGCGGCAGTGGGAGGTCGTGCGCCCGCAGCAACTTCAGGAAGCCCTTCTCGAGCTCGCTCAGCGTGACATCGGAGCCCAGTGCGCGCCGCAGCTTCGCGCCACCGGGCTTGCGCGGGTTGCGGGCGATGCAGGCCTCGACCATGTGCGGTGTCGTGCGGTGGCGCACCCAGCCCTCGTGGCATGCTCGCGCAAGCAGCTCGGGCTCGGTGGCCGGGGCGATGTCGAGCAGCGTGCGGGGGACGGTGGTGATCCGGATGTCATCGAACGTCGACGTGTCGCGTGCGTCCAGCGTGCGCACGCGATGGATTGTGATCCCGGGTGGCCGGCGGTGTGCGGTCGTCGGAACGGTGACCTCCGCGGCCGGTGCCATCGCCTTGACGCGCAGCAGCTTGAGCAGGTGAGCGGCGGCGAGGTGGCTCAGCACGGCTCCCGTTCCGCTTGCGAGGACCGCGGCCATGTACTCGCTCTGCTTCGTACGCCGGAGATGGCCGACGGCGTAGACGCCGCGGTGCAGGCGGAGTAGTCGGCCGCTCTCGACCCAGCGGTGAATCTCGCTGCGGTCCAGCCCGGTCGCGACGAGCTGCCACGACGCGATGACACCGTGCTGGCCCGCGGCTTGGCGGGCCACTGTGGCACGTTTGTTGCCCATACCGACACATAGGTGCCACACACGTGAAGCTCGCCCCCCTCGGTCCGGGATTTCTGCGGACGGTGCGGAAATGGCGCCGATCGGCGGCACGGCGTTGATCGCGAGATGCGGGGAGGGCGGTTGCGATCGCCGTCCCGCGCATGTGACATCCGATGCATGGTCCATGATCGCGCTGTGCAGCCGCGGCAGATCTACGCGAGCACGCTCACCCGGCGCGAGCGCCGGTCGCGTCGGCGTGCCCGCAGCCACGGCGTGCTCAGCCTCGCCCTCGTCACCGCCGCGACGCTCGTCGCCGCGTTGTCGGTGCTCGCGATCGTCGTGCCCGGCGTCGCCTGAGCCACGCCGCGGGCATCGATCTCGACGAGCTCCGCTTCCGCGCCGAGGCGCTGTGGGAGCGAGCCATGCGCGAGGCGCACGGGTTCATCGACCCCTACGTCGGTCATCGAGCGACTGTCGCAGTGGTGCCGCGACCCGCCTCGCCGGCGCGCGCGACTCAGGCCGCCGGCGCGGTCTCGCGGGCCGGCGCGTCAGGACGCACGCCCTTGGGCAGCGGCCGGCCGACCTGCGCGACCGTCAGGAGGATCGCCACCCAGGTCGTCGCCGCGAGCATGACGTGGACCCAGACGATCTCGGCCGGCAGCTCGAGCGCGTACTGCACCCCTCCGACGACGCCCTGCGCCGCGAGCAGCAGGCACAACGCTCTCAGCGGCCGCAGCTGCGCGGACGTCACGCCACCCCGGCGCGCCAGCAGCCACGTCCCGACGGCGACGAGGCCGAGCAGCGTGGCGAGCCGGGCGTGCTGCTCGACGACGAAGCGCAGCGTGTCGGCGCCCTTGAAGGTCAGCCGCTTGATGACGTCGCCGGTGCCGGCGCCACCCGCGTGCGGGCCGGCGGCGCTCGCGGCCGTGCCGGCGAAGATCGTGATCGCCCCGATCGGGACGAGCGCCCGCGCGCCGAACGCGACCCGGCGGTCGACCGCGGCCCGCGGCTCGCGCGCCGCCGGCTCGTGATGCGCACGCCAGTCCAGCGCGACGCAGGCGACGAGGATCAGCATCGAGAGGATGTAGTGGCTCATGACGAACCCGGGCGCGAGGTCGTAGAGGACCGTGAAGCCGCCGAGCACCGCCTGCGCGACGACGCCGAGCGGCAGCAACAGCGACAGCCACACGAGGTCGCGCCGAAACGGCCGGCGGCGGAAGGCGAAGGCGAACGCCCCGATCGCCGCGAAGCCGACGAAGAACGTCAGCATGCGGTTGCCGAACTCGATCAGCCCGTGGATGTTCAGCTGCGTGTAGAGCGACTCGTCGGTGCACTTCGGCCACGTCGGGCAGCCGAGGCCCGAGCCGGTCACGCGCACGGCCGCGCCGGTCAGCACGATCAGCGTCAACATCACGAGCGCGACGCGGGCGATCAGCGCATAGCGCTCGGGATCGACAAGCGTGCGAGCCTTCATTGTGGCGAGACGGGCCTTCATTGCGGCGAGAAGGTTACGGGGCCGCGGCATCCGGGAAGGGCACCTGCCGTCTCAGGACGTTTTCAGACCAACTGCACGCATGCAGGTGTGCGAAACTCTGCCTCGCTCGCAACGTTGGCGGGTTAGGGGATGTAGCGGGCACGCGGCACCAAGGGTCAGTCGTCGGGCCTGAGTACGCGCAGGTGCAGGGTACGGGGCCAGTCACGATCCAGAGGTGCACAGCAGCATGAGGTTTCTCATTACCGGCGGCGCAGGCTTCATCGGCTCGCATCTCGCCGACGGTCTGATCGCGCAGGGCCACCGCGTCCACATCCTCGACGATCTCTCGACCGGCTCGATCGACAACGTGCGCCATCTCAAGGGCGATCCGCGGTTCGGCTACACGATCGACACCTGCGGGAGCGCCTCCGTCGTCGCCGAACTCGTCGACGATGCGGACATCGTCTACCACCTCGCGGCCGCGGTCGGCGTCGATCTCATCATCGAGAGCCCGGTCCGCACGATCGAGACCAACGTCCATTGCACCGAGGTCGTGCTCGCGCAGGCCAGCAAGAAGAAGAAGCCCGTCTTCATCGCCTCCACGAGCGAGGTCTACGGCAAGTCGACGAGCTTTCCGTTCCGGGAGGACGGCGACCTCGTGCTCGGCGCGACGGCGAACGGCCGCTGGTCCTACGCCTGCTCCAAGGCGCTCGACGAGTTCCTCGCGCTCGCGTATTGGAAGGAGCGCAAGCTCCCGACCGTCGTCGCGCGGATGTTCAACACCGTCGGGCCGCGCCAGACCGGCCGCTACGGCATGGTCGTTCCCCGCTTCGTCCAGCAGGCGCTGTCAGGCCGCCCGATCACCGTCTACGGCGACGGCACGCAGACGCGCTGCTTCTGTCACGTCGCCGACGTGGTCAACGCGTTGATCGACCTCATGCTGCTCGGCGACGCCACCTACGGCGAGGTCTTCAACGTCGGCGCGCAGGAGGAGATCTCGATGCTCGATCTCGCCGACCGCGTGCGCGACATGACCGGGTCGGACTCCGAGATCCACGTCATTCCCTACGACCAGGCCTACGAGCAGGGCTTCGAGGACATGCCGCGCCGCTATCCGGACATCTCGAAGGTCGCAGGCGCGATCGGCTGGGGGCCGACGCGCTCGCTCGACGAGATCCTGGGCGACGTGATCCGCTTCCACCAGGCCGAGGCTGCCGTCGTGTGAGCGGCGCGCGGCCGTTCAGGTCGTCGATCGGCGCACGGTGCTCACCTCGCGCCGGACGGGCGGCCGAACACAAACTGATTGCAGCCGAGTCCGCCCGCGCACGTCGCGAGTCGCTGGAGCTCGAAGCCACGCAGGCGGCAGAAGTCGAAGACGTCCTCGGGCTTGGCGACTTCGAACGGCAGCCCGCCGACCCAGTCGACCAGGTCATGCCAGCGGCTCATGCCGCGGTTGCGGCGGTACTCCGTCCAACTCTGTACGTAGCCGAGCGGTCGTCCGGCGAGCGTCTCGGCGACCGCAGAGCGCAGCTCGCGCGGGGACATTACTGTCGCTACGAACATCGGTCGCAGTGCAATGGGAAGTGCGTTGTACGTGCGCTTAACGACGCGCCAGATCCGGCTTGTAATGCCCTGGTCGTTGTACACGGCGACGAAGAGCTGCCCCCCGTCAGCGACGAGCTCGACAACGTTTCCGAGCGCGCGCCACAGATCCCCGGTGTGGTGCAGGACTCCCCAGGAATACACGATGTCGAATCGCCCGAAGCGGTCGAAGCTGGCGGGGTCGAGCACATCGCCGCGCTCGACGACCCAGTCCGCCGCATGGGGGGCGAACCTTTGGCGCAGGTCGGCGGTCGCGACGATACTGCCCTCATCGTAGTCCAGCGACACAACCCGCGCGGCCCCCAGCCGGTGCGCGGCGAGGGAGAAGAGGCCGCTTCCGCACCCAATGTCCGCGAAGGAGCGCCCCCGCAGGTCGTCGACACCGAGGAAGGCCCGCAGCGAGTTCTCGGCTTCCGCGATCCGCCCATGGTCGACCGTACTCAGGAAGCGCTGCCAGTTCGCGCCGAAGTCGAAGCGCGGGCTGGAAGGGTCGGTATCGGCATCGACACGTGCATGCATACTTGTCATTCAACACGTTGTGACGAGAGCGACGTAATTTCGTTACGCTCGCGCAGTGAAGGCGTCAGGAGCTGCGACCCGCCTCGCTATGGCGCTCGCGTGCTCCCCGCTCGTGCTCGCCGGATGCGGCGGCGGAGGAGACCACGATGCCGCCGATGCTGGGCCCGCGCCCGTAGCGCCCGCGAACATCGTCTTGGACTGGGTGATCGCTGCCGCGGCGGTCGATTCCCCAGAGCGAGCGCTTCTTCAGTGGTGGCGGGCCGTGCAATTCCGCGATGTCCCAACGGCACGCCAACGGACGATCGACATGACGCTCGTGGCGGTCGGCAAAGCCCGGTTCCGTGCGATGGTTCTGCGCATCGGCGACGCGCTGCCCGGCCTTCGGGATCTGCGCATACGCAAGATCGACGGCGGCGCAGTCGTACGCGCGTTGCTTGTCTTCTCGTCTGCGGGCAACGGGCCCGCGGCGCTCGCGCCGCGGAGCTTCATCATGCAGCCGGATGGCGGAGCCTGGAAGCTTCGCTCAATTGAGTACCTGGCGCAGTCCTACGCAGCTGCATTGGCGTCTGACGAGCACCATGGTGACCCCGCCGGCACTCGCTCCGGGGCTCGCAGCATCCCGACTCCGCAGACGACTACAACGAACGCTCCGTAGACGTGGCGGGCCACGGCACCGACGGAGCCGAAGCCGCCACCACCGCCGCCAGCGTCGCCGCGTCGCTCGCACAGGGCGGCCGGCTCCTAGGGTTGAGGGCGACGCAGTACGGCCTGGCGTTCGTCAGCGGCATCATCATCGCCCGCTCGCTCGGACCTGCTGGCCGCGCGCTGTACGCGCTGCCGCTCAACCTCTCGGGGATGGTGCTCGTCTCGGTTCATCTCTCGGTGGAGTTAGCTGTTGCGCGGTTCGTCGCACGTAAGGAGGCGACCTTCCACGAGCTGTCGCGCGTTGGTGTCACCGCGGGCCTTGTGCTCGGCAGCGTCGGCTGCGCCGCCAGCATCGCGATCGGGTTGGCGGTACGCGACGAGGTCCTCGGCGGCGCCTCGGCGACCGTCATCTTGCTCGCCGCCGCTACGATTCCCCCATCGATCCTCGGCCAGGTCACCGCCGCGCTGCTGCTGCGACGCGGAGTGCTTCAGCGATACGGCCTTGTGCAGGCCGCCCAGGGCTTGCTGCAGCTCGCGCTGCTCATCGCGATTGCTGCCGGTCCAGGCCTGACCGCTGAGGCCACGCTGGCCGTCAACCTCGTCGTCATTTCGGCGGCTACCGCTGCCCTCATGGTGTTTCTGCGCGCGGAACTCGGCGCCGGAGCGCTCCTCCCGTCGCGCGATGTGGCGCTGCTTGGTCGGGTCGTCCGGGCCGGGCTCGTCCTGCACGCCTCCTCGCTTGCGCTGTACCTAAACCTGCGTCTTGATCTGCTGATTGTCGGAGCCGTCCTCGACGAGCGCCGCGCAGGTATCTACTCGCTTGCCGTGACGCTCGCGGAGCTCGGGGCCGTCGCCACGACGACGATCAGCCTCGCGGCGCTGAGGGACCAGACCGAGCTCTCTGAGCGCGACGCAGCGAGCTACACCCTGCTGTTCACCCAACGAACATTGCGCTGGGCGGTGCTGTACGCGGCGGTCGCTGCGGCCGGCAGCTACCCGTTCATCCTGCTCGCGTACGGAAGCGAATGGACCGACGCGGTGGTGCCGTTCTGCCTGCTATCTATGGCGGTTGTCGCCCTATCGCTCGAGGCTCCAGCCCGTGGGCTGCTGCTTCGGATCGGTCGTCCATGGACGGTCTCCGCCGCAGCGATCTGTGCGCTCGCGGTGAATGTGGCGGTGAACATCGCTTTGCTGAAGCCCCTAGGCTTGGTTGGAGCCGCGATCGCGTCGATCGCGTCGTATTGGACCGCCGCTCTGCTCATGCTCTTGCTCGCACGAAAGGCCATCCGCGTCCTGCCGCCCATGCAACTGCCCACCTCCACCTGACATGTGCGGTATCGCAGGATTCGCAGGGGATGTGGCGCTCGACACGGCCGGCGTGCGCGCGATGTGCCGGGCGATCGCGCATCGCGGCCCTGACGATGAGCGCGTCGAGGTCGATCCCGGGCGCGTCGGGCTCGGATTTCGCCGCCTGTCGATCATCGACGTGGCGCACGGGGCCCAGCCGATCCGCTCGGAGGACGGACGAGTCGCGGTCACATGCAACGGCGAGATCTACAACTTCGCGCGCTTACGGACGGAGCTCGCCGGTCGCGGGCACCGCTTCCGGACGGAGTCGGACTGCGAGGTCATCGTCCACCTCTGGGAGGAACTCGGCGCAGGGCTGCTTGCGCGACTCGAAGGGATGTTCGCGATCGCGCTCTGGGACGAGGGCGCCGGGACACTCATGCTGGCCCGCGACCGTTTCGGGGTCAAGCCGCTGTACTGGGCGCAGGTCCGTGGCGGAATCGTCTACGGCAGCGAGCCGTCGGCGCTACTGGCGAGCGGCCTGATGGAGGCCCGGCCGGATCCCGTCGCCATTGCCGGCAGCCTCGTGCTGCAGTACGTGCCGGCGCCACGCACGGGCTTTGTGGGAATCCAGAAGCTCTCGGGGGGCGAGCGGCTGCTGCACTGCGACGGGCGAGTGCGGATCGAGCGCTGGTGGCGGCCGTCGTACATGCGGCCCCACGGCAAACCGCTCGCGGCTGCCGAGGCGCTTGAGCGCGTCGATGCCGTGGTTGGGGAGGCGACCCGCTCGCGGCTCGTCTCCGAGGTACCGCTCGGCGCCTTCCTCTCCGGGGGGATCGACTCGAGCATCATCGTGAGCTACATGGCCGAGGCGCTCGGGCAGGTCCGAACGTTCTCGATCGATTTCGACGAGGGCGCGTTCAGCGAAGGCGCGTACGCCCGCCGCGTCAGCGAGATCTACGGCACAGAGCACCAAGACTTCGTCGTCCAGCCGGACATGGTTCCGCTCGTAGCCGAGGCAGTGAAGCATCTCGGCGAGCCGTATGCGGACTCGTCGGCGATCCCGACGTATCTGCTGTCCGAGCTGACGAAGCGAGAGGTCACCGTCGCGCTCTCGGGCGACGCCGGCGACGAGGCGTTCGGGGGCTACACGCGCTACCGCCTAGCGGCCGCCTTCGACCGCTGGGGACCGCTGCCCGGGCTGCTCGGCCGTGTCGCGACGACCGCCATGCCGCGCGCTGTGGGGGCCCGCTGGCCGCAGCTTCCGCGCATCGCCGACGCGCTGGCGATCGGACCACGCCACCGCTACGCGTCGCTCATGACGCACTTTCCCCCGCGAGAGCTCGAGCGAATACTGACGCCCGCCTTCCGTGCTCAGGTGGCCGACCTCTGGGAACCATGGCGGGCCCTCGAACCGCCGCGATTGCCTGCGCCGGACCGCTACCAGGCGATCGACGTCGAGAACTACCTGGCGTGGGACCTGCTGCCAAAGGTCGATCGCATGTCGATGACCCATGCTCTCGAGGTACGCTCGCCGTTTCTCGATCCGAACGTTCACGAAGTCGCCTTCAGCCTGCCTCCCGACCTGCGTCTGCGCCGCCGCACGACGAAGTGGATCCTCAAGGAACTCGCCGCCCGCCGCGGCCTGCCGGATGACCTTGTCCACCGGCCAAAGCAGGGCTTCGGCATCCCCGTCGGCCAGTGGTTCCGGCACGAGCTGCGCGGCTGGCTCGAGGACATCCTGCGCGACCCGCGCACCCGCGGCCGTGGCATCGTCGAGCCGGGCGCGGTCGAGAGGCTCATTGCCGATCATGTGGGCGGCCGGGCAGACCACACCCCGCGTCTGTGGAACCTCGTCATGCTCGAGCTCTGGCACCGGACGTACATCGATGTCTGCTGAGCCGCCGCGTGTTGTGTTCGTCATCGGGGGGCTGGGCGCGGGCGGTAGCGAGACCCAGTTGACGGAGTTGCTGTTGCGCGTGCATCCGGACGCGATCCGGGCCGAGGTGCTTGTCCTGAGCGGCGGACCAAGCACGCGGCGAGCGCGGATTGAGGCGCACGGGATCCGCGTTTGGGAGATGCGCGATTCCCACCAGCGCGGCGCCGTCTATCTCGCGCATACGGCCTTGCGTGTGCTGTGCCAGATCACGCGGCTACGACCCGCCGGCGTGTATGCATGGCTGGAGGAGAGCGCGCTCCTCGCAGCGCCCGCCGCGTGGGCGTTGGGGATCCCGCTCGTCGTCGCGCGGCGGAATGTCATCGGCGCGCGGTTCGAGCAGCGTGGCGCCCCCTTTCGAGCGCTCATGCGGCAGGCCGAACGCCGGGGCGCCGTCGTGACTGTCAACTCCGATGCCGGTCGAGTCTTTGCCGAGACCCGCGGCATCGACCCGCGGCGGATCCGAGTCGTTCCCAACGGCCACGCGCCCGCGCTGCCGCTGCCGCTGCCGGCGGCCGCACCGTTTACGTTCGGGTACCTGGCTCGATTTCGCCCCGAAAAGGGCCATGCCCGCCTCGTCGAGGTACTGCGGCGCATACCGCCCGAGGTCGCGCTGCGCGTGCTGCTCGGCGGCGACGGACCGTTGATGGAACCGACCCGCCGCGCCATCGCGGAGGCGGGTCTCGGAGAGCGCGTACGCTTCGAGGGACCGGTCGACGACGCTCGCGGCTTCTGGGCACGCTGTCATGCGGCGTTGCTGCTGTCCGATCACGAAGGCCAGCCGAACGCACTCATCGAAGCGGCGATGGCCGGTCGCGGCGCGATCGCGAGCGCGGTCGGCGGCACACCTGAGGTGGTCCTCCCGGACGGGGGCTTCGTCGTCGGGCTCGACGACACAGCTGGCGCTGCGGCGTATATGCAGCGCCTGGCGACCGATCCCACACTCGCTGCTCGAATCGGGGCGGCAGCGCACCACCAAGCGAACCAACGATTCTCCCTGAGCCGGTCGGTAGAGTTACATCTTGCGGCACTCGCGGATGCGTTCGAGACCCGATGATCAGCCCGATGTTGCGGCCGGCGACGGCGGGCGCCATCGTAGCGGCGATGGCGGCGTCGGCGCCGCTCTGGGTGACGTACTTCGTCCCTCAGGTAGGTGGCCTGACCGTCGGGCGGCTGCTGATCGCAGCTCTCGCGTTGGCAGTCCTGTTGTCGCTGCGCAGCGGGGCGAACCTGCGCCGCCCCACGCGCGCCGGCTGGGTTGCGCTCGGGTGCCTCGCGCTGGCGGGACTCCTCGTTGTTGTGTCGACGCTGACCCGCGGCTGCACATGTGACGGAGCCGTCTACGGGTTCGTTGAGTTCGTCGTGGTCGCGGGCCTGGCGGCCGGCGCCGTCGCGCTCGCCCCGCGCTCCGCCCGGGCGATCCTCGTCGGTATCGGTACTGGCGCCGTGCTCATGGCGGTCCTTGCACTGGCCAGCGTCGACGATCTGCACTCCTCGCTGGAGCCACCCGACCCAGGAGCTATCTCCGACCGGCTGTCGGGCCCGCTCGGCAACCCCAACCTCCTCGGCCTGTACCTGGCGCTGGCGCTGCCCGTGGTCGCGGTCGCCATCGTGCTGACCCGTGGCCGTCGCCGCATGGCAGTGTCGCTGGCGCTCTTGCCCGTGGTCTGGGCGCTCGTCGAGACCTTCTCGCGTGGCAGCATGCTTGCCGCCGTTGTCGGGGTCCTCGTCGCCCTCGGCGTGACGGTGGGCGTGGATGCCCGGCAGCGGCGAAGGCTCGTACCGGCGCTCGCCGCCCTGCTCGTGCTCGGAGCAATCGGCTCCGCGAGCTTCGGCCGCCTGCGCACCGAGGCCGACTTCGGCGCGCGACTGCACGCCGGGGAGGCGATCGACCGCGGGGGCTGGGATGCGCGGGCGCTCGGTCCGATCCCGTCCGGCCCGTCGCGGATGGCCAACGCCCGTCCCCGAGCGCTCGACGTCCTCCTCGACAACGCCGGCGAAGGCGTGAGCTTCCCGCTCGCACCGGGCGACTCGGGCAGCCGATACCTGGTCGAGTTCGCCGCACACGGGGACGTCGACAACCTGCCGATCAGCTACGCGCTACAGGACAACGTACGCGCCGACTCGTCGCCGCGGCTCGCACGGGGCGCCGTTTCGTCGGGGCGCGACCGGAGCTTCTCGCTGAGCTGGACGGCCCCTGTGGCCGTGAGCCAGCCACGGCTTTACATCTGGAGCCCTGCCGCCGGAGGCACGATCACACTGACGAGGGTCACTGTGGCCGATCCCGCCCACAGGACCGCGACGGCTATCTCGTTGGCCTTGCGCGGCTCACGCATGGACGAGTACCGCGCCCGTGCCGCGGCGCTCGAGCGGCGCTACGTCGCGTCGCGTCGCGCCGTTCTCGAGGAGAGCCTGCGGGTCTTCGCCTCCCATGCTCTGCTGGGCATTGGCTGGCAGCGCTTCCCGGCGCACGCGGAAGTCGCCCTGCATGGCAACGGGGCCTACGCGACACATAACGAGTACACGCGTTTTCTGGCCGAGCTCGGGATCAGCGGCGGTGTCATCCTGCTCGCGCTGATGGCTGCCGTGGCGCTGACCGTCAGGCGGGTGCGGCCGCGCGGGCTGCGCGGTGCAGTGGCTGGGGTGCTCGCGAGCGGCGCGGTGGGCCTCGTGTTCGTCAACGCGCTCGCGCAGCCAGCGGTGTCCCTCTTCCTAGCCCTCGCGATAGGCATCGCGATCGGGGCGTCGGGCACCCGCCCGTGGTCATGGGCTCACCGCAGGGGCCAGCGGACCAACGGCGTCATCTGATCGGCCGCTCGCTCAGCGCAAGCGCGCGAGCACACGGGTACGCAAGCCGCGATAGATCGAGGCCGCCCCAATGGGCGGAGCGATAGCAGCGGCACGATCGCCCGTGATACGCGGCTCATCGGCCGCGTTGCGTGGACGTACGCGGCTTCGGCCCACGCACCTCCGCACACAGCGGTGCGGCGAAGATGGTTCGCCGCAGAGGGCATCGAGGGTCTTGAGGATCGAGCACGGTCGGGTCGACCGTGTCGTTTCCCCCCGGACGAGGTCGCGCAGGTCAAAGCGGTCGCGTGCGAACTGCCCCAGACGCCCGGCTTGGCGCTGGCGCGCTTCAGCCGCTCGGAGATCCATCGCTTCGTCGTTGAGCGAGCTGTCAGCGACGCGTCGGCGTGGACGATCGGGCGCTGGCTGTATGCGGGCGCTGGGACGGCAAGGTGCTTGAGCCGGCGACATGGTCATCAGCGCCGACGCGAAGCCCTCGATCCAAGCGCGCTGGCGGGTTCATCCCGGTGCGCCGCCGACACCCAGACGCGGGCAGCGCGTCGAGCACGAGTACGAGCGCAAGGGCGCGCCGACGTACTTCGATGCGTGGGACGTGCGGCGCGGCGGCGTGATCGGACGCAGCGAACGTAAGGGCGGGATCGCCCCGTTTGACCGACTCGTGTGGCGGGTCATGACCAAGGAGCCCTACGCCTCAGCTCCGCGCGTGTTCTCGATCGTCGACAACGGATCAGATCACCGCGGGAAGGCCTCGATCAAGCGCCCGCAGGGCCGCTGGCCGACGCTGATCCTCGTGCACCTCCCCGTCCATGCGAGCTGGCTGAACCAGGTCGAGATCTACCACTCGATCATCCAGCGCAAGCTGCTGGCACCCAACGACTTCGCCAGCACCGCCGAACTCGCCCGCGCCCTGGACGACTTCGAGCGCCACTACAACAAGATCGCCAGACCGTCTGACTGGAACTTCACCCGCGACAAGCTCGCCGACCTCCTCTACGGATATCCGGCCGCGGCCAGAGCGCTCACAGCCGGTAGCTCTCGAAGTGGCCGCGAAGCGGCAACAGCATGTGAAGCTCGATCGGGTCCACCTGCTTGGAAGTAGTGGATCGACACGCCGTCTGTGCGCAGGACGCGCTAAATCTCGAAGAGCGCTGGCCCCGGACCTACTACATGTGCATGACCAACGTCGAGAAGTCGAGATCGAAGGCGTCGTCCTCGATGGCAGGACGTAGTCCGGCGGTTCGATGCCTCGCAGGTACTGCGGCGGCGCGTACCGGCCGCCTGCGATGTGAACTGCTGGTCGATGCCGATTGCCTCGTAGCCCGGCGGTGCGGAACTCGGCGACATGCCGGCCCGCGCCGACGCGTTGAGACGGCGACGGCAGTTCGAGTGTGGTCATGGCCGGCCGGCAACGATGCTCTCAGGGGACGCCCGCCGCGTCATGTGGTGGCCGCTGCCCGTCCGCGACCCAGCCGTGGTTGGCCAGCACGATGACATTCTCGAGGCCCGCTGCCTCCATCGCGGCGCGCACCTCACGTTCGGTGAAGCGCCGCTCAAGCGGCGCGCTGAACCGATCGAACTGATCGTTGACAAGCACGCCAAATGGGTAGTCAGCGTACGTCTTCAACGGCAGCGCGGCGGCCAGGCGTGCGGCGGCTGGACGTGTGCGCAGCGCGCGATAGGGAATGACGAACGCCACCAGCAGTAGCGCGGCGAGTGGGTAGCAGACCGCGTGTAGCACAGGATGCGGGAGGCGCACGGTCACGCGCCGGACGGCGCCAACGGCGCGCAGCACCGCGCGCTGCCAGCGCTGCTCGGGAACCCAGTACAGGTAGATGTGCACATGTCCGCCCGGTTTGGCGTAGCGGGCGATCGAGCGCAGCCCCCGCTCCGTGTCAGGCAGGTGGTGCAGGACGCCGATCGACATGACGAGATCGAACGAGCCCGGTTCGAACGGCAGCGCTTCGGCATCGGCCTGGACCGCCAGCACCGACGCGGGCAGGTTGCGACGGGCCACCTCGATCGAGGCGCCGAGGTCCACGGCGACGACACGCGCTCCCGCCTGGGCGGCGTGGAAGCTGTGGCGCCCCGAGCCGGCACCCACGTCGAGTACACGCTTGCCGGCGAGGCTCTGTGGGGTGTGGGGTTGCAGGTAGTCAGCGAAGTTCTTGGCCCACTCGTCGCGCATCGCACCGAAGTGCTCCCACTCATAGGCGAAGCTGTCGGCCGTGCGCTGCGCGACCGCCGCTTCCTGGGCCGGTCGCGCGATCGGATCGAGCATCCGCGGGACGCCGCCTGCGATCGCGTATCGCGCCGGGCAGCCGCAGCAGGCCAGTGCCGAGGACGACTCGAGTGCGAGGGCGTCACCGCACGCCACGCAGCGGAGCTCCTGTGCGTCCTCGCGGAGCAGGCCTGCCGGCGGTCGCGGGGGTGTGCCGGGGGACCGCGCGAGCAGCCGCCGGTAGAGCCCGTCGATGTCGCTCACAAGCCGGCCCAGCGAGAAGGTCGACATGACGTGCGCCCGCCGGTCGTCCGCGGGCCCCGCGCCGTCGAGCGCGGCCGCCACCGCGGCGGCGAATCGCGGGATGTCGTCGGCGTCGTCGACGAGCGTCCCGCCGCCGGGCGCGACGACCGCCGCGGCGCCGCCTACGCGCGTGCTGACGACCGGAACACCCGCCGCCTGCGCCTCGATGAGGCTCACCGGCGTGCCCTCGTTGTCGGACGTCAGCACGACGACGTCGCTAGCGAAGCAGACCGCCGGGACGTCTCGACGAAAGCCGGCCCACACCGTGCGCGGCGGCGGCGTGGCCTGCAGCCGCTCGCGCAACCAACCGTCACCGACGATCAGAAACCAAACGTCGTCGCGTTGCGCCGCGAGCGCGTGCGCGACGGCGAGGAAGCGATCCACGCGCTTGATCGGGACGAGGCGGGCGATCAGCGTGACCACTTTTGCGTCGGCTGGGATGTCGAGCTCTGCGCGCAGTGCGGCGGCTTGGTCGCTGCGTTGCGGCCCAGCAACGTCGAAGCGGTCGAGGTCGAGCCCGAGGTGGATGACGTCGAAGCGCTCGCGCGGGGCGACCCCAAGGCGCACGAGGTCGTTGCGTACCTCCTCGGAGACGGCGATGAGGCATGTCGTGCGCTTGGCGAGGAAGCGCTCGACGCGCAGGAACAACGCCGCCTTGCGAGGGCCAAAGTAGCCCGTTAGTGAGTGCCCGTGGAAGGTGTGGACGGTGACCGGTCGTCGCCCGCGCCCGGGCACGAGCGTGGCCAGCCGACCAAGCGTCCCAGCCTTCGCTGCGTGCGTGTGCACGACATCCGGTCGGAAGCGGCGTAGCGCGCGCACGAGCTGCACGAACGCAACGAGATCGCCGGGACCGAGCTCGCGCCCCATGCGCACGAGCCGCAGCGGTTGCACGCCGAGCTCCTCGGCGAGATGGTCCATCGAACCCTCGTGCGAGGCCTCGGTACCCCGGATCAGCAGCGTCTCGTAGCCGAGCGGCGCCAGCCGTTCGGTGAGCGTGATCGCCTGGATCGCGGGCCCGCCGATGTTGAGGCGCGCGATGATCCGCGCCACGCGGATCGGCCGGTCGCCCGGCCCGGTCACACCGTCGGCAGGGCGGCCGCCGCGCGCTGCTCGCGGTAATGCTCGATCGTGCGGGTCAGCCCCTCACGCAGGTCGACCTCGGGCGCGTAGCCGAGCTCGCTACGGGCGCGGTCGAGGCTGGCGAGCGAGTGCGGCACGTCGCCGGGGCGCCGCGGTACGTAGATCGTCTCGGCTTCGGTGCCGATCAGCTCCTGCAGCTCGGCGACAAGCTCGTTCAGCGTGACCGCGCGGCCGCACGCGACGTTGAACACTTTGCCGCTGACATCCGGCGCGTCGAGTGCGAGCAGGTTCGCCTGCACCACGTTGTCGACGTGGGTGAAGTCGCGCGACTGCTCGCCATCGCCGAAGATCGTCACGGAGCGGTTGTCCAGTAGCGCGGTGATGAAGTTGGGGATCACTGCCGCGTACTGCGAGGTCGGGTCCTGACGCGGGCCGAATACGTTGAAGTAGCGCAGCGCCACGGTCTCGAGGCCGTAGCCGACGCCGAAGCTGCGGCAGTAGCCCTCCGATGCGAGCTTCGCGGTCGCGTACGGCGAGATCGGCAGCGCCGGGAGATCCTCATGCTTCGGGAGCGTGGGATTCGCGCCGTAGACCGACGACGACGATGCGCACACGACGCGCCGCACGTCCTCGTCGCGGGCCGCGAGCAGGATGTTGAGCGTGCCGATGACGTTCGTCGCGTTGCTCGTCAGTGGGTCCTGGATCGAGCGCGGTACGGACGGTAGCGCCGCCTGGTGAAAGACGATCTCGCAGCCCCGCACGGCCTTGCTGGCTCGCTCGTAGCTCTGGATATCGCCCTCGACGAGCTCGACATCGCCGCCGATCGCAGCGAGGTTCGAACGCCGGCCGGTGGCGAAGTTGTCGAGAACTCGGACGTCGTGGCCGTCGAGTACGAGGCGGGCGGCAAGGTGTGAGCCGATGAACCCCGCGCCACCGGTGACAAGTGCTTTCATTCCGTCACCTTCGCACAGACCTATCCGCCCTGCGGGCGGCCTGCCCCCGCGCCAGGATCGGCTGCCAGCTTCGCAAGTCCCACATCACGCGGGTTCAAGCGCGACGCGCGACCGTAGGCATCCCGCGCCGCGCCGACGTCGCGCTGACGCACCGACAGGTCCCCCAGCAGCGTCCACGTGACGAAGTTGCGCGGCTCACGACGCGTCGCGTCGAGCAGCACCGAGCGCGCGCCGGCGCCGTCGCCGAAGCGCGCGAGCGCCGCGGCCTTTGCGTAGTACGCGGCGATCACCTCGTGATCCAGGCGCAGGGCGCGGTTGGCCTCGACGAGCGCGCGATGCGGATCGGACGCGACCGCGGCCTGGGCGCGGTTGACATAGAGCTCCGTCAGCCCCTGCCGGCTGAGACTCACGGCGGCGACGGCGATCGCCACGCCGACGAGGATCGGGGACAGCAGCCGGCGCGCGCCTCGTGACCGTGCCTGGCTGACCTTGGCGACCTCGTCGCGCTCGCCATCCAGCGGGCGCAGCAGCACCGCCGCGCCGAGCAGGGCCACCCCGGTCAGCCCCGGCAGCAGGTGCATCCAGTCGACGCTCGTGTGCACGAGCCAGGCCGTGACGACGCCGAGTGCGGCGACCACGACCGGCTCGCGGCCGCCGGCCCGAACGCGACGCCATACCCCCGCGACGATCACGAACAGGGCGCCGACGAACAGCAGGGCGCCGATGATCCCGAGCTCGCTCAAGATCTGCAACGGCAGGCTGTGCGGCTGGCGGATGTCCTCCGACGTCGAGCGCAGCAGGAAGTACGGCTTGTCGTAGCCGCCGGCGCCTACACCGACGATCGGGTGATCACGCCAGGCGTGGACTGCGATCCGCCAGTAGTCGTAGCGGTTGCCGGCTCCGCTTGCCAGCCGTGACGCGGTCGCCTCGCCCTGCGGCCCGCCGAGCTTGACGAACGCCGTGTACTGGTTGTCCGCGAAGGTCGCGATGCGTCCGGCGGACACGATCGCGCCGCCCACGCCGACGATCGCAAGGGCCGCGACGGCGCCGGCGACCGCGCGGCGCAGGCGCAGTCCGCCGGCGTCCGCGCGGCGCTCGAGCGCGACGAGCAGGGCCCAGATCGCTCCGGCGGCCACGGCGGCGAGCAGCACGGCGACCGCCGCGCCGCGCAGGGAGCCCGCGGTCGCCCCGTCGCGGTAGACGTCGAGCAGCGACGGGAGCGCCGGTGCGAGACACGCGGCGCTTACGAGCAGCGCCACGACGCGCCGCAGCCTCCCAGGCGCCAGCGCGAGCACGACCAGCAGCGAGAGCGCGGCCGCCAGCACCGCTCCGCGTGACTGGCCGAGCACAGCAAGGCCGGCGAAGAGCGTGGCCCCCGCCAGCCCGACCCCCGAGAGCGCCACGCTCCGGCGCCGCTCGGAGAGCGCCACGCACGGCCAGAACGCGAGCACGAAGAAGCTCGCCTGGCCGTTGATGTAGCCCAGCGGCTCGTGCAGACGGCCCCCGAGGAAAAGACTCCCGTCGCCGCGCAGCAGCCCGACGAGCACCAACCCCGCGACGGCGACGGCACCGGCCGCGAAGGCGGCGAAGGCGAGCACCGGGGCGCGCTCGCTGCGCACGAGCAGGAGCAGGAGCGCAAGTCCGATCGCGTAGACGAGCATGCGGTTGCCCTCCACGACGGCCTGCTCGATCGAGTCCGTCCAGAGCGACGAGACCAGTGCGAGTAGCCCCAGGGCAGCGATCGCCGCCGGCGCGAGCAGGGCGCGCCGCGACAGCGATCCCGCTCGGCCGATCAGCATCGCGGTCAGCGCGACCAGCAGCCCTACTCCCGCGGGCACCCAGATCGACGAGGCATAGTAACCGCCCGCGAGGGGGCTCAGGCCGAGCGCGAGCCCGATCGCTGCGAGCAACGCGAACGGCGCCCACGGAGTCCCAGCCGGCCGCTGCGCGGGCGCTGCCGACCCCGGTTGCTGGAGGTCCGCCTTCTCGTCGACGGCGTCCGCGACGGGCCCTGCTCGCGGCTCAGCCTCCAGCACGGCGATCAGGATCGCCATCGCAACCAGGTATCCGAGCACCACCGGGACGAGCACGCGCGAGCCACCCTGCACAGCGACGAGCGCCAGCGCCGCGAGCAGTGCCTGGGCGGCGCCGAGCGCCGCGACAGAGGCCCGGACCGTGCGCAGGCGCGCGTGCGTGCGGTGGGTCAGGTGATCGCGCCCGCCCGTCAGCACGGAGATGCCGCGCCGGCGTCGCGAGACGACGACGAGGCAGGTGTCGAGCGCCGGCACGCCGACGAGCAGCAGGCCCATGACCAGCGCCTGCCATTCCGCCGCAGCGGTCGAAGCGCCGATCATCACGAGCGCGGCGACCGCGAAGCCAATCGGCATGCTGCCGCCGTCGCCGAGGAAGATCCGCGCGGACGGGCGCGAGAGGTTGCTCGGCAGAAAGCCGAGGCACGCGCCGCACAGCGCCGCGCCGGTCGCCACGAGCCAGACGTCGGACTGCACGAGGCCGAGCACGGCGACCGCCCCGGCTACGACGGACGCCATCGTGCTCGACGCGCCGTCCATGTTGTCGAACAGGTTGAACGCGTTGACGACGGCGACGACCCAGAAGACGGTCGCGATGAGGTCGACGGCCGGGCTCAGCCCGAGCGACCATCCGAGGTTCGTCGACCACAGCATCGTGGCCAAGCCGATCTCGACGGCGACACGACGCTCGGGGGCGACGGTTCGCCGGTCGTCGAGCGTTCCTACGCCCCATAGCACCACGACGCCGATGACGACGGGGAGCGTCCGGCCGAAGTCCGACGACAGCGCCAGGATCGTGACGACGAAGCCCGTGATGACGGCCGCACCGCCGAGGTACGGCGTCGGCGTGGCGTGGCCCTTGTAGCCCATCGGCTTGTCGTAGAAGTCAAAGCGCCCGGCGAGCCGAATCGCGAGCGGGGTGGCGGCGAGGACGATCCCCATGGCGACGGTCAGGCCGAGTAGCAGGCGTGCCTCGAGCGGCATCGTCACCCGCTGCGCCGTGATAACAGAGATTCAGTCATGGCTCGGCCGTGGTCAAGGAAAGCATGCCTACATGATCCCGTGTTACGCGGACCACCGTTGAGCCGATGGAAATGTGTCACGATCGGCTCCATGTCACAGGGTGCCCATTGGCCGTCGACGGTCGGGGTCGTCGGACTCGGATATGTCGGCCTGCCACTCGCCGTCGCGCTCGCCGCGGCGGGGATCGACGTCGTCGCCGTCGATGAGGACGCCTCGAAGATCGAAGCGCTGCGTCGCGGCGAGTCCCACATCGAGGACGTGCCGGCGCCGCTGCTGCGGTCCCTCGCGCAGCGGATCGCGCCGACGACGCGCTACGCGGCGCTGACGAGCGCCGACGCGATCCTGCTGTGCCTACCGACCCCGCTGACCCGCAACCGCGAGCCGGACCTGACGGCGCTCGTCAGCGCGAGCTCGAGCGTCGCGGAGGTGCTGCGACCCGGCCAGCTCGTGGTGCTCGAGTCGACGTCCTATCCGGGCACGACGCGCGAGCGGCTCGTGCCGATCCTCGAGGAGTCCGGCATGAAGGCCGGGCGCGACTTCGACGTCGCGTTCTCGCCCGAGCGCGTCGATCCCGGGCGCACCGACCACACGATGCGCACGACGCCCAAGCTCGTCGGGGGCCTGACCCCCACGGGCGGCGAGCGAGCGGCGGCGCTCTACGAGCTCATCTGCGACGAGGTCGTGCGCGTCGGCTCACCGGATGTCGCGGAGATGGCCAAGCTGCTGGAGAACATCTTCCGCTCGGTCAACATCGCGCTCGTCAACGAGCTGTCGATCCTCTGCGACCGGATGGGCATCGACGTCTGGGAGGTCATCGACGCGGCCGCGACCAAGCCGTACGGGTTCATGCGCTTCGATCCCGGGCCGGGGATGGGCGGCCACTGCCTGCCGGTCGATCCCTTCTACCTCTCCTGGAGGGCGCGCGAGTACGGCCTGGCGACAGAGTTCATCGAACTGGCGGGCAAGGTCAACGCGCAGATGCCGCTGCACTGCATCGCTCGCATCGAGCGTGCGCTGAACGAGGTCGGCAAGCCGGTCAACGGCACGCGGATCCTGTTGCTCGGGATGAGCTACAAGGCCGGCATCGGAGACGTGCGCGAGTCGCCGGCGATTGTCATCGCCGAGCACCTGCAGGCCCTGCATGCCGATCTCAGCTATCACGACCCGTACGTGCCGGAGGTGCCCGAGCTCGGCCTGCTCAGTGCCGAGCTCGTGCCCGCCGTCGCGCGCGCGGAGCTCGTCGTGATCCTGACCGCCCACGCCGAGGTCGACCACGTCGCGGTCTCCGATGCGGTGCCGCTCGTGCTCGACTTCCGCGGTGTCCTGCGCCACGCCGCGCAGCGCTCTGCCGCGGGGCTCGGCTGACCGAATCCGCCGAGCCTCTCAGGCCGAGGCGGCCTCGCTGCGCGCCGCCGCCGGCAGGTCGTCGCGGCGCTGGTTCTGGATCCCGATCGCGGCGATGATCCCGCCCGCGATCATCAACAGGCCGGAGACGATCATGCCGCTGCGAAAGGCGTCCACGTTCGCCGCCTGGACCTGCGCGCGGAGGCGGCCGTCGGACGGCCCCTCGGCCAGCGTCAGCGGCCGCTTGGAGGCATTGCGCACGTACGCGGCAGCGGCGGGGTCGAGGCGCCCGACGGGCAGCCGCTCGTCGACGCGCGCGCTGAACTGCGCCGACACCACAGCGCCGACGGCGGCGATCGCGAGCAGGCCGGCGACGCGCGCGATCGCGTTGTTGACGCCCGACGCGACGCCGGCGTGACGGCGGTCGGCGGCCTGCAGGACCGTCGCCGTCAGCGGCGCGACGGTGATCGCGAGGCCGAGGCCGAACAGCAGCGCCGCGGGCAGCACGCCGCCGAGGTAGTCGCCGCGCTCGTCGAGGCGGGCGAACGCCAGCAGGCCGACGCCGCCGACGAGCGGGCCGACCGTCATCGGCAGTCGCGGTCCGATGCGCGCCGACAGCGCGCCGAAGCGGCGCGCCTGCGTGACGAGGATGAGCGTGATCGGCAGCAGCGCCATCCCGGCCGCAAACGCCGAGTAGCCGGACACCTGCTGCAGGAACAGCGCGATGAAGAACGTCGCCGCGCCGAGGCCGGCGTAGACGATGAACGTCACGAGGTTGCCGATCGCGAAGTTGCGCGACGCGAAGATCCCGACCGGCAGCATCGGGTCCGACGCGCGGCGCTCGTAGAGCAGGAACGCGATGAACGCGCCGATGCCGCCGAGCAGCGGCATCTGCACCGCCTGATCGGACCAGCCGAGCTCGGGCTGGCGGATGAGCGCGTAGACCGGGCCGGCGAGGCCGAGCGCGCAGAGCACCGCGCCGGGGACGTCGACGCGGTGCGAGCGGTCGCCGGGGCACTCCGGCACCGCGCGCCTGATGAGCCACAGGCAGGCGAGCACGAGCGGCACGTTCATCGCGAAGATCACGCGCCACGACAGCGCATCGACGAGCAGACCGCCGAGCGGCGGTCCGACGGCGATCGCCGCCGACGTGCCCGCCGTCCACGAGCCGATCGCCGCGGGACGCTCCTCGGGACCGAAGACCTCGGTGATGATCGCCAGCGAGCTCGGCACGAGCAGCGCGCCGAAGGCCCCCTGCAGCGCCCGCGAGGCGATCAGCACCTCGACCGAGGGCGCCGCCGCGCAGATCAGCGACGAGGCGCCGAAGCCCGCAACCCCGATCGCGAAGATCCTGCGCCGACCGTGCAGGTCGCCGAGCGAGCCGCCGACGAGCACGAGCGATCCGAGCAGCAGCAGGTACGCCTCGACGACCCACTGCTGGTCGGCGAGCGACGCGCCGAGATCCGCGCGCAACGCGGGCAGCGCGACGTTGACGACCGTCTGGTCGACGAACACGATCGCCGACCCGAGGATGCAGGCGATCAGGGTCAGGCGCTTGGCGCGGGCCTCGTCCACGGCGCGCAGACTACGGCGAGCGTTCTCCACGCTCAGGCCGGGGTCGTCTCCACCGTCGCGCCGCGGCCGTTACATTGCCCGGGCATGCGCCGCCTCGACACCCGCCTGCAAGGCCCCGTCCTGCTCGCGCCGCGCGTTCATCCCGACGAGCGCGGCTTCTTCGTCGAGAGCTTCCGCGCGAACGTCTGGGCGGAGCACGCCGTCGACGAGACGTTCGTGCAGGACAACCACTCGCGCTCCTCGCGCGGCGTGCTGCGCGGCATGCACTTCTCGATCGGCGCTGGCCAGGCGAAGCTCGTGCGCTGCGCGCGCGGGGCGATCCTCGACGTCGTCGTCGACCTGCGCCGCGCGTCGGCGACGTACGGGCACTGGGAGAGCGTCGAACTCGACGATGCCGAGCACCACCAGCTGTTCGTCCCGGTCGGCTTCGCACACGGCTTCTGCGTGCTGTCGGAGATCGCCGACGTGACGTACAAGTGCTCGACGTACTACGACGGCGCGATCGAGCGCGGCTTCGCCTACGACGACCCCGAGGTCGGGATCGCGTGGCCGCAGGACATGCCGCTGTTCGTCTCCGAGCGGGACATCGACGCCCCCTCGCTGCGCGAGATCGCCGACGAGCTGCCGTTCTGAAGGGAAAGTCGGCCGGATTTCATGCCGCCGCGAGTGGCGAAGCCCCGCCAGAACGACTGATCTGAGCGGCGGACGGGTTCGCTTCCACCAGGCTGCGGCCGCCGAGATCGTGTGAGCCACGAGGGCAGGACGCCGGCGCGACCGATGCGGATCAGGGTTGAGCGCGGCGGCGCAGCCAGAGCCCCGCGAGTGCGCCGGCGAGCAGGACCGCGGCACCCGCCGCGATGACGATGCCGATGCCGACCCCGCCGCCGGGGGCCGCGGCCGCGGCCGCGGCCTCGGCTGGAGCCTCACCCCCGCGGATCGCTTGCGTCGTGGTCGTCGCCGCGTCGGCCCCGCCGCCCGACGGGCGCGACGGCGTCGTCGAGGTCGACGTCTTCGTCGCGCCGGACGACGACGACGGGGCGTCGCCCACGCCCTCGCCGAACAGCGGCGCGGCGCCCGAGTCAGAGCGCTTGTCCTTCCCCTTGCCCTTCGCGGCCTGCGCCCGGGCACTGTCGATGGGCAGCGCGTACTCCTTGCCGCTGGGCGAGCCCGGATCGACGAACACCTCGTCGCCCGTTGCGGCCGTCGGCGCGAGGAGCGCGAGAACGCCCGCCAGCACGAGCAATGATCTGAGCATGCTGTTCAGTGTGGCAACAACGCGATCGATCGGCTCTACTCAGCCGCCGTCACTTCCAGCCTTCGCAACTTTGGCGCGGGTAGTGTTCTCAAGAGATCGTGTCGAACTCCAATCGCAGCGTGACCGAGCGCATTCCGGCGTGAGGGCACCACCACGGCAGCGCCGCCGGGGAGGCCTGTGGCTCTTCCTGCTCACATGGTTGATCTTCGCAAGTGGCACTTCGCCCGCAGACGCCGCGGCCACGAAGGGGTTCTGGGGTCCGACGCAGGTCGACGGTGTGTCGCAGTTCCCGATCTACGAGGACCTCGGCGTCAAGGTCTTCCAGATGTCGATCTCGTGGGCTGCTGTCGCTCCGACGCGCCCGGCGAAGCCCCGTGATCCGGGCGACGCGGCGTATCAGTGGCCGGCGGACGTGGACTACGCGATCACCGAGGCGCGGCGTCATCGCATGCAGGTCCTCCTCATGCTCTCGGGATCCCCGCCGTGGGCCAACCACGGCAGGTCCTCCGAGTACGCCCCGACCCACCCGAGCGACTTCGCCGCGTTCGCGCGCGCGGCGTCGCGGCGCTACCCGAGCGTGCGGCGGTGGATGATCTGGGGGGAGCCGTCGCGCTCGGCGAACTTCAAGCCGCTCGTCCCGCAGCCGCTCGGCACGTCGATCACCGCTGCGCAGAAGGCGGCGCCGCGGCGCTACGCGCGCCTGCTCGACGCAGCCTACGGCCAGCTCAAGGCGCAACGCAAGACGAACGTCGTCATCGGCGGCAACACCTACGTCACCGGCGAGATCCGGCCGGGCGCCTGGATGGCGAACATGAAGCTTCCCAACGGGCGGCCGCCGCGGCTGGATTGGTATGGGCACAACCCGTTCGGCTACCGCAATCCCAGCTTGCGCAACCCGCCGTCCAAGCAGGGCCTCGTCGACTTCTCGGACCTCGGGCGTTTCGACAAGCTGCTCCAGCGCAAGCTCGGCAAGCGGCTGCACAAGCGCATCAAGCTGTGGCTGTCGGAGTTCACGGTCGCGACCGGACCCGACCGCGAGTTCAACTTTCACGTCTCACGCGCGACGCAGGCGCGCTGGATCAAGAACGCCTTCAAGGTGGCGCGCAGCCTGCACAACGTCGCCGGCCTGGGCTGGATCCACCTCTACGACGAGCCGCCGGGCCCTTCGATCTCAAACGGAGGCCTGATCACGTACAACGGCAAGCGCAAGCCTGGCTACTACGCGTTCAAGCGCGGCTGAGGCGCGGGCGCCACGCACGCCGCCGCCGCGGTCGGCGCCGCAGGCGGTACAGCACGTCGTGGCGCGAGAGCTCGGCGAGCGGCTCGTAGACGCTCCCCAGCAGCTCGTCGACCGCAGCCCGGTCCCAGACCTCGACCAGCATGAACCGCGGCCGGTGTCGCGTCAGGTCCAGTCCCCGCAGCGCGGCCGGCTCGTAGCCCTCGAGATCGAGGCACAGCAGGTCGACGCGGTCCATGCCGTGGGCGTCGAGGATCGCGCTCAGCGTCCGCGCCGGCACCTCGAGCTCGTAGCTGTCGATCGCCTGCGCACGCTCCCCGGCGGCGATGTGCTCGCGGTCGGCGGCGTCACTGCCACGCGCCCCCTGCACGAGCGACATGAGGTTCGCGTAGCGCATCGCGACGGTCTCCGAGCCGTGATCGGGCGCGACGAGCGCCGCCTCCTCGACGACGCTGTCCGGCCGCAGCACGCGGCAGCGCGCCGCGATCTCGGGCACCGGCTCGATGAGCAGGCCGCGCCAGCCGCGGTGACGCGCGAGCAGCGCCGTGTTGCTCTGCGTCACCCCGTCGTTCGCACCCGCCTCGACGAAGACCCCACCCGCGAACGTCACGTGCTGGACGAGCTTGAGGTCGAGCTGGTCGAGACCGTACGCGCGCTCGTCGCGCGGCCGGTGGCCCGGCACCCGTGCGCTCACGACGTCCGCCGCAGGATCGTCGTCTGCCAGAAGCGCTCCGCGTACGGACCCGGACCGCGGTGGTCGGTGCGCGCCCACGACGCCGCGGGCGCCAGCGCGAGCGCCGGCTCATACCACGGTCGCTCGGAGTGGTCGAGGACGAGCAGGCCGCCGGGCGCGACCTTGGCGAGCGCGTGACGCACGCACGACGGCCGCGCCCGCCCGGCGACGAGCACGAGCTCGAACGCGCCGTCCTCGAAGCGGTCGATCGTGGCGGCGTAGGCGTCGAACGCGAAGTTCACGAACGCCGGGGAGGCGGAGACGTACGCGGCGGGGTCCGACGGATCCAGCGCTGCGGCGCGCCCGTCGGCCTGCGGCGGCACGAGCTCGAGCGTCCATGCTGCGCGATGCTGCAGCGAGATCGCTGCGCCGACGCGCCGCGACCAGTCGGCGTCCCAGTCGATCGTCACGACCTCGGCGCCGCGCTCGAGCGCGAACAGCGTCGAGCCCCCCGCGCCGTACTCGCACACGCGCGAGTCCGGCCCGATCGCGCGCCCGACCGCGTCGATGGCGGAGAACGTCAGCCACGGCCGGCGGTCGCGCAGCGGGGTGGCGTCCGCGCACAGGCTCGCCGCCCAGCGCCGGTACAGGCGCCGCGCGTGTCGGGGCGCGATGCCGGCCGCGCGCGCCTGGCGCCGGTAGGAGTTGCGTCGCTCGACGGCGACGGGCGCCGGGTGGTCGGAGACTTCGACCTCGAGCCGGGCCCCACACCCGAGCCAGCGCACGCGCTCCTCGACGACGTCGACCTCGAGCACGTAGCGGCCGGCGCGCACGGGCGCGTGCACGCTCAGCAGCGCGAGCGTCTCGGCGCCGGGCTCGACGGTCTCCGTGAACAGCGTCCGCGGCCCCTCCTCGGCGTGCCCCTCCGCATGCCAGCGATACCCAAGGCGCAGCGGCGAGCCATCGCCCGGCCGCCATGGCCACGCCCGCTCGCCGCCGTTGACGACGCGCACCTCGAGCTCGCGCACGACCCGCGCCGCGATCCGCGCCGGAGGGTCGACGAGCGTGACCCGCGCCTCGCCCGTCGTCGCCTTTGCCGCCGGGTCGACGAGCGTGACCTGCGCCTCGCCCGTCGTCGCCTCCGCCGCCGGCGGCGCGCTCGGTGGCGCGGCGCCGGACGCGCGCACGGTGGGCGGCGGCCCGACCGCTTCGTCGAGGACGTACGCAACCCACGCGCGATCGGGCGCCGGCACCGCCGCGAGCTCGGTCCCCTCCCAGTCCTCCGGCACGAGCACGGCCGCGCGCGGCGCGCCCGCGCGCAGAGCCTCGGGCTCGGCGCGTTCCCGAGCGAGCGCGCGGCGGCGGCGCTCCTGCTCGCCGGCCAGCAGCAGCTCGCCCCGGTAGAGCGCCGCCTCGAGCAGCCGCGACTCACCCGGGGCGGCGGCCCCGACGCGGACCAGTTGCCCCTCGTAGTCAGGCCGCCACGGCGCGCACGCGAGATACGCGGACGACCCGCCGTACAGCCACCGTCGGGCGAGGCGGTAGTGCGTGAGCGTGCGCTCGCCGGCCAGCGTGCGCAGCGCCCGCAGGAGCGCGAGCCCGGGCACGTCGCCGTCCTCGCAGCACAGCAGCCAGTCGCTGCCGCACGCGTCGCGCATGCGCGCGCCGGCCGCGACGCCGCCGGCCGAGCAGCCCAGGGCGTGATCGACGAGGCCCGTGGCGCAGTGATCGAGCACCTCCGGCGGCGCGACGAGCACGATCTCGTCCACGTACGGGCGGCAGAGCTCTAGCATCCGCCGCACGCGCCACGGCGCACCCGCGCTCGTCAGCCCGAGCGCGACGGTCACGCCCGCACCCCGGTGAAGTCGAACATGATGTGGTCGGATGGGCGCGCGCCGTTCATGGCAGTCACACTAGATTCCCACCACCGGCCGCGCGGTTTCCCATGAACCGCCTGCCTGCTCACAGCGACATGCTCTCCCTCTCCAATCAGCGCCGGCGCCTGCAGCAAAAAGTCGAGTCTGTGCCGTTCTGGTGGCACTCGATCGATCTTGGCCACGGCGTCGTCACGCCCGGGCACAAGTCGACCGAGACGCTGCGCGGCGAGTTCCTCGCCCTGTCGCTGCCCGATCTGTCCGGCAAGTCCGTGCTCGACATCGGCGGCTGGGACGGCTTCTTCGCGTTCGAGGCCGAGCGCCGCGGCGCCTCGCGCGTCGGCGTGCTCGATCACTACATGTGGTCGATGGACGCGCCCGGCCAGCAGGCGTACTGGCGGCGCTGCATGCGCGAGGGCATCGCCCCGCGGCCCTACCACGAGACCGAGTACTGGCACCCGGAGGCGCTGCGCGGCAAGCGCGGCTTCGACCTCGCACGCGAGGCGCTGGGCAGCAGCGTCGAGCCGATCGTCACCGATTTCATGACGTGCGACGTCGCGACGGTCGGCGTCTGGGATGTCGTGCTCTACCTCGGTGTCCTCTACCACATGGAGGAGCCGCTGACCGCGCTGCGGCGCGTCGCGGCCGTCACCGGCGAGCTCGCGGTCGTCGAGACCGAGGCGGTCGTCGTGCCGGCGTTCGAGGACGAGGCGATGTGGCGCTTCTTCCCGAGCGCCGAGCTCAACGGGGACGTCTCGAACTGGTGGGCGCCGAACCGCACGGCGCTGCTCGGCACACTGCGCGCCGCCGGCTTCGCGACGGCGCGGGCGACGACCGGACCGCCCGCCGGGCTGCTCGGCTGCACCGGCGGGCCCCATCACTACCGCCTCACCGCGCAGGCCGCGAAGTAGCTCGGCGCTACAACGCCGACGTCCGCGTGGCGCGGGCGCTGCCGCTCGGAGCGCGCACCTCGAGGGGCACGCGGATCCCGGCACCGAACCAGCGTACGTGCTCGTGCACGAGGTCGATCTCGATCGTCCACGCCGCGGCCTCCGGCGGACCGAGCACCTCGAGCGGAACGACGGCCTTCGCCCCCGGGCGCAGTGGCGCCGGGAGGCCGGTGCGCCCACCCTCCTCGAGCACGCTCCCGTCGTCGGCGAGCCAGCGGTAGCCGAGCCGGATCTGCGGGTCGGCGTCCATCCCGCCGGGCCACGTCGTCGTGCCGCGATTGCCGACCTCGACGTCGAACGTGCGCCACTCGGCGCATACGAGCCGCGGGTCGTCGTCGAGTAGTTGCAGCCGCGCGTCGTAGGCATCCTCGGCGAGCGGGCGGCGCTCGTTGAGGCCGGCGATCTCCGCCGCGCCGGCCGGGCGCAGCGTCGCGAGCCGGCGCCGCTGTGGCGCCGGCGCGAGCTCGACCCCGGCCGCGAGGAACGCCGCGACAGCGTCGGTGTCCTCGGGCGCAACGTCGCGCAGGCGCAGGCCGGGAAGGCGCTCAGGCAGGTAGTAGACCTCGTTGAGCGACGTGCCGTCGACGACGAAGCCGGGCATCTCGCGCTCGTACTCGCGCTGCTTGCGCTCGCGAAGCGCGACGTCCGAGAGCACGAGGTCGGCGTGGTAGAGCGGCGCGCGCAGGTAGCGGCAGGGCCCGAGCACGCGGACCGTGCAGTGCAGCAGGCCCGGGAAGCGCAGCAGTGCGGGGTCGTTGCGCAGCAGGCGCAACGCGTAGTCCGGCTGCCACGGCCACTGCGCCAGCCAGCGCGCGCCGTCGCCGAACAGCCAGCGGCGCGGCACCCAGGCGTGGGTGACGTCGTCCGTCGCGATCAACTCCGCGACGGCGTCCACGAGCGACGCCGACGGCACCTCGTCGTGGTCGAGCTGCAGGATCCAGCGACCGTCGCAGTGCGTGCGCAGCCACGCGTACATGCGTCCGAAGTTGCCGGGAAACGGGACGAGCAGCACGCGGTCGGCGATCCGGCGGTAGCCGTCGATCCAGGCCGGATCGACCCGATCGTCGACCGCGAGCACGATCTGCGCAGCGAGCCCGGCCAGCGGCGCGAACGCGGCGGCGACGCGGCCGGGCGGCGTGTTGACCGAGCAGCAGACGGTGAGGTCGGGGCGCTCGCTCACGGCGTCGGCGCGGGCGCCGGCCGTCGCGGCAGGGTGGCTGCCGGCTCGACGACGCGGGTGTTGATGAGGCGCATGTAGAGCTGGCGGACGTCGCCCCCCGCGCCGGGCACCTTGGGCGCATCGGTCGTCACGCGCACCGTGTTGTCCCCCGGGCGCAGCGACAGCGCGATCGACAGCGGCCGGCTCTCGCCGGCGCTGCGGCGGCGTACGACCGACCCGTCGGGCAGCGTGAACGTGAGGTTCGCGGGCGTTGCGCCCGTCTGGACGGCGGTGACGAGACGCACCTGACGGGTCGACCGCGCCGGGTTGTCGATCTCCAGGCGCGCCGCCTGCTGCGCCCAGTGCCAGGTCCCCTGCCCCGGCGCTGATTCGATCGCGTAGAAGCCCTTCTCGAAGCTGATGACGAGCGGTCGCGTCGTCGCGTTGCCGAGCGCGCGCAGGCGCGCCGCCGGGATCGTGCGCCGCAGGCTCGCCTCGAACGGGCGCAGGTCGAAGAACACCTGGCGGCCGTTGGGGCTGACGAGCGGCGCGCGCCCGACGATGCGGCGCGTGTCACGCTCGAACGGGCCGATGCCGCCGCCGTAGCCGAAGCGGTCGAGGTAGAGCCCGTCGAAGCCCGCCGCGACGATCGCGGTCAGGCTCGCGCGCGTCGGTCGCCCACCGTCCAGCGGCGCGCCGCGCACCTCGCCCGCCGCGATCTGCTCGGGCGTGACGCCGAAGAAGCTCGCCTGCCAGTCGTCGATGCGGCCCTTGACGGCGCCATAGGACCAGCGCATGCCGCCGCCCTGGACGTACGGTCGCAGCTGGTCGTAGTCGTACATCGCGCCGACGCCCGGGTTCTCCGGAAACGGCACGTAGGGCATCTGCATGATCGCGGAGCCGCGCGGCATCACGCGATCGATCGCGCGCGCCAGGGTCGCGTCGCTCGTGTACTCGGCCTTCGCCGCCCCGTACGCCGGGACGAACGTGTAGTTCGTCTGATCGAAGACGCCGCCGAGCAGGATCGCCGTGAGCACCGCCGCCATAACAAGGCGCCCGCGCGGGCGCCGCTCCGTTCGCGCGCGCAACCGCTCGAGCAGCAACCCGACGGCGAAGAACGCGATGAACGCGATGTAGACGGACATCCGCCCCCAGCCGCGGATCTGGGGCGTCACGGTGTAGGCGATGAACGTCGAGATCCCGCCGACGGTCGCGATGAGAAAGCAGACGACGACGGCGAACGCCGCGTGGCGCTCGCGATCGGCCGTGTCACCGTCGGCCGGCGCGCGCGCGCGCGTCCTCGCGACCAGCGCGCCGAGCGCCACGACGAGCAGCCACAAAAAGCCGACCGTCGCCACGATGCCGAGCGACTGCGTCGGCTCGCTGAGCAGCGGCGTCGTCTGGTGGTAGCGCCCCTGGAACTGGTTGAGCGCGTCGATGTGATGACCGACGACCGGGACGACGAGGTCCATGAACTTCATGCCGTAGAGCTCGCTCTCGAGCGGCTGGCGGTGCGCGGTGTACGGGTTCGGGCCGTGCTCGAGGTGGTAGAGGACGCCCGGCGCCATGTTGATGACCGTGACCGCGACGATCGCGGCGCACAGGATCGCCGCCGTCAGGACCGGCTCGCGCCCCAGGCGCATGACGAGCGAGATCAGCGCGATGGCCGTCAGCAGCAGCAGCGTGAAGACCGCGTAGTAGATCCCGCCCGACGCGATCACCGCGCAGATCGCGAGCGTCCCGACCGATCGGCCGGACGCCCAGGCCAGCAGCCGCGGACCCTCGCGTCTTCGGCGGGCGAACAGCGAGCGCCGCGCCATGACGTCGAGCACGAGGCAGGCACCGAGCGGCACGGCGTAGTAGCAGGACAGGAAGAGGTGGCCCTCCCCACGCTGGAAGTGGTAGGGCAGCAGCGTGTAGAGCGTCGCGACGACGATCGCGATCGCGACGCCGATGCCGAGTCGCCGCAGGACGAGGAACGCCACGAGCGCGACGATCGGGAACGACAACAGGAAGACGAGGTTGACGATCAGGCCCGCGCTCGACGTGAACAGCGTCAGCAGCTTGATGAACGCGAACGTCAGGTTGTCGCCGCTCGGCGCCCCGTAGTCGGCGATGTGCTGGCCGGCCGGGTAGCCGAGGTCCGGGTTGACGAGAAACCAGCCGTGGTCGATGACGTCGCGAACGAAGGCGATCGTCAGCATGCTGTCGCCGCCGTAGCCGAACGGCACGTGCAGGTTCGCGTGCCAGATGCGCAGCAGCGCGACGACGGCGATCGAGGCGATCACGACGACGGCGAGCGACCCGGCGACATCGCCGTTGCGCACGAGCCCGCGCAGCCGGGCCGAGGCGCCGCCGTGCTCGGGACCCGGTTTGGTCGCGGTGGCGCTCACTGCGTGCGACACGTTACCCGCGATGGCGCCATCACGACGTCGGGCGAATCTCGTCGGGCTTGCGGCAGAATGGCGCGATGCTCGGCTTCGTCTTCGAGACAGCGCAGGGGCAGCGGAGCCGGCAGGACGGCCAGGCGGCGATGTCGATCGAGGCGCTCCGCGGCCCGGCGCGCGCGTACGACTCGGTGCAGCAGGCCATCTGCGACGGCTGCGACGACATCGTGCTCGTGCGCGCGCCGATGACGGCGATGAGCGGCTGGGCGCAGCAGCTCGTCGACGCCGCCGCGGTCGACGACCGCGTCGCGACGGTCAGCGCGATCGCGCTCCCCGCTCCGGGCGACGACGCCGCCGCGCGGGCCGCGCGCGTCCGCGACGCCGCCGTCGGCCTGCGACCCGCGCTGGCGCAGCCGGCCGGCCCATGCGTGCTGCTGCGCCGCGACGCGCTGCAGCTCGTCGGCTGGCCCGGCGACGACGACGCGGACGCTGAGCTCCTCGCGGCGTTCGCCGCGGCCTGCACGGCGCACGGGCTGCTGCATGTGCTGGCCGACGACCTGCTCGTGTTCACGACGAGCGAGCCAGACGGCGGCGGGGTGACCGCCGAGGGCAAGCCGGACGCGGCCGCGGTCTCGCACGGCGGGCCGCTCGCGCGGGTGCGCAGCGTCGCCCGCGGCGCCGTCACGGGCCTGTCGGTGACCGTCGACGCGCGCCTGCTCGACGGGCCGCTCGGCGGCAGCCAGGTCCACACGCTGGCGCTCATCCGCGCGCTCGCCGAGTGCCACCGCGGCGAGCTTCGCGTCATGGTCGGCTCGCGGCCGCGCGCGTACGCGCAGGCCGTCCTCGACGAGCTCGGCCCGCAGACGCTGACCTACGAGCAGGCGACCGGCGGCGCCGCCCGGACCGCGGTCGTGCACCGCCCGACGCAGGTCTTCCAGTCCTCGGACATCGCGCTGCTGCGCCTCGTCGGCGAGCGCATCGTCGTGACACACGAGGACAGCATCCTGTTCCACAACCCCGCCTACTTCGCGGCGCCGGAGCTGTGGCACAGCTACCGCCGCGTGACGAGCCGCGCGCTGGCGGAGGCCGACCGGGTCGTCTTCTCGACCGAGCACGCCCGCGCGGACGCGCTGCGCGACGAGCTCGTCGGGCACGAGCGCAGCGCCGTCGTCGCGCTCGGGACCGATCACCGTGCGCCGGCGACCGCGCAGAGCGCCCCGCCGGCACTGCCCGGTGACCAGGGGCAGCCCTTCCTGCTGTGCCTCGGCAGCGACCTGCTGCACAAGAACCGACCGTTCGCGATCCGGCTCGTACGTGCGCTGCGCGAGCTCGGCTGGGACGGACGGCTCGTGCTGGCGGGCGGGCACGCCGAGCACGGCTCGTCCGCGGCACAGGAGCGCGAGCTGCTCGACGCGTGGCCGCAGGCGGCGGACGGCGTCGTGATGCTCGGGCACGTCAGCGAGCCCGAGCGCGAGTGGCTGACGGCGCACTGCGCCGCGCTCGTGTTCGCGTCGGTCTCAGAGGGCTTTGGGCTGCCGCCGTTCGAAGCCGCCCGCCGCGGCGTGCCGTGCCTGTTCGCGGCCCGCAGCGCGATGGCCGAGCTGCTGCCGACCGAGGCAGCGACGCTCGTGCCGTGGGACGCAGAGCGGTCGGCGGCGGCCGCGCTCGTGCTGCTGACGGATGCGACGGCACGCGAGCGCCATCTCGAGCTCATCCGGGGCGCGGCCGAGCCGCTGACCTGGAAGCGCTTCGCCGGCGGGTTGATCGGCGTCTACGAGCAGGCGGCGAGCTCGCCCGCGCGGGCCGTCAGCGCGCTGCTCGCGCACGCCGACGAGCGCGAGCAGGAGATGATCGCGGTGCACGAGCTGGCCGTCGATCTGCGAGCCCAGCTCGAGGCGCTCGGCCCGGACGCGCTGCGGCTCGTCGGCCGCGACGGCCTGCTGCCGGCCGACGTCCAGCGCGCCCTGCTCGCCGCCGTCGCGCGCCGTCCCACGCAGGCGCCGCTGTTCGCCCTGCTGCGGGCCGGCTACCGCGCCGGCCACCGCGGCTGACCGCGTCGGGTCGGTCAGCGCGCGCGCAGCGCCACGAGGCGCTCGAGGCGGTTGCGCGCGATCCGCCCGACGACCTCGGGCGACAGCGTCGTCGCGATGTCGACCCGCGCGCGCTCGCCGCGAGCGAGCGCCGCGGGCTGGTCCTCGTAGACCTCGCGCATCAGCTGCGCGGCGTGGTCCAGGTCAGGCTCGGCCCAGTGGCCCTCGGGTGGGTAGATCTCGACATCGCCGCCGACGTCCGTCATCGCGTAGTCGACGAGATAGGAGTTCTGCGGCGACATGAAGTCCGTGTTGCCGGAGAAGCCGGTGCCGATCACCGGCTTGCCGAGCGCCATGGACTCCGCGAGCGTCAGGCCGTAGCCCTCGCTGCGGTGCAGTGACACGTAGCAGTCGCACTCGGTCATCAGTGCGTTCTTCGCCGCGACGCTGAGCGCCCGGTCGACGACGTGCACGTCGGGGCGGCCGGCGGCCGCGTGACGCAGCTCGTCGTAGGCGCGCGGGCGCGCCGCCCCGTGGATCGTCTTGATCAGCAGCTGCGGGCCCTCCCCCGGCGCGAACGCCCGCCGGAACGCCTCGACGACGCCGGTCGCGTTCTTGCGCCGCTGCGTCGAGAAGAAGTCGAACATGAACATGAAGCGATAGCCGGCGGGCAGCTCGATGGCGCTCGACGCGCCGCCGCCGTCGGGCGCGACGACGGGCGGCGGCACGATGACGACCGGCACCGGCGACGCGCGGCCGAGGTGCTCGGCGACGTAGCGCGAGTAGACCCAGATCTCGTCGAGGTGCTCGTATGCCCCGTCCCAGCGCGCCGGTATGACATCGGTTTCCCATGCCCAGACGCCGATCGAGCAACGGTCGCCGAAGAAGTCCCCGCCGGACTCAGCCACGAAGCGCGGCAGCTCGTCGGCGTTGACGCAGATGAGGTTGAAGGGGCAGCGCTCGGCGGCGCGCACGTCGGCGAACGCGAGGCGGCCGTAGTCCTTGCCGAGCCGGCGCTCGGCGTCGTCGACGGGCTGGTCGAACTCGACCGTCGTCGTCGTGACCGGCACGTGCGCCGCATCGAGTGCGCGCACGTAGAGCCGCGCCGCCTCGCCGAGGCCGAGCGTGCCGGTGAAGAAGCCCGCGACGTTGACGCCCAGCGGCGGCGGGGCGACATCCGGCGGCGCTGCGGTCGGATGCGGCGGCAGGAACTCGTCGCCGATCGCCATCTCGCGGCGCCCGTAGCTCCACGCCCAGCCGGCGAAGACCGCGCCGTCGGCGCCGTCGAGATCGGGGAAGGCGATCGGCAGGTCGTGACGGTCGCGGTAGACGCGGTACAGATAGCGATTGATGCCAGCCGCGGCGCCGGCCGGTGCCGGGCCCTGCATCCACGACATGAACGCCGCGCAGCCGCCGGCGTCGAAGAGGTCGCCCGGTAGGACGATGTCGCCGAGTGACTCGTGGTACAGGTTCAGCAGCCGCGCGTCGAAGACGAGGCCGTTGGGCAGCCGCCGGCCGATGTCGCGACGGCGGTCCACCTCATCCGCGCCATGGGCCAGCAGCCGCTGTGCGTAGTCGCCGCACAGCGCGCCGAGCACGGGGTCCTCGACGACCCGGACGCGATCGGCGGCCGCCGACAGCCAGTACGGCCGCTGCGGATCGAAGTCGCTGAACTGCACGCTGCGCAGCGCGCAGCCATCGGCGAGCACGCCGCCGGCAGCGCGCGTCAGCGCTCGCGCGTGCAGGTTCCAGGCACTGACCTCGAGGCCGCGATCGGCGAGCGGCTCGAATGCGAACAGGGACGGCGCCAGCGTCAGCAGCGAGCGGGCGTGGCGGCGTGCCGAGACGCGCCCGGTCGCCGGCTCGCCGTTGGCCAGCCGTGGGCGCAGCGCGGACATGCGCGCGTTCCACCACTCCAGGAACGCGTCGCCCTGCGTCCCCGTGCCGACGATGACGAGGTCCGGGCTGAACATCCCGTGCGCGGCGAGATCGTGCGCGTCGGGCGCAAACGTGTCGTCGGGCAGCTCGCCGTCCACGCGGCGCACGAGCCCGACCCCGGCGACGGGTTCGATCGCGCCGAGGATGTCGTGATCGTCGGTCAGGAAGCAGACGTCGTCTCCGGCGGCGCGGGCGTGCGCCAGCAGCGCCGGGCGCAGCGTCAGCGCGAGGTCCTCGAGCGTGTACATGGCGTGCAGCTGGGTGCCGACGCCGACGCCACCGCCGAGGTCGAGGTCGAGGTCGAGGTCGTCGATCGTGACGAGCTGAAACGGCGTCTGCGCCAAGCGGCCGGGGTCGCCACCGAGCGTGAGCGCCAGCAGCGTCGCGTGCGGATGGTGGCGGGCCAGACCGTCGGCCAGGACGCGCGCATACGGCAGCCTCGCGGGCGTGACGCAGGTGCAGAACCGCATGCCGCGGGCTATCCGGGCGCGTCCGGCCGGGAGTCGGTGCGCGCGACGACGGCGTACGCGCTCTGCGTCCACGTGTCGGCATCGACATCGCCCGTCCCCGTCGGATGGAACACGTACGCCGACGCGAAGCCGGCGAGCTCGCACAGCGTCAGCGCCACCTCGGGGTAGATCGGGTGCTGATGGGTCAGGTCGGTCCAGAACGCGCGCAGCGCATGCGGCGCATGCGGGTTGACGGTCTCGGCGATCAGCAGCCCGCCGGGGCGCAGCTTGCGGGTGGCGAGCGCAAGCAGCTCGTCGAGCAGCTCGTGCGGCAGATGCTCGATGAGCTGCGCAGAGAAGATCGCGCCGTAGTGGCCGTCGGGGACCGCCGCGAGGTGCGTCGTGACGGAGGCCAGCTCGGCGCCGGCATGACCCTTGGCGACGCAGCGCGCGACCATCCCCGCGTCGAGGTCGACACCGTGGCAGGCGATGTCGCACTCGCGCAGCAGGTCCAGCATCTCCCCGCGACCGCAGCCGGCATCGAGCACGGGTCCGTGTCCGTCGAGCAGCGGCAGGTACGGCCGCTGCAGCTCCATCACGCGCTTCTCGGGCCCGCGGAAGCGATCCTCGAAGCGCTTGTAGGCGTCGGCCGCGCCAGCGCCGGCCGTCGCACGACGTTGATAGCCCATGACGATGCCGGCGCCGGGCTGCGACCAGGTCTGAAACGACGGCTCGGCCATGTACGGCCGCGCGCGCGCGGCGACGACGATGTCCTCGATGCGCGGGAGCTCGTGCGGGTCGCCGATGCGCGCGGTGATCGTCGCGCGCACGGTCTCGATCGCGGAGGCGAGGTCGTCCGCGTGCTCGACCTCGGCGTCGACGCGCCCGGACAGTGCCGCCAGCGTGCGGTCGCGCGCGTCGAGCCGCGCGACGAGCGTGTCGACGCGGCGGTCGACATGACCGACGCTCTCGAGCAGGTTGCGATCGACGACCTGCTGATAGGGCGCGCCGCCACGGAGGATCCGGCTGACGAGCCGGGCGATGCGTCGGCCGCGGTCGCCGAAGCGCCCGAGCCGCCATCCGGCGGGGCCCTCGGCGATGAGGCGGTCGGCGGTCTGGGCCGTCGGGGTCTGCGGGAGCGGGTGATCGTCCACGACCGCGACAACGCTACCGTTCGACCCATGCACGCTCAGGCTCCCGCGGCGCCCGCCGTCGTCGTGGATGGCGTCTCGAAGACCTTCCACATGCCGGCGGAGCAGGCGCACACGCTGAAGGAGCGCGTGCTGCGCGCGCGCAGGCTGCGCGGCGGGTCGAGCTTCATCGCCCTCGACGACGTGTCGTTCAGCGTGCAGCAAGGGGAGTTCTTCGGCATCGTCGGGCGCAACGGCTCGGGCAAGAGCACGCTGCTGAAATGCCTCGCGGGGATCTACCGTGCGGACGCGGGCAGCATGTCGGCGTCGGGGCGCATCGCGACGTTCATCGAGCTCGGCGTCGGCTTCAACCCCGACCTCGCCGCGCGCGACAACGTCGTGCTGAACGCGACGATGCTCGGACTCTCGCCGGCGATTGCCCGCGCGCGCTTCGACGAGATCATCGCGTTCGCCGAGCTCGAGGACTTCATCGACCTGAAGCTCAAGAACTACTCGTCGGGCATGATGGTCCGGCTGGCGTTCGCGACCGCGATCCAGGCCGACGCCGACATCCTGCTGATCGACGAGGTGCTCGCCGTCGGGGACGCCGCCTTCCAGCAGAAGTGCTTCGACGTCTTCGGGCGCCTGCAGGACGAGGGCCGGACGATCCTCTTCGTGACGCACGACATGGCGACCGTCGTGCGCTTCTGCCAGCGGGCGATGCTGCTGCACCACGGGCGGATGGTGCAGATCGGCCCTCCCACCGAGATCGCGGAGGAGTACCTGCGCCTGAACTTCCCCGAGCAGAGCGACCAGGCAGGTTCCAGCCCGCTGCGCTCCGGCGACGGCTCGGCGAGGATCGAGGACGCCTGGGTCGAGGACGCGGGCGGCGGCCGGCGCACGACGTTCCTCTCGACGGAGGCCTGCGTCTTTCGCGCGCGCGTGTCGTTCGCGCAGGACGCCGTCCAGCCGCACATCAACATCGTCTGGGTCAACGAACGCGGACAGAACGTCTTCGCCGTCGCGACGGCGGCCGAGCCCGGCGGCAGCGGCATCTATGCGGCGGGCGACGTCGTCGACCTGCGGCTGTCGTTCGTCGCGTCGCTCGCGCCCGGCCACTACGCGGTGACGATGGTCGTGTCGCACCCCGGCAGCGGCCTGGACTTCATGGACCGCTGGGAGCGGATGTTCAAGATCCTCGTGACGAGCGCGAACGCCGCCGGCGGCCTCGTCGAGCTCCCGCACGAGCTGACGATCGAGCGCGCGGCGCCCGCCGAGCTCGAGCGCAGCGCATGAGCATCGCGCGGCCCGAGCCGGCACCGACGCCGGCGCTGCGCGAGATCCGCGGCCCGTCGGCGCTGACGGGCGACATGCGGCGCTTCGTGACGCTGACGCGGACGATCGCGGTGATGGACTTCAAGCTGCGCTTCTTCGGCTCGGTGCTCGGCTACCTCTGGCAGCTCATGCGCCCGTTGATGCTGTTCGGCGTGCTGCTCGTCGTCTTCACGCAGATCGTCAACGTCAGCTCGGCGGATGACTTCCCCGTCGCGCTGCTGCTCGGGGTCGTCATCTTCACGTTCTTCGCCGAGGCCACGGGCGGCGCGGTGGCGTGCGTCATGGTGCGCGAGAACCTCGTGCGCAAGATCCACTTCCCGCGCCTCGTCATCCCGATGGCGGTCGTCGTCGTCGCGTGCTTCAACCTCGTGCTGAACCTCGTCGTCGTCGTGATCTTCGCGCTGGCCTGGGGCATCGCGCCGACCTGGACGTGGCTCGGGATGATCCCGCTGCTGGCGCTGCTCGTCGTCTTCACCTCCGGGCTGTCGATGCTGCTGTCCGCGCTGTACGTGCGCTACCGCGACATCCAGCCGATCTGGGAGGTCGTGCTGCAGGTCACGTTCTACGCGTCGCTGATCCTGATCCCCTACGAGGCGATCGAGATCAAGAGCCCGACGCTGGCCGAGGCGCTGCTGGCCAACCCGCTCGCGGCGGTGATCCAGGAGAGCCGCCACCTGCTGATCTCGCCGAGCTACGTCGACGCCGGCAACGGCATGGGGGCGCTGTGGCGCCTCGTCGTGCCGTTCGCCGTGCTCGCCGCGACGTTCGCGCTCGGCCTGTGGTTCTTCAACCGCGAGGCGCCGCGGATCGCGGAGGAGCTGTGACCGGCGGCCGCGTGGTGCCCGCGGCGAGCTCGCGCAGGAACGCCTCGAGGTCGTCGATGCGCCGTTCCCACGTGTAGTCCTGCGCGGTGACCCGACCGGCCTCGCCGAGGCGCTCGCGCAGCTGCGGGTCGCCGAGCAGACGCGCGATCGCGCCCGACACGGCCGCTGCCGTGGGCTCGGGGATGAGGCAGTTCTCGCCGTCGACGCAGAAGTCGCGGTTGCCGTGCGCGTCGGTGCAGACGACCGCGCCGCCGGTCGCCATCGCCTCCAGCGGCGGCAGGCAGAAGCCCTCGTGCGTCGAGGTCTGCACGAACACCGTCGCGGCGTTGAAGAGCTCGTTGACGCCCTCGTCGCTGGGGGCCGTTACGTAGCGCGCGCCGTAGCGCGCGCCGAGCTCGGTCTCGATACCGAACAGGCACAGCTCGGGGCGCGGCTCGGGCAGCGCGCGCCAGGCGTCGATCGTCAGCGGCAGGTTCTTCAACGGATTCGTACGGCCGAGCGCGAGCAGCATGTCCTCGCGGCGCGGCTGGCCAGCACCAACTGCGGCGGCGAGCGGGCGGAACGTCTCGAGGTCGATCCCCGGCGCGATCAGGACCGATGCGACGCCGTAGTCGCGCAGGCGGTCGCTGTTCCAGCCCGAGATCGTCATGTAGTGGAACTCGTGCTGATAGCTCGCGCCGACGCGGTCGCGCATGAGCTCGTCGGTCGGGTAATACGACGTCTCGATGTCCTGCACGAAGAACAGCGGGATGCCGCGCAGGACGCTCGCCTCCCAGACGACCGACGCGGTATGCCACCAGGTCGCGACCTTGATCGCGTCCTCGCTTGCGAGCGCCGCGCGCAGCGCCGTGTAGTCCTCGAACGTCGTCACCTCGACGTCGAGATCGAACCACTCGGGCTGGCCGCCGAGCGAGAACAGCCGCGCGTCGTGGCCGCGCGCGCGCAGCCGGTTGACGTGCTCGAAGATGTCGCGGTGCCCGCCGCCGACGCCGGTGTCCTCGGTCACGTAGATCACGCGCAGGCGCCCGTCGGGGGCGCGCACGTCGCGGCGATCGAAGAAGTCGTCCCAACGCTCCCAGAACGCGGCCTGCGAGGCGCGCTCGCGGTCGCCCAGCTCCGTGCCGCGCGTCGCGGACTCGAGGTGGCGCAGCGTCGCAGCCGGCGCGTACATGACGCAGTAGCCGGCCTGCCACGCGCGCAGGCACCAGTCGACGTCCTCGTAGGCCATCGGGTAGCGCTCGTCGAGCAGGCCGATCGCCTCGATCAGCTCGCGCTTGACGTACATGCACGCCCCCGTCACGGCGAGCACCCGCGCCGGGACGTTCGCCGGCCCGTGATCGGCCGGCTTGAAGCGGTAGCGGTGATCGAACCACTGCGGCGCGCCGCGGTTGCGAGGCACGCCGGCGTGCTGGATGCGTCCGTCGGGATACAGGAGCTTGGCCCCGACGATCCCGACCTGGCCATCGAAGTAGGCATCGCGCTGCAGGCACTCCAGCCAGCCGCGCAGCGCGATCGTGTCGGCGTTGAGCAGGACGACGTCGTGGCGCGCGTCGGCGGCGCGCAGGCCGCGGTTGGCGTTGATCGCGAAGCCGGCGTTCTCGTCGCCGAGCACGAGCTCGTCGATCCCCTTGATCGCTCGCAGCCCGGCGACGTGCTCGGGCGCGCTGGCGTCGTCACAGACGACGATGCGCACCCGCGCGCGCGGGGTCGTCGCACGGATGCTCGCGACGGCGTCGGCGACCAGCCGCGGATCGCCGTAGGTCGGGATGACGACCGTCACGGGACGACCGTCGACGCGATACCAGCCGCGCGCGGCGGCCTGCGAGTTCTCGATCCGGCTGCCGAGCCGCAGGCGCCCGCGCAACGGCGTGTAGCGCAGCGGAAACGACAGCAGCCGCAGCGCGACGCCGCGTGCGCCGAAATAGCGGTAGGTGAGGGCGATTCGCTCGCGCAGGCTCAGCGAGACATCGTCACGCATCGGCCGGGACCCTACCAACGGCCTTCGAGCGACAAGCGGCTGCGCAACCGCGCGGGGAGCCGGTGCGCGCGCGAACCGGCGAGCGCCCCGGCGAGACGGATCGCGTGGTGGGCCCCGGAGCGCGTCGCACAGGCCGCCAGCGCGCGCCCGGAGACGCCCTCGGAGCGCAGCATGGCGACGTCCCCGCGGACGGGTATCGCGACCTTGTCACGCACGCTGCGCGGGCGCAGCGGCTCGACCCAGCCGTAGATCTCGCGCAGCGCGCGCCACTCGTCGAAGCAGCGCGCGAACAGCGCCGCGGGCGGGTAGTCGTGCGAGTGCTCGACGGCCGCCGCCGGCATGAAGACCTTCGCGTGCCCGGCGCGAAGCATGTCGATGGCGAGCTGCTGGTCCTCGGCGTAGGCGACGGGGCGAAACGGCACGCGCAGCCAGTGCGCACGGCTGACGGCGCCGTTTGCGTCGCTGAAGAACGCCCGCCGGCCGAGCAGCTCGATCGCCGGGATGTCGCGCTCGCCGTCGCCGAGGCGATCGACGCGCGGCTCGCCGGCGGTCGTGAACGAGGCGAACCACTGCGTCAGCTCGCGACGCACCATCGGCGACGCGCCGGGCAGCGGACGGTACGGGCCGCATACGAGCCCGACGTCGTCGGCGACGCCGAAGCCCGCGAGCAGCGCCTCGAGCCAGTCTCCGCCGACCGGCACGGCATCCTGGGTCAGGAACGCGACCTGCTCGCCGGCGGAGCGCTCCATGAGCAGGTTGCGGGTCGCGCCGTGCGAGAAGCTGGCGGGCTCGATCTCGATGACCCGCGCCCCGGCGGCGCGGGCGCACGCGACCGAGCCGTCCGTCGAGCCAGAGTCGCAGACGAGCAGCTCGACGGCGCGTCGCGTGCGCTGCGCGCGGACGGCGGCGAGCACGTCGGCGAGCCGCGCGCCACCGTCGCGGACCGGGATCGCGACCGTCACGGCGCTCATCGGCGTACGAGCTCGATCCAGTCGAGGGTCCTGCCGCACAGCGAACGCCAGCGCGCGATGGTCACCGTCCGCAGGCGCTCGGGCGCGTCGGCGACGAACGCGAGCGGGCCGATCGTGACGGCGGCGCCGTCGCCCGGCTTCGGCGACCCACCGGGCACGCCGACGAGCACGCGATGCGTGCCGGCGGTCAGCGTCAGCGCGACGTCGCCCGACCACTGGCCCGGCGTGTCGGCGCCGTGCACCGTGGCGCGGTGCACGCCGTCGACCTCGATCCGCGTCGCCCGCGGGAAGCTGCCGCGCAGCCACAGCCGGTAGCGACCGCCGCGCGCGATGCGGACGCTGCCGCGCACGAAGCCCGGGTCGATCGTCGTCGCCGTCCCGGGGATCGCCTGGTCGGGTGGCAGCGAGGCCGAGCGCTCGGCCTGGAGCGGATCGAGGCGCGCGGAAGCCGGCGCCTGCGCCGCGATCAGCGCGACGTCGCCGGTGCTGCGCGCCGCCCGCCGTGCGAGCGCGCGCACGTCGTCGCAGGCGGCCGGCGCGGTCGCGTCGTCGCGGCGCTGCAGCGGCAGGTGCGCGAGCACCGCCGGCCCGGGCTCGCGCCGCCACGCCTCGTAGTAGCGGTTGGCGTACACGCGGCGAAAGCGCGCCGGCGGGCGGCTCGCGCTCGGCGAGCGGCGCGTGACGATGTTCGGAAAGCCGTCGACGTAGGCGAGCGTCTGCAGGTCGAGGTCGAAGTAGCGCCCGAAGATGCCGTCGGGCTGGCGCAGCCGAACCTGGCGCGGGGTGATCGACTCCGTGCTCGCGTTCAGCGTCGCGGCCTCGCCGAAGTACTTCGCGAACTCCTCCGCCTCGTTGAAGAGGACCGGACCGCGGCCCGCCAGGTGCTCGCTGACGTCGCGCAGCGCGAGCATACGGTCGTGCGGGCCGATCCGGCTGTCGTGAAGCGCGAAGGCGTCCGACAGCAGGCTCGCGCCCGCGAGCGCGACGGCGAGCGCGAGCGCGAGCGCGGTGCCCGCGGGCCGCGCGACGCGGGCGATCGCGGTGAGGCCGATCGCCGCGCCGACGACGACCGACGGGCTCATGATCGCCAGCAGCTTCGCGTCCGCGTAGGGCACGACTCCGGGGGCGACGAGCGCCGCCGTCAGGGTCGTCGGGACGAGCACGAGCAGCGCCTCGGGCCGGCGGCGCCGGGCGAGCTCGGCGAGCGACAGGATCGCCAGCGCGGCGACGATCCACAGGCCGATGTTCGTCGCGAGCTCGGCGTTCATGTCGGGCGAGATCGGCGTCTGGTAGGCACCGTCGAGCCAGATCCCGCCGGCCTGCAGCGCCGGCAGCGGGTGCGCCAGCTGCCCGAGCACCGACCCCGCGGGGGCGCTCGCGTCGACGACGGCCGACGCGACGCGGTAGAAGTCGACGATCGCCGCGAGCGAGGGGGCCGACAGCGCGATCGACACGACCCCCGCGGCGACGACCGCGAGGGCCCAGCGGCGCCCGAGCACGGCGCGACCGTGGACGAGCGCGGCGACGAGCGCCGTCGTCGCGAGCATGGCGGCGACGTACGGCAGGCCGGCGGCGCTGTAGACGGCGAGGACCGCCGCCAGCGCGACGCCGAGCAGCGCCGCCGTCCGGACCGGGTCCGGCGCGTCGACGAGCTCGCGCGCGATCGCCGTCGCGGCCGCGAGCGCCGCGAGGACGCCGAGCTCCTTGATGCTGCCCTGCAGGCCGGTGTTGTAGGTGAGGTTCGACGCGACCGCGATCGCGGCGACGAGCGCGCCGACACGCGGGCTGAAGATCGTCCGCCCGGCGACGACGCCGAGCGCCATCGCGGCGAGCGCCGCCATGCCGGCGAGGAACGCCTGGTAGATGACCTCCGGACCGCTGCCGAGCAGGCCCGACAGCGTCGAGGCGAAGGCGTGCGTGCCGATCGGATAGCCGCCGTCGAGGTAGGAGCGGATCACCTCCCCGCCGGTCGTGACGGGCAGCGACGCGACGCTCGTGCCGGCCTCCTTGAGGTGGTCGACGAGCAGGAACTGCACGGCCGTGTCGTTGAGGAAGTTGTAGCCCGACCACGTCCAGTCGCCGGTCAGCAGCACCGGCGCGCCGTAGAGGATGTAGATGGCGAGGCCGGCAAGGCCGGGCCAGCCGGGGTTCAGCCGCGCACGCAGCCGCGAGCGGGCGAGCGCAAAGCCGGCGGCGGTCGCGACGACGAGCACGGCGATCGCGACGTCGAGGTCGGCGCCGAGCTCGAACACGGCGAGCAGGACGGACGTCGCGACGCAGAAGCCCAGCGGTGCGAGCAGCCCGTTCGGCAGCCGCGCGCCGGCGAGCCGTTCGGCGAGCAATCCGAGCCCGGTCGTGGTCAGCAGCAGGGCTGCGGGCAGCCCGACGAGCGCTACGAACGCCTCCATGCCGACTCAGGTCGCAGGGGGTCCGGCGGGACCCACTAATCGCGCCGGCGCAGCCCGAGGATGGATAGCAGGAACGACGAGAAGAAGATCTGCAGGCCGACGATGATGAGCGTCGCGGCGGTCACCGCGAGGCGCTCCTCCGACAGCTCGCCGAAGCCGCGGTGGATCCAGATCCCGACGATGACGGCGCCCGCGGCGACGCCGGCGAAGAGGATCGCGCCGCCGAGCATGAGGCCGTGCTCGAGGCGGTAGCGCGCGCGCATGCGGTCGAACCAGGGGTCCTTCTCGGACATGAAGTACGTGCCGTAGGCGTGCGCGCAGAGGCCGAGCGCGATGATCTGCGTGCCGACGATGACGAGCAGCTCACCCGCGACCGTCGTGTGCAGGTTCCACTGGCGCCCGAGCACCGCGATCTGGCTGAGCGAGATCAGCGTGATCATCGCCCCGAGCAGCAGGATGGCGAGGCCCGGGACGATGAACAGGTGCGTCGGGCTGTGGACGAGCAGGAAGCGCAGGTGCCGCCAGCCGTCCCGCCAGCGCGACAGCTTCGTCGTGCCACCCCGCGGCGCATAGGAGATCGGCACCTCGCGGATGTCGAGCTTCTCCTTCGACGCGCGGATGACCATCTCCGACGCGAACTCCATGCCCGTCGTGCGCAGGTCGAGCGTCGGCAGGATGTCGCGGCGAAAGCCGCGCATGCCGCAGTGGGCGTCGCGGATGCCCGTGTGGAAGAAGAGGTTCAGGGTGCCGCTCAGCAGCGGGTTGCCGATGTAGCGGTTGACCCAGTGCATCGCGCCCGGCTGGATGTTGTCCATGCGGTCGCCCATGACGAGCTGCGCCCCTTCGCGCAGCTCCCGGACGAAGCGCGGGATCTCGTCGAAGGGATACGTCATGTCGGCGTCGAGCATCACGACGTAGTCGCCGTGCGCGGCGGCGAAGCCGGCGAGGTACGCCGAGCCGTAGCCGCGGCGCGGCTCGTGCACGACGCGCGCGCCGGCCGCCGCCGCGAGCTCGCCACTGCCGTCCTCCGAGCCGTTGTCGGCGACGACGACCTCGCCCGCGATGCCCGCCTCGGCCATCGCGGCGAGCGACAGGCGCACGCACTGCTCGATGTTCTCGGCCTCGTCGAGGCACGGGATGACGACCGAGACCTCGACCGCTGGGGCGGCCATCTCGGGACCTGGCGGTGTGCTCTGAATCGAGGCCATGGGCTTGTGGGCGAGGCGCACGAAGGGCCTCACGGAGCATAAGCGCGCTCGCAGGGCAAAGGTTGCGCGCTCGACGATGAGCCTAGCCCACGACCTGTGCGCTCGGCGCGCGGTCGCGAACGGGCATGGCACCCGGGGTAGCGTGTGCTCCGTGCGGATTCTCATCGTCTACGACTGCCTGTTCCCGTACACGATCGGCGGCGGCGAGCGCTGGTACCGGACGCTCTCCGAGCGCCTCGCCGCCGACGGCCACGAGGTCAGCTACCTGACGTTACGCCAGTGGGACCGCGGCGCACGTGCCGACGTGAACGGCGTCGACGTACGGACCGCGGGACCGCGGATGTCGCTCTACGTCGACGGCCGCCGGCGGATCGCGCCGCCGCTCGTCTTCGGGGCCGGCGTGCTGTGGCACCTGCTGCGCCACGGGCGCCGCTACGACGTCGTGCACACGGCGTCGTTTCCCTACTTCTCGCTGCTGGCGGCGGCGCTCGTGCGACCGCTGCACCGCTACGAGCTCGTCGTCGACTGGTTCGAGCTGTGGTCGCGGGAGTACTGGCGCGAGTACCTCGGCTGCGTCGGCGGGCGTATCGGATGGGCCGTGCAGAAGCTCTGCCTGCGCGTCCCGCAGCGGGCGTTCACGCTGGCGCGGATGACCGCCGCCCGGCTGAGCGCGGGGGGCGTGCACGGCGACGTCGAGGTGCTGACGGCGATCAGAGCACTGCCTGCGGGCACCGAGCCGCGGCCCGCGGGGCCGGTCGTCGTCTTCGCAGGCCGCCACATCCCCGAGAAGCGCGTGCCGGCGCTTGTGCACGCGTTCGCGGCGCTGCGAGAGCGCGCGCCCGAGCTGCGCCTGGCGATCTACGGCGACGGCCCCGAGCGCGCGGAGGTCCTGCGCCTCATCGAGCGCCACGGCCTCGGCGACGTCGCCCGCGCGCCGGGCTTCGTTGCCGCCGACGAGCTCGCCGAGGCACTGTCGACCGCGCTCTGCATGGTCCTGCCGTCGCGTCGCGAGGGCTACGGGATCGTCGTCGTCGAGGCGGCGGCGCGCGGCGTGCCGAGCGTCGTCGTGGCGGACATCGACAACGCCGCCACCGAGCTCGTCGACGAGGGCGAGAACGGCTTCGTCGCCGCGTCCGCCTCGCCGGAGGATCTCGCCCGGGCGATCCTGCGCGTGCGCGACGCGGGGCCCGAGCTGCGCTCCTCGACGGCGGCCTGGTTCGTAGGCAACGCCGAGCGGCTGTCGCTCGACGTCTCGCTGGACCGCGTCGCAGCGGTCTACGCGGCGGGCGACGTCCGCCCGCGTCGCCGCGGACGCGGGCCCTCCGGCGCGGCCGGGTAGCGGGGTCTCGCGAGCCCCACTCGCGATACTGCCCGCAACCGTGTCACGCACCGACGCCGTCCCTCGCATCACCGTGCTCATCGGCGTGTACAACAGCGGCGCGACGCTTCAGCGGGCGATCGACTCGATCCTCGCCCAGACCGTGACCGACCTCGAGCTGCTGCTCGTCGACGACGGCTCGCGCGACGCGTCGCCGGACATCATCGCCGCCGCCGTCGCGGCCGACCCGCGCGTGCGGGCGCTGACAATGGCGCACAACGTCGGGATCTCGCGCTCGCTCAACGAGGCGCTCGCTGCGGCCCTGGCGCCCGTCGTCGCCGTCCAGGACGCCGACGACCACTCGGCACCCCAGCGCCTCGAGCGTCAACTCGCGGTGCTCGACGCACGGCCCGAGGTCGCCGTCGTCGGCTCGCGGATGGACGAGGTCGACGAGGCGGGGACGGCGCTCGCGCCACGGACGTCGTTTCGGGCCGGCGACGTCAACGACGTGCTGCTGCACGTCAACCCGATCCCCAACACCTCCGCGGCGTTTCGGCGCGACGTCGTGCTCGGGTTGGGTGGCTACGACGTCCGCTACCGCTACGCCATGGAGTACGACCTCTGGTTGCGGATCGCCGAGTCGCACCGGCTCGTCGCGATCGACGAGCCGCTGTCCACGCGCGTCATGGGCACGACGAACGTCGCGGCGCGCGCGGAACGCCCGCAGACCGCCGAGGCCATCCTGATCCGCGTCCGCGCCCTCGCTCGACGGCGCTCGCTGCGGGGCGCCATGGGGCTCGCCCTGCCGCTGCTGTCCTGGCTGACGCCGACGCCGATCAAGCGGATCCGGCGTCGGCGGCTCGGACAGGCACCGTAGGCCGCGTCACGAGCCGGCGCGCAGCGCCTCGGAGTAGGCCGCCGCGACGCCGGCGCGCAGCGCGTCCGCGGTCAGCTCGTTGGCGACCCGGGCGCGTGCCGCCGCGCCAAGCGCCTGCAGCTCCGGCGCGCTCGCGGCGAGTCGGGCGAGCACCGACGCCAGCGCGTCGATGTCGCCGAGGCCGACGACGACGCCCGCCGTGCCGATCGCCTCCGGGTTGCCGGCGCCGTCGGAGACGACGGGGGCAAGCCCGGCGCCCATCGCCTCCAGCACGGCGAACGACAGCCCCTCGCGCTCGGATGGCATGACGAGCACGTCCGCTCCCGCGAACAGGGCCGCGACGTCGGTGCGGAAGCCGAGCGGGCGGACGCCGTCGCCGGCACGCGCCCGCACCGCGTCGGTCTGCGGTCCGTCTCCCGCGACGAGCAGCACGACCGGCGCGCCGCGGGCGCGGGCGCGTTCCGTCGCGGCGATCGCGTCGAGCGGGCGCTTGCGCTGCTCGAGCTCGCCGAGGAACAGCACGCCGAGCTCGCCCTCGCGCAGACCGAGGTCGGCACGGCTGCTCGTGCGCGCCGCCGGGTCGACCGGCGCGGGAAGGGCGATCCCGTTGTGCACGACGCGCAGGCGCTCGGCAGCGGCCGGGGAGCGGCTCGCGAGCGTGAGCAGCTCCGCGCGCTCGGCGTGCGAGGTGCAGATCGTGCAGGCCGTCGTCGCGATCGCCCGCCGCATCGCGCGCTCGAAGCCGGCCAGCACGGCGCCGTCCGCTCGGCGCAGGAAGTGCAGCCCGTGGGTCGTCCAGACCGTGGGCCGGCGGGCGACGGCCAGCAGCGGGAGGGCCAGCGCGGTCGCCATGTCGCCGTGGACGTGAATGATGTCGGCCGCGCGAGCCACGCGGGCCACACGCGGGTAGCCACCGACGATCGAGCGCATGCCGGCGGACGCCGTGCGCCCCTGCGAGAGGACGACGCGTTCGTGGCGGTGACCCGGCATCGCCTCGAGAAGATCGATGTACGTCTCGCCTCCACCGCCGCGGTGGGGCAGGATGTGCACGACATCGAGCATCCGCTCAGCGCCCCCTCGGCATGCGGCCTCCCGCGCGCATGCGACCACGCCGCAGCGCTCGGCGGTTCATCGGCCGGCGCGTTTGCGGAAGACCGCGGTGTAGGCGGCTCCGCGCAGACCGCGCCGCTCCAGCGGGCCCAGCGCCGCGGTCACGACCCTGCCGAACGTGGATGCCAGGCGCGGGTCGGGCCGCATCGCGGGCGCGCGCAGCAGCGAGCGCTCCCATCCGAGCCGGTTGAGTGCGAGCCCGACCGCGTCCGTCGTCGTCGCGCTCTGCAGTTGCAGTCCCAGCTCCTCCGCGGCGGCGCGCAGCGTCGCGAGCGGAATCAGCGACAGGTGGCGCGGCGCGTCCAGGTGCGCCCACCGCGCACCGAGGACGCGGGCCTGCAGCGATTGCGGGTTCGGCGTGGCGAGCGCCAGCACCCCGCCCGGCTCGAGGTTCGCAGCGATCGCCCGCAGCACCTCCCAGGGGTCCGGCAGATGTTCGATGACATGCCACATGACGACGGCGCGGCTTGGCTCGAGCGCGGCCAGGGCCTGCGCCGGGTCGGCCGTGTTGATGGCGCGCACGCCCACCTCCCGCTCGAGGTATGCGCAGCAGTCGGCGTCCATCTCAAGGGCGACGACGTCGAACCCCGCAGCACGCGCGGCCGCGGCGAAGACCCCCTGCGACGGCCCGATCTCGGTCATCCGACCGGCCTGGACGTGGCGCGTGACGAGCTCCACGCGCGGCGCCTCGCCGGCAATCGCCGCGGCGAGATCGCGTGGAGCGAAGGACGCATGGTAATCGGGCGGATAGTAGGACGCGAGGTCCTTCGGTACCTCGATCAGCCACACCACGCCGCAGGCGCCGCAGACGGCGTACTCGAAGGGGCGCCTGCTCACGGCGCGGTTGTGGTCGACCGCGTGCAGCGAGCGCACACCCGCCCCGCCGCAGTACGGACATGAGGCGGTCACCGCGGACGGGCGCGACGAGTGGGCTTCCGGCATCGAGCGCGTCAAGCTAACGAATGTGCTCGGCGTCGTCGCGAGGTGCTTGGCGCCGGAGCACGTCGCGCAGTTCCGGGGGGAAGCGCCGCGTGGCGAACAGCACCGACAGGAAGACGGTGGCACCCACGACGATCTCGACGAGCGGATGGATACCGGCGAGGCGGCCGCCGGCGTAGCCGGCCGCGCCCGCCAGGAGCGTGATCGGCACGGCGGAGAACGGCAGCCGCGGCCCGCCGCGGCGCACGAGCATCGCGGTGTTCGTCGCGGCGAGCGCGAGGTCGGCGACGATCGCCGCGACGGCGGCGCCATGCGCGCCGTGGGCCGGGACGAGCGCGAACGCCAGCGCGACCACGAGGACGAGCGACACGCAGTTGGCCACGAGCGTCTCGCGGTTGCGGTGCATGCTCAGCAGCGGATACCCCGTACCCGCCGCCACGAAGGTCGCGAGCATCGCGACACTCTGGATCTGCAGGACACCGACCGACGGGTGATCCGACGAGCCGACGAGGATCTCGACCGCGAACGGCGCTCCGAGCATGACGCAGATCGTCATGAGCCCGCCGAAGAACAGGGCGAGCTCGAACATCCGGCCCACGGCGTAGTCGAAGCGCTCACGATCGCCGTGCGCCGCGCGGGAGATGATCGGGAAGGCTGCCCCGATGAGCAGGCCGGGGACCGCGATGAGCACCTCGATGATCCGGTAGGAGACGGCGAAGTAGCCAGTCTGTGTCGGCGTCGAGACCACGGACATGATGACGAGCGTGATGCGGAAGTAGACGGCGTTGACTGCCACCGCCATCGCGAAGATGATCGTGTCGCGCAGGAGCGCGAACCAGCGCCGTGGATGGAACGCGGGGCGCAGGGCAATAGTCCCCCGCAGGAGCACCGCGGTCAGCACGAGCGCGGTGAGCCCGGCGGGGATCGCGACCGCGAGAAACTCCACCACCCCTGCCCCTACGAGCACCAGCACGACGACGAGCCCCGCATTGACGAACTGCCGACTCAGCTCGATCAGCGCGGCCCAGCCGAAGCGCAGCCGGCTCTGCAGGACGGCGGCAACGAGCGTCTGCGTCGAGGTGATGACGAAGCCGACGCCGGCCAGCAGCGTCCCGAGCACGAGGTTCGCGCCGTAGCCCGCGAGCGCCGAGAACGCCACGGCGCCGGCGACCCCTGCGACGCCGAGGACGAGCCGCAGCCCGAGCAGGTCGCTCATGAGCCGGTCGCGCGCCGGCGGGTCGCTCGTCGTCGCGAGCTCCCGCAAGGCGATCGTCGTGATCCCCCCGTCGACGAGCCCGCTGACGATCGTCACGACGGCCAGCACCGCCGCGTAGCGTCCGAAGTCCGCGTCGCCGAGATGGCGGATGAGCAGCGGCGACGAGGCGAGTGCGAGCAGCATCCCGCCGGCCAGGCTGGCCGTGCGCATCATGCCGCCGCGGATCGCCGCGGGCCCCGCGTCGACGGTGTCGACGATGTCGACCGCCACGATCGGCGGCTGAGGTGGCTCGGCGCTGGACACTCGGCGCGGGACTATGGCGACTCAGCCGGGGCGGGCATGTGATCCCCATGACTGGGCGGACATGACCGCGCGCTGACTCGGCGTCGCCGTGTTGTAGCTGCGGGTCTGGTTGTCGGCGACGATGAGGTCCTCCTGATCGGCTTGGCAGAAGACGTCGCCGAGATGCCAGTCCGGCGGCATCCGAGCGACGCCGAGCCGATCAACGACGACCGTTGCGAGCCCGCGGGCTTGCAGCTGGTTCGTGATCGACCGCCGCCCGCTCTCGAGCTCGTATGTCGCCCACTTCGTGCGCGTCACGCCGACGCGCAGCGACGAGAACAGCGCGCGATCCACGAGGAAGGCGTTCGTCCGCAGGTGGGTCGCGGGGAAGCGACGCATCCCACGCGAATGGCGCGCGACCTGGGCGAACGTGTAGAGCCAGTTGGTGACGTCGCCCGGCACACGCGTGCCGCTGAGCTCGTGCATCGCCCGGTTCGCCGCGCGGCGGCTCTGAAACGAGCGTGCATAGGGTCCGCCCAACCCGAGCAGGAACAGCTGGTAGGAGAGGTGGCTGTTCCACGTGCCGGTCGCACCGGCGGCGCCCGTGGCATCGTCGTCGAGCGCCGCGGCGAGCAGCGCCAGCCAGCCCGGAGCGACGATCTCGCTGAATGAGTTCAGGAAGCAGAGCCGCTCGTGGCGCAGGGCGGCGGCAGCGGCGGCGTAGGCCGTCAGGTCGAAGCCGCAGTCGGACACATCGACGACCCGTGGGGCGTGCGCAGCGGCGCGCTCGAGGTAGGGGGCCTGCGCGGCGCCGCCCTCGAACCCCTTGAACAGCAACACGAGGTCATGTTCGAGCTCGGCGGGCTGCCGCTCGTAGGACCTCATGAAGGTCTCAAACGGGCGCAGGCCGTTGGAGTGGCGCACGAGGTGCACGACCGCGGTGCGAGAGCGCGCCGTCATCGCGATGCGTCAGTGCCGCAGGATCACGATGAACTCGATGCCGTTGCCCTGGACCTCCTCGATCGTAAAGGGCATGCCGAGCTCGTCGCGGGCATGCTCGAGCATCTCGAGGAAGCCATCCGGCGTCCACACGTGGAAGTGGATCGAGTAGTCGGCGTCCGACAGCGCGACGATGCGGGCCTCGACATCGGGGGCTCGGTCGACGTTCACGACCCAGTCGCGGAAGTGCTCGGCTCGCGACCATGCCGGACCCTCCTCGAGGTCGCGCAGCACGTGCGCCAACGGCGTCACTTCACGATCGACGTCGAACGTGCGGCGCTTGTCCGGCACCGCGAGGTAGAGCACCCCTCCTGGCCGCAGCACGCGCAGGTGATTGCGGATCGTCGCGAGCGGGCTCTGCGTGTGCTCGATGAAGTGGTTGGCGATAACGAAGTTGAGGCTCGCGTCGGTCACCGTCGCCAGCGCCTCGCCGTCGTCGATGACGTCGACCGGGACGAGGGGCAGCTTGGCAAGCTCGGGGTAGTGCTCTCGCAGCCCCGCCTCGTCGTAGCGATCGATGTAGCGCACCCGTGCGCGATCGGAGACGCGCAGCGGCTGGTGCAGGGCGCCGATCTCGACCCCATCGCCGGCGATGTAGCGGTCCGAGAGCGTCCGCCGCCGCCGCCGGAAACGCATGAGCTCCACGAGGCCGACCAGCGGGCGGACCGGGTGGCGCAGCGCGCGGACGAGTCTCATGGCCTGCAGGCTACCCGCCGTCCAGCCCGGTCGCCGGGTGCTCGGCGCCCGTTGCGACCGTGTTGCTGCACCGCCGCGGCGTCGTCATCCTCCCCGCGACGATGCCGACCCTCGATGACAACCCCGGTGGCGCCGCCATCGGGCTCGCGTAGCCCGATGGCGCCCCGCCCGGCGGTGCTCTTCGTCTGTCCCGACGCGGTCGGGCAGCGCATGTCGGGCCTCGGGATCCGCTACGTGGAGCTCGCTCGCGCGCTGTCTGCGTATGCCGACGTCACGGTCGCCAGCGGAGCGGCGGACTCGACGCCGGTCGACGACGTCCAGACCGCCTGTTACGCCGTCCACGCGCCGTCGCAGCTGCGCCCGCTGATCGCTCGCAGCGACGTCGTCGTCGCTCCGCCGCAGTGGCCGCTCGTCGCGAGTTGGCTTCGCTCATGCGACGCGCGCGTGATCCACGACGTCTACACGCCCGAGGCGCTTGAGACCGCGCAGCTGTTCGCCGGCCACAGGCCGGCCGTCCGGCGGCTGATGGCGAGCTGGACGCTGGACCGCCTGCACGACGCGCTGTCGTCGGCGCACCATCTGATCTGTGCGAGTGAGAAGCAGCGCGACCTGTGGATCGGCGCGCTGCTGGCAACGAGGCGGATCACCCCGGAGCGCTGTGACCGCGATCCCGGCCTGCGCGAGACGATCGACGCCGTACCGTTCGGCACCGCCATCCAACCGCCGCTGCGCAGCGGCGCATCCGGCATCCGCGAACGCTTTCCCCAGATCGGCGCGGGGGACGAGATCGTCCTGTGGAACGGCGGGATCTGGCGCTGGCTGGACGCACCGACGGCGGTACGCGCCGTCGCCTTGCTCGGCGAGCGCCGTCCGGGCGTGCGACTCGTCTTCATGGGGGCGGCCGCCGCCGCGCAGGCGGCATCGCAGCGCGCCACCGAGGAGGCCGAGGCCGTCGCGCGCGAGCTCGGCGTCATGGACCGCGGTGTGCTCTTTCATCGTGACTGGGTGCCGTTTGGCGAGCGCGTCGAGTGGCTGTTGGACGCCGACTGCGCGATCTCGACGCACGCCGACACGCTCGAGTCGCGATACGCGTTTCGCACGCGGCTGCTCGACTGCTTCTGGGCGGGCCTGCCGATCGTCGCCACGGCCGGCGACGACCTCGCGATCCGCGTCGAGGCGGACGGGCTCGGCGAGGTCGTGGCGCCCGGCGACGTCGAGGCGGCGGCGAACGCGATCGAGCGGGTACTCGACCGCGGTCGGGCCGCCTACGGGCCGGCGCTGGCACAGGCGAACGAGCGCTGCTCGTGGCCGATCGCGGCCCAGGCGCTGATCCGCTGGATCGGGCCCCAGTCGCCGCCGGCGGAGCGCCTGGCGCCGTCCGGCTCGACGAGACGCACGCCCGCCCATCGGGCGAGGTCCTCGGCGTACCTGCTCGGACGACCGGTCATCGCCGGGCTGGGCCTGCGCGCACCCAAGGGGTAGGCGCGCGCCTACCCGCGGCGGCGGGTAGTACGCTGCGCGCGGTTCGACGCCGAGTACGTCGTCGTCGTCCTTGGCTCGTCCATGCCATCGCGTTCAGCCATCAGCCGAGGCGTCGCTGTCGCACAACGGCTGGCGATCTCACGCCTGTCGTCGCGACGCAGTCTCGTCACGACTGCCCCGACGGCGCAGTCCGCCGTCGATGCCGTTGCGGACACGTGGGCGTCGCGCCTTCCGCCGCCGCTGGATGTCCGGGCCGGAGAGGCCGGGCTCTTCGAGGATCCCCGGATCTCGTGGGCGTTCGACGCGCTCGGGGGCGTCCGCGACCTCACGGTGCTCGAGCTCGGGCCGTTGGAGGCGGGGCACAGCTACATGGCACAGCGTGCCGGAGCGCGTCACGTCACGGCGGTCGAGTCCAACTCGAACGCCTTCCTGAAATGCCTCGTGGTCAAGGAGCTGCTCGAGCTCGACCACTGTTCGTTTCTGTGCGGTGACGTCGTCGAGTACATGGCGACGACGACGGACAGCTTCGACGTGTGCATCGCCTCGGGCATCTTGTATCACTCGACCGAGCCGGTCCGGATGCTCGAGCTCATCTCGCGGCGGGCCTCGCGGCTGGTGATGTGGACGCATGTCTACGACAGCGCCGCACTCGACAACAAGCTGCTCGCGAAACGGCTCGGGCCCGCCACCGACGCCGAGCACGCCGGCTTTCGCCACCGCGTGCACCGCCACCGCTACGGCGTGGATCGAACCTTGGCGGGTTTCTGGGGTGGGACGCAGGCCTACAGCACCTGGATGCCACGCGAGGAGCTGCTGCGCGCGCTCACACACTTCGGCTGGCACGACATCACGGTCGGGTTCGACGAGCCGAGGCACCCCAACGGTCCGGCGCTCGCCCTGACCGCCGTCCGCGGGTGATCAGTCGTCGCGCCGCACGCGCGGCAGCAGGCGCCAGTCGACCGGCGTCATCAGCTCCCGCAGGCGCTGCGACGAGATCGTGCGGCGGCTTTGCACATCGCGACGCTTGCGCCAGGTGTGCGGTGTCAGTGTCAGCGCCTGACCCCATCCCCGCAGGTGCGGCACGAGCCGGCCGTGTGCCGCGCTCGCGACGAGCCACTTGAGCTGAAAGGCGATCAGCACCGGGCCGAGGCGAAGCAGCAACCCCGTCGGAAGGCATTTCGTGAGCATCAGGAGGCTGTTGCGCGAGAAGAGGTGCGCATAGGCGGCGGGATCGCGGCTCGTTGTCGCCGAGCCCATGTGAAACGCGACCGCGGTCGGCACGTAGCGGCATGCGTAACCGCACAGCTGAGCTCGCAGCGCCCAGTCGGCGTCCTCGAAGTACGCGCCGAAGTCCTCGTCGAAGGGTCCGACCCGATCGAACGCGGCGCGGCGGAAGAGCGCCGCTCCGCCGCTCGCGCCGAAGATGTCGGCAGGGCGGTCGAACTGGCCGCGATCCTGCTCGCCGAAGCCCCGCTTGCAGCACTCCCCGGTGCGCGCGATGAGGTCGCCCGCGCCGTCGATCTCCCCGCGACGGTGGTAGTTCAGCAGCTTGCCGTCGGCCGAGCCGTATCCGGGCCGGGCCTGCAGCGCGCCACGCATCTCCTCGAGCCAGCGGGGGTCGAGCTCCAAGTCGTTGTTGAGCAGTGCCACGTACGGCGTCGCCGCCGACTGGATCGCGCGGTTCAGGGTGCGAGTGATGCCGAGGTTCTTGGGGTTGCGGACGACGGTCACGTGCGGCCATTCGCGCTCCAGCCATGCCACGGAGTCGTCGGTGGATGCGTCGTCGACGACGTGGGTCGCGAAGCCCCACGCGGTTTGGGCGGCGAGCGTCGGCAGGAGGCCCTCGAGCAGCCGGCGCCCGTTGTAGTTGGCGATCACGAAGGTGACGTCGCCAGCGTCCATGCGCCGCAACTCTACGTCGGTCATCGCGGCTGCGAGCGCCACCACTCGCACCCTGGATCGGCCGCCGCCGTCGGCGCGCTAGCGCGGCTGGAGCCGGACGGCGCGCAGTCCGTTCGTCAGCCGCTCGACGGTGTGCCAGTGGAAACGCGCCAGCAGCCCGTCACGCGCGATCAGCTGCAGCGGCGTGAACGCGTTGCGCCCCCCGATCGGGCTCAGCGCCATCGGGGCCGGCGGCGCGGACGTGATCAGGAGCGTGCCCGCACGCACGCGGCGCACGGCGGCGCGAACGCGATCGTCGGAGGACGCGACGAGGTCGTCCTGCGTCGCATTCGCGATCGGCAGGACGTTGCGCCGGCCCGCGCGCAGCAGGGCCTCCGTCGTCAGGTCGGGCTCGGTGAGCAGGAGCACGGGACCGTGCCCGGGCGCCAGCCGGTTGATCGCGTAGGCGAGGTCCGGGCTGCGGGGATCGGCGACGGGCTGGTCCCACTGGTGGTGCAGCGAGGACAGCAGCCCGGTGCCCTTCGCGTCGCCGTGGACGTAGGAGATGGCCTGCGACATCGCCGTCTCCGACCAGCGGCGCTTGGCGTCAGGCATGCCGGCCACGGCGATGCTCGCGCCGATCACCAGCAGCAGCGCCGCGACGAGCACCGGTGCGCGCCGCGCGCCGGATGTCTCGCGGCGCAGCAGCAGGGCGGTCCACAGGGTCCCGCACGCGACGATCGGCGGCAGCAGATGCAGGAGGTTCGTCGGGAACGAGCGTCCGAGGTAGTACGTGAACGAGGCGATCGCGAACGCCGTGAAGCCCGTCAGCGCGACGATGAGCGCATCCGGCGGGTGGCGGTTGCGGGCGACCCACACGATGCCGGCCGCCGACAGGAGGATCGCGCACCCGGCCGCCGGCCCCGCCGTCGTCCAGTCGATCGGGGCCTGGCCGAGGCCCTCGGTGGAGTACAGCGCGAGATAGTCGAGGTAGCCCGACCAGTACGGGGGGTGTCCGCTCGCGAGGAGCGTCGCCAACGACAGCGCGGCGATCGCGCCGGCCGCGACCGCGAGCCCGACGCCGCCGCGGCGCGCAAACGCCCGCGCCCCCGCACGCAGGCCGACGCCCGGGCGGCCGTAGGCCTCGAGCAGCGTCAGCGCCGCGTACACCGTGGCGCAGTAGACGAACGTCTCGACGCTCCAGACCGCCGCCACGGCGAGCGTTGCGAGGCCCGCGACCCGCGCCCACGCCGCCCACCGCGGGTGGCGCGCGCCGAGCACGGCCGTGGCGATCACCACGTACGGCAGCCCGAAGCGCAGTGGCCCGATGCTGGGAAAGAAGAGGTACGACACGCCCTGCAGGAAGACGTTGCCCATGACCGCGACCGCCACACCGCAGGCGACGAGCAGCGGCGAGTCGATCGCCGCGCGCAGCGTGAGGTACATGAGCGCGTACACGCCCACGGTCGCGAACGCCAGGATGAGCGCGAGCCCGCCATAGCCGATCGGGATGACCTGGAACGCGAGCGCGAGCGCGTAGATGTCACCGACGCCGTACTGCGAGAAGACGTCGACGAGCATGGTGCGGCCGTGCAGGACGTCGTTCGCCGGCCCCAGGTAGAAGTCGTGGTGGTGGACGGTCGTGAAGCCGCCCGCCGTGACGCTGACCGTCGCGAGGACGACGAGCGACAGGGCGGCGAGCGCGACGACGTCAAACGCTCGCCAGACGAGCGACGGGGGCCGCCAGCGGTCCGTCGCGAGCACGAGCGCGAGCGCGCCCGCCGCGAGCCCCAGCGTCACGGCGAGATCTCCCGGCGAGACGGCCGAGGACGGCGTGAACGGCCATGCCAGCAGCGCCAGCGCGAGCACGGAGGCGATCGGGCCGCTCGCCGCCGGCGCCGCGCACAGCAGGCGGCGCAGCCGTTCGGCGCGCGCGACGACGAACGGGATCGCGAGCGCGAGCAGGCCCGCGAAGGCGATCGCCGCATGCACGCCGGCGCCGGGGCGGGGACCGGTCTGGTCGCGCAGCACCATCGCCGCGGCGATCGGCAGCGTCGCAAGCGCGACCGCCCAGCCACCGCTCGTGCGCTGCGTCGGCGCCAGCGCACGCACCTGACGGCCCGCGACGACGAGCCCGGCGGGCAGCGCGATCGCGAACGCGACGACCCACATCGAGGTCTCGAGCCCCTCCGACGGGCCGCGCAGCGCGATTACCGTGCCGGCGAGCAGCGCGAAGACGGCGACGGGCGCCAGCAGGTGCAGCGCGACCGCGCCGCCGCCACCGGGCGGGTCCTCGACGGCCACGATCGGCGCGGGCTCCGAGACACCATCGAGCGTCGGCGCTCCGCGCGTCACCGGGCAAGCGTACGCGACCGGGGCGCGCTCCCCGCCGCCACGCCGCGCGCGGTTCGCGGCCGATCCCGCGTAGGCTGGGGCGCGTGGGGGACGGGTTTCTCGGTGAGCTCAGCGAACGCGCGTGCCCCGTGTGCGGGTGCACCGACGACGCCGACATCTTCGCGACCCAGCGCCTCGATACCGCGTCGCTCGACCGCTACGCGTTCGCCTCGCGCAAGCGGCCCGAGCACATGCGCCTGCGGCTCGTGCACTGCCCGCGCTGTGACCTCGTCTACGCCAGCCCCGTCCCGGCGCCCGAGGCCCTGGCGCGGGCGTACGAGCAGGCGGCGTTCGACAGCGCGATCGAGGCGCGCTACGCCGCGCGGACCTACGCCGAGGCGCTTGCGCCGCTGCTGTCGACGCTGCCCGGGCTCGACGGCGCGCTCGACATCGGCACCGGTGAGGGCGCGTTCCTCGGCGCGCTGCTGGACGCGGGCTTCGTCGGCGTCTGCGGCGTCGAGCCCTCGACGGAGCCGATCCACGCCGCTGACGCGCGTGTCGCGGCGCTCATCGAGCACGGCGTCTTCACGGCCGCCATCCGACCCCCGGGCAGCCTCAGCCTCGTGACCTGCTTTCAGACGATCGAGCACGTGCCCGACCCTGCCGTGCTCGTGCGCGACGCCGCCGCGCTGCTGAAGCCCGGCGGGGTCCTCGCGATCGTCTGTCATGACCGCCGTGCAGCGGTCAACCGCGCGCTCGGGTTGCGCTCACCGATCGTCGACGTCGAGCATCAGCAGCTGTTCTCGCCGGCGAGCGTGACCGCACTGCTCCAGCGGGCCGGCCTCGTCGACATCGGCCGCCGGGCGATCCGCAATCGCTACCCGCTGCGCTACTGGCTGCGCCTGCTGCCGTTGGCGCCGCGCGGTGGCGAGTTCGCCGAGCGGATGCTCGAGCGCGCGCGCATCGCCGATCGCGCGATCACGGTCCCGGTCGGCAATCTGCTCGCCTGGGGCAGGCGTGCGGCAGACTCCGGCGCCGATGGCGCCACTCACTGACCGCGAGAACTTCGCGCTGCGCACGACGGAACGCTGGCAGCCGCCCGCGTTTCGGGCGCCGCGCACCCGCCGCGACCGCGCCGTGGCCTCCGTGCGGCGGCTGTTCGACCTGCAGGCCGCGTCCGCCTGGCGCGACCTGCGCGTCCTGCTCGCCGACGCCCACGGCGACGTCCTCGACGTCGGATCGGGCGCCCAGCCCTACCGGCCGCTGCTCCCGGCCGGCGCCCGTTACCGCGCGATCGACGACGCCGCCGCCGAGACGGACTTCGGCTACGCGATGCCCGAGACCGAGTACTTCGCGGGCGACACGTGGCCCGTGCAGGACGCGACGGTCGACGTCGTCCTCAGCACCGAGACCCTCGAGCACGTGCCCCGGCCGGCGATCTTCCTCGCCGAGGCGCGCCGCGTCCTGCGCGACGGCGGGCGCCTCGTGCTGACCGTGCCGTTCGCCGCGCGCTGGCACTACGTCCCGCACGACTACTGGCGCTACACGCCGTCGAGCCTGCGCAACCTGCTCGAAGAGGCGGGCTTCGACGACGTCGTCGTGCACGCTCGCGGCAACGAGCTGACCGTGGCCTGCGCGAAGGTCATGGGTCTCGTGCTGCCGTCGCTCGTACCGCCCGGAGGCGGCTTGCGCCCGCGGCGCCTGGCGGCGTTCCTGGCGCTGCCGTTCGTCGGTTTGCTCGCACTCGTCGCACAGGTGTCGCTGCGCTCCGACGGCGGCGACGATTGCCTCGGCTGGACCGCGACCGCCACCGCCTTGCCGCGCTGAGCCTCCGGGACTACTCCGCGCCGAAGACGCGGCGGCGGCTGAGCACGTAGGTCGCGAGCGGCAGCAACGGCAGCACGATCACCTGCGCGAGCAGCCGGTCGAGGCCGGCCTGCGCGACGAGCACCCACAGCACGAGGATGTTCAGGCCGAGCACGGTTCCCTGCAGCACGAGCCAGCGCGACAGCCCTCCGCGCGACGGAGTGTTCGTGCGAAACGTCCAGCGGTCGTGCAGCACGTAGCCGCAACCAGCGCTGACGAGGAAGCCTGCGACCGACGCCGCCGCGAACGGCACGCCCGCGAGCACGGCGGCAGCGTAGACGCCGAGATAGATCAACGTGCTCGACGCGCCTACGAGCCCGAAGCGAACGAGCTCGAGCAGCCGCACGCGGGTCGCACGCGCCCGCACGCTCTCCGGCGATGTACTCATCGCGCGGCGATGTGCCGCACGACCTCGCCGCTGAGCTCGTGGCGACCGCGCTCGATCGCGCTCGCGTCGATCGCCGCGCCGGGGGGTGGGTTGAAGACGGAGTCCACGACGAATGACGGGCGCCCCTTGACCTCCTCGTACATGTGCGCGATGTACGAGCCGATGATCGCCAGGCACAGGAGCTGGATGCCGCCGATGAAGAGGATCAGTGTGATGACCGTCGTCAGGCCCTGCGGGGCGACGTGCGGCGCGACGATCTTCAGCACGACCTGGCCGACGAGGCCGACGGCACTGAGCGCCACGATGGCGAGCGCCAGCCCGGTGATGAAGTCCAGCGGCGCGTAGGAGAACGAGACGACCGCCCGTCGCGCCCAGCCGAGGTTCCTGCGGAAGTTGTTCGTCGTCACGCCGAACATCCGCTCGGGACGGACGTAGGGCACGCCGGCCTGCTTGAAGCCGACCCATGCGCGCAGCCCGCGGACGAAACGCTGCTTCTCGGGCATCGACCGCAGCGCGTCGACGACGCGCCGGTCGATCAGCGAGAAGTCGCCGGCGTCGAGCGGGACCTTGACATACGCCGCGCGCTGGAAGACCCGGTAGAAGCCCTTGTAGAAGATCCGCATCATCCGCGGCGCATCACGCGACACGCGCTCGCCATAGACGACGTCGAAGCCCTCCTTCCAGCGCTCGACGAACTGCTCGATGAGCTCCGGCGGGTCCTGCAGATCGCCGTCGAGCAGGATGCAGGCGTCGCCGGTGGCGATCGCCATGCCGCTCGTGAAGGCCGACTGCGAGCCGAAGTTGCGCGCGTGGTTGATGACGACGACGTTCGGGTCGGTCGCGGCGATCGCGGCCAGCACCTCACGCGCGTCGTCGGGCGATCCGTCGTTGACGAAGATGATCTCGTAGTCGCAGCCGATGCGCGCGAACGTCTCGACGAGACGCCGGTACATGTGCGGCACCGCCTGGGCGTCGCGGTAGCACGCGATGATCGGAGACAGCTTCATGGGAGCGACGATCGCCGGGCGACCGATGGGGCGCCCAGCTTAGCCCGGTCGCGGTCCGCGACGCAGGTCCCCGCACGCGACCGCGCGGCGGTCGTCGCGGATGGCATCTAGGCTGACCGGGTGTCCGACACGTCCCAGCAGATCCGCCGTCATGTGCTCGAGCAGTCCAAGCGCGCGCACATCGGGCACATCGGATCGTCGCTGTCGATCGCCGAGATCGTCGGCGTGCTGGTCGACGGGGCACTGGACCTCGATCGCGGCGAGGGTCGCGGCGACCGCGATCGCTTCGTCCTCGCGAAGGGGCATGCGGTGCTCGCGTGGTACTGCGCGCTGCACGTCGCGGGGCGCCTCTCGCACGAGCAGCTCGAGACGTTCGCCGGTGACGGAACGCTGCTCGCCGGACACCCCGAGCACGTCCTCGACGACGTCGACTTCTGCACCGGGTCGCTCGGTCAGGGTCTGAGCGTCGGGACGGGCGCCGCGCTCGGCGCGCGGATCGTGGGCTCCGATCGGCGCGTCGTGGTCCTGCAGTCCGACGCCGAGTGCAACGAGGGCTCGGTCTGGGAGGCCGCGATGTTCGCGGCCCAACACGGCCTCGAGAACCTCACGGCGATCATCGATCTCAACGGCCAGCAGGCGCTCGGCTACTGCAAGGACGTCCTCGACATCGGCTCGAACATGGCGGAGCGCTGGCGCGTGTTCGGCTGGGACGCCGTCGATGTCGACGGCCACGACGCCGGTGCGCTGCGCGCTGCGCTGGACGCCCCGCGTGACGGCCGGCCACGGGTGCTCGTCGCGCGCACGACGTTCGGCAAGGGCGTCGACTACATGCAGTCGCAGATCCGCTGGCACTACATGCCGATGGACGACGACGAGTACGCCTCGGCACTGGAGCAGGTCGGATGAGAAACGCCTTCCTCGACGAGCTGCTGACCGTCGCCGAGCAGGATCCGAGCGTCGTGCTGCTGACCGGCGACCTCGGCTTCATGGTGCTCGAGCCGTTCGCCGAACGCTTCCCGGAGCGCTTCTACAACGTCGGCGTCGCGGAGCAGAACATGGTCGGCGTCGCGACCGGGCTGGCCGAGGCCGGGCTGCGGCCGTTCGTGTACTCGATCGCGACGTTCGCGACGCTGCGACCGTACGAGTTCATCCGCAACGGGCCGCTGCTGCACAACCTGCCGGTGCGGATCGTCGGCGTCGGCGGCGGCTTCGACTACGCCCACAACGGTGTCACGCACCACGCGCTGGAGGACATCGCGATCATGCGCGCCCAGCCGCGGATGACCGTCATCGCGGCCGCCGATCCCGACCAGGCACGCGCCGCTCTGCACGCCGGTCACGCCGTCGATGGGCCCGTGTACTTCCGGATCGGCAAGGGCGGCGTCGCGCTGGCGGGCCTCGACGGGCGCTTCGAGCTCGGGCGCCTGCAGACCATCTCACCCGGCGACGACGTCGCCCTGATCGCGACGGGGCCGATCGCCTCGGAGACGGTGCGCGCGGCCGAGCTGCTGTCCAGCGAGCACGACATCCGCGCGTCCGTGTCGATCTGCGCGTCGCTTGCGCCGGCGCCGATCGACGACCTCGTCGCGCTGCTCGAGCGCGTCCCGGTCGCCGTGACCCACGAGGCGGCGTACGCCAACGGCGGTCTCGGCTCGCTCGTCTGCGAGATCGTCGCCGAGCACGGCCTGCAAACCCGCGTCGTGCGTTGCGCCGTCGGCCAGATGCCGACGGGCGCGACCGGCTCGCAGCGCTGGCTGCAGCAGCGCTATGCCATCGACGCCGGGGCCGTGGCCGTGGCCGCGGCGGCCGCCCGCGGCGCGCTCGCCGCCAACGCCTAGACCGGTCCCGTGAAGGTCCTCGTCACCGGCGCCGGCGGCTTCATCGGCGCGACTCTCGTCCGCCACCTGCTCGGCGTCGGTCACGACGTCGTCGCCGTCGAACGCCCCGGCGGCTCGACGTGGCGCCTGCAGGAGATCGCCGACGACGCGCAGGTCGTCGACCTCGAGCTGCTCGACGGCGACGCGATCAAGGCAACCGTCGCCGAGCACCAGCCTCGCTGGATCTTCCACCTCGCCGCGCACGGCGCGTACTCCTGGCAACGCGACTCCGAGCGCATCATGCAGACGAACCTCGTCAGCACGGTGCGGCTGCTCGCCGCCTGCGAGGAGCACGGCTTCGAGGCCTTCGTCCACGCCGGTTCGAGCTCGGAGTACGGCTTCAAGGACCACGCCCCGAAGGAGACCGAGCGCGTCGACCCGAACTCCGACTACGCGGTCATGAAGTCCGCCGCGACGACGCACTGCCGCTTCGTCGCCCAGCGCGACGATCTGCACGTTCTGACGCTGCGCCTGTACAGCGTCTTCGGCCCTTGGGAGGAGCCGGGCCGGCTCATGCCGACGCTCGTCGCGCGCGGCCTCGAGGGCCGCCTGCCGCCGCTCGTCTCCCCCGACACGCCACGCGACTTCATCAGCGTGCGCGACACGAACGAGGCGTTCGTCGTGGCTGCCGAGCGCACCGATGCGCCGCGCGGGTCGGTCTACAACATCGGCTCGGGCCGCGAGACGAAGCTGCGCGAGGTCGTCGAGATCGCGCGCGCCGAGATGGGCATCGACGCCGAACCGCAGTGGGGCACCGAGCCGCAGCGCGACTGGGACGCGAAGGTCTGGGTCGCCGACGCGTCGCTTGCGGCGGCCGAGCTCGGCTGGGAGGCCCGGGACGACGTGGCGACCGGCTTCCGCGAGCTCGCCGCATGGCTGCGCGAGCGGCGCGACCTGTGGCAGCGCTTCGGTATCGAGGCCTGAGGGCGGGGCCGGGGCGCGGCTACGCTCGACCGCGCCACCACTCGACGGTCCGCGCGACGCCGTCCGCGAGGCCGAGCGCCGGGGTGAAGCCGACCTCGTCGCGCAGCCGCGCGATGTCGGCATAGAGCTCGTCGGGCTCGTTCGCGCGCGCAGGCAGCGCGCCGACGTCGAGCAGCTCGGGGCGGCCGGTCGCGGCACCGATCGCGTCGATGACGTCGCGCAGCGGGCGCGCCTCGCCCGACGCGACGTTCACCGCACCGGTCGCCGAGCCGTGCAGCAGCGCTGCGAACGCGCACGCGACGTCGCTGACGTGCAGGAAGTCGCGGATCTGTCGGCCATCGCTCGTCTTCGCCGGCTCGCCGGCGAGCAGCGATCGGATGACGGACGCGACGAGCCGCGTCGGCGTCTCGTGGGGGCCGTAGAGGAAGAAGACGCGGCCCCAGGCGAGCTCGATCCCGAGCTCCCCGGCGGACGCTGCGAGCACCGCGTGCGTCGCGCGCTTGCAGGTGCCGTAGAGCGTCGCCGGGTCAAGCGGCGTCGTCGCCTCGACGCACGGCCCCGGCGCCCCCCAGCGGTACTCGGCGCAGCTGCCGGCGAGCACCGCGCGACGGCCGCCGTGGCGCGCGAACGCCTGCACGAGCTCGAGCGTCGCGGCGACCCAGCGCAGGTTCTCCGTCGAGGTCCAGAAGCGCCCGTGCTCGGCGTACCAGGCGAGGTGAAGCAGGTCCGTCGGCCGCACGGCGGCGAGCAGCTCGTCGGCGTCGCCGGCCGACAGCAGGTCGGCGCGATGCCAGGTCGCCCGGCCACGATCCTTCGCGGCGGGGGTCGGCAGCGGCCCGCTCGTCACGGCGTGCACGTCGAATCCGGACGCGACGAGCGGCGCGAGCGCATGGCGGCCGATGAACCCCGTCGCGCCGGTCACGAGCACCCGCCGCGCCGGCACGGTCATCGCACGTAGTCCGCGTAGCCCGCGTCGCGCGCCGACATCGTGCGCTCGCGGTGCGGCGCGGGCCAGTCGATCGCGAACGCCCTGTCGTCCCAGCGCACGCCGCGCGCGGATTCGGGCACGTAGACGTGGCCCATGAGGTACTGCACCTCGCAGTCGTCGGTCAGCGTCTGAAAGCCGTGCGCAAGGCCGGCGGCGAGGTAGTACGAGCGCCGATTGTCCGCGCTCAGCTCGACGGCGTGCCACTGCAGGTAGGTCGGCGAGTCCGCGCGCAGGTCGACGCCGACGTCCCAGATCGCGCCGCGCACGCAGCGCACGAGCTTGGCCTCGCCGTGCGGATCGGCCTGGTAGTGCAACCCGCGCAGCGTGTCTCGTGCCGCGTTGAACGAGCTGTTGGCCTGCACGCCGACCGGATCGAGGCCGTGCTCTGCGAACAGCGCCTCGTCGTAGGTGCGCGCGAACCAGCCGCGCTCGTCGCCGAGCAGGTCGAGCTCGACGGCGTACGCACCCGCTAGCGGGGTCGCGACGAGCCTCATTCGAACAGCCGCAGCTCCGGCGAGCGCGCGGCGAAGCATCCGCCCCACTCGCGGATGAACGACAGCTGCTCCATGACCTCGTCCTTGATGTTCCAGGGCAGGATCAGGACGACGTCGGGGCGCCGCTCGGCGATCGCGTCGGGGGCGAGCACCGGGATGTGCGTGCCCGGCAGCAGGTGATGCTGCTTGTTCGGGTTGGCGTCGCACGTGAAGTCGATGACGTCGCGGCCGATGCCGCAGTAGTTCAGCAGCGTGTTGCCCTTCGCCGGCGCGCCGTAGCCCGCGATCGACTTGCCCGCGCGCTTGAGCTCGAACAGCATCGTGACGACCTGGCGCTTGTCGGCGACGACGCGCTCGCCGTAGTCGAGGTAGGTCTGGACGTCCTCGAGGCCGGCCGCGCGCTCGCGGGCGAGCATCTCCTCGGCCGCGGCGGTCTGCGGGCGCTCGTCGTCGTCGTGGCAGGCGAAGATCCGCAGCGAGCCGCCGTGGGTCGTCAGCTCCTGGACGTCGAACAGGCGCAGGCCGTGGGCGGCGAAGATGCGCGCGACCGTGCCGAAGGACAGGTACGAGTAGTGCTCGTGGTAGATCGTGTCCCACTGGTTGCGCGCGATGAGCGCCAGCAGGTGCGGGAACTCCATCGTGATCGTGCCGCCGGCCTTGAGCGCGATCCTCATGCCGCCGACGAAGTCGTTGATGTCCGGCACGTGCGCGAGGACGTTGTTGCCGAGCAGCAGGTCGGCCTGCGCCTCGCGCGCCACGGCGGTCGCGGTCTGCACGTCCCAGAACTCGACCCGCGTGTCGATTCCCTTGTCGATCGCGACCTGCGCCGTGTTCGCCGTCGGCTCGACGCCGAGTACCGGGATCCCGGCCTGCAGGAAGTACTGCAGCAGGTAGCCGTCGTTGGAGGCGAGCTCGACGACCCGGCTCGACGGGCCGAGATCGAGGCGCTCTGTCATGAGCTCGACGTAGCGGCGGCTGTGCTCCAGCCACGACGTCGAGTACGACGAGAAGTACGCATAGTCGTCGCGGAAGACGGGCTTCGGCGTCTCGTACGGCGCGAGCTGGACGAGGAAGCAGCGCGCGCAGACGAGCGCGCACAGCGGGAAGAACGGCTCCATCGCGCTCGCGTGCTCGAGCGGCACGTTGTCGTTGGCGACGGGCGACATCCCGAGGTCGGCGAAGACGTGCTCCAGCGGCGCGCAGCAGAAGCGGCAGGGCGGCGGCGTCAGGTCCACGTGCACCACGCCGCCTCGCCGGACTCCCACATCGCCTGCAGTTCGTTGCGCTCGCGCAGCGTGTCCATCGCCTGCCAGAAGCCGCGATGGTGATAGACGGTCAGCTCGCCCCGCTCGGCGATGTCGCGCAACGGCTGCTCCTCCCATTTCGTGTCGTCGCCTGCGACGAACGCGCCGACGCCCGGCTCGCAGACGAAGAAGCCGCCGTTGATCCAGGCCCCGTCGCCGCGCGGCTTCTCCGCGAAGCGGCGGACGGCGTCGCCCTCCAGCTCGAGCGAGCCGAAGCGCCCGGGTGGCTGCACGGCCGTGACGGTCGCCATCCGGCCCTGCTCGCGGTGCTTCGCGACGAGCGCCCGCACGTCGACGTCCGCGACGCCGTCACCGTAGGTCAGGCAGAAGGTCTCGTCGCCGAGGTACGGCAGCACCCGCTTCAGGCGCCCGCCGGTCATCGTCTCGGCGCCGGTGTCGACGAGCGTTACGCGCCACGGCTCGGTCGTCGACTTGTGGACCTCCATCTCGCCGCTGCCCAGGTCGAACGTCACGTCGGACGTGTGCAGGGCGTAGTTCGCGAACCACTCCTTGATGACGTAGCCCCTGTAGCCGAGGCAGACGACGAACTCGTCGATGCCGTGGGAGGCGTAGATCTTCATGATGTGCCAGAGGATCGGCTTGCCGCCGATCTCGACCATCGGCTTGGGCTTGACGGTCGTCTCCTCGCTCAGACGCGAGCCGAGACCACCTGCGAGGATGACCGCCTTCACGGGGTGCAGGGTAGTCTGAGCCGCGCTCATGGCGCGCTCCGCACTCATCACCGGCATCACCGGACAGGACGGCTCCTACCTCGCCGAGCTGCTGCTCGAGCAGGGCTATGAGGTCCACGGCATGGTCCGCCGAGCCTCGACCGAGAAGTTCGATCGCATCGAGCATCTGCGCGATCGGATCACGCTGCACCAGGGCGATCTGCTCGACCACCGCTCGCTCGTCGACACGATCCGCGCCTCGGCGCCCGACGAGATCTACAACCTCGCCGCGATGAGCTTCGTCGCCGTGTCGTGGGTGCAGCCGACGTTGACCGCGGAGTTCACCGGCGTCGGCGTGACGCGGATGCTCGAGGCCATGCGCGAAGCGGCGCCCGAGGCGCGCTTCTACCAGGCGTCGAGCTCGGAGATGTTCGGCAAGGTGCTCGAGGTCCCGCAGACCGAGACGACGGCGTTCTACCCGCGCTCGCCGTACGGCGTCGCGAAGGTCTACGGCCACTTCATCACGGTCAACTACCGCGAGTCCTACGACCTCTTCGCCTGCTGCGGGATCCTCTTCAACCACGAGTCCGAGCGTCGTGGGCTGGAGTTCGTGACCCGCAAGATCACGTGGCACGCGGCCGCGATCAAGCACGGCCTACGCGACGAGCTCGCGCTCGGCAACCTCGACGCGCAGCGCGACTGGGGCTACGCGAAGGACTACGTCGAGGCCATGTACCTCATGCTCCAGCAGGACGAGCCCGAGGACTTCGTGATCGCGACGAACAAGACGAACACGGTCCGCGAGTGCGTCCAGATCGCCTTCGACGAGGCCGGCATAGACGACTGGGAGCGCTACGTGAGGCTCGACCCGGCGTTCCTGCGCCCGGCCGAGGTCGATCAGCTGATCGGCAATCCCGCGAAGGCGAAGGCGCAGCTCGGTTGGGAGCCGAAGACGAGCTTCGAGGAGCTCATCCGGCTGATGACGCGCTCGGACCTGAAGCTGCTCGGCAGCTGAGGCTCGGGCCTCACGGCAGCGCGGCCGCGAACGCCTCGATCTGGGCGAGCGTGACGGCGCGCATCTCCTCGCCGGCGCGCAGCGCGGCGTACCACGAGACGATCGCGGCGAGCGACTGCTCGAGATCCCATGTGGGCGCCCAGCCGAGGTGCTTGCGCGCCTTGGAGGAGTCGAGCGTCAGGACGTGCGCCTCGGGCGGGTGCGGGCCGGGGTGCAGCTCCCAGCGCAGCTCGCCGTCCCACAGCTCGCTCAGGCGGTCGGCGATCTCGCGCACGGTGCGCGCGTCGGCGTCGAGCGGGCCGAAGTTCCAGCCGCCGCCGTGCTCGGGGGCGGCGTGCAGCACCTCGGCGAGGCGCAGGTAGCCCGACAGCGGGTTCAGCACGTGCTGCCAGGGACGGATCGCCTCCGGGTTGCGCACGGCGATCGGCGCGCCGGCGAGCGCACCGCGGATGATGTCCGGGATGAGCCGGTCCTGCGCCCAGTCGCCGCCGCCGATGACGTTGCCGGCGCGCGCGGAGCCGATCCGCGGCGCGCCGTCGCCGGCGAAGAACGAGCTGCGGTACGCGTCGGCGACGAGCTCGGCGCAGCCCTTGGAGCTCGAGTACGGGTCGTGGCCACCCATCGCGTCACCCTCGACGAAGGCGCGCGGCTCGCGGCCCGGCTCGTTCGCGTAGCACTTGTCTGAGGTGACGTTGACGACGACGCGTACGGACGGCGTCGCGCGGACGGCGTCGAGCACGTTGACCATGCCCATGACATTCGTCTCGAACGTTTCGTGCGGGTCGTCGTACGAGGCGCGCACGAGCGCCTGCGCCGCCATGTGGATGACGATCTCCGGCTTGCTCTCGACGAACGCCGCGCCGACGCCGTCGTGATCGCGCACGTCGATGCGCAGGTCGCGCAGGCCGTCGCCGACGTGCGCGAGCTCGAACAGCGAGGGGTCCGTGGGAACCGTGTCGGAGAGGCCGGTCAGCCGGGCGCCCATCGCCTCCAGCCAGAGCGCGAGCCAGGCGCCCTTGAAGCCGGTGTGGCCCGTCAGCAGGACCGCGCGGTCGCGCCAGAAGTCCGGATCGACGAGCGGCGCCACGATCTGGCTGATGCTAGTCGCCGGGCGTCCCGGCGATCCAAGACCCTAGGCTGACGTCATGCCGGTCGGCCTTTTCGACACCATCACGCCGCTGCGCGCGCTGCGCCCGCAGATCGATGCGGCGATCGCCCGCGTCGTCGACTCCGGGCAGTTCATCCTGGGCCCCGAGGTCAGCGCGTTCGAGGCCGAGCTCGCGGCCTTCTGCGGCGCCAGGCACGCGGTCGGGGTTGCGAACGGCACCGAGGCACTGACGATCGCCCTGCGCGCGATGGGCGTCGGCCCCGGCGACGACGTCGTCGTGCCCGCCTACACGTTCTACGCGAGCGCCGAGGCGATCCCGCCGACCGGCGCGCGGCCGGTCTTCTGCGACGTCGATCCGGTGACGAGCACGGTCACCGCAGACACCGTGCGCGCAGCCCTGACGCCGAAGACGAAGGCCGTCATCGCCGTGCACCTGTTCGGCAACATGGCGCCGATCGCCGAGATCGAGGCTTTGGGCGTGCCGGTGCTCGAGGACGCGGCGCAGGCGATGGGCGCGGTCTCCGACGCCGGCCGCCCGGGTGCGCTCGGGAGCGCCGCGACGTTCAGCTTCTACCCCTCGAAGAACCTCGGCGCGATCGGCGACGGCGGCGCGATCACGACGAACGACGACGCGATCGCCGATGCGGCGAGGATGCTGCGCTTCCACGGCTCGCGCGACCGGGTCGCCTATGAGGCGGTCGGCTACAACTCGCGCCTGGATGAGCTGCAGGCGGCGGTCCTGCGGGTGTTCCTGCCGCACGTCGACGACTGGGCCGCCGGGCGCCGCGCCGCCGCGGCGCACTACCTGGACGCGGGCCTGGCCGAGCTCGTGACGCTGCCGGGCGCGACGGACGGCGTCCTACCGGCGTGGCACCTCTACGTCGTGCACCACGAGCACTCCGACGCGCTCGTCACGGGCCTCAACGCCGCCGCGATCGGCGCCCGCGAGTACTACCGCACGCCGCTGCACCGTCAGCAGGCGATGGCGCCGTATGCCGAAGCCGTGGTCCTACCGGTGACCGACGCCCTCGCCCGCACGCAGCTCGCGATCCCGATGAGCGCGTTCCTCGGCGCCGAGCAGGCCGCGGAGGTCGTCGCGGCGATGCGCGCGACGCTCGCCTGACGGGTCAGCGCAGCGAGGAGGCGGCCGCCTCGCGGAGCAGGGCGACGGCGGGCGCAGGCGCGTAAGAAGTCGCCGCCTTCGAACGCGATCGGGAAGGCAATGGCAAGTGCGTGGCAAGGCAAGGACTCTCGTCGACGCTGAATGGGCTTCCGCCAAGCCGACGAAAGGCACCCCGTGCAGATGAAGTCGATCGCTGTCGCAGGCCTCGCGGCGTGCGCGCTCGCCGTCCCGGCGACCGCGCTGTGGGCGTCGCCGGCCAGGTCCGTGTAGGCCGGGTGCGAGCGCGGCGCGGGCGTTGCCTACGGCGTTGCTGCCCTCGCTCGCGACGTTCACGCTCGGAGGCTGAGTCCAAGCGCACGCCGTCCTCTACGCGGGTTCGGTTTCGCGACCGGGTCCGCGCCGGATCCGCCTGCGACGACGGGGGGTGGCCGTCAAAGCGTCCAGCATGTGGACGTTTTGCAGGACACCCCTCGTCGCGCCCGACCGGGTCAGCGGCGAGCGCGCTCGCGGACGAGGACGGCGACGCCGTCGAGAATCCGATCCAACCCGAAACGAAACTCGTCGTCGGGGTGGTCGGCGTGATCGAAGACGCCCGCCTCGAGCACGGCGCGCAGGTGCGGGAAGCGCTCCGGATCGGTCAGGCGCAGGAGCGTTCGCGAATAGCGCGACATCGCATCGTCGGGTGACGGTGCGGCGGCCATGAAGCCCTCGGCGAGGTCGGCTTCGAGCGTCGAGTCGTTGCGGACGTAGCCGCTCAGCAGCAGCACGACCGACGGCTTCTCGTGCTCGGCGAGTCCGGTGTTGCGCAGCGAGCGCAGTCCGTCCTCGAGCCACGCGACCTGGTTCGGCGTCGGCGGCGGGGCGGTGATCGGGATCCGCAGGACCCACGGCTGGCGGCGGTAGGCCTCGTGCAGCCCCCACGCCCAGCGCGACAGGCCGTCGCGCCAGCCCTCGTCGGGTTCGCTCGCCCCCGCCGGCGCGCCGATCGCCGCATCGACCATCAGCGTCAATAGCTCGTCCTTCGCCGCGACGTAGCGATAGAGGGCCATCGTCGACGCCCCCATCTCGCGCGCGACGCGGCTCATCGAGACGGCGGCGAGCCCGTCCGCGGCCGCGACGGCGATCGCCGCCTTCACGATCCGCTCGAGCGTGAGCGCCGGCCGCGGGCCGCGGCGCGGCGCCTCGCGCCCACCCCAGGCGGCCTCGATGCTCGCCGGAAGTCGACTGTCGGGCTCGTCGCCGTTGCTCGTCATCGCCTCACTGTGTATAACGTACGCAATACAGCGTATGCAATACGCAATGGCGATCGGGACGACCGGAAGGACGGCAACGATGGACGACGACCCGGCGATCGAGGCGACCGGCCTCACGAAGTCCTACGGGGCGCTGCGCGTGCTCGACGCCGTCGACCTCGCCGTGGCGCGCGGGACGGTGTTCTCGCTGCTCGGGCCCAACGGCGCCGGCAAGACGACGATGGTGCGGATCCTCGCGACGCTCGCGCGCGCCGACGCCGGGACGGCCCGCGTCGCGGGCTTCGACGTCGCCGCCCAGCGCCGCGAGGTCCGCCGCCGGATCAGCCTGACGGGCCAGTACGCGGCGGTCGACGAGGTCCAGACCGGCGCCGAGAACCTGCGCATGATGGGGCGGCTGTTCGGCCAGTCCGCGCGCGCGGCCGGCGCCCGGGCGACCGAGCTGCTCGAGCGATTCGAGCTCACCGACGCCGGCGCACGGCGGGTCGCGACCTACTCCGGCGGCATGCGCCGGCGCCTGGACCTCGCGGCATCACTCGTCGGTCGCCCCGAGGTGATCTTCCTCGACGAGCCGACAACGGGCCTGGACCCGCGCAGCCGCCAGGCGATGTGGGACGAGATCACGCGCCTCGTCGGCGGCGGGACGACGGTCTTCCTGACGACGCAGTACCTCGAGGAGGCCGACCGCCTCGCCGATCGCATCGCCGTCATCGACGACGGCCGCGTCGTCGCCGAGGGCACGCCGGCACAGCTCAAGCGGCGCGTCTCCGATCAGCGCCTGGACCTCGTGTTGACCGACGACGAGACGTTCCGCGACGTCGCTCGGTCGCTCGGCAATCGCATCGTCGTGCGCGACCCCGCGGCGCTGCGGCTCGGCGTCGCCACCGACGGCAGCGCCGCGCACGTCCGCGCGCTGCTCGACGAGATCGATCCCCGCAGCGTCGCGGTGCGCCGCTTCGCCGTTCACGACGCGACGCTCGACGACGTCTTCCTCGCCCTCACGGGCCACGCCACGAGTCCCGACAAGGAGTCCGCCCATGCCTGACCTGGTCCCCCATCGCGCTGCCCCGCTCTGCGCCGGGGGCGCGCCCGCTCGACGCGAGAAGGAGACCGCCGGTGTCTGACCTCGCCCTCCCCACGCCCAACATCGCGGCCACGCCCGGCCGCCCGGCCGCCCTCGCCGACGCCCGCACGATGGCCGCGCGCTGCGTCCGCCTGTCGTCGCGCAACCTCGACGCGCTGATCACGTCGCTGATGCTGCCCGTCGTCCTGATGCTCGTCTTCGTCGAGCTGTTCGGCGGCGCGATCGAGACCGGCACGGCGTACGTGACCTACGTCGTCCCCGGCGTCATCCTCCTGTGCGCCGGCTTCGGCTCGGCGACGACCGCCGTCACCGTCAGCGCCGACATGACCGGCGGGATCATCGACCGCCTGCGCTCGATGGACGTCGGCGGCCCGGCCGTGCTCGCCGGCCACGTCGCGGCGAGCGTCGCCCGCAACGCCGTCTCGACCGTGCTCGTCTTCGGCGTCGCCGTCCTGATCGGCTTTCGCCCGCACGCCGCGCCGCTGGACGTGCTCGCCGCGGTCGCCGTCCTGCTCGCGTTCGTCGTCGCGCTGTCCTGGCTGGCCGCCGCCTTCGGCCTCGTCGCCCGCACCCCCGAGGCGGCCAACGGCTTTCAGTTCCTGATCCTGTTCCTGCCCTACGCGTCGAGCGCGTTCGTCCCGATCGACACGATGCCGTCGTGGATCCAGGGCTTCGCCGCCCACCAGCCGATCACCCCGGTCATCGAGACGCTGCGCGGCCTGCTGCTCGGCACGCCGGTCGCCAACGCCCCGTGGACGGCGCTCGCCTGGTGCGCCGGCATCCTCGCCGTCTCGATCGCGCTGTCGGGGGTGCTGTTTCGTCGCCGGACGAGGTGATGCCGTGTTCGACACGCCGCGCCCGGGCGGCCTGTGTTGAGTCGAGCGTCAGCCCAGTCGAGCGTCAGCCCGGCGCGGTCGTCGCAGCGAGGTCGGCGAGGTCGGCCTGCACCATCTCCTCGATCATCGCCTCGAAGCTGATCTCGGGCTCCCAGCCGAGGCGCTCGCGGGCGAGCGTCGTGTCGCCGACCGGCGGGGTCGCCTCGGGAGGCCGGACGAACTCGGGGTTGACGCGGACGTACTCCGCGGGATCGAGATCGACGACCGCGAAGGCCGCGTCGACGAGCTCGCCGACCGTGCGCCCGACGCCGCCCGCGAGGACGACGTCGCACGGCTCGTCGGCCTGCAGCATGAGCCAGTAGCCGCGCACGACATCGCGCGCGTGGCACCAGTCGCGGATCGCGCCAAGGTCGCCGAGCTGCAATTCCTGTTGCAGGCCGAGCTTGATCGCGGCCGCGCCGCGAGTGACCTTGCGCGGCAGGAAGCGCTCGGGCCGCCGCGGGGACTCGTGGTTGTAGGCGATCGCGCTCGACGCGTGCAGGCCGTGGCGCTCGCGCAGCGCGTCGACGAGGCCGAACGCCGCGAGCTTCGCCACGCCGTAGGGCGAGCGCGGGCGCATCGGCGTGCGCTCGTTCTGCGGCGACTGCGACGCGGCGCCGAAGATCTCGCCGGACGACGCGAACATGGCCCGTAGCCCGTCGACCTCGCGCGCGGCGTTCAGCAGCGTGCCCGTCGCGCCCGCGACCGCGGCCAGCGTGGCCGCAGGGTCCTCCCACGAGGCGGGGACGAACGTCGGCGCGGCGAGGTGGTAGAGCTCGTCGGGCGCCGTCTCGAGCAGCGCGGCGCGCAGCGACCCGAGGTCCGTCAGATCGCCGATCACCGTGCGCACCCCGTCGACGCGGACATCCGGCGATCGGACCATCCCGACGACCTCGTAGCCGCGACTCAGGAGCAGCTCGGCGAGGTAGGAGCCGTCCTGTCCCGTGATGCCGGTGACGAGCGCGCGAGCCATCGAAGCAGCCTAGTCGTCTGCCGCGAACGGACGCCAAAGCTCGATACGGCGTTCAGAGGCGCGAACTCGCGGGTAGCGAACCTAAAGACGCGCACTTGCAAGTTCGCAACCTTTGCCCCTGAACCGCGTTCTGACTCGTACCTTCGCCCCATCCCAAGCGTCGTATTTGCCCGCATGACCCTCTCCCGCCCCCTTCCCAGTGGGTTGCAGCGGCCCCCCAAGCCGTTGTCGCAGCCCGCCCCAATCGCCCCGTCCGAAGTCAGCGTGCTCGGCGTGCCGCTGTCGTTGACGGACTACGACGACACGATGGAGTGGATGGACGCGTCGATCGCCCATCGCGAGAAGGGCTACGTCTGCGTCGCCGCGACGCACACGATCATGGTCTGCAACGAGGACCCGGAGCTGCGTGAGGCGGTCCTGAACGCGTCGCTGACGCTACCCGACGGCCAGCCGCTCGTGTGGGCGATGAACGCGCTCGGCGGCGACCTCGAGGAGCGCGTCTACGGCCCGACGCTGATGGCCCGCTACTGCGAGCGCGCCGCCGAGAACGACACGCGGATGTACCTCTACGGCGGTCGCAACCAGGGCGCGCTCGTCCAACTCGCGCTGAACCTGCGCCAGCGCTTCCCGGGCGTGAGGATCGTCGGCGGCTACTCGCCGCCCTTCCGCGACCTCTCCGAGGAGGAGGAGGACGCGATCGTCGCCGAGATGAACAACTCCAAGGCCGACGTCATCTGGGTCGGTGTCGGAGCGCCGAAGCAGGAGAAGTGGATGGCCGCGATGCGCGGCCGCCTCGACGCCCCCGTGCTCGTCGGCGTCGGCGCCGCGTTCGACTTCCACGCCGGTCTCGTGCCGCAGGCGCCGCTGTGGATGCAGTCCGCCGGCCTCGAGTGGTCCTACCGCCTGGCGCACGAGCCCAGGCGCCTGTGGCGACGCTACGCGCGCTACAACCCACGCTTCGTCGTGGGCTTCACCAAGCAGTACATCCGACACCGCATGCTTGCGGCGTCAAGCGAACGGTAGATTCCCCGCCACATGTCCGCCGAGGTTGCCGTCATCGGGCTGGGCCGGATCGGCCTCCCGCTGGCCGTGTCCTTCGCCGACCGCGGACTGCGGGTGCTCGGCGTCGACAAGGACGCCGCCCGGCTGCAGGCGGTTCGCGACGGGTGCATGCCGTTCGAGGAGCCCGGCGCACAGGCGGCGCTCGACCGCGTCCACGCCGCCGGAACGCTCGAGGTGTCAGACCGCGTCGCCGACGCGGCGCTCGCCGACCACATCGTCATCACGCTCGGCACGCCGTCGTTCTCGCACATCGAGATCGACATCTCCGACATCCGCTCGGCCCTGGATGACCTGCTCGGGCACCTGCGCCTCGGGCACACGATCGTGCTGCGCTCGACGATCGCTCCTGGCACGACCGAGTTCGTCGCCGGCTACCTCGCCAAGCACCTCGGCTTTCAGATCGGCGAGGACGTCTTCGTCGCCCACGCGCCGGAGCGGATCGCCGCCGGGCGCTTCTTCGAGGAGATCGACACGCTGCCGTGCATCATCGGCGGCGTCGGCGCCGCCTCCGGCGAGCGCGTCGGCGCGCTGTTCAGCGTCTTCGGTGCGCCGATCGTGCAGACGACGCCCGTGCAGGCCGAGCTCGCGAAGATCTGGACGAACATCCTGCGCTACGCGAACTTCGCGCTGCCGAACCTGCTGATGATGGATTGCGAGCAGCACGGCGCGAACGTCTTCGACGTCATCGAGCTCATCAACCGCGACTACCCGCGCGGCGGGATCGCCTCGCCGGGCCTCACCGCCGGGACCTGCCTGCGCAAGGACTTCGCCTTCAGCGAGGAGCGCTCGAACGCCCCCGGCATGCTGCTCGCCGTCTCGCGCGTCAACGAGTCCGTGCCGCTGTTTCTCGTCGAGGGGATGAAGCGCCGCCTCGGGTCGCTGAACGGGCGCAAGATCGCCGTCCTCGGGCTTGCCTTCAAGGGCAACACCGACGACGAGCGCGACTCGCTCGCGCACAAGCTCGTGCGCCTGCTCGAGCGCGAGCTCGCCGACGTCGAGGTCCACGACCCGCGCGTGGCGACGCCGACGCCCCCCCTCGCGGACGCCGTCACCGGCGCTGACGCGGTCGTCGTCGCCGCCAACCACGACGAGTTCCGCGGCACCGAGCCGCTGCATCTCATCGCGGCGCTCGCCGGCGGCGACGCGCTCGTCGTCGACCCCTGGAACTGCTTCGGCGCCGCGCAGGTCTTCGCCTACCTGTCGGAGCTCAGCGTCCTCTCCAACGGCAAGGTCGCGCTGCCGTGACCCCGCCTCCCGGCACGGCTGCGAGCCGCGGCCGATGAAGCGTGTGCTTGTGACGGGCGGCGCCGGCACGATCGGCGCCGCGGTCGTGCGGCGCCTGCTGCGCGATCCCGGCTTCGAGGTGCGCGTCTCCGACCAGCGCGAGGCGCCGCAGTGGATGCGCGAGGGCTGCGAGGTCCACACCGGCGACCTGCGCCTGCACGAGCAGGCGCTGGCCGCGACGAAGGGCTGCACGCATGTCATCCACCTGGCGGCGATCGTCGGCGGGATCGCGAACTTCCACAAGCTCCCCCACACGCTGACGGCGGTCAACTCGGCGCTCTATGACGGCGTCATCCAGGCCGCGCTGGACTGCGACGTCGAGCGCTTCACGTACGTCTCCAGCTCGATGGTGTTCGAGCGCGCGACCGAGTACCCGACGACCGAGGAGCACGTCTGGGACGTCGCGATGCCGCGCTCGGCATACGGCTTCTCGAAGCTCGCCGGCGAGGTCTGGTGCCGCGCCGCGCACGACGAGCATGGCCTGCCGTACACGATCTGTCGCCCTTTCAACGCCTACGGGCCGGGCGAGATGCCCGACGACGAGCCCGGCATCGCGCACGCCGTGCCCGACCTCATCCGCAAGGTCCTGGCCGGCCAGCACCCACTGCAGATCTTCGGCACGGGCGAGCACACGCGCACGCTGACGCACGTCGACGACATCGCAGACGGCGTCGTCACCGCGATGGACTCCCCGGCCGGCCTGCACGAGGACTTCAACATCTCCGCCTCCGACGAGTTGACCGTCGCCGCGATCGCGCGCATCATCTGGGAGGTCTGCGGGCGTGAGCCGGAGGCCTTTGAGCTCGAGCACCTGCCGACGTTCGCCGTCGACGTCGTGCGCCGCTGGCCAAGCGTCGAGAAGGCCCGAACCGTGCTCGGCTGGGAGGCGAAGATCGGCGTGCGCGACGGGATCGCCCAGACGGCCGACTGGCTGCGCGGGGTGCTCGCGGCCTCATAGCACCCGGCGCTCCGTGGGCTACCTTCGTTTGTCCCAGACCGCGCCGGGTAGGCGATAGGTCCCTACTTCGAAGCAGAGGAGCACCCCGATGAAGCTGCGGCGCCAGAAGCGCACGACGAGCAAGGCGCTGGACGGCCTGGCATCGATCACGAAGATCTGGACGGACGGAAGGGTCGGCAAGACGGCCGGCAAGGCGAGCAAGAAGGCCGGCAAGGCGGCCGGCAAGGGGGTCGCGAAGGCGAAGTCGCTGCGACCGCCGTCGAAGGTCAGGAAGCTGCTGTCCTCCAAGCTGCTGCGCGTCGGCGGCGCGGCGGCCGTCGTGGCCGGCGCCGGCGGGGCGGTGTTCGGCAAGCTCAAGAAGAAGCCCGACCCGGTCTACACCCCGCCGTCGCCGACCGAGCCTGTCGCCGCGCCGCCGGCGGCCGACCCGCCCCCGCTGGCGATCGCGCCCGACCCGCCCGCGCCCGCCGAGCCGGTCGCCGCGGCCGCCGATCCGACGCCCGAGGAGCCCGCCGCCGTGACCGATCCCACGCCGGAGGCGCCTGAGCCGGTCGAGGAGCCGCCGGTCGAGGAGCCGGACGCCGTGGGCGAGGCTCCCGCCGACGCTACTTGACCTTCAGCACCATCGACTGGTCGGCGGCACCGTGGATCGTGCAGTAGATCTTGTAGGTTCCCTTCTTCGTCAGCTTCTTCGAGAACGAGCCCGACCTCATCGTCTTCGAGTGAAACTTGACCGGGCCGCTGGACACGGTGACGTTGTGCGGCGCGTGGCCGGCGAACTTCCACTTCACCGTCGTGCCCTTCTTGACCGTCACGGTCGGTACGCCCTTTGCGCGGACGAAGTAGTCGTCGCCGACCTTGATGCTCTTCGTCGCAGCGAGCGCAACGGGGACGGTCACCCCCAGCGAGAGCGTTGCGGCGAGTAGGGCGGGGAGGGTCTTCCGGGTCATGGTCTCACCGTGATGACCTGCGTCATCGTGATCGGGTGCAGGTAGCAAAAGAGCTTGTACGTGCCAGGAGTGTTGAGCGTCTGTACGAAACGGGTGCCCTTGCCGGAGTTCGGCGACGCGACGAGCCGCGGTCCGGAGGCGAGCGTGACGTTGTGCAGGACGGGGTCGTCGAAGCTCCAGATCACCTTCGTCCCTTTGCCGATCGAGAGGTTCGCGGGCACGAAGCGCTCGCCGGTCAGGTCGACCCGCGTGGCCGTCGAGTCGACGACCCGCTCGACGCCGGCGGGCCGATCGATCTCGTGCACCTTGCCGTCGGCGCCGAGGCCGTTGAGCGGCAGGGTCATGACCGGGGGCTGGAGCGTCCCGTCGGTGCGCGTCCAGAAGATGTGGCCGTCGGCGGGCAACGGCCCGCACGACCGCGGCGCGTCGCCGTCGACCGCGACGTAGATGTGGGCGATCGCCATGACCCGCGGGTGCGGTCGCGAGCCGTCGTAGCGCCCGGTCACCTTGAGGAACTCGCCCTTGCGGATTGGGATCCCGGTCTCCGACAGGTAGTGGCCGGTGGCGATCGGACCGGGCTCGTGCAGCACCGGGCGGGCGCGGTAGACGAGGTCGTTCTGAAGGCCGTACATCGGCCGCTCGTCGATCAGCGTGCGCCCGTCGCAACGCGGCTGGTCGATCGTCATGCCGTAGGAGCTGCCGTGCAGGTGGGCGGTCGCCTCGACGATCCGACCGCTGAGCGGCATCCGCCAGAGGTGCGTGCGGCTATGCACGCCGCCGAGCGGCATGTCGCCGGTCACGTCGTAGCTGGGCTGCGTGGTGCAGCCGTTGGCGCGCAACCAGAGCGGCTTGACGCGCTGCAGACTGACCCCCAAGGCCATCTGGACCCTGTAGACGACGCGCACCGTGTGCGCCTGCAGGTCGTGGCTCATGAGCATCGCCTGCATCGTCCAGCCGTCGTGCTTGTCGACCTGATAGCCGTAGCCGTCGGGCAGCATCAGCGGCTGCTTCTCCTCGCCGGTGCCCCAGAACGGCTCACCGCCGCGCCCCTTGCAGGTCGTCTTCTTCGGCGGCCCGTCGGCGTGGCCGGTGTTGACGAAGACGATGTGGTGCAGCATCACGCTGCGGATCGTCACGCGCCTGCCGCGCTCGTCGACGAGCCAGGCGTCCATCCGCGTGATGTAGCCCGAGCGCTTCGGCGTCGCCACGCCGATCTTCGGGAAGATCGTCTTGAAGCCCGACAGCAGGAACGGCTTGGATTTCAGCGTGAACTGCTCGGTCTCGGCCTGCGCGGCGGCAGGCAGAATCGCGGTCAGCGCGCACGCGACCGCACACAACCCGATGAATCCCCCTGACCGGCGCATGCCGCGTCATCCTATGGCGCGCGTCGGGTGGCTTGCGCCGGGTGAGCGACGCGCGCGCGTCGAGGAGGACCGCTCGGCGGTCCCGCCGAGATGCGCCATCGCGGTCGCCTACGACAGCGAGATCGCCTCGTAGACGGCGCAACGCGTCGGCAACCACCGCGGGCGCCGCGATCCGCAGGACCCGCCGGCGCGCGGCCTCGCCGGCCTCGCCGTCGCCGAAGCGCACGGCATCTGGCGCGTCCGCGGCTCAGGCGTCGTACACGGCGGCGAGCGCCGGTGCAACGACCTGCGGCCCGGCGACCTCGGCGACGCGGCGGCGGCCGTCCTCGCCGGCGCGCTCGTCCCCGTAGCGGGCGGCGATCGCAAGCGCCATCGCGTCGGTGTCGCCGGGGGCTACGAGCGCGTCCGCCGGAGCCAGCTCCGGGATCCCACCGACGCGCGTCGCGACAAGCGGGATCCCCGCCGCGAGCGCCTCGACCGCCGCGAGCGGGAAGTTCTCCGCGCAGCGCGAGGGGACGATCGCGAGCGCGGCCCCGGCGCGCAGCTCGGCCATCCTGGCGGCGCTCACGCGGCCCGTGAAGGTGACGTCCGCTCCGGCGGCGGCCGCATGCAGCGCCGCCGCCCGCGGGCCGTCACCGGCGACGACGAGCGGCACGCCGGCGCGGCGGCACGCCTCGATCGCCGCATCGACGCCCTTCTCGGGCGACAGCCGCGACGCGACGAGCGCGTACGAGCCGGCGGCGGCGCGCGAGCGCTCCGCGAGCGCGCGAACCGGGTTGGGCACGATGGCGACGTCGCCGACCGGCGCGCGCAGGGCACGCAGCCGGGCCACAGCGAACGCGCTCGGCGTGACGAACGCGTCGGCGTTCGCAACCAGCCGCCGCTGCCAGGCCGCCAGGCCGGCTCCGTAGACGAGCGCCTCGGCGCCCGTCCCGCGGCAGTTGCGCAGCACGCCGGGCAGCGTGTTGCGGCCCTGACAGCGCGTGCAGTCCTCGCCGGCGGTGAAGCATGTCCCGACCGCGCAGACGAGCCTGTAGTTGTGCAGGTGCAGGACGACGCGAGCGCCGGCCTCGCGCGCAGCGGCGAGCGCGCGCCAGCCGAGCGACGGGTTGACGTTGTGAGCGTGGACGACGCGCGCGCCGGTGCGGCGAACCGCCGCCGCGACCTGCTCGGGCGCCAGGCCGCCGCCGAGCAGCCCCGCCGCCGCCCGCGCGCGGCCGATCGTCGCGCTGTCGCGGGTCAGCGGCTCGGCGTCCTCGCCGAGGTGCTCGCGCACGAGCCACATGAGGTCCTCGACCGCGCGCTCCTCGCCGCCGGTCGTGCGGTAGCGGTTATGCAGGAAGAGGATCACGGGCTGGCTGCAAACCTAGACTCTTCGGCGGGATGGCCCCACTGGCGAGCATCATCGTTCCCACCCGTGAGCGGGCGGGGTACCTCGACGTGGCGCTCGCCTCGATCGTTCCGCAGGCGACGGCGGCCGGCGCCGAGGTGCTCGTCGTCGACGACGGACCGAGCGCGGCGACCGCGACGGTGGCACGGCGCCACGGCGCGCGCTACGTCGCGACGGGCCGCTCGCGCGGCCTGAACGCGGCCCGCAACGCGGGCATCGCGGCCGCGCTCGGCGAGCTGCTCGTGTTCGTCGACGACGACGTTGCCGTGCATCCGGGCTGGCTCGCCGCGCTCATCGATGCCGACGCCCGCGCCGCGCCCGACGTCGGCGTCCTGACCGGTCCGATCCACGCGCGCTTCGAGGATCACCGGCTGCGCTCGTGCGGTCGCGAGCAGCCGCCGATCACGACGCAGGAGCTCGGCGCCGTCGACCGCGACGTCGAGCACGCATGGGGCGCGAACATGACGATCCGTCGCTGCGCGCTGGACCGCGTCGGGCGCTTCGACGAGTCGCCGCAGATCGACGGCGGCGGCGACGAGCAGGAGTGGCAGGAGCGCCTGCTCGCCTCCGGGGCGCGCATTCGCTACGTGGCCGCGGCGGCGCTCGACCATCGCCGGGCCGGGGACGACTCCCGGCTGCGGTCGCGCGCCGCGGCCGCCTACGCGCGCGGGCGCCAGGCGCGGCGCTTCGACGCCTTCAACGGCCGCGCACCGGCGCTCGCGCGCGAGCTGCGCGTGTTCGCGGGCTGCATCGTGCACGGGCCGCGCTACCGCTGCGCGAATGGTGTCGTCATGAGCGCGCACTCGCTCGGAAGGCTGCGAGCCGCGCTCGGCGACCGCGGCGCGGCGACCGGCCAGCGGGCCGAGCCCGCCGGCGACGGCGCGGCGACCGGCCAGCGGGCCGAGGCCATCCGCGGCGGCGCGGCGGCGCGCGTGCGCGCGGCGCTCGGCTTCGCGACGCGCGCCGGTGGTGAGGACCCGGACTTCCTATCGGGCGAGAGCGGCACCGTGCGCGGGCTGCGGCGACCGGCCGCCCGCGCGATCGACGCGCTGCTTGACGTCGAGGCCGCGCGCCGCAACCGTCGCCTCGACCGTGCGGGGCGCACGCGGCCGCCGCGTCTGCGGGTGCTCGTGCTCGGCATCGAGCGGCCCGGGAGGCTGATGCGGGACGCCCGCGTCGAGCTGCATCGCACGCGCCACGAGATCGCGATGCACACCGTCGCGATGGGCGACGCCGGCAAGTTCGAGCATCTCGACGCGCTGCTCGCGGCGCACCCGCCGGCCGGCTTTGACTGGGTGCTCGTCGTCGACGACGACGTCGTGCTCGGCCGCGGCTTCCTCGACCGCTTCCTGCATTGCGCCGAAGGCGCTGAGCTCGAGCTCGCCCAGCCCGCGCACCGGCGCCACTCGCACGCCGCGTGGACGGTCACGCGCCGTCACGGCGGCGGGGCCGTGCGCGAGTCGCGCTTCGTCGAGATCGGCCCCGTGACGGCGTTCGCCGCGACGACCTTCGACACGCTGCTGGCGTTTCCCGCGCTGCGCATGGGCTGGGGCTTGGATGCGCACTGGTCCGCGCTCGCCGCCGAGCACGGCTGGCGCATGGGGATCGTCGACGCGCCGCCGATCCTGCACGCGACGCCGGTCGGCGGCGGCTACGCCCGCGCCGAGGCCGTCGCCGAGGCGCAGGCGTTCCTCACGGGACGGCCGTACGTGACGCGCGACGCGGCATCCTGGTCGCGGCGGCTGCGATGAGGGTCGCCGTCGTCACCGAGTTCTATCCGCGCGCGGCCGACCCCGTGCTCGGGGTCTGGGCGCATCGCCAGGCCGTCGCCGCGCGCGACGCCGGGGCCGACGTGCGCGTGCTCGTGCTGCACCGGCCGCTGCCGCCTCTGTCGGCGCTGCGGGCCGGGCCGCGGGCCGCCGCGAGCGCTGCTGCGAGCGCGCTCGCGCAGCCGCCGCGCACGACGCTCGACGGCATCGAGATCACCTACGTCCCGTTCCTCGCGCCGCCGCGGCCGTGCAGCTACGGCACGTGGGGCCGCTGGGCGGCGCCGACGCTCGCGCTCGCGCTGCGCGCCCTGCGGCGGCGCTTCGCGTTCGATCTCGTCCACGCGCACAACGCCGTTCCGGCCGGCGAGGCCGTGCGTAGGGCGCTCGACGGCGGCGTCGAGCCCGTGGCGCCGCTCGTCGTCTCCGTCCACGGCGGCGACGTCTTCCACACCGCGCCGGGGTCGGCGGCTGGTGCCGAGGCGGTGCGGGCCGCGCTCGGTCGCTCGCGGCTCGTGCTCGCCAACAGCGCGGGCATCGAGCGACGCTGCCGGATCCTCGGCGCGCCGGCGACGCGCGTCGTGCGCCTCGGCACCGACCTACCGACGACGGCGGCCGAGCGCGAGCGCGAGCCGACCGTCGTCACGACCGGGCACCTCGTCGCCCGCAAGCGCCACGCCGACGTCATGCGCGCGATCGCGACGCTGCCCCGCGTGCGTTACCTCGTCATCGGCGACGGGCCGCAGCGGGCCGCGCTGGAGCGCCTCGCAACCGAGCTCGAGATCGCCGATCGTGTCGACTTCGCGGGGCAGCTCGCGCCCGCGGAGGCGCTCGAGCGCACGCGCCGCGCCTGGCTGCTCGCGATGCCGTCCGTCGACGAGGCGTTCGGCGTCGCCTACGTCGAGGCGATGGCCGGCCGGCTGCCGGTGATCGCGGCCGAGGGCGAGCCGGGCCCGCGGGAGATCGCATCCGTCGGCGGCGGCATCACGCTCGTCGCGCCCGGCGATGTCGCCGCGATCGCCGCGCAGATCGCGCGCCTCGTCGATGACCCCGCCGCGTTACGGCTCGCCGGCGAGCAGGCCCGCGCCACCGTCGAGCGGGCGTTCTCCTGGGCGGGCTGCGGCGCCGCGACCGTCGCCGCCTACGAGGAGGCGCTGCGCTCAGGCCGCAACGCCCGCCCGCAGACCGGGGCATCGTGAAGCCCGTCCTGTTCGTCACGAACCACGTGCCGCCCGAGCGCGTCGGCGCGTTCGCGGCACTGCATCGCCGACTGCCGATCGAGCTCGCGATCTTCGGCGGGCGATCGTGGCACGCGTCGGCGGGCGTGGCCGATCCGGGCGTGCCGCATCGCTTCGTCGAGCAGCGCGAGATCCGAGCGCTCGCCGCCTCCCGCGCCTACCGCGCCGTCGTCTGCGGCACGGCAGGGCGCGTCGCGCTGCCGGCGGCCTGGCTGGGGGCGCGCGGCGGCCGCGTCCCGTTCGTGCTGTGGAGCGCGCTGTGGGCGCATCCGCGCACGCCCGCACACCTCGCCGGCGGGGCGCCGCTGCTGGCGATCCTCTACCGCGAGGCGGCCGCGATCGTCGCCTACGGCCCGCACGTCGCAGCGTTTGCCCGCGCCCGTGGCGCGCGCAACGTGCACGTCGCGCCGCAGGCCGTCGACAACGCGTTCTGGGCCGCCGCCGTCGACGTTGAGCGTACGGCAACGTTCACGGCGGTGTTTCTCGGCCGCCCGACCCGGGCAAAAGGTGCAGCGGTGCTCCTTGATGCTTGGCGTTTGTCAGGTTTTGGAGCTACCGCCGCGCTCGTCCTCGTCGGCGCGGGATCCGGGCCCGCCCGGGTCCCGGCCGGCGGCGCGGTTACGTTCGTCGGTCACCAGCCACCGCAGCAGATCCGCAACTTCCTGGCAGCGGCGGACGTTTGCGTCATACCGTCGCTGCGCACTCGCAGCTTCCGCGAGCCCTGGGGGCTCGTCGCCAACGAGGCCATGAACCAGTCCACACCCATCATCGCCAGCGACGAGGTCGGTGCCGTCGCGGGCGGGCTCGTGCGACACGACCGCAACGGCCTCGTCGTGGCGGCCGGCGATGTCCCTGCCCTCGGCGTCGCGCTGCGGCGCCTGCACGACGACGCAGATCTGCGCGCGCGCCTATCGGCGAACGCACGCCGCGACGTCTTCCCGTACACCTTCGACGCCTGGGCCGGCGGCTTCGCCACCGCGATCGGCTCGATCAGCTAGGTGACCGTGAACTTCTCGATTCGCAAGCTCCCCGTCCTTCTCGCCACACTGCTCGTGCTGCTCGTCGGCGCCGGCACCGCAGCGGCCTCCGGCCGTGCCGTCATCAACGACTGCACCGACGACGAGGTGCTGTCGAAGACCTACACGCAGCAGGACTACCGCGACGCGCTCGCCAAGCTGCCGGCCGACGCCGACCAGTACGGCAACTGCCGCGACATCATCGCCCGCGCACAGGACGCCGCGGCGATCAAGGGCGGCTCGAAGTCGGGCTCCAAGAGCGACGCCGCGGGCGCCCCGACGGGCGGGGGCAGCGGCGGGGGCGGAGGCTCGGGCGGCACGCCGCCGCCGTCCACGAAGCCGGCTTCCGAGCAGCTCGCCGCAGCGACCCCGGACGATCAGGCCGCGGCGGCCGACGCGGCCCGCGACGGCGGGACCGTCGTGCCAAACGCGGCCGATGTCGGCCGCGCCCCCGACACCGGTCAGGTCGCCGATCTGCCCACGCCGGTCCTCGTCCTGCTCGCGCTGCTGCTCGCCGGCTCGCTCGCGTTCGGGGCCGTCCGCATCCGAAGCCTTGTCCGCACCCGTCGGGCTTGACGAGCGTCCGCGTGTCAGGACGCCGCTGAGCTCCCCCACCCTCGCGGGGTCCCCATCCCGGGCGGCGCAGCCGCTGCTGTCGATCGGCCTCGCCGCGATCATCTGCGCGGTCGCGTTCGCCGCTGACGGCGGGCTGCTGCTCGCGCGCACGACGCGGGTCGAGGTCGCGCTCATCCTCGGCGGCGGGCTCGCCGTCGCTGGGGCGATCCTGCTCGTGCCGCGGCCGGCGCGCGTGTGCGGCGCCGCGCCGCTCGTCGGGCTCATCGCGCTCGCGGTCGTGACGGCGCTGTCGCTGACGTGGGCCGCGAACCCCTCCGACGCCTATCTCGAGGCCAACCGGACGTTCGCATACCTCGCGGTCTTCGCCGCCGCCGTCGCGCTCGCGCACGCGCTTCCCGATCGCTGGGGGGCCGTGCTCGGCGCGATCACGCTGTCGGCGGTCGCGATCAGCGCCTACGCCGTGCTGACGAAGATCGCGCCGGGGGCGCTGAACCCCGACGAGACGTTCGCCCGTCTGCGCGAACCGTTCGGCTATTGGAACAGCGTCGGCTTGGCCGCGGCGCTCGGGGTGCCCGGTGTGCTCTGGCTCGGCACGCGGCGCACGGGTCATCAGACGCTGAACGCGCTCGCCTACCCGGCCCTCGGCCTGCTCGTGCTGACGATCCTGCTCGCCTACTCCCGCGGCGCGCTGCTCGCCGCCGTGGTCGGCGCGGGCTTCTGGCTCGCGACCGTCGGGGCGCGGCGCCTGCGCGCGTCGGCCCTGCTGCTCGTCGGCGTGGCCGGTGGCCTCGCGACGGCGGCCTGGGCCTTCTCGCAGAGCGCCCTCAGCGAAGACCGCGTCGCGCTCGACCTGCGCGAGCAGGCGGGCCTGCAGCTCGGTCTGCTCGTCCTCGCGATGATCATCCTGCTGGCGCTCGTCGGGCTCGCCGTCGGCTTCGGCGCGCAGGTGCGGGCGCCGAACCCGCGCACGCGCCGGCGGATCGGCGTCGCGCTGCTCGCCGGCCTCGCGCTCGTGCCGATCGGCGTCGTGGCCCGCATGGCGCTGTCCGACGCGGGGCTCAGCGCGACGATCTCCTACCACTACAAGTCGCTGACGGACCCCAACGCCGCGCTTCCCGTCAACGATCCGAGCCGCCTGACGGCAGCCGGCAGCGTGCGCGCGCGCTACTGGGACGAGGCGCTGCGGATCTTCGAGGACCACGTCGCCGTCGGCGTCGGCGCGGGCGGCTACGCGACGGTCCGCAAGCGCTACCGGACGGCCGACGGCGCGGTCCGCCAGGCCCATGGCTACGTCGTGCAGACGCTGTCGGACCTCGGCATCGCCGGGGCCGCGGTCAGCCTCGCGCTGCTCGCCGCCTGGCTCGCGGGCGCCGCGGCCGCGACCGGGCTGGATCGCAGGTGGCGGCGAGGGGCGGCGCCGCTGCACGCCGACGAGCGCGGCTCGCCCGAGCGCATCGCGCTGCTGACGCTCGTCGCCGTCGTGCTCGTCTTCGGCCTGCACTCGACGATCGACTGGACGTGGTTCGTGCCGGCGAACGCGGCCGTCGGGCTGCTCGCCGCGGGCTGGGTCGCCGGCCACGGGCCCCTGCGGGCGGCGGCGCCGGCGGTGGCGCTCGTGCGCGCCGGCGTCGTCGAGCGCCTGCGCGCCGGGTTGCGCGACGTCCCACGGGCGCTGTGCGCGCTCGGCGTCGTCGTCGCGGCCGTCATCGGCGCGTGGGCGGCGTGGCAGCCACTGCGCTCCGACGAGCTCGCCCAGCAGTCGCTGATCACGCTCGAGCGCGGCGACGTCGACGCGGCAAGAACACAGGCCCAGCAGGCCCGCGACGTCAACCCACTGGCGCTCGATCCGCTCTTCAAGCTCGCGCAGATCGAACGGCAGGCCGGCAACCGCCAGCTTCAGGCGAAGGCTGCGTTGGAGCAGGCAGTGCGCCTCCAGCCCGACAACCCGGAGTCATGGATCGCACTCGCGCAATACGAGCTCGAGACGGGCGATGCGAAGGCCGCTGAGACGACAAGTCGTCGGGCCGTCTATCTTGACCCCCGCTCTTCCCGTCCGCTCGGCGTGTTCCTAGACGCGCGCAAGCAGATCGCCGCGACCCGCGCCTCGAATAAGTGAAACGACTCCTCCCCCTCATCCTGGCCGCCCTCGTGCTGGCGGCACTGCCGTCTGCGGCCTCGGCCTCGGCGACCCAGGAGTCGATGTTCCAGGACGACCCGCTGCTCGTCTACGGCGATCCGGCGACGCAGGACAAGACGCTCGACACGCTCGCCGGGCTTGGCGTCGACCGGATCCGCATCTCGGTCTTCTGGCAGCTGCTCGCCCCGGCGAACACGTCGGTCACGAAGCCGGCCGGCGACGCGACCGATCCCGCCTACTACCAGGCGCCGGTCTGGGAGCACTACGACCGCCTCATCCAGGGCGCGTTCGCGCGCGGGATCCTCGTGAACCTCGACATCACGTCGCCGGTGCCGCGCTGGGCCGCGGGCGAGGCGCCCGCCGATCGCCCTGATCTGCAGAAGAACTGGGGCCCCAACCCGGCCGAGTTCGCGCTCTTCGTCAAGGCCGTCGGCAAGCGCTACAGCGGCACGTACCAGGGTCTGCCACGCGTCGACCAGTGGTCGATCTGGAACGAGCCCAACCAGGCCGGCTGGCTGACGCCGCAGTGGTCGCCGGACCCGCGCAACCCCAAGCGCCAGGTCGAGGCCGCGCCGCACATCTATCGCCAGCTCGTCGCCGCCGCGTGGCAGGCGCTCGCCGACACCGGCCACGGCAGCGACACGATCCTCATCGGCGAGACCGCGCCGCAGGGCCAGGGCAAGCGCAAGGGCATCACGCAGTCGCTCGACGCGCTGCACTTCATCCGCCAGATGTACTGCCTCGACGACAACCTCAACCTGCTCAAGGGCAGGTCGGCGTCGGTGCGCTCGTGTCCGGACAACCCGGCCACGTTCGTCGCCCAGAACCCGGGCCTCTTCCACGCCAGCGGGTTCGCGCACCATCCCTACGACATGCTGTCGCCGCCGTCGCGCAAGACGAACAACGACGACTGGGTGACGATGGCGAACCTCCCGGCCCTCAGCAGAGAGCTGCGGCGCATCTATCTGCGCTACGGCCAGCCGCTGCCGACCTCGCGCGGCCTGCCGCTGTATCTCACCGAGTACGGCTACCAGACGAAGCCCGACCCGTTCGCATCGAGCTTCTCCCAGCAGGCGGCGTGGATCAACGAGGCGGAGTACATCGCGTCGCGCAACAAGAACGTCCGCACGCTGAGCCAGTTCCTGCTCGTCGACGATGCCCCCGACCCGGCCTACAGCGTCAAGAAGAACCCGCAGCTCGCGTGGCGCACGTTCCAGACCGGCCTGATGCTGCAGAGCGGCAAGAAGAAGCCGTCCTACCGCGCCTACGCGACGCCGCTGTTCCTGAAGCGGGCGCGTGTGCACCGCGGCCGCGCGGTGCCGCTGTTCGGGATGCTGCGCGCCGCCGCACCGACCTCGCGCCCGACCGTCTCGATCCAGTGGCGCTCGCGTCGCGCCAAGCGCTGGACGACGCGCAAGCGCCTCGGCGTCGCGGGTCCGCGGCACTACTTCAACACGAGCGTCGTCGTGCGGCGAACCGGCTACATCCGCCTGCGCTGGACGAAGGGCGGTCGCGCCTTCGCGAGCCGTGCCGCCGCCGTCACCGTCGTGCGCTAGTCGCGCCGGCTGGGGTTCAGGTCGCGCCGGCGAGCGGCTGGCCGGTCTCGGTGTCGACGAGCTCCATCGGCAGCCCGCCCGGGCCGCCCATCTCCTGGACGTTGATGAGCAGCTGCTCGTACTCGTCGGTGACGGCGTCCCACGAGTAGCGGCGTGCCCGTTCACGGGCCCGCGCGCGGTAGTGCTCGACGAGCTCAGGCTCGTCGAAGAGGCGCTCGAGCTGCGCGGTCAGCGACGCCACGCCCTGCTTGCCGGAGAACGTCACACCGGCGTCGCCGACGGTCTCGACGTTCGGGGCGTGGTCGTTGACGAGCACGCAGTTGCCGGCGGCGAGCGCCTCGAGGATGACCGGGTGCGTGCCGCCGACCTCGGTCGGCGCGCAGAAGATGTAGGCGTGGTGCTGGAGCTCCCAATAGCCGCGGCCGAAGATGTAGCCGGGGAAGACGACGCGCGGGTCGCCGGCGCGCTGCACCTGCTTGATGTAGTCGTGCGCGTACGGCGCGCCGCCGACCACGACGAGCTTCATGCCGCGCGCGCGCTCGCCGGAGATGCGGCTGAACGCCTCGACGAGCACGTGCGGGTTGTTCTCGGGCTCCAGGCGCCCGACGAAGAGGACGTACTTGTTCGGCTCGAGGCCGAGGCGCTCGAGTGTCTCGGTGCCGGTGTGGCCGGGGTCCTCTACGCCGTACGGGACGACGCCGATGCGCTGGTGGTAGCGCTGCTCGAAGATCTCCGCGACGGCGTGCGAGTCGGTGATCGCCGTGTCCGCCCAGCGCGGCGCGCTGCGCTCCGCGAAGCGCAGGTAGGCCTTCGCGACGGCCGGCCACTTCGAGCGGTCGGAGTCGAGGCCGTCGACGTTGATGATCGTCGGGATCCCTGCGCCGCGGGTCAGCAGGCACATCGGACTGTTGCCGGCGATGAAGAACAGGGCGACGTCAGGGCGCACGCGGCGCGCGCAGTGCAGCGCCGACAGGAACGTGTGGCTGAACGTGTCGAGGTACTTGTTGCGCACGGCCGGCAGGTGGACGAGCTGCGCGCCCTTGTGCTCCTTGAGGCGGCGGTCGACGACGTGCGGACGGCAGTAGACGATGACCTCGTGGCCGCGTTGCGTCAGTCGGCTCGCGAGCTGCTCGGCGGCCGTCTCGAAGCCGCTGTAGGACGCGGGGATGCCGCGTGTGCCGAGGATCGCAACTTTCATCTGTTCAACGCGAGGGTATAGGCGGCGATGTGGGCACGCGCCGAGGCCTGCCAGCTGAAGTCCGCGGCACGCTCGCGCCCGCGGCGGGCGAGGTCGGCGCGCAGGCCCGGGTCGCTCGCCAGCCGGTGCAGCGCGATCGCGAGCTCGCCGGCGTCGAGCGGGTCGAACAGGTAGGCGGCGTCGCCGACGATCTCGGTGAGGCCCGGGGAGCGGGCCGCGATCACGGGGACGCCGGCGAACATCGCCTCCACGGGCGTGAGCCCGAAGCCCTCGTGCAATGACGGATGCACGAGCGCAGCGGTCCCGTTGAGGAGCCCTGCGAGCAGGGGCTCGGGCTCGCAGCGCACGCCCTCCTGCTCGGCGCTCGCGCGGCCGGCGAGCACGAGCTCGAGCGGCACGCCGCCATGCTGTCGCGTCGCGACGCGGTAGCGGGCGTGGGCGTCGAGCAGCACGGCGAGGTTCTTGCGCGGCTCGTCGTCGCCGATGTAGAGGAAATGCTCGGCGCGGACGGCGGCGACGAGCCGCGGCTGCTGCCCCGGGCCGTGCAGCGCGACGACGGCCTTCGCGGGATCGATCCCCCAGCGCGCGACCGCGTCCGTGCGGGTCGTCTGCGAGACGCAGATGACGGCGTCGGCTGCGCGGGCGGCGCGGCGGTGCGTCAGCGAGGTGTAGCGCCGGAAGCCGGGCGCAAAGTGCTCGGGCAGGCGCTCGAAGGCGAGGTCGTGGATCGTCACGACCTGCGGGCAGGGTGCCCTGGCCGCGAGGGCGGGCAGCGGGTGGTGCAGGACATCAGCGTGCGCGGCGCGCGCGCGACGTGGCAGCTCGACCTGCGTCCAGCGCAGGTCGAGCGCGAGGTTGCGCGCGCTGCCGGGGCCGCCGCCGGACGGCGCCGGCCGGCGCTCGTTGGCGGCCTCGACGACCTCGATGCCCTCGGCGCGCAGCGCTGTGGTGAGGCGCTCGAGGTAGACGCCGGTGCCGCTCAGGCCACGCAGCGCGTACGTCGTGTCGAGCAGGACGCGCATCGGCGACGCACCATACGGCGTCCGTGCCAGGGCCGAGGCTGGACCTCAGTAGCCCGTTCGCTCGCCGGTGATGCCCCAGACGAGCTGGTCCAACGGATCGGGGTCCGCCTTGCGCATGTCGACGAGGTGCCACAGCGTGAGGAAGTCCGGCAGGCGCGGGTTGCCGGCGCGGCTCGGGAGGATGACCGGGATCAGCGGCCGGTTGCTCTTGGCGAAGCGCTGCAGGAGCGCCTCGATCTCCATGTCCTGCCATGGTCCGCGCCGACCCGCGCCGACGAACACGGCAGCCGATCGAATCGACTTCAGCTGCTTGGCGAGCTCCTTCTCCCAGCGCGTTCCGGGCGGGATCGACCACTCGTCGAGCCAGGGATTGATGCCGCGCGGCTCGCAGCTGCTCACCGATCGCCTTGACCTCGGCCTTGTCGCGGCTGTTGTGGCACAGGAACACGTCGTAGTCGCCGGTCTTGACCTTGCCCTGCAGGCGCGTCGTCGCCATATCGCTCGTGCGGCGCTGGTTGGCGCGGCGGTTCATCTCGATCACTGCCGCTTCGGGCCGGGCGACCTGGTCGGCCTCGGCGATCAGCACGATCGTGCACGCCTCGCAATCCGGGCAGAGCATCTCGCGCCCGCCCCGCTCGAGCTTGCGCTGGACGAGGTCGTCGGGCAGCGCGTAGCGACACCCCGTGCAGCGCACGACCCGGCGCCGTGTCACAGCGCTCGCACCGGCCCGCTGCTGCACGTGCTCGAAGACGTAGGTCTCGAACTGGCGGCGGACCGTTTCGTCGGCGTGCTCGTCGAAGAACACGTCGAGCTCGCCGACGCCCTCTTCAAGCTCGCGGAGGTAGACGCCGCAGACGCCCTCGCTCGCCGATTCGTACGTCGCGACGTTGCGCCACATCTCGCGCCGCTTGAACAGGTGCGAGCGCGCCAGGCGCACCGCGAGCGTCGCGTAGATCGTGTGCAACGAGCCCTGGAAGCCCAGCGTCAGCTCGCGCCCGGGGATGTGCGGCGCATCAGGACGCTCACGAGTGAACTGCGAGGGGAAGACGAGATCCACGCCGCGATCGGTGCTCTCCTTCAGCGCCACCTCGTGTCGCAGGAACTCCTCGACGGTGGCGATCAGCAGCAGCTTCTCCTGCTCGGACGGTCCGATGCGCTCGGCATCGGCGAGCTTGAAGCGTCCCTCGAGCGCGTCCTCCTCCGCGATGACGCCGAGCCCGTCTGGCTCCTCCTTCGCCGCCTGGACCAGCGCCGAGGCGTACGCGTCGAGCAACTCGGGCTGCAGCAGGACGAAGTCGCCGAAGCGCAGCCGTCGCACGAGGCCGCGACCCTCGACGCGGCCGAGACAGGCCTCGAACTCCTTGCGCAGATCGCGCGCCTCGACACCGGTCGAATGGGCCGCGGCGTACTCGCGGAAGAGGTCGTCGATCGTGACGAGCACGCGCCCCTCCTGCTTGGCGCCGAGCACGTACGCGCGGATATCCTTGAGCAGCGCATTCGAGCTCACGGTAGGAAGGAGGTCCCAATCGATCGCGTCGAGCATCGCATCCTTGAGCTCGGAGATCTTCCACCCCTCCCTGGCGCTCGTCTCGAAGAAACCGTCGAGGCCGAGGTCGTCGACGAGCCCAGCGATGCGCTCCTTCGTGACCGCAACGCCGCCGCGGTCGGCGCGCGCCGCGACGAGGAACGTGCGGACCGGGACCGCTGCGTCACCCTCGAGGCGGCGCGCGTGGGCGAGCGCGCGCGACCAGTGGTGCACGCCCGCGAAGGGATCGGTCTCGCTGCGCGCGTCGAAGACGACCAGCGCGACCGCGACCTCGTTGAGGTGCAGCTGATGGACGAGGCGGTAGCCGGGTTGCCCGGCCAGATCCCACAGCAGCACCTCCCGCGCGTCGCGCGAGGATCCGCCGTCTTTGGTCGTGTCCGGCTCGAACACCCACACCTTGCGCCCGTGCGTGGAGTCGGTCGGCTCGTACTCCTGACCGCTCAGCACGAGTCCGAGGCCGGACTTACCGACGCCGGTGTCGCCGAGCAGAACCACCTTGGCGCTGACGTAGCGCCGCGATTGCGCCCCCACAGCGATCGCAGCCAGCTTGCCGAAGTCGATCGACCAGCAATCGATCCTCCTGCGACGCCGATTCTTTGCGGCGAGCCTCGCCCCGAGCGGGTCGAAGGCGAGTCCGCCGACGCCGGATACGTCAGCTGCCAGCGTGCCGACGCATTCCCAGTCCCGCCGGCGCCATAGGCTGATCGCCTGTGTACCGGCCGATGCCAGGACTTCGCCGCCCGGGGAGAACGCGAGCGAGAGAACACCCTCACGATGTGCCTCGAGCAAGGCGACACAACGACCCGTCGCTGTCTCCAAGACACGAATCAACCCGTCCTGCTGACCGCACGCGATCAACGTGCCGTCGCCGGAGAGCGCGACCTCCTGCAGCCGTGCGCTGCGGCTCGAGCGCCCGGGGATATGTCGCAGCACCTGAAGACTCGAAGCGGACCACACGCGGACGTGGCTGTCGAAGCCGCCGGTGATCAGGAGACTGCCATCCGACGACCAGCTAGGACAGAACGCGCCCCCTTCATGACCGACCGCTTCGAGCAACCTCCTGCGCTCCACCGGATCCCAGATCCCGAGCCTGCCGTTGCCGTCGCTCACGGCGAGCCTCGTCCCGTCCGGTGACCAGGCGACACCGTTGACTTCGGTGCCAAGCTCGCAAAGGACCTCGTGGCGCCCGGACGCCACGTCCCACAGGCGCACCGAGCCGTCTTCGGACGCCGTTGCAAGCAGCGGCTTAGCCGGGTGCCAGTCGAGTCCCAGCACATCGCGTATGTGGCCACGGAGCTGGACGGGCGATCCGTCGGATCCGCGGCGCCACATCCTCACCCCGTCGTCCGCCGTGGCTGCGATCATCTCGCCGTGAGGCGACCATGCGACGTAGTACGTAAGCCAGCTGGCGCCGTCGAAGCCGTCAGCCGCCTCAAGGCCGGGGGTGACCAGCAAGTCGTCGCGAGGGGCTCCGGTCACGGTCGACTCGCCTTCGCCGTCGTGGCCCAGGCAACGGGTCCCTTGGCATCGTGTGGCTCGGATCGTTTGCGACGAGCCATGGCACCGCGACCCTACGTGCTCGCGCCGCGCTCGGTCGAGTTTCGCCGGGCCGACTCGGGGTTGCCTCCGTCACCGCATCGCGACGGGGGCCGCTCAGGCCCTGACCGCGCGGGCGAGGATCGTCGACCGCACCAGCGGTGGGCCGTCGGCCAAGCGCAGCTCGGCGACGTCGAAGCCGAGGTCGTGCAGTAGATCGCGCAGCGTGCCCGGCGAGTAGAAGCGCACGTGATCCGAGCGCGGCTCGAAGTGCTCGGCGAAGCGCCGGCGGCTGAGTGCGAGGCGCAGCAGCGTGCCCGGCCCGTGGTGTGGCGTCGTCAGCAGGAGCGTGCCGCGCGGGCGCAGCACGCGACGCAGCTCCGACAGCCACGGCGCGACGTCGGCGACGTGCTCGATGACCTCGCCCGCCCAGACCGCGTCGACGGCGTTGTCATCCAGCGGCAGCGGCTGGCCGGGCGCCCACAGGCGCGTGTCGAGGCCTCGGTTGCGCTCGCGCGCGCGGCGCAGCGCCTCGTGCGCGACGTCGACGGCGATCGGCGTTGCGCCGGCCGCGGCGAGCGCCGCGCTGAACTCGCCCGCGCCGCAACCGATGTCGAGTACGGTCTCGCCGGCGCTCACCCCGGATAGGAGGAATGCCCGGCGGGCGTCGAAGCGCTCGGGCTGCGCGTCCGCGGGCAGCGCAGCCCAGACGGCGTCGTGGATCGCGGTCGGTCTGCCTCGGGACGTCAACTTCGGATAGACGCTACCAACGATCGGAGCTATCGTGGTATGCGTGCGCAAGACGACCCTCACGATCGACGACGAGAAGATCGCCCAAGCCCGCGAGATCCTCGGCACGACCGGCATCACGGACACGATCGACGCCGCCCTCCAGGACACGATCCGTAGGGCCGCGGCGGAGCGGCTGATTGCGCGCATGGCGACGATGGACGGCCTCGACCTCGCCGACGCCGAGGTAATGGCGGACGCGTGGCGATAGTCGCGCGCTTCCTCCTCGACACGAGCGTGTGGGCGCGGATCGAGGCACCCGCGGTCGCGGCTCGGTGTCTCCCGCTGATCCGCGCGGGGCTCGTCGCTACGTGCACGATCATCGATCTCGAGGTGCTCTACAGCGCGCGTTCGCCCGCGAGCTACGCGGCCGCGCGGGCGGAACGCGACTTGGCACTCGAACTGTTGGCGATCGAGCAGCCGACGCTTGATCGTGCGCTGTCCACGCAGGCAGCGCTGTCCGAGCGCGGCGAGCACCGCAGCGCCTCCCTTCCGGATCTCATCATCGCCGCGGCCGCCGAGCGTGCGCGGGTCACGATCCTGCACTACGACGCCGACTACGACCTCATCGCGGCCGTCACGGGGCAGCCGGTGCAATGGGTCGTCCCACGCGGCTCGATCTAGAGATCGCCCTCGCCGATGCTCTCCTGAGCCGCCGGCCGCGCCGAGCCGCGGAGCTTGAGCCCGAACGTGGGCCGATACACCCGCGTTCAGCGCGGCTCGCCGGCCAGGAGCGCCGGCCAAGCGGCACCCGCGTCTCGTCGCCGGCCGCGCCCTGCGACGATCAGCCTCGTGCGGATTCTCGCGGTGTGTGCCGTCGCCCATCCGGGCGGCGCGGAGATCGGGCTGCTGCGCCTCGGGCGCCGGCTCGTCGCGCGCGGGCACGAGCTGACGCTGGCGACGCCGGAGCCGGGGCCGATGGACGACGCCGGGCTGCCGGTCGTGCGGATCGCACTCGGTGGCCTCGAGCGTGGCGCGGGTGCTCGCGCGGCGGCGAGCTGGGCGCGCGTGCGGCGGCTATCGCGCGATGTCGACCTCGTCTACCTCAACGGCACCGTCAGCGCGCGGCTGCTGCCGGCGCTCGTCGGGCGGCGCACGGTGCTGCACGTGCACGACATCGTCGACCGCGTGCCGCGCTTCTGGTCGCGCGCGGACGCCGTGCTCGCGGACTCCGCCGCCGTCGCCGAGCGCCTGCGCCCGCTGCTGCAAGCGCACGTCGTCTACTGCCCCGTCGAGCTCGACGTGCCCGACGTCCCGGCGCCGTGGCCGGCGCGCAACGGCGCCTCGGGACCGATCGTCGGCTTCGTCGGGCGGATCGAGCCTCGCAAGGGCCCGCTCGACCTGACCCGCGCGGCGGCCGCGATCCACGCGGGTGCGCCGGGCGCGCGCATCGTCCTCGTCGGCGACGACCCATACGACAGCTCGCCGGAGTACGCGGCGCAGGTGCACGCGGCCGAGGGCGTCGAGTTCGTGCCCTGGGTGGCCGACGGCGCGGCCGTCATGCGCCACTTCGACGTGCTCGTCGTGCCGTCGCACCAGGAGCCCTTCGGGACCGTGCTCGCCGAGGCGATGGCCGCCGGGACGCCGGTCGTCGCGACCCGGGTCGGGGGCCTCGCGGAGGTCGTCGCCGACGGTGAGACGGGGCTGCTCGTCGCCCCCGGACGCCCCGACGAGCTCGCCGCCGCCGTGCTCGAGGTGCTCGGCCGGCGCGCCCAGATGGGCGCCGCCGCGCGCGTGCGCGCGCAGCGCTTCGGCGCCGACGCCTACGCCGACCGCGTCGAGAAGATCCTGCTCGAAGCCGCAGGCATCGGCGCCGCACGATGAAGGCAGCCTTCGACAGCGGGCCCGCGCTCGATCCCCGGGCGATCCCGCGCGAAGGACGGCGATGAAGGTCGCATTCGACAGCCGGCCGGCGCCTGATCCGCGCGGCATCGGGCGCTACGCGAGCTGCCTGCTGGACGCGCTGCGCGAGACGATGCCAGCCGACGCGGAGCTCGTCGAGACGCACCGCCCGTCGCGCCGCATCGACGTCTTCCACTCGCCCTGGATCGACGGCGCGATGCTGCGCCCGCCGTGCCCGCAGGTCGTGACGTTGCACGACGTCGTGCCGCTGAAGCGCCGCAGCGAGTACCTGCGCAGCGGGATCCGCTTTCGCATGCGCTACCTCGCCGTCGAGCGCTCGACGCGGGTCATCGTGCCGAGCGCGGTCGTCGCCGCCGAGGTCACCGAGCACCTCGGGATGGCGGCCGAACGGCTCGTCGTCGTGCACGAGGCGCCGGCGCCGCTCATGCACGAGTGCGGAGCCTGGGAGATCGCGGCGATGCGCAAGCGCTACCGCCTGCCCGACCACTACCTGCTGTGGGTCGGCGGGCTGCAGACACCCGACCCGCGCAAGCGGATCGCGGCGCTCGCGCGGACGCCGCGCGAGCTGCCGCTCGTGCTCGTCGGCGCCACGAAGCCGTGGGCCCACGAGCTTCCGGACGTCACGCTCACCGGCCACGTGCCCGACGAGCACCTCGCCGCGATCTACTCGGGTGCACGTGCGCTCGTGTTCCCGTCCGACGACGAGGGCTTCGGCCTGCCGACGGTCGAGGCGCTCGCCTGCGGAACCCCGGTCGTCGTCTCCGACCTGCCGGTGCTGCGCGAGATCCTCGGCGACCGCGCGACGTTCGTCGATCCCGGCGACCTCGAGGGCCTGCTGGCGGCGGGCGTCGCGGCGCGCCGGCCGGCGCCCAAGCCGCCGGCGTGGACGTGGCTCGACGCGGCGCGCGCGACGTGGCAGGTCTACGAGGACGCCGCCGGCTGACGCGCCCCAAGGCGACGACGACGGCCGGCGTGGCGAGTTATGACCGCTATCCGGTCACGTCTGACCGCACGAGATGGGACCGCGTCGGGTCACAGGCCTGCCGATCTATCATCAAACGCGTGTCAGCGACCTCCTTCGAGGACGATCTCGATGACGTCATCCGTGGCCCGGCGCCGGGCGATGCGCGCGACTCGCTGGTCTACTGGCGCGAACGGCTGGAGCGCCTGCCGCGCCGCCGCCGCACGGCGCGTCGCGAGGCGCGGGCGATGGTCGTCTCGTGGGAGCAGCGCGTCCGCACGGCGGAGATCGAGCGCTGGGGTGGTGGGGTGCTCGGCCGTGTCGCCGGGACGTTCGCGGTGCTGCGCACCGTTCCCGTGCGATCGCTCGCGCAACGCGCCGTCGGTCTCGTCCCGCGCCGTCTGCTCGTCGGCACGATCGCCGTCGTGGTCGGGTCGGCGCTCCTTTTCGGCGTGCTCATCGGCGCCGTCCTCGCCGCGTTGCTCTGATCGCGCTCGACGACGGCCGCCAGGCGGGCCAGACGATGCGCGCCGGCGACGCCACGCGGCGGTAGGCTCGCGTCCATGCTCGACCACATCGTCATCAACGTCAGCGATCTCGCCGCAAGTAAGGCCTTCTACGAGCAGGCGCTCGCCCCGCTGCGGATCGCGACGCTGATGGAGTTCCCCGGCGCGCTCGGCATGGGCCGCGACGGCAAGCCGGCGTTCTGGCTGCGCCCCGGCGGCGGCCAGGAGGCGGTCCACGTCGCCTTCGTCGCCCCCGATCGCGCGACCGTCGACGCCTTCCACGAGGCCGCGCTCGCCGCCGGCGGCAGCGACAACGGCGGCCCCGGTGTGCGCGAGATCTACCACCCGCAGTACTACGGCGCCTTCGTGCTCGACCCCGACGGCCACAACATCGAGGCCGTCCACCACGGCACGCCGCCGGGCGGCTGACGCTCAGTCGCCGAGCAACGCCCGCGCGGCGTCGCCGCCGAGGCGGACGCTGTAGTTCGTCCCGCGGTCCTCGGGATAGATCTGGGTCGTGTTCGCGAGCACGAGGCCCGGGACCGCGGTCTGCAGCGGCGGGATCCGCTCGTGGTAGCCGACGGTCACGATCGGCTGGGCGGCCGGCTCGCGGTGTAGCCACTTCGCGACGATCCAGTCGGGCGAGAACGAGGGCTGGACCGCCTGCAGGCCCGGCAGGTACGCAGCGAGCAGCTCGTCTGCGGACAGCGACAGCAGCGGGTCGCCGGGTGCAAGGTAGTTGGCGACGTAGAGGAAGCGGCGCCCCTTGTAGCGCGCCGGTTCGATGAAGTTCGTGTGCTCGATGAGCCCGACGAACGGCACGGACGTGTCGGCGATGTTCGTCCAGTAGAAGGGCGAAAACTGGCGGTCGAGCTCGAGCAGCAGGCACAGCGCGGTGTGGTACTCCGTCGCGCGTAGGCGGCCGAGGTACTCGTCGCCGACGGCGGCCGCCAGGTCGTCGTCGAGCAGGCCGAGGAAGACGTCGTTCGGCACGGTCGCGACGACCGCGTCGTAGGACTGCGGCGCGGCGCGATCACGGTCGGTCTCGGCGTCGGCGTGGGCATCGGCGTGGGCATCGGCGTCGGCGTCGGTATCGGCGTCGGCAGGGTGCGGCGCACCGTCGCCGTCCAGGCGATCGAACGCGCGCGGGTCGTGGCCAGAGCGAAACGAGCCCGGCGCGCCGGCCGCCACCGAGAACCCGACCCCGCCCTCGCCGTGGGACAGCGCGGCCGCCGGGCGGTCGATCAGCACCCGGCCCCCGCCCGCCTCGATCGCCCCCTGCAACGCCGAGAACAAGAGCTCCCACGAGTGCCGCGGATAGCCGAGCTTCTCCTCGCGCGCCTCCTCGCCCTCGAGCTGGCGGCGCAGCGTCAGCTTGCTCCACAGCCAGGCCATCGAGATGTCCTCCGCGCGCGTGCCGAACTTGCCGCGCAGCAGGGGCCCCCAGACCTTGCGCCACGGCCCGCGGCCCATCCGCGACTCGATCCACTCGTGCGCCGTGATCCCCTGAAACGGCCCGACCTCCTTCGCCCGCTTCTGCAGCATCAGCACCGCGAGGCCCATCCGGACGCGCGCCAGGGGTTTCAGCGGACGGAAGCGCAGCAGGTCCAGCGCGCCGTTGAACGCCCACTGGCGGCCGTCGACGAAGAACGCCATCGTCGACGTCCTCCATTCGAGCTCGTCGCCCATCCCGAGTTCGTCGTAGAGGGCGACGATGTGGCGATCGCTCGTGAAGAGATGGTGGTAGTAGCGCTCGAGCACGTCGCCGCCGCCGACGTCGAGCGTCGCCGCCTGGCCGCCGAGCCCCGGCCAGCGCTCGTAGACGTCGCAGACGTGGCCCTCCTGCGTCAGCCGGTAGGCGCAGACGAGGCCGGCGACCCCGGCCCCGAGCACGGCGACCCTCACGAGGTCCGCACCGCCGCGCGCATCCGCGCGATGCCGCCGTAGCGCGAGGCCAGCGCGATCAGCCCGAGCACCGTGATCGGCACCGCGATGACGAACCGCAGTAGCAGCAGGTAGGACAGCGCGTCGTCCTTGTGCCCGAGCGCATGCAACCCGAAGATCAGCGCCGCGTCGAACGTGCCGACGTAGCCGGGCCCGCTCGGGACGAGCACGAAGACCGTCGCGAGGCCCATCAGGTAGCCCACGTCGAGCACGGACAGGTGGAGCCCGATCGCGTCCGACGTCAGCCACCACGCGCCCCATTCGAGCGCCCACACGAGCGCCGACCAGGCGATCAGCCGCGCGCCGTGCCGGCCACGCAGGCTCAGCGTCGCTACGGCCATCGGAGCGAGGAAGCGCAGGGCGTGGCGCAGGTGCCCGCGGCGATGCATGAGGTAGGCGAGCACCGCGCACACGAGGACGAGCCCCGCTACGAGCAGCGCCGCGAACGCGAAGCGCCCGGTGGATGGAACGTCGTCGCCGCCGAGCACCCCGTAGGCAAGCACGATGAACAACCCGACGAGCAGCACGACGTCGAGCACGCGCTCGGCGACGATCGTCCCGATCACCGTGCGCGCGTCCGTGCGGGCGCGCGGCGCCAGGAAGACGACGCGCAGCGCGTCGCCGGCGCGGGCGGGCAGGACGTTGTTGCCGAGGTAGCCGACCGCGACGAGGCCGTAGGCGTCCGCGCGCGTCGGCTCGGCGCCACTGTGGCGCAGCAGCGCGAGCCAGCGCTCGGCGCGGGCTGCGCAGCCGCCGAGGTAGACGACGATCGCGGCACCGAGGACGGCGAACTTCGACGACGAATCCGGCCACGTCGGCGCGTCCTGGTTCAGCCCCCAGATGACGACGCCGATCAGCGCCGCGATCGAGACCACCGCCCCGACCGCCGTCAACGCCCGCTGACGACCGCTGGTCTGCCGCAGCGTGGTCACGAGTGGGCCACTATCGGGCGTCGGAGTGTCCGCGGTCGTCCTCGGCGACGCCGAAGTTCGCCCGCTCGCGCACGATGTACAGTGGCCGCCGCTTGACCTCGTCGTAGATCCGCCCGACGTACTCGCCGATCAACCCGATCGCGATGAGCTGGATCCCGCCGAGCAGCAGGACCGCGACGACCGTGCTCGTGATCCCGGGCAGGAACTGTCCGAAGATCCGAAAGCCGATCGCGACCGGCACCGCAAGGAACGCGAACAACGCGCAGGTGAAGCCGATGACCGTCGCGAGCTGCAGCGGCACGTTGGAGAACGACGCGATCGCGTCGAGCGCGAAGTGGGCCATCTTGCGAAACGTGTACTTCGTGTTGCCGGCGTGGCGCGCCTCGCGCTTGTAGGGCAGCGCCGTCTGCGTATAGCCGACCCACAGCGTCATCCCGCGCAGGTAGCGGTTGCGCTCGCGCATCTGCAGCAGGGCGTCGAGCGCCGTGCGGTCCAGCAGCCGGAAGTCGCCGGCGTTGGCGACGAGCGGCACGTCGGAGACCTTCGCCATGACGTTGTAGAACCAGCGCGCCGTCGTGAGCTTGAAGCGCGACTCGCCGGCGCGGTCGGTGCGCGTCGTGTAGACGACGTCCGAGCCGGCGCGCCAGTGCTCGACCATCGTCGGGATGAGCTCCGGCGGATCCTGCAGGTCGGCGTCGATCATGACGACGGCGTCGCCGGAGGCGTGGTCGAGGCCGGCGGTGATCGCCATCTGATGGCCGAAGTTGCGCGACAGCGTGAGGACCTTGATGCGCGGATCGGCGGCCGCGATCTCGGCGAGGATCGCGGGTGTGGAGTCCTTCGAGCCGTCGTCGACGATGACGAGCTCCCACGGGAGGCCGTCCATCGCGTCGCGCACGCGATCGCAGAAGGTCCGCGCGGTGCCCTCCTCGTTGAGCATCGGCGCGACGACGCTCACCAGGGCCAGCTGCCGTTCGGCCACGCAGTGATCGTAGAGGGCGCCGGCCCGTCGCAGCGATTGGGCGGTCTCGGGCTTGTCGCCGGGCACATGCTCGTCGGGCAAGGACAGTCCATCCATGCAGGAGGTATCGACAGATGGCTAAGCTAAGAAGATCCAACCCCTGTACGCGGTCGCAATGCAGTAGGCCACATCCGGCGGCGTCCGCGCGCTGCTGCCCGGCGGCGCCGAGGGCGGAGGCGGCGCGGTGACGCGCGCGCATGCGACGCGAGTGCTGTGGCCGGTACGGGCGCCGTCGTCGCGGCGGCGAAGTAGGCTCCAGCGCACTGTGTCGCGCTGTGCCGCCTGCGGTGCGTCCGGGCTCGTGTCGCACCTGAAGGTGGCCGGCGACGCGGGGCCGGACGGCCTCATCCCGACGACCGACAAGTTCGGCACCGCGCTCGCGGACCTGGTGCGCTGCACGAGCTGCGGGCACCGCCAGACCGAGCCGATGCCGGCCGACGCCGTGCTCGAGAGCGCCTACTCCGACGCGGCGTCGGACGATTACGTCCAGGAGGAGTCCGGACAGCGCGAGACGGCGCGGCGGGCGCTCATGAAGATCGAGCACCACCTGCTGCCCGATCCGCAGAACGGCGGCGCGCGCAAGCGCCAGCTGCTCGACCTCGGCTGCTGGGTCGGCTTCCTGCTCGCCGAGGGGCGCGAGCGCGGCTGGGAGACGATCGGCGTCGAGCCGTCGCAGTTCGCCTCCGCCTACGCCCGCGACAAGCTCGACCTCGACGTGCGCACCGGCGACCTGCTGACCGCGCCGCTGCCGCTGGGCCACTACGACGCGATCGTGATGGGCGACGTCATCGAGCACCTTCCGCGCCCAGGCGAGGCGCTCGACCGCCTCGCCGAGCTGCTGCGTCCCGGAGGCGTCGCCTGGATGGCGCTGCCCGACGCCGGCAGCCTCGTCGCGCGCGGGCTCGGCAAGCGCTGGTGGTCGGTGATCCCGACGCACGTGCAGTTCTTCACGCGCGCCTCGCTCCGGACGCTGCTCGAGGCGCGCGGCTGGACCGTGCTCGAGATCGACACATCGCCGAAGGCGTTCAGCGTGCGCTACTACCTCGAGCGCGTCGGCGGCTACTCGCCGCTCGCCGCTCGCCTGCTCGTCCGCGGCGCGACCGCCGCGCGCCTCGCCGATCGGATGTGGGCGCCGGACTTCCGCGACCGCATGGCCTTCATCGCCCGCGCCCCGTCGGCCTGAGCCGCCACGTGGACCTCGGCCTGACAGATCGCGTCGCCCTCGTCACCGGCGCCACGCGCGGGATCGGCCGGGCGATCGCCGAGGCACTCGCGGCCGAGGGCGCACGCGTGGCCGTCGCATCGCGCTCGGCCGCGACCGCAGCGGACCTGCCCGACGGTACGACGGGCTTCACCTTCGACAGCTCCGACCTCGACGCGATCGAACCGCTCGTCGACGCCGTGCAGCGCGCGCTCGGCCCGATCGACGTCTACGTCGCGAACACCGGCGGCCCGCCGAAGTTCGCCGATCCGCTCGCCCCCGACGCGGCGGACTGGGAGGCGGCGCACCGCGAGCTCGTGATCTCGCCGATGCTGCTCATGCGCCGGCTCGTGCCGGGGATGTGCGAGCGCGGCTTCGGCCGGATCGTCGCCGTGTCGTCGTTCGTCGCGCGCGAGCCGATCGGCGGCCTGCAGCTCTCGAACGTCAACCGGCCCGGCCTGCTCGCCGGGATGAAGCTGCTGGCGCGCGAGCAAGCCGCGGCCGGCGTGACGTTCAACGCCGTCCTGCCGGGCCGCATCGCGACCGAACGCATCGCCTCGAGCTACGGCGGTCTCGATGCCGCGCAGGCCGCGGCTCGCGCAGAGGTGCCAGCCGGCAGGCTGGGCACGCCGCGCGAGGTCGCCGACGCCGCGGCGTTTCTGTGCTCGGTGCGGGCGAGCTACGTCACCGGCCAGTCGCTGCTCGTCGACGGTGGCCTGACGCAGTCCTGGTAAGGCGACTCAGGGGAACGGGCGGCGCTCGTCGAAGCGCGGCAGCCCGTCGTCGGGGATCGGCTCCCACGCCACCGCGTAGGCGACGAACGCCCGGTAGCTCGGGCGCACGCCGGGATCGCGGTCGAACGCCGCAAGGCGGACGTTGAGCTGGGAGTGCTCGTCCGGGTTGCGACTGAACAGGTGGCCGCCGCAGCGCGCGCAGAAGCCCTTCGCAAAGCCGCCGTCGGGATGGCGCCACCAGCGGACGAGCTGCTCGCCGGCGAGCAGCTCGAGCGCGTTGCCGTTGACGCGACACTGCACGGACGACGCGGTGCCGGTGCGCCGCTGACAGCGCGTGCAATGGCAGTAGCCGGCGTGGATCGGGGGTTCGGAGAGCTCGAAGCGCACGCTCGAGCAGAGGCAGCCTCCGGTCATGGGCAGGTCGGTCATCAGCCATAGTCTGGCGCACCGGACGTGGTAATCGGGTCGCCACAGGGCATGCTGTTGGGTGATGACCCGCGACGAGACCACACGCGCAAAGCCCGCCGCTGTGGCTCCCGATTCGCGCGGCGGCGCGCTCGAGCTGCGCGGCTCGGCCGACGGGCTGCTCGACGAGCGCTTCGCGCTGCGCGTCCGCGGCGCCGGCCGTGGCGCGCGGATCGTCTGGCGCGCGCGCTACCGCGACGACGACGGCCGCGTCTGGCGGGCGGCCGGGCTGCGCTGCGAGGACCTCGAGACGGACTGGTCGCCGTCGAAGGACGGCACCGGCGACGTCGCGGCGCTGCGCTCGCTGCGCGCGGTGAGCATCGAGCTGCGCGTCGAGACGGCCGACGGCCGCGCCGCGACGCGCACGGCGACCCGCCTGCTCGCGGGCGACGGCGTCCGCACGCGGCGCTGGCGTGACAGCCTCGCGGCCACGCTGCACGTGCCCGCGGCCGCTCCCTGCGCGACGGCGATCATCGACGCGAGCGGCACCGACGCGCAGGCCACGGTCGCCGCGCTCGCCGCGCCGCTGCTGGCCTCGCGCGGCGTGCTCGTGCTCGTACTACCGGCGGCCCGCGGTCGCGGCTTCGACGACCGGCTCGCGGCGGCGCGCGAGCGCCTGCGGGCGGTACCCGGCGCTGACGCGGGCTCGGCCGTGCTGTTGTCGGCCCACGACCCTTTCGGCGACGAGGCGCCGGCGGGCCTCGTCATGCCGCCGGGCGTCGGCCTGCGCGAGCGCGACCCGGCCGCCGCGGCGGCGCGCGCCGCCGCCTGGGACGCGCTGCTGGCGCGCCTCGCCGCGACCCCGCGAACGCAGCCGTGAGGCGCGGCGAGTGCACCGCACGCCGCCCGCAGGCGGCGGCGCAGACGCGCTACCTCCACGCGCGCGCCGCTGCCCGGCCGCCGAGCAACGGCCGCCGCCGGCCGACCCGCGTCGCGGCGCGCATCGCCGCACTCCTCATCGCGTGTGTGACCCTCGCGGCCTGCAGCGAAGCGCAGCCGACGACGACGGCGACGGTCGCGTCGGCGCCAAGCGCCAGTACGGCGAGCAGCGCCGCACTGCCCGGCGTGGCCGCCCAGGTCGCCGCGGTGGCGCGCCTGACCCGCAACGGGCAGCCGATCTACTGCGGTCGCGGACACGAGCGGCTCGTCGCGCTGACGTTCGATGATGGGCCCGGCCCCTACACGCGCTTCGCCTTGGACGAGCTGCGCAAGGCCGGCGCCCGAGCGACCTTCTTCCTCGTCGGCGGCAGCGTGCAGCGCTTCGGGCAGTGGCCCCGGCGCGAGCGCGAGCTGGCCGCGATCGGCGAGCACACGATGACCCACGCGAACCTGCCGACCCTGAGCCGCAGCGCCGCTCGCAGCGAGATCTCGCGCGGCCAGCACACCGCCGAGCGAGCCGCGGGGATCCCGATCACGCTCTTCCGCCCGCCCTACGGCGCGCATGACAAGTCGATCGACAACGAGGTCCGCCACGAGGGCATGGCCCAGATCCTGTGGTCCGTCGACTCGCTGGACTCGCGCATCTCGCCGCCCGCCGACTTCCACGAGATCTCCGCGCACGTGCGCAAGCGGGCGCGGCCGGGGTCGATCATCCTCATGCACGAGAACCGCGGTCAGACGATCCGCGCGCTGCGCTCGATCCTGCCGGCGCTGCGGCGCAGTCATCTGCGCGCCGTCACGGTGCCCGAGCTGCTCGCCGCCGACCCGCCGTCCGCCAGCCAGCTCGACGCCGGTCTGCGCGGCTGCCAGCCCGGCTGGCGGCCACCGACATAGCCGCGGCCGCGCGCTGATGGCCGTCTACGTCGACGACTCGAGCGTGACGGCGTCGCCGACGGCCACACGGCCGCCTTCGAGCACCTCGCCGTAGATGCCGAACGGCAGCGGCTCGGTCGTGTCGAGCTCGCCGCGGTAGGAGCGCAGGAGATCGAGCACGGGCAGGTCGACCGTTCCGTCGACCGGGTGCCGGGTCGTCGTCGAGCAGCGCCCGACGTGGCCGTGCATGCGAACGAGAGCCGCCCCGATGCGCACGCTGCGCCCGATCCAGGCGTCCTCCGCGTGGGCGCCGACGCCGTCGATCTCGACGAGCATCCGGAAGCGGCGGGCGTCGACGCCGGCCGCGCCCGCGACGTCCGCGAGCGCGGCGAGCGACGCGCGCGACATCAGGCTGACCGCTCCGCGCCGGCCGCGGTCCAGCGCGACCGGGCCGATGCCCTCGACGAGCCGCAGCGGCCGGCCGAAGTGCTCGCTCAGCGCGTCCGACCACGGGCCGAGCAGCGGCCGCGCGCGGACGGGGCGCGAGAAGAAGCGCGTCTCGATCGGCTCGCCGAGCTCGACGCCGGCACTGACGACGGCGCCGCCCGGGAACGTCAGCGACAGCTCGCCGTCGTCGTCGTCGTAGTGCGCCTCGATGCTCGGCAGCATCCCGACGTGCTTGCCGTTCATGAGCCGCCCGCGCTCGTCGACGAGGTAGAAGCGGCGATCGCCCGGCGCCCCGTCGGGCCCGAGCTCGAGCTCGCTCGCCTCGTGCACGCGCGTCCCCTTGACGGGCGTCGTCGTCAACGTCACCACCACCGCGGCGATGTCCGCGCGGGGCGTCACGGCGCTAGCTCGCGGCCGCTTCCTCGAGCTCGAGCACGTCGAAGGACCACAGCTCGCTGTTCGTGCCGACCGGCCCGCCCTTGCGGTGGCCGGCGTGACCGGCGGCGAAGTCGGGGCCCGACAGCCAGGCCTTGAAGTCGTCCTCCGAGCGCCAGCGCGTGACGACGAGGCAGACCTCGCGCTCGTCGTTGGGCCGCAGCAGCTCGAAGTGCTCGAAGCCCTCGGCGCTCGACACCTTTCCCGCGCGCGCGGCGAAGCGCTGCGCGAACTCCTCGAAGCGGTCCCGCGGGACCGTGATGGCGTTGATCTTGACGATGCTCATGACCGTGATCCTACGGTCGCCGACGCGCCGGTCCGGCTCCTAGCAGCCGTCGGGGCCACAGGTCGCGCCGTCGGCGACGACCTCGACCGCCGGCCGCGCCTGGCGCAGCAGCTCGAGCAGCGCCTCCGGCGGCTGCGCGCCCGACGCACCGAGCCGGCGATCGACGACGAAGAACGGCACCGCGTGGATCCCGAGCGCGGCGGCGCTGGCCTCGTCCTCGCGAACGTCGTCGGCGTAGCGGTCGCCGGCGAGCACGTCCGCGACCTCGTCCGCGGGCAGGCCGACCTCGAGCGCGAGCCGCTCGAGCGCCGTGAGGTCGGCCATCAGCTCGCCCTCGGTGAGGTAGCCGCGCATGAGCCGCTCCTTCATCGCGTCCTGCAGGCCGTGGGCGGCCGCGAGCGCGACGAGGCGATGGGCGTCGCGCGTGTTGCCGCCGCGGGCGAGGTCGAAGCGGAACTCGAGGCCCTCGCCGGCCGCGGTGTCCGTGAGGCGCTGCTGTGCGGCGAGCGCGTCGTCACGGCTCATGCCATATTTGTCGGCGAGGTGCTGGGCGCCGTCGCCGTCGCGCTCGCGCGGCGCCGACGGGTCGAGCTCGAAGGCGCGCCAGGTCACCGTCACGTCGTCGCGCTGCTCGTAGGCGGCGAGCGCGGCCTCGAAGCGGCGCTTTCCCACGTAGCACCAGGGACAGGCGATGTCCGACCAGATCTCGACGTGCACGTCGCACCTCCGAAGACGTTGTGCAAGCAACTACATCGAGTCTAGCGCCCCGATCAGGGCTCGAAGCGATAGCCGACGTTGCGCACGGTGCAGATCCGGTGCCCGTGTTCGGGCCCGAGCTTCGCGCGCAGGCGCCCGACGTGTCCGTCAACGGCGCGCGTGCTCGCCCCGTGCTCGAAGCCCCACATCCGGCTCAGCAGGCTGTCGCGCGAGTAGACGCGCCGCGGATGCGTGACGAGCAGCTCGAGCAGGCGGTACTCCATCCGCGTCAGCTCGAGCGGCGCGCCGTCGAGGCGCACCTCATAGGCGGCGAGGTCGATCTCCAGAGAGCCGAGCCGGATGAGATCCTGCGTGAGGATCCCGTGCTGGCTGCGGGCGCGGCCGATGCGCACGCCGAGCTCCTCGATGCGCAGCGGGTGGACGATGATCTCGTCGGCGTCGAGCGCCGGCACGGACATACCGGCCGTCGCGGTGTCAACGGCCACCACGAGCGGCACGTCGCAGAGGTCCGGGTCATCGCGCAGCCGGCGCAGGAGCACGTCGGGCTGCGGTGTCCGTTGGCCCGCGCCGACGAGCAGCAGGATGAGCGCCGGGTGGCTGATCTGCGAGCCGCCGCCTGCCGGGCGCAGCGCGCCGTGCGGCGGCATCCGCCGCGGGCCGAAGCCAAGCTCGGCAAGCATCCGCGCGGCTTCTGGCCCCATCAGTCCATCCCCGTAGATCCAAGCCTCCCGCATCGCCATGCCAAGCGTACGGACGCTTCGGCGCCCCGTCTTGGACCGCCGGTCCCAATCGATTCGACCGCCGGGACACCTCCAAACGCCCCGTTCATCACCCGGTCCGCCGACCGAGACGAGGTTGTTCACTCCGAATGAACGGCGTTCGCACCGTCCTCACGCCTAGGGGGAGACGACAGGCTATGGACAGCCGCCCGGTCTAAGAGAGGACGCCTCTTCCCCGTGGCGTCCTCTCTTTGCGTCCGGGGTCGCTTTTCCGGTGCGTCAGGCGGCTGCCGCGAACACGTCCACCGGTATGGCGACGTTCTTGAAGCGCAGCGCACCGCGATCGGCGATCGTCATCGCGCCATGCGATGCCAGCAGGCCGCGGGTCGCGACGCTGATCAGGATCTCGCCCGGCGCGGCGGCGTCGACGAGCCGCGACGCGACGTTGACCGTGGCGCCGTACCAGTCGCCGTCGCGGCGGACCGCGGTGCCCGAGTGCACGCCCATCCGCAGCTCCGGGCACCAACGCTCGCCCGCCAGCTCCCGCCCGATCCGCAGCGCGAGCGCGACGACGCGGGCGGCGTCGACGCCGTGGATCATGACCGCGTCGCCGAGGCTCTTGACGACCTCGCAGTCGAAGTCCACCGCGATCCGCGTGGTGGCGGTGTGGAACGCGACCGCGACGTCGGCCGCCCGCTCGTCACCGGCATGCTCGGTGAAGGCCGTGAACCCGACGAGATCGGCGAACAGGAACGTGTGGGCCGGCGCTTCCATGCCTTCCGGGCGTGACGAACCGCTGAACGACGTGCACGGCGACCGACCGCGCGCTCGACCTCACCCGCCGCCGCCGTCGACCGTCCAGCGCAGCCGGCGCCGCGGATCGGGCTCGTAGGCGCAGAACGTGCCGGTTCGGACACTGCGCTCGAGCTCGCGCCCGAGGCGCTCGTCGTAGCCGGCGATGCGCTTGAGCGTCGAGCGAATCGCCCGCGTCACGTTGACCCGCGCGCGCTCGGCATGCGAGGCCGAGCCCTCGCGATCGCGCCCGCCAAGGCCGACCGCGAGCGCGAGCTCGCGCTCGATGAACGCGAGCTCCGAGCTTGCCCGCGCCGCCTGCGCGTCGTCGCCGAGCGCCTCGGCCTCGGTGACTTCGCCGCGCAGTTCGGCGACGCGCGCCCGATACGCGGCCTTCGCCTGCTCGTCGAGCCTCGGGCCGGCGCCGCCCTGAGCGCCGCGCCCGACGGCGGCCGTGCCATCGACGATCGCCACGAGATCGAGGCAATGGACCGCCTCGCCGGGGCGCACGAGCAGCAGCGCGAGCAGCCGCACGCCGCGCGCGTCGTTGAGGTACAACGTCGCGCGGCCGTCGTCGATCGTCCACACGTCGCCGACGCGGCGCAGCGTCGCCGTGCCCGACTCGGGGCGCGCACCCCCCTTGCCCGCGGTCGGCTGCCCCGCGGCCGATCGGTCCGCCGCCGGCGCAATGACGCCCGGCGGCCCGGCCGGCGTCGAGGCGCCCCCGGCGATGCGCCGGCGCAGCGGCGCGATCTGATCGAGCACGGATCTCAGGCCGAGCTGCTCGCACTCCACGGCCGCCTGCGCGAGGAGCCGATCGGCGCGTGCGAGTGCGGTGCCGTCGGTGCGATCGACGAGTACCGCGGCCTCCTCGGCGGCGAGCCGCAGCAGGCTGATGCGGGCGCCGCTGCGCGCCGCCGACGCTCGCGCCCGCTCGATGTGCTCGAGCGCCAGGTCGCCACGGCCGGCGACGCGCGCGAGAATCGCCAGCCACATCTCGACGGGTCCGAGGAACGCCACCGTCGGCGTCACGACGTTGCGGCGCGCGTACGGGGTCAGCTGCCGGTAGAGCTCGAGCGCCGGCTCGGGCAGCTCGAGGATCCGCGCGGCGTCCGACAGCGCGGCCATCGCTCCGAACCAGAGGTTGTCGCGCGGCAGCGAGGCGAAGCCGTTGGCGGCGAGCCGGTCGAACTCCAGCCGCGCCTCCGGTCGGCGGCCCTGCGCGGCGAGCGCGGCCGCAAGCGCCGCACGCCAGATCGGCATCGCCGGCACGCCGTCGGCGTACGCGCGCACGTCGTCGCCGATCGATCCCGCCCCGTGCTGCAGCCAGCCCAGGACGACGAGCTGCGAGTTCGCCGTCAACGGGATCGTCGTGTCGGGCATCTCGCGGCTGATCGCGACGACCTCGGCCAGCAGCTCGCGCGCCTCGTCGAAGCGGCCCTCCATCGCCAGCCGCCGCGCGCGCTGGACCGGCACGAACGCCATCGCCCGGCGATCGCGCGCCGCCGTCGCGAGGCGCTCGGCCGTCTCGATCGCGGCGTCCGCGCCGGCGGAGTCGTCGAGCTCGAGCAGCAGGTCGACGTAGCGGCTGCGCGCGTCGAGCGACAGCGCCGACTCCCCCGTCCGGTCGACGAGCGCAAACAGGCGGCGCATCCACTCGCGCCCCTGCTCGGTCGTATCGGGCCCGCTCGTCGCGAGCTGCGCCGAGGACAGCGCGAACGCGAGCGTGGAGTCATCGCCGAGGCGCTCGGCCATCGCGAGCGCCTCGTGCGCGAGCTCGACGCGGCGAGGAGCCTCGTCGGACCAGTACAGCGCCCGCGCCAGCGTGCCGAGCAGGCGGACGCGGAGCCCGTCGTCGCCGCCGTCGACGCGCTCGAGCGCCTCGACGAGCAGCGCGACGTGGGCGTCGTCGACGAAACCCGGGGTCAGCGCAAACGGGGCCGCGCCGAGTGCCGCGCGAGCGAACGTCTCGTTGTCGTCGATCGTGCGCGCCGCGTCGATCGCCGCGTCGAAGGTCGCGCGGGCCGCCGCCCGCCCCGCCCGCGACTGCGCCGCGCCGAGACCGAGCAACAGCGCGGCGCGCCGCGGCACGTCGATCTCCAGCAGCTCGAGCGCCGCGAGCGCGCGCGAGAAGAGCTCGGCGGACTGCTCGTAGGCGAGGTTGTCGAGCGCGAGCTGCGCCGCGCGATGCGCGTAGTCGACGGCCTTGTAGAGGTCGCCGCGCGGAGCGGCAGAGAGGAAGTGGTGCGCGAGCTCCGGCAAGTGCGCGTTGATCGCGCCGCGGTAGACCTGCTCGAGCGCCTTCCCGGCGACACCGTGCGCGGCCATCCGCGAGCCGGCGGTCATGCTCGCCAGCAGCGTGTCGCCGATGAGGCCGTGGCCGAAGCGGTACTGGCCGACCGTCGCGGGCAGCTCCATGACGAGCCCGAGCTCGCCGGCCTGGTCGAGCGCGGCGAGGACGTCGTCGCGATCCAGCGGCGAGGCCTGCTCGAGCGCGCTGAGCGAGAACGTGCGTCCGAGCACCGCCGCGAGCTCGAGCGTTCGGAGCGCGCTGTCGTCGAGCGGTTCGAGGCGCCTGCGGATCGTCTCGCGCACGCCGTCGGGCAGCGGCAGCTCCTCCGGCGGGTCCTCGAGGCGCCCCTCGGCGAGCAGCAGCGCGAGGATCTCGCGGGCGAAGAACGCGTTGCCCTCGGTGCGCGCGTGCACGGCACGGGCGAGCGCGGGTGCCGGCTCGATGCCGCTCGTCAGCGCGATGAGGCGCCCGACGTCATCGCTCGACAAGCCGCCGAGAACGAGTCGCCGACCGGCGCGGACGATGTTCGCCAGCGCCGCCTGCGCATCGGGCGAGCGCTCCGGGACGCGCTCGTGCATCGTGACGACGATCAGCACGCAAGCGTCGCGCAGCATCCGCGAGACGAAGTCCAGCGCGACGAGTGAGCCCTCGTCGACGGCCTGCAGATCGTCGATCAGGACGACGACCGGGCTGCGCGCGCCGCGCATCCGCAGCAACGAGACGAGTGCGTCGAAGAGCGCGACGCGCGCGATCTCGGAGGCCTCCTCGCCGGCCGCCGCGTGCTCCGGCGGACGGCGTGCCCGCGGCAGCCGCTCGGCCAGCTCGGGGGCGAGGCGCAGCAGCTCGTCCGCGCCGCTGCCCAGCTCGCGGCGCAGCGTCTCGCCGTCGACGTCGTGGCAGAGGCTGCGCACGACCTCCACCCACGGCCAGTACGCCGGCGCCGCGCGGCCCCAGCCGCGCGTCCAGACGACGGTCGCGCCGTCGGCCGCGGCGGGTTCGGCGAGCGCGGCGGCGAGACGCGTCTTGCCGACCCCGGGGTCGCCGAGCACGAGCTGCGTGCCGCCGTGGCCGGCGCGTGCACCGGCGTAGGCGTCGCAGAGCTCGCGCAGCTCCCGGACGCGTCCGACGAGCGGGCCTTCCGCCGAGAACGGTGTGGAGGACGGAGGTGGTACGCGTCTCACCGGCGGAACCTAACCGGTTGTATCGATTCTCGACAAGCTTTGGGGAGATTCGGGTCGAGCCCCTCGTCGACGATGCGCACCATCGGTCACTTCAGACCCGGATCTCCCACGTGAGTTGCGCAGCCGGGTCGGGGACGTACTCACACGAGCTCCCGGTGCGGATCGAACTCTGCAGGAGCATCCCGAGCTCCGGCTCGTGCGCGCTGATCCGCCGCAGCGCGGCGCGCAACGCCCGCGTCACGTTCAGCCGCGCGCGCTCCGCGGGCTCGCGCGGCCGCGCCGCAGCGGCCGCGAGCTCGCCCGCCAGCTCTTCGAGCTGGGCGCTGGCCTGCGCCACGCGCTCGGGGTCGTTGAACGACCGCGCCTCGTCGAGCTCGCCGCGCAGCTGCGAGGCGAGCTCGCGCTGCTGCGACGTCCCGCCGGCGACCACGTCCGGCTCCGAGGTGCCGCCGGCCAGCCTCGTCGCCGCGATCGGCGTGCCGGGGCTCGCGAGCAGCGCGGCAAGGTGGTGCATGCCCTTGGCGTCCTGCACGCACGCGCTGCGCCCGTCGTAGTCGAGCAACCACACGTCACCCTCCCGCCGCAGCCGCGCGAGCTGACCGCCGACTGTCGTCTCGCGGCGCCCGCCCGGCTGCGGCAGGCGCGTGCGGATGTCGGCGATGCGCCTGATCGCGCCGTCCATCCGCATCGACGCGGCGGCGGGCGCGACGCGCTCGACGAGCCCGAGCGCCCGCTCGGCGTCGCCGGCCATCCCGCGTCGCGTCAGGACCTCGGCCGCGTCGAGGGCCGTCTCGACCATCATCGGCGGCGCACCCGTACGCTCGGCCGCGGCGCGCGCCGTCTCGAGATGGCCCAGCGCGCGCTCGGCCTCTCCGAGCGTCATCGCGAGCAGGCCGAGATAGCGCGCGACAGGCCCGAGATAGGCGGCGCCGATCGAGATGACGTTGCGCCCCTCGTACGGCGCCAGCAGGTCGTAGACCAGGCGCGCCCGCGCTCGATCCCTGAGCATCGTGCACAGCTCGCTGAGCAGCGCCATCGCGAACAGCCAGGGCGCGTCGCGGGAGATGTCGGCGAAGTCGTCTACCGCGAGCTCGTCGAGCTCGCGGCGCGCCTCGTCGAGGGCGCCGGTCTCGGCGAGCACGACGGCGAGCATGAGCCGCCAGCGCGCCATCAGCGGGAAGCGCTCGGCATTGGCGCGCAGGAACGGGACGTCGCCGTGGTGGCGGCCCTGCGCGCGACGGATGAAGAACAGCTGGCCGTCGGCGATGAGCTGCCCCATCGACCCTCCGAGGACCTGCGGATCGGCGAACGCCTCGGTGACGTAGCGCTCGGCGTCCGCGAACTGCCCGCGCGTCGTCGCCCGGAACGCGCGGAACAACGGCGCGTAGATGAGCGTGCGCGGCTGCGCGAGGCGGCTCGCGGTCAGGCTGTAGGTCTCGATCTCGGCATCGGCGCGGACGGGATCGTCGAGCTCGAGCAGCAGGTTGATGCGCCACAGCCGCACCTGCATCGCGAGCTCGAGATCATTCGTGCGCTCGCACAGCTCGAGCGCCTCGACGGAGATCGGCAGGCCGCGCTCCGCGGTGTCAGGCCCCCACACGGACGGAAAGCCCTGCGCGAGCACGAAAGCCAGCGTGCGGTCGGCGAGCATCCGCTCGGCGCGGGAGCGCTGCGCCTGCGCCCCGCCGTAGATCCCTCGCGCGATGCCGAAGGCCTCGTCGACGAGCTGCTGGCGGCGACTGAGCTCCGGCGACCAGAACAGCGCGACCGCGAGCTGGACCCGCAGTCGGGCGCGCAGCTCGTCGACGGTGGCGCGTCGTTGCGCGTCGCCGGTGACGCAGCCGTCCATCAGCTCCATCGCCTCCTCGAGGCTCTCGACAAGCTGCGGCTCGACGATGCCCGGCGAGAAGCCCGGCGGCGTGCCGGCGAGCGCGCTGCGTGCGAGCGCCTGCGGGTCCTCGAGCGCGCGCGCGTGGTCGGTCGCCTCGCGCAGCGCTTGGCGCGCCGCGACGATGTCGCCGGTGCGCATGAGTGCCTCGCCGAGCCCGTGATGCAGCTGCCATGACCGTCGGTCGTCGGCGGGTAGCGCGGCCGCGACGTCGATCGCCCGCGCCCACAGGCGCGCGGACTCCTCGTAGGCGAATTGGCCGATCGCGTGCTGCGCGGCTCGCGCCGCGTAGTCGACCGCCCGGGTCGCGCCGCCCTCGCTCGCGCCGCGCAGGTAGTGGTCGGCGATCTCGATGAGGTGCAGCTCGACGTCCTCGCCGTAGTGCAGTTCGAGCGCCTCCGCCACGGCGACGTGCGTGCGTGCGCGCTCGGTGACGCCGATCGCGCTGAGCAGCGTGTCGCGCACGAGCGCGTGGACGAACTGAAAGCCGCTCGCGTCGCGGGCAACGACGACGAGCCCGGCGCGCAGGGCCGGATCGAGGCGCTCGAGCACCTCGACCGGCTCGCATTCGGCGACCCGTGCCAAGGTGCCGACGCGGAACTCGGCGCCGAGCACGGCCGCCGCGCGCAGCACGAGCAGCGAGCTCTCCGGCAGCGGCGCGAGGCGACGGCGCAGGGTGTCCCGCACGCCGTCGGGCAGCGGCAGCGGATCGTCGGCGGCGTGCTCGTCGCGCAGGCGCCCCTGCGAGGCGAGCAGCTGCACGAGCTCGTCGACGAAGAACGGGTTGCCCGCGCTCGCGTCGTGGACGGCGGCAACGAGGCGCTGCGGGATCTCCGCGCCGTCCTCGGGCCCGAGCCCGTGCGCGCGGGCGCTCGCCATGCGGCCGACGTCGTCGCGACCGAGCCCCTCGAGCGGCAGCCGCAGCGCCACGCGGGCGACGCCGCCCAGGGCCGGAGCGAGATCGGGCCGGGCATGCGCCTCGCTGTGGCGGTAGGCGGCGATCGCGAGGATCGGCAGGTCGGGCAGCGCGCGACCGAGGAACTCGAGCGCGTGCACCGAGGACGCGTCCGCCCAGTGCAGGTCGTCGAGCACGACGACGATCGGGCGCCGCGCGGCGACGATCCCGAGCAGGCCGACGAGCGCGTCGAAGAGCCGGAAGCGCGCCTGGTCGGCGTTGAGGTCCGACGGCTCGGCCACCGGACCGAGCGCGCCCTCGAGCTCGGGCAGGAGGCCGGCGATCCACGGCGCGCCGGTCCCGAGGCCGGCGCGCACGGCCGCGACGTCCTCGCCGCGCAGCAGTGCCCGGACGATCTGCACCCACGGCCAGTAGGCCGGCGTGCCGCCGCCCTCCCAGCAGGTGCCCCAAGCCCAACCCACGCCGCGCTCGGCGGCACGTTCGACGAACGCCCTGGCGAGCGCGGTCTTGCCGATCCCGGGATCGCCCGTGATGACGACGAGCTGCCCGCGGCCGGCGAGCGCGGCCGTCATCGCGGCGTCGAGCTGCTCGAGCTCGCGCCCGCGCCCGACGAGCACGCGTCCGTGGGCCGTCACGTCGCGCACCGTCGGCGCCGCGGCGTCCGGCCTCGTGGTCTCGGGCGCGCCGTCGCGCCCGTGCCGCTCACGGCTCACCAGCCGCGCGAGCCCGGTCCGCCCTTGAACGGGCCGACGATGTCGTCGGTGATCCAGCCGCCGTAGAAGTCGCCCTCCTGCGAGTGCACGAGCTCGTCGTCGAGCCGGCAGGCGTCCATCCGCCCGGGGTAGACCGCGATGTGATCGCGCAGCGCGGCGTAGCGCGTGGCGGGATCGCGGTACGTCCAGGCGGCCTGCGGTGAGCGCCGGCCGCCGGCGACGACGTCGAAGTACGACGCGTCGCCCTTCCACTCGCAGAACGAGCGGCCGCCGGCCGGCTCGAAGCACTCGGTGACGACGTCGTCGGGCGGGATGTAGATCGTCGGCGGATGGCTCGTCTCGAGGATCCGCAGCGCGGCCCGCGAGTCGGCGATGACCCGACCGCCGAACTCGATCCGCACCCGCCGAGCGCAGGGTTCGAGCGCGGGCGGACGCGGGTAGTCCCACACGGATTCGCTCATCCAAGCATTCTCCCCGTCGTGCTGCGTCCCCGAATCACGAAGACTTAGAACCTATCGCGCCCGTGCCGATGCGGCCATCAGGCACGAGGACTAGATTCTCCGGCGTGGGCTTGGGATCCACCACCGCACCGTTGCGCCACCGGCTCGAGCTCGCCCTGCCCGAGCGGCCGTTCGAGCTGCGCTTCTGGGACGGCAGCACGCTGCCGACGACCAACGGCGCCGGCGGCCCCGTCTTCAGCGCACGGTCTCCGCGCGCGGTGGCCCACGTGCTGAGCGCGCCCGGACAGCTCGGGCTCAGCCGTGCGTACGTCTCGGGCGAGCTCGAGGTCGACGATCTCGACGGGGTGCTCGCCGTCCTGCGCGACTGGCAGCCGCCCGCGATCGACACCCCCACGCGCCTGCAGCTGCTGCTCGCGTGCGCGCGCGCCGTCGGGCTCATGCGCCCACCGCGGCCGCCCGCGATCGAGCTGCGCCCGCGCGGCGAGCGCCACAGCCGCGAGCGCGACGCACGCGCCGTGCGCCATCACTACGACGTCTCGAACGAGTTCTTCGCGCTCTTCCTCGACGCCTCGATGACGTATAGCTGCGCGATCTTCGACGACTTCGACGAGCCGCTCGAGGTCGCCCAGGAGCGCAAGCTCGAGACGGTCTGCCGCAAGCTCGCGCTCCGCGCGGGCGAGCGCCTGCTCGACGTCGGCTGCGGTTGGGGGAGCTTCGCGGTCCACGCCGCGCTGCATCACGGCGTCGACGTCGTCGCGATCACGCTGTCCGAGCCGCAGGCGCGGCTCGCACGCGAGCGCGCCGAGCTGGCCGGTGTCGCTGACCGCGTCGAGATCCGCGTCATGGACTACCGCGAGCTGCGCGGCGAGCCCTTCGATGCGATCGCCAGCATCGGCATGGTCGAGCACGTCGGCGCCCTACGGATCGACGAGTACGCCCAGCAGCTCGCGGCCCTGCTCGCGCCGGGCGGCCGGCTGCTGAACCACGGCATCGCACGGCTGCGCCAGGGCGACGGCGAAGCCGGCGGGTTCTCGGAGCGCTACGTGTTCCCGGACGCCGCGCCGCTGCAGCTCTCGCGCGTGCAGGTCGCGCTCGAGCGCGCGGGCTTCGAAACCGAGCACGTCGAGGGCTACGGCGCGCACTACGCGCGCACGCTGACGCACTGGATCGAGCGCTTGGACTCCAATGCGGTCGAGGCGGAGCGTCTCGCGGGCGCCGAGCGGATGCGCGTCTGGCGGCTGTACCTGCGCGCCGCCCGCAGTGGCTTTCAAACCGGGTTCACGTCGATCTATCAAGTGCGTTGCCGGCGGGCCTGAGCTCGCGCCGTATCCTTCGGCGCACCGTTGCCCACGAACAGCTTTGATGCCCGCAGCACCCTCACCGTCGCCGGTCGCAGCGTCGAGATCTTCCGCCTCGACGCGCTGCAGGCCGCCTTCGACGTCGCGCGGCTGCCGTTCTCGCTGAAGATCCTGCTCGAGAACCTGCTGCGCACGGAGGGCAACGGATCGGTCACCGCCGCCGACATCGAGGCGCTCGCGACCTGGGACGCGAAGGCGACGCCATCCGAGGAGATCGCCTTCACCCCGGCCCGCGTCGTGATGCAGGACTTCACCGGCGTCCCGGCCGTCGTCGACCTCGCGGCGATGCGCGACGCGATGGCCGCGATGGGCGGCGACCCGGCGATGATCAACCCGCTCGTCCCCGCCGAGCTCGTCATCGACCACTCCGTGCAGGTCGACGCGGCAGGTACGCGCGATGCCTTCCGCTCCAACGCCGAGCGCGAGTTCGAGCGTAACCAGGAGCGCTACGCCTTCCTGCGCTGGGGTCAGGACGCGTTCGACAACTTCGCCGTCGTGCCGCCGGATACGGGGATCGTCCACCAGGTCAACCTCGAGTACCTCGCGCGCGTCGTGTTCGTCGACGAGACAGACCCTTCCCGCCTACCCGTCGCGTATCCCGACACGCTCGTCGGCACCGACTCGCACACGACGATGATCAACGGCCTCGGAGTGCTCGGCTGGGGCGTCGGCGGCATCGAGGCCGAGGCGGCGATGCTCGGCCAGCCGATGCCGATGCTGATCCCGCAGGTGCTCGGTTTCAAGCTACGCGGCGAGCTGCCCGAGGGCGCGACGGCGACCGACCTCGTGCTGACGGTCACCGAGATGCTGCGCGAGCGCGGCGTCGTCGGCATGTTCGTCGAGTTCTACGGCCACGGCCTGGCGAACCTGCCGCTCGCCGACCGCGCGACGATCGGCAACATGAGCCCGGAGTTCGGCTCGACGTGCGCGATCTTCCCGATCGACGCCGAGACGGTGCGCTACCTGGAGTTCTCCGGCCGCCCGCCGGAGCTCGTCGCGCTCGTCGAGGCCTACGCGCGCGAGCAGGGGCTGTGGCACGACGAGCACTCCATCGCGCCGGACTACTCCGACACGATCGAGCTCGACCTCGGCGACGTCGTCCCGTCGCTCGCCGGGCCCAAGCGCCCGCAGGACCGCGTCGCGCTCAGCGACGCGCAGGAGTCCTTCCGCATCGCGCTCGAGCCGTACCTGCCGCGCGACGACGACTCCGACCCCAGGCAGGCCACGATCGAGTTCTCGGCGCTGTCGTTCCCAGCGTCCGATCCACCTTCGACGAACGAGCCGGAGCGCCGCCCGCCGGTGCATCTCGACAGCGACGAGCACGCGCACGAGATCGCCGCGCTCGTCGCCGCGCGGGCGCCGACCGCCGTCCATGCCACGCTCGCCGACGGCAGCGATGTCGAGCTCGACCACGGTCACGTCGTCATCGCCGCGATCACGAGCTGCACGAACACCTCCAACCCGTCGGTGATGGTCGCCGCGGGGCTCGTCGCCCGCAACGCCGTCGCGCGCGGCATGACGAGCAAGCCGTGGGTCAAGACGTCGCTCGCCCCCGGCTCGAAGGTCGTCACGGAGTACCTCGACCGGGCCGGTCTGACCGGCGACCTCGAGGCGCTCGGCTTCCACCTCGTGGGCTACGGCTGCACGACATGTATCGGCAACTCGGGTCCACTGGCGCCCGAGGTGTCGGCCGCGATCCAGGAGGGCGACCTCGCCGCGGTGTCGGTGCTGTCGGGCAACCGCAACTTCGAGGGGCGCATCAACCCCGACGTGAAGATGAACTACCTCGCGTCGCCGCCGCTCGTCGTCGCCTACGCGCTCGCGGGCACGATGGACGCCGACGTCGTCAACGACCCGATCGGCGTCGGGTCCGACGGCACGGAGGTCTATCTGCGCGACCTGTGGCCGACGACGCGTGAGGTCGCCGAGACCGTGCAGCGCGCCGTCCGCTCGGAGATGTTCCGCTCGTCCTACGCGGGGGTCTTCAGCGGCGACGAGCGCTGGAACTCGCTCGAGGTGCCGACGGGCGATCGCTTCGCGTGGGACGAGGACTCGACGTACGTCCACCTGCCGCCGTACTTCGAGGGCATGCCGGCCGAGCCCGCGCCGGTCGCCGACATCGACGGCGCCCGCGTGCTCGCGCTGCTCGGCGACTCCGTCACGACCGACCACATCTCGCCGGCCGGCTCGATCCAGCGCGACGGCCCGGCCGGGCAGTACCTGCAGGACCACGGCGTGCGCCCACGCGACTTCAACTCCTACGGCGCGCGCCGCGGCAACCACGACGTCATGGTGCGCGGGACGTTCGCGAACATCCGCCTACGCAACGAGCTCGCTGCGGGCACCGAGGGCGGCATCACGATGAAGTTCAGCCGCCACACCTCGCCGCGGCAGATGTCGATCTACGACGCGGCGATGGCCTACATCGCGGAGGGCACGCCGCTCGTCGTCATCGCCGGCAAGGAATACGGCTCGGGCTCGTCGCGCGACTGGGCCGCGAAGGGGACGCGGCTGCTCGGCGTGCGGGCGGTACTGGCGGAGAGCTTCGAGCGCATCCATCGATCGAACCTCATCGGCATGGGCGTGCTGCCGCTGGCGCTGCCTTGCAGCGCCGCCGACCTCGGCCTGACGGGACAGGAGGTCTTCTCGATCACGGGCCTCGCTCAGCCGATGAACGCCGGCTCGCTACCGACCGAGGTCACCGTCCGCGCCGACGACATCGAGTTCAGCGCGACGGTCCGGATCGACACGCCGAAGGAGGCGGACTACTTCCGCCACGGCGGGATCCTGCAGTACGTCTTGCGCTCGCTGCGCGACTCGGCGTAGCGGACGGTCGTCTCGACGCCGCGGGCTCCTACTTCTCGACCTTGAAGCGGAAGTTGCCCTGCGCGTCGGTCATCGTGGCCGAGACCGGGTGCGTCCGCTGGCCGTCCGTCGCCTGACAGCGGAATTTCGAGTCCTTCACCGGCACGACGATCTCCGGACAGCTCACCGAGACGACCGCCGACGTCTGCTTCTTGATCTGCTCGGCGATCGAGACCTCGGCCTCGCGGATATGCAGGAACGGAGCGGAGACGTGGACGTTGCCCTTATTGTCCTGCTGGGAGACGACGACGGCGCCCTTCGTCCCGTCGCGGCCGGTCACGGTGCAGCGGAACGTGTCGCCCTTCTTCGCCTTGACGTCCTTCGGGCAGGCGACGGACTTCACCCGCACGCCGGCCTGCTCGCCGACGGTCTTGGAGATGAAGCGCTCGGCCTTCCCCGTATCGATGACCGTCTCGCCGCAGCCCGCGGCGCCCGCCGCCGCGGCGACGGCCGATCCGACGATGAGCGCGTGGCGTAGGGACACGGCGCGAGCCTACACGCCCTCGCCGCGCGGTCTCGTGACATTTCCGCGCGTGTTCCGCGCAGATTGCGTGCTGATCCGTAACACCTTCCCGGTCAGGCTCCCAATCCATGGAGCGGTCCACGTCAAAACGTCCATATGTTGGACGCATTGACGGTCACGTGTCGCTGGATCAGGCGATCGCCGGACTCGCGGCGCGGCAGCACGGCGTGGTCGCGCTGCGCCAGCTCGTCGACCTCGGGCTGAGCACGAGCGCCGCGCGCAGCCGCGTCTCCAGCGGGCGGCTACACCGCCTCCATTCGGGGGTCGTCGCCGTCGGATACGCGCGTCTGACGAGCCACGGGCATCACATGGCGGCGGTCCTCGCCTGCGGGCCCGGCGCGGTCCTCTCACACCGATCCGCGGCCGCAAAGCACAAATTGCGCAGCAGCCAGAGGGGGAAGATCGACGTGACGGCACCGGGAGAGAGTGGCCGCAGGCGCGCCGGGATCGATCCGCATAGCAGCGTCCTGCACCCTCACGATGTGGCGGCCGTCGACGACATCCCGTGCACGACGGTCGCCAGGACATTGCTCGATCTCGCCGAGGTCCTCGATCGGCGCGGCCTCGAGCGCGCCTGCGAGCAGGCCGAGGTGCTGCGCGTCTTCGACCTGCGCGCGCTCGAAGACGTGCTGCGGCGAGCGAACGGGCGGCACGGCGCCCCGCGGCTGCGCTCCCTTCTCGCCGATTTCGCGATCGAACCCGTCTTCACCCGTCGCGAGCTCGAGGAGCGCTTCCTGCGCCTCTGTCGCGACCATGGGCTCGCCGCGCCCGAGGTCAACGCCCAGATCGTGCTCTGCGACGGAGCGCTCGAGAGCGACTTCGTCTGGCGCTCGCAGCGGCTCGTCGCCGAGACCGACGGGCGCGCGGTCCATCTGACCCGCGGCGCCTTCGAGAGCGATCGGCGACGTGATCAGCGGCTCATGCTCGGCGGCTGGCGCGTCGCGCGCTTCACGTGGCGCCAGCTGGCCGACGACCCGGCGACGGTCGTCGCCACGCTGCGCGGGCTATTCGCTCTGGCCGCGACCTGAGTTCGTCGCCGCGCTCCGCGCGACGGCCCAATTCAGGCAGCCTGGGCAACGGCGCACCTTGCACAGCGCCCATGCACGATCGCCTCGACGCGCTCGGGCTCGAATCCGTGCGCGCCGGCGGCGGCGCGCTCCAGCGGGCCGCTGTCGAGGGCGAGCTCGAGATCCGCGACCGAGCCGCATTTCGTGCAGACGAGATGGTGGTGCGACTCCGTGCGCGGATCGAACAACGTCGTACCTGCCCGCTGTACGCGGCGCACCATGCCGAGCGTTTCGAGCAGCTCGAGCGTCGCGTAGATCGTGGGCAGAGAGACGTTCGGGAGGCGGTCGGTGACGGCGTCGAATAGCTCGTCGGCCGTGACGTGGCGGTCGAGCTCGTGCAACGCGCGGTGCACGACGATGCGCTGCGGGGTAACCCGCATACCACGTTCGCGCAGCGCCGCGGTCAAGTCTTGGCTCATTCGCTCATCTTAGGGTGTCCTTACCGCAAGTCAAGTCGATATCTTAGGGTCTCCTTATTGCAAGTTCATGGGTATAGTGAGGATCATGAACGCTCCCGCCCTTGGATTCCGCACTCGCTGGCGCGCCGCGGACGAGCGCCAGCGCCTCTTGCAGGTCGTCCAGCCCTCGCTCATCGGGCTCATCGACGGCACGATCTCGACGCTCGCGCCGATCTTCGCGGCCGCCTTCATCGCAGGCTCGCGCGCGGCGCTGCTCGTCGGCCTCGCCTCGGCGCTCGGCGCCGCGATCAGCATGGGCATGTCCGAGGGCCTCTCGGACGATGGCGAGATCACCGGGCGCGGGGCAGCACTCAGCCGCGGGCTCATCACGGGCTTCGCGACCTTCGCCGGCGGCACCGCGCACGCGCTGCCCTTCCTCATCGACGACATCCACACGGCGCTGACCGTCGCCTACGTCGTCGTCAGCATCGAGCTCGTCGTCATCGCGTGGGTCCGCAAGCGGTTCCTGAACGTCGCGCTGCGCACCTCACTGCTGCAGGTCACGCTCGGCGGCGTGATCGTCGCGACCGTCGGAATCCTCGTCGGCCACGCGTAGCGCTCGACGTCAGGCGGGCAGCGGCTCGTCCGGCTCGCGGCTGCGGCGCGCGATCCAGTCCACGCCCGGACCGTCGCTGAGCCCATGGGCGATCGTCGACGCGAACACGACGAGCGCCGCGAGGTTGAACAGCTGCGACGACGCCGGGAATCCCTCCGCCAGCACGAGCAGCGCGAAGGTCATCGTTGCGACGCCCTTGGGGCCGAACCACGCCATGAACGCCTTCGTAGCCGTGTCGACGCCGGTACCCGAGAGGGCCAACCAGACCGCCACCGGACGAGCGACGAGCAGCGTGACGAGCACGATCGCGACCGCGGCGAACCCGTCGCCGAAAAGCCCGTTCAACGTCAGCAGGCTGCCGAAGACGATGAAGATCCCGAGCTTGACGATCTCGACGATGTCCTGGGCGCGTTCCTCGAAGACGTGTGCCAGGTCGGGCCGGCGAATGCCCAGCACGATGGCGCAGACGAAGACGGCGATCAGCCCGTTGCCGTGCGGCGGCAGCGTCGTCGTTCCGTAGGCGAGGAACGCGACGCCGAGCGCGTACAGCGCGCGCTGGTGCGGCGGCGTTCCGTCGCCCAGTGCACTCTCCTTCGGCAGCAGGACGCTTGCCGCGAACCCGATCGCAAGCCCGAAGGCGAGCCCGAGACCGACGTCCTGCGCCACGAACTTCCACCACACGAAGTCGCCGTTGCTCGCCTGCAGCGCCGCGATCAGCGCGAGCACCGGCGCGAGAGCCAAGCCGTCGTTCATGCCCGACTCGAGGTTCAGGGAGTGGCGGATGATCCTCGGTACGCGAGGGTTCGTGACGACGCCCGAGGACAGCACCGGGTCGGTCGGCGCCAGCAGCGCGCCGAGCAGGAACGCCTCCGTCCAGGACAGTCCGACAAGCGCCTTCGCCGTGAGCGCGACGATCAATGCGGTGATCGGCATCGCGATGACGAGCTTGCGCGCCGGCAGGTGCCAGGCGGTGCGGAGCATCTCCTCCTCGACCTCGAGCCCGTCGCGAAAGAGGATCACGACGAGCGCGGTGATCGCAAGGATCTCCACGAAGCCGGACCCGTGGTCGAGCTTCAGGACGCCGAGCCCGCCGCTGCCGAGCAGGAAGCCGACGAGCACGAAGATCGACGTCAACGCAAGGAAGCTTCGGTGCACGAGCGCGGAGACGAGCGCGCCGAACATCAGCAGGCCGCCGAACAGGGCTGCGGCGGTCTCGAAGTCTGTCACCGTCCACAGCCTCTCATACCCGCGATGGCGTCGGTCGCGGCGCCAGCCTCAGCGCCCTCAGCCTGGATCCCCGATCCAAAGCTCAGTTCACGTCGTAGGTGAACTTGCCGTTTGAGTCGGTCTGCGTGGCGGCGATCGTGCGCGTCACGCCGGCGGCCGTCGCCTTGCACGCAAAGCGCCGGCCCTTCGCGACGACGATGATCTCCTGGCACGCGACGCTCGTCCCGGGCTCGCCCTTGGAGAGCTCCGCCGTGATCGCCTCCTCGGCGCGGCGTGGCTGCAAGAACGGCGTGCGCACGGTCATGTTGCCCTTGTCGTCGCGCTGCGTGACCTGGGCGTTGCCCTTCGAACCGTCGCGGCCCGTCACGACGCAGCGAAACGTCGCCTTCGCCTGCACCTTCACCTTCGTGGGGCAGACGACGGAGCGAACCCGCGCGCCGACCTTCGTGCGGACCGCCGTGTCGATGAACTTCGAAGCCTTGTCGACGTCGATCTTCGACTGCCCGCAGCCGGCCGCCGCCAGCGTCGCGAGCACGGCCACGAGGCCGGCCGGGAGGATCTTCGACGCTGATCGCACCGGCGCACTGTAATCAGCGCCGCGGGCGCGTGCGAGGAAACCCGTCCCGGCGGTCCGCCGCGCCCAGTCGGGGAGCGCCGATGGCGTCCAATACCCTTGCTGCGTGCCCCTTCCCGAGGTTCTCCGCAAGCTGCTCACCGCCGCCGGCCCATCGGGCTACGAGACGGCCCCGGCCGCGGTCTTCACGGACGCCGCGCGCGCCTTCACCGACGACGTCTCGGTCGACATCATGGGATCCGCGATCGCCCGGGTCGCGGGCACGGCGGACGCTGCGCCCTCTCTCGCGATCGTGGGCCACATCGACGAGATCGGCCTGATCGTCACCCACATCGACGACAACGGCTTCCTGCGCTTCCTCGGCGTCGGCGGCTGGGACCCGCAGATCCTCGTCGGACAGCGCGTGCAGCTGCTCACCCGCGACGGCATCGTGCCCGGCGTCGCCGGCCGCAAGGCGATTCACCTGCTGCGCGAGGAGGACCGCAAGAAGGTCCCCGAGCTGCGCGATCTGCACATCGACATCGGCGCAAAGGACGGTGACGACGCTCGCAAGCGCGTGCGCATCGGCGACGTCGCGGTCATCGCCGGCGAGCCCGTCGAGCTCGCCAACGAGCGCGTCGTCTCACGCTCGATGGACAACCGCCTCGGCGCCTTCATCGCGCTCGAGGCCGCGCGCCTCGTCGCGCAAGACGGCGGCGCGCCCGGCGACGTGCTTGCCTGCGGCGTCGTCCAGGAGGAGATCACGTTCGGCGGCGCGCGCACCTCCGCCTACCGCCTGCAGCCGGACGTCGCGATCGTCGTCGACGTCACCCACGAGACCGGCTCGCCCGGCGTCGACGTCAACCAGATCGGCAAGCACGAGTTCGGCGCCGGTCCGATCATCGAGCGCGGCTCGCTGCTGAACCCGATCGTCTTCGAGCTCCTGCACGACGCCGCCGAGCGCGAGCAGATCCCGTTCACGATCCAGGCCTCGGCACGCTCGACCGGCACCGACGCCGACGCGATCCACCTGTCGCGCGCGGGCGTGCCGACCGGCGGCGTCTCGATCGCGCTGCGCTACATGCACTCCCCCGTCGAGATGGTCCAGCTCGATGACATCACGGCCTGCGCGAAGCTCATCGCGGCGTTCGCGATGGCCCTCGACGCCGAGACCTCGTTCGTGCGCTGAGCGGCGTGCAACCGCCGCCGACGCTGCCTGTGCCCGACGAGCCGCCAGGCGAGTGGGTGCTGCTGTTCGACATCGACGGCACGCTGCTGATCGGCGCCGCCGGCGCGCACCGCGACGCGATCCACGAGGCGCTGCGCGTCGTGCACGGGGTGCGGGCCGCCGACGAGCGCGACGGCGACACGGCTGGACGCACGGACCGCGACATCGCGCGCGGGCTACTCGTCAAGGCCGGCATCTCGGCCGCGCGGATCGACGAACGCGCCGAGGATGTCCGGATCGCGGCCTGCGAGGCGTACGCGCGGCTGTGCCCCGCCGACCTCTCGGCGACCGTCGCGCCGGGCATCGGCGAGCTGCTCGATCGACTCGCCGCGCGCGACGACGTGATCCTCAGCCTCGTCACCGGCAACTACGAGCCGATCGCCCGCGTCAAGCTGCGCGCCGCCGGCATCGGCCACCACTTCGCCGCCGGCCAAGGTGGCTTCGGTTCCGACCACGAGTCGCGCGCCGAGCTGCCCGCGATCGCCCGCCGCCGGGCGGCGACATCCGATGAGCCGTGGCCGCGCCGGCGCACGCTGCTGATCGGCGACACGCCGCGCGACATCGCGTGCGCGCGGGCCGACGGCGTACGCGTCATCGCCATCGCGACGGGGCCGCACGCGCCCGACGCGCTCGCCGCCGCCGACGCCGTCGCGCGCGACGCGCACGAGCTCGGCACGCTGCTCGCCGCGAGCCTGGCGCCCGCCCACCCTTAGCCGCCGCAGACCCGGCCGTCGCGACGCGAAGGCGGCGTCGCGACCGGCTCCCACGCACTACTCTTGAGCGCGTGAGCACCACCTCGCGCATCCTCGCGATCGCCGGCACGCTCGCCGTCCTCGTGATCGCGTTCATCGTGCTCTCGCCCGGCGACAACAAGGACAAGACGGCGTCGACGACGAGCACGGCCACGACCACGCCGGCGGCGACGGCGACCACCGGCGACGGCGCGCCGCAGGCCGAGCCGGCCCCGCCGACGCCGACGTTCACGACGGTCACGGTGCGCGGCGGCAAGCCGGTCGGCGGGATCAAGAAGATCGAGATCTCCAAGGGCGACCGCGCCCGCATCGAGATCACCTCGCCCGACACCACCGACGAGATCCACCTCCACGGCTACGACCTGAAGCGCGACCTCAAGGCCGGTGGCAGCGTGCGCTTCTCGTTCGTCGCGAAGTCCGACGGCATCTACGAGATCGAGCTCGAGGGCGCCGGCGTGCAGATCGCCGAGCTCGTCGTGAACCCATAGCTCGGGTGGGCCGTCCGCAAGCGAGCGGGCGACGCCGCGCGCCGACGATCCGCATGACCCGCTTGCCGCTTGCACGTCCCGGCCACACCAGGACAACCGCTTCGAGAGCGGCGGCTGACGGAGCTCAAGCACTACAGCGATAGGTCGGACTTCGGAGTTGTCCGGAGCCCGGGGGCGGGTCAGGGCCGAGGGGAGGCGAGCGCTTGCGTGGCCGCGGGATCCTGCTGGGGCGCGAGGATGAACGTCTCGACCGCGATGTCCGGGTCGACGTGATTGGCGCTGAGGAAGGCGGCCACGCGGCGCTGCATGATCGCCTCAACGCCGGCGACGAGCTCCGGCCCCATGACCTGCTGAAACGTGTGCCGCGTGGCGAGCACCGTGGGGGCGTGGTCGTGCTCGAGCAGCGTCAGCTCGGCCCGCGTCAACGTGTCCTGGAGGACGACGGTGACCATGTCCTCGTTGATGAACGTGCGCGCGCGGGTCGGACCACGGCCGGTGTACTGGCTCATGAGACGGACCGTCAGGTTGGAGATCGCGGCTGACCTGGATCCCCCGGCTGATGGCTGCGCTGCGTCGACGGCGGTCATCACGCGCTCCTGGGTCGTCTCCTTCCTGGAGGGCGGGCCGCGCGGGATGCAGGAAGGAGACGGCGACGTGCCACTCCCACGCGAGCCGCGTTCTCCCACCGTCCGGCGCCTCTGCGGCACCGTCCGCCCGGACCTCGCGTCCGGGCAGCGTATCGCTCCCGGTCAGTCGCGTGGGTCCAGCCTGCGCGCGCGGCGGTGGTCAGGCCGGCGACCAGAGGCCGTCGAAGCCGAGGTGGCGCTCGTTCGCCACGCGACCGAGCTCCTCGCGCGCCCGCTCGTGGCCGATCTCGCACACGACCGCGACCTCGCGCGTGGCGAGCGGCTCGCCCGCCCACTCCAGGAGCTCGAGCACCGAGGCGGGCGTATCGCGGGGCGCAACTGCGGGTGCCACGTTCGCGATCGCCACCTCGTATGCGGCGTACGGCTGAAAGCCCGGCACGTCGATCTGGGTGCCCGTGTCGAGGGCGACGATCTCGAGCGACGGGCATGTGTAGCGCCGGCCACCCTCCCATGGAGCGAGGCGATCGTCCTGCGCCAACGACGCCGCCGTCGGGTTGCGCGAGGCGGCGCGATCCTCGTCGAGGACCGTCTCGGTCTCGCCCTCGCCGATCCACGACTCGAGCTCGGCCGGATCGAGGCCCGCGTCGCGCGCCGCGCTCGCGCGCGTGGACCGCTCGTCGAGGTGCTCGCCGGCGAAGTGGCACACGCGCAGCGCGCGCAGCAGCGCGTCCACGGCGTCCGGTGCGTGCAGGCGCGCGGCGACGACGGCGCGGCAGGCGGGGGCCGTCGCGGCCATGCGGTCGCGCAGCGACGTGTCGATCGGCATGCCGTGATCGTGCGAGATCGTCGCGAAGGCGTCCTGCAGCTTCGCGGGCGTCAAGCCCTTGGCCACGTACTCGTCGCCGTGGTCGGCGAGCACGACCATCCGGCGTCGCCACTGGATCGCATCGCCGTAGCGCCACCGCAGGCGACGACGAAACGGCTCGGCCGACCACGCCCACGGGCACCCGGGATCGGTGAACTCGGTGATGGAGATGGTTGTCACTGCAACGAGTTCTACATGACGGAGCACCTCGGCCGACGAGGTCGGGCGCGCCTGCGAGGATGGCGCGGTGTCCCGACTCGCCGCCGTACCGTCGCGCCGCGGCTCGATGCCGCGCCGCGGCTCGATGCCGCGCCTCGGCTCGATGCCGCGCCTCGGCTCGGCGCTGCTTGCCGCGGCCGTCGCCCTCGCGCTGTTCGCACCCGAGGTGCTCGCCCAGGCGGGCGGCGGCAGCTCGGGCTTCAGCGGCGGTGGCGGCGGAGGCGGAGGCGGCTTCAGCGGCGGCGGCGGAGGGTCGGGCGGCGGCTCGGGCGGCGGGGCCGGGTTCTTCGTCGTGATCGCGCTCGTCCTGCTGTTCACGTTCGTCGTGCCGGCCTTGACGGTGCGCCGCCGGCGGCGAGCACGGACCCGGCGCGACGAGCGGGTCAGCGTCGCGAGCGCCGAGGCCGCCGAGGACGATCCGGCGTTCGCGGCGGTGGCCGTGAAGGCCGATGCCGCGGCGCTCTACGTCGCGATCCAGCAGGCCTGGAGTGAGCGCGACGACGCGGCGCTCGAACGCATGCTCGGCGCCGACCTGCTCGTCGAGTGGCGCCGGCGCCTGGCCGACTTCGCCGCCAGGCGGTGGGTCAACGAGGTCACGGTGTTGCACGGGCCGGTGGTCGAGTACGTCGGGCTCGTCAACCGCGAGGGCAGTGCCGAGGACCGCGTGACCGTGACCGTCAGCGCGACGCTTCGCAGCGTCGTGCGCACGAGCAGCGGCGCCACGATCACGCGCGACACGGACAAGAACTCCGACGGGAAGATCGAGGTCTGCGAGTACTGGACGCTGCTGCGCGACGGCGACCGCTGGCGCCTGGAGTCGATCGAGCAGGAGGCCGAGGGCGCACACCACCTCGACGCGCCGATCGGTGCGTCGCCGTGGTCGGATGATGCGCGCCTGGCCGACGAGTCGCTCGTCGAGCTCGCGACCGCGGACGCGCCGCCGCCGGGCATCGCCGTCTCGGAGCTCGTCAGCGTCGAGTTCGAGGGCACCGCGCGCGAGGCCGCCTTGGATCTCGCGCTCGCCGACCCGCGCTGCGCGCCGGACTTGCTCGAGGTCGCCGCGCGGCGCGCCGTCGAGGCGTGGGCGGGCGCCGTCGACGGCGACGACGCGGCGCTGCTGCTCGTCGCCACCCCGCAGGCGGCCGCGTCGCTGCTGTACCCCCGCGGCGAGACCGCTGGCAACGCCCGCGTCGTCGTCCGCGGCCCGGTCCTGCTGCGCCTCGCGATCACGGCGCTGCACACCGACCTCCCGTCGCCGCGGATGGACGTCGAGGCCCGAGTGCGCGGCCGACGCTACCTCGAGGACCGCGACACCGCGGCAGTGGTGAGCGGCTCGAAGGACCGCGCAGTCGAGTTTGCCGAGCACTGGACGTTCTCGCTCGAGGGAACCCAGTCGGTGCCGTGGGTGCTCGTCTCAAGCGGCACGTGACCTCCGCGCGACGTGGTGCGGGTCAGCCCGATCGCGGGACCAACGACGAGGGAGATCGCGATAGCTTCGGAGCGAAGCTCATCGGCGTCCGTTTGAGCGCACAGCACTTCGGCGTTTCGAGATGCGTCCTCGCGACCTGCGGTCTAGGCTGTTTGGGAATGGCAGCTCCGCTCGTATGTCGTCACCGCGACGGGTACTCGACCAAGCTCAAGGCGGATCCGCACACATGAGGCCGCCGCGGCGGCAGCCTCATGAGATTTGTGCGTCTTTCGCGCGCCAAACGTTGCAGCGCGTGACAGTGCTGTCACACGCGTTGGGATCAATTTGGAGCGGTGCAGCGCGATGACGCATCGGCCCCCCAGCCTGGACGTGCCAGAGCACGTCAAGCAGGCTTTCACCGAGGCGGAGGTCCACTCAAAACTGTTCGAGCTCGACATGGTGTCGCTTGGTTACCCGTCGCGTACTCGGACGCAAGCAGACGGCGACCATTTTCAGGAGCAAGGGCGTCTCGCGCTACGGCGCCTGCGCTCTCGGGACGATCGTCAAGCGCGTGGCTTCTACGACGGGCTATACCTCGTCGGCAACGCACCAGTCGTGCTCTGCGAGTTGAAGCGTTACGACGCGCTCGACAGTCAGGCGGCGCTCGAACGCGCAGTAGCGCAGTTGAAGGGCTACGCAATCAGCGAGGACTTCGCCGCTCCGCCGCCATTCCTGCTGCTCTACAACGGCCGGTCAGACCGGACGCGGTTCTTCCGCCTGAAGACGATGGCTGAGGGCACGCTCCTCGACGAGTCCGGCTACGAGGAACTCGCCGAGCCGTGGGCGTGGGACCGGGTTAAGGCCTTCCAGCAACGCGGCCGCTTCGCCGAAGAAGTCGTGGACGCGAGGCGGCTGCTGGAGATCCTCCTCGAGCACCTCGACCGCATCGAAGATGACTTGCGAGCCGACGTCGCACACGCCGTGCGCCTCGTGATCTCGAGCGAACCAGAAAAGGAACTGCTGACCGCCTTCGGCCAAGACCTCCTCAAGCGACCGTTGGTATTTCAACGTATGCGCCAGTTGTACGAGCGCAAAGTCGCAGAGATCGGGCGCGACCGCAATGAGACGGTCGCCGAAGAGATGGTCACGCAGGCTGCGCTGAACTATCTCAACAAGGTGTTCTTCCTCAATCTTTGCGAGGAACGCAACCTCGAGGGGTTCTACCGCATCATGCGCGAGTTCCTTCCGAGCACCCGGGCAGACACCACCGCGACGACAGCAGCAGTGTTCCTCGCGCTGCTTCGCCGGCGGTTGCACGACACAACTGGCAGCTGGAGCCCGCAAGACGAGCACGCCTACCGGGAGCTGCGAAGTGAGCTCTCACCGGCGATCGGCGCCCATGTGATCGACCAGAACAACTGGTGGACGCTCATCCGGATCGCGTTCGACCTCGCCGAGGAACGGTTCCCTCTCATCTATCGCGAGGACGCCTACGACGATTTCCGACCCGGGAAGGCGACGGTTGCAGAACTGGTCTACGACCTCTCGACCAAGAGCTTCGCGGCGCTGACAAATCGGCACGTCGGTGACATCTACCAGGGTCTGATTTCCAGCCGGCGCCGTGGTGGGGAAGGCGAAGGGGCCCGCCGCCGCCAGCAGTCCAAGCTTGGCGCTTTCTACACGCCGCACGCCGACGTCGAGTACATGGTCGGACGTTTGGGACTCACGCGCGACTCGCGGGTCCTCGACCCATGTATGGGATCGGGGCATTTTCTCGAAGTGCTGCATCAGAGCTTGACGGCGCTCTATCGGGCCGAGGGCCTGGGGGCGGCCGAGGCCCACCGACGCATCCTCACCGAGCAATTGCATGGCGGCGACATCGACACGTTTGCAACCTCCCTTGCTGCTATCAGGCTCTTCCTGCTTGACGAGCACGACGCCAAGGCGCTACCCAGCCTTGTCGTGCACGACATGCTCCTCCATTCGCCGGAGCGCCCCGGAGCTGAGCTGTTCTCAGCCGAGATCCACGCCGTGGAGGGGCGGACACGGAGCGACGCAGAGCGCGCGGTCACCGGCGATGAACGTGTTGACAGGATCGACGAGATCGACGAGATCGAGTTCGATGCGATCGTCGGGAACCCGCCCTACGGCGCCCGCAAGCCGGACTACAAGAAGGCCGTGTACGCCCGCCTGTACGGACAGCGAGGGCGCGACCTGCGAGCGGGCAGCGTCGGCACCGGCGACGCGGACACCTACGGCATGTTCTTCGTCAACGCCATCGAACGGCTGCGAGAGGGCGGCCGGCTGTGCCTCATCACCAACGACAGCTTCCGCTCCGTGACGACGCACACGCGTCTGCGACGCCACATTCTCGACCGCTGCAAGATCGTCGAGATCCTGCTCACGGACACCAAGCATTTCGAGGGTGTGAGCTTCCAGTTCGCCGGCATGGCCATCACAACGCTGGAGAAGTGCTCGGACGCCGACGCTCGTCGACAGCACGAGATGCGACTCGTCGACTACCTACGCGACCCGCGCGACTTCGCGCAGCCACCGCCCGGCCACGTGACAACGCTGCGCCAAGAGGTCTACGAGCAGCTGCCCGAGACGCCGTTTCATGTCGGCGTTCCGAGCGACGTGCTCGCGGCGGCACTGGCCTCCGACCGGCTCGTGACGGTCGCCCGCGGCCGACAGGGGCTTGCCACGGCTGATGACAAGCGCTTCCTCGCCGGCATCGACGAGCCCGCGACGGGCCTGACCCGCGTGGTGGCCGCGTCGAATCTCGCGATGTCGCTGTCAGACGCCGAGCGCCGCAACGGCATCGCGCCCGGCAAGCCCAACTGGGTGCCCTTCTCGAAGGGAGCGGGTTCTGGCGCCTACTGGCGCACGCCGCAGGTCGCGATCAATTGGTCGCTCGACGCGGTCGCCGAGCTGAAGCGGCGCAACGCCCTACCGGCGGGGACCGCCGGGCGTCCGCGGCTGCAGAACCGCCAGTTCTACTTCCTGCCCGGACTCACCTACTCGGTCGTGTCGAGCGGACGTGTGACCGCCCGGCTGCTTCCGAGGGACTGGATCATCGGCCACAAGGGCAGCGCGATCTTTGTCGAGGCCGGCGAAGTCAGCGAGCTGTTCGTGTGTCAACGGCCATCGGTTTCTCCCCATTTCCGGCCATCGGTTCTCCCCGCTGGCGGCCACGTTTTCTCCCCACTGGCGGCCACTGGTTCTCCCCGCCGTGGTGGGTGCCGCGCTGTCGTCGCGGAGCCCTGAGGCCGTA
>JBBSNY010000009.1:0-140779 GCA_038260305.1 Solirubrobacterales bacterium
AAACACGAAGCACGCCTGCCTACAGGCCGATCAGGACAAGATCGTGGGGAGATCCGGTGGCCGCCCATGGGGAGATCCGATGACCGCCAGCGGGGAATTCCGATGGCCGTCTACGGGGAGATTCCCATGGCCGCCGTCAGGTCGTGGCGGTCTGGTCCGCGCGAGCGCGTTCGAGAGCTATTCGCTGTTGGTCCGCGAGCTCGATCGCGCCGAGCGCGCTAGCAAGTGCCATAGCCGCCATCGCCGACGTACTGGTGGGGTCATCGACTCCAACGACCGGTACGCGCAACGCGATGTGCGTATCTGGGAGTCGATCGCAGATGTGGGCGATCATGCTGGACTTTCCAGCCCCGATCGGTCCAATGATGGCTGCGCCAGATGGGTCCGAACAGATGGCACGCAGAGCCCGCGCTTCGTAACGCTCGCTCGACGTGAGGTCGTCAACGCAGACGTGATCGCCGGCGAGGTACGCAAACTTTGCATTCGGATACAGCACACGCTGATCACTGGCGGCCCTCACAGCTTCTACGCTCATGAGGTCCTCAGATTCGGCCGGTAGATAGTGCGCGGCCGGCCCACGCCCTCGTTCTTCTCGATTCCGGCAACAACGAGTTCTTGATCTAACAGGTCTCGCAGCAGTTTGGTGAGACGCCCTCTTGAGAGGCCCAACGTCGTCTGGAGTTCAAGGTCGGATGGACTTGCGCCGCCAAGGTCGAGGAGTTCGGCCATTAGCATGGCGTAAGGACGGCCGACTGCTGATGCGCGCTCGAGAAGCAGCCCGCGCTCAATCAAACCCGCGGTCGGATCTCGACCATCAACATCTGCATCGGCCAATGCCCGTAGCGCGACCCGCGGATTTCCCTGGGCGAGTTCGGCCACCTGCCTCAGCATCGCAGGAGGCGCGTTGGGGGCCCGTCGAGCGAGCAGGTCAGTCAGATGCTCCACGGACATGAGGTCCAGGTCAACCACTCTGTCGAAGAACGCGTCTGCCGGGGGTCGTAGCACGGTTGCTCGATCGCCCGCGTCGATCGCGACGACCCACAGGTGGGGCAGCTGCCACAAGGTGTCTCGCATGCGACCGAACACGTTGTAGATGCTCAATCCCGCAGATGACGCGTCGACAAGAGCTACGGTCGGCTCTGCCCGACCAAGCGAGTCGAGGGTCTCGAGGAATGTCTGAGATGCCGATGGCTCCCAACCGGGTGCTGGCTCCTCGGCCGACTCACGGCGACCGCTGGGCCCGCGTTTCCCCAGTAGCGCATCTTGGAGACGCCGCGCGAGGTCCATCGAATCCTCCGGATTCGTAGCATCGACGTACACTGCTCGCCGCCCGCGCTCTCGTTGCACGCGCTGCAGCTGGCGCAGCAAGGAGGTCTTTCCAGTGCCGCGCTCTCCGACCACGAGTGTGTTCAGCTGCCGGTCTATCGCGCGCTGCACACGCTCCCATTGGGTCGGCCGAACATAGAAGGCCGCATCGGCGGCATTATCGTAGAGAGGGCGACCCTGAAGCACGCACTAAAGATACTGTTTGTTTAGCGCCCATGCCAAAAGTTCGCGTGCGCAACCCATCCGCGGACCGGATCTCCCAAGAAACGCCGGTCCCAAACGCGTACGAGACCGACGCCGACGAGCCGTCAGCTCAGTGCACGCCGCCTCGCAAGCGCTTGCGCAGCGCGGCGAACTCCGACCACGGCCGGGTGTTCGCGACGTCGGCGGCGGTCAGCCACGCGCGCCGCGCCGTCGCGACCCCCCAGCGCACGTGCTCGAGGCGCTCGGCGCCGTGGGCGTCGGAGTCGATCAGCACGAGCACGCCGGCCTGCATCGCCGCCCGCGCGTGGACGTCGTTGAGGTCGCGGCGGTCGGGCGCGGAGTTGATCTCGAGCATCGTGTGCGTGCGCGCCGCGGCCTCGATGACCGCGTCGATGTCGAGCGCATACGGCTGGCGCGACGTGATCTTGCGGCCCGTGGGGTGGCCGATCGCGTCGATCCACGGGTGCTCGATCGCGGCGACCATGCGCTTCGTCATCTCGGCCCCGGGCATGCCGAACGACGTGTGCACGGACGCGATCACCCAGCCGAGCTGCGCGAGCAGCTCGTCGTCGTAGTCCGGCGCGCCGCCCGGCAGGATGTTCGTCTCCGTTCCCGCCAGCACGGTGATGCCATCCAGGCGCGCGTCGACCTCCGCCACGCGCTCGATCTGGCGCTTCAGCTCGTCGGGCGTGACGTGGTCGCCGAAGCCGTGCGTCGCGGAGTGATCGGTGATCGCGATGTACTCATAGCCGCGCGCCTCGGCGGCGCGCGCCATCTCCTCGATCGTGTTGCGCCCGTCCGAGGCGACCGTGTGCATGTGCAGGTCGCCGCGCAGGTCGCCGAGCTCGACGAGCCGCGGCGGCTCGAAGCCGGGCGCGAGCTCGCCGCGGTCCTCGCGCAGCTCGGGGGCGGGGAAGGCGAGCCCGAGGCGCTCGTAGACCTCCTCCTCGGTCGCGCAGCACAGCGTCTCGCCGCTTGCGTCGTCGAGGATCCCGTACTCGGAGACGTGCAGCCCGCGCCGCACGGCCGCCTCGCGCAGGGCGATGTTGTGCGCCGCGGAGCCGGTGAAGTGCTGCAGCAGGTTGCCGAAGTTCTCCGGCGAGACGACGCGCAGGTCGATCGGCAGGCCGGTGTGCGTGCGCCCGCGGGCGGCGTGCTCGTTAGGCGCCGTCGCGGACTCGACGAGGTCAAGCTCGCCGAGCGCGCGCACGAGCGCGCCCGGGTCAGACGCCGTCGCGATGATGTCGAGGTCCTTGACCGAGTCGGCCTGGCGGCGCGCGGAGCCGGCGAGCTCGACGCGCTCGGAGGCCGGGTGCGCGCGGAGCGCGGCGACGATCTGCTCGCCGATGTCCAGCGCCCGGTGCAGCAGCACGCGCTGCGGCGGCCGCTCGCCGATGCCGGCGTCGATCGAGCTCAGGACGGAGGCCTCGAACTTCGGCCCGAAACCCTTGACGTCGCGCAGCTTGCCGCCCTCGGCCGCGGCCCGCAGCATCGCCAGCGAGTCGATGCCGAGCTCGTCGAAGAGCTTGCGCGCGCGCTTGGGCCCGAGGCCGGGCAGGCGCGTCATCTCGAGCAGCCCCGGCGGGTACTTCGCACGCAGCTTCTCGGCAGCCGGGATCGTCCCCGTGTCCAGCAGCGCGACGAGCTTCTCGGCGAGCGTCTTGCCGATGCCCGGTAGCGACGTGACCGTCCCCTGGCGCGTCAGCGCGGAGACGGAGACCGTCGCCTCGCGCGCGCTCTTCGCCGCGCCGCGGTAGGCGAGGACGCGGTGCACGACGGCGCCGTCGAGCTCGTAGAGGTCGCCGAGCTCGTCGAACGCGGCGGCGATCTCGAGGTTCGAGGGATCGGCGTTCACGAGTTGGGTGTCACGAGGCGGAGCACTGGGTCCGTAGGGTACGCGCGGCCGATGTCCGGACACGCCTGGCTCATCCTGCCCACCTTCGACGAGGCCGAGAACCTCGAAGCGATCGTGCGGGCGGCGCTGGAGGTGCTCGAGCGCGCCGCGCCGGACGCCCACCGGATCCTCGTCGTCGACGACGACTCGCCCGACGGGACCGGCGCGATCGCCGACCGCCTCGCGGACGAGCTGCCCGCGGTCGAGGTCCTGCACCGCACGCTGCGCGAGGGCCTCGGGCCCGCCTACCTCGCGGGCTTCGCGCACGCGCTCGGCGCCGGCGCGGCCTATGTGCTGGAGATGGACGCCGACTTCTCGCACGACCCCGCCGATCTCGCCCGGCTGCTCGCGGCGGTCGAGGAGGCCGACCTCGTGCTCGGCTCGCGCTACGTCGCCGGCGGCGCCGTCACGGACTGGGGGCTCGTGCGGCGGATCGTCAGCCGCGGCGGCTCGTGGTACGCGCGCAGGGTCCTGTCGCTCGACGTCCGCGACCTGACCGGCGGCTTCAAGTGCTTTCGCCGCGAGGTACTCGAGGCGATCGACCTTCCGACGATCCGCTCGCGCGGCTACGCCTTCCAGGTCGAGCTCACCCATCGCGCCCTCGACGCCGGCTTCAGCGTCGTCGAGCTGCCGATCGTCTTTCGCGACCGCCAGCTCGGGACGTCGAAGATGACGTGGCGGATCGCGGGCGAGGCGGCGCTGCTTGTTCCACAGCTGCGCTTCGGGCGCCACCGGCGCGCGCTGCTGGCCACCCGTCGCACGACAACATCCGGCCAGCAGGGGCGCGCCTGAGCGCCTGCGCGACGCCCGCCGCCGATGCGGGTGTGGTGGACGCATCCGATCTCGTCCTCGTCCGGGGCATTGCCCACACGCGCGAGACGCTCGACGCTTGGAACGAGCGGCCGTGGCCGGTCCTCGGGGCGTGGCTTGCCGGGTCGCTGGCGATCGCGACGCTGCTGCTCGCCTTCGTCTGGATCATCGCGGCGCACGCGACCCCCGACGCGACGCCGTTCGTCCTCCCCGGTCTGCAGACCGACCCCAGCCTGCACCAGGTCGGCGAGGTGCTGTTTCGCAACGGGCTCGTGCTCGCGCTGCACGCGATGGCCTGCGTCGCGGGCTTCATCGCCGGCAGCTCGCTGCCGCTCGAGGCCGAGCGCTACAGCGGCGCCTGGCGCTGGATCCACGACAAGGCCGGCCCGCTCGCGATCACGTTCGTCTCGTGCGCGACGGCGTTCTCGCTGCTGACGCAGTCCTACGTCCTCGGCATGGCGGCGAGCACGCTCGCCGCCGAGCTCAACGTGTCGTCCGGGTTGCTGCTTCTCGGCCTGCTGCCGCATGCGCTGCCGGAGCTCGTCGCGCTGTTCCTGCCGCTCGCGGCGTGGATCATCGCCAGCCGCCGCGGCGACTGGCATCAGCTCCTCGCGGCGACCGCCGTGACGGTCGCGCTCGCGATCCCCGTCCTCGTGGCGGCCGCGTTCGTCGAGGTCTACTTCACCCCGGGGCTGCTGCGCTCGCTCGCCGGGTAACCCGGCCGGCCCCAACGCGGGATCACCCGCTTCATTTTGTATAGTGGTGTCCTACAACCTTCGAAGGAGCGCGACATGGGAACGCTGGCCGAGGTCACCGACAACAACTTCCAGGCTGAGGTCATCGAGGCCGAGACGGCGACGCTCGTCGACTTCTGGGCCCCGTGGTGCGGCCCGTGCCGCGCCGTCGCCCCGATCCTCGAGGAGATCGCCGCCGAGCACAGCGATCTCAAGATCGTGAAGCTCAACGTCGACGACAACCAGCGCACCGCGGCCGAGTACCAGGTGCTGTCGATCCCGACGATGATCCTCTTCAAGGACGGCGTAGCCGACAAGACGATCATCGGCTCCTACCCCAAGCGCAAGCTGCTCGAGCAGCTCGAGCTCACGCCCGCGGCGTAGCGGCGCCGCCCGCAGGACCCCGGCCCGCCGTGCGCGGACCGGGGACGCCGCGCTGCGCTTTCAGACGGTCGCCGCGGGCGCGGCGACGCCAAGGCCCTCGGCCACGGCGGCTCCGACAGCCGGGTCCACGTTCGTCCAGTACCCGACGACACGGATCTGCATCTCGGGCGTGACGTCCGGATCGGAGGCGTGGCCGACGATGTTCGCGGCGAGATGGTCGCGCTCGGTCTGCGACATGACGTCGCGCACGAGCGTGCCCGGCTGGCCGAAGTCGTCGTCGTCGGCGCGTAGTGCGTAGGCCGTTCGCACCATGTCACCGTCGGCGTGCCACGTCGCGTCGTCGCCGTAGCGCTCCTCGTCGGCCGCCGGCCCGCCCGCGGTGTTCGGCGCGTAGACGGGATCGCCGGGGTTCGAGTAGCGCATCGCCCCGTCCTTGTTGTAGCTGTGAAACGGGCACTGCGGCTGGTTGACCGGTAGCTGCAGGTAGTTGGACCCGATCCGGTAGCGGTGCGAGTCGGGGTAGCTGAACAGCCGCCCGAGCAGCATCTTGTCGGGCGACGGGCCGATTCCCGGGACCATGTTCGCGGGCTCGAATGCGGACTGCTCGACCTCGGCGAACCAATTGGACGGGTTGCGATCGAGCACCATCCGGCCGACCTGGATCGGCGGGTAGTCCGAGTGCGGCCAGACCTTCGTCAGGTCAAACGGGTTGAAGCGGTAGTCCGCGGCGTCCTCGAATGGCATGACCTGGATCTCGAGGTTCCACTGCGGCGCTTCGCCGTCTCGAATCGCGTTCCAGAGGTCGGCGCGGTGGAAGTCGCGGTCCTCGCCGGCCATCTCGCCGGCCTCGTCGTCGGTGAAGTTCTCGACGCCCTGATCGGTCTTGAAGTGGTACTTGATCCAGAACCGCTCGCCGCCGGCGTTGACCCACATGAACGTGTGGCTGCCGTAGCCGTTCATGTGGCGCAGCGTCCTCGGCGTGCCGCGATCGCTCATCAGGATCGTGACCTGGTGGGCGGACTCGGGCTTCAGCGTCCAGAAGTCCCACTGCATGTTGTTGTCGCGGCGGTCGGTGTCCGCGCGGCGCTTCTGGGAGTGGATGAAGTCCTGGAAGTTCTGCGGGTCGCGGACGAAGAACACCGGGGTGTTGTTGCCGACGAGGTCGTAGTTGCCCTCCCGCGTGTAGAACTTCAGCGCGAACCCGCGCGGGTCGCGCAGCGTGTCGGGTGAGCCGAGCTCGCCGGCGACGGTCGAGAAGCGGGCGAACATCGGCGTGATCTTGCCGACCCCGTTGAAGAGGTCGGCCTTCGTGAACTGCGAGACGTCCTGCGTGACCTCGAAGAAGCCGTGTGCACCGGAGCCCTTGGCGTGCACGACGCGCTCCGGGACGCGCTCGCGGTTGAACTGCGCCATCTTCTGGATGAGATAGTGGTCCTGCAGCAGGATCGGGCCGTCCGAGCCGATGGTCAGCGAATGCGAATCGCTCGCAGCAGGGATGCCCGCGTCGGTCGTGGTCGGCGGCGGCGTGGTCTCGCTCATGCGACCTCCTCTGGTTGATCGGATGGTTGGTAGGCGGGACCGGCGTTCGTGTGCGGCGACATCGGCCTCGACGTGCGAGATACCCGGATGTGTTCCCGATCAGGCTCAACCGGGCGTGTCGCAGCCCGCGCGGCTTGCGGGTGGGCGTTGACACCTAGGATGGCTAGGCATAGCATGCCGAGGCATGAAGGCACAGACCCTGAAGGGACACCTCGACGGACTCCTGCTCGCGGTGCTCGCCGACGGCCCGGCGCACGGCTACAGCGTCATCTCGGCGCTGCGCGATCGCAGCAACGGCGAGTTCGACCTGCCCGAGGGCACGGTCTACCCGGCGCTGCACCGCCTCGAGAAGGCCGGCCTGCTGTCGAGTTCGTGGTCGGCCGACGCACCGCGCCGTCGCCGCGTCTACGCGATCACCCCCGCGGGCGAGCGCTCGCTGAGGCAGCGGCGCACGGAGTGGCGCGGCTTCACGTCCGCGGTGGATGCCGTGCTGGGGTCAGCAGCGTGAGCGGGCAGCGGCTCATCGACGACTACCTGGGGCGCCTCGAGCGCGAGCTGACGCTGCCACGTCGGCTGCGGGCGCGAGTGCTCGCCGAAGCCGAGGACCATCTGCTGTGCGCGGTCGCCGACCTCGTGAGCGACGGGCGCGCGCCCGTCGACGCCGAGCGCGAGGCGCTCGCGCGCCATGGCTCGGTGGAAGACATCGCCGGCAGCCACGCACGGGCACGATCGACGCGCGCGACGGTCCGCACGACGACCGGCGTCGTCGCGTCGGTTGGGTCGTTCGGCGCGCTGTTCGTCGCCACGACGCAGGTGCCGGCCGTCCATGCCGGCATCCCCGCCACCGCCGTGACGAGCGGCGCGGCCGGAGTGATGGGCTGGATCGCCGTCCAGCTCGCGCTGTCCTGTGGAGCGCTGGCAGTCATCCGCTGCCATCGCCTTCGGGGCCAGGCCGCAGCCCGTGCCGGGGCGTTGCGACTCGCGAATCGCAGCGCGTCCACCGCGGTCGCAGCGATCGCCTTGAGCCTGCTACTGGACCTCGCCGCGTTCGTCCGCATGCCCGCCGGGCAGGGCCAGCACGCGGCGCTCGTGTTCGGGCTCGTCCTCCTGGCGCTGGCGGCGAGCGCAGGGACGGTCGCGCAGCTCGCCTTCGCGCAGCGCCGCCTGCGCGCGCTGGAACGCTACGGGTCCGAGCCCGCCGAGGAAGACGCGTTCGATGACGTGTGCGACGCGCTGCTCGCGATCGCGCGCATGCTCGCCGGCGTCCCCTTCATTCGTCGCGTGGCACCGCTCGCCGAGCTCGTGGCCAGGCGCGCGCTCACCGCCGGCTCCCCCGTCGCCCGCGTGCTGCGCGACCATCCGTTGCGCTTCGGGGCGACCGTCGCGCTGCTCGCCGGCCTGCTCGCAAGCGGCGGCCACCTCGTCGCGGAGGGCCCGCCGTCGAACGTCGCCCGCGCGCTGCTCGTCGTCGCGATCATCGCCGGGATCGAGGGCTTGGCGGTCTTCGGCTGCTACGCGCTGTTCGGGCGCTTCCTCGGGATCCGCGGCGTCAGTCGAGCCTGCGCGCCGCGATGAGCTCGAGCGTTCCCCAGACGGTCCTGCGGCGCGCGTAGACGCCGACGTCGCCGAAGCCGGAATGTGCCGACAAGCTCGGGGATGCGCCTGCGCCCGGCGGCGTGGTCGCGCGGGATGTGACCCTCGGCGCGAATCGCGTGTACCGGGCTGCATGACGATGGGACGCGGACCGCTGGCCGGCGCCCACGATTCCCTAGCCCTCGCGGTCCGTCCGGCCGGTCCTCGCGCGCTTGGATCGGCCGCCGATCACCGGCTGGCGGCCGGACCTGCCGTCTGCTCAGGCGCGCGCGACCGAGATCAGCAGCTCGCGGCCCTCGATGCGCGCGACCGCGCCGGTCCCGTTGGCGTCGAAGTGCACGCCGACGGCGAGCACCTCACCGGCGAGGTAGCGCTCGTGGGCGCGCGCGGCGGCGAGCAGCTCCTCGTCGCCGCTGAGCCGCAGCACGATGCGATCGGTGATGTCCAGGCCGGCGTCGCGGCGCGTGCTCTGCACCGCATGGACGACCTCGCGGGCGAGCCCCTCGCGGCGCAGGCCGTCGTCGAGCTTGAGCTCCAGGGCCACGGCGTGCGAGCCCTCGCGCTCGAGCTGGTAGCCCTCGAGCGGCGCCATCACGAGTTGCACGTCGTCGGGCCCGAGCGGGTGGTCGCGTCCGTCGATCGTGATGCCGACATGGCGGCCGTCGCGCAGCGCCTCGGCGACGCGGGCGCCGTCGAGCGCGGCGACGGCGGCGGCGACCTGCACCATCGCCTTGCCGAAGCGTGGCCCGAGCGTGCGGTAGTTCGGCTTCAGCGTGTAGGAGCCGAGCTCGCTGGTCTCGGAGACGAAGCGCAGCGCCTTGACGTTGAGCTCGTCGCGCACCACATCCACCAACCGCTCGATCGCCTCGCGCTCGGGTCCGGCCGCGACGACGACTGCCTCGTGCAGCGGCTGGCGCACCTTGAGCTTCGCCGCGCCGCGCGCCGCCAGGCCGAGCCGCACGGTCTCGCGGGCGATCACCATCGCGGTCTCCAGCGACGTGTCGCGCGGCTCGGGCATTGGCCAGTCGGTGACGTGGACGCTGGGCTCCGAGCCGTCGAGGTTGTCATAGATCTCGTCGGCGACGAACGGGATGAACGGCGCGAGCAGCTTTGACGTCGTCACGAGGCAGTGGCGCAGCGTGTCGTGGGCGGCGCCGTCGCCGTCCCAGAAACGTCGCCGCGAGCGGCGCACGTACCAGTTGGAGAGATCGTCCACGAAGGCCGTGATCGCTCGTCCCGCCGTCGTCGCGTCGTAGGCATCGAGGCGCTCGGTGACGGTCTCGATCGTCGCGCTCAGGCGCGACAGGATCCAGCGGTCGAGATCGGTTCGCGGTGCGTCGGCGCGCGCCGCGTCCGGCTCGTAGAGCGTCGAGAACGCGTACGTGTTCCAGAGCTGGCGCAGGAACAGGCGCACGCCCTCGCCGATCGAGTCCGGCGAGAACAGGTAGCCGTCCCACGGCTGCTTGGACGTGAAGAAGTACCAGCGCAGCGCGTCGGCGCCGAAGCGGTCGATGACCTCACCGGGCGCGACGACGTTGCCCTTGGACTTCGACATCTTCTGGCCCTCGGCGTCGAGGATCAGGCCGAGGCAGACGACGTGATCAAACGGCTTCTCACCGCCGCGCAGCAGCGTCGACATCGCGAGCAGCGAGTAGAACCAGCCGCGCGTCTGGTCCAGCGCCTCGCAGATGAAGTCGGCCGGGTAGAGCTCGTCGAGCGTCAGTTCGCCGGCGAACGGCTCGTGGCGCTGAGCGAACGGCATCGCGCCGGAGTCAAACCACACGTCGATGACCTCGGGCACGCGCGTCGCGGTCGCCTCGCACTGCGGGCACGCGAACGTCACGTCGTCGACGTACGGGCGGTGCGGGTCGGTGAGCAGCACCCCCGAGCGCTCGGTGAGCTCCTCGAAGGAGCCGATCACCGTCACGTGCCCGGCCTCGCAGCGCCACACCGGCAGCGGCGTGCCCCAGTAGCGCTCGCGCGACAGCGCCCAGTCGACGTTGTTCTCCAGCCAGCGGCCGAAGCGCCCGTGCTTGATGTGCTCGGGATGCCACGTGACCTGCTCGTTGGAGGCCAGCAGCTCGTCGTGCAGTCTCGTCGTCTGGATGTACCACGACGGCTTGGCGTAGTAGAGCAGCGGCGTCGAGCAGCGCCAGCAGTGCGGGTAGGAGTGCTCGTAGGACTCCGCACGCAACAAGCGCCCGTGCCGGCGCAGGTCCTCGATGAGATCGGCGTCCGCGTCCTTGACGAAGCGGCCCTCGTAGTGGCCGATGCGCTCGTCGTACGTGCCGTCCAGGCGCACCGGATTGACGACGTTCAGGCCGTAGCGCGCGCCGAGGCGAAAGTCGTCCTCGCCGAAGGCGATCGCAGTGTGCACGAGGCCCGTGCCGTCCTCGGCGGTGACGAAGTCGGCGAGCAGGACGGTGTGGCCGCGCTCGCCGTACTCGCTGCTCGGGATGTACGCAAAGGGCGGCTCGTAGCGCACGCCATCGATCGCGGCACCGGGGAAGCGCTCGAGGATCTGGACGTTCGCCGGATCGCCGAGCACCTTCTCCACGAGCGCCTCGGCGAGCACGACCGGCGCGTCGAGCGTGCCCGTCTTCGCGCGCACGTAGATGAGCTCGGGATCGACGGCGACGGCGGCGTTGGAGACGAGCGTCCACGGCGTCGTCGTCCAGATCAGCAGCTCGTCGCCGGCCTGCAGCGGGCCGCCGTCGCGCGCGACCTGAAAGCGCACGTAGACCGACGGGTCCTCGACGTCCTGGTAGCCGAGCGCGACCTCGTGGCTGGACAGCGCCGTGCCGCAGCGCGGGCAGTACGGGACGACCTTGTGGCCCTCGTAGAGCAGGCCCTGGTCGGCGATCTGCTTGAGCGCCCACCAGACCGACTCGACGTAGGTCGCGTCGAGCGTGCGGTACGCGCCATCGAGGTCCAGCCACAGGCCGATGCGATCGGTGAGGGCGTTCCACTCCTCGAGGAACGCGAACACCGATTCGCGGCACTTCGCGTTGAACTCCGCGATGCCGTACTCCTCGATCTGCGCCTTGGAGGAGATGCCGAGCTGCTTCTCGACGGCGATCTCGACGGGCAGGCCGTGGCAGTCCCAGCCGCCGCGGCGCTCGACGTAGTAGCCACGCATCGTGCGGTAGCGGGGGAAGATGTCCTTGAAGGCGCGGCTCAGGACGTGATGGACGCCGGGCGGCCCGTTCGCGGTCGGCGGGCCCTCCCAGAAAACCCATGGCGGAGCCCCCTCGCGGCGGCGCAGCGACTCCTTGAAGACGTCGCGCTCACGCCAGCGCTCGAGCACCTCGAGCTCGAGGTCCGGGAACGACTGCTGGGGATCGACGGAACGCGGCCTCATGGACGTCGCAGTGTAGGAAGCGCGACCTCGGGGGCGTGGCCGCGTTGTACGTCATATGCGCCATCTCCTCGCCACCGCCGTAACCGCCGTCGTCCTGCTCGTCCCGGCCAGCGCCGACGCCGCGCGGCCGTGGGGCTCCCCGGAGACCGTCAGCCATGTCCCCGGCACGCCGGTCGCCGCGATCGGACCCGGCGGCGTCGCGGTGCTTGCATGGTCGGCCCACAACGCCGCCTATGGCGCGCGGCGCACTGCGCGTCGGGGCTTCGGCGAGCCGTTCGCGCTGTACAAGCAGGTCCACGCGGTCGGGTTTGCGACCGTCGCCTACGACGCCCACGGCAGCGCCCTGTTCGCGTTTCGTCGCTACGTCGAACGCAACCACCGCATCCTCGGGGCGACGCTGCGCCCGAGCGGCAGCCGGACGGACGCGATCAGCCTCAGCGGTCCCGGAAGCTCAGCCTACGAACCGACGTTCGCGAGCCCGCCGGCGGGCATGCTCGCGGCCGACCCGGTCGCGCTGTGGTGGCGCCGCGACGCCACACCGCCGACGCGCGTGCAGCTCGCGCGGTCGTTCGGCGGCCGGCTGCTCGTGTCCGCCAACGACACGCTCCCCGACGCGGCGGGCGCGGCCTACGCCCAGACCGCCGACGGCACGATCCTTGCGGCGACGGCCACAGGCGGCCGCGTGACGCTGTCAGAGCGCCTCCCGGGTGCGGCATTCGGTCCCGCTGCGGTGCTCACGGAGGGCCCGGGGACCGTGCGCGACGCCGACGTCGCGGTCGGCGGTGACGGGACCGTCGCGGTGTCCTGGCGGCGCTACGTCGCCGCGACGTACCGGACGTTCGTCTCCGTGCGGCGGCCCGCAGGCAGCTTCGCGCCAGCCGTCGCCGTCTCGGGCGCCGACGAGCGCGCGGTGTCGCCGCGCGTGTGCGTCACGAGCGACGGCGTCGTCCGCGTGGCGTTCCTCACGACGGCTCCCGGCAACGCCGGACCACGGTCCGGCCGCCTGCGCCTCACGACGCTCGACGGCGCGAACAGGACCGTGACGGCGGGCTCGCAGACCGCGACCGCGTTCGACATCGCCGCCGACGGTCGCCGCGGCGTCACGCTGCTGTGGCAGCGCCACGAGCGCGGGCACGTCGGCGGAGCGGTCCTCGTACGCGCGGTGACGCCGGCCGGCAGCCTCGGCAAGCGCCAGGTGCTGACACGCCCCGGCGAGGACGCCTCCGGCATCGATCTCGCGGTCGCCGCGGGCGGCGACGCGCTCGCCGCGTGGCAGACCGACGACTTTCACCGGCTGCGCGCGGCCCGGCGGCCGGCGAGCTGAGCCCACCCCGGGAGACCTGACGGTGGCAGGACCGTGTCTGGCGTCGCCTGCCGAGTCCGGGACAGTGCGAACGCACGGACCGGACCAGCGGGTGGCTTCAGGCGCGATCCTGGCCCGTCAGGCGGCGAGCTTGCGGCAGATCTGCGCGAGGCTGCGCTTCTCGGCCTCGTCGAGCACCGCGAAGGCCTGCGCGACGCGGACGCTGTGCTCCGGAAAGAGCCGGTCGACGATCTCGCTGCCCGACGGCGTGATCGCCACCGTCGCCGCGCGGCGGTCGCTGACGAGCCGGCGGCGATCGACGAGCGCGCGCTGCTCGAGCGTCGTCACAACCTCGGTCGCGTTCGCCTTCGAGGTCCGCAGGCGGGCGCGCAGGACGCGCAACTCGAGCTCGCCGCCGGCCGTCGTCAGGATCACCAGGAGGGAGAAGCCGGTCGCCGACAGCCCTTCGCGCTCGAGGTCGGCGCTGAGCCGGCGCCGCACGGACGCCTCCGCGCGCAGCAGCGACTCGAGGGCACGATGGGCCAGCGGGTCCCCGGGCACGAGCGTCATCTGGTGCGCACCGTAGCGCCGCCGGCGGACGCCACCGCGCCGCCGTGCTCGTCCCAGCCGGCGCGCGCCGTGCTACAGGACGCGTGCCAGCGCGGGCTGGCCGTGCAGCGCGTTGTCGCGGGCGTTCAGGCGGGCGAGCAGGAGGTCGCGGGCCCCGATCGCGCTCGTGCCGAGGCGCGGCACGGCGAGCGCGTCGAGGTCGGCGAGCGCGTTGCGGAAGTCGAAGACTTCGATCGGCTGGGCGGTCCTGCGCGACTGGTAGGCGATCCGCGACAGGGCCTCGAGCCAGGCGCAGCGGCCGGTCAGGACGACGAGCCGAGGATGCAGGGCGCGCAGGACGTGTGACATCCGCGAGGCGTCGAGCTCGGCGGTGAGCATGAGCGTGCGCACGCCCATCCGGCGCAGGCACAGCTCGAGCGACTGGGCGTGCAGCGCGTCCATGTCACAGGGCCGGCTGGCGTCGAAGATCAGCACGCCGTGCGGGCGCGAGGGTGGCGGGGCGACGCGCTTGGCGGACGCAAGCCAGCCCTGAGCCCAGCGCCAGGCGAAGCCCAGCTCGGCGGACGGCGACTCATCCTCGCGGGCGCTGAGCCCGTCGACGGCTGGCAGCAGCACCTCCTCGACCGTGCGCTCGACGGAGCGCACCGCGAGGCTCTCCTCGAGGATTCGATCGGCCTCGAGCTCCTCGAAGCGGCGCAGGGCGGAGCGCAGCCGCGCCGGCGAGGACGGACCGCTGCCACGCTCGCGGGCGATCGAGATCGCCGACGACACGTTATGGGTCTCCTCGAACGCCTGGCGTAGCGCCTCGATCTCCACGAGATCGAACTGCCGGTGCCCGCCGGCGGTGCGGTGCGGCGTCGGATAGCCGAAGCGGCGCTCCCATGATCGCAACGTGTTCGGGCTTACGCCCAACATGGCCGCGGCGGCATGGGTGCGGAGAACACTCATCGTGTGTGGCCGCTCGCACCCCGCGGCGACTGTGAAGCCGCGCCCTACGAGCGTCGCGGCGAAGGTTACGGCGTTTCAGTCGATGAGGACCAGCAGGGCCGCGTGCGGCGGCCCGCACGGCCCGATCCGCGCCCGGAAGCGGACGCCGAACTCCGCGCGGGGGCGCACCACCGCGGTGCGCGGCTCACCCGATCCGGAGGCGGCGTCGACGAGCAGCACGAGCAGGTTCTCCGCGCTCGGCGCGTTCGCGTCGGCGGGGACGAGGAAGTCGGCGATGTGCCGGTTGACGGCCACGGTCTCGTCGGTCTCGAGCAGCTTTTCGGCGCGCGCGGAGACGGCGCACACCGACAGCGTGGAGTCGATGACGAGGAATGGCTCGTCGGCCCGGGGGGCGACGTCGGACGGCGCCTGCAGGACGAGCCCGAGCCCGCAGTGCGCGCAGACGCGCGACGCGGACGCCGACACCTCGGTGATCGGCGGCACCCCGCAGTGGCCGCAGAAGGACATCAGCGCCAGCCCACGCTCATCGACCTCGGGCTGGCGGACGGCGTGCAGCCTTCTCATGCCTGTGCCTCACGCGCGCTCATCGGAGTCGATCGCAGGGTTCGCGCGGGCGGCGCCTCGAAGCTCTCGGGCGGGCGGTCGTCGATCAGTGCGAGCAGCTGGCGCTGGGCACCGAACGGCGCGTCGGGCAGCAGCCGCGCGCCGGCGGCGCTGCGGATCTTCGCGCCCTGGCGCGTGCGGCGGAAGAGCGCGAGCGGCAGCTGCCCGGACGCCGCGCGGACGCGGTAGGCCCACTGCGCGACATCGTCGTCGGAGGCGTGGCTGCCGGCGATCACGAGCGCGTTGGGCGACAGCGCGCCGACGACGTCGCCGAGCCCCGTGACGCTGCCGATCGGCAGCGCCATGACGCGGGCACCGGCACGGCCGCAGAAGAGCTCGAAGGCCCGCATCGCGAGCGCGTCGGGGTCGATCTCGGAGCGGGTCGCGTCGCCGACGAGGATCGCGAGCGGGCGCGACGGCGGCGGGGCGAGGCGCTGCGCGCGGCGCAGCCAGCCGTCGGCCCAGCGCGCGGCGAACGCCCACGGTGCGCTGTCGGTGCCAAAGCGCACGCCGAGCTCGTCGAGCGATGGCAGCAGCACCTCCTCGACCGAGCGCTCGACGGAGCGCAGCGCGAGCGCGCATTCCATCGCGATGTCGGCGCGCTCGAGCTCGAACCCGGTGAGGGCGCCGACGAGCGTGTGGGTGTCCGTGCTGAGCGCTTCGCGAGCGCGGCTGACGGCGGATGAGATCGAAAGGCCCTGCTGCAGCGCGTCGCGCAGCGCCGCGACCTCGCCGTGCGTGTAGAGCCGGTGGCGGCCGGCGGAGCGCTGGGGCTTTGGATAGCCGAAGCGTCGCTCCCAGGCACGCAGCGTGTTCGGGCTGACGTTCAACAGCAACGCCGCTTCGCTCGTCTTCAGGGTGCGCACACGAACATGATCGGGCGAAAGTGGGTCGGTTTGCAAATCGACTGCGCGAAACGGACAACTTGACGCCCCAAACCTGGGCACTTGCGACCGCTTCCGTCGTGCGCGGCGATCCAACGTCCGATGGTGTGCGACGAACCGGATCAGGCGACCGCGACCGGCGGACTCCCGATCGGCGGGTCGACGTCGAGCCGGACTCCAGGCGTGGCTCTCAAAGCTTGAGTCCTTTTGGGTGAAACTGGCCGATTCACCATGCAGCACACGGCAGGTCAGGCGTCAATGGCCTCCGCGCGCGAGTGGACGAATGTGCAGCCTTCGTCCAGCAAGATCGGGCACTTGCGACCATATCACCGGAATTATGGACTCTCCGTCCATAAGCCATGTCGTTTGTATTCGGAGTGAGCTATGGTAGCCCCCCGTTCACTACCCCGGAGACACAAAATGTCAAGCCTCAAGTACCGCATGTACCCGTTCGTGATCGCCGCCGTCACCGTCATCGCCGCGACCGGCGCCGGCTGGCGGACCACCTGATCGCCGCGCGATGGAGCGGCGCATGGGGCGCCACTCCACCGCGGTCATCGGCCGACGAGCATCGACCGTCACGGAGAACGTCGTAGAGTCGCCCCGTGACGGTCACGCCCGCCTCGACGCACCGCCATGCCGCGGTTGCGGTGGCTCTGGCCCTGCTGGCAGGCTCGCTGCCGATCCTGATCCTCGCTCCGCGCGAGGATCTCCTATCGCCGCTCGTCTTCGTGCTGGCGGCGTCCGCCGTCCTCAGCATCCTCGGCGCCTCGAAGTGGGAGGGCTCGCTGCAGATCTCCGCGGCCTTCGTCTGCTTCATGCTCGCCGTCGCGTTCGTCGGACCCGTCGGGGCCTTCAGCGTCGCGATGTTCGCCGAGCTCGGCGCGTGGTCGATCCAGCGCTACCGGATTCTCGTGCTGCCGATCAACCTCGCCGCCTCCGCCGTGCCGTGCCTGCTGGCGGGCGTGGCCTTCCGCGCGCTCGGGGGTGGCGTCGAGGACGGCAGCGTGAGCGCCGTCGCTGCGCTCGCCGTCGCGGCGATCGGCTACCTCGCGCTGAACTTCGCGATTCTGCGCTCGCTCGTCGTGCTCGTCGACGGCGGACAGCTTCGAGCCGCGCTGCACCACCCGCGCGAGCTGCTGCCGTCGCTCGCGCTGACGGTCGGGCTGACGCTCGCGATCGCGGCCATCAGCGCGCGCTTCGAGCTCGCTGCGAGCCTGTTCGTCGTCCTCATCATCATCGCGTTCAACTACATGTCGCGGCTGGTGGTGATCGCCCGCCAGCGGGCGGGCCAGTACGCCGCGCTGTCGTGGGGCGTGCTGTCGGCGCTCGTCCGCTCGCTGGACCGCCGTGACAGCCGGACCGCACGCCACAGCGCCGCCGTCGCGGCATTCGCGCGCGACATCGCGATCGAGTGCGGGATGGACAAGCGCGCGGCCGAGCTGGCCCACACCGCGGGCCTGCTGCACGACATCGGTCGCTTCGCGCTGCCCGACCGGGTCATGGAGCGCCAGGGCACGCTGACCGAGGACGACTGGCAGGCGATTCGCCAGCACCCGGAGCTCGGCGCGGACATGTTGCGCGACCTCGGCGTCTACGGGCCGGTCGCGCAGATCGTCCGCGCACACCACGAACGCATCGACGGGCGCGGCTATCCCGATCGGCTCAAGGGCGACGAGATCCCCGAGGTCGCACGGATCGTCGCGGTCGCCGAGGTCTACGACACGCTGACCGCGCAGGACACCTATCGCGACCGGATGACGTCCTTTCAGGCGATCACGGAGCTGCGCCGGGTCGCCGGCACGCAGCTCGATGCGCGCTACGTCGAGGCGCTGGCCACCCTGCTGACCGGACGCGGCCTGGACTACCGCCACGCTGACCGCGCCGACTTCGACACGGAGCTCGCGATCCACAGCCGGATCGCGGACTCCGTCTCGACGGACTCCGTCGCGGGCTCGGGACTCGGGGCGACGGCGGACCGGCCTCGACAGTCGTGACCTCCGCGCGCGCTGTCGCCTGCTGTGCGCTGGCGCTCGTGGCCGGGTGCGGCTCGAGCGATCCGCCGCCGCTGCCGGCCGACTGTCAGCAGCCGTCGAGCGTCATCGCGGCGGCTCTCGCGCGTGCGCCCGCGCCCGTGCGCCTGTCCGGCGGCTCGCCGCTGTCGCGTTGCGTCAGCCGGGCGCGCGCCGACGGCGACCTGCAGGCGCTGAGCGTCGCGCTGACCGAGGTCGCCGACGGGCTGCGCGAGCGCGCCGGCGACGACGCCGCCGCGGCGCTGCAGCTCGGCTACCTCGTCGGCGCGGTGCGCCGCGGCGCCGCCGCCACGCCGGGCATCGCGGCGCAGCTTGCGCGCCGCGTCGAGTTCGCCGCACGGCGTGACGTCGCCGCGCGGCGCCCGCGCCTCGCGCTGCTGCGCGGGATCCGCCTCGGGGAGGCCGCTGGATGATCCTCGATTCAGGATGAAGCTCCGCCTCTACCACCATCCCGACGGCGCGCGGATCGCCTATCGCGAGGCCGGCGTCGGGCCGAGCCTGTGCCTCGTCCACAGCGCGGCGTTGTCGCACCGCGAGTTCGCCCCGATCGTCGAGCATCTCACCGACCGCTTCCGGCTCGTGCTGCCCGACCTCCCGCTGCACGGCGACTCCGAGGACCGCCCCCGCCATCCGTACACGATCGCCTGGCTCGCGGAGATCATGGCGGACTTCTGCCGCGAGACCTGCGGCCCGCACCCGCTCGTCGGCGGCCACGGGGCGGGGGCCGAGATCCTGCTGCGCGCGGCGGTCACCGGGCAGCTCTCCCCGTCGCGGCTCGTGCTCATGCCCAATCGCCTGCACCGGCCGCCGCAGCGCTCGCGCGTCCCGGTGCCGATCCGCGTGCTCGCGCCCGCGGCGTCGCTACCAGGCCTCGATCGCGCGGCCTCGCGCGCTGTGCGCCTCGCCTACCGGCCCGAACACGGGATGAAGCTGACGGCGCGCGGCAACCCCGCGGCCCGCGACCTCGTCCGCCACGCGACGGCCGACGTGGCCGGCAATGCGAACCTCGCGCGTTCGTGGTCGCGCTGGGTGCGGCGCTGGCCGGCGGGCGCGCAGACCGATCTGCTCGAGGCCTACCCGCACCTGCATTCGAGCGTCCTGCTGCTGTGGGCCGACCGTGACCGCTATCACCCCCTCGCCGGCGCCGAGGAGGCGCGCGACCTGCTGCCCGACGCGCTGCTGCGCGTGCTGCCCGGGACGGGCTTTCTGATCGCCTACGACGACCCCGTCGGCGTCGCGCGCGAGCTGACGGCGTTCTGCGGCTGAGGCGGGTGGCCGGAGCGCGTAACCACGGCCTAGCCTGGCTGACGCGCTCGCTCATGACATGCACGGGTCGCAGCGTCGGAGCGCGCGCGAGATCCTGCACTGCGCAACGACCTCGGTCAGCATCCACCGTGGCGGTACGCCGACGAGCAGTCGTTCGATCGACGTGACTTGAGGCATGCCATATGGCATCATATGATGCGTTCTACCATGCATACGGAAGGTGCTGACGATGAGGACCACGCTCGTGCTCGATGATGATCTGCTCGCCGAGGCGCAGCGGCTGACGGGGATGAAGGAGAAGACGCTGTTGGTCCGCGAGGGACTCACAGCATTGATCGAACGCGAGAGCGCGCGGCGCCTGGCCCGCCTCGGCGGGAGCGAGCCCGAGCTGACCGCGATCTCGCGGCGACGGCCAGTGGCCCGTTGATTCTCGTCGACACGGCGGTATGGATCGATCACCTCCGCGACGGCGATCCATACCTGGGAAGCCTGCTTGATCGCGGACTCGTTCTCGGCCATCCATGGGTCGCCGGAGAGCTCGCCATGGGCAGCATCCGAAATCGCCTGGAGATCCTGCGCCTGCTCGACGACCTGCCCCAAGCAATCGTCGCGAGCACAGCGGAGGTCCGGGAGTTCGTCGAGCGACACGAGCTGTTCGGCGCTGGCATCGGCTACGTCGATGCGCAGTTGCTCGCCGCCACAATGCTCAGCGCCGACGCGGCGCTATGGACCAGCGACCGACGGCTGCATGCGCCAGCGCGGCACCTCGGCCTGGCCTACGCGCCTGAGACGCGCTGAGCCGAGGTTTGCGCGCGCGAACAGGAGCAGCGTTCGGCAAGTCCCGGCAGGCTGCTCATGCTCGTCCAGACGGGCACTACAGCATGCGTAATCCGGCGCTGGCAGGGATCATCGGTGCTCGCCGTGCGTGGACGGTGTCGATGACCTCGCTGCTGTCGATGCCCTGCAGGTAGATCGAGGTGATCCCGAGGTTGCCGTGACCGAGCTGTCGCTGGATGACGACCAGCGGGACTTGTTCGCGTGCGATCTCAACGGCGTGGGCGTGTCGCAGCTGGTGGGGAGCAAAGCGTCGCCGCACTCCGGCGCGTGCCGCGGTGAGTCGCAGATGGGCGCGCGCAGCGGTCGCCGTCCACGGCCGACCGCGGGTGGCGCCGTAGATGACGCACAGCAGCGCGCCGACCGGCATCGTCGTGCGCAGCTGTAGCCATGGCGCGAGTTGCTCCCAGGCCCAGGCGTCCATGCCGACCTCGCGGCGCTTGCCGCCCTTGCCGCAGCGCACCAGAATCGAGCCGCGCCGCGGGTCAAGGTCGCTTTCTGCCAGCGCGAGCGCTTCGCTGATCCGCAACCCGGCGCGCCACAGCACGACGATCAGCGCGCGCATCCTCAGTCCTTCGGCGCGCTCGCCGGCGCAGCGCATCACGCGGATGATCTCCTCGATCGTCGGCGGGTCAGCCGGGTACTGGCGTCCTTTGTTGCGCGCGGCCGCCCATGTGCGTATCCCGGCAGCGTCGCCGGCGAGCGTCGCCGGCCAGCAGCATCCAGCATCACCGATTGCATGGCTCCTCCGTCCTTCGCGGATCGTCGTCACAGTCATCGTGCTCCTCGGACGGGGTGTGGGAGCGCCGGGATAAACCGGCATGGGGAAGGAGGTCCACTGCGGCCAGTACCTTGCGCGGTGATGATCGCGGTCCTGCTGGTCTCTGAGAGGACGATTGAGAAGCTCGCCGACCATCACATCACTCCCGAGGAGGTCCGCCAGGTCAGCGACGGCGATCGCATCGTGATCCGCAACCCGAGACCGCGCGTCGAGGGTTCCGTGCTCATGATCGGCCCGACACACGGCGGGCGAGTGCTGACCGTTGTGCTCAACCCCGACCCCGTCGACGACGGCGCGTGGCATGTGCGCACCGCCTGGCAGGCCAGCCCAGCACAGATCAATCGCTACCGCCGCGACCGCTAGACGGGCATGATGTAGCCATGCAGCACAACGAGGACATCACCTCAGACGAGCTCGACGCACTGCTCGACGACAGCGAGACGTTGGACGCGGCACGGCCCTCCAGCACGACCGAGATGCGCCTGCACGTCACGGTCGATTCCGAGACGCTTCACGAACTTCAGCAACGAGCAGCCGCAGACGGCACCGACCTCAACGTCGCAGCAGCAAACGCCCTACGCGCCGGCGCACGCGCCGCTTGACGCTCTTCGCAAGCAAGTCGCCCCCCTTACCGCTATCCCTACCGCCAGCGTAGGCCGCAGGCGCTGAAGGACTGCCCAAATTCGTCCCATACCGGCACTGCCGGCCGGCTGCCGGATCTGCCTCGAAGGAGACTCGGTTCCTACTCCTCGGTGGCCCGTTGTCGTCCTAGCGCGTCCCGATATAGGGAATCTGCCGCCTCTACGAGCGCGAGTCCGCTCAGCTCGTCCGACCAGCTCTTGAAGTAGGCCGCGCGCGCAGCGGAATCGTCCTTGACGACTGCCCACTCTCTCGCTGCGCGTCGCAGTGCTGCGACAGCCGCCGGCCTGTCGCCCGGTTTCAACTCGTACCAGTCCGTAAGCCCCATCCACAGGTGGTAGAGGTCACACGCGATCAGAGACGTGACAAGCGCGTCACTGGCGGCGCTCGCGACGTCATTCGCCGTCCAGTACGGCTCGTCGGCGGTCGCGAGCGACGCGGCTAGCGCATCGACCCGTGCGAGCGTTTCCGCCTCATCCGCATCGCTCATGTGTCGACGGTATCGCGACTGCAGTGTTCGCCTGACAGGGGCGGCGAGCCGCCGGCCGCCGAGAGTGCCGCATTCCACGCAAGGGAGCACCGAGGAATAGCGATCCTTTCAACCGCGGCTTGCGGCGCCCGCAGGGAATGGGCTGATTCCTGCGGCGCGGGGTCAACCGTCATCGTCGGGTGCGTTGGGGTCGCGTAGCGCCCGCCGTGCGCTGTCGAGGTTGGTTGTGGCTGTAGGCCGGTGTCGGTGATGATCACGTCGGGCGCTGGCCGGCGTCCTGGCTGTAGATCACGTCGATCATGTGCGGCGAGTTCCTCGGGTCCCGGACAGCATCTCGCGATCACGTTGTGGCTCCTGCTCACAGCGTCATCCTGCGATCAACCGCATGGCCGCGATGACCCCTCGCGTCAGGGCGAGCCGATGCGATCCAGCGGCCAGTACGTCACGACGGCCTTGCCGATGATCCACGCGCGTGGGACCGGCCCCCAGTATCGACTGTCGTCGGACTCGCCGCGGTTGTCGCCCATGAGGAAGTACGAGCCGCGCGGCACGACGATCACGCTGAGGTTGCAGTCGGCGTCCGAGCAGCCATCGGCGAACGGCTCGCTCGCCGCGCGCCCGTTGCGCACGACGTGGCCGTCGCGCACCTCGATCCGATCGCCGGGCAGACCGACGACGCGCTTGACGAACGTGTCGTCGGCGGGGCTGCTCGTCGGGCGCGAGCAGGACTGCCCGGCCGACGGGCCGTGCACGTACGACGGCCCCTGGCCGGCGATGCCGCACTGGCCGCCGAACTTCACGCTCGACCCGCTGGGCGGATGGAAGACCGTCACGTCGCCGAGCTGAGGATCGCCACCGATCGTGTGCGAGAAGCGGTCGACGAGGATCCGCTGACCGATCTTGAGCGTCGGCAGCATGGAACCCGACGGGATGACGTACGGCTTCACCGCGAAGGCCTGGATCGCGAGCGCGAAGAACAGTGCGCCGGCGACGATCAGCACGAGCTCGAGCTTCGACCCCGGACGCTTGCGGCTGCGCTTGCGCGGCGCCTGGCGCCCGTTTGAGTCCACGACATCGAGCCTACCGACCGGCGTCGGCGGGCTCGCCGGGTCGCGCGATCAACCATCCAGATACCGTTGCGTGGTCCGGTGACCCACGACGTGCGAGGACGGATGAGATGAGCGGGGCCGATCGACAGCTGTGGGGCGGCGAGACGTCGAAGGCCGTCGCGAACTTCCCGGTCTCCGGGGAGCGCGTCCCGGTCGCCGTCGTGCGCTGGCTGGCGGCCATCAAGGGCGCCGCCGCGCGCGTCAACGCCGACCTCGGCAAGCTCGACGGCGAGCTCGCCGAGCGCATCGCGGCGGGGGCGGACGCGATCGTCGCGGGCGACCACGACGACCAGTTCCCGATCGACGTCTTCCAGACGGGCTCGGGCACGTCGACGAACATGAACGCCAACGAGGTCATCGCGAACCTCGCGGGCGAGGGCGCGCACCCGAACGACCACGTGAACATGGGGCAGTCTTCCAACGACGTGTTTCCGAGCGCCGTCCACCTCGCGGCGCTCGACGAGGCGACCAATCGGCTGCTGCCGGCGCTCGCGCGCCTCGAGACGGCGTTCGCGACGAAGGCGGCGGAGTTCGAGGACGTCGTGAAGTCCGGCCGCACCCACCTCATGGACGCCGTGCCCGTGACGCTCGGCCAGGAGTTCGCCGGCTACGCCGCACAGATCCGCCTCGGCGGCCGGCGCGTGCGCGGCGCGCTGCCGCAGGTCGCGCAGATTCCGCTCGGCGGGACCGCCGTCGGCAACGGCCTCAACACGCACCCCGAGTTCGCCGGGCGGATCCGCGCGCTGCTGTCGGAGCGCAGCGGGCTCGAGATCGCCGCGCCCGAGGACCCGTTCGAGGCGCAGGCCAACCGCGACGCCCTCGTCGAGCTGTCGGGCGCGCTCAAGGTCGTCGCCGTCTCGCTGACGAAGATCGCGATGGACCTCGCGCTGATGGGCTCGGGGCCGCGTTCGGGCATCGGCGAGATCTTCCTGCCCGAGCTGCAGAAGGGCTCGTCGATCATGCCGGGAAAGGTCAATCCGGTGATCCCGGAGGTCGTGTTGCAGGTCGGTGCGCAGGTCATCGGCAACGACACCGCGATCACGATCGGCGGGATGCAGGGCAACTTCGAGCTCAACGTGCGGATCCCCCTGATCGCGCGCAACCTGCTGCAGTCGATCCACCTGCTGAGCACGACGAGCGAGCTGTTCGCCGCGCGTTGCGTCGAGGGCATCGAGGCGAACTTCGAGGGCTGCGAGCGCTCGGCGCAATCGACGCTGGCCGCTGCTACGGCGCTGAACCCGTACATCGGGTACGACAAGGGCGCCGCGATCGTGAAGGAGGCCGCGGCGTCGGGACGGATGTTGCGTGACGTCGCGCTCGAGCACGGCGTGGACCCAGATACCTACGACGAGGCGATGGACCTGCGCAAGATGGCGCGCGGTTCGTCAGCGTGAGGAGCCGTTCGATGCTTGCACCGCGTTCCAAGGCCGTTGCATTCGTACTGGCGCTCGTCGCCACGACGCTCGTCGCCTGCGGCGGCGGGTCGAAGGACAGCGGCGGCTCCGGCGGCGGCGGTGGTGACGACGCCGCGAAGAAGGCGCAGGCGACGGCGCTCATCAAGAAGATCGTCGGGCCGAACGCAAAGGCGAAGTCCGCGCGTATCGACGGCACCGTCGACGTCGACGTCAAGGGCATCCCGCGCTACAAGGGCACGTCCGAGCTGACCGCGACCGGCGTCTACGACCTGCCGTCAGGCGCCGATGCCCCCGACATCGACATCGACGTCGGACTCGTGCTCAACAACCACGCCATCGGCGGCGCGCTCGTGGTCAAGGACAGCAAGGGCTACATCAAGCTCGGCTCGACCGGCTACAAGCTCCCCGACACGATCTCGGCGAAGCTCGTCGCGCCCGCGTCCGAGCAGGCGAACGGGCTGACGAAGACCGCGTCGATGTTCTTCATCAACCCGCAGGTCTGGCAGAAGGACGCGATCGTCGCCGGCGACGAGAGCATCGCGGGCGTTCCGACGACGCACATCACCGCGGAGCTGCAGCCCAAGCTCGTCTTCGCCGACATCGCCCGGCTTGTGCGCCTACTGACGCTGCTACGCGTCACCGAGGCCGTCGGCCTGCCGACCGTCGTCACGCCGCGCGCCCGCCGCGCGCTCGCGCGCTCGACGACGGTCGCCAAGGGCGAGGTCTGGGTCGGCAAGTCCGACAACGTGCTGCGCAAGGCGCACCTCACGGCGACGCTGGTCGTCGCCAAGGGCGATCGTCGGGTCCTCGGCGGGATGACGGGCGCGAAGGTCGACGCCGTCGTCAACATCGACGAGGTCGGCGCGGTGAAGGCACCGAAGGCGCCGACCCAGCTCGGCTCCTACGCCGACCTCCAGCTCACGCTCGACGCGCTCGGCGAGTCGATCCGCAACGAGAAGAAGAAGTAGCGGTGAGCACTCCCGGCTCCACGGCGCTTGAGGCGTCGTCGCTCGTCGTGCGCGGCGTCTGCAAGAGCTTCGGAGAGCGCCGCGCTGTCCGCGACGTGAGCTTCGAGGTCGCGCCCGGTGAGCTGCTGGCGATCATCGGGCCCAACGGGGCCGGCAAGACGACGCTGCTGACGATGCTCGGCGGGATCCGCGTGCCGGACTCGGGGACCGTCGAGCAGCGCGGCCCGAACGCCGACAAGCGGATCGGCTGGGTGCCGCAGCAGACGGCCGTCTACACGAAGCTCACCGTGGCGCAGAACCTGCGCCTGTTCGCGCGCCTGGAGGGCGTCGCGGACCCCGACGAGGTCGTCGAGCGGATGCTCGAGCAGACCGCGCTCGCGGATCGTCGCGACGACGAGCTCGGCAGCCTGTCGGGCGGCAACCGCCAGCGGGTGAACATCGCCGTCGGGCTGCTCGCGGACCCGCCGGTGCTGCTGCTCGACGAGCCGTCCGGGGCGCTCGATCCGCGCCAGCGCCAGCGCCTGTGGGGGTTCATCGCGGGGTTGACGGAGCGCGGGACGAGCGTCGTGTTCTGCACGCACGACATCTCCGAGGCCGAGCGCCACGGTGATCGCCTGCTCGTCCTCGCCGACGGCGAGCTGCTGTTCAACGGGACGCCGGCCGAGCTGAAGGTCGAGGCGATGGCCACCGAGGGCCAGGACCTCGAGCAGGCATTCGTCGGCTTCCTGCACGCGAGGGGACATTGAACGTGCGCTGGCTGCTGTTGAAGGACCTGCAGATCCTGCGCCGCTCGAAGCTGCTCGTCGGCCTGCTGATCGTCTACCCGATCGCGATCGCGACGCTGATGGGCTTCGCGCTCTCCAGCGGGCCCGACAAGCCGCGCGTCGCGTTCCTCGACCAGGTGCCTGAGAACCGTTCGACGATCCGGCTCGGCAACGACACGATCAACATCAAGACGTACACGAACGAGCTCTTCAAGTCGATCGAGCAGGTGAACGTTCAGAACCGCGACGAGGCGTTGGCGAAGGTCCGCTCCGGCGAGACGCTCGCCGCGGTCATCATCCCCCCGGACTTCACGACGAAGCTCTCCACGGGCGGCTTCTCGCAGGCCAGCATCGAGGTCGTCTACAACGGCGACGCGCTGAAGCAGTCCTTCGTGCGCTCGACGATCTCCTCGAAGCTCGCGCTCGCCGACGCCGCGCTCGCCAAGCAGGTCAACAAGCTCGCCGCGGGCTATGTCGACGTCATCATCGAGGGCGGCAACCTCGACGTGCTCGGTACGAACTTCAAGCTGCTCGGGCTGCGCGGGGCACGCGACCGCATCAACTACGTCCTCGCCCACAACCCGTCCGCCGAGACGCGCCGCAAGCTCAAGCCGGTGCAGGAGTTCGCGCAGATCGGCGTCGCCAACGCCGCCCGCACGAAGGACGTCCTGAACACCGTCGAGAAGCCGGTCCACGTCGAGGAGACGGTCCTCAGCGGGCGCCGCACGCCGCTGGACACGTTCGCGGTCGCGGTCGCGGTGACCGTGTCGCTGATGTTCGTCTGCGTGCTGCTCGCGTCCGGCCTGCTCGCGCTCGAGCGCGAGGAGAACACGTTCGCGCGGCTCGCCCGCGGCCTCGTGCCCGGCGGACAGCTGCTCATCGAGAAGATCGTGCTCGCGGCCGCCTGCTCGTTCGCGGTGACGATGGTGATGCTGCTCGGGGTCAGCCTCTTCGTCTCCTTGAACACGGGCCGGATCGTGCTGTGGATGCTCGCCCTCGGCGGTGGCGCGCTCGCGTTCGCTGCGATGGGCGTCGCGATCGGCTGCCTGGCGCGCGAGGTGCGCGCCGCGTCGCTGCTGGCGTTCCTGCTGTCGCTGCCGCTGGCGTTCCTCGCGCTCGTGCCGTCCGGCGGGGTCTCGCCGGCGCTCTACGACGTCATCCGCGTGATCTCGGCGTGCTTCCCGTTCAAGCCGTCGCTGCAGGCGATCGACGCCGCGGTCAACGGCGCGTCACCCGGGATCGGGCAGGCGCTCGCGCACCTCGGGGCGCTGATCGTCGTCTTCGGCCTGGCGGCGCGCGCCGGGCTGCGGCGCTTCGCCTGAGCCTGAGAGCTACGGCCCGCCCTCGGCGGCAGCCTGCGCAGTGAAGCGCTGGTTGACGACCGCGACGGACGGCTTGGCCTTGAAGCGGCTGTCGAAGAGGCCCTTCTGGTTGAGGCCGCGGACGAGCACGATGTCCGGCACCTGCTTCTTGATCGAGCCGCCGAAGAAGGACGGCGTGACGGCGAAGTCGCGCAGGTTCCAGACGAGCGCGCCGGACAGGTTCGGGATCGCCCCGTAGGTCTGCAGGTGCAGGTCGAGCAGGTGCGCCTGGAAGGCGTAGCCGCCGGGCGAGGTGGTGGTGTTGCGCCCGTTGGCCTCGGCGCCGAACTCCGTCACCGCGATGACCTTGTTCGGGAAGACCGCGCGTAGCTTCGCCAGGCGCGACCTGATGAGGTCGCGCAGCGCGCCGGAGCTCGCGTTCGTCGACTCGTACCAGCCGATGTAGTTCGTCCAGCCGATCAGGTCGATGTGGCTGTAGATCTTCGACGTCTCCGTCGGCGGGTGCGCGCCCCAGACGTCGAGCGCGACGGGCCGGCTCGGATCGGTGCGGTGCAGCTCGGTCGCCATGTCGTCGATGTAGCCGATCTGGCCGCCGTCGTGTCCGCCGCCGGCGACCTCGTTGGCGAGGTTCCAGGTGATGATCGACGGGTGCAGCTGACCCTGGCGCATGCTCGTGCGGGCTCGATCCTTCGCAGCGGCGATGCGCTGCGCGCCGACGGAGGTCCAGTTGCCCGGTGCGTCCGTCGGGCCGATGCCCTGCCAGATCATGATCCCGGCGGCGTCGAGGCGTTCGAGCAGGCCTGGGTCGATCGGGTGCTGCGAGCGCGTCGCGTTCGCGCCGATCGCCTGCAGCTCGCTGACGATGCGGTCCTGGTCGGAGGGGCGCAGCGCGTCGCCGCGGCCGAAGGAGTCCTCGTGGAAGGAGGCGCCGCGCAGCTTGATCGGGTGACCGTTGAGCATGAGTTCGGTCCCCTCGGCCCGAACCTCGCGCAGGCCGACGTGAGCGCGGTAGGAGGACTCGCCGGGAACGCTCAGCTCGAGGTCCCACAGGTTCGGCGTCGTCGGCGACCACAGGTCCGGGTTCGGGATCTGCACCTGCGTCGCCAGGACCTCGGTGCTGCCGGTGGCGACCGGCTCGGGCGGGAACTCGATCGGGATCCGCCGGTCGCCGCGGACGAGCTCGCCGCTGACGCCGAGCTGGCGTGGATCGGCGTTGTTGCGCAGGTGGACCTTCATGTCGACGGTCGCGGTGCCGTCGTCGGCGAGCGTCGTGTTCATCTCCGGGTAGCTGATCTCGCTCGGCCCGATGCGGCGGATCGAGACGCCGCGGTTGATGCCGCCGAAGTTGAACCACAGCCGGTGCCAGCCGTCGCGCTTCATTGCGGTCGGGCCGTACCAGTTGGCCCGCACGACGAGGTCGTGCTTCATCCCGGCAGTGAGCTTGACGCGGGCCTCGAACGGCAGGTACTCGCCCTTGTGCTTGACGATGAGCTTGCCGTCCATGTAGACGCGTGCGCGGTGGTTGACGGACTCGAAGCGCACGACATAGGTGCCGTCGACCGGCACCGTCAGATGCGTGCGGTACCAGCCGATGCTGCCCTTGAACGTGAAGTTGCCCTTGCGGCCGCTGATCTTCGTCGCGTCGGGAACGAACGGGACGCGCACGAGCTGGCCGTCGAACTTGCCCGTCGAGTAGCCCTGATCGAAGCCGACGTTGTCGGGATCCTTGCGAAAGCGCCATAGCCCGTTGAGCTGCACGCGATCGCCGGGGCCGCCGTAGATCGTCGGGGGAGCGCCGTTGGGGGAGAGGACGACGCTGTTCGAGGACGGATCAGGCGACGCCGCGGAGACAGCCACGAACCAGGCCACCGCGGCGAGCACAGTCGTGATGAGGACGCCGACGAGGCCCCCGATAACCCGACTGCTCACTCGTCCCTGTTCTGTGTCATGTCATGGTCCCAGCGCCGCGGGCACGCGCGCATCGAGTGCGGGCGCGGAGGATCTGTCGCCGCGTGCAACGTGGCGGCTCGCAGAATGTAGCGTTCCATGGCGATGCGCAAGCCACACCCCCACCCCGTCGTGGCACGGCGGCGCTGACATGGGCCGCAGCTTCGACGAGATCGACGATCGCATGGCGAGCTGGATCGCCGCGCAGCCGCTGTTCTTCGTCGGCAGCGCGCCGCTTCACGCCGACGGCCACGTCAACGTCTCCCCGAAGGGCCCGATCGGCTCGCTGCGGGTGCTCGGGCCGCAAACGGTCGCCTACCTCGACATCGTCGGCAGCGGCGCGGAGACGATCGCGCACGTGCGCGAGAACGGCCGCGTCGTCGTCATGTTCTGCGCCTTCGAGGGGCCGCCGCGGATCCTGCGCCTGCACGGCACGGGTGAGGTGCTGCCGGCGGGCTCGGCGGGGTACGACGCGCTGCTCGCGCAGGCCGGCTTCGAGGACGCGTCGCTGCCCGAGGGGCGGCGGGCGATCGTGCGCGTCGACGTCACCCGGATCGCGGAGGCCTGCGGCTACGGCGTTCCGCTCATGTCATTGGACGGCCTGCGCGAGCACGCGCCGTTGTGGGCGCAGAAGAAGCTGCGCGTCGGCGGCGTCGCCGCGATCGACGCCTACAAGGCGGAGAAGAACGCGACGAGCATCGACGGGCTGCCCGCGATCGACCTGCCGCTACCGGCGCCCGGCCAGCGGGACGAGTAGCTCGCGTCGGCCTGACGCCGGCTCGTCTAGCGTGGTCGGAATGGCGAAACGTCGCGATACGGAGGTCGTCTGGTCGAGCGACGACGGCGACCTGCGCAAGGCGCGTGCTCCCGTCGCGCCCTCTCAGAGCGCGGGCGGTCGCGTCAAGGTCCGCCGCGAGACGGCGGGTCGCCGCGGCAAGACGGCCACGACCGTCTCGGGCGTCCCCGTCGGTGAGCAGGCCCTACGCGAGCTCGCGGGGCGGATGAAGAAGCGCTGCGGCGTCGGCGGCTCGGCGAAGAACGGCGTCATCGAGCTGCAGGGCGATCAGCGGGACGTGGTGGTCGCGATGCTGCGGGCGGAGGGGTACGACGTCATCCTGGCCGGCGGGTGAGCGCGGCCACCGCGCTGCAACTGCGATCAGGCCGCCACGAGCGCGGCGACGACCGCTACACGCTGCAGTCCGCGGCGCTCCAGGAGATGAGCCGGAAGCGCGTCGTGCTGCGGAGGCACTTCCCGCGCGAGGCGATGTCGCGTGCGATGTCGCGCTCATGGTCGGATTCGATCTTCGACCCCAATGCCTGCAGGCTCTGGATCGTCACACCACCGCAGATCAGTGCCGCGCCCGAGGCCACCGCGCGGTAGGTGACCGTGCCGATCAGCACCGCTCCCGGGCCGGTTTCGGCGGCCGCGCCGGCGGCGGCGATTCCCAAGCCGGTGCCGAGAACCACGCCGAAGTACTCACAGGCTCGGCTGCCGGCGGCACCGGCCCAGTTGCCGGACGCGAGCTCGTTGAGCGTGTCCGCGCCACCACAGAGCGTGTCGAGGCCGGCCAGGGGTCCGGCGTGCCCACCGACGGCGATCGCCGTGGCGGTGATCATCGCGCACTTCTGACTCAGGGTCAGTTGCAGATCCTCCGGCGCGCCGAACCCCGCGCAGACGTCGAACAGACTCGCCGCACGGTCATAGTTGGTCTGCGTCCCGCCGAAGACCTTCTTGGTCTGTTGCTTCCCGCCCGGGAACGCCGGCAGGCAGGGGTCGCGGCGGCGCCCCTCCTTGGCGACGTCGAGTGGTGGCTGCGCGGGCAGCGGCGTCAGGCCCTTGTCGAACACGTCGATGCTGACACTCACGGTGTCGGCATTGGCGGCAGGGGCGACGATCCGCAGGCTCCACGCTCCGACCGCGGGGTTCGTGCCCGTGAGCAGGGCATAGGTCGGATTATTCGAAAATGCCTCCCCAGCCAGCAGCGCCGACGGCGTCATCTCCGAGCCACTCGGCCGGACTGCGCTGACCGTGACGTCGCCGCCTGACCACGAAGCCAACGCACGGAACTCTCCATCGTTGAGTCCGACGCCGAAGGGCACGACCTGCACCGTGCCCGGTGCCAACTGCACCTTGGTCGCGACGCTGGCGGCGGCACACGTCAGGATCGCGCCGACGTGGGCGAAGATCGACTGCAGCTCACCGGCGCTCGCGGCATTGAACGTCTGTCCGCCCGACCGAGCCGCGATATCGGCGAGGATGGCCTTGTCGGCGTCTCCGAAGCCGATGGTGAAGATCGGAACGCCCGCGGCCGCGATGGGGCGATCACTGTCGAAGTCCTCATCGGTTGGAGCGCCGTCGGACAGAAAGACGACAGCTTTGCGGTCGGTCGCGGGCATCGCGTCGAGCTGCGCCTTCGCGCCGTCGAAGGCGTCCTGATAGTGGGTGTCCCCGCTCGCCGACAGCGCATCGGCAGCGGCCTTCAGCGACGGCCTGCTTGACGGAGTGACCGCGGACGGCGCGAACAGCACGCGGGACACGTTGTCGAAGCTCGTCGCGCCGGCGACCGAGCCGTCCGGCAGCTGGTCGAGGCCAACCGAGATCGCCCTGCCGCGCAACTCGTCCGGATCGCTCTCGGCCATCGAACCGGAGTCGTCGGCGACGAAGGCGATCGCGAGCTGCTGGCCGCCCAGGCAGGTCGTCGAACGGGGATCAGCGGCCGCTCGAACTGCGGCCGTCCGCCGCTCGGCCGCTTGGCTCCCTCTCGGCTGGGCGGACCGCTTGACCGCCGCGACGCGTCGGTGGACGGCGCTGGCGGTCGAGAAGACCCGGCTCAGCCGGTTGGAGTTCCCTGCGCTGGCGGTGATCCGAACGATCGCCCGACGCGGCCTCAAGAGCGGCCGCGGCGTGCGCACCCGCAGTCCGAGCAGCCGGTGCTTTCCGGCCGCAAGCGAGCGCAACAACCAGCAGGCACTGGTGCTCGTTCGGCGCGAGCCGGGCGCCTTCACTCCGGCGATGCGGGCGGACGCCCCAGATACGCGGGCGCACACGCGAACCGAGGAGGCGCGCCAACGCGCGGAATTGGTCGCGTCGATCTGGTAGTCGCGGACGCGGCTCGTGCGTGCGGGCCTGCCGCTGAGATACAGCTTGAGTCGAAAGTCCGCGCGTCGTGACAGCGCCGCCGGCGGTACCGCGGCGACCGGTGCGCCGACCGCCGCGATGTCAGCTGGGATCGGCCGCGGCGTCTGGGCCTGAGTCAGCGACAACGGGACAGCCGCGAGCAGTGTCGCGCTGGCCACCATCACACACCACCACCTGAGCCCAGCACCCACGAAGCGTCGCTGCATTACTTCCTCCCGCCCGCTAGCTCAAGCACCTGCCGCGATCCTGCGGGCGCAGCCTACTCTCTGGTGAGGTTGGTGAGAGGTGACTTCCTCGCCTCACTACGGCTCGGGCAGCGCGACGTACTTCAGTTCGAGGTACTCCTCGATGCCCTCGGCGCCGCCCTCGCGGCCGAAGCCCGAGTGCTTGATGCCTCCGAACGGGGCTCCCGCGTTCGAGACGATGCCCTGGTTGAGGCCGACCATGCCGGTCTCCAGGCGCTCGCTGACGCGTAGGGCGCGTGCGAGGTCGGAGGTGTAGAGGTAGGCGACGAGGCCGAACTCCGTGTCGTTGGCCTCGGCAATCGCCTGCTGCTCGTCGCTGAAGGCGCGCACCGGGGCGACCGGGCCGAAGATCTCCTCGCGCAATAGTCGCGCGTCCTCGGGGATATCGGTCAGCACGGTGGGCTTGTAGAAGTGGCCGGGGCGGTCGATGCGGCAGCCGCCGCAGAGCAGGGTGGCGCCGCGTGCGATGGCGTCGTCGACGAGCTCCTGGACCTTCTCGAGCTGGTCCTCGTCGATCAGAGGTCCGACGTCGACGCCCTCCTCGGCGCCGTGGCCGATCGTCAGCGCGGACATCCGCGCGGCCATGCCTGAGGCGAACGCGGGCGCGAGCGACTCGTGGACGTGGAAGCGGTTGGCCGCCGTGCAGGCCTCGCCGATGTTGCGCATCTTCGCGATCATCGCTCCGTCGAGCGCGTCATCGAGCGAGGCGTCCTCGAAGACGACGAACGGGGCGTTGCCGCCGAGCTCCATCGACAGACGCAGGAGCTGTTCCGAAGCCTGCTCCATGAGCTTGCGGCCGATCTCCGTCGAGCCGGTGAACGAGAGCTTGCGCGTGCGGGGATCGCGGATCAGGGGCTCCATGACGCGGCCCGAGGACGAGGACGTCACGACGTTCAGCACACCAGCCGGCAGGCCGGCCTCCTCGAAGACCTGCGCCAGCGCGAGCATCGATAGCGGCGTCAGCTTCGCCGGCTTGACGACCATCGTGCAACCCGCGGCGATCGCCGGGCCGATCTTGCGCGTGCCCATCGCCAGCGGGAAGTTCCACGGGGTGATGAGCAGGCACGGGCCCACCGGCTGTTTCATCGTCAGCAGCCGGCCGGCGCCGGACATGTGCCTCGTGTAGCGGCCGTCGATGCGCACGGCCTCCTCGGAGAACCAGCGCAGAAACTCCGCCGCGTACGTCACCTCGGCGCGTGACTCGGCCAAGGCCTTGCCCATCTCGAGCGTCATCAGCAACGCGAGCTCGTCGGTGCGCGCGACGACGCCCTCGTATGCGCGGCGCAGGATCTCGCCGCGCTCGCGCGGGGGCGTCTCGCGCCACGAACCAAACGCTTCATCCGCGGCAGCCAGGGCCGAAAGCGCGTCGGCCGGCGAAGCGTCCGCCACCGAGGCGATCGTCTCGCCTGTCGCCGGGTCCTCGACGGCCAAGGTCGCGCCACCGGCGCCATCCCGCCACGAACCACCGATGAACAGCTGCTTGGCCACCCTCTCCAGCACCGCCTGCTCGGCCGCGGTCGACACGTGTGCTCCGGTGGTGCTCATACGCAGGATCATCCTCGCTCGCATAAACGTCGGGTGGTGCGCCCTGGGACCTGACGCATCCGTAGGCTGCGGTGCCCGGACCGGCGTACCCGAGACCGCCGTGGCGCAACTACCGCCTGGGCGCCGTGTCCGGAAACCCAAGATGCGCACGACCCTCTGCCTCCTCACCGCGGTCGCCTGCATGGCGATCGCCGCACCCGCCGACGCGGCCTCGCGCCTGATCGTCCGCGGCGGCGGCTTCGGCCACGGCGTCGGCATGAGCCAATACGGCGCCTACGGCTTCGCGCAGCACGGCAAGGACCACGCCTTCATCCTCGCCCACTACTACACGGGCACCCAGCTCGCCACACTCGACGGAAACACCGAGTCGCGGATCCTGCTGCGCAACGGCGGTCGGATCTCGTTCAGCGGCGCGAGCGCCGTCGCCGGCGCAGGTGGGCGCAAGCTCGACCCCGCCCAGACCTACACCGGCAACCGCGCGCTCGGCGGCTCGATCGTCCTGACGACGGCGCGCGGGCGCGGCCTCGGCACCTACAAGGCGCCGCTGCGCATCAGCGGCTCGCCGGCCGGCGTGCTCGTCCGCGGTCGCGCGCAGAACGACGTCACCGACGGGCGCTACCGCGGCGACCTCGAGCTGCGCCCTGCCGCGCTCGGCGTCGCGGCGATCAACGTCGCCGCGCTCGAGGACTACGTCCGCGGCGTCGTGGCCGGCGAGATGCCGTCGGGCTGGCCGGCCGAGGCGCTGCAGGCACAGGCCGTCGCGGCGCGCACGTACGCGATCACGACGTCGAAGGACGGCAATGGCTTCGACCAGTACGCCGACACCCGCTCGCAGATGTACCTCGGCATCAGCGGCGAGCAGCCGACGACGAACGCGGCCGTCACGGCGACGGCCGGACAGGTCGTCGCCTACGAGGGCAAGCCGATCGTGACGTACTACTTCTCGACGTCCGGCGGGCAGACGGAGAACGTCGAGAACTCCTTCCTCGGCGCCGAGCCCGAACCGTGGCTCGTGTCGGTCGACGACCCCTTCGACGACACCTCGCCGCGCCACCGCTGGCAGCGCCGGATGACGCTCCGCTCCGCCGGCGCCCGGCTCGGCAGGCTCGTTAAGGGCCAGCTACGCCAGATCCGTGTCCTGCGGCGCGGGCGCTCGCCACGCGTCGTGCGCGCGCAGGTCGTCGGTACCGGCGGCACGACGAACGTCACCGGCCCGCAGTTGCGATCGAAGCTCGGCCTCTACGACACCTGGGCGCGCTTCACGATCATCACCGCGAGCGGGACGCGCGGCGACGGCAACACGCCGAAGCCGTTCGTCCCGGCCACTCCCGCGGGTCCGCCCGCGACCGGCAGCGGGGGAGCCGCGCCGGGAACCGGCGGAGCCACGCCGGCGATCGCGAGATCCGCCTCGGTCGCGATGACCCGCGAACTCGCACAGGCGCGGTCCGCCGGCGTCATGTCCGGGCGCGTCGCACCGGCCGCCGCGAGCAGTTGGGTGACCGTCGAGCGCTACGTCGCCGGCCGCTGGCTCGCGCAGTTCGAGGTCCAGACGGCCGCGGGCGGCACGTATCGGGCGGACGTCCCCGCCGCCGGGCTGTACCGCGCGCGCTTCCGCGGCGAGACCGGGCCGCCCGTACGGATTGGCTGATCCGAGCGCTTGGGGCGATGAGGCCGGCTCCGGCCGCTCAGGGCCTCATCCGAGCCTGATCCCGGCACGACCGAGGGGCACCCGTGGGCGCCCCTCGCCTACCGGTGCGACCGCCGACTCACTTGATCAGCGAGCCCGTGTCCGTCGAGCCGGTGTACAGCCCGTCGCCCGCGAACGTCGCTGTGTAGCCGCCGAGGACGAGCACGCTCTGCAGCAGCGCGATCACGCCGTTGCAGCCAGCGCTGCCGTCGGCGGCCGTCGTCGCCGTGCAGATGAGCGTCGACCCGGCCTTGAACGTCACCTGCTTGCCGGCGAGCGGCTGGGTCGGGTTCAGCACCTGCAGCTTCGCGGTCGGCGCGAGGTAGATCTTCAGCAGCGAGAACTGCAGGATCACCGGGTTGGCGGTGAGCTTTGTCTGTCGCACGTCCAGCGTCCACGTCTTCGCGGCGCCGGCGGAGATCTGCCCGACCCTGCCGACGATCGCGTCCGTCCCGGTGTGGGTCCCCGTGTAGCAGAAGTCCGCCTTGCCGGCGGCATCGGTGTACGCCGAAGCGGACATGGTGTTCGCGCCCGTGACATCGAAGTCGACGCGCACACCGGCGACGCCGGCCGCGTTCTGATCCTTCACCGTCGCCGACACACATCCCTGCGTGTTGACGTGGCGCGACTCCGTCGCCGGGGCGAGGCCCACGGTCGTCGCCCGCGCGATCGGCGCGACCGACAGGCCACCCGGGTAACCGTAGGAGTCCGCGTCGTCGAAGCCGTAGACGAGGACCCCGAACGGGTCGCCGTCGCCGGTCACCGTGTGGCTGCCGAGCGCGACGTCGACCTGTGCGCCGGAGAAGCCGCTTGAGCCGATCGCCGTGTACGACGCGGCCGGCACGGGCGTCCCGTCGACCTTCACGACACCGACCGAGCTCGCCGGGACGACGATGTTGACCTCGTTCGTGACGAAGCCGGACGCCGGCGTCGACACCGTGTAGCCCGTCTGGAACTGCTCGAACGGCGGGATCAGCATCATGAACGGGTCCGACGTCACGTCGTCGAACGTCGTGCCGTTGGAGAACTGGGCGACGAGCACGGGCTTGCTCGCCGAGATCGACGACGAGCCGTCGATGAGCTGCGTGTGGAACTGGCCGGCGCCGAGTGTCGCGACGGTCGTGCCGTTGATCTTGACCACCGTTCCCGCCTGCGACGCGAGGATCCGGAACGTGTCGCCGTTGAGGCGAGTCTTGAGCGGAACGGTGAGGAAGTCCTCGCCCCAGGCGACGTCGGCCGGCTGCTGCTCGACGACGTGGTCGCAGTAGCCCGTGGTCGCGTCGGGGATGTTCGCGCATTCATGGCCGCCGAAGACCGCGACGGGCTTGTCGGAGGTCACGATCGAGCCGGTGAGATCACCGGTGGCCTGCGCCTGGTAGGCCTTGCCGAGCGGGAGCGTGACGGTGAAGGGGGTGCCGGCGGCGTGTCCGTCCGTCGTTACGCTGGCCGGGGTGATCGTGAGCGTCGTGTTGTCCTGCGACGCCGCGACGGCGAACTCCGAGTGGTAGCAGCAACCCCAGGCCATCACCGTGTGCTTCGTGCCAAGCACGTCGACCGGCAGGCCGAGGTAGGCGTCGGTCGTGGCCCCGTAGCGGCTGAGGCCGTAGATCGTGATCTCCTTGGCGGCCATCACGTGCACCGCTGGGCCGATCCCGGCGCTCATCAGCTCGGATGAGACGGGCAGCGTGACCGACGTGACCACTCCGGGCGTCACGGTGAAGGCCTGCGAGAAACCGGCGTCGGGCACGGTAACGGTGCCCGAGGTCGCCGTATCGGCGCTGATGAACAGCGTCTTCGTCGCGTCGCCTGTCGAGTTGTGCGGAAATGCGAGCCAGAACTCCGTGCCCTTGGAGTCCGGCAACGGCCCAGCGGCGGCGGTCTGCGCCAGCGCGGACGTGAACACGACGATGCCGCACGCTAGCGCGACGACCCGTCGGGTCGTGAACCGGTTCATGAGATGCCCCTCTGTTCGTCCGATGCGCGGCGCGGATAGGACGCCGTGAACCAGGTGCCTGGGTTAGTTCGTCACCAGGAAAGGGGAGCCTGTCCCCCCAGAAATACGCTCTTTGCGAGGATCAGTCGTCGTAGACGCGAGTCAGCGACTCGGCGACGCAGACCGGTTTCAGCGCGCCCTCGCCCTCGAACGTCAGCTTCAGCGTGATCTGTGCGCCGCCGAGGACGTCCTCGACGTCGACGAGCGCCAACCGCATGCGGACGCGGTTGCCGACCGGCAGCGGGGCGGGGAAGCGGACCCGGTTCAGGCCGTAGTTCACCGCGAACGAGAAGCCCTCGAAGCTGATGAGCTGGGCGCTGAACATCGGATGCAGCGACAGCGTGTAGTACCCGTGGGCGATCGTGCCGCCGAACGGCGTCTGCGTCGCGCGCTTCGGATCGACGTGGATCCACTGGTGGTCGCCGGTGATCCGCGCGAAGTCGTCGATCGCCTCCTGCGTGACGGCGTGCCAGTCGCTGACGCCGAGCTCTTCGCCGATCCGCGCGCGCAGCTCGTCGAGGTCGGTGACGGTGATCATCGGCGCAGTCTAGGCCCCGCCTGCCTCGGCCGGCGGTGGCGGGCGCGGCGAGGCCGGGCGCAGGTAGCGCTGCCAGTCGATGCACGGGCAATGGTGTTCGGAGTTGTCGACGAGCTGTCGTCCGAGCACGCCGCCACCGGCGTCGAGCGCCACGACCGCGCGTGGTGACCGGGCCGGCTCGGCGAGCAGGACGAAGGCACCCCGCACGCCGTCCACGCGCAACGGCGGGCCGCTGTCATATGTCAGCTCGACACTCGTCACCTGACGCGCCGTCACGCCGAACAGCGGCACATGTCCCTGGCGATCGGCGCGTTGCATCGCGCCGGGACCGAGCACGAGCAGTGCGTGGTCGCGGAAGGAGCCGGGCGTGAGGCCGATGCCGACGCCGGTACCGCCGAGATCGAAGTCGATACCGCCGCGCGCCGCGCGCGCCGCAAGCAGCCGGTAGCCGCCGGCCTCTGCGACGACCCGTGGGTCGCTTGTGAAGGCAGGATCGCGGAAGTAGTCGGGGGCTGACTCACCGCTGTTCAGGGGCCTGCCGGGCGGGTCGCCGTCGCCTCCCAGCCAGCCCGAGAAGGATCCGGCGATGTCGTCGAGCGCCGCCCGCACAGGAGGCGCCGCGGCGTATCCCGCGAGAAGCAACACGAGCAGAGCAACGGCGACGGGGGCCAACCGGCGGATCTCGAACTGCCGGCGCCGGGAACGTGCGCTGGCCGCACGGTGGCGGGCGCGGGCGCCATCGCCGCTGCGCGACAGCACGTCGGCGACCTCGGCGTCCGTCGGCTCGAGCTCGCGCGCAGAGGCGAACGCCGAGCGCATGAACGCCTCGTCGTGGATGGCGGTCATCGTGAACCTCCTGGTGCGAGCTGGGCGAGGTGGGGATCGCTGCGTAGGCCGGCGCGACCCCGCGACAGCAAGGCGTGGACGGTGCCGGTGCGACAGCCGAGGGCCGCCGCGATCTCGGCATCCGACAGGTCGTGGACGTAGCGCAGCGCGAGCGCGAGACGCTGGCGCGGTGGTAGCTCCCCGAGCGCGGTGGCGAGCAGCCCGCGTGCGGCGATCAGCTCCTCGCGATCGAGTCCACCGTCACCGTCCGGCTCGTCGAGCTCGGGGAGCAGCGCCAGCGGAGTCTCAGCGCTGCCGCGACGGGCGACGCGCTTCAGATGCGCGACGGCCTGCCGGACGGTGATGCGATGAACCCAGGCGTCGAAGGCCCCGGGATCCCGCAGGCGCCGCAGCGATCGGAGGACCTCGACGGCGACGTCCTGTGCGATGTCGGCGGCTTCCTCGCGGCTGTGCAGGATTGCCCCTGATGTCCGCAGCGCGAGGCGGCACGCTCGTCGCGCGAGCTCCTCGGCCGCCACGGGATCGCCACGGCGCTGGTGCGCGACGATGTCGCCGATCGGTGTGTTGGGGTGCATATGAACCTAGGGGTTCGCCGGACGCGAAACCTTGCACGCCGGTGGGAGCTCGCCGCGACCGAACACAGCCGCAGTGTGCCGACCCCTCGCTCGGCCGACCCCTAGGCTGGGCCCGGTGCCCGGCCCGCTGCTCGTCGTCGATGCCCCGTCGCTGCTGTACCGGGCGTTCTTCGCGCTGCCGCAGAGCATCACCGACGACGACGGCCGGCCGGTGAACGCGCTGCTCGGCATGTCGAACCTCATCCTGTTCGTGCTCGAGCGCCACGACCCGCGCGCGGTCGTGCTCTGCTTCGGGGCCGAGAAGGCGGCCTACCGCGCCGAGCTGTATGCGCCTTACCACGCCGATCGCCCGCCGATGCCCGACGAGCTCGAGCGCCAGTGGGCGGACGCACCGGCGTTCTTTCACGCGCTCGGCTGGACGAGCCTGAATGCCGGGCAGCTCGAGGCCGACGACCTGCTCGGCTCGCTGGCGAAGGTCGAGCAGGCGGCCGGCGGCACGGTGCTGCTGTTCACGGGCGACCGCGACATGTTCCAGTGCGCGAACGAGCACGTGACGGTCCTGTTCCCGCGCGGGGGCAAGGACGGGCCGGAGGTCGTCGGCCCCGCCGAGGTGCGCGAGCGCTACGGCATCGAGCCCGAGCAGGTCCCCGACTTCATCGCGCTGCGCGGCGACCCGTCCGACGGCCTGCCCGGCGCGAAGGGCATTGGCGCAAAGGGCGCGCGCGACCTGCTGCGCGCCCACGGCACGCTCGAGGGCGCCATCGCGGCGGCCGCCAAGCCGGGCGTCATGACGCCCCGCATGGCCGGCGCGCTGACGGCCGATCCGGCCGCGCTGCATGCCTTCAAGGACATCGCCACCTTGCGTGACATCGAGCTCGAACGCCCCGCCGACGCGCCGACCGATGGCGCCGCCGGCGCCGCCGCGGCCCGGGCGCGCGGGATGAACCGCCTCGCGGAGCGACTCGAGAAGCTCATCGCGCCGGGCAACGGCGGCTGAGGGCACCGCTGCGGGGCGAACCGGACACGCAGCGCGTTCTTTGCGCCATCATGTGCCGCCAGTGCTCCGCGTCTCGCTCTACGTGCTCGCGATCCTCGTCGCACTCGCGCTCCCGGCGGGCGCGCTCGCCGCCGATCCCCCGCCCGCCGTCCCGCTGACGCAGGGCTGGCAGTTCTCGCTGGATCCGGGCGATCACGGCCTCGGCGCCGACTGGCAGAGCGGTCGCGCCGGCACGAACTGGGAGCCGACGACGGTCCCGCGGGTCCTCGAGGCCAATCCGATCAAGGCGAACTTCCCCGGCACGATCGGCTGGTATCGCGTGACCTTCACCGGACCGCCGACCGCTCAGGGCATGGGCTGGTGGCTGCACTTCGGCGAGGTGCGCCGCACGGCGAAGGTCTGGCTGAACGGGCACGTCATCGGGACGCACCGCGACCCCTACGTCCCGTTCGAGCTGCCCGCGTCGGGCCTGATTCCCGGCCAGCCGAACACGCTCGTCGTGCGCGCCGACAACCGCCGCGTGCGCGGCACGCGCGAGGGCTGGTGGAACTGGGGCGGCATCACGCGGCCCGTGTCGCTCGTCGCGCGCGGACCCGTCGTCCTGCACGACGTCGGCGTGCTCCCGAAGCGCACCTGCGCGGGCTCGAAGTGCCACTGGGTCGCGCTCGTCGACGGCTGGCTGGAGAACCGCAGCAGATCGCTAGCGCAGCGGCCCACGGTGCGTCTGTCGCTGCGCGCGCCCGATGGGCACGTCTCCAGCGGCGGGATCCGTCCGCGCACGCTGCGGCCGGGCGAGCGCGTGCGCGTGCGCTTCGGCGTCCCGGTGAGCGGCGACATCAAGCTGTGGGCGCCCGAGAGCCCGTCGCTGTACGACGCGACCGTCCGCACGGGGCTCGGCACGCGCGTCGTCCAGAGCGACCAGCTCCGCATCGGGTTGCGCACGGTCGCGGTCGTCAACGGCGCGCTGCGGCTCAACGGCCGCGTGCTCGACCTGCGCGGGGCCTCGATCCAGGAGGACCTGCCCGGCCGTGGACCGGCGATGACCGACGCCGACGTCGAGACGATCGTCGACGAGCTGAAGGCGCTCGGCGCGAACGTCACCCGCGCGCACTACCTGCTCGACGACCGGCTGCTGCGGCGCTTCGACGAGGAGGGGATCCTCGTCTGGAGCCAGGCGCCGGTCTATCACCGCGACGCGAAGCTCAAGACCCCGGGCGAGCGCTCCTACGAGCTCGAGGACCTGCGCAACACGATCCTCGGGGCGCGCAACCATCCGTCGGTCATCGTGAACTCCGTCGCCAACGAGCTGACGTGGCGACCCGACCTGCACAAGACGACGCGCATCTGGATGGAGAACGCTGCGACGCTCGCGCGCGATCTCGACCCGACGCGCCCCGTCGCGATCGACATCCTCTCCTACCCGCGCGTCCCCAAGCAGCCGGTCTACCGCTACTTCGACCTGCTCGGGATCAACTCGTACTACGGCTGGTATCTGGGCAAGAAGAAGAACTCGACGAAGAACCTCGCCGACCTCGAGCCCTACCTGCGGGCGATGCACGCGAAGTACCCCAGGATGGGCCTCGTCATGACGGAGTTCGGCGCCGAGGCGACCGAGGACGGGCCCGCCGACATGAAGCAGACGTACGCGTTTCAGACGCAGTACCTCAAGCGCAACCTCGACATCATCGACCGCCTCGGCTTCATGGGCGGCGCGATCTACTGGACCGCACGCGAGTTCGCCGTCAAGCCGCACTGGGATGGCGGTGGCGACGAGGCGCAGCCGCGCGACTCGATCCACAACAAGGCGCTGATCACGTACGACGGCCGGCCGAAGCCCGCCTACGCGGTCGCCCAGGCGGCGTTCCGTGCGACGCCGCTGTATCGCAACGACCCCGCCGCCGTCGCCCGCGCGAAGCTCGCCGACTCGGGCTCGTTTCTCCCGCGCACGCTGCTCGTCCTCGGCGTGTTCGGCTTCGTCGGGGCGCTGCTCGTGCTCGACGCGCTGTGCCTGCGCGACATCTGGCGCTATCGCCCGCGCGAGGCCCAGGTCGTCGAGCTGCGCCGCCGCGCGGCCTGACCGTGGACAGCCGCCGCCACGCCGCCTGAGCGCGGACCGCCATGCGGACGCGAGTGCGCCAAGCCCGCAGGCCGCGCCTGGCAGGATGTCGGGCGCGATGCCGACACCCAGCGCAAGCGAGCGACGCCCAGCGATCGTCGCCGTCGACGACGAGCCGGCCGTCCTCGCCGCGGTCGCGCGCGACCTGCGCCGGCAGTTCGGCGAGCGCCACCGGATCCTGCGCGCGCCTTCGGGCCCCGAAGCGCTCGAGATCCTCAGGCAGCTACGCACGCGCGGCGACTAGTGGTTGATCCTGCGAGTTCGTTGTTTCATGCTTCGAGGGTCTTGCCGGTATAGGTCCACTTGAACGGCCGCGCGGTCTGGTTGTAGGTCTCGATGAAGGCGAGCATCTGTTCGGCGAGGTCGGTCTCGCTGGTGAAGACGCCGTGTTTGAGCAGGCGTCGGTGCAGGATCGAGAAGAAGATCTCGATCTGGTTTAGCCACGAGGCGTGCGTCGGCGTGAACTGAAAGCTCCAGCGCGGGTGGGTCTTCAGCCAGTCTTGGACTTCCTGCGTGCCGCGGGTCGAGAGGTTGTCTGATCTGAGATCGCCACGATCTGTTGGCCCTCGACGACGGCGATCTCCGAGTCGAGCTGGTCGAGGAAGCGGATCAGATCCCATCGGTTGCGTGTCTTTGACGCCATCCCCAGCACCTCACCGTGATGGACTTTCAGCGCGGCCGAACAGGACAGATCGACGCGTTCAGACCGGGGACTCCTGGCACGGTGCTGCAGCGCAGTCCTGCAACTCCGGCACGAGCGCGGGATTGATCGAGGCGGTCTTCACATTCAGCCCGGCGTAGTCGACGGCCCTGCTGTGCGCCCGGGGCCTCGTGGCGCCCAACAGCTCGTCGATGTCGGATATTCCGTAGCGCTGAGGGCAGCGGCTTGATTGCAGATCCCTGCCTTGCAACTGCCCCCTTCGGAGGTATTGCCGACTCATTCGCTCCTGACTCCAGGTGATCACTTCATCCATATGGGGCGTGGGAACCCCGGCAAGGGCTGCCACGCCTCGCATCACCACGAGTCCAAAGGGGACATCCTCGGTCAGGAATCGGTGGTGGAAATCGGGACGGTAGCCCCCGTCCGGCGCCTGGATCACGGGGTGGGTGATGCCCTCATACCCGGCGTTTGTACGGAGCGCCATCATGAGGTTGCTCGCGTCGGAGATGTTCGCGCCGTAGTAGTCGATCTCCCACTGGTACTGAGGAATGACCTGACTGAGATCGGCGTCCGGGCACGCCGTCATGATGTGGTCAGCCGTCGCGACGAGCTCCTCGCTGATACGGCCGAGGAGGTCTGCGCCCGCTGCGTCGATGCCCTGGTAGAACAGAGGCGGGGCATCGACCGCCGCACCATCCCAGTCCTTCCACCGTGAATACATCATCGGTGGGTGGTTGGATGCGTTTGGTGACCGCAGCGTGATGCCGAGTACGTGACCTGACACGATGAGTCGGGGAGCGTCGCCAAACAGCGTCTGCAGCGCGGACACAGGATCTGACAGCCGAGCCCTCGCCAGATCCCCCTGTACGGCCCCCACCAGTCGCTCCTTGGTGCCATGGATCGTCACCTCTCGCCCGACGTCCGACAGCCGGCAGATCCACGGGAGCGAGTCGAAGTTGAGCACCGTGAAGCTGCGGCCCGCGCCGCCAAGGCTGCGACGGACCTCGAACTCGAAGCCCGGCTGTCCCGGCAGCCCGACGATCACGCAACCGTCCTCGAGTGCCGGTGCCAGCGCCGAGAGGTAGTCAGCGTGCAAAAAGGCCGGGAGCACGAATATCACGATGTCGCATCCGCGCGCGGCTTCGTGAGGGTCGTCGGTGACCATCGAGGGATTCGAGACGGTGAGGGTTCGCTGTGCGGTGGTGTCTCTCTCCACGACTTTGAGCTGTTCGCGCCGCATGGTCGCACGCCACAAACGCACCTTGGACGGGCGCCTCGAGAAGACTCGAACCTCGACGCCATGGCGCGCCGACAGCAATCCGGCTAGAACGTGGCCTCCGGCTCCCGTTCCGCAAATCAGCACCCGCAGGTTTCCGGCACTAGAAACCGGTGACACGTGTTCCTTTCAACGCCCCGAGGCCAATCGCTCGCGTAAGCGCGGGCCAGTCTGATCTGAGGCACGCTACAGCACTCGTGGCCGTCTTGCCCGTGAATTTACATTCTGCGATGGTGACTTCCGGTGTGCTGCGGCAGCTCGTCACTGCCCGCCGCAGGCCGCCCGCAGCTGGAGGTGACGCGCCTCGGCGCGCCGGGCCTGGCTTGCTATCGTCGACCCCGCCGGAAGCTCTGACAAGCGGCCACTGGACCCCGTTGGCGACGCCCCGCGACAGCGCATATCACCCGTCACGAGATCGCGTTGACGCGGACGAGCCGCACGGCGCGCCACCGTGCGCGCTGGACGGTTCGTCTCGCTTGCGCCACCGAGTGGCCATCGTAGGCGCCGGTCCTAGAGGCCTGTACTGCCTGGAGAGGCTCGTCGCGCATTTCAGCGCCGCTCCGCTCGACGCCGGTCTCGACATCGCCGTCTTCAATCGCTCCCCGCAGTTTGGTGCGAGCGGGATCTACGACCCACACCAGCCCGAATATCTGCTCGTCAACATGAAAGTCGGCGAGATCGACGTCTGGGGGACCGATTCCCCGGCTGGCGTCGTCGTGGGCGCACTGGACTTCATCAGCTGGTACGCGCAGAGCTATCCGTCGCGTGCTGCCTTGACGGGCGAGGAGTATCTCGGGCGCTCGGTCGTGGGGCGCTATCTGGTCGAGGCCTTCCAGCGCATCGTCGATGAAGCGCCCAGCGGTGTCAGCGTGTCCCGACACGTGGGTGAGGTCGTGGACATCGAGCCGGCGCGCGGAGACCATGTCGTAGTCGCCGTCGGCGCGAGCGGCGGCCGCCTGGCGGTGTCCGTTGACAACGTGATACTGGCGACCGGCCACGCGTGGCCGGAACCTCAGACCGCAGCGCCACGCCGACCGGGCCAGCGACCCCGCGCTCCGTTCATCCCGTTCGTGTATCCGGTGAACGAGCGGCTCGCGGACGTCGCCGCGGGCACGAGTGTCGCGATGCTGGGACTGGGTCTGACGTTCATCGACGCGGCTTTAGCTCTCACCGAGGGTCGCGGAGGCGCATTCGCACGCGACGCCGGAGGGACGCTCGTCTACAGCTCAAGCGGGCAGGAGCCGAGTCGGATCCTTCCCTTCAGCCGGACGGGCCTTCCGATGTCGCCGAAGTCGGCCGACCTGCCACTGGAGCCGTCCGAGCTGCGATTCTTGCGGCCCGAGACGCTTCGCCAGTGCTTGGGCGTGGGCCCTGCCGGCAAGCTTGACCTCGAGCGGGATGTCTGGCCGCTCGTCGAACTCGAGATGGATCTCGCCTACTACGGGGTCGCGCTCGCGGGGCAACCCGGCTGGGAGGGCAGCGATGCCGCGGATGGCACTCCGGCGGGCGTTCGGCGTGCAATCGATGCTTGCCTGGACGCCAGACCAGATGTCGCACGCTTCGACTACAAGGCGATCCTCGACCCTGCCGCAGCTCGTCACTTCGCAACGGCCGCGGACTTCGATCGCTTCGTCGGCGCGTACATGGCGGAGCAGATCACATTGGCGCGTCTCGGGCAGACGGCCTCGGCCATGAAGGCGGCGATCGACGTCTGGTACGCGGCTCGCACGGCGCTGGGCTCGCTCATGCAATACGGCGGGTTCACGCCGCAGGCGCACAAGCGGCTCGTCGAGCTCATCTTCCCCGCGTTGCGGCGCGTCGCGTTCGGTCCGCCGATCGTCAACATCGAGAAGCTCGCCGCGCTGCGGTCCGCGGGACTGATGGATTTCTCGATGGCCCGCGGGTCGGTGGCGTCGCCGGACGACGCCGGCGCCGGCTACGAGTTGCGATCGCCGCATTTCGGTGGCGACGCCGTCAGCGTCGCGTCATTGGTCGACGCGCGCTACCCCGAGGTAGATGTCGCCGAGGATGTGACGCCGCTGTGGCGCGCCCTGCGCCGCCGCGGAACGATCCGAGCCTTCGAGAACCGACCCGCAAGCCCCGGCCAGCCCTCGTACTGGCCGGGTGCGATCGACATGACAGATCCCCACCGCCATGTGCTGGGCGTGAACGGGATGTCCAATCGGAACATCGCGGTGATCGGGATTCCCACCGAGGGCAACCTGGTGGGCAATCTGACGATGGCGCGAGACTCCTTTGCCAACAGATGGGCCGGCGAGGTCGTTGGGCACTTCCACTGCATCGAGGCCGCGGCGGCCGCTGCGGCCCCGTCATCGACGGACGCGGTGCCGGCCGGCGTGGCCACGGCAGCGCAGCGTGCGGCGCGGCAATGACACTGCGCAGCAAGCAACACGGCACGACGGGGGATGGGCCGGTTCACGCGGACGCAGACACCGTCCTGGAGGTCATGACCGAGCGGCACTGCAAGCGCGCGTTTCTCGACCGCCAGGTGCCCCGCGAGGACTTGCGAAGGGTTATCCGTGCCGCGGCGCACGCTCCGTCGAGTCGCAACACGCAGTCTTGGCGTGTGGAGATCCTCGCCGGAGACGCCAGGAATCGGCTCAGCCGGCGACTCTGCGACACCTTCGATGCCGGCATCGCCCCAGCGCCGGACTACGTCAATCGCCCGGCGGAGATGAGCCCGAGCCATGCGGAGCGCGCCCGGCGAGCCGGGGCGGAGTTGTTCGCAGCCAAAGGAATCGCACGCGACGATCTCCTCGCGCGGCGTCTGCACGACCGCGACAACTTGCGCTTCTACGGCGCCCCCGTTGCGATGATATTTCACGTCCCCGGCAACGCCGAGGCCGGGACCTTCTTGGATATGGGCATGTTCGTGCAGAACATCATGCTCGGCCTCGTGTCCTTCGGCCTCGGCAGCTGCCCTCAGTACAGCGTCGCCGGCTATGGATTCATCATCCGAGAGCAGCTCGAGCTGGCGTCAGATCGGGTTGTCGTGTGCGGCCTAGCCGTCGGATATCCGGACCGCGATGCACCGGTCAACAGGTTCTATCCCGCGCGCGCCCCGCTTGAGGAGTATTCCAACTGGCGCGACTAGCTAGAGGACGTCGGCGACCTGAGCTGAGTAAACGTCATCGTTTCTTCGTCCGGACCGTGGTAGTCGAAGTTTTCACCAGCGGTGGGACCGACGATGTACAGTCGGCGCATGCTCACGAACGCCGGTGGCTGAGTGCTCACTCACAGGATTGAACTGCCGATGCGTGGACGCCGAGGCGGCCTTCTGGCTGGCGCTTGGTTGCTCGCGACGAGTTGCCTGATCGCGGTTGCGGCAGGGGGTCAAACCACGGTCGCGTCGGGTGCCGGTAGCAGGCCGAATCCCCACTGCCCCAAGGACCCGCCGCCGTTCATCCACGACAGCTTCCCGCAGCCGGCGTTTCGAACGAGCGCCAACGGGGTCTTGAATACCACGCTGACCGCAGCGATGACGAACACCCAGATCAACGGACAGACGTACACGTCCTCCGTATACGAGAAGAGCTATCCCGGCCCGACGCTCATGGTGTGCCCTGGAGACACGCTGAAGCTTGCGCTTCGCAATGAGCTCAGTGCGACGGACTTCCCGGGCTTCGGTATGGAGGCCGGCATGACAAACCTCCATACACATGGGTTCTTCGTCTCGCCAAACCCCCCGCAGGACGACGTCTTCGTCGAGCTCGATCCGGGTCAGACGTACAACTACAACTACCACCTCCCGGTCGATCACCGTCCAGGTACGTACTGGTATCACCCGCACATGCACACGCAGGCCAACGTGCAGGAAACCGGGGGCATGGAGGGCGCGATCATCGTGCGTGGCGGGCTCGACAAGCGACCGGAGTACCGGCACATCGGCCAGCGCGTGCTCGTCATCACGCAGACAGCTCTCGACAACCAGACGCACGCCACCGTCCAGCCCGACCCCACGGGGCCCTTCATTTCGCCGGGCTCGCAGTTCTTCGTCAACGGACGCCTCAACCCGACGATCCCGATCCGCCCGGGGGAGATCCAGCGCTGGAGCATCTTCAACCTGACCGCGAACAGCTTCGTCAACCTCGAGCTCCCCGGGCAGCCCTTCCACCTGCTGGCCCGCGACGGCAACTACGTTCCCACCATGCAGACCCAGCACCAGATGCTCGTCAGCCCGTCTTCGCGCCGCGAGGTGCTCGTGAGGGGCGCCAAGAACGGCGACGTCAAGCTCATCGCCGCACCGTTCCCGCAGTCCGGCAAGGGCTCTGAGAACCCTCCGGTGACGCTCGCGACGCTTCGCTCGTCGGGCAGCCCGGTCGATCAGAAGATGCCCCCGAAGGACGTCGTCCGCTACCAGGACCTGCGAGACCTCCCGGTCCGGCAGCGGCACCTGATCGTCTATACGCAGGACACGAGCGGAGATACACCGCTGTTCTTCATCAACGGCGAGACGTTTGACCCCGGTCGGATCGATCAGGTCATGAGGCTCAACCAGCTCAACGAGTGGACGATCGTCAACAAGACCACGGTCTGGCACACGTTCCATATCCACCAGAAGGACTTCCAGGTCGTCGAGGAATACGGCAAACCGGTAAACGCCATCAACCAGCAGGACAACGTCTCAGTCGCTCCCAACGGCACCGTCAAGATGCTGTACCTGCCGCGCGACTTTACCGGCAGGTTCGTCTTCCATTGCCACATCCTGGGTCACGAGGACAACGGGATGATGGGTACCGTCGAGGTAAGGCCGTGATAAGACTGAGGGCAAGGAGGGCCGCGTGACGCAGTCGGGTGACACAGTGGCGAAGTCGGTTCCTATCGCCCGCCTCCGGCTTGGTATCGCCTGGACGGTCGAGCGCGATCAGACGATGCTTGCCTTGGCGACTCTCGCTGGGTGGACGCACACCATCGACGAGATGCGGATCGGCCAGTTCGTCGCCGTCCCCTTTGGGGTCGCCAACGTGGCGCTCGTCGCGGCCTGGCCGCGCCTACGCCGGCGCAGCCGGGCGGCGATGGCTGTGACGTTCGGCCTGTTCTGGGGCTTGACGGCGATCCCGTACCACGTCGCGCCGCTGGTCGCGGGTGTCGTGACGTGGCAGAACGTCAGCGGGCTCGCGCGGCTCGCCGCGGGCATCGCGATGGTCGCGCTCGGGATCGAGATCGCGCGTGGGCGGCGCCACCCGCCCGCAGGTGAGCCGAGCTGACGCTGGAGCCAGGCGCCGACGCGGACGCCTCAGACGGAGCTGCCGGCACACGCGAGTCGTAGGGCCGCGCCGGTCGCGCTAGCCATCAGATTCAACGCAGGCGCCGCCGACGTACAGGAAGCGAGGACCGGCCGTTCCGGCGCTGCCCGGCACCACCATGGACACGAGCCGCGTGGCCTCGAGACGGAGTGCATGCATGTGCGCCATCGCCGAGCCGAGCGCATCGGGGGAGCCGTCGAATGTCCGCTGGAGCTCGTCGATGAGGGCCGTGAAGGTACCGTCGAACTGTTCCGAGACCCGTGCGACCTCTGATCCCTCGGGTAGCGGCACATCCGGTGGGTTCTCGATCATCGGCCACACACCGTTGTCGGCGAGGCCGATGGCCGGATTGCCCCATTCATATCCCTCCGGGGCCGCGGGATCGGGCGTGAGGGTCTTGTGGCGTTGGATCTGCTCGAAGCGGTAGTAATGCGCCAGCTCCTCGGGGTTGGCGGCGGGACTGGCGCTCGTGCCTTCCCCCTGCTCGACGATCAGCTCGATTGCCTTCAGCGCGTCGTCGAGCGTGAGGATGGCGTGCAGGTAGTCGCTGCCTATCCAACCCGTCACCTGGCGCGCCGCCGGGCCGGTGAAGACGCCTTCGCCCAGATCGGACATCAGCTCGCCGACGGCGGTATAGAACTCGCCGATGGTGTGGTACTCGGCCGGCTCGTCGCCGACGAGGTTAGCGTCGCGGAAGTGCAGCGGGTGCTCGGGCTCCTCGATCGTCATGAACGTCTTGATGGACCGCTCGGACAGCCTGGCAAGAGAGACGACGAACGGACAGCCCGACTTGTCACCGATCCCCATCGGCAGTTCGCTCGGGTAGCGGACCACCGCCGCCGGGATGTTCGGGCGCCCGCCGACGGCGTTGAGGAGATTGCACGCCAGCGACAGGTGCAGCATCTCCTCGATCACGACGCTGCGGATGATCGAACCGGCGCCTGCGTTGGCCCCCGACTTGATGGAGAACATCGCCGTCAGGTAAGGCGGGATGGTGCTCAGCTCGAGCGCGATCGCGTTGGCGAGCGCGTTGCGCAGATCCTCGACCGTCTCAAGGGGTTGGCGTGGCAGGAACAGCATCCGCCGACTCTCTTTCCGTCGAGCGCACCCGCTCAGCTACGAGGGGCACTTGTCGTCCATCCAGGATTTGAAGGTCGCGATGTCCGCCGTGCTGAGTGGGGGGACAGGGGCCGGAGGCATCTGGTTGCCGGTGTTGCCGGTGAGGCGACCGTAGATCACGTCCGCGTTGGCCTTGACCGCTGTGTAGTCGGAGAGATCGAAGCGCCAGAGCATGTCCTCGCGGTAGGGCGCCAGCATCGGTGCGATGTCTTGAGAGAACGACGTGCTCATCGCCTACTCCGCGAGCGAGTAGATGTTCAGGACACCGCCGCTGGCCCCGGCGACGAGTGCTCCGGCGACCACGTGGTCGCCAACGACGGCCGGGCCCATGCAGTAGCCGTAGCCCCCGCTAGAACCGCCGGTCTGCGGCCCGAAATGCTCGGTGTCGGCCCACAGGAGTTCACCGTCACGGGCGGAGAGGGCGTAGAGGGCGACGCGTGACGTCGCCATGAACACCAGGTCGTTGGCGACGGCTGGCACACTCAGGCCGCTCTCACCGCCCATCTTGTAGAGGGGGTTGCTCTCCTGAGAAGTGGCGATCGCGTAGCGCTGCGGGTCCCCGTCGTCGAGCGGCCACGCATCCGTCAGCGAGGACCAGTCCAGGGCACGGATGAAGGGCGTCGTGCTCGAGTCGATCCCCGGACTGAGGTAGTGGTAGTTGTTGCCGCCGAGCCCGATGAAGAGCTTGCCCTGGCTGCTGCAGACGGCAGCCGTGCTGTAGGTGCCCATGTAGTTCTCGCCCTGGACCTCGTTGGACCACTCGTTGGGGACAACGGGGCTTGGGCGCGTCGGGTCGTCGGGTCCATGCGGATCCACAGAGGAGATCTGACTGCCGTCCCGGTGCAGCGGCAAGAGCTGGCGCACCGCGACGATCGCGAATGAGCGCGCGTCGAAGGTGAGGTACGCGCCGTTCTTGCAACCGATCCCCACGAGTTTGCGGCCGTCGACCTCGAAGAGGGTCGGGGACCCGCCGACGTCGACGTCGACGTCGGACGGTCGATAGCTGGAGGAGGCGGGGATCTGGACGCTGGCCACGAACTCGCCTGTCGCTCCTCGGAGGACGAGCACGCTGTTGGTGTATCCGGGGGTCGGCAGGGGCCCGTCGGGCTGGGGGTTGCCGGTCGCGCAGTACAGATGGTCGAGCTCGGGGTCATAGGCGATCGACGACCACACGGAGGCACCCTTGACGAGCACGGTGCTCCCATAGGTCGTGAACCCCGCCGGAGGAACGTCGGTGATGACGTCCATCGGAAGCTCGTTCGGGCGGTTCGGTCGGTCGGGCTCAAACTGACAGGTGCAGAAGATCCAGATCACGTCGCCCGTGCTTGCATCAAGGCAATAGACGAACCCGTAGAGCGACGGGTTCTCACCCTCTCCCATGCCGACGTACACCCGTTCGCCGGACACGACCGGCGACGACCAGCCGGCGGCCCTCGGGAGGGCTCCCTCGAAGTCGTTGGTTACGGGCTGGCCGTGCCCGGGGTCCGCGTAGCGCAGGTCGGTGACCCACAGCAGAGACATGTCGTCCTTGGAGAGGCAGTAGAGCTTTCCGTTGAAGGCGCTGAAGACAACGCGGTCGCCTGCGACCGCCGGGGTGCACCCCATTCCGCAGAAGCCGTGGGAATCGCGTTCGTCGACCGGGATGGACCATGTGAAGTCCGCGATCACCTCGCCGCTGGCCAGATCGACCTTGAGCAGCTGCCCTCCGTTCTGGGTGGCGACCGCCAAGGTGTTCGCCAGCCCCACGAACGCGCACCCGTCGACGACAGCCGGGGTCGACAGGACCGAGCCGGGCACCGGCAAGGAGTGCAGCAGGCGAAGCCTCGAGACGTTCTCCGATGTGATGTCCGTGGAGCTCGCCTCGCCCGAGTGCGAGAGGTCCCCGTGGTACATCCACCATCCAGGCGAGCCGGGGGGCATCAGCTCAGCACCGCCAAGGATGTGGCGGCGACCAGGCCGGCGCCGAGCCACGCGCTGCGCACACTGCATGACCAGCAGCGGGAGATCCGCGCGCCCGCGCACAGGCCGCAGAGCATCAGGGCGCCGCTGATCAAGCCGTCTGCGCCGACCGCTTGAGCGCCGCCTGGCGAGAGAAGGTTGTCCACCGAGAGCGCCGCAGCCAGAGCACCCAGGATCATCCATGTCGGCAGGTGACGCGCGCGAGGGAGCGGTGACCGCCCGTCCTCGCTCGCAGCCCGCAGCCCGCAGCCCGCCAGACTGGTCGCGACGATCAGATATGCCCCATAGAGCGCAGTCATGACCGGCGCCGCGGCGACGAGCCCGTGTCGCGGTAGCCAGATCAGCGAGCCCAGCAGCGAAGCCGCGGCGTCAGCCGACCCGACCAGGATCGCGGCGGCCAGCCGGTGCGATGCGCTAGCAAGGAGCGGGGCGAGCGCGCAGCCGGCGACGAGACTGTCCAAGCTCAGCACGAGCGTGTGTGTGACGGGTATGGCGGCTCCCATGAAACGTGACGTCCCGCGCGCTATCTCCAGCGCGTAAGCGTCCGCTTGTATATATCCACATTGCTCGACGAGCATACACTGCAAAGCATGCGCGGGGGGCGTGTCGATGTCACCTCGTGACACGCGCCGTCCGCGATGCTGCGCTCACCGCTGCGGGATCGCGGGCGATGCTAACGCGCCGTCGCTGCGAACTGCGGACTCGCTGCCGGCAACTCGGCGAGGCGCTGGCGGACGAGGTCACGGATAGCGAGCACAAAATGTGGCCAGCCTTCCGGCGAACCGTGGTCGGGTTCGCCGAGGTCCACCTCGGGGTCAAGCCGGTACGTCCGTCGCGCCGCAGCAGGGGCTATCGCGATCACGGCCCGCCTCTGCTCTTCGGTCATGCAGTAAATCGCGACGCTGCGCTCGCACATCTCCTTGGTCAACTGCTGTGACCCATGGAGGTGAGCTCGCACGCCGAACTCCTTCAGCGCCTTGCGCGCTCCGCTGGCCATGGGCGCGCCTGGGCGATTCACGCTCACCCCAGCACTCGTCACCGAGATGCCTCGTGCGGAGTGGATGTCGCCCTCCACCAGCTCAGCGCGCGCGATAGCCGCGGCCAGCGGCGATCTGCCGGTATTGGCGCCGCAAACGAAGAGCACGATGCGACGTGAGACCGCCGCCGACGGCCCCCTGCGTACGAGGTCTATGACGTATCGGTAGCTCAGCGCGCAGACCGCTAGGAGGACAAAGCCCGTGGCGACGAGCATCGCGGTCGGCGGCGCAGCGACGCCTGACAGCGCGGTCAGGATGTACGACGCGGCCAGCACCGCGAGGACACTCGACGCACGGTTCGCTGGGACCGCCCAGGTGTACTCGCGGGCGTCGAGGTAGATCAGGGTTCCAAACACGTAGAGCATCGCATAGCAAGTCCCGATCGCGAAGGCGGGCAGCGCCTCGCTCGTGATCGCGACGCTGGTGAAGCCCTGGCGCAGCGCCTGCATCTCGGGACCCCATCCGATGAACGCGAAGCATGCGCACAGTGCGACGAGGACGACGGCTGCGGCGACTTGTTCCTCCACGAGGTAGCGCCGGTCGATGTGCTCGTCTCCGGTCTTCGCGACCCTGCTCATGATCTCGAAGCGACCGAAGTACCCCGCGAGGTACGCGCCAAGGCTGAGCAGTGCGCCGGCCGGGACGGCGAATCCGTCGACGCCGTTCAACGCGACGGCGACCGCGGCCATGCTGAAGCCAAGCGCGACCCAGGAATAGGCATGGATCGCACGACCGCGGACCATGTCGATGACCGGCGCGAGGCCCAGCGTGCCGGCCCGCATCAGCAGCAGCATGAACAGGATCGAGACGCCGGCGAACGTGTAGTTGAGGAAGGTCGTGGCGATGATCACTGCCGTGAAGCCGCCAGCGGCGATCATCGTCCCGCTGGGAAGCCGGGCCAGTGAACCAAAAAGATGTCGAAGGCCAATGTATCGCCACCAGCCGGATAGCATCAGGAAGGTCGGCGCCCCTACGAGGACGCCCACCGCCACGGCCGGAAGCAGCACCAAGCCGTCGACGCCCTTTGTGCCGGGAAGCAAGCCCGAGGAGAGCGCCTTGGTCAGCGCCGCGAACGGTAGATAGCAGATGAAATAGCCAGCGGCGAGCCCGAGCGCCCCACCCGCTGGCGACCACGGACGGCGGCTGGCCGACATGAGGCGTTTCATGGCAGTGTGCGGTGATAGGCGTGCACATTCGGGAGTACAGCAGAGCGTGTTGTGAGCGTGGGAAAAGATTTGTGTTGCAGCCAGGCGTGAGCCTTGGTGAGCGAGTTGGGGGCAATGTTCCAATTAAACGTGCGTCGGCGCCGTGCTGACCCTCCGGCCGGTCTGTCAGTCCCCCGGGCCGCAGGACCGATCCGCCGACAAACGCCGCAGCGGACGCACCGGCATGTGCAGCAAGTGGCTCGGGATCGGCCTCGAGGAGGCCGCGCTCGCCGCGATCTGCAGCAAGAACGGCGATTACTTCCAACGCCGTGACCCCGCCAAAGCGACCAAGCGCCTCGTCGCCAAGCTCCAAGCCCTCGGACACACCGTCACGCTGCAACCGCCGACGGCAACGTAGTCCCTGGCGCAAACGAGCATTTCCCATCAGACCCTGGCTCGGTCGAATGCTGATCGAGGCGCACAATCAGGTCTCGGAGGCCGGCCGCTTCACGCGGGCGTCTCTGGTCCGATCCGGTGGCGGCGGCGTATCCAGAAGGCTTCGTCAGGCCAGCGCCGCTCGAGCGCGTACGCATTCGCGCGATTGACTTCGTAGGCGGCCCATATGTGGGCGAGCCGCGCCTCGTAGTTGGCGCGCGCATGGGCCGCCCCCGCGAGCTCGTCCATGATGGTGGTGGCCGCGAACATCCCGGTGATCAGCGCGTTGAGGATGCCCTGCGAGGAGAGGGGATCGAAGGCCAGGGCCGCGTCGCCGGCGGCGAGCCAGCCGTTCCCCTGGCACGGGCGCAGCCGCGCCCCATGGGCGGCGGTGCTCGCTGGTGGCGAGAAGAGCTCGAACGGTCCGCCCGCCGGCAGGATCCGTCGGGTCGTTGCGAGCGCGGCCTCAAAGCCCGCCTCGGTGCGTAGGGCCGGGTCCACCAGGTCGGCGTCGGTGAGAAACGCCGTGACGCGCCGTCGCGGTGCGACGAGCGCGCTGTACCACCACCCGCATGCCGTTGCCTCGATACGCGTACGCGCGTCGACGTCGGCGCGGGGGGTGCGAACGGGCGCGTAGAGGGCGATGAGCCGATCGGTGCGCATCCGCTTGGCGCCGAGGCGTCGCGCAGCCGCCGCCGGTCGACCCGTGGCGTCGATGAGACGGCAAGCGTTGACGGGGTCGCCGCCGATTCGCAGGATAGGACCGCACGGCGTCGCGGCGGCAGCGACGTCGATGTCGGCGTCGGCGCCGGCCCGAACGTCGGCCGGGGGGCCCGCGGCGACACCGACCCTGTCCGCGCACACCTGCGCGCCTGCGGCTCGGGCCTGATCGAGGAGCATGGCGTCGAAGCGCCCGCGGTCCAGGTGCCAGCCGTGACCGTGCGGATCGAGGATCGCGTCGGCCCACACCGGCTCGCCCGAGCCCCATGCCGCCTCAGTGCCCGTGCTGCGTCGGGCACCGCAGGCCTCCAGGCGGTCCGGCGCGATCCGCAGATCGCGCAGCGCGGCGGTGGCGACGCCGGGGAGCGTCTCGCCGACGCGCAGGCGCGGGGCTGCCGCGATGCGCGCGTCGGCGAGCAGTACATCGAGCCCCGCCCGGGCGAGCACGATCGCCGCCGCGCAGCCCGCGGGCCCAGCGCCCGCGACGACGACGTGCACGCTAGCGGCGTCGCTGACCGCGTCCGAAGCGGTCGACCTTCTCGATGTAGCCCGCGGTCACGTGCTCGGGGTCGGCGTCGAACGCGTCGACGGCGGCAGCGATCTCGAGCTCGGCGCGCTCGGGGTCGCGCGCCTCGGGGACGTGCAGCGTGAGGAGGTTGCGGTGGGGGTCGACCGAGCCCCCGAAGCCGACGTCGGACTCGACCAGCAGCTGCGGCCCGAACGCGCCGTCGGCTGGACCCGGACGGGTCTGCACGACGCCGAGCAAACCGAACGAATCGACCATCGCGTTGATCTGGTGCATATAGGTCCCGGGCAGCCAGCGAAGCCAGGCCGCTCGCCGCTCGAAGGCCGCCGAGCGCTCGGCAAGTGGCCGCGACTCGTCCATGACGATCTTGTAATCGTCGTGGGTCAGGACCTGATTCGGAACCCGTGCGGCCCAGAATGTCGGGACGTAGGGGTCGTAGCGCGGTCCGTAGCCAAGGTAATAGCCCGAGCGGCAGCTGGCGGTGTCCGTCTGCCACGGCACCGCCATCCAACGCGACAGCGTGCCCGGCGACTGCCCGTAGAGCGGGCCGTCGACCTGGGCAACCGCCCACGGGGTGAGCTGCGTGCCGATCGCCGGCTCCGGGTTGTCGGTCGCGCGGTGTCGCAAGCGATACGGGGCCATGTACATCGACGGGTGGCGCATCGGCCACGTCAACTCGCAGCCCGGGTGGAAGGCATCGGCCAGGCAGAACGTCAGCGACGCTCGATCGAGCATCGCCGGCCGGCGCGACAGCGCGATGTCATCGAGATCGAACGCCTCGAGCGCGCCTGGATCGACGCCGGGTTCGAAGTCGCCCGCGGCCCAGCGCTCGAGAACGCGCATCTGGGTCGCCGACAGCGACACGTTCTGGCGCGGCGACACCGGCGGCAGGCTCATCGAGTCGCCGTAGATCCAAGGCCACGGAATCGGCGACTCGCCGTCGCGGTCCCAATCGCGAAACGCGCTGTGGATCTGGTTGCGCAGCTCGGCGTGTTCGGGCAGGTCGCTTGCCAGGCGCTCGAGGTAGCGCGGGTCGAGGAAGTACTCGCGACCGCCCCAGCCGAAGCGCGAGGCGAAGCCCTGGTTGACCCACTGCATCATCGTCATGCGCTCGAGCACCGGGAGCACGTCGTCGGTGAACGACACGCGCTCGGGAAACGCCAGCACACCTGACTGCACGTAGACGTCGTGGAGCAGGTCGTACATCGTGCGCACGCCCACGACCTCGGGCGCGTAGTTGGGCGGCGCGACGACCACCCACGCGGGATCGACCGGGATCCCTCGCCCATCGATCCTCACCGTCGCGGTCACGGGGCCGTCGGAGACGTCGTCATGCCAGTTGTCATTGTTGGCGAACGTCGTCGCGGGCAGGTCGTTGCTGGACGCCGAGACGCCGTGGCCGCCGAGAAACAGCAGGCGCCCTGCGTCGTCGGTGCGTAGTTCGCCGAGATAGACGTTCGTGTCGAAGAACCTCCCGCTGTCGAAGCGGTACTCGGGGCCTGACGTGCCGGCACCGGCGATCGTGCGGGCCCCGGGATCGATAACGAGCTTGCTGCGGTCGCGACCGGTGATCGTCGCGTTGCGCAGCATCGACGCCGGCGCGCCCGTCGCTACCTCCGCCTCCGGGATGTCGAGGGCGAGCTGAAACTCATACCAGGCCGCCTTGGTGTTGGCGACATGGACGGTCCAGTCGATGTCGGCGTCCTGCACGGTGAGCTCGGCGACCGCCTCCCCCGCGGCGTTGTAGCCGTAGATGCGAAAGCGCGCCACCTGACGCCTGAGCGCGCCGGTGGCGTCCTTCACCTCCCCGGGTGCCATCGGAATCGGACGGACTGTCTCTGGCCCGATGTAAAAGCCGTCCGTGCTGTCGCCGACGCGGGCGACGCCAATCGAGGGGTGGATCGCGGCACGTAGAATGCGGCGGTCACGGTCGAGCGGCTCGGGCTCCATCGGTCCCGGCTCGGCGATCTGCTCCGACATGGTGCCTCCCGTTTGATGTGACCCTTCACCCTCTCGACGGCGATCCTACGGGATGACGTAGCCAGTGGTTGCGTGTTCGCGCGCCCTTGAGGTTGCTCGCGCACTGGCGTGCTCGCGCCGGCTTGATGCAAAGACCGAGGCGTCTAGGTCGTGGATGACGCGGAGTTTGATCGCCCTCATCTCCTTGTCGGTACAACGTAGGCGACGTGCGGGAAAACGACTGAAACACTCCCGCAGTGCACTTCTTCAGCGGGTGCTCGGGAAGCCGGAGCGTGGCGTACAGTGCGTGATGGCCGCGCGCTCCGGGCTCGCCGATGAGACGCCCCACGCGATACGAGCTGGCACTGACCGCGACCGGCGTCGCGGGATGGGTCGCACGTCTCGTAGCCGATCGCCGTGCGATCCACGCCGACCCGGGCTACGCGGACCTCAACGCGCCGCTGCACGGCAAGACGCTCGCCGTCGCCTCGAGCGACGGGACGCCGCTGCGGGTCGTGCAGTTCGGCGCGCGCGACGCGCCCAAGACCGTCGTGCTCGTCCATGGCTGGACCTGCGCGCTGCGGATCTGGACCCGTCAGATTCGCGCGCTCGCGGGCGACGACGTGCGCATCGTCGCCTACGACCTACGCGGCCACGGGCAGAGCGGGCGCCCGGAGCAGCCGGACTACTCGATCGACGCGCACGCCTGCGACCTCGACGCGGTGCTGTGCGCCGCGCTGCGCGACGGCCAGCGCGCCGTCGTCGCCGGGCACTCGCTCGGCGGTATGACGATCGTCGCGTGGGCCGGACAGCACCCTGAGGAGGTCGCCGACCGCCTCGAGGGCGCGCTGCTCGTCAACACCGGCATGGATGCGCTCGTCGCGCAGTCGCCGATGCTGCCCGCGCCGCGCCAGCTCGCCAAGGCGCGTGATCTCATGCTCAGCCTCGCGCTGGGAGCGGCGATGCCGCTGCCGAAGAGCTCGACACCGCTGAGCTACCGGACGATCCGCTGGATCGCGCTGAGCCGCTCTGCGAGCCCCGCGGAGATCGCCTTCTGCGAGCGCATCGTGCTCGCCTGCCACCGCGACGTGCGCGCGCTGTGCGGCATCACGCTTTCGGGACTGGACGTCTACGAGTCACTCGCGAGCCTCACCGTTCCGACGATCGTGCTCGGCAGCGAGGACGACATGCTCACCGCCCCGTCACACGTGCAGCGGCTGGCGGACGCCCTGCCGAACGTGGTCGAGGAGTTCGTCATCCCCGACTGCGGGCACATGTCGCTCGTGTCGCGACCGGAGGTCGTCACGGACCGCCTGCGCCGGCTGCTCGGCGACCCGCGCTGAAGCGGCCCGCCGATCGCGGGCCACGGGCGGCGTCCCGCGTTCACGGGGCGCCGCGCACCGCCGGCGATGCTGCCCGAACGTCGGACGCGAGGCGCTAGGGTCGACTGCGATGGGCCAGGCGCGGGCAGAACGTCGACGATCCGCCTCACGCTCACCCGTCGCGCGCACAGGTCGCTCGCCCACAGTGGCCGGCTGGAGGCGACGGTCCAGATCACGGCCCGCCACGGCAGCAGCCGTCAGAGCACGCGCAGTGTGCGGATCACGATCAAGCCGCCGGCGCTGAGCCAACCGCCGCGGCGCTGCGCCAACTGCGACGGTGCTGAGTCAACCGCGACGGCGCTGAGCCAACCCCGGCGGCGCTGAGCCAACCGCTACGGCGTGAACTTCACCGTGAGGACGTCGCCGTCGCGCATCGCGTAGTCGCGACCCTCGAGGCGCAGCGTCCCGCGCTCGCGGGCGCCGGCGTAGCCACCGGCGTCGATGAGCTCGTCCCAGCCGACGACCTCGGCGCGGACGAAGCCCTTCTGGATGTCGGAGTGGATCTGCCCAGCCGCGTGCCACGCCGTCAGGCCCCGGCGCAGGTGCCAGGACTGCGCGGGCTTCGCCTCGCCGGCCGTGAAGAACGCGATCAGGTCCAGCAGCGCGAACGCCCCCCCGACGACGCGCTGCAGGCCGGACTCCGACACGCCGAGGTCGGCACGCATCTCGGCGGCGTCCTCGTCCTCGAGCTCGGCAAGCTCGGCCTCGATGCGGCTGGAGATCGCGACCGCGACGGCGCCCTGCGCGGCCGCGTGCTCGGCGACGGCCGGCGGGATCTCGTCGTCTCCCTCGTTGACGTTGGCGACGAACAGGACCGGCTTCGCGGTCAGCGGGCCGAGGTCGCGCAGGGCGTGCGGTGCGTCCTTCGGCGGCGGCACGGCGCGCGCGGGCCGCCCGCCATGGAGCGCGTCGATGAGCTCGCGCAGCCAGGCCTCCTCGGCGACGGCCTCGCGCTCGCCGCCGCGCGCGTCGCGGATGACGCGGGCGTGGCGGCGCTCGGCCTGCTCGAGGTCGGCGAAGATCAGCTCGGTCTCGATCGTCTCGATGTCCGCGAGCGGGTCGACGCGGCCGTCGGGGTGGATGATGTTCGGGTCGGTGTGCGCGCGCACGACGTGGATCAGCGCGTCGGTCTCGCGAATGTTCGCGAGGAAGCGGTTGCCGAGCCCCTCGCCGGTGTGGGCGCCGGCGACGAGGCCGGCGATGTCGTGGAAGTCGATCGTGTCGTGCACGAGGTTCGACGCGCCGAGCAGGGCGGCGACCTTGTCGAGCCGCTCGTCGTGCACCGCCACGACCGCGACGTTCGGCTCGATCGTCGTGAACGGGTAGTTCGCGGCCTCGATGCCGGCCTTCGTCAGCGCGTTGAAGAGCGACGACTTGCCCGCGTTCGGCATCCCGACGATGCCGACCTTCATCGGCTTCCCGTCGCGGCCGGACGTGCCGTTGCGCCGACGGCCGTGCCGAGCAGCGCGCCGGCGGCGATGTCGGACGGGTAGTGCACGCCGAGGTAGACGCGCGACAGCGCCATCGCGGTCGCGACGGCGTACAGCGGCCCCGCCGGGAGCAGCGACGAGTATGCGCGCGCCGCAGCGAACGACGACGACGCGTGCGCCGACGGAAAGCTCAGCGAGGTCGCAGTCGCGACGAGCGCCGGGAGCTGATCGAGGGCGGGGCGCTTGCGCCGCACGACGAGCTTCAGCACCGTGTTGAGCAGATACGCGCCGAGCACGGCCCGCGCGGCATGCAGCCACTGGCGGCGGCGCGGGGCGTCGACCGCGGCGCCGGTCGCACCGAGCGCGAGCCATACCGCGGCGTGCTCGCCGAGCTTCGAGAAGCGGCGGATCGGCTGCTCGAGGCGCGCACTGTGGGCGTCCTCGCGCAGCAGCAGGTACAGGCGCACGTCGACGCGGCCGATCGCCCGCGCGATCGGGCCGCCGCGCAGGCGGGCCAGCAGCGAGCGCCGCGCGGCGGGATCGGCGACGGGTGGGGGTGCGGGGGCGGCGGTCACGCGGCGACCACGATAGAGCGCGGATCGCCGCGGCCGCCGGTCGTGGCCGGCCACGCCCCCGTTCCGCGCTTCGGAGGGCCGACGCGGTATGCCGACCGCTCCTTTGCGGGAGGATCAGCGAATGCGGATCGCCCTCGTCGTCAATCCGAAGTCCGGCACGGCGCCCGAGCCGGCGCGGCTTGTGGCGTGGTTGCGCGCCGACGAGGCACAGGTGGACGTCGTCGCGATCCAGGACCTGGCCGGGGCCGGCGGCGGTGGCCTTGACGCTGGCGAGCTCGCCGCGGCGGTCCGCGCGCTGAGCGGGGGCGGCTTACCAGATCGCGTCGTCGTCGCCGGCGGCGACGGCTCGATCGGCCTCGTCGCGCTGCTCGCCGCCGAGCTCGGCGTCCCCCTGGCCGTTATCGCCGCCGGGACGGCGAACGACTTCGCGCGCGCGTTCGAGCTGCCCGACGACATCGAGCGCGCCTGTGCGCTCGCGCGCGATCCGGACGCCGCGACCCGTCACGCCGAGCTCGCGCTCACCGCCGATGGGCGCCCGTTCGTCAACGCCGCCGCGACCGGGCTCAGCGTCGTCGCGGCGCTCGCGGCGCGGGCGCACAAGCAGCGCCTCGGCGTGCTTGCCTACGTCGTCGGGGCGCTCAAGGCGGCGGCCACCGCGCAACCGCTGCGCTGCAGCGTCCGCGCGGACGGCACGATCGTCTTCGACGAACGCGCCTGGCAGGTCGTCGTGGGCGCGACCGGAGCGTTCGGCGGCGGCAGCGAGATCGGCGGCACACGCGCCGGCGACGGGCTGCTCGACGTCGCGGTCGTCCCGGCCGGCTCGCGCCTGGGGCTCGCCCGCCGCGCGTGGGGCATGCGCCGCGGCGCGCTCACGCGCCAGGCCGACGTCGCGCATCATCGCGGCGCGAGCATCGAGGTGCGCAGCGAGGGCCAGGCGACGTTCAACATCGACGGGGAGGTCTGCCGCTGCGAGCCGGCACGCTTCACGCTGCGCCCGGGCGGTTTTCGGGTCGTCGTCGGATGAACCGGCGCTGGCCGGCGGGGATCGCCGCCTTCGGGCTCGTCTGGTACGCGAGCGAGTCGCTGCGCCATCGCCGCGAGCAGGGCGACGGCTACGAACTCCACGGGGCGGCGCTCGAGGCCGGCTCAGAGGCGTTCCTGCGAGCAGCTGAGGCGATCACGAGCTCCCCGATCGCCCGTGGCAACGAGGCACGGATCCTGATCAACGGCGACGAGATCTTCCCCGCGTTCCTCGAGTCGATCGCCTCCGCACAGCGCTCGGTGAACCTCCTGAGCTACGTCTACTGGCACGGCGACATCGCCCGCGAGGTCGCGGACGCCGTCTGCGAGCGCGCCGCCGCCGGGGTCGAGGTGAACGTCCTGTTCGACGCCGTCGGCAGCGCCAAGATGGGCCGCGAGCTCACCGGCCAGATGCGCGACGCCGGCGTCAACCTCGCGATCTTCCGACCGCCCAAGCCGTACGCGATCCGGCGCTTGAACAACCGCACGCATCGCAAGCTCATGATCGTCGACGGCACGGTCGGGCTCATCGGCGGCGTCGGCATCGCCGACGAGTGGACCGGCGATGCCCAGGACCCCGAGCACTGGCGCGACACCCACGTCCGCGTGCGCGGCCCGGTCGTGCGGGGGTTGCAGGGCGCGTTCGCCGAGAACTGGCTCGAGGCGACCGGCGACGTGCTCGTCGGGCCCGACCATCTACCCGAGCTCGAGCCGCTCGGCAACGGCTGCACGATGCAGCTCGTGCGATCGAGCGCCGGAGTCGGCGACACGAACATCGAGGCGCTGTACTTCCTGGCGATCGCCTGTGCGCGTGAGCGCCTGCACCTCACGGCCGCCTACTTCGCCCCGCGGCCGGCCTTCATCGAGGCGCTCTGCGACGCCGCCGGCCGCGGCGTCGACGTCCGCCTACTCGTCCCGGGTGAGCACATCGACAAGGGCTTCGTGCGCCTCGCCGGCCGGGGCGCCTACGAGCAGCTGCTGGGCTGCGGCGTGAGGATCTGGGAGTTCTGCCCGACGATGATCCACGCCAAGACACTGACGATCGACGGCGGCTGGTCTTCGGTCGGATCGGTGAACTTCGACAACCGCTCGTTTCAGCTCCAGGACGAGGCGACGCTGTGCGTGTCGGACGCTTCCTTCGCCGCCGCGCTCGACGACCAGTTCGCGCGCGATCTCGCCCGCTCGGAGGAGATCGAGCTGAAACGCTGGCGCGAGCGGTCGCTACGCGCGAAGTGTGGCGAGCGGCTGCTCACGCTCGCGCGGCGCGAGCTCTGAGTCAGGTCGTTCCGCCGGTGCTGAAGTCCCCGCCGGGCGTTCCCTGCGCCGGGGGCGGCGGCACCAAGACCGGTGGCCGCGCCGGCGGCGGTGGGACGATCGGACGCGGCGAGAGCGCGCGCGACCGCGCCCTCGCAGGCGGGGTTGTCTTCGTCGCCGCGGCCGGCTTACGTGCCGGGGCCGGGATGCTGCCGAGCTCCGGCAGCTCGCGGCGGCGCGCGATCGATCCGATCTCGACACGATCGCCCGGCGGCGAGAATCGCACGGGAGGCGACTGGGCGGCACCCGTCGTGGCGCCGCTCGAGGCGGCGCGGCCGGCGCCCCAGCCGGCGACGGCGACGGCGAGTGCCGCAACGACCGCCGCCCCGATCGCGCGACCGCTCAGCGCGGGCAACTCAGCACCTTCCCATTCGGGTTCAGGCAGCGGTCGGCCACGCTCGGCAACCGGCGCCCCGTGCGCGTCAGCAGCCGCTCGTACGTTCCGCGTCGCAGGCGCTTGGTCACCTTGACCGTGATCCGCGTTCCCGCGGGGAAGATCCTCGGGCGGCGGAAGCGCCGCGTCAGCCCGGTCGAGCGCTTCGTCGTCTTCTTGATGACGACCGTGCGGAAGCCGCAGACGCCGCGGCGTCCTTGGCAGCGCAGCTCGATGCGCGAGCCCTTCGCTGCGATGACGGTCAGCGACACGAGCTTGGACAGCAGGTCGTTGAGGCGCCAGACGCCGCGAACGTCGGCGTCCAGGAGGCTCGGGCAGCCGTTGCGCATGTCGCCCGCGACGGTCGCGCAGCGGTCGACGGCGAGGCCTGGGTCTGCATCGTCGGCGCCCCGCGGCCGGTGACGTTGGACTTCGACGTGTCGAGGGCGCGGTCGCCGGGGTCCGACGCGCCGAACGGGGCCACGACCTGCGTGTGCTCCGTGGCCTGCGCGGTCTGGATGCCCGCCAGCGCCGGGTTCTGGTCGACGGCCGGGACCTTCAGGACGCTGAACTGGAAGTCGATGACGCACGAGGAGCCGGCCGCGGGCAGCGTCACGTGCGAGCCCACCGGTAGCGGGGTGAAGCGCACGGTCCCGAATGCCGCGTTCACGATCTCCGCGTCGAACGCGGTGCCCGCGCAGGACGTCTCGCTGCGGCCCGTCGCGGACGGAGCGATCACGAAGACGCCCGGATCGGCGCCCGAGGCCGCGCAGACGTCGCCCGCCAGCTCGCCGCACGACGGCGTCAGCGCGATGCCGGTGTCCGATGCCATGCACGGCGCGACGGCATCGCCGGCGTCGCAGACGACGTTCGCGCCGCCCGCGTTCGCACCGCTGTTCTGGTTTCGCAGCGTGATCGAGCCGCCGAGCCCGGTCTGGCCGACCGTGACGTCGGTCGGGAACGTGATCGTCGTCGTCGCGCCGGCCGCAGCCTGCGCGAGCGCCGGCGCCGTCAGGCAGCCCAGCAGGGCGAGCAGCGCACCGACGCTCGCCCTCGCCCGGCCACACAGCTTCCTATCCGCCACGCGATCGCTCCCTCGCAAAGACCCAGGCCCTACCAATCCAACAACGCTCACGGTGCCAGGTTGCGCGGCCACCGACATCACGCCGCATAGCCGAGCTTGTCGAGCGCCGCGAGGGCCCTGCGCAGGCGATCCTCGGCCGCCCGCACGGCACCGGCCGCGTCCGCGTACGGGCCGCGCGCGCCGTCACGCGCCGCTGACGCCAGGCGCTGGTAGCCGTCCGCGCCCGCCCTGATCGCGGACACGATCGCGTCGTGGCCCTCGCGGTCGCGCGCGCTCACAGCCCCTGCGTCGAGCTCGGCCGCCGTCCGCGAGTAGCTGCGCGCGATCACGGTCGCGAGCTTCGCCTGCCCCTTGGCGGTGCGCGCCTTGCGCAGGTGCTCGCCGGCGTCGCGGAGCGTCGCGTCGAGCGCGCCGACCGCGTTGGCGAGGCGGTGGCCGTAGCTCGGAGCCGGCCCAAGCGGCAGCGCCCACGCCCCGTCGATGCGCGGCGACGGCAGGCCGTCGATCCGCAGGGTCGAGGCCGCCCGGGCGCAGGCGCCGAAGAACTCGCTCGCCTCGGCCGGTGCGAGGCATGCCACGACCGCCGAGCCGTCCGCCGTCGGGACGGCGTAGATCGTGACGGCGTCCTCGAAGCCGTCGAGCTTCAGCCGCGGGTAGCTGAGGGCTTGGGTGTCGCCGAGCAGGACGGGCCGGGCCTTCGGGGCGGGGGCGGCGGCGGGCAGGCGCTGGCGTAGGGACGCCGGCAGCAGATCCGGTCCGACGGCGTCCTTGACGATGCCCGCGACGAGGCCGGGGCGGCCGCTGCCGTTCGTCGACAGCGCGATCGGCTTCGTGAAGCGCAGGCCCGGGATGCTCGGGGTCTCGGAGACCCGCACCCAGCCGGCCGGGAAGCGCAGCCCCACGCCCGATCGCGAGGCCTGCCGGGTGAGCGCCGGCGCAGACGGACCGCTTGGACCGTGGCGGTGGCCGACGGCATAGCCGGCCGCGGCGATCGCCGCGAGCGCGATGAGCGCAACGAGAACGCCGCCGATGCGCGCGCGGCGCTCGTCGGGCAGGCGCTCGGGCGCCAGCCGGCCCGACGGCACGACGACCTCGGCCGGCTGCCACGAGTCGCGCCCCGGCTGCTCCCGCGCCGGCGCCGATCGCCAAGGCTCCACCTGAGCCACCGGCTCGGGCTCGGCTACGGGCGCGTTCAACAGCGCCCATACGTCCTCATCGGGCGAGTCCGCGGTCACGCGCCGGTGGCGGCCCGGGACGTCCGCGGACGGGCGGCGCCGCTGCTCCTCGCCCTCTCGGACCCTCGCCCGCTCGGCGTCGAGCTGCGCGCTCGCGGCGCGCTCGCTCTCCGCGAGATCGACGAGCTGTGCCGTCGCGTCCTCGCGCTCGAGGTCGATGCGCTGCTTGATCTCCGACGACTGGTCGTTGCTGCGCGCCTTCGCGTTGCGCTCGGCTACGAGCTCGCGCTCGAGCGCGACGATGCGCTCGGCGGCGGCCGAGGCGGCGAGGTCGTAGGCCTCGCGCGCGCGCTGCTCGGCCTCGACGGCGGCGCGCACGAGGCCGGCCTGCTCGCTGTCGGGGGTGTACTGGTCGACGTCCAGCAGCCGGCCCTGCTCGGGCGCGTCGACGAACGGCAGGTAGGCCTCCGACTCGACGGCTCCGAAGTCGTTCGTGATCGGCGGCTCGGGGCCCGAGACGGGGGCGGCCACGCCCGGCTGAATGAGCTCAAGCGTAATGATCTGATCCCCGCTGACCGTGTGCAGCGGCGGCCGTACACGGAGACCGACGCGTTCCAGGCGGGCCTCGATCGCGAGCGTGACATCGGGGTCCATGCGGGCGAAGCCGAACTCGCGCAGCAAGCGGCCCACCTTGAGCTTCAGCGGGCGATGGCGGTTGTCGACCGTCCGTCGCCAGCGCTCCTCCGCGCCATAGGGCGGGATCGCGCCCATGCGACTTCTTGCTACCCCCCGGCCCCGAACCCGACGCGGAGCTCGTCGAGGTTCGTTCGCACGTAGACGACCTGGCTGAGGTTCATCCGGATCGTGCCGTCGTCGACGGTGAGGTCGTGCCAATCGCCCTTCGACAACGCCTCGAGCAGCTCGTCGAGGTCGGGCTCCTCGAGACGCACGCCGAGGACCTGGGTGCCGGTGAAGCCGATCGTGACGCGCTGCAGAGCCATGGTGGTGTCAGTGTCCCTTCGCGGGTTGGACGATCTCGGTCAGTACCCCACCGGATGACTTGGGGTGCAGGAACGCGACGCGCGAGTCGCGGATGCCGACTCGCGGCCGCTCGTCGATGAGCCGCATGCCGGCGTCGCGCAGCGACGACAGCGCTGCCTCGATGTCGGCCACCTGGTAGGCGACGTGGTGCATCCCGGGGCCGCGCTTGGCGATGAAGCGGCCGACGGGCGTGTCCGGTCCGAGCGGAGCGAGCAGCTCGACATGGTTCTCGCCGACGTCCAGCAGGACGGCCTCGACCCCCTGCTCGGCGATGACCTCGCGGTGTACGAGCGCCATCCCGTAGTCGCCCTCGTAGAGCGCGAGCGCCGCATCGAGATCCTCGACGGCGACGCCGATGTGGTCGACGCGGGTGAACACGCGGCCCATCGTAGTGGCCGCGGGCGCGCCAGCGTGCCGAAGACAGCGCTCTTGCGCCGCGGCCCGACCCGCCCAGCCGCGGGCTCAGCCTCCCGGCAGTTGCGGGGGCTTCGCCGCCCGGCGCCCGTTCGGCGGCACGTCGCTGCCGTCGGCGTCGTGCGCTCGCGAGGCGACCATGCGCAGCGACGACAGGCCCTGCCGGCGCTCGACGCGCGGCACGCCCTCCATGATGCGGTCGATGTCCTTGCGTTCGAGTACCTCGTGCTCGAGCAGCGCGAGCGCGAACTCCTCGAGCTTGTCGCGCCGGCCGGACAAGAGCTCGGTGGCGGCACGCTGCGCCTGGAAGGCGAGGTCCTGCTGCTCCTGGTCGCGAACGCGGCGGAACTGCTCTGACGGCCCGTCGTCGTCGGCGACGGCGCGCTGGGCGGTGCCGGGCGCCCCCATGGCGTAGTCGTAGACCATCGCTCGCGCGACCTGGGCGACGCGCTGGAGGTCGTCCGAGGCGCCGGTCGTGACCTCGCCGAAAACGAGCTCCTCGGCGCAGCGGCCGGCGAGCAGGACGGTCATGTGATCGAGCAGCTCGTCGCGCGTCTTGAGGTAGCGATCCTCCTCGGGCAGGTTCAGCGTGTAGCCGAGCGCCTGGCCGCGCGGGACGATCGAGATCTTGTGGACGCGGTCGACGTTCGGCAGCAGCTCCGCGACGAGCGCGTGGCCGGCCTCGTGATAGGCGACGACCTCCTTCTCGTGCACGTTGAGCACGCGCCGCGACTGCACGCCGGCGAGGATGCGGTCCAGCGCCTGGTCGAAGTCCTCGTCGGTCAGCTTCGTGTCGTCGCGCCGCGCGCAGCGAATCGCCGCCTCGTTGCAGAGGTTCGCGAGGTCCGCGCCGGTCAGGCCGCTCGTCTGAGCCGCGATCTTCTGCAGGTCGACGCCGTCAGCCGGCTTGTCGCGCGTGTGGACCTTGAGGATCCGCTCGCGGCCCTCGACGTCGGGCGGCGAGACGAAGACCTGGCGGTCGAAGCGCCCCGGGCGCAGCAGCGCCGGGTCGAGCTTCTCGAGCAGGTTCGAGGCGGCCATGACGACGAGCTCGCCGCTCGTGTTGAAGCCGTCCATCTCGACGAGCAACTGGTTCAGCGACTGCTCGCGGTCGCCCGTGTCGTTGCCGGTTCGGCGGCCGCCGACGGCGTCGAGCTCGTCGATGAAGATGATCGCGGGCGCGTTCTTGCGCGCTTCGCGAAACAGGCGCCGGATGCGTGCGGCGCCGAGGCCGGCGAACATCTCGACGAACGAGGCCGCGGACTGCGAGAAGAACTGGGCGCCGGATTCGTGCGCGACGGCCTTCGCCAGCAGCGTCTTGCCGGTGCCGGGCGGGCCGTGCAGGAGCACGCCCTTCGGCACGCGCGCGCCGAGCTCGGAGAAGCGCTTGGGATCGCGCAGGAACTCGACGACCTCGCGCAGCTCGTCCTTCGCGTCGTCGACTCCGGCGATGTCCTCCCAACTGATCGCCGACTTGACCTGCGGCTTGATCTGCACCGGCTTGGTCTGCGGCATGCGCTTGAGCGTCTTCCACAGAAAGAAGGCGATGATGAACATGAAGAGGATCGTGGCCACGCCCGACCACTCGTTGCCGAAGTCCTTGACGTGATCGAAGAAGCTCGGGTTGTTGGGCATCACCCTCCCTTCGACAGGGTGCGGCGAAAGCTCAAGCGCCGCTGGACGGGTATTGCCGGGTGCCCCCGAACCCGGCGCGAGGTGGCTTGGCTCAGCGGCGGCCGGCCGGCGCGCAGACCCGCGCGGCGACAGCGACGAGCTCGGCGTTCGAGGCGATCTCAAACGGCTCGCTCACGAGCAGCGTGCGTTGCGTCGGGCGCAGGGTCTGGATCCGCCGCGCGGCAGGTGTCCAGCAGCGCCGCGAGCTCGGCCTCGACGGCCGCGGCGCACTCGCCCGGCGATCGTCGCGGCGTCGGCGTCGGCGTCGGCGTCGGGCTCGGGCTCGGCTTCCGGCATGAGGTACGCCGCGCCCCGCCCGCGCGCCGGCGCTCAGGCTTCGACGCGCAGGATCTCGGCCAGCGCCGCGCGCCCGACCTCGAGCTGCTCCTCGCTCGGCTCGCGCGTGCCGAGCAGCCGCTGCAACTCGTGCCCGGGGCGCCGCAACATGCCCGCGACGGCGCTGTCGTGATGGCGCTCGCTCCAGACGAAGACCTCGACGGCGATCCCGAGCGACACGAGGCCGACCGCCGACTGCGCAACCGGGCCGGGGCGCTTCAGCGTGTGGCGCAGGAGCGCGGCGCCCGCGAGGTTCGACGCCAACAGCGGCGCCATCAGGTGCGAGCCGCAGCGGTCGTGCTCCTTGGCGGCGTCGGCGGCGTCGGGCTTGTCGGTCTCGTAGGCCGCGATCGCCTTGTGCTCGACGCCGTGGTACTCGGCGAGCTCGCCGCCGCGCAGGGCGACGAGGCTCGGCAGCAGCGAGACGACGGCGATCGCCGTCTCGGTGCCCATCCCGGAACGCATCGTGCCGCGCATGACTCGCCCGCCGAGGGCGGCGGCGGCCATCGTCCCGAGCACCCGGGCGTCCTGGAAGGGCAGCTTCGCGGCGGGCAGTGCGCGCTTGACGAGCGGGATGACGAGCATCGCCTCGCCGAGGCGCACGACGCCGCGCACGCCGGCGACCTTGTCGACGCCCTTCAGACGCGGCTTGCGCCCGGACGCCGCCTGGATCGTGCCGTCGTCGCGGCGCACGGCGGCGGCCCAATGCGTCGGGCCGTGGACGAGCAGGCCGTTGCGCAACGCCATCCCGCCGAGGCGCAGCTTCGCCGGCGAATCGTCGGCCTTTGGATCCTGGGTCGTGGGCTGATCAGCCACCGAGCATCTCCTTCGTGATGTCGCGGAAGAACGCCGCCGCGAAGCCGAGGTCGCGCACATCGATGCGCTCGTCGGCGGAGTGGATCAGCGGCGACGTCTCGTAGAGCGTCATGTGCCGCTGCGGGAAGAAGCCGTACGCGACGCAGTCGGGGAAGTGGTTGCGAAACGTGCGCGAGTCCGTGAAGCCCGGCAGCACCGTCGGTACGACATGCGCGCCGGGGTCGTGCTCGCCGATCCAAGCGGTGATCGCGTCCATCAGCGGGGAGGCGACCGGCGACTGGTTGCCGACGACCTTCTCGGTGAAGTCGAGCCGGTAGCCGTCCTCGCCGAGCACCTCGCGGATGCGCGCCAGCGCCTGCTCCTCGCCCATCCCCGGCGGCACGCGGCAGTCGACGCGCAGCTCGGCGCTCGCCGGGATGACGTTGATCTTCGCCGAGGCGAAGATCCGCGTCGGGGCGAGCGTCACGCCGAGCAGCGGCTCGACGAGCAGCGCGAGGCCGGGGTCGCGGGCGCGCAGGCGCTCGAGCGATGATTCGACCCCGCCCGCCCCGCCGTTGGGGTCGAGGCCGAGCCCCTCGAGCAGCGCGCGCGGCCCGTCGGTCAGGTCGAAGCCCGGCTGGCGGGAGTCCATCGCCGCAAGCAGCGGCGCCATCTTCAGCAGCGCGTTGTCGCCGATCTTCGGGATCGAGGCGTGACCGGCGACGCCGTCGGTCGTCAGGCGGAAGCGAAAGACGCCCTTCTCCGCGACGCAGACGCCGTAGTAGCGCTCGCCGTCGTAGGGGAAGACGGCGCCGGCGCCCTCGTTGAGCAGGTAGTCGCAGCGCACCTTGTCGGGATGGTGCTCGCAGATCCACATCGCGCCGAGCTCGCCCCCGACCTCCTCGTCGGCGACGCTGACGACGAGCAGGTCGCCCCGCGCCGGGCGCCAGCCGTCGCGCGCAAGCGACAACGCGGCCGCGACTTCGGCGGCCGTCTGGGACTTCATGTCCAGCGCGCCGCGGCCCCACAGGAAGCCGTCGGAGAGGTCTCCGGACCACGGGTCGTGCGACCAGTCCGCGGCGGTCGCCAGGACCGTGTCGACGTGCGACAGCAGGCACAGCGTCGGCCCGTCGGCGGTGCCACGCAGGCGCGCGACGAGGTTCGGGCGCTCGGGCGTGGAGCCGAGCAGGTCGACCTCGAAGCCGGCCGCGCGCAGGTCGGCGGCGAGCAGCTCCTGCACGAGGCGTTCGTTACCGGGCGGGTTGACGGTGTTGCAGCGGATGAGCCGCTGGAGGAGCTCCGTGGTCTCCTGCTGCAGGTTCTCCACACAGGCCATGCTAACCACCGGCGCGTCGCGGTCCTCGACGCCGGGCGTCGCCGTCACGCCTTCGGTGCGACGAGCCCCGCGCCCTCGTAGCAGGCGCGGAACTTCGCGCCGCTGAGCCGCTTGCACTCCGCCCGCAGCGCCTCGGGCGTCGGCTCGATCGCGGCGATGACGGAGCCGACGCCGGCGTAGCAGCGGTGGCGGTCGCTCGACGGGACCTTCGTGCAGAAGCGCGCCCCGCGCTCGCCGCCCGCGTCGGAGTTCACGATCTCGCGCACGACGCCGTACAGGCAGTCGGCCTCGTGCCTGACGGCGAGCCGGCAGCTCGCGAGCGCCTTCGGGGCGCTGTGGCCGGCGATCCCGGAGACATCGCGCCCGAAGGACTCAAAGCACGTCTCGACCCAGGCCGGCTCGCTGCGGTTGCAGCCGGCCGCGGTCTTCTTCTGGTCGTAGTTCGTCGTTCGCAGGATGTTCGCCGTGACGAGGCCGTAGCACTGCGCCTTGTAGTGCTCCGCGACGGAGTCACACGGGTAGATCGGGTCGTTCTTGCGCAGGTACTTCGACGTCACCCCGTAGGACGAGTTGAAGTTCTCCATGAAGACGCCGCCGCTGCACGAGACTTGGCCGAAGCTGCCGTTCAGGCCGTCGCAGGTGCGCAGCGCGAGCGGCATGTCATAGCCCGTGTAGATCATCAGCCCGTGTCCGAGGCCGTGCAGGCACTGGTAATGCAGGAACTGCTGGTCGCTGATCTTCGGGTCGCTGCAGAGCTGGTTCGCGACGACCGCGAGCTTGGCCGTCGGCTGGCCGAGGAAGGCACGTTCGATGATGCCGTGGTAGTAGCCCGACGCGCACACCGGCGAGCCGGCGATGAACGCCTCGGCGACGCGGTCGTGGAAGCGCGTCAGCGCCGCCGAGCCCATGCGGTGCGCGATCCGGTGGCAGTCGGCGGCGACCGCGGTGTTCGACGTCGAGTCCGTCTGCAGCAGCGCGAGCGCCTTCTTCGGACCCTCGTTGAAGGTCAGATTGCCGAACGCCTGCTCAAGGCACTCGAAGTTGCCGTCGCGGCAGTCCGCGAGGCGCTTGGAGTCGGCGCGAAACGGCGCGGCGACGGCCTTGCCCGAGGCGTTGCTTGCGCCGACGAACGCGGCGATGTTGCGCTTCTCGGTCTCCGACAGCTTGTCGGAGAAGCTCGGCATGAGGCCGCTCGGGTGCGCGAGCTGGCGCATGACCGCACCGATCGACGGGTTCACGGAGTCCAGGTCGGGCCCCTGCGTGCCGCTCGAGCCGGCGGCCTTGAACGTGTGACAGCCGTTGCAGCCCGACGACGCGAACAGCTTCTTGCCGGCGATCGGGTCGCCCTTCGCTGCGCCCTGGTCGTCGGAGCAGGCGGCCAGCGCCAGCGCGGCCACGAGGAGCAGGGCCGCGCCCGCGAGCGTCGTGCGTGCGCGCTTCATCGGGACCGAAGATAGCGACGGATGTCGCGAGCCGCGACGGTCCGCCGGGGGCGCGCCGGCGGACCGCCTGCACGGTGGCAATACTGGACATATGGAAGGTCAGCTGTTCGCACCCGACGATGGGCCGCAGCGCACGCGCACCGGCGTGCCGGCGCGTGAGGCGCCGCTCGCCGTTCGGATGCGTCCGCGCTCCGCTGACGAGGTCGTCGGCCAGCAGCATCTGCTCGGCGAGGGCACGGCCCTGCGCCGCGCGCTCGAGACCGGCCGCCCGCACTCGATGATCCTCTACGGCCCGCCCGGGACGGGCAAGACGACGCTCGCGCGCCTGGTTGCGGTGACCGCCAAGGCCGCCTTCGAGGAGCTGTCCGCCGTCGAGGCGGGGCGCGCCGAGGTGCGCAAGGTGCTCGAGCGTGCCGCGCACCGCCGCAAGGCGACCGGCGAGCCCACGATCTTCTTCCTCGACGAGATCCACCGCTTCAACAAGGCCCAGCAGGACACGCTGCTGCCGGCCGTCGAGGAGGGCCTCGTGACGCTGATCGGGGCGACGACGGAGAACCCGTACTTCGAGGTCAACGGAGCCCTGTTGTCGCGCTCGCAGGTCTATGAGCTGCAGTCGCTGCGCGCCGACGACGTCGAGCTGCTGCTGCGCCGCGCACTCGAGCGCGGCGAGCTCGACGGGTGCAGCGCCGAGGACGACGCGCTCGCGTTCCTCGCCGATCGCGCCGGCGGCGACGCGCGCACGGCGCTCGCCGCGCTCGAGCTCGCCGCGGCGACGGCCGCCGGCGGGCGCGTGACGATGGCGGCGGCGGAGGACGCACTGCAGCGCCACGCCGTGCGCTACGACAAGGGCGGCGACCAGCACTACGACCTCATCTCGGCGTGGATCAAGGCCGCGCGCGCGTCGGATCCCGACGCCGCGCTCTATTACCTCGCGGTCATGCTCGAGGGCGGCGAGGACCCGCGCTTCATCGTCCGGCGGATGATCATCTTCGCCTCCGAGGACGTCGGCAACGCCGACCCGCAGGCCCTGTCGGTCGCGACCGCCGCCGCCGCCGCCGTCCAGCATGTCGGCCTGCCGGAGTGCGAGTTCGCCCTCTCGCAGGCGACGATCTACCTCGCGCTCGCGCCGAAGTCCAAGCAGGCCGCGAAGGCGATCTGGGCAGCCCGCGCCCACGTCCGCGATCACGGCGCCGCCGGCCCGCCGCCGTGGCTGCAATCAAGCGGCTACGCGGCCGCGGCGAAGCTCGGGCGCGGCGTCGACTACGACGACCCGCATCGCCATCCCGGCCACCTCACGAGGCAGGACGTCATGCCGCAGGAGCTGTCGGGCACGCGCTTCTACGCGCCCGACGAGCAGGAGGCCGCGCTGCGCGAGCGCCACGAGCAGATCCGCACTGCGCGCGGCCTCGACCGCGATCGGCCGCCCTCGGCGGCGCGCGACCTCGGCGGCGCTCAGCCCGACTGATCGAGGAACGCGACGAGCTGGCTGCGGCCGGCCTCGCGCCTGGTCATGACGACCCGGCTCGTCCCGCCGAAGTCCTTGCGCTTGACCGTGAAGGCGCTGATTCGCCGCGGGCGGCCGCTCAACGTCCAGCGCCGCGCGAGCGACAGCACGCGCTCACAGCGCAGGCCGACGCCGCGGGCGCGGACGTCGCGGGCGCCGGCCCCGGTCTTGACCGCGTCGCCGCAGCGGCGCGCGGTCCTCGGCGCCGCGATCGCCTGCCAGTCGGGCGATTCGTCGAGGCCGGGGTAGTCCGTGAGCTTGCGCAGGTACGTCCCGTTCGAGGTCATGACGGTGATGTCCTCGTGCGTGTTGTCGAGGCCGCTGGAGTACGCGAGGTAGCGCCCGCCGTCCGGCGACCACGCCGGCCCCTCGTCACGGATCGCGTTGTGCGTGAGCTGGCGCACGTCGCTGCCGTCGGCGGCCATCGTCCAGATCTCGAGGTCGCCCTCGGGATTGCCGCCGGCGATGTTCGCGTCGCTCTCGAACGCGATCCGGCGGCCGTCGGGGCGCCATGCCGGCGCCGAGTCGAACGTGCCCGGCATGTCGAACAGCGTCGTCAGGCCGCTGCCGTCGCGGTTGACGGTGAAGATCCCGCGATCGGTATCGCCGGTCGGTGACAGCATCGCCGTGAAGAGGATCTTCGACGCGTCCGGTGACCACGTCGGATAGAGCGGCGAGTGTGGCGGCTGGTACCGCAGGAACGGGCTCGCACCGAGCGCGCTCATCTGCCAGATGCTGGAGCTCGCAGCGGTCGGGCCGCTGCGCCGGAAGAGGATGTTGCGGCCGTTCGGAAACCACGCCGGCTGGCTCGACGCCTGCCCGTCGGGCGTCGTCGTGAGTTGGCGGTAGCCGCGGCCGTTCGCACCGATCCGTGCGACCTCGAAGTTCGTCTTCTGGCCCGGCTTACGGATCGAGTAGGCGATCTCCGTGCCGCCCGGCGACCAGTCGGGCTGGCGGTCGGCCTCGGGGCTCGTCGTGATCCGGCGCACGTCGCTGCCGTCGGCGTTCACCGTGAAGATGTCGCCGCTCAGCGAGGGCGGGGTCCGGTAGCTGCCGAACGCGATCCGCCCGTCGAAGACATCGGCGCCGGCGGGCGCGGCGGCAAAGGCCGCGACCCCCGCGAGGAGGGCGGCGCCCAAGCTCAGGCGCGGGATGAGCGTGCCTCGCACGTGCCCAGCATAAGCTCATGGCATGGCCCCTGCTACAGCCCGGATCGAGGCCGTCAGCCCGATCGACGGCGCGTCGCTGGGCTCCGTGCAGGCGACCGAGCCGGACGCGGTCGGGGCCGCCGTCGCCGAGGCCGCCGAGGTCCAGCGGCTCTGGGCGGTACTACGCCTGTCAGACCGCGCGCGCTACATGACGCGCGCCGCGCAGGCGGTCATCGACGAGTGGGACGAGCTCGTGCGCGTGCTCGTCGCCGAGCAGGGCCGGCCGCTTGCCGAGGTCCAGACGATGGAGCTGCTGCCCGCGGTGGAGACGCTGCAGTGGCTGGCGGAGTCCGGCCCGCGCGTGCTCGCGCCCGAGCGGATCGGCCTCGCGCGCTCGCTGCAACCGGTCAAGCGCGCGCGGCTGACGTTCGAGCCGCTCGGCGTCGTCGCCGTCCTGACGCCCGGCGCGGAGCCGTTCGCGACCCCGCTCGGCGACGTCGCCGTCGCGCTCATCGGCGGCAACGGCGTCGTCCTGCACCCGTCGCCGCTGGCGGCGCTCGCGGCCGAGCGGATCGCCCGCGTCTTCGTCCGAGCGGGCCTCCCGGAGGGGCTGCTGCAGGTCGTCCACGGGGACGCCGCCACGGCCCGCGCGCTCGTCTCCGCGCCGGAGATCGCGCACGTCCGCTTCACCGGCTCCTCGCAGGCCGGTCGCGACGTCGGCGAGGCCTGCGCGCGCGAGCTCAAGCGCTCGACGATCGAGGTCGGCGGCAAGGACGCGATGCTCGTGCTCGCCGACGCGAACATCCCGCGCGCGATCGCGGGGGCCCTGTGGGGCGCGTTCGCGAACGCCGGCCAGTCGGGCGGCTCGCTGGCCCGCGCCTACGTCCTGCGTGAGCGCGCCGATCGCTTCTTGGCGGGGATCGTCGCGGGTGCGCAGGCGCTGCAGGTCGGCCACCCGGCGGACCCGAACACGGCAGTCGGCCCGCTGCTGGCCGCCGATCGCTCGGCGCGCCTCGTCGAGCTCATCGACGAGGCCATCGCCGCCGGGGCCACGCTGCACTGCGGCGGTCCGCGGCGCATCGGCGAGCTGTCAGGCGCGTTCTTCGCGCCCGCGGTCCTGACCGGCGTGCCCGCCGATGCGCGGCTGCTGTCCGAGGACGCGCCCGGCCCGTGGCTGGCGATCGAGGCCGTCGACTCGGAGTCCGAGGGCATCGCGCGCTGCAACGCCGGCCTCGGCGGCCTCGGCGCGTCGGTCTGGACGAGCGACCAGCACAAGGGCGCGCGCGTCGCCCGCGAGATCCGTGCCGGGATGGTCTGGATGAACGACCACGTCGTCTCGCGCGGCGAGCCGCAACTGCCGTGGGGCGCCGTCCACGGCGCCGGCATCGGCCGTGCCCGCGGCGCCGTCGCGCTGCGCGCCTCGGTCGAGCCGAAGCTCGTGACATGGGATCCGCCGGCCGGGCGGATGGCGTGGTGGCATCCCTACGACGTCGCGCTCGTCGACGGCTGGCGCGCGCTCGCCCGCATTCGGTCGGTGCGCGACGCCGATCGCGAGCTCGGCTGGCGCAGCGGCTACAAGCCGCTCGCCAAGGTGGCGGCGCGCTCGCTGCGCGCGGCGCGCCGGCGCTGACGACCCCCGGACCGCGAGCGCGCCGGCGCTGAGCGCCCCCGGACGGCGCGCCCGCCGGCGGCGATGGCGCGCCCGCGGCGCGGGTGCGCGATGATCCAATCCCGTCCTCGCCAACGCATGAACGGGAACCTTCCCGCTTAGCGCGGGAGCAGGACCGCCTCCGGATCGCCCGCGGCGCGCATCGCGATCCCGGCGCTGAAAGCAGCTTGGAGCAGCGTTGTCGTGCGCCGACTTCCTCTCCAGACTGGGACCCCCTTGTCATGCGTGACAGCAGTGCCCTGCGGCACCTGACGGACCACGACCTCGAGGCGATTGCGCGTGAGTTCGACGCCATTCACCGCGCGGTGCGGGACGATCTCGGCGAGGACGACGCGCGCTACATCCGCCGCATGATCGCGCTGCAACGCGGGCTTGACGCCACAGGGCGGGCGCTGTTGACCGACGCTCGCTACCCACCGGCGCTGGTGGCCGGTATCGCGCTGCTGTCGGTCGCGAAGATCCTCGACCACATGGAGATCGGCCACAGCGTCATGCACGGCCAGTGGGACTGGCTGGACGATCCCCGCGTCAACTCGTCGAGCTGGGAATGGGATGCGGTCTCGACCGCGGCGTCGTGGAAGCGCGCGCACAACTACCAGCACCACAAGTACACGAACGTGCTCGGGCTCGATCGCGACATCGGGTATTCGGCGATCCGGATCGACCCCAACCAGCCATGGCATCCGGTGTTTCTCCTGCAACCGCTCTACACGATCGCGATGGCGGCGACGTTCGATTGGGCGATCGCGATCTTCGACCTCGAGCTCGACGCCGTGCGGCGCGGCAGCAAGCCGTGGGCGAAGTGCAAGCCCGAGCTCAAGGCCCTGGCTCGCAAGGCGACCCGCCAGCTCACGAAGGACTTCGTCGTCGCGCCGGCGCGCTGCGGGCAGTCGGCGCGCCAAGCGCTGCTCGGGGTCATCGCCGCGAACGTCCTGCGCAACGTCTGGCTGCAGACGATCGTCTTCTGCGGCCACTTCCCCGAGGGCGCGGAGATCTTCACCGAGGCGCAGGTCGAGAACGAGACGCGCGGCGCGCGCTACGTCCGCCAGCTGCTCGGCTCCTGCAACCTCGACGGCCGCTTCCCGTTTCATGTCATGACCGGGCACCTGAGCTACCAGATCGAGCACCACCTCTTCCCCGCCGTCCCGAACAACCGCTACGCCGAGCTGGCGCCGCGAGTGCGCGCGGTCTGCGAGCGCTACGGCCTGCCCTACACGAGCGGGCCGCTGGGCCGCCAGTGGGGGTCGGCGATGAGGAAGGTCCTGCGCTTCGCCCTGCCGTGATCCCAAGCGGCGCTCCCGGCCTATGCGACGCCGCGTGCCCGTGCCCCGGCGCCGCCCGGTTGCGTGTCAGGCGGTCTGCGCGAGGCTGGCGACAGACAGTGTCAGCGCATCGGTCGCCTCGGCCAACGCGCGTTGGGTCCTTTCGATCTCGCGAACGAGCTGCGCGCGACGCTGGCGGACATCCTGCAGATCGACGGGAGCTCCGTCATCGAGATGCGCGCCGGTGAGCTCCTCGCGCATCGTGGAAAGGCGACGCCGCAACCGGGCGGGCGCGTCGCGATCGATCTCGTAATACCCCGGTCGCGTCGTGCGTCGAATCACCGGCGATCGACTGAGCTGACTGAGGAAGGTGGCCGCCGGCTTCTGACCCCCGATCTCGTAGCCGGCCTGCTCGACGAGCACGAGCCACTGCCGGTAGTGCAGCGCCTGCTCGCCTTGCGGCAGATCGCGGACGAGCGCCACCGCCGCCATCCGAATCGCCGGACCGGTCAGCAGCCGTGTACTGGCGGGTCCAACGCACCGTTCGGTTGTGGCAGCCGGGCTGCCGCGAAGCTGGGCAAGTAGGACCAGCCGCTCGTCGGCCGCCTGGATTCTGCTTCGATCCCGGCGAGTCGGTCACGGAGCTCCTCGCGGTCGCGCTAGGCGATCCGCGCGCTCGGCACGAGCCGCACGCGATCGGGTGCGAGCGGGACGAGCACGCGCTTGGCGTACTCCGCGCCGCCGCGCAGCGCGAGCGAGCGCAGCGGGTTCCAATACAGGCCGTACTGCTTGCGCAGCGACGCGGGAAGCAACCCGACGGTGACGAAGTTGATGACTTCGCGCACGGGCCGGCGCGTCAGCGGTACCGGTGGCCGCAGGACGATCTGCACGGCGAGCTTGCGTGCGGCCGCCGTCACGAAGAGGTCGTCGCCGGCGAGCATTCCGTGCATGTACGCGTCGAAGGCGTCGATGTCCAGCGGCATCTCGTCGTCGGCGAGTCCGAACAGCCGGCCGATGACCCTGTAGTCCTGCCAGTAGGCGTCGCGCTCGGCGTGCGAGAGCGACGAGACGTAGCGGTCGTAGACGACGAGCGCCGAGTCGACGAGCGTCGCGAGCACCCACAGCAGCAGGTCGGGGTCGTCGGCGGCAAACGGCGTGCCGGCCGGGAAGCGCCCCGCGGGCTGCTCGAGCTCCCCGCGCGTGCGCTTGTGCATCGCTTGGACCCGCCGCGTCGCGCGGTCAGCCTCCTCCCGTGTCCCGAACGCGATCCGGTCCATCGTCATGGCGGTTCGCCGCAGGCGCTCGTACGGCTCGTCCATCGCGCCGGAGTGGGCGAAGAAGCCCTCGAACGCCACGGGATGCGCGGCCTGCATGAGCAGCGCGCGGGGGCCCGAGAAGGCCACGGCCATCTCGCCGTTGACGCGGCGCAGCATGGAGTCGTCGGTGAAGTAGGAGTCCATCGCGGGGTCCGCAGAGGGATACGGGGCATTACCCTTCCTGGTTCATGCCCGCTCAGGCCTACGCCGGCAAGGATTGCGTCTGCCAGCTCCGCAAGGGGATCTGCGACCAGTCCTGCGTGCAGGGGATGCTCGACACCCCCTTCTACATCGCCTGCCTGAAGCTCACCGGCAGGCGCTGCCTCGTCGTCGGCGGCGGCGAGATCGGCCTCGAGAAGGTCGAGGGACTGCTCGCCTGCGACGCGACCGTCCACCTCATCGCCCCCGCTGCGATCGAGGATCTGCGCGCGCTCGCCGACGAGGGCTCGATCACGTGGGAGCGTCGCGAGTACGGTGGCCCGCCCGACCTCGAGTCGACGTTCATGACGATCGCCTGCACGGACGACACGGAGATCAACATCCGCGTCTACGAGGACGCCGAGGCGCGGGCGATGCTCGTGAACATCGTCGACGTGCCGCCGCTGTGCAACTTCATCCTGCCGGCGATCGTGCGCACCGGCCCGCTGGCGATCGCGATCTCCACCGCCGGCGCCTCCCCCGCGCTCGCCAAGCGCATGAAGCGGGAGATCGGCGAGCTCTTCGGCGGCGAGTACGCGCGCCTGGCGATCATGCTCAACGACGCTCGCGGCTGGGCGAAGGGCACGCTGCCGACCTATCAGGACCGCAAGCAGTTCTTCGAGTCGATCGTCAACGGCGCGCCCGACCCGATCGACCTGCTGCGCGCGGGGGACGAGCGCGCCGTGCTCGACCTCATCGCCGCCGCACAGCGCACGCACTCCACGGCCTGACGCCGGCGCGGTCGGCCCGGCCATGGTCGGGGCGTCCCGAGCGCGCGCAACTTCGACCGGCCTCGCATCGTTGCGGGGGCATGCCCTCCCGTCTTCGCATCCTGACCGCGCTGACCGCGACCCTGTTCGCGGCCGCCACCGCCCCGGCGCTCGCCGACGACGTCGTCGCCGACGACCTCACCCGCGACACGCCGATCGCCGCCCAGGGCGGTGTCCTCGCGTACTCGAAGTTCGACGAGGCCGCGCAGCGCTACCGGCTCGTGCTGCAGACGGCGACGTCGCGCGTCCTGGCCCCGATCGCATCGTCGCGTAAGCCCTTCGACGTCAGCCTCGGCACCGATCGCCGGGGCTCCGTGGTGCTCTACACGCGCTGCGCCACCTCGAAGAACACAGGGTGCGACGTCTACCGCTATCGCCTCGGGGCGGCAGGCGAGCAGAAGATCGACTCCGTCTCGGGACCGACAGAGGACGAGGCCTGGCCAGCGGAGTCCGGTGACCTGCTCACGTTCGTGCGTCGCCGGGCGCACGGTGCGCCGAAGGGCGCGGAGATCAGCGACTGCGACCGCATCTACGTCAAGCGGCTGTCGTCGAAGGCCCCGAGCAAGCGCCTGGACCGCGGGTCCTGCGCCCGCACGACCGGCCTCTCGATCCGCGGCGAGCGCATCGTCCAGGTCACGTTCGGCTCGCCCCCGGGAACACGCTTCGACAGCCAAGTGCGCCTGCTCTCGGCGCGCGGCGGTGCGTCGAAGCTGCTGGCACGTCAGGGCTCCGGTGAGGAGTCCAACGAGTTCGCCTCGCCGAGTCAGTCGTACAACTCGATCTGGCTGACGCGCGCCGGCACGCACATCCATGGCAACTTCGTGCGCCTCGACCTCGCGTCGCGCAAGCTGACGGAGGTCTCGGCGCACGCCGGGCTCGAAGGTGCGTTCGCCCGCGACGCCTCGAACGGCGCCTTCTACTACCTGCAGACGTCCGAGTCCTTCGAGCAGAACTGCACCGACTCCGGGTCCGCACCGTGCCGGCTCATGCGCACGACCGTGAGCCCGTTCTCATCCGCCGAGCGCGCCCTCGCGCCGGCGCTGACGATCGGCGCCCCGTCGGACGCCGGCACGGCCGTCTTCGGCGATCCGTTCGCGCTCTCGGGCCGGCTGACGCGCACCATCGTCAGCCGCGGCAGCGTCGTGCGCAGAGAGCCGGTCGCCGGGGTGACGGTACGCCTCCTGCGCCGCGTCACGGACGCGTCGCAGCCCGGCCTGCACGAGGGCTTCGAGCCGACACCGGCCACGACCTCGACGGGGGCTGACGGCAGCTGGTCGATCGCGCTCGCCGCGCCGCCCGCCCAGCCGTGGTTCTCGGCGGTGACCGAGGGCCAGCCGACGCGCACGTTCGCCGGGCGCGGCACGGTCGGCACGGTCAGCGCGCGGGTCACGCTGACGGTCACGGGCGGCTCGTTCGCCGGCACGGTGACGCCGGCGCAGCCGGGGCGGACCGTGAAGATCCAGCGCCTCACGAAGCGCACGTGCCAGACCGCAACCAACGGCCAGCGCTTCTGCAACGACACCTGGGCGGCGGTTGCCGACGCGCCGCTGAACGCCGCCGGGACCGGCTTCGCCGCGAGCGTCGCATCGCCGGCCCCGGGAATCTACACCGCCGCGCTGCCGTTCGCCGACCAGCAGGCCGATCCCGCGGCCTACGGCGGGCGCAGCCCGGACGTCATCGTCGGCGGCTGATACAACGGCCCGGACATGCGCATCGCCTCGCTCGCCTGCCTCGCCGCCATGGCCCTCGCCGGCTGCGGCGGCGGAGACGGCGACAACGGCGACACCGCGCGCACGCCGTCGACGGACACGACGGCCATGGCGCGCCCGCCGGGACCCGGCCCGGGCGCGCGGCCCGATCCGCAGCTCGTCGCCGGACGGCGGGTCCTCGAGCAGAGCGGCTGCCTCGCGTGCCACCAGATCGGTGCGACCGGCAACAGCGGGCCGGGCAACAACCTCGAAGGTATCGGAGCCCGTCGGACGCCCGCTCAGATCGAACGGGCCCTGACCGACTCGCCCGCGCCGATGCCGTCGTTCGCAGCGCTGCCAAGCGCCAGGCGCGACGCGCTCGTCGCCTACCTCGCCGCGTTGCGCGGTTGCCCGGAGGGCAGCGACTGCGGCTGAGCACGTAGCGTCCACCGCGTGGCCGATCCCGCAGACCCCGCCGTCAGCCTGCGCGGCGCCGGCCGCCGCTACGGTGAGCGCGCCGCGCTGCGTGACGTCACGGTCGACCTGCCGGCCGGGCAGACGCTCGTCGTCTTCGGCCCCAACGGCGCCGGCAAGACGACCCTGCTGCGGATGCTCGCCACGCTCCTGCGACCGCACGCCGGCGAGGTCCGCGTGCTCGGCGCCAAGCTGCCCGACGAGGGCTACGCGGTGCGCGGCCGGATCGGCTTCCTCGGCCACGACCCGCTGCTGTACCGCGAGCTCAGCGCGCGCGAGAACCTGCGCTTCCACGCCCGCCTGCACCGCATCGAGGCGGCCGCCGAGCGCGTCGAGGCGGTGCTCGAGGCCGTCGGCATGGAGCACCGCGGCAACGATCCGATCGCAGAGCTGTCGCGCGGGATGGTGCAGCGCATCGCCGTCGCGCGCGCCGTCCTGCACGAGCCCGAGCTGCTGCTGCTCGACGAGCCGCTCGCGAACCTCGACCCCGCGGCACAGGCCCTGCTCGCCCCGCTGATCGGCGCCGGCAGCGGCCGCACGCGCGTCGTCACGAGCCACGATCCCGTCGGCGGCCTGGAGGGCGCCGACCTCGTGCTCGGCCTGAAGCGCGCGCGCATGCTGCTGCTCGCGCCCGCGGCCGACGTCAGCCCGGAGCGGATCGCGGAGCTGTACGCATGAGGCGCACGGTCGCCGCGCTGCTGCGCAAGGAGCTCGCGCTCGAGCTGCGCACCGGCGAGTCCGTGCCGGCGATGGTCCTGTTCGCGATTACGACCTACGTCATCTTCCACTTCGGCCTCGATCGCAACACGATCGCCGGCAGCCTCGCCTCGGGGGTGCTGTGGGTGACACTCCTGTTCGCCGCGATCCTCGGCATCAACCGCCTGTTCGTCGCCGAGCATGAGCAGGGCGGCTTCGACGGCTTCCTGCTGGCCCCGGTCGACCGCACGTCGCTGTTCGTCGCGAAGGCGATCACGCTGTTCTGCTTTCTGTGTCTCGTCGAGGTCGTCGCCGTGCCGGCGTTCGCCGTGCTGCTGCTTGGGCCGTCGCTCGGACAGGCGCTGCCGGCGCTGCTCGTCGTGCTGGTCGCGGCGAACGTCGGCATCAGCGTCGTCGGCACGCTCGTCGCCGCGCTCGCGATCCAGACGCGCGCCCGCGACCTCATGGTGCCGCTGCTCGTGCTGCCGCTGCTCGTGCCAGTTGTGCTCGGCGCGTCGCGCGCGACGTCGCCGCTGCTGGTGCAAGGCGGCGCGGCGGCGCTTCCAGGTAACTGGATGGCAATGCTCGCTCTCTATGATCTGCTGTTCGCGCTGATCGCCTATGCGGTCTTCGACTTCCTGCTGGAGGACTGACCAATCGTCTACGGCAAGGGCCTCAAGGGCCTCTCCATCGCCACGGTCGCCGTGCTCACGGCCGCGTTCGCGCTGGCCTTCTTCTACGCGCCGACCGACGCCGACCAGGGGATCATCCAGAAGATCTTCTACGTCCACGTGCCGATGGCGATCGTCGCGCTGTGCGGCTTCGTCGCCGGCGGCGTCTTCGCGGTCATGCACCTGCGCACGCGCGATCGCAAGTGGGACATGCGCTCCTACGTCGCGATCCACCTGTCGATCGTGCTCGCCGTCGGCGTCCTGCTGACGGGCTCGATCTGGGCGCGCGCCTCGTGGGGTCATTGGTGGGTGTGGGACGAGCCGATGCTCGTCGTCTTCCTCATCGTCTTCCTGCTCTACGCGACCTACCAGCCACTGCGCTTCTCGATCGAGGACCCCGAGAAGCAGGCGACATACGCGTCGGTCTTCGCGATCACGGCGGGCGCGTTCGTGCCGCTGTGCTTCAGCGCGGTGCGGATGGCGCAGGGCCTCACGCACCCGCAGGCCGGCACGATGACGACGAGCGGCCCGGCCAGCGTGTCGCAGACGTTCCTCGTCGCGCTGCTCGGCATGACGCTGCTGTTCATCACGCTGTGGAAGTACGAGATGGCCTCCAAGAACGCGAGCTCGAAGCTGCGCTCGCTGCGCCGCCGGCTCGCCGGCGACGACGACTTCGCCCCGGCCTCCGGCCGCAGCGCGGCGCCCCAGCTCTGATGACCGTGCTCGCGCTCTCCGGTGGCGACCGCTACGTGGCCGGCGCGTACGTCGTCTTCCTGCTGCTTGTGCTCTCCTACCTCGCGATCATGGCCGTCAAGCTGAGCCGCATCGAGCGCGAGGTCGTCGAGCTCGCCGAGATCGTCGAGGCGCGCGACCAGACGGGCGACGCGCCGCCGCCGCCGCCGCCGCCGCCGGCGAAGCGAGCGAAGGAGCCGGTCGCGTGAGCGAGCTCATCACGCTCGGCATCTCACACAAGACCGCGCCCGTGCAGCTTCGCGAGCGGCTCGCGCTGACGCAGCCCGACATGCGCACGTTCCTGCAGGACGTCGTCGAGCATCCCGAGGTCCACGAGGCCGTCGTCATCTCGACCTGCAACCGCACCGAGCTGTCGCTCGTCGTCGGCGACCCGGTGCTCGCCGAGAGCGGCGTGCTCGGGATGCTCGCCCAGCGCGCGCAGGTGCGCCCGACCGAGCTCGCCGAGAAGATCTACTCGCCGCGCAACTGCGACGCCGCGCGGCAGCTGTTCCGGGTCTGCAGCGGCCTCGAGTCGATGATCGTCGGCGAGGCCGAGATCCAGGGCCAGGTCAAGCGCGCCTACGAGGAGGCGCTGGCGGCCGGCACCACCGGCCCACTGACGAATCGCCTCTTCACGGCCGCGCTGCAGACCGGCAAGCGTGTGCGAAGCGAGACCGCGATCGGCCTCGGACGCGCGTCGATCTCGTCGGTCGCCGTCGAGCTCGCGATGGACGTGCTCGGCGACCGGCCCAACCCGCACGTCGTGATCATCGGCGCGGGCGCGACGAGCGAGCTGACGGCGCGCGCCCTGGCCGACAGCGGCGTGCGCACGATCTTCGTCGCCAACCGCCACGCCGATCGCGCGCGCTCGCTGGCCGAGCGCTTCAACGGCGGGGTCGTCGCGCTCGACGAGCTGCCCGAACAGCTCGAGCACGCAGACGTCGTCGTCGCCTCGACGGCATCGCCGCACCCGATCCTCGGCGAGGAGGAGCTCGAGCTCGTCATGCGCGCCCGCGTTGGACGGCCGCTGCTGCTCGTCGACATCGCCGTGCCGCGCGACATCGATGCCGCCTGCGGCGACCTCGACGGCGTGACGCTCTATGACATGGACGACCTGCAGTCGCGTGTCGCGCAGACGATCTCCAGCCGCGAGATGGAGGCCCTGCGCGCCGACGCGATCGTCGAGGAGGAGATCACCCGCTTCGCCGAGTGGCTCGGCTCGCTCGCCGTCCAGCCGACGATCCGCGCGCTGCGCGACTACGGCGACGCCATCGTCGAGCAGGTGCTCGGCGAGAATGCGGGCCGCTGGGAGACGGTCTCCGAGCGCGATCTCGCGCGCGTCGAGTCCGTCGCGCGCTCGGTCATGAACCGCCTCCTGCACGAGCCGACGCTGCACCTGCGCACACTCGGCGAGGGCCGCAGCCACGGTCGTCTGCAGATCATGCGCGAGCTGTTCGGGATAGAGGGCGCGCCCGACGCGGCTGCCGAGCACGTCGCGACTGCCGGCGACAACGTGCGCCCGCTGCCGCGCCGCGCGTCCGGCGCCTCCTGAGGTCCATGGGCCGTCCCGCGTGCGCTCGCAGGGCGAGGCGCTAATGCGCGTCGGCACGCGGGCGAGCCCATTGGCGCTCGCGCAGTCGCGGACGGTCGCGGGCCTGCTCGGCACCGATGCGCAGCTCGTGCCGATGACGACGTCCGGCGATCGAGACAGGGCGGGGACGGATGCCGCCTCCGGCGCCCGAGTCCAGGACAAGGAGCGCTGGGTCAAGGAGCTCGAGCTCGCGCTGCTGGCCGGCGAGATCGACCTGGCCGTCCACAGCGCCAAGGACGTGCCGAGCGAGCTGCCCGACGGCCTCGAGCTCGTCGGCGCCCCGCCGCGGGGCGACCCCTTCGACGCGCTTGTCGGCGCGCCGTCACTCGATGCCCTGCCGGAGGGTGCGCGCATCGGGACCGCGTCGCCGCGCCGCGCCGCGCAGCTGCGCGCCCTGCGCGAGGACCTCGAGATCCGCGTCATCCACGGCAACGTCGACACCCGCCTGCGATTGCTCGCCGACGGCGAGCTCGACGCGCTCGTGCTCGCCGCTGCCGGCCTCATCCGGCTCGGCCGCGGGGACGAGATCGGCTGCGTGCTCGTCGCGCTCGTGCCCTCGCCGGGGCAGGGGACGCTCGTGCTCGAAGCGCGCGTCGGCGACTCCCGTGCCGCCGCCGCCGCGCGGGGGATCACGGACGCCCCGAGCTGGGACGCTCTGTGCGCCGAGCGCACGCTCGTCGCGGGACTCGACGCGAGCTGCCGCACGCCGCTCGGCGCCTACGCGACGATCGGCGGCGACGGCGTCGTCCTACGGACGTTCGTCGGCCTGCCCGACGGCTCGCAATGGCTGCGCGACGAGACGCCTGCCGTGGCGACGCCGCGCGAGGCCGGCGAGCTCGCAGCGTCGCGCCTGCTGGCGGCCGGCGGCGGCGAGCTGCTGCGTCGCGCCGAGGAGCTCGCCGCCCGATGACCGCGTATCTCGTCGGCGCCGGGCCTGGCGACAAGGGCCTCATGACCGCGCGCTCGCTCGAGCTCATCGCGCTCGCCGACGTCATCCTCTTCGACAAGCTCATCCCCGACGGCGCGCTCGACGGCGCCCGACCGGACGCCGAACTCGTCGACGTCGGCAAGATCGGCGGCGCCGCGCAGGTGCCGCAGGAGACGACGAACGAGCTGCTCCTGCGCCACGCCCAGGCCGGCCGCGAGGTCGTGCGGCTTAAGGGCGGCGACCCGTTCGTCTTCGGGCGCGGCGGCGAGGAGGCGCAGCTCCTGCGGGCACATGAGCTGGACTTCGAGGTCGTGCCGGGCGTGACGGCGGGCGTCGCGGCGCCGGCCTACGCGGGCATCCCGGTGACCCAGCGCGGCGTCAGCGCGGCCGTCGCGTTCGTCACCGGGCATGAGGATCCCGCGAAGCCCGACACGCTGCTGGACTGGCCCGCGCTCGCGGCCTTCCCCGGCACGCTCGTCTTCTACATGGGCGTGCGCAGCCTCGACCGGATCGCGGCGCAGCTCGTCGCGGGCGGTCGGCCGGCGTCGCAGCCGGTGGCGGTCGTCCAGCGCGGGACGTTCGCCGACCAGCGCACGGTCAGCGGCACGCTCGCCGACATTGCCGCGCGGGCCGCGGAGGCCGGCGTCAGGGCGCCGGCGATCACGGTCGTCGGCGACGTCGCCTCCCTGCACGACGAGATCGCCTGGTTCGGGGCCGGACCATTGGCGGGCCGCACGATCGCCGTGACCCGGGCGCGCGCCCAGGCGAGCCCGCTCGCGGCGCGGCTGCGCGCGCTCGGCGCGACCGTCGTCGAGGCGCCCGTGATCCGGATCGAGCCGATCGCGGCGACCTTGCCCGACCTCGCGGGCTTCGACCTGCTCTGCGTGACGAGCCCGAACGGGGCGCGGCGCCTGCTCGAGTGCTGTCGCGACGCGCGCGACCTGCGCGGCCCGGCGATCGCGGCGATCGGCCCCGGCACGGCCGACACGCTGCGCGCCGGCGGCATCGAGGCCGACCTGATCCCGCCGCGCGCGGTCGCCGAGTCGCTCGTGGAGGCGCTGGCCGAGCGGCCGGTGCGGCGTGCGCTGATCGCCCGCGCCGAGCAGGCGCGCGAGCTGCTGCCCGACGCGCTGCGCGCCCGCGGCGCCGAGGTCGAGATCCTGCCGCTCTACCGGACCGTCGCCGAGCCGCTCGACGACGACGCCCGCGCTGCGGCGCTCGGCGCCGACTACGTCACGTTCACGTCGGCCTCGGCGGTCCGCTTCTTCGTAGCGGCCGCCGGACCGGGCGGGTGGGGATCGGATCAGCGGATCGTCTCGATCGGCCCGATCACAAGCGCCGAGCTGCGCGAACACGGCCTCGAGCCGCGGATCGAGGCCAGCAAGCACACGCCGGACGGCCTCGTCGCCGCGCTCGTCGCGGCGGGCGGCAGCTGACGCGATCGCCGGCCTTGGACGACGTGCGAGAATCGAAGCATGGCCGCACGCGCTGAACACCAGGAGCAGTTGACATACACGGCGGTCTTGACGCCGGGTGACGACGGCTTCATCTGCGCACAGATCGCCGAGATGCCGGAGGCGATCAGCCAGGGTCGCACCGAGGAGGAGGCCAAGGCGAACGTCGCCGAGGCGCTCGAGTTAGCGCTCGAGTGGCGCCGGCAGGAGGGCGAGTCGCTCCCCGCCGCGGTGCACGTCACGGTGGCCCCTATGAGTGAGGAGCGTAGAAGCCACGGTCCTTGGGCCGCCACAGCCTCGCGGGGTACGCAGTGACCGCTGCGTAGTACAGAGCGTTTGAAACCTGCGCCATCAGGAACAAGGTCAGGAGTTCTATTTGGGGACCAGGAAACGGGCGCGGGGATTGCTCCGTCCCGCGAAGGCCTGGCAGGGCGATTCTCGCTCGCAGGGGCGCGAGAGACGCCGCGCCCGGAACTAGACTCACGGGCCCATGGCCGTGCTGACGTTCCTCAGCGACTACGGGCTCGACGACGACTTCGTCGGCGTCTGCCACGGGGTGATCGCCGGCATCGCGCCGGACGCGCGGGTCATCGACATCACGCACGGCATCGCGCGTCACGACGTGCGCGCCGGGGCGATCGTCCTGCGGCGCGCGCTGGGATATATGCCGCCCGGCGTGCACCTCGCGGTCGTCGATCCCGGCGTCGGCTCGGAGCGCCGGGCCGTCGCGCTGCGCTGCGCCGACCCGTCCGGGCGGCTGCTCGTCGGGCCCGACAACGGGCTGCTGACGCAAGCCGCGGAGCGCTTCGGCGGGGTGGTCGAGGCCGTCGACCTTGACAGCTCGCCGTTCGCCCTGGACTCGGTCGCGGCGAGCTTTCATGGCCGTGACCTGTTCGCCCCCGTCGCGGCTCACCTCGCCGCGGGGGCGACGCTCGCGCAGACCGGGACCCCGCTGGACCCGGCCGGGCTCGTTACGCTTGAGCTGCCGCGGGCGCAGATCCGCGCCGACGGGCTGCTCGCGCACGTCCTGCTCGCCGACCGCTACGGCAACGTCCTGCTCGACGCCGAACGTGTCCACGTCGAGGCTGCCGGGCTCGACGGCGTCGGAGCGGTCATCGTCAACGGCATCCGCGCGGCCCACGTCACGACGTTCGCGGACGTCCCCGCCGGAGGGTTGCTGCTCTACGAGGACGCCTACGGCGCGCTGTCGCTGGCGATCAACCGCGGCTCCGCCATGCAGACTCTGGGCCTCGAGATCGACGCTGTCGTGCGGATCGCGCCGGCCGCATGAGCTCGTACGAGGCGCCGCTCCGGCCCGGCGGCGCCGGCGAGGGGCTGCGCGTGGAGTCCCGGCGGCTCGGGACGCCGCGCCTGCACCTGCGCAGCACGGACTCGACGAACGACCGAGCCCGCGCGCTGGCGATGGAGGGCGCGCCGCACGGCACGCTCGTCACGGCCGGCGAGCAGACCGCGGGCCGCGGGCGTCAGGGGCGCAGCTGGAGCGCGCCGCCGGGCCGGGCGTTGCTGGCGTCGCTCGTGCTGCGCGACGCTCCGATACTGCTCGCGCTTGCGAGCGCGCTCGCGGTGGCGGACGTGGTGGGTGACGAGGCCACGATCAAATGGCCCAACGACGTGCTGCTCGGCGAGCGCAAGGTGGCGGGGATCCTCGCCGAGTCGCGCCCCCAGGACGGTTGGGTCGTGCTCGGGATCGGCCTCAACGTCGCCGTGCGCGCGGCGGACCTGCCGCCCGAGGTTGCGCTGCGCGCGGCCGGGCTGGGGCTCGCGCCGGACGACGTCGAGCCGACCCTCGCCCGCCTGCTCGGTGCGCTCCAGCGGCGCTTCGGCCAGGACGCGGCGACGATCCTCGGTGACTATCGCCCGCGCGACGCGCTGCTCGGGAGGGCGGTTCACTGGCGCCGGGAGCACGGCGTCGGGGCGGGCGTCGACGACGACGGTCGGCTACTCGTCGACCGCGCGGATGGCGTTCGCGTCGTGCTCGACGCCGGCGAGGTGCACCTCCACAAGCCCTTCACATCGGGCGACTAGTCTGGATCGAATGTACCGGCGACCGCTCGCCCTGCTCGGACTCGCCGTCGTCAGCGCGGCGGGCGCCGCGGCGGTCTGGTTCACGGCGCTGCACACCCCCGGCGGCGAGCACCTCGACGAGCGCGCGCTGCAGACGTTCACGGCGGCGACTCCCGCGCGTGCGGCCCCGGCGATCAGCGGCGTCGCGAGCCTCGCCGATCCCGCGCCCTTCGTGCTCACCGCGATCGCCGTCGTGGTGATCGCGGTCGTCCGCCGGCGCTGGCTCATGGCGGCGATCGTGCCGCTGATCCTGCTCGCCGCGAACGTCAGCACCCAGCAGCTCAAGCCGGCGCTCGGGGACCTGCGGATCATCGATCTGCACGGAACGATCACGACGTACCTTGGCTCGTGGCCGAGCGGGCATTCGACGGCCGCCATGTCGCTCGCGCTTTGCCTCGTGCTCGTCGCCGGGCCACGGCTACGCCCGCTGGCGGCACTGTTCGGCGCCGGCTACGCGATCGCGATCGGCTACGCGCTCGTCGTCGTCGGCTACCACCTCCCGAGCGACGTGCTCGGCGGGTACCTGATGGCCGCGACGTGGACGTTGCTCGGCGCCGCGGCGCTGGCGGCGCTCGAGGCGCGCTCGGCGGCCCCGGCTCCGGAGTCGGGAAGCCCGCCGGTGCTGCTCTCGGCGCCGGTATTGGCGACCTTCGCGCTCATGTTCGCGGCGATCGTCGGCTTCGCGTTGCTGGTGCGCCGACCGGGTTGGACGCTCGACGCTCTCCAGCACCCGATCGCGCTGATCGCGGCGGTCGGGATCGCGGTCCTCGGCGTCGCGCTGACGACCGGCCTGGCGCGCCTACTGCGCAGCTGAGCCGCCGCTTCGGCGGGGCCGCGCGGGCTGAGCAGTCAGGGTTGGTCCGATTGCGGGAGGCCTGCCGTCGTTTCGGCCCAACCCGTGCGAACCGCCCGGAGCGTGGCGCGCGTGAGCCGCTGTCGGAGAGCCGCGGGTCGACTGCTCGGCGGCTACGCGGCGGACTCGACGCCGTCGTCGAGCGCCGGCTTGGCGTCGCTGGCGTCGGGCGCGGCCTTGGCCGTGCTTCGCCGCGTCGGGGCGCGGCGCTTGGGAGCTGCCTTCGGAGCCTCGCCCTCGACCGCCGGGGCGGCCTTCGTGCGCCGCACCGCCTTCGGCGCGGCGGCGGTGTCATCGCCGGCGGGCGTGGGCGTAGAGCGACTCGCGGGTTTCGGCGCGGCGGCGGCGCTTTCGCCGGCGGGCGTGCGTGCGGTGCGGCGGCTCGCGGGCTTCGGCGCGGCGGCGGCGTCTTCGCCGGCGGGCGTGGGCGTGGTGCGGCGGTTCGCGGCCTTGGGCGCCGCGGCGCCATCCGCCGTCGCCTTCGTGGTCGTGCGGCGGCGGGTCGGCTTCGCGGCGGAGGCCGGCGGCGCCTCCTTCGCGACAGCCGCCGTCGTGCGGCGGGCCGGCTTCGGCTTGGCCGCGGGAGCTTCCGCCACGGCGGCCTTCGTGCGGCGCCTCGGCTTCGCGGGTGCCGGAACATCGCTGGCCTCAGGGCCCGAGACGGGTTCGTCGTCGATCAACGTCACACGGCGTCGGCGAGCGGGCTTCGCCGCCGCGGGCTCCGGCACCTCGACGGGCACGGCCGGGGCGCGCCGCGCAGCGCTGCGGCGGCTCCTGGGCGTCGCGTCCCCGCCGGTGGTCGGCTTCGCGTCTGCGCCGGACTTCGGGCCGCGCATGGCGGCGAGCGCGGCGGCGGCGCCGGCGATCGCCTCGACCGCACGTGCCTCGTCGGCGGAGTCCAAGGGCTTCGGCGGCGGATTGCCGCGGCGAGCCCGCGAACGCGAGCGGTCGCGCTGCTGCTCGGAGCTCGGGCCGCCGGCACCGTCGCCGTCTGCGGCCGCGTGGCCGTTGGTGGCGCGCTCGGGCTGCGAGCCGGCCTGGGCGGAGGCGTCCTGCTCGGACGGCGCCACGCCGTTCTCGGTTGCGGCAGCAGCGAGCCGCGCCGCACGCCCGCTGCGCGAGCGGGACCGGCGCGAGCCCGAGCGCCCGCCCTGCTCATTCGAAGAAGACCGCTCGCCGCCGGGCCCGCCGGAGCCGGACCCGCCGGACCCGGAACGGCCGCCGCCGGCATTGCTGACGCCCGCGCCTTGGGCCACGAGCGTGCCCTCTCCGACCTCGCCCGCACCCTTCTTGCGCCGCCGCCGCGAACCCCGCCGCGCGCGGCTCTTGGGGAAGTTGCGCAACAGCTCGCGCGACAGCGCGCTCGGCTTGCGCGCCAGGCGCGTCCGCGCGCCGCGCAGGATCTCCTCGCCCTCGGGCGAGTGTGCGATCGCGGCCGCGAGCAGCGCGGCGCTCAGTCGGCGATCCTGCTTGCGCGCCGCGTGCACGAGCCGGCGCGCGTTGCGGGCGTGCGCGGCCCCCGACGAGTTCACGAGCAGGCCGAGCAGGCGCTTGGTCTCCGGCCAGCGCTGGACGGCGTACTCCTCGTGCACGTCGCGCGTGTACGACGCGAGCCGCCAGATCCAGGCGTTCGCCTGGTCGCGGCGGCCGATGCGCTTCTCCGCCAGCGCGAGCAGCATGACCTTCGTACCCTCGCGGCGCTCGTCGCGCGTCCAACCGCCGATCTCGTCGATCGCGGTGTCGAAGGCCTCGCCGTCGCGCGACGCGGCGATCTCCTGCAGCGCGCGCACGCGCAGCTGCGGGGTCTGGTTGCGCTGCACGGCCGTCAGCAGGAAGGCCCGCTTGATCGCACCCTCGCGGTCGAAGTGCAGCATCGCCCGCGCGCGTCGCCAGCCGGATGGCGCAACGCGCGCGCCGGCCAGGGCAGCCCACTGGATCTGCTCTCCATAGGGCAGGTGCTCGACGGCGATCCGCCACAGCTCGCGCTCGAAGACCTCGATCCGCCGATCCTCGTCGGCGGTCACCGGGAGCACCCGGCGCTCGACGCGCAGCCGCCGCCCGCGGCCACGGCGCACCGGCCCGACGACGATCGCGCCGCCGCGGTAGACGTCGCGATCGAGCAGCGAATGCAGGGTCACGACCGCGTCGTCGTTCTTCGTGTCCGGGGCGACGAAGTCGACGACGATCCCCGCCTCCTTGCCCGGGTTGCGGCGCGTGACACGGCCGACGCGCTGCTGGTAGATGCGCTTGGAGGCGGTCGGCGCGAGGTGCATGCAGACCGTCGCGCGCGGCGAGTTCCAGCCCTCGGCGAGCAGCTGCGCGTTGACGAGCACGTCGATCTCGCCGCGCTCGTAGCGGGCGAGGATCTCCGCGAGGTCGCGCTTGCGCGTCTCGCCGGACACGGCCATCGCCTTCACGCCCTGCTCGCGAAACGCCTCGGCGAGGTTGTATGCGTGCTTGACACCTGCGGCGTAGATGACGCCCGGCACGCCGTTGAAGCGCGTCTTGTAGAGGTCGGCGGCGGCGAAGTTGAACGGCCCCTGGTCGAGCAGCTCGGCGAGCATGTCCTGGTCGAACTCGATGTCGACCTCGCCGCGGCGCAGCGGCACCTTGGCGATCGTCTTGACGCCGACCCCCGGCGGGATCCGAATGCAGCGCAGCGGCGAGATGACGCCGCGGCGGGCGGCCTGGGCGAGGTCGAAGCGCGACGTCTGCGTCGGGAAGAGGTCCGTCACGTGGCGCGCGATCAAAGCGCCCGTCGCCGTCATGCCGATGAAGATCGGGCCGGTCCAGTCGCGGATCGCCGCGCTCGTCTTCTCGCCGAGCGCGGTATGGGCCTCGTCGCAGATGACGATCGAGTAGGCCTCGGAGATCTTGCCGGCGTTGCGCACGAACCACTGGTACGTCTCGACCGTGACGGGCCCGTTCGCGTTGTCCTGGCCCTGCAACAGTGCAGGTGTGATGCGCTTGGCGTAGCCGCGGTCCTTGAGCTCGCCGTGGAACTGGTCGACGAGATTGCGGCGGTGCGTGAGGATCAGGACGCCGCCGGTGCGCGAGGCGTCGACGAAGCCCATCGCGGCGACGGTCTTGCCCGCGCCGGTCGCGTGCTCGAACCAGAAGCGCTTGTGGGCGTTGGGGTCGTCGGGAGCCTCTTCGAGTTGGTCCTCGTCGAGCGGGCCCTCCGGCCCGTCGTCGTCGTCGGACTCCTCCTCGGTCTCGTCCTCCTCGTCCTCGTCGTCGTCGCCGAGGTCGATCTCGATGTCGAGCGGCGAGAGGTCCTCGGGCTCGTCGTCGTCGTCCTCGTCGTCGGGATCCTCGTCGTCCTCGTCGTCGACGATGGACTGGGGCTCGTCGTCGTCGTAGGGCTCGGGTTCGTCGTCGACCGCGAGGACCGGTGCCGCGGACGCGACGAGTGGCGTGCCGCCGTTGCGCTGCGCCTCGGCGAGCAACGCCGTCAGCGTGCCCGACAGGGCGTCGACCTGGTGGGGGTTCAGCGATGTGCCGTCGGCGAGCTTGGGCTCCTCGTCGGACAGCACGCGCTCGAGGCCGAGCATGAGCGAGTAGCGCCGGCGCCACTCGGGCGAGGGGACCTTCGCGCCGGCGTCGATCTCCTGCAGCGCGGCCGTGAGCGCCCGGCGGCGAGCGCTGCCGGGGGCGAACACGTCGCCGGCGGTCTCACCCGCGTGCACGAATGCTTCGCGGGTGAACGACTCGGCCCTTGCGATGTCGCTGGGACTCGGTACGGACGTGGCCGCTGTGGCCACTGGCGTGGGATCAGCCAAGATCGGCTTCCTGCTCGGGGTGAGGCGGCTCGCGCGCAACATCCGTCGCGATCCGGGGCGCCGGGACTGGCCCGGTCGATGCGGTGAGGCGTCTCGACAGAGACTGGCCCTTACCCGCGTAAGGCGCAGCATAGCGAACACTTCGGCGGTGAGACCAGTATCGCGCGGCTCTGCGACGCTGTCGTGCATGCGCATGGCGATCATCGCGATCTGCGCGGTCGTGCTGGCGGCCGCGATCGTCGTCGGGATCAAACAGGCGAGCGACGGCACGGGAGTGGCGGGCGGGCCGCCGCGGGCACTGACGCTCGCCGAGGTCTCCAAGCCGATCGCCGGCGCGCCGCCCGACCTCGCGGCACTGCGAAGCCGCGTCAACGTCCTCGTCGACGGGGGCGACCAGGCCTTCCGCGCGCAACTGCGCGCACTGCGCGGGCACCCCGTCGTCGTGAACCTGTGGGCGTCGTCGTGCGGGCCGTGTCGCTACGAGCTGCCGGTCTTCCAGCACGAGGCGCTCGCGCGCGGGGCGCAGGTCGCCTTCCTCGGCGTCGACGTCACCGACGACCGCGACGAGGCGCTGAAGCTCGCCGCGCGCTTCCCGATGCCCTACCCGTCGTTCTCCGATCCGCGCGCCAACATCAGCGTCGGGCGATTCAGATCACAGGCGCTGCCGACGACGGCGTTCTACGACGCCCGGGGCAGGCTCTCGATCGTCCACCAGGGCCCGTTCACCGACCAGTCGAAGCTGTCGGACGCGATCGAGCGCTACGCGCTGCGCTGAGCCGAGCGTCCGATCACGTCAGCGAGGCGATCGCACGAAGCCGCGGGATGACCACCGCGTCGGCGCGAGCTTGACTTGCCATGTCCGGCGAAGGGGTTGTTTCATGTTTCACAACATGAAAACGCCGAGGGCGCGCGAGGCTCCTGCGCTCCGTCCAGACCGAGTTCGCGACGGCTCGCCCGTCCTCGTGCGGCCGACGAGCCGTAGGCTGACCAGCGTCCATGAGCGAGATCCGAATCGACCCGCTGACCGGCCTGCGAGCCATCGTCTCGGAGCGCGGCTCGACGTCCGACTTCCCCGTCACGGCGGCCGCTCCCATCGACGCGGCCGACGATCCGTTCGCCTACGGCAACGAGCGGCGAACGCCGCCGGAGCTGTGCGCGCGCCGACCCGACGGCGGCGCTCCCGACACGCCCGGCTGGAGCGTCCGGGTCGTGCCGAACCCGGCTCCCATCTTCTCTCCCGACGCCGCTGAGCCACCGCCCCAGGACAACCCGGACCTCTTCCGTGCGCTCGCGGCGCGCGGAAGTCACGAGATCGTCGTGAACGGGCCGCAGCCCGTGCACTCGCTGGCCGAGCTGCCGGCCGAGCAGGTCGTCGCGGCCGTCGAGGTCTGGCGCGAACGGATGCGCGCGCACGAGGGCGCCGCGTACGTCCACGTCTCGGTCGACGAGCGCCTCGACGGGGCCGCGTTCGAGCACACGCACGCGCACCTGCACGCGCTCGAGTTCGTGCCGGCGGCTGTGGCCCGCGAGCGCGAGCGCTTCGGCGCGTACGCGACGCGCACGATGGGCGGCAACCTGCTCGAGGACCTCGTCCAGGAGGAGGTTCGCCGCCGCGAGCGGATCGTCGCGATCGACGACGAGGCGGTGCTGTGGTGCCCGTACGCCTCGCAGCATCCGTTCGAGCTCATGCTCGCTCCGCGGCGCGGACGGGCGCGCTTTCAGGACGAGGGCGCGACCGGCGCGGCGCTCCTGCACGAGGGACTCTCGCTTTTGCGCGCGCACTTCGGAGGCGTCAGCCCGCCTCTGAGCCTGTGGATCCGCAGCGCCCCGCGCGATGCCGAGCGCTTCTGCTGGCGGATCGACGTCGTACCGCGCTTGATCGCTCCCGGCGGCCTGCACCTCGGCACGGGCGTCGCGTACAACCCGGTCGCGCCCGAGCGCGCCGCGGCCGAGTTGCGCGCGTTACGCGGATAGGGGGCCGGCACGGCGGTCGGCGACGCCGCGACATACGATGGCGCGATGGCACGAATCGGACTTCTCACGGGCGGCGGAGACTGCCCCGGACTCAACCCCGTCATCCGCGGAATCGTTCGCAAGGGGATCGACACCTACGGCCACGAGCTGTACGGCTTCAGGCGTGGCTGGAAGGGCGTGCTCGAAAACGACGCGATCCAGCTCACGCGCGAGAACACGAGCGGCATCCTGCATCGCGGCGGGACGATCCTCGGCACCTCGCGGACGAACGTCTACAAGACCGAGAACGGAGAGGCGCGCGTGCTTGCGGCGCTCAAGGAGCGCGAGATCGACGTCCTGATCCCGATCGGCGGCGACGACACGCTCGGCGTCGCGCGCAAGCTCAACGACGCCGGCTTCCCGACGGTCGGCGTGCCGAAGACGATCGACAACGACCTCAACGCGACGGACTTCACGTTCGGCTTCATGACCGCGGTCCAGATCGCCACGGAGGCGATCGACCGCCTGCACTCGACCGCCGAGTCGCACGATCGCGTCATCGTGTGCGAGGTCATGGGCCGCGACGCCGGCTGGATCGCGTGCTACGCCGGCCTCGCCGGTGGCGCCGACGTCATCCTCGTGCCCGAGCGCCCGTTCGACATCGACGACGTCTGCAACCACCTCACGCACCGCCACGAGAGCACCGGCAAGAACTTCTCGATCGTCGTCGTCGCCGAGGGCGCGACGCGCGCGGACGGCGGCGACGCCGCGACCGCCGCCGACACCGTCGACTCCTTCGGCCACGCCCGCCTCGGCGGCATCGCCTTCGAGCTCGAGAAGGAGATCGAGCAGCGCACCGGCTTCGAGAGCCGCGCGACGGTCCTCGGCCACATCCAGCGCGGCGGCTCCCCGGTCGCCTTTGACCGCGTGCTCGGCAGCCGCTTCGGCGTCGCCGCGATCGACGCCGCGTCCAACGGCCAGTTCGGGATGATGACCGCGCTCAAGGGCACGTCGATCGAGATGGTCCCGCTCGAGGAGGCGCTCGCCGAGCCGAAGCTGCTCGATCCCGAGCTGTTCAAGACCGCCGAGGTCTTCTTCGGCTGAGGAAGAGTCGTGCGGGCGCTCGTCCAGCGTGTCACGAGCGCCTCGGTCAGCGTTGACGGCGAGCTCGTCGCGCAGGTCGGGCCCGGGCTGCTCGTCCTGCTCGGCGTCACCCACGAGGACGGCGAGGCGGTCGCCGACCGCCTCGCGGACAAGGTCCGGGCGCTGCGGATCTTCCCCGACGCCGACGGACGCATGAACGAGCCGCTCGGCGAGCGTGAGATCCTCGTCGTGAGCCAGTTCACGCTCTACGGCGACGCCCGCAAGGGCAACCGCCCGTCCTACGTCGCCGCAGCGCCCGGCGACGTCGCAGAGCCGCTCTACGAGCGCTTCCGCTCCCGGTTGCAAGCGCAGGGCGGCGTCTTCGGCGCCGACATGCAGGTGCAGCTCGTCAACGACGGCCCCGTCACGCTGCTGCTCGAGTCGTAGGTCGCTCGTCACACGATCCGGGCACCTCGCCACTCTGGCCGTAGTGAGCACCATCGAAGACGAAGGCGGACGTGCCGTCGAGCTGTGCGAGCCCGAGGGCTTCGTCGCGCTGTACCGCCGCGAGGCGGAGTTCGTGCTGACCTTCTGTGCGCGCCGTGTCATGGATGCCGAGACGGCGCTCGACCTGACCGCCGAGACGTTCGCACAGGCGTTTCGCGGCCGCGCCTCGTTTCGCGGCACGACGCGCGCCGAGGCGCGCGCCTGGCTGCTGACGATCGCTCGCCGCCAGATCGCGCGCTACATGCGGCGCGGCAGCCTGGATGCACGCGCGCTGCGGCGCCTCGCGATCCAGACGCCGGAGCTCGAACCCGACCAGATCGAGGAGATCGAGCGCCGCGCCGGACTGCCCGCGCTGCGGGCCGAGCTCGCAGCGCAGCTCGCGCGACTCAACGAGGACCAGCGCGAGGCGCTGCGTCTGCGGGTCGTCGAGCAGCACAGCTACGAGCACGTCGCTCAAGAGTTGGGGATCACCGAAGCGACGGCGCGTGCCCGAGTCTCGCGCGCGCTGCGCGCCCTGTCCGCGGCACTCGAGCCGCGCCCACCGATCGCCGGGGAGACATCATGGACGAACCGCTGAAGGCCCTCGACGAGCTCGGCGCGCAGTTCGAGCGCATCGCCCACCGCGACGCGGCCCGGCAGCCCGGCCGACGGCCCGGCGGCCTGCGGCGCGGGCGCGTGCTCGCCCTCGCGCTGCCGGGCCTGCTTGTCGCCGCGGCGGTGGCGGTCGCTGCCACGGGCATCCTCACCGGCGCGCCGGTGCGAAACGCGCCCGGCACGAGCTTCAAGGCAACGACCGGCGTCGGCAAGCCGGGGCGCGCGAAGCTGCTGGCGCTACGCGTCGTCGATCCTGACGGCGGCCCGCCCTGGGGCATGAGCACGGTGACGACGACGCGGGGCTTCGCCTGTATCCAGGTCGGGCGGGTCGTCGACGGCCGGCTCGGCGTCCTCGGGCAGGACGGCGCCTTCGGCGACGACGGGCGCTTTCACGAGCTCCCGGGCGACGTCCTCACGCTCGCCCACTGCCTGCAGCCCGACGCCGCCGGCCACCTGTTCATCGGTGTCACCGGGCGCAGCGTGCCGGCGAGCGCCCTCGATCGTGGCTGCGCGGTTGCCCAGCCACCCCCGCTGCCGAAGGCCTTCGCCGATCGACTGGGCAGCCACCGCGCCCCGACCCTGCCCACGTGCGCCGCAGCGGACGTGCGGATCCTCGACTTCGGGCTGCTCGGTCCTCGCGCGACGAGCGTCACCTACGAGAATGACGACGCGACCGTCGTCAAGACGCATGTCGACCGGCCCGAGGGTGCCTACCTGATCGTGCGTCGCCCCTCCGCCCGGCGCCCGGTGACCCTCGGGTTCAGCGTCGGGACGAGCCCGGGCCGCGGGATCCGCAGCGTCGGCTACGACGGTGCACCGCGCTGTGTGATCACGTCCGGGCGCCGGATTGGAGGGGCACGCGGGTGCCCACTCGTCGGCTTCGTCCGCGCGCGGCCCGAGCACATCACGGCCGCGCAGATCGCGACGCCCGTCCGCGCGACGTTCGCAGCGCGGCGGGTCCGGCCGGCGCCGCCGCCGCCGGGCGTGAAGGTGGCGCGCGTGTGGCGGCTGACGATCAGCTTCCGCGCTCGCCACGGCGGCGATGCCCGCTCCAACTACGTGATCTCGATCCGGCCGCGTCGCCACTCGGGCTGCGACTACATGACGATTGCCCCGCTTGTCCACGACGTCCGCCGCGGCGCGGTCGTGCGGGAGCCGATCGACCTGCCTGGGACCTGCCACGGGGTGATCGTGGGCACCGTCGCCTTCCGGCCTCAGTCAAGACTTGCCGGTCAGCAGCCACTGGTCCCCGACATGCGTGGCGCGGTCGTCGCCGGGCGATTCGAGGCGCGCATCCCCGGCTGACTCGCGTCGCCCTACACTCCGGCGCCATGCCCGTCGATCCGAACTTCGTCTGCCGCTTCGTCGCCGAACCGCCGCAGGAGGCCCTGCCGGACGGCCGCTGGGCCGCCACCCTCGCGCGCCACTTCCTCGGCGCCTGCGATCCGCTCAACGAGGAGGAGGACGGCCTCGGCGAGCCCGGCGAGATCGCCTTCTACCCCGACCGCACGTGGCACGGACGCACGTACATCCCGGCGACGACGCTGACGAGCACCGGCTACGAGCTGTTCGGCTACGTCTCGTTCCGGCCCGGCGTCGACGACCGTGAGGCGAGCGAGTTCTCGGCCGTCGCGGACTTCACGCCCGAGACCGCCGCCGAGAACCCCGACTGGGAGCTCGACCTCTGCGAGGAGGTCGTCGGCGTGTGGCGCGGGGAGAACGGCGACAGCGCCGAGATGACGCTCGTCTGGGGCCGCCCGCTCGTCGAGCATGGCCACGCCGTCACCGCCGAGCTCGCCGGAATCGTCGTCGACCAGTGCGACGTCATCGTCGACCGTTTCACGCTGCTCGCGCCGGACGGCTACCGCGGTGGCACGCTCGAATGCCGGCTCTTCGACGAGGACGGCACGGAGCTCGCGCACGAGTCGCTCTACGAGGACGAGGACGAGGACGAGTAGGTGGACCTAGAGGAGGCGATCCGCGGCCGCCGCACGCACAAGGCCTACGGCCCGGACCCCGTCGACCGCGCCATCCTCGACGAGCTCTTCGAGCTCGCGCGCTGGGCGCCGAACCACAAGCTCACGAACCCGTGGCGCTTTCGCGTCCTCGGGCCACGGGCACTCGAGCGCCTGCAGGCCACGGCCGACGATCCGCTCGCGGCGGCGAAGCTCGCCCGTGCCCCGACGCTCGTCGTCGTGTCCTCGACGCAGACCAACGATGACCCGTCGCTCGACGAGGAGGACGTGCACGCCACTGCCGTCGCCGCGTACGTCGTCCTGCTCGCCGCGCACGGGCGCGGCCTCGCCGGCTACTGGCGCACGCCCGCGCAACTGCGCACCGCCGCGGGCCGCGCGGCGGTCGGCGTCGGCGAGGGCGAGCGCGTGCTCGGCCTGCTGCACCTCGGCACCCCGCGCCAGGAGCAGCGCGTGCCGCAGCGAGCCCCGCTCGAGGACATCGTCGAGTACCTCGACTGACGCTCGAGCACGCGCGGTCGGTCGCTGCCCGCGTCCGCGGAGCACGTGATCCATCGGACCGACCGCTCGTCGGTCCACGGGTACCGCGTGCGCGCCCGCACGCTGGCTCTCGTGATGGGCGCGGCGTATGGTCCAGCGCGTGACGGACATCGCCGCGAGGTCGCCCCGGCAGCTCTTCTGGGCGCGCTTCCGGCGTGATCGCGTCGCCGTCGCGGCCCTCGCGCTCATCGCGCTGGTCGTGGTCATGGCGCTTGCCGCGCCGCTCGTCACGAGCGCGCTCGGCGCCCCGGGGCCCGACGCCGTCGATACGTCGGCGCTCGATCCGAGCTTCGGCACGGCGACCGGGCCGAGCGCGGCGCACCCGTTCGGCGTCGACGACAACGGCCACGACGTCCTCAGTCGCGTCATCTACGGCGCGCGCGTGTCGCTCGCCGTGGCCTTCATCGCAACGCTGCTTTCGGTGCTGCTCGGGGTCGCCGTCGGGATGGTGGCCGGCTTCTACCGGGGCTGGGTCGACGGGCTGCTGTCGCGCGTCATCGACGTCGTGCTCGCGTTCCCGATCCTGCTGCTCGCGCTCGGCGTCGCGTCGGCATGCACGCTCGGCGACGGCTGTCTCGGAGGGACGATCAAGCCGGGGCTGAGCGTCGTCATCCTCGTCATCGTGGTTGTGAACTGGACGTACGTCGCGCGCATCGTGCGCGGCCAGGTGCTGTCGCTGCGCGAGCAGGAGTTCGTCGAGGCGGCGCGCTCGCTCGGTGCATCGAACCGGCGGATCATCGTGCGCGACATCCTGCCGAATCTCGTCGCGCCGATCGTCGTCACGAGCACGCTGCTCGTCCCGCAGAACATCCTGCTCGAGTCCGCCCTGTCGTTCCTGGGCGTCGGCGTGCGGCGTCCGACCGCGACTTGGGGGACGATGATCGGCGACGCGACACTCAGTTTTGCGTCGCAATGGTGGTACATGTTGTTCCCGGGGCTCGCGCTGCTACTGACGGTGCTGGCCTTCAACCTGCTCGGCGACGGTCTGCAGGACGCCCTTGATCCGAGGGCAGCCCGTTGATCGCGTCACGAGCGACCGCACACGGCAGGCCGCAAGGATCACACGGGGAAAGGATCTTCATGTTCAGGCTCAGCGGCGCGGTGGCGGTGGTCGTCTCGGTTGTGCTCGCGGCGTCGGGGTGCGGCGGCGACGGTAACAGCGGCCCGCCGCCGGACTTCGGCAACACGTCCGGCAAGCGCGGCGGCGAGCTCACGCTGCTGTCGGCAGAGGACGTCCAGAGCCTCGATCCCGGGGCCGAGTACTTCACCTACGACTACCAGGTCCTGTCGCTCCCGACGCAGCGCGCGCTGTACGGCTGGCGCCCGCGCGACACAAGGCCGACCCCCGACCTCGCCAGCGCCCTGCCGGTGACGAGCGACGGCGGCAAGACCGTCACGATCAAGATCAAGCCCGGTATCCGTTACAGCCCGCCGCTGCAGGACCGCAGCGTCACGAGCGCCGACGTGAAGTACGCGATCGAGCGCACGTTCCTGCCGTCCGTCGGCAACTTCTACGCCGGCGTCTACTACAACGCGATCAAGGGCGCGAAGGCGTTTGCGTCGAGCAAGGCGACGGAGATCAGCGGCATCGAGACGCCGGACGACACGACGCTCGTGTTGAAGCTCAGAAGCCCGGTCGGCGTCATCTCCAACGGCGAGTCGCTGTCGCTGCCCGCCACGGTCCCGGTGCCGGAGGACTACGCGCGCCGCTACGACGCGCTGAAGCGCTCGACGTACGGGCGCCATCAGGTCTTCACCGGCCCGTACATGATCTCCGGCGACGGCAAGGGCAAGCTCACCGGCTACAAGCCGGACCGCAGCATCGAGCTCGTGCGCAACCCGAGCTGGGATCCCAAGAGCGACTACCGCCCCGCCTACCTCGACCGGATCCGGGTCCTCGCGGGCAACGACATCGACATCGCCAGCCGCCGGATCCTCAGCGGCCGCGGGCTCGCCAGCGGCGACTTTGCGACGCCACCGGTCAACGTGCTGCGCTCGGCGCTGTCGACGCGCCGCGACCAGCTCGCGATTCTGCCCAGCCAGGGCACTCGCTTCGTCGCCCTCAACACGACGATCAAGCCGTTTGACAACGTCGACGTGCGCCGCGCCGCGTCCGCCGCGCTCGATCGCACGACCCTGCGGCTCACGCGCGGGGGTGAGACGCTCGGTCCGATCGCGACCCACTTCCTGCCGCCCGGCATGAAGGGCTTTGCGCAGGGCGGGGGTGAGGCCGGCACGTTCGGCTTCATGAACAACCCGAAGGCCGATCTCGCGCTCGCGCGCCGCTACATGCGCAAGGCCGGCTATCCGAGCGGGCGCTACAGCGGGCCGCCGCTGCTGATGGTCGGCACGAACCAGCCGCCGTCCTCGAACACGAGCGAGGCCGTGCGCAACCAGCTCGCCAAGCTCGGCTTCAAGTTCGACTTCCGCCTCGTCGACCACGCCGCGACGCTCGGCGACACCTGCGGCGCGCCGGAGGCGAAGGTCGCGGTCTGCCCCGACGGCGCGTGGGGCAAGGACTTCTTCGACCCGCAGTCGATGCTCGACCCGGTCTTCAACGGCGACCAGATCCACGCCCAGACGGGGGGCCCGAACTGGGCGCAGGTCGACGACGCAGAGCTCAATGCGCGCCTCGAGATCGCGAGGTCGGACACCGATCCGGCGCTGCGCGCGAAGGACTACGGCGAGATCGATCGCACGGTCACCGGGCGCGCCTACGTCATCCCGTGGCTGTGGGACAACCAGATCAACACCGTCTCGCAGGACGTCAAGGGCGTCGTGAACAAGTTCAGCGTGGCATGGGACCTGTCGTACACGTCGTTGAAGTGACCGCCCCGCGATGACCCGCTACGTCGTCCGCAGGTTGCTGTGGACGGCCCTGCTGCTGCTCATCGTCAGCGTGCTGACGTTCGTCGTCTTCTATCTGCTGCCGTCCGCCGATCCGGCGCGCCTGCGCGCCGGCCCGCACCCGACCACGGAGCTCATCGCCGCGATCCGCGACCAGCTCGGCCTCGATCGCCCGTGGACCGTGCAGCTCGGCGACTACCTCCGCCAGCTCGTCCTGCACTTCGACCTCGGCCACAGCTACCGCAACGACGTCGATGTGCGCGACGCGATCCTCGAGCGGCTGCCGGCGACGATCTCGCTCGCGTTCGGCGCGCTCGTGCTCTGGCTGACGGTCGGGATCGTCGTCGGCGTCATCTCGGCGACCCGCCCTGGAACGTGGCTTGACCGCCTCGCCATGGGCGGCGCGCTCATCGCGATCTCGGCGCCCGTGTACTGGCTCGGCCTCGTCGCGCTCTACCTGCTCTCCGAGGACATCGGCGTGCTGCCGATCCTGCCGGGCCAGGGCAGCTACGTCGGGCTGACCGAGGACCCCTGGCGCTGGTTCACTTCCCTGCTGCTGCCTTGGTGCGTGCTCGCGTCGGGGTACGCCGCGATCTATGCGCGGCTGCTGCGCGCGACGATGATCGAGACGCTGTCGCAGGACTACATCCGCACGGCGCGCGCGAAGGGCCTGCGCCGACGGCGCGTCGTGCTGCGCCACGGGCTGCGCGGGGCGATCACGCCGATCGTGACGGCGGCCGGCCTCGACCTCGGCGCGATCCTCGGCGGCGCGATCCTCACCGAGCGCGTCTTCAACATCCCCGGGCTCGGGACGCTGGCCTTCGACGCGATCGGCAACGCCGACCTGCCGGTCATCCAGGGCACGGTCCTCTTCGGTGCGCTGTTCATCATCGTCGCGAACCTCGTCGTTGACGTCCTCTACACGCTGCTCGATCCGCGCGTGCGCGTCGCATGAGCGCGCTGAGTGCGCTGCCGCGGCCGCTGCTCGAGGTGCGCGATCTGCGGGTGTCCTTCGACACCGACGACGGTGTGGTGCACGCGGTCGACGGGATCAGCTACACGGTCCACGCCGGTCGCACGCTGACGATCGTCGGCGAGTCGGGCTCGGGCAAGTCTGTCTCCTGCGACGCGCTGATCGGCCTGTCGCGCGCCGCGCGCACCCGCATCGGCGGCGCGATCCTGTTCGACGGCCGCGACCTCGTGAGCGCGTCGGAGGATGAGCTGCGCCGGCTTCGCGGCAACCGCATCGCGATGATCTTCCAGGATCCGCTGTCGGCGCTGCACCCGTACTTCACGATCGCCGACCAGCTCGTCGAGGCTGTCCGCGCGCACCGCGACGTCCCCAAGCGGGCGGCGCTCGAGCACGTGCTCGAGCTGCTGCGGCGCGTCGGGATCGCCGATGCGCCGCGCCGCGCGCGCGGCTACCCGCACGAGCTGTCGGGCGGCCTGCGCCAGCGGGTCATGATCGCCATGGCGCTCGTCAACGACCCCGAGCTGCTGATCGCCGACGAGCCGACGACGGCGCTCGACGTCACGGTCCAGGCGCAGATCCTCGAGCTGCTCGGCGAGCTGCAGCGCGAGCGGGAGATGGCGATGGTGCTCGTCACGCACGACCTCGGGATCGTTGCCGAGGTCGCCGACGACGTCGCGGTCATGTACGCCGGGCGGATCGTCGAGCGGGCGCCGGCGCGCGAGCTGCTCAGCGCGCCCGAGCATCCCTACACGTGGGGGCTGCTGCAGTCGATCCCGCGCCTGGACCGCCCGCGCGAGGAGGAGCTCGTCGCGATCGCCGGCCGCCCGCCGAGCCTCATCGAGCGGCCGAGCGGCTGCCACTTCCACCCCCGCTGCGCGTTCGTGCGCGAGTCGCATCGCCGGCTGCGCCCCGAGCTCGCCGCGCCCGCCGACGACCCGGGCCACGAGACCGCCTGCCTGCTCGCGGGGGGCGCGCGGCGCGCGCTGTGGCTGGCGCTGCGCCACGGCGCAACGCCGCAGCAGGCGCGCGCCGCGGTGCCCGGCGCCGACGACGACCCGGCGCCGGCGCCGTGAGCGACTCCGCGCTGATCGAGGTCCGCGACCTCGTCAAGCACTTCGCGGCGCGCGGCGCGGGCGGGGGCCGTCGCCGGTCGGGACCCGTCCGCGCCGTCGACGGGCTGTCGTTTGACGTCCTCGAGGGCGAGACGTTCGGCATCGTCGGCGAGTCCGGCTGCGGCAAGTCGACGACGGCGCGCCTGCTGACGCGCCTGCTCGAGCCGACATCGGGCACGGTCGCGCTGCACGGTCGCGACATCGCGACGCTGCCCGGCAAGCCGCTGCGACGCGAGCTGCAGATGGTCTTTCAGGATCCGTACGCCTCGCTGAACCCCCGCCGCACGATCGGCTCGATCATCGGCGAGCCGTTCGCGATCCACGCGATCGCCCGCGAGCGGGGCGAGCGCCGACGGCGCGTCCAGGAGCTCATGGAGCGCGTCGGGCTGAACCCCGAGCACTACAACCGCTACCCGCACGAGTTCTCCGGCGGCCAGCGTCAGCGCATCGGGATCGCGCGCGCGCTCGCGCTCGATCCGCGGATCCTCGTCGCCGACGAGCCGGTGTCGGCGCTCGACGTCTCGATCCAGGCGCAGATCCTCAACCTCCTGCGCGGCCTGCAGCGCGACCTCGGCCTGACGATCGTGTTCATCGCCCACGATCTCTCCGTCGTGCGCTACATGTGCGACCGCGTCGCGGTCATGTACCTCGGTCAGATCGTCGAGCTCGCGACCGCCGCGGAGCTGTTCGCCCATCCGCGCCACCCGTACACCGCGGCCCTGCTGTCGGCCGTGCCGATCGCCGATCCGCAGCTCGCACACGCGCGCCGGCGGGAGGTCCTCGGCGGCGAGCCGCCGTCCGCGATCGATCCGCCCGCGGCATGTCGCTTCCATCCGCGCTGCCCGCGTTTCGTCGCGGGTGAGTGCGACGTCCGCGAGCCGTCGCTGGAGCCCAAGCCGGGTGGCGGCCTGGCCGCCTGCCATCACCCGCTGACCGACGGCGGCTGACCGACGTATCCTCCACGGCGCCGCACCCGCCCCGATAGCTCAGCTGGACAGAGCGTCCCCCTCCTAAGGGGAAGGCCGCTGGTTCGAATCCAGCTCGGGGCACTGTGTCCTCCTCAGAACGCAAGCGTCGCGTGATCACCGCGCTGCAGGTCAAGCTGCTGAACCCGCCGATCCGTGCGCTCGCCGCGCGCGGGCTCGCGCCGACGGTGTCCCTGCTCGAGACGACGGGTCGCACGAGCGGCCTGCCGCGTCGCACGCCCGTCAGCAAGGGGCTGGACAAGGGCACGAACACGTTCTGGATCGTCGCCGAGTACGGCCGTGCCTCGGCCTACGTGCGGAACATCGAGGCGCAGCCGCGCGTGCGCCTGCGCATCGGTCGGCGCTGGTGCGACGGCACGGCGCACGTGCTCGCCGACGACGACCCGCTCCTGCGCCAGCATCACATGTCGCGCCTGAACGCAGCCACCGTGCGCGCGATGGGCACCGATCTGCTGACGATTCGCGTCGACCTCGACGACTGAGCTCGTCGTAGCCGGTTACAGCCCGCGCAGCGGCACCGCGGGCGGCCGGCTCACAACCCGCGCAGTGGGGCTCCGGGCGGGCGCGGCGGACGCCGGTACGGCGCCGCCTGCGGGCGCAGGTGCGCCTGGAGCCGGAGGTGCGTCAGCGGTGCACTGAGGCGCAGCGCCTCGGACTGCGCCCGGGTGAGCTTCAGCGGCGCGGAATCCTGCCGTCCGCCGTCGATGCAGGTCAGTGCCGGCGGGGTCATGTCGGAGGCTGTCGGTCGCTTGCGCGCCACGAAAGGCCCCCCTTCCGTACTCGGTTGACTCGCCGGCTCGTGGCGTCATCTCCGCGGCCCCGGTGAAGCCTTGAGCGACCGAAGCTACGCCTCTCGTCGCACGACCGCAAGGTTCAGCGGTCGGGCCGCTCCGGGTACACGTCGTCGATCGTGCAGAGCGCCGCGTACGGCGCGCCGGCGGCGGCCTCGATCCGCTCGCCGCCGCCCATGAGGCGGTCGAGCACGCTGACGACGCCGCAGATCTCGTGTCCGGCCTCCTGCAGCGCCTCGATCGCCCTGATCGTCGAGCCGCCGGTGCTGACGACGTCCTCGACGACGAGGCAGCGATCGTCGGCGCTCAGCAGCGGGCCCTCGATGCGCCGCGCGAGACCGTGTGCCTTGGCCTCCTTGCGCACGAAGAAGACCTTGACGTCGGCGCCGGCCGCGAGTGCCGCGCAGGCGACCGGGTCGGCGCCCATCGTCATCCCGCCGACGGCCGTGGCGCCCCATCGCAGCGCGTGCTCGGCGACGAGCTCGCCGAGCGCCGCGAAGCCCGCCGGCAGCAGGATCGCGCGCTTGGCGTCGACGTAGTACTGCGCGACGGCACCGCTCGTCAGCGTCACCTCGCCGAGGATCAGCGCGTGCTCGCGCAGCTCCTCGGCCAAACGTCCAGGGGCATCCATGATGCTGGAAACCTTAGAGCCGTGATCGAACGTCTCCTGCGGATCCTCGCGATCTCGCTCTCCCTCATCGTCTTCGCCGGCTTCGGCATGTTCGCGATCGACGAGTTCAACAGTGCCTCCACGCACCAGACCAACGAGCTCGCCGGCTACGAGCAGGCCGCTCCGACGCCCGCCGGCGAACGCCAGCGCGAGGCGCGCCACAGCACCCTGCGCGAGTACATCGACGACGCCAACGACGTTCTGCTGGCGCCGTTCGCCGACATCGTCGGCTCCGGCAGCCGCTGGGCGCAGCGCGGCGTCCCGGCGCTGCTCGGGCTGTTCTTCTACGGCTTCGTGCTCGGCTACGCCGCCCGCTTCATGCATGGCCGCGGCAAGCTGCCGGCGACCCGCCTGACGGCGGGGCGCAGCCGGGCCTAGGGGTTCGGTCCGTAGTACACGTCGACCGGCGTGCCGATCGCGATCCAGTTGAAGATGCTGCGCGCTTCCGGAACCGGGCTGCGCAGGCAGCCGTGGCTGGCGGGATAGATCGGTACCGACGCGTAGCCGTGCGTCGCGTAGCCGCCGATGAAGTAGGCCGAGTCGACCATGCCCTTCTGATTGATGCCGGGCGTCTTTGAATAGACGCGAAACGAGCCGAGGATCGTCGGCGTGCTTGCCTTGCCCGACGAGATCGGGTAGATCCGCTGCGCCCGGCCGCCGCTGATCAGCGCCATGACCTGGCGCGTGAGGTCGGCCTCGATGTGGCGGCCGTGCTCGGGGTGGCGGACCTTGAAGGCGCCGCCGCCGCGCGCGATGCGCCGCATGACGGAGACCGAGGCGTCGGAGGTGCGCTGCATCCCGGTGTTCTTGCGAAAGGCCAGCACGGCGCGCGCCGTACGGTCGTCGTAGCTGCCGCGCGCGCCGACGACGTAACCGAGCCTGCTGAGCCGGCGCTGCAGCGCGCGCACGGCGCGCTGGCTGCTGTGCGGCCCGACGCTGCGCGGGATGACGTCGACGGCGCGGCCGGTCGCCGTGAGCGTCGCGAGCTGCTCCGTGGCTCGGTGCGAGGCGCGGACGAGCAGCCGGCCCGAGCGCTCCGCACGGTAGGAGGTCAGGAACATCCCCGTGCCGTTCGGACCGGGCAGGATCGACTGGCGCTTGACGCGGACCTTCTTGGCGCCGTAGTAGAAGCGCACCGTCACCTGCTGGTCGGCGACGAAGGTCGCGACGCTGCCGCGGACGCGGACCGTCGAGCCGACGAGCACGGTCGCGAGCTTGCCGCCGACGCGCTCGACGCCGAGCTTCAGCTGCGACTGCACGGGAACCGTGGCCGGCGGTGCGACGGGCTGCTGGGCCTGTGCGGCGGAGGGTGCGACGGCGAGCGCCGCGAGGAGACTGAGAGGGACAGATCGGCGCATCGGCGGGACTATGGCATGCGTCGGGGCGCCGGGCGTGCGATTTCTCACACGTCGGGCGCGCGGGCGCTCAGACGGCGCGCCGGCGGTCGGCCCCCGATGCTCAGCCGGCGGGCTGCGCGAGCGGCGGGGCGCCGGCCAGCGCACGGCTCTCGAGTGCGCGCGCGAGCCGGGAGGCGATGAACAGCGAGGCGCTCACCGCGACGACCATCGTCGGCGCGATCTGCCACGACCAGTGCTGCGTGAGGCCGAGCGCGACCGAGTTGTTCAGCGCGTGCAGGGCGATGCCCGGATACAGCGATCCGGTGCGCTGGTAGAGGTAGCAGAGCCCCAAGCCGAAGACGCCGAGCGGGACCGTGAAGCCGAGCGGCGCGGACCCGATGTGGATCGCGCCGAAGACGATCCCCGTGACGATCGCGGCCGGCACCCAGCCGTGCCAGTTGCGCAGCGCGCCGAAGAAGTAGCCGCGGAAGAACAGCTCCTCGCCGAGCGGCGCGATGATCGTGATGAGCCCGACGACGAGGATGAGGTTCAGCGTCGACCCGTGTACGCCGAGCTCGTCGGGGAGCGTCTGGTGCTCATCGAGGTTCAGCACCGCAACCCATAGCGCGCTGACGGCGTAGAAGCCGAACCAGACCGCGAGCAGCAGGCCGATCGCGCGCTTCAGTGCCGTCCGGCGGGCCCGCGAATCGTCGAGGTCCGCGCCTGGGGCTCGCAGGCCGAAGTCCTTCGGCCGCGGGCGCCCCGCCAGGTGGGCGAAGAACAGCGCCGCCGCGATCAGCGCGCAGTTCTGAAAGAACGTCAGGCCGATGTTCACGCCCGGGGAGGGGTTGGACACCGACGCGCCGAACGCGGCGGCGATGATCGCCACGACGAGGCCGCCGACGACCGTCAGGCCGAAGCCGCTGACGAGCGCCGTCCAGGCCGTCCACGGTCGCCACAGCTCATGGCCGCTCGGGGCATCGGCCGACGGGTCGCTGGGGGGCGCGGGCGGCGCGTCGTCGCCGCTGGGCGGGGTGCTCGTCACGGTCTCGGGAGGTTACGCGGCCAACGCCTCGAGCTCCGCCAGCGAGCCGACGACGGCGACGCCGTCCGGCACGGGTGGCCGCGGACCGCCGCGCACGACGAGCACGGGGCGCAGACCGGCGGCGCGCGCGCCGGCGACGTCGTGCGCGAGCGAGTCGCCGGCGTGCAGGCCCCCCTCGCCGCGGCCGCCGACGAGCTCGAGCGCGCGCTCGAAGATGCGCGCATCCGGCTTCGCGGCCCGCGCCTCGGCGGAGCTGATCGCGCCGTCGACGAGCTCATCCAGGCCGCTGTCGCGCAGCATGTCGTGCAGCGAGACGTCCCAGTTGGAGACGACGACGAGCCGGTGGCCCGCGCTTCGCAGCGCGCATAGGGCGCCGGCCACCTCGGGGTAGGGGCGAAAGCGCAGCGCGGCGAGCAGGGCGTCGCGCAGCCGCTCGGGCTCCAAAGCGCCGACGTCGACGCCGGCCCGTACCAGGCCCTCGCCGAGCACCGCCGCGCAGCGCATGCGCAGCAGCGCCAGCGAAACATGGTCGCCGGCCGTGTCGTGATGGCGGCGATAGAAGGCGATCTCCTCGCGCAGGGCGGCCGCGGCCTGACGCTCGTCGGCCTCGACGCCGAGCGCGCGCAGCGCCACCACGAGCGAGGGCGCGGGGTCCAGCAACTCGACGAGCGTGCCCATCGCGTCCAGCGTCACGACGCTCACGCGACGAAGTGCCAGGTCGCGAAGATCGCGGTGTAGACGGCGAGGCCGCCGGCGAACGTGCCGAGGACGATGCGCTCGCGCCAGGCGCGGCCGGTCATCCACAGCGCCAGCCAGATCGCAAGCGGAAACAGGACCGAGACGAAGCGCGGCAGCGACATCAGCGGCTGCGGGCCGACCGGATAGGAGAGCGGCAGCGCGAGCGCCGCGAGCAGGTACGCGCCGTAGGCCGCGGGCAGCCGCCGCAGCGCGCCGACCGCTGCCGCGACGGTCAGCACGAGCCAGCAGAGCAGCTCGATGTTGTGGTGCGCGACGACGAACGGATCGCCGCCCGCCTCGCGGAAGAAGACCGGGTCGCGCGCGCCAGACAGAAGCTGGCGCGCGCCCTGCACGCCAGCGACGACGCCGTCCCAGGCGCCCGCGAACGGCCCGGCGAAGGTCCGAAACCAGACCTCCTGCGCGTGAAACGGCGTCAGCGCGTCGCCACCGGAGAGCGCGAGGTAGGCGCAATAGGCGACGAGCCCGAGCGGCACGAGCCCGAGCCACAGCGCATCCGCGCGCAGCGGCCGGCGCGCGCGCCCGACGACGCGCCCGCCGTCCCACAGGTACAGGATCGCGAGCGGCACGAGCAGCAGCACGCCGGCGCTGCGCGTCGACGCGGCGAGCGCCCCGAGCAGCCCGGCGAGCGCCCAGCGCTCGCGCCGCGCCGCGTACACGGCTCCGATCGACAGGGCGAGGAACAGCGACTCGCTGTAGACCGCGGAGAAGAAGAACGACATCGGAAACAGCGCTGTCACGAGCACCGCGTTGCGAGCGACGCGGCGCTCGAAGTCCAGCGCGACGAGGCGGTGCAGCAACCCGAGCGCGACGGCGAGCAGCGCCGTCGACGCGAGCGCTCCGGCGATCAGCGGCGAGCGCAGCGGGACGCCGGCGATCTTCACGACGAGCGGATACAGCGGGAAGAATGCCTCGCGCGCGCCGTCGCCGTAGCCGCCGCCGGCGATCGCGAGGTACCAGACGGAGTCCCAGCGCGCGAACGGCGCCGCGAGCAGGTCGCCGGTCGCGCCGAACGGCGACGTCACGCCGGCCGGGTCAAAGTCGCCCTCGCGACCGGACAGCCCGAAGACGAGCACCGCGACGACGCCCGCCGCCCACACGAGCACTCGCGACAGCCACAGCGCCCGCCACATGTCGACGAGCGCGTCGTCGCGGGCGGCGGCTGCGCGCACGCGGGCGACGGTGCCGGCTGGGATCGCGCGCGACTGCATCGATGGATCTTGGCAAGCGCTGGGCGGCGCGTTGCCATGGCAGGGACGCGCCAACCGGATGGCGAAGATCGCGCTGTCTCTAGAATCCGCTCGGACCGCGGGTGCCAACCCGCGCGCAAGCACCACCCACACGATGTCCGCTCGCCTCGAACGCCAGCGTCGACGTCGCCGCAGAGGCGGCGCCGCCCGCGTCATCATCCTCACCCTCGCGGTGCTCACCGCGGGGGCCGTCATCGCGGGCCTGAGCGCGATCGGCTACGTCGTCGGGATCGCGAACTCCGCGCCGGACCTCAGCTCGCTGACGCCGGAGGATCCCGGCCGCCTGTCGACGGTCCTCGCCGCCGACGGCCAGCGCCTCGGGATCATCCAGAACGACGTCCTGCGCATCAAGGTCAAGTCGGCGGAGATCCCACAGTCGATGAAGGACGCGACGGTCGCGATCGAGGACCAGCGCTTCTACCAGCACAAGGGCGTCGATTTTGAGGGCGTCATCCGCGCGGCGGTCAAGAACGCGACCTCGGGCAGGGCGCTGCAGGGCGGCTCGACGCTGACGATGCAGCTGATCCGCACGCTCTACCCGGGCCTGAAGGAGAAGACGTTCAAGCGCAAGGTCCACGAGGCGAAGCTCGCCGAGGAGCTCGAGAACGTCCACCCCGGCCGCAAGGGCAAGTCGTGGATCCTGACGACCTACCTGAACTCCGTGTCGTACGGCACGAACGGCGGCCAGACGGCCGTCGGTGTGCAGGCCGCCGCGCGGGCGTACTTCGACAAGCCTGCCGCGCAGCTCACGCTCGCCGAGTCGGCGCTGATCGCCGGGCTGCCGCAGGCGCCCAGCCAGTACAACCCGTTCGGCTCACCCGAGCGCGCCGTCGCGCGGCGCAACGAGGTGCTGCAGAAGATGGCGGACGTCGGCTTCATCACCGAGGCGCAGGCGCGCGAGGCGATCGCCTCGCCGCTCAAGGTGCACCGCAACAGCTACTTCGGCGAGAAGCGCGAGAGCTACTTCTTCGACTACGTCACCGACGAGCTCGTCAAGCGCTACGGACTGAAGAAGGTCCGCACCGGCGGGCTGACGATCAAGACGACGATCGATCTCGACCTGCAGGAGAAGGCGCGCGCGTCGATCGCCAAGGACCTCAGCTTCCCCGGCGCGCCGTCGTCGGCGATCGTGTCGATCAACCCGGCCAACGGCTACATCCGCACGATGGCCCAGTCGGCCTCCAAGTACCAGGACGCGCAGTACAACCTCGCCTCCCAGGGCCGCCGCCAGCCGGGCTCGACGTTCAAGGTCATGACCCTGGTGGCCGCCGTCCGCGCGGGCGTCAACCCTGAGACGACGTCCTTTGCGTCGGGTCCCGTCGAGCTCGGGCCGCAGTACGACAACGTCGTCATCAAGTGCTACGGCGGCAAGTGCGCGGGCGGTACGCCAAACCTCGTGACGGCGACGCTGCGCTCCGACAACACCGTCTTCGTGCGCCTCGCGCAGGACCTCGGCTTCAAGAAGGTCGTGCAGGCGGCGAAGGACCTCGGCATCACGTCGCCTGTCGACGCCAACCCGTCCGGCACGCTGGGCGGGCTGACGAACTGCTGCTCGCCGCTGGAGATGGCCAACGCGTACGCGACGATCGCCTCTGGCGGCTACCGCAACACGCCGAAGGCGATCACCGAGGTGAAGTTCCCGGACGGCCACGTCGACGACCTCGGCAAGCCCGAGCGGGTACGGGCGTTTGACTCCGGGGCGATGGCTGAGGTCACGAAGATCCTGCAGATGAACATCCAGTCGGGCACCGGCACACGCGCGAACACCGGCTGCCCGGCGGCCGGTAAGACCGGCACGACCGACAACAACACCGACGCCTGGTTCGACGGCTACACGCCGAAGCTCGCGACGGCGGTCTGGGTCGGCTTCCCGAAGGGCAAGATCCCGATGGGCAACCTCTTCGGCGGGCGCCCGGTCGACGGCGGGACGTTCCCGGCCCAGATCTGGGGCCGCTATATGAAGCTCGCCGCGCGCGGCTACTGCAAGGCGTTCCCGAAGCCGGCCCATGCCTTCAAGACCAAGCCGTTCAAGGGCAAGAACGCCAGCCAGGCCTACACCCAGGCCAGCCCCGTCGACCCGGGGATCGATCCGACGACCGGCAAGCCGCGCAAGACGAAGACGACGCCCGGCAAGCAGCAGCAGGCGTCGCCCCCGCCGCCGGCCGCGACGAAGCCGGCGCCGTCGGCCGGCGGCGGGGCGTTCGATCCCGAGGTCTATGACCCCAACGCGGCGACCGGCGCGAACCCCAACCCGCAGCCGCCGAGTCCCCCGAAGGACACGACCCCGCCCTAAGCCTGCCGATCGCACGAATCGGCGCGCGCGGCGGTGCTACCGTTGCAGCGACAAATGGCCAAAGAAGAGAAAGTCGAATTCGAGGGCGAAGTCATCGAAGCCCTGCCGAACGCGATGTTCCGCGTGAAGCTCGATAACGAGCACGTCGTGCTCGGTCACGTCGCGGGCAAGATGCGCCGCTTCCGCATCCGGATCCTTCCCGGCGATCGGGTGCGTTGCGAGCTGTCGCCCTACGACCTCGACCGCGCGCGGATCGTCTACCGCCACAGGTAGCGCTGACCCCAACTGCGTGTCGCGACACCACGATCGCTCACGGTGGGGAATCCGAAGGCCGCGAACTGGTTGTCGGATGCCGGCTGTGACCCGGTATCCGGTGAGCGCTGGCGCGTGTGCGACATGGTCGTGACGCTCGAGACTACGCTGGGCAGGACGCATAATGTACAGCGGAGGGCTGCGTGGCTGGCACTCTGGAGAAGCTCGATGAAACGCAACGTGGCCAGTACAGACAGGCACGAGAGACTCGACCCCGCCGCAATGGCTGACGTGGCCACGGACCCCCTCTCGGTGGACGCCGCCGACGCGGCAGAAGCCATTCTCGGCCGCTACTTGAAGCCTGGACGCTGGGCCGCTCGGCGTGTCCGTTCGCGCTTTGTCCAGTGCGGCGAGCTTGAGCGCGTGCTGGCACTCTACGAAGATGCGATGGCGACCGATCCACTGGAGCCCGCGTATCCGTGGAACCTGGCGGTGGCACTTGATCGCCTTGGACTGCACGACCTGGCGCTCGCGTATGTCCAGCGCGCACTTCGGGTTGCGACCGAGGTCGGCGACGAAGAATGGGCCGATGCGCAGGCCCACCTCGCCTGGGCGGAGATCGCATTGAATGCCGGACAGCCGGAGATCGCTTTGATCGCAATCGATCAGGCGGCATCGCTCGACTCGACGGTGGCCGTGGAGGCATACCGACGTCGCGCACGACATTCCGCGGGACCTCGAGAGGCCGCCAACTCGTCGGACAACCGAGATGCGGCCCGCAAGGGCAAGGCGGTTGAGCACCTTGTGGCCTCGAGCGTGATGATCGCGAGCGGCTTCGAACTGAATGTTTCCACCAGCTTTGTCGACGACGAGGGAGTCGACCTGATCTTCCACCGTCGAGACAGCCCGGTGACGCTCTCGGTCCAGGTCAAGAGCCGCAGTTGGGAAAGCAGCACCATGCTGAAGTCCTCGAAGTTCACGGCGCAGGTCCGCGAGACGACGTTCGCCGACCGCGGCGACCTCTACATGCTTTTCGTTGCAGTCGACAGCCGTGCCGGCGACTACGGGCCGGTCTGGCTCGTGCCCAGTTCGGAGCTGGCCGAACGGACCTCCCCGAACACGCAGCGTCGGCGACGCTTTGCGGCCTCGGCGAAGCCCACCACCCACGACCAATGGAGCGGGTTTCGCCTTGAACGCTCGCAGCTCTCCAATCGCATCCTCGCCATCCTGACCGACCTCGAGGCGGCGCAGAGCCCGTGAGCTGTGACGGCGACACACCGCAATGAGGGCCGTTGCGGCGGCCCGTGCTTCACCGCTGAACACGCCGCGTCTGCGGGTGCCGAGCTCTGTCCAGCCATCGGCGTACGCGCAGGCTATTGACTGCCTGCGCGATGGACGAGTTTGACCTGATCGCGCGGATGCGCGAGCGCTTCGGTGCGCCGCCCGATCGCGTCGTCGTCGGCAGCGGCGATGACGCCGCCGTCGTACGTGCGCGTCGCCTGTCGGTGACGTCGACCGACGCGATGGTCGACGGCGTGCACTTTCGCCTCGGCGTCACGGCGAGCGCCGCCGACGCCGGCCACCGCGCGCTCGCCGCGGCGCTGTCGGACCTCGCGGCGATGGGCGCCGACCCCGGCGAGGCGTACGTCGTGCTCGGCATGCCGCCCGGCTTCGGTGACGACAACGCGCTCGCGCTCGCCGACGCGATGGCGACGCTCGCCGAGCGCCACGGCGTCGCACTGGTCGGTGGCGACGTGACGTCGGCGCCGGTGCTGACGCTCGCCGTGACCGTCGTCGGCTGGGCCGACGAGGAGCACGAGCTCGTGCGCCGCGACGGGGCGCGACCCGGCGATCTCGTCGGCGTCACGGGCACCCTCGGCGGGTCCGGCGCTGGGCTCGCGATCCTCGACGGCCGGGCGCACGGCCCGCAGGCGCTGAGCCGACGCCACCTGCGTCCACAGCCGCTGCTCGCCGCGGGCCGCGCCCTCGCACGGGCCGGCGCGCACGCGATGATCGACCTCTCCGACGGCCTCGCCTCCGACGCCGCGCACGTCGCCCGCGCCAGCGGCGTGCGCCTCGAGATCGAGCTCGGCGCGCTACCGCTCGACGACGGCGTCGCCGCTGTCGCCGAGCAGCTCGGCGTCCCCGCCTGGGAGCTCGCGGTGGCCGCGGGGGAGGACTACGAGCTGTGCGTCTGCGTCTCGCCGGAGGATCGCGCGGCCGCCGAAGCCGCGGCGCCGCTGACCTGGGTCGGAACCGTCGCCGCCGGCGACCCGGGCGTCGCGCTGTGGTGGGAGGGCGTGCGGCGGTCCGTGGCGGGGTTCCAGCACCGCCTCTGACTGATCGCGCGACGCAGCATCGCGTCGGCGACCGCCCTCGGGTCGACGACGTACTCGGCCCGCTCGATGCGGGCCTTCAGCTCCTGGGTTCGCATCGCTAGGGCACTATCGAACGGCGCGGGCTCGCCCTTGAGTGCTCGGTTCGTTGCGTCCGCAGGTGTCATGGACGCAGCGCCGCCCCAAGCGGCTGCGCGTCCACGAGCTTCGAGAACACGACGATCCGCTTGGCGGCGCTGTAGAGCGGGTGGCAGGCGGACAGGACCAGCTGGTCGTGGGCGATGCGCTTGACGACTGACACCTCCGTGAAGGGCACGATCCGCGTGCGCTGAACCTCGTACGTGAAGCGCCCATACGGCATCTGGACGGAGATCTCGTCGCCACGCTTGAGCCGGTCGATGTGGCGAAACGGGGCGAGGTACGTCGTGCGATGGCCGGCGATCGCGACGGTGCCGGGCGCGCCGGGGTAGGGGTTCGTCTCATACAGGCCGGGGCCCTTGCGTAGCGAAGCCGTGTCGGTGCCGTTGACGACGATGTAGCTCGCGCCGATGCGCGGGATCCGGATCCGGCCGACGGCGGCGCCCGTCGCAGCCGTGCGGCGCAACACGCGCGCCAGGAACGCCATCCGCGCGCGCTCGGTCTCCAGCGAGCGCAGGGCGGCGAGGTCGCGCGCGCTCGGCTTGCGCAGCTCGAGCTTGTGTAGGTCGTCGCCGAGACGGCCCTGCACGATCTTCGCGTAGATCGCCGACACCGGCTCCTGCCAGGCGAGCGTCAGACCGGCATCGAGCAGCATCAGCAGCCCGGCCGTGATCAGCACCGTCGAGAGCGCCCGCAGCGAGCTACGCATCGGTCGTCCAGTCGCCGCGGTCGTTCATCGCGCTCATCGTCGCAGAGCCGATTTCGTGCCGCCGAGTGAGCCGGGCCCCGCGTAGCTGCTGGGCCCACGAACGGTGATCGACGCGTCGTCGCCGACCTCGGGCGCGTCGCCGCGGGCGGCGATGACGATCGCGCCCGCGGCGCAGCCGGCGAGCAGGCTCCACAGCAGCAGTCCGGGCAACGAGAGGTGACCGCCGGCGACGGCGAGCAGCAGCGCCCAGGCCGCGTCGAGCGCGCCGATCCCGAGCGAGTCGGCGACGGCGAGCGCGATGACCGTGACCGGCACGAGCGCCAGCACGACGAGGCCGAGCCGCAGCGAGCGGCGCATCCGCAGCTCGGGGGCGAGCGCGAACAGCCAGATGTGCAGCCCGGGCAGCAGCGTGGCCGCGGCGTAGGGATTGCCGATCCACACGACGACCGTCGCGATCAGGGCGACGAACAGGACCGCGACGCCGGCCGCCGGGCTCGTCGGCTTCGCGTCGCCGCCCGTCAGGCGCAGCACCGCCGGTCGCAGCCAGACCCACGCGAGCACGAGCACGAGCGCGACCGCCAGCAGGGCGGGCACCTGCGCGGGCAGTGCCTGCGGTGCGACCGGCGTCGCCGGCGTCGCGGCGAGCAGTCCGACCGCGCCGAGCGCGATCGCGAACAACGCGGCGACAAGCAGCGGTAGCGCGCATGCAAGCGTCCAGCCGAGCCATTGCACGACGGGCTCGCGCGCGCGCCGCATCGCGGCCAGCGCGTCGACGGCGACGACGAACGGCGCCAGAAGGAGCGCTCCGGTGAACAGCCGCACCGCCCAGCCGGGCAGAAGTTTGCGGCTGAAGAGCAGGTCGCGGCTTTCCGCCTGCGGGCTCACGGGACGCCCGCGCGGGGCGCCGTCGAGAGCGGTGACCGTGCGCAGCGCGGCGCGGCCGAGCTCCTCGAGCCGCGATCGCGAGATCGGCTCGCCGGCGGGCGGCGGGCGGTCGCCGCCGATCCCCAGCGTGACGGCCGGCAGACCGCGGGCCAGCAGCACACCCTGCTCGCCGTAGGCGGCCGGCATCGCGAAGCGCGCGAACTGGCTCAGGGCGCGTGGGGAGCGCGCCCCCGATCCGGTCTCCCGGCGCAGCGCCTCCTGGAGCGTCGCGCGCAGGCGCATCGGCGTCGAGCCGAGGCCGTTTGACCAGGCGGCGAGCAGCGGCGCGCGGATCGTCCGCGAGGCGAGATCGCCGAGCACGAGCACGCCGGCGAACGGCCCGCGCAGGTCGTCGGCGAGCGCCGCGGCCCCGGCGCCGCCGCCGCTGCCCCCACTCGTCGAGACGAGTGTCAGCGTGCGCTGTGTGCGCCGCGGCGCACCGAAGACGCGCGCGAGCTCGAGCAGCACCGCGGTCGCCGACAGCTCGGCCTCGGCGCGCGGGCCCGCCGCGTCGCGATGCGCGACGACGACGATCCGCTCGTCGATGCGGCCGGGTCGCTCGGCGATGATCGTGCGCAGCGCGCGCGTGCCGTCGATCGTCTCGCCCTCGTGCGTCGTCGTGCGCACGTGAAAGCCGCGGGCGGCGCGTAGCTGCGCCTCGACGGCGGTCGCGAGGCCCTCGTCGCCCGCCGACCCGGGTCTCCGCTGCGCGAAGCGGTCGGCGAGCCCGTTCTTCGAATAGGCGCGGTCGAAGGCGCGGTCGCCGGCGAACTCGCCGGCGGCCAGCGACGTCGTCAGCGGGCGCGGCCGGTTCGCGAGCGAGAATGCGACGAGCACGAGTGCGAACAGGACGGGGATGAGCGCCGCCCGGTACAGCCGCGGATCCGCCATCAGATCGAGGCGGATGGTCTGGTGGGTGCACCGGACATCGTCGTCGTCACACTATTGGGGATGGTGGATCGCGCCCCCCGCATCCTCCTCGTCGATGACGAGCACGCGATTCAGACGCTGCTGTCGTACCCGCTGCGCAAGGACGGCTACGAGGTCGTCCAGGCGACCGACGGCAGCGCCGCGCTCGCCCGCTTCGCGGAGGGCAGCTACGACCTCGTCGTGCTCGACCTCATGCTGCCCAAGCTCGACGGCCTGGAGGTCTGTCGTCGCATCCGCGCTCGCAGCACGGTGCCGATCATCATGCTGACCGCGCGCGCCGAGGAGATCGACAAGGTCGTCGGCCTCGAGATCGGCGCTGACGACTACATCACGAAGCCGTTCTCGATGCGCGAGTTCCGCAGCCGCGTCAAGGCCGTGCTGCGGCGCGCCGAGATGCGCCCCGACGAGGGCCTCGTGCCCGCCGAGGGGCCGCTCGAGGTCGCGGGCCTGTCGATCGATTTCGCCAAGCGCATCGTGCGCGTGCGCGATGCAGCCGTGCAGACGACGTACGTCGAGTTCGAGATCCTCGGCGCGCTCGCCACGCATCCGGGCCGCGTCTTCACCCGTGAGAACCTGCTGACGCGGATCTGGGGCGACGCGGCGTATCGCGACCCGCGCACGATCGACGTCCACATACGCCATCTGCGCGAGAAGCTCGAGCTCGACGCCAAGGCGCCCGAGTACCTCTTCACGGTGCGCGGCGTCGGATACCGCTTCCGCGACGAGCGATGACGATCGGCTCGCTGCGCACCCGCCTGACGGGGCTGCGCTCGCTGCGCACGCGGCTGACGGTGCTGTTCTTCGCCGTTACGCTCGTCGCCGTCGGCGCCGTGTTCTTCTACGTCACGCCGCAGCTCGAGTCCTCGCTGCGCGAGCAGAAGCTGCGCTCGCTGGCACGCACCGCGCGCGCCTACACGCCACAGCTCCGCCGGCTCGTGCTCGACAACGGCACGTTTCGCCAGGTCAACCAGCTCGTCAACCAGATCGGCGACCGCACGAGCACCCGCGTGACGCTGATGACCGTCAGCAACGGGACGCTCGGTCTCTCGCTCGCGACCTTCTCGGATTCCACGACGGAGGTGCAGCTCAACGTGCCGGTCGGGATCGCCGACATCAGCGCGCGCACGGGGCGCGAGACGCGCGGCGCGAAGAAGCGCGACGACGTCCTGCTCGGCCAGGTCGCCGAGCCGATCCGCGACGTGGGCGTCGTCAGCCGCGTCGTCATCTTCTCCTCGCCGCTGACGGACGTGCAGGGCAACGTCGCGCTGATCCGCCGCCAGATCCTCGTCGCGGGGGCGCTCGGGCTGCTGCTCGCGCTCGCCGGCGGCTTCGTCGTCTCGCGCACGATCGCGCGTCGCGTGAAGGCGCTCGAGCAGGGCGCCGAGCGCGTGGCCGCGGGCGACTTCACGGCGGTCTTCCCGGCCGACCAGGACGACGAGCTCGGCCAGCTCGCCCGTGCGCTGGACGACATGCAGCGCCAGCTCGCGGAGGTCGAGACGGCGCGCCGGCGCTTCATCGCGACGGCCTCGCACGAGCTGCGCACGCCGATCTTCTCGCTCGGCGGCTTCCTCGAGCTGCTCGAGGACGAGGAGCTTGACGACGCGACGCGACGCGAGTTCGTCGCGGTCGTGCGCGAGCAGGTGGCGCGCCTGGGCAAGCTCGCCACCGACCTGCTCGACCTCTCCAAGCTCGAGGCCGGGTCGCTCGAGCTGCGCCCGGAGGCGACCGACCTCCGCAACCTCGCGAGCCGGGTCACGGCGGAGTTCGCGCCCGCGCTCAGCAAGCACGACTCCGAACTCGAGCTGCGACTCGGAGGCGAGCCGATCGAGGCCGTCTGCGATCCTGAGCGCGTGGCCCAGATCCTGCGGATCCTGCTCGACAACGCGCTCACGCACACGCCGGCCGGGACGGGCGTCGTCGTCACGGCGCAGCGCGACAACGGCTGCGTGCGGCTCGACGTCTGCGACGACGGTCCGGGCATCCGCGCGGACGCCGCGGGGCGCGTGTTCGAGCCCTTCTACACCTCCGACGACGCCCAGGGCTCCGGTCTCGGGCTCGCGATCGCGCGCGAGCTCGCCGAGCGCATGGACGGCTCGCTGGACGTCGATCGCTCGCGGGCCGGCACGACGTTCTCGCTGGAGCTGCCCACGTGAGGATGCGGGCCGCGCTTGTCGGCGGCCTCGCGCTGCTGGCGATCGCGGGCTGCGGCGGCAAGGACGCGCCGGGCGGCGGCGGTGACGGTGGCCGCGGCTCGACGAGCGGCGCCGTGCGCACCGTCGAACGCGTCACGACCGTCGAGGTCGTCCGCGGCCGGGTCGCCGGCGCCGCCGCCGGCGGTCGCGACAGCTTCGACGCGGCCGCGATCTACGCGCGCGACGCGCCGGGCGTCGTGACGGTGTTCAGCGTGCTGCCGACGTCGGGCGCAGACGCCGGCGTCGCCGGCAACAACGAGGGGATCGGCTCGGGTTTCGTCATCGACGGCTCCGGCGAGGTCGCGACGAACGCGCACGTCGTCACCGACGGGACGGGCAAGGACATCAAGAAGGCGGCCGAGGTCTACGTCGCCTTCGCCGACGGCAACGAGGTGTCGGCGAGGATCGTCGGCTTCGATCCGAACGCCGACGTCGCGCTGCTGAAGATCGACCCCGCCGGCCTGCGGCTGCGCCCGCTGTCGCTCGGCTCGGCGCGCGAGCTGCGAGTCGGCACGTCGGTCGCGGCGATCGGCTCGCCGTTCGGCGAGCCGCAGTCGCTGTCGGTCGGCGTCGTCTCGGCGACCGACCGCTCGATCACGTCGCTGACCAACTTCGACATCTCGGGCGCGATCCAGACCGACGCCGCAATCAACCGCGGCAACTCCGGCGGGCCGCTCGTCAACGCCAAGGGCGAGGTGCTCGGCATCAACTCGCAGATCCAGACGTCCAGCGGCGGCGGCGAGGGCGTCGGCTACGCGATCCCCGTCGACACCGTGCGCCGCACGCTCGACGCGCTGCGCGCCGACGGCAAGGTCGACTACGCCTACCTCGGCGTCGCGACGACGCGGATCTACCCGCAGCTCGCCCGGCGCTTCAAGCTGCCGGTGTCCAAGGGGGCGTGGGTGCAGCAGGTCGTCGCGGGCGGCCCGGCCGCCAAGGCGGGGCTGCGCGCGGGGTCCTCGTCGACGCGCTTCCAGGCGCGCCCGGTGGTCCCGGGCGGCGACATCATCAAGGCTGTCGACGGGCAGGTGCTGGGCAACGAGGCCGACCTCAGCATCGCGCTCGAGAAGCGCAAGCCGGGCGACAAGGTCGCGCTGCGCGTGTACCGCGACGGCAAGCCGCGCACGATCGAGGTCACGCTCGCCGCACGCCCGAAGCAGGCCGACTCGGGCCGCCGGCCGTAGGCCCTGCGACCTGGGCGCCGGACACACCCGGCCGCGGCGCCGCCCGCGCCTACTGCGCGGGCTCGGCCTTGCGCCGCGCCTGCTCGGCCTGTGCCTCGGCGTCCTCGCGGGCGCGCGTGGCCGTGGCCGCGTCGTGCTCGGCGGCGCGCGCCTTCTTCTCGGCGTCCTGTTCCTCGCCGGCGCGAAGCTGCGCCTCGGCGTCGAGCTTCTCGGCGGCCGCCTGAGCCTCGGCCTGCGCGCGCAGGCGCTGCTCGCGGCTCGTCCAGCTCTCGAGGTCGCCGACGAGCAGCGCGCCGAGTCGAGGCTCGTGCTCGGCGAGCGCGGTCAGCCCGTTGGCGTCGAGCCCGCCCGACCCCGTCGAGACGAGCATCAAGGCGGTGGCGTCGAGCTGGAGGTCGGCGCGCGTCACGGCGGCCCCGGCGAGCGCCGCGGCATGGTGCTTGCGGCCGGCCAGTCCGCTGCGAATCGTGATGACGAGTGGCTCGTCACCGCGGAAGTAGACGTCCTCGAGCTTGCCGAGCTTCTCGCCGGCGCGGTCGAGCACCTCGGCACCGATCCAGGTCTGCAGATGCTGCGCGGCGATGGTCACGTCGAGGTCCCTTCGTTGGTGCGGGCGAGCGGCTCTACGGGTGGTGCTACCCGGATGCGCGGTGCGGCGGACGGGCGCGGGCACATCTGGCGCGTGGCGGGTGCGCCGTTCGGGTAGAGCCCCGGAAGCTCAGCCCGAACTTCGCTCATCCGACGATCGTGGCGCAGCACCCCCAGGCCATCGGGCCTGAGGCATCCCTGCTCGAAGGAGAACGCCGTGCTGCTCATCGTCGCGATCGTGCTGCTGATCATCGCCATTGCCGGTGGCGTCATCATCCACCCGCTGCTGTTCGTGCTCGCGCTCGTCGCGATCGCCGTCTACTTCTCGGGTCGCTGAGCCTGGGCGGCTCAACCGGGTGAGAACCCGGGCGCGTCGCCACCGCTGGGGCGAAACTCCGCTGACGGGGCGCGCGGCGCCGGGGCCCGACGCGCCTCGCTCGGCGTTGTAGGGGCGTTGGTCGGCGGCGCGACCGGCTCCGCCGGCGGCGTGTGGGCGGCCGGCCGCGGCGCGGCCGGCGGCTCGGTCGTCGGCGCGGGGGCGTTTGGTCCCGAGGCCACGGGCGGCGGCGGGCTTCTTGGCGCCGCGCGCTTCCGCGCGCCGCGCCGCGCCTGCGGCGTCGCCCGCCGCCGGGGCGTCAGGCTCGGCCGTCCCGACGAGCTCCGCCCCTCGCTCGGATCGTCCTGCTTGGCCGAGTCCGTCGCTGCGGGCGGGGTAGCCCGGGCCGGTGCGACGGGGCGCGGTTCGATGGGCGGCAGCGCGGGCTCATGCGGGCTCAGCCGCGGCCACGCGACGACGGTTGCGACGACGATCGCCAAGGCGCCCGCGCGGGCGATGTTGCCCCAGCGAAGGCGAGTGCGCAGCGGCGATGGGGGACCGTGGTCCACGCTCCCTATAGGGCCGGGGGGCATGGGTTTCGCCCCCCAATCGCTATCATGCGCCGCCGCATGCCTGCCGCTGACCCACTTTACGACCTGATCCTGATGCTCGACAGCGCCGCTCCGGACGAGCAGCGTCAGAAGATCATCACGAGTGTCGAACAGATCATCGGTCCCATCGGGATCGTCAACACCCAGGACTGGGGCGTTCGTCAGACGGCCTACGAGATCCTGCACAAGACCGACGCGGAGTATCACCTGCTCCAGTTCCACGGTGTCCGTGAGACGCTCGAGTCCTTGCAGCGGGTCCTGCGCATCACCGACGGCGTGATCCGCTTTCGCATCATCAAGCTCAAGCCGGGCACCCCGGCACCGCCGTCGACGCGCCCCGAGCCGCGTCCGACGGGCATCGTCGACGCGCCACCGGTCGAGCCCGTCGCCGTCGCCGCCGCACCCGCCGACGACTGAGCGCGCCGGCCCTCGCGGGCGCGATCTGCGCAGCGACGACCGTGCTTCGTCACAACTCTGCGCAATAAGCACGGAGAGAGCGGCGTTGTCGTCCGCGACCGCCGATCGCGCCTCTAGACTCGGCTCACGATCGTTCGTCGAACGGTAGTTCGCCCGTAAAGGCGAAACGGCCGCCGCGAGCGAGGACTTCGACTCCACGAGAGCGTGCGATCGACGCATGCGCGGATGAGGTATTGGACATGAGCGGATTCGACATCAACAGCGTCACGGTCAGCGGCAACCTGACCCGCGAGCCCGAGGTGCGCAACCTCCCCAGCGGACAGGCCGTCTGCTCGCTGCGGATCGCCCACAACGAGCGCTTCAAGGACGCCTCCGGCGAGTGGGCCGATCGTGCCGCCTACTTCGACGTGACGGTTTGGAGCGGCCTCGGCGAGTGGATGGGGCGCAACCTCCACAAAGGCCAGAAGGTCGTCGTCTCGGGCCGGCTGCGCTGGCGCGAGTGGGAGCAGGACGGCAACAAGCGCCAGGCCGTCGACATCACGGCGGACAGCGTCGTCCCGGTCGTGCGCGACGGCGACGCACGCGGCGCCAGCCAGGGCTCCAACGGCTACGCGGCGCGCTCTGACGTGCCCGCTGACGTCTCGGACTTCCAGCCGGCCGGCGTCGGCGGCGGCGGGCGCAGCAGCAGCTCCGCGGACGACGACATTCCGTTCTGAGCAGCGCTTTGAGCGTCTCGCCCTCGCCATAGCGGCGGGGGCCTGGCGCTGGCCGACCCGTCCGACACGCGCTCTCTATTCGCGACCTGCCACAATGTCGGGTCGCGCACGCCGCCGCGTGCGCCCCTGGCATCGAAACGAAGGACTCTCTTTCAGTGGCTAAGCAGCGCAACCGTGGCAAGCCCACGCGCCGACGTGACAAGAAGGGCGGGCCCGGCAGCGGTCGACGCAAGCCGTGCCCGTATTGCAAGGAGAAGATCGAGCAGGCCGACTACAAGGACACGGCCACGCTGCGCAAGTTCATCTCCGAGAAGGGCAAGATCCGTTCGCGGCGGATCACCGGCGCGTGTCGGCGCCATCAGAGCCAGATCGCCCGTGCGGTCAAGCGCGCCCGTGAGCTGGCGCTGCTCCCGTACGTCAACGAGGGCGGCCGCGACGACGCCGAGCGCGAAGGCGGCCGTGGCCGCCGCGGTCGCGACGACCGGTAGCCGGCGCTGATGCCTTCCGCCATCCTCATGCAGGACGTCGAGCACCTCGGCGCTCGCGGCGCGGTCGTCGAGGTCTCCAAGGGCTACCTGCGTAACTACTTGATCCCGCGCAAGCTCGCTCAGCCCGCGACGAAGGGCGCGCTCGCCGAGGCCGTCCGTCGCGGCGCCGCGGCCGAACGCGTCGCCAAGGTTCTCGTGGCGAAGGCCACCGAGGACGCCGAGGCGCTGGGCCGCACCGTGCTCACGATCAGCCAGCAGGCCGGCGACGACGGCCGCCTCTTCGGCTCCGTGACCAACCAGGACATCGCCGACGCGATCGAGGAGGCCCGGGGCCTCAAGGTCGACCGTCGCAAGATCCATCTCGATGAGCCGATCAAGAACGTCGGCACCTACGTCGTCGTCGTCGAGATCGCCGAGGGCGTCACGGCCTCGGTCAAAACGATGGTCGTCGAGAAGAAGTAGGACGTGCCGCGCCTCGTTCGGTTCCGGACGGGGCGCTGAGCTGCTGCCACTCGCAGCCGTCGCGGAGCTGATCTGGGGTGTCGTCGGCGTCGTCGGCGGCCTCGGATCGATCGTCGTCCTCGCCTGGTTCGCCGGCGGCGGCCACCGCGAGCGCGACGATGAAGACGCCGCGCGCGACTTCTACGACGTGCACGGCCGCTGGCCCGACGAGACCTGAGCCGCGGCCGCGTTCGAGTGGCCGCAGCAGCGGCCCGCGGCCTCCGGCTACGGCGCGGGACGAGGCGCTGCGCCCTTCATCGGCCGCGTCGGCTCGGTCGGCGAGATCTCCACCGGCACGAGCGGATCAGACGGCGCTAGCGGGTCGGCCTGCGCGCCCGGATCGGCCTGCGCGCCCGGATCAGCCTGCGCCAGCGGATCGGCCGGCGGTGGCGGATCGGCCTGCGCCAGCGGATCGGCCTGCGCCAGCGGATCGGCCGGCGCCAGCGGATCGGCAGGCGCGCGAGGATCGGAGGGCGCCAGCGGATCGGCCCGCGCGAGCGGATCAGCAGGCGCGACCGGGTCGGCAGGTGTGACCGGATCGGAGGGCGCAAGCGGATCGGCCCGCGCGAGCGGGGCGGAGGGCGCTGGACCCCGGGCGTCGGACTCAGCGGCTGGACTCACCGGCCGTGAGAAGGGGCCGGCGCCACGTCGGCGGGGCGCGGCGTCGGCGACGGGCGGCCTTGCCGAGGTGAATGCCACCGAGATCCGCGCGACCGACAGGACAGCGCCCGCGGCCATCAGCACGGCGGAGACGAGCGCGAGCCAGAGGCCGGCGCCCGGGTTGCCGTCGATACCGCGCACGAGCGGCGGCGGGTTGACGAACGCCAGCAGGACGATGACGAGTACGGCCACCGCGGGAGTGAGCAGCCAACTCGCGGGTCGCGCGGGCCCGACTCCGAGCCGACCCGCGACGGCGACGAGCGCAACGATCGCCAGCAGCGCGAGAACGAGGTCCCAGACCTCGAAGATCTCCCAGGCGTCGATCCCCGGCTGGTACCACTCGAGGAAGAGGCTGACGATGAGCAGGATCGCGCCCGCGCCGATCAGCAGGACGCCGCCTTCGAGGTTGCGCTGGTCGGGTGGCGTGCTGGTGGGGCCGGGGACGGCCATGCGACCTACCTCCTCGATGCTCGGGTGTTCACGCGCTCAGTCTGCTACCCCCCGTTGGGTCGCGCCGAACGCGCTCGGCCGCGCACGAACCGATCGCGTGCCGTCCGTCCGCGGCCCGTGCGAACATGCGTTCGTGCAATCCGCCCGTGCGTCGCGGCGCCGGTTCGGTGCCGAATCATCTTTCGCTCGCTCTGTGCGGGTCCGCGACCGCGCGGGTGGCGCCGAGAGCTTCCACGTCCGCCTCGGGGCCCGTAGGGTGCCGATGCCGTGAGCGCGTACCCAGACTCGATCGCGCCTGCGCCCAGCCAGATCGCCACCGGTGTCGCCCCGCCGCACTCGCTGGAGGCGGAGCAGTCCGTGCTCGGCGGCATCCTGCTGTCGGACCGCGCGATGTACGGGCTCGTCATCGAGGAGGGCCTGAAGCCCGAGGACTTCTACCGCGACCGCCATCGCGTCATCTACGAATCGATGCTGACGCTCTACAAGGAGAGCGAGCCGATCGACGTTCTGACGGTCTCCGAGCACCTGCGCAGTACCGGCCAGCTCGACGAGGCCGGCGGCAAGGCGGCGATCGACGAGCTGACGGGCGGCGTCCCGGGCCTCGGCGGCATCCGCCGCTACGCCCAGATCGTGCGCGAGCACGCGCTCATGCGTCGCCTGCTCGCCACGACGTACGAGATTCAGGCCTCGGTGCTCAATCACACCGCCGCGCCGCGCGACCTCATCGAGTTCGCCGAGCGGGCGATGCTCGAGGTCGCCCACGACGACCGCCAGAAGGACTTCCGCACGATCGACGAGATCCTCGACGACGAGCTGAAGAAGATGGAGAAGCTCTCCCGCGAGGGCACGTCGCTCACCGGCACCCCCTCGGGCTTCCGCGACCTCGACGAGATCACGGGCGGCTTCCAGCCCGGCAACCTCATCGTCATCGCGGCACGCCCATCCATGGGAAAAAGTGCCCTGGTCACAAACATCGCCGAGAACGCCGCGATCGACCACGGGCTCCCGGTGGCGCTGTTCTCGCTCGAGATGTCCGAGACCGAGCTCGCGCAGCGCTTCGTCGCGTCGCAGGCGCGGATCAAGGGTGACGAGCTGCGCAAGGGACGGGTGCCCGACGGGAAGTGGCCGAAGATCCTGCAGGCGTCCGCGAAGCTGTCGGCGGCGCCGCTCTATGTGGACGACTCCTCCGACGTCGGGATCATCGAGATCCGCGCGAAGGCGCGGAGGCTGCACCAGCAGCAGCCGCTCGGCCTGATCATCATCGACTACCTCCAGCTCATGCGACCGGATGGGCGCGTCGAGTCGCGCGTCCAGCAGGTCGGCGAGATGAGCCGCGGGCTCAAGATCCTCGCCCGCGAGCTCAACGTGCCGGTCATCGCCCTGTCGCAGCTGTCGCGCGCGGTCGAGACGCGCGGCCAGTCGATCGACTCAAAGCGCCCGCTGCTGTCGGACCTGAGGGAATCGGGAAGCATCGAGCAGGACGCAGACCTCGTCGCGTTCATCTTCCGCGAGGAGTACTACGACAAGGACTCCGAGCGCGCGGGCATCGCCGACATCATCATCGCCAAGCACCGCAACGGCGCGATCGGCGACGTCGAGCTGACGTTCGCCAAGGAGTATCCGAAGTTCCTCAACTACACCTCGCCGGACCGCTACGGGTAAGGCGCGGCCGCCGGCTCGCGCCCGCAGATTGCGGGGAGCGCCGCAGCCGGCGCCCGATCGCCGCCGCATCGTGTCCTAGGCTCAACAGAACTCGCAACGCCCATGCCTCCCGCCGCCATGACGACACCCGAGACCTGCCCGCTGAACGTCTGCGACGGCACAGGCTTCGTCGTCGACGAGGCCACGAACAGCGCCAGTGACTGCCGCTGCCGCGCGCAGCGCGTGAGCCGCGCCCGCTCGCGCTCGCTGAGCGGCGTCATCCCGCGCAGGTACCGCGGCGTCTCGTTCGATCGCCCGCCGGTGACGGAGATCGCGGCGCCCGTGACGATGGCCGTCAGGCGCTACGTGGGCCGCATCGACGAGCAGCTCGACGCCGGTCGCGGGCTGTGGTTCTTCGGCTCGGTCGGCACGGGTAAGACGACGCTCGCGATGCTCGTCGCGCGCCACGCGATCGAGGCCGGGCGTAGCGTCGCGATCTACTCGCTGCCGCGCCTGTTGGCCCAGATTCGCACGACGTTCGATGACGATCGCGGCAACTCCTACGTCGAGCTGCTCGATCGACTGACCGCTGTCGACCTGCTCCAGATCGACGACGTCGGAGCCGAGAAGACGAGCCCGTGGGTGCTCGAGCAGCTCTACGCGATCGTCAACGCGCGCTACGAGGACGAGCGCTCGATCGTCATCACGACGAACCTCGAGCGCGACGCGCTCGCCGAGCAGATCAACGAGCGGACCGTCTCGCGCCTCGAGGAGATGTGCGAGGTCCTGCCGCTGTGGGGCGCCGATGCCCGCCAGCAGCGGCCCGAGGTACCGCGTCCGCGCGGCGACGCGCGCGCGGGCTGATCGCGGTCCAAGCGCGCGACGCCTAGACTCTTCGACGTCATGCCTGGAATCTGCATCGTGGGCGCCCAATGGGGCGACGAAGGCAAGGGGAAGGTCGTCGACCTGCTCGCCGAGCGCGCCGACGCGATCGTGCGCTTCCAGGGCGGCAACAACGCCGGCCACACGATCATCCGCGACGGCGAGGTCTTCAAGTTCCACCTGATCCCGTCCGGCATCCTCTATCCCGGCAAGCGCTGCATCATCGGCAACGGCGTCGTCGTCGATCCGCGCGTTCTGACTGACGAGCTCGACGCGCTGCGGGCGCGTCGGATCGACACCAGCGGGCTGCGGATCAGCGCCAACGCGCACGTGATCATGCCCTACCACCTGCTGCTCGACACCGCCGGTGAGACGAAGCTCGGCAAGCTGCAGATCGGCACGACGCGGCGCGGGATCGGCCCCTGCTACGCGGACAAGGCGGCGCGCCTGGGCATCCGCATGCAGGACCTGCTCGACGAGAAGATCCTGAAGAAGAAGATCACCGCGGCGATCGACCCCAAGCGCCTCAGCCTGCGCCCGTACGCGAAGGACCCGTCGCTGGACCTGCAGTCGATGACCGAGGCCTACCTCACGTACGGTCACCGCCTCGAGCGTCACATCGCCGACACGGCGCGCATTGTCTGGGACGCGCTGGACGCCGACAAGCTCGTCCTCTACGAGGGCGCCCAGGGCGCCCTGCTGGACATCGACCACGGCACATATCCCTTCGTCACGTCCTCGAACCCGATCGCCGGCGCGGCCTGCGTCGGCGCCGGCGTCGGCCCGAAGGACATCCACGAGGTCTGGGGCATCGCGAAGGCCTACGTCACGCGCGTCGGCTCGGGCCCGTTCCCGACCGAGCTCGACGACGAGATCGGCGAGGAGATCCGCACGAAGGGCGGCGAGTTCGGCACGACGACCGGCCGTGCGCGCCGCACCGGCTGGCTCGACATCCCCGCGCTGCGCTACGCCTCACGCATCAACGGACTGACGTCGCTGGCGATCACGAAGCTCGACGTCCTGACGGGCTTCGAGAAGATCAAGGTCTGCCTGACCTACAGCGGCCCGGACGGCGCCGAGTTCTCGGACTTCCCGTATCACCAGACGGTCCTGCACCACGCCCGCGGCCAGTACGTCGAGCTCGACGGCTGGACCGAGGACATCACCGAGTGCCGCACGCCGTCCGATCTGCCGCAGGCCGCGCAGGACTACCTGAAGTTCATCGCCGAGCAGGTCAAGGTCCCGATCACGCTCGTCGGCGTCGGCCCGGGACGCGAACAGATCATCTGGATGCAGGAGTCAGTGCTCGCCGCAGCCGCGTAGGTCGCCGGGCTGCGACGCCCGCTCATTCGTGGGCCGCAGGCAGGCTCGCCCCCACGACCACCGCGGGCTCGGGTGCGCCGCGAGGGCGCGGCAGCTCAGGTCCAGTGCTCGAGCAGGTCCTCGTCGGGCACGTCGCGCACGACGCGCGCGGGGACGCCCATGACGACCTTGCGCGCCGGCACGTCGCTCGTCACGACCGCGCCGGCCGCGACGAACGCCTCCTCGCCGATCTCGACGTCGGGCAGCAGCACGGCGCCGCCCCCGATGCGGCACGCACGCCGCAGCGTCGCGCCGCGCATCGGTGCCCCGTGCGGCAGGCGGGCCATCGTGTCGTCGTTGGTCGTCATCGCGCACGGCCCGACGAAGACGTCGTCCTCGACGGTGCTGTAGCCCGTCACGTAGGCCTGCGACTGGATCCGCACCCGGCTGCCGATGCCGACGTCGTTGTCGACGCCGCTGGCCCTTCCGACGACGGTGTCGGGCCCGATCGTCGTGCGCTCGCGCACGTAGGCCTGGTCGCCGATGATCGTGCGGGCCCCGATCCGCGAGCCGGCGAAGACGATCGCCTGGCAGCAGATCACGACGCCCTCCTCGAGCACGAGCGGCTCGAGCTCGCCGCGGGCGGCCGTCGAGCGCCGCGACAGGCTCGGCGCTTTGCCGAGGACGGCGCCGTCCTGGATCGTGCAGCCGTCGCCGATGACGACGCCGTCGTGCACGACGACGTTCGCGCCGAAGACGACGTCGCGCCCGACCGATGCGGTCGGGCTGAGGACGAGCCCGGGGGCGATGGGTAGATCGCTCATAGGGCGCCGAGCCTAGCCCTCGTTGCCACGCTGCGCCGCGCGGCTCATCGTGCGCCCAGCCTGCCCACGGCCGCGACCACGCGCTGCGCCGCATGGCCGTCTCCGTAGAGCTGCGGGCGCGCCGGTGGGGGATCGAGCGCGAGCGCGGCGCGCGCCGCGGCGGCGTCGAGGTCGACGAGCGTGTTCCAGCCGGTCGCGACCGTCTCGACCCACTCGGTCGTGTCGCGCAGCGTCACGCACTGCACGCCGGCGAGGTAGGCCTCCTTCTGAACGCCGCCGGAGTCCGTCAGCACGGCCCGCGCGCGGGTCAGCAGCGACGTGAAGGCCGGATAGCCGAGCGGCGCCAGGACGATCGTGCCGGCGGCGAGGCGATCGAGTAGCCCCGCGTCGTGCAGGCGGGCGCGGGTGCGCGGATGCAGCGGCAGGACGACGGGACCGTCGAGCGACAGCAGCAGCTCGACGAGCCGCTGCAGGCGCGCCGGGTCATCGACGTTGCCGGCGCGATGCGCGGTGACGAGGAGGTACTCACCGGCGCCGACGCCGGCCGCGAGCAGCGGCGCGTCGTCCGCGCGGGCGCGCGGCGCGAACAGCGCCGCCACGTCGACCGTGACGTCGCCGACGAGCTCGACCTCGCCCGACACGCCCTCGCGTGCGAGGTTCGTTGCCGCGGCGTCGGACGGGACGAGCAGCAGGTCGCTGAGATGATCGGTCAGGACGCGGTTGATCTCCTCGGGCATCGTGCGATCGAACGAGCGCATGCCGGCCTCGACGTGGGCGAGCGGGATCTGAAGCTGGGCCGCGGCGAGCGCGCCGGCGAGCGTCGAGTTCGTGTCGCCGTAGACGAGCACCGCGTCCGGGGCGCGCTCGCGCAGCAGGTCTCCGAGCGCCGCCAACATGCGCGAGGTCTGCTCGGTGTTCGATCCGCCGCCGAGCCCGAGCTGGACCTCCGGGCGCGGAACGCCGAGCTCGGTGACGAAGATCGTCGACAGCTCGTCGTCGTAGTGCTGGCCGGTGTGGACGAGGATCTCCTCGTGCTCGGCGCGCAGCGGGCCGGACACCGCCGCCGCCTTCACGAACTGCGGGCGGTTGCCGATGACCGTGACGACCTTCACTGCAAGGCGGCCGCGATGTGCGAGCGCACGCTCGCGGCGGCGGCCAGCGAGACCGGGCCCGGCGCCGCTGGGATCGTGCGACCGTCGATCGAGCGCACCGGCTGCACTTCGCGCAGCGACGACGCGAGAAACGCCTCGCTGATGGCGGGCAGGTCGTCGAGCGTCGTGACGCGCTCGGTCGCGTCCGTGATCGCGAACAGCAGCCGGCGGCTGATCGAGTCGAGGATGCGATCTGACAGCGGCGGCGTGTGGAGCGCGCTGTCGAGGACGTAGAAGAACGAGGTCGTCGGGCCCTCGAGCACGCGGCCGTGCGGGCTGGCGAGCAGCGCCTCGTCGGCGCCGGCCTCCTGCGCGAGACGGGTCGCAAGCATGTTCGCGCCGTAGGACAGCGACTTCACGCCGTCGAGAACGCGCGTCGGCGCGTACGCGATCGTCGCCAGCGTGATCGTCTCGGGAAAGGTCTTTGCCGGGTGCAGAATGCCGATGCGCCGCCCGCCGCGGGTGGCGACGAGGCGCAGCGCGGCGTCGCCGGATCCGCCTGCCTCAAGCAGCGCCAGTGCGTCGGCGCGCACGGCGTCCTCGTCAAACGGCAGGCGGATACTTGCCGCGCTGCGGACCATCCGCTCGAGGTGCTCGTCGAGGCCGAACGGACGCCCCTCGTAGATGCGGATGACCTCGAAGACGCCGTCGCCGCGCAGCAGCCCGTCGTCGAGCACCGACACCTGGGCGTCGGCGGCGTCCATGACCGAGCCGTCGAGGATCGCGAGCATCAGCGTGTGCGGCGCTTGGAAGGCGTCATCGATGCCAGCGAGGGTAGCGGGCACAGGATCTCACGCGTCCTGAACGTCACCGGGCCCGTGAGTCGGCGCGCCGCTGTGCTCGTCGCCGACGGCGCGACGATCAGGCGCGCGTCTCAGCCCGGGACGTAGAGCTCGGCGCTGGCGATGATCCGTCCGTTGACGAGCGCGCCGCCGGCGATCAGCGCGCCCTTGGTGGTCAGGGCGATCGACGCGTGACCTCGGCCCCGGCGCAGCGCGCCGGTGTTGTGCCAGCGGCGCGTAGCGGGGTTGTAGAGCTCGGCGCCGCGCAGCGTCCGGTTGTCCTCGAAGCCGCCCGCGACGAGCACCTGACCGCCGGGCAGGAGCGTGGCGACGTGGAAGGCGCGCTGGGAGCGCATCGGCCCGACGATGTGCCAGTGGTTGGTCTCAGGGTCGTAGATCTCGGCGCTGCGGGTGAACCCCGCGTTCGGTCCGCCGCCGCCGGCGACGAGCACGCGCCCGTCGCGCAGGAGCGTGGCCGTCTGGTTGCCGCGCTTGAAGCGCATGCTGGGGACGCGCTTCCAGCGGTTGGACTCGGGGTTGTAGATCTCGGCGGTGCGGACGAAGTCGTCGTCGCCACGATCCCCGCCGACGACGAGCACCCGGCCGTCGAGCAGGGTCGTGGCAGTGTGGTGGAAGCGCGCGTCGTGCATGCTTGCGACGTGCGACCAGGAGTCGTCCTTGGGGTCGTAGATCTCCACGCTGCGCAGCTCGGTGTGGTGGCGCGCAAGCCCTCCGGCGACGAGCACGCGACCGTCGCGCAGCAGCGACGCCGTGTGGTTCGCACGGGCGCGCAGCATGCTCCCGGCGGGCAGCCAGGTGGAGGTGGCAGGGTCGAACTGCTCGGCGGGCGCGACATAGCCGTCGTCGAGGTTCGCCCCCCCGCTGACGAGGACACGACCGTTGCGCAGCAGCGTCGACGTGTGCGCGAAGCGCGCGTGGGCCATAGGGAACGTCGACTCCCAGTGGCGGCGCAGCGGGTCGTAGAGCTCGGCGGTCGCCTGGATCCCCGCGAAGCTGAAGCCGCCGCTGACGAGCACCCGGCCGTCGAAGAGGGTCGTCGCGGGTTGGAAGTCGCGGCTCGTCAGCAGGCGCGACGCCGCCGACCAGCGTCCGGGCGCGGCCTCGGCGGACGCCACGAGCGACCACGACGAAAGCAGAAGCACGATGCATGTGACCGCGCCACGGCGGGCTCGGGATCCCCGCCGGGTGCGCATGCGCCAAGCGTACGGCAGGTGCGCCGCGTCGGTGCCGGCAACGCCTCTACCATCGGGCGCATGACGACCGACGAGGACGACGAGCGACCGCAGGCGCCCAGCGCCCGGCCGCGCCGGCGCGTCCGCGTGCAGGCCATCGCCTTCGTCGGCGTGCTCTGCGCGGGCGTGCTGATCGGATGGGTCGTGTTTCGCGACCACCGCGGCTCGTCGGCCACGGGCGGCACGTCGGCCCTCCTCGACCAGCGCACGCGGCTGGACGTCAATCGCAGGAGCTTTCCGCACCTCGGCGTGACGCTGAGCGTGCCGAAGGGGTGGCAGACGAAGCAGCGCGAGGGCGTGCTGAACGCCGCCAGCGGCGACGACCGCGTGTCGGTCGCGATCTCTCCCGCAGGCGGCCCCGGCGACGCCAAGAAGGTGCGCGCCTCCGATCGCGTCGAGCTGGCGCGGCTCTTCCACGCGCGCGAGGTCAACCGCCGGCAGGGGAAGGTCGGTACCGAGCGCACGATCATCACGGAGTTCGTCGGGCGGACCCGCAAGCGCCAGCGGATCCGCATCCTCTCGATGGGCGCCGCCAGCCGCTGGCGGACCTACAGCGTGCAGGTGTTCACCGCGCTGGCGCCCACGGCGACGCGCGTAGTCGAGCTGAGCACGCTCATCGCCTCCGTGCGCTTCAGCGATCCGCGCTGAAGCCGGCGGCACGCCTCACGCCGGCTCGCCCGTGACGAGGCGGACGAGCCGCGGCTCCTCTCAGGAGCCGAGCTCGCGGCGTCGCGTCGGACCGCGCAGGGCGAGACCGGCGGCCAGCAGGATCGCGCCCGCGAGACCGAGGCCGACGACGTCTGTGCCCGTGAACGGAAGCTGCTTGGTGCTCGCGCTCGCCGTGCCGGGGCCGTTGGCCTCCGAGTCGTCGTTCGGCGAGGAGCAACCCGGATCCTGGCCGAAGTCGATCTTTCCGTCGCCGTCGTTGTCGACCTTGTCCGAGCACTCAGGCTTGCCGGGGCCGGCACCGTTGTCGGCGCCCGTGGTATCGGGATTGGAGTTGCCGGTGGCGGTGTTGTCGGTCGGCGTGGCTGGCGTGGTCGGGATGGTGGCGGTCGGAGGCGCTACGGCGGGCGGCGGCGCCGCGGCGGGCGGCGGCGCCGC
>JBBSNY010000010.1:0-134753 GCA_038260305.1 Solirubrobacterales bacterium
CGGGGGCGTCGCGGCGCGCGCGGGGGGAGGCGGAGCGGCGAACGTCTCCTCGCGCGTCATGTCCGGCAGATCGATGAGCTGCTCGGCGATCGCCGCTTCGGCGGAGCTGCGCTCGGCAGCCACGTCGGCTGAGCGGCGCTCGGACTGCTGCTGCGTGACCGCCCGGCGGACGACGGCGGCGAGCGCGCCGGCGGTCGCGTAGCGGTGCTCGGGGTCCTTCGCCGTCGCACGCGCGACGACGTCGTCGAAGAAGTCGGCGAGCTTGGGCAGGACGGTGCTCGGCAGCGGCGGCGGGTCCTGGACGTGCGCCCACAGCTTCGCCATGTCGCTGTCGTGCGCGTAGGCGACGCGGCCGGTCAGCATCTCGAAGAGCACGCAGCCGAGCGAGTAGACGTCGGCGCGGCGATCGACCTTGTGGCCCTGGATCTGCTCGGGCGCGACGTAGTCCGGCGTCCCGACCCACCCGCCGTCCCGCGTCAGCGCCTCGTTCGCCGAGCCGAGGCGCTTCGTGAGCCCGAAGTCTGTGAGGAAGACGTGCGGCTTGCCGGGAGGCCCTGAGATGAGGATGTTCGCCGGCTTGACGTCGCGATGCACGAGCCCGCGGTCGTGCGCGGCGTCGAGCGCGCCGGCGACCTGCGTGACGATGTCGGAGACGAGCGCGAGATCCATCGGGCCGCCATCGATGACCGCCCGCAGCGTGGTCCCCGGGATGAAGCGCATCGCGAGGTACAGCACGCCCTCGAATTCGCCGCCGCGGTGGATCGGCACGATGTTCGGGTGATCGAGCGACGCCGCCAGGCGGCATTCCGCCTTGAAGCGCGCGACCGCCGTCGCGTTCAACGCGTGCTCGGGCGCGATGATCTTCAGCGCGATCTCGCGATCGAGGTCGGGGTCGATGGCCTTGTAGACGACTCCCATGCCGCCTCGATCGACGACGCGTTCGACGATGTAGCCGGCAAACTCCGAGCCAGGTTCGAGGTGGGAGGTGGTGCGCTTCGGGCCTTCGGACAAATCGGTCACCTACGTCGAAGTTGAGATGTCCTCGCGATCGCCTCCGACGAATGCGCCGGAAGCGGGTGCGAGCGGCTCGATCGGGTGGCGGGATCCTAGATCCCCGTGCTTGTAACGCGCAAGTGCCAGGAGTGTGAGGATCGGCACGCTTCCCGCTCCACGCGGCCGGGGGCGCCGCCGGCGCTAGCGCGGTTCGATGAACAGCGACTGCGCGCAGACGCCGATCGGGCCGTCGAGGTCGTGCAGCGTCGCCGTCGAGAGGCCGAATCCGCTCGCCGACAACGAAGTCCGCGCGTCGAGGCCGATCCACTCCCCGATGGCCTCGCGGTGCAGGTGGATCGTGAGCTCGGTGTTCACGAACAGCCAGTCGCGGAAGGGCAGGATCCAGCTCAGGCCGTTGGCGAAGTCGGCGGCCGCGGCGACGCGGGCGAGCTGCGACGGAGCCTCACCGGGGACGAGCTCGCCGCGCAGGCGGATCCATGCGGCGACCGCACCGCTGCCGAGCTCGCCGCCGACCTGGCTGATCGCGCACGCGTCGGGATAGAACATGGCGCGCTCGCGCGCCGTGAACAGCGGCAGCTCGACGCCGTCCTCGGGTGGCGGCAGGGATGCGACGGCGTCGGCGTGCGCGGCGGCCGCGGCCGGCATGTCGGCACGCCGAACGCGCACGGCGCGAGCGAGGCACGCGCTGCGGCCGCCGGCATCCAGAGACGCGTCGACGACCTGGAAGCGCCGGCCGGGGCGGGCGAGTCCAGACGCCACGGCGACGGGTCCGAGCGCGACGGCGCTGAGGAAGTCGATCGTCAGGCGCGTCACGACGAGCTCGCTGCCCGGCGCGGTCGCCTCGATCGCGCGCGCGATGAGCGCCGACGGCGCGCCGCCGTGCATCATCCGCTCGTCCCACGGCCCGCGGGCGATCTCCGCGGAGGCGTAGCCGTCCGCGACGGGTTCGAACAGCGCCGGGACCGGCTCGTGCGGCGTCACGGCGTAGACGCTACCCGGCCCGACGGTCGGGCGGACGATCTGGTCCGGGCCGAGGATCCGGCGCGACGGCCCGGCCCGGCGGTCCGGCCGGATCGATCTGGTCCGGCCCGAAGGTCCGGCGCGACGGGTCCGGCCCGACGGCATGGCCGCCGGGCATGACCGCGACGGCTAGCGGCTGTGGCGACCGGAGCCGCTCGGGCGGCCCGAGCCGGCCGGGCGAGCGGGACCGGCAGCGGCCGCGCGCTCGCGGCGCCCCGGGCGCGTGCCCGGGCGCGCCGAGGAGCGGCGCGGCTTGCCCACGCCGCCACCGCCACCGCCACCGCCACCGCTCGTCGTGGTCGGCAGCCCGCTGAGCGAGAACTCGCGGTGCAGGCCGAGATCGGACGCGATGCGGCTCATGTCGCGCGCCTGGTCGCCGAGCACGAACGTGACGCTGATGCCCGAGCGCCCCGCGCGGCCGGTGCGGCCGGTGCGGTGGACGTAGCCGTCGCGGTCCTCGGGCATGTCGTAGTTGATGACGTGCGTCACGTCGCGCACGTCGATGCCGCGCGCCGCGACGTCGGTCGCCACGAGCGTGTCGACCTCGCCGCGCTCGAAGCGGGCGAGCGCCTTCTCGCGCTGAGACTGCGTCTTGTCGCCGTGCATCGCGAGCGCGGTGACGTTGTGGTCGCGCAGGCGCTTGACGAGCCGGTCGCAGCCGCGCTTCGTGCGCACGAAGACGATCGTCAGACCGCGCTCGGCGTCGCGCAACTCGGCGACGAGGTGGGCGACCTTGGCCTCGTGCTGGACCTTGATGAAGCGGTGCTCGGTCTCGGGTGTGTTCGCATCGACCGGCGGGACGTGCTCGTGACGGCGCGGGTCGTTCGTGTACGCCTTGGCGATCGTGCCGGCGTCGCCCTCGAGCGTCGCGGAGAAGAACAGCGTCTGGCGGTTGCGCGGCGTGCGCGCGACGATCCGGTCGACGGCCGGGCGAAAGCCCATGTCGAGCATCCGGTCGGCCTCGTCGAGGACGAGGATCTGGATGTGCTCGAGCGTGATGGCGCGGCGCTGGAGGATGTCCTCCAGGCGGCCGGGCGTCGCGACGAGGATGTGGGCGCGGCGGGCGAGCTTCATCTGACGCTCGATGCCGGCGCCGCCGTAGACGCAGGCGACGGACAGCGCGCGGGCGTGCGCCAGGTCGGTCATGTCGTCGACGATCTGCAGGGCCAGCTCACGGGTCGGAGCGAGGATCAGCGCGCCGGGACGGCGGTCGGTCGCCTTGAGGCGCTCGACGATGGGGATCGCGAAGGCGAGCGTCTTGCCCGATCCGGTCGGGGATTTGGCGAGGACGTCGTGACCCTCGAGGACGTCCGGAATGACGATGTTCTGGATCGCGAACGGATCCGTGATGTCGCGCGCCCTGAGCGCATCGACCACCACAGCGGACACGCCGAGATCGGCGAAGGACTTCGAAGACATGGGGAATGGCTCCTAACGATGGCCTCGCGGAATCGCGAACGGCCAACAAGCAGTTCGGGAGATTCGACTGACCCGAACCGCGAAAGCGCACTCGAAGACAAGAACCTCATGGGCAACGGCGTCGCCCGTGGCCTAGACGGTAGCACCACGTTCCCCCTGCATTGCGGCAATGCAGGAGAAACGCGCGATCATGGGTGGGATGCCGCCTCCCCTGCCCTCCCTCTCCAATCGCCTCGGAGACGTGGAGTCCTCGCCGGTGCGGGAGATCCTGAAGCTCACCGAGCGCGCCGAGGTCATCTCGTTCGCCGGCGGACTGCCCGCGCCCGAGCTGTTCCCCGCCGAGATGGTCGCGCAGGCGTTCGCGACAGCGCTCGGGCCGACCGTCGTGGCGCGCGCGCTCCAGTACTCGACGACCGAGGGCGACCCGGAACTGCGCGCGCTGCTCGCCGGCCGCTTCGCCGGGCGCGGCCTGCCGGCGCAGGCCGACGAGATCCTCGTCACGACCGGCTCCCAGCAGGCGCTCGGCCTCGTCGCGAGCGTGCTGATCGATCCCGGCGACGTCGTGCTCGTCGAGAACCCGTCCTACCTCGCGGCGCTGCAGAGCTTCGGCTTCGCGGGCGCGAGGCTCGTGGCGGCGCCGTGTGACGAGGATGGCCTCGACCCGGAGGCGCTGCCCGCCCTGATCGCCGAGCACCGGCCGAAGTTCCTCTACCTCGTACCGACGTTTCAGAATCCGACCGGCCGCACCCTGCCCGACGCGCGCCGTCGCCGGCTCGCCGAGATCGTCGCCGTGCACGGGTTGTGGCTTGTCGAGGACGACCCCTACGGAGAGCTGCGCTACGACGGCGAGCCGCTCGCGCCGATCGCGTCCTACCCAGGCGCAGGCGATCGCACGGTCAGCGTGTCGTCGCTTTCGAAGGTGCTCGCACCCGGCCTGCGGATCGGCTTCCTACGCGCGCCCGAGGCGCTGCTGTCGCCGCTGGTCGTCGCCAAGCAGGCGGCCGACCTCCACACCTCGACCGTCGATCAGCACGCCGCCCGCATCAGCCTGCAGACCGGCGACCTCGACGAGCACATCGAGCTGATCTGCGCGGAGTACCGCCGCCGCCGCGACGCGCTGCTTGGCGGCCTCGCCGCCGCGCTGCCCGCGGGCTCGGAGTTCAACCACCCCGACGGCGGGATGTTCGTGTGGGCGCGGCTGCCGGCGGGCTGGGACGCGACGCAGCTGCTGCGCCGGGCGCTCGATCACGACGTCGCCTTCGTGCCAGGCGCGCCCTTCTACGCGACCGATCCCGACCCGCGCACGCTGCGTCTGTCGTTCACGACGCACCCGCCGGCGGAGATCGTCGAGGGGCTCAAGCGCCTGCGCGCGGCCGCGTCAGGCGGCAACTAGCCGGGAGCTCCGTGGCTTCAGGGGGTTTGTCGATCTGAGGGCGTATAGGACCTCTAGATCGACACACCCCCGTGTCCAGCGCAGGCGTCTTCCCCGGGCGTTTCGCTCAGGTCGGGGCCGCCGCCGTGCCCACGACCTCGGGGGCGCTGCGCTCGAGCGCCGGCCAGCCGACGTCCTGTGCGCGCTCGCGCTCCTCGGCGGCGACGCCACCGCGGATGCCGAACAGCCGCTTCGCATAGAGCAGATAGGCGACGACGGCGAGGTTGATGACGATGGTGATGATCTTCAAGACCGACAGCTTGTGCGCGAGCTCGTAGGCCTCGAGCGGCAGCAGCGACGCGGTCACGACGAACGTCAGGTACTCCGCCCAGCGCCGCTGGTACCAGAGCCCGAACGCCTCGATCCCCTCGACAAGCGCGTAGGCGACGAACACGAGGCCGACGAGGCGCAGCGTCCCGGAGCCCGTCGAGAATGCGCGCTCGATCTCGTGCAGGATGCCGTGGCTCGGCGTCTTCTCGCCGCCGGTGCCGAGCTGCAGGTCGGTGAGGATCTGATAGAAGCGCCCGCGCAGCGCCTCGCGATGGGCCGCGAAGACGAAGATCACGACGGCGATCGCGCCGAGCACGAGGAAGTGCGCGAGCCGGTTCACGGCGATGCAGCGCAACACGATCTTGTCGCGCAGCGGCTTGCCGCGCAGGGGCAGGTCGATCTCCTCGCGCGTGGGCGGCGCCTCGCGGACCGGATCGGATGGCGCGCCGACCGGCAGCCAGGAGTCGCAGCGCAGGCAGCGATGCCAGCGCACGCCCTCGATCTCGCGCGCTACGAGCGCGTCGTCGGCCGTCAGCCGGCGAGCGTCGATGCCGATCAGCTCGTGTCCGGCGATCGCGCACGCGAGCAGCTCGTAGTGCAGCTTCGGACGCAGCCGACTCGGCTCGACGAGCTCGACGCCGGGCAGTCGGTGGCGCTCACGCATGTCGCAGCCTCACGGCACCAGCTTCGCACGGCGCGCGTCGGGCGATGGCTGCGATCCGCGCCGGGTGTGATTGGCTGGGCGCCATGGCACCGCGCGACCTCTCGATCCGGGGCGACACGATCCGTCTCGGCCAGCTGCTGAAGCTCGCCGGCCTCGCCGAGTCCGGCGGCCACGCGCGCGAGCTCGTGCAGGACGGCGCGGTGGTCGTCAACGGCGAGGTCGACATGCGCCGCGGCCGCCAACTGCACCGCGGCGACGTCGTGCAGGTCGACGACGAGTCCGTACGCGTCGCCTGAGGATCAGGCCCGGCACCTCGCCTGAGGATCAGGCCCGGCGCGTCGCCTGAGGATCAGGCCCGGCGCGTCGCCTGAGGATCAGGCCCGGCGCGTCGCCTGACGATCAGGCCCGGCGCGTCGCCTGCGTCGCGTAGCGTTCGGCCCACGATGGCCGACCGCTTCGACTCCTACCTGCGCCGCGCCGCCGAGCTCGTGCGCGACGGTGACGTGGCGCGCGCCGAGGGCTTCGAGCGACTTGCGCGCCAGACCCTCGAGCGGCTCGGCTCGCCGCCGCAGCTCGCGTCCCGGCTGCATGCGCTGCGCGGCGACCGCGCGCTGCGCCAGGCCGACTACCCGCTCTCCGAAGAGGCGTTCGGGGACGCGATCGCGTCGCTGCGCGAGTCCGGCGGCGGCGGGCGCGAGCTCTTCGAGCTGCTGCAGAAGCTTGGCCTGTCGCGCTCGCATCAGGGCGCCGACGAGCGCGCGCTGGAGGCGTTCGACGAGGCGATCGCCCTCGCGACCACGATCGGCCCGGCGTTCTATCCCGCCGCCTACGTCCAGATCGCGCGCGCTGAGTCGCTGCGGCGGCTGTCGCGCCGGGCGGATGCCGAGGAGAGCCTGCGCGCGGCGATCGCCGCCGCCGAGTTCGCGCCGCCCGAAGGCCGCGACAAGATCGCCCGCGCGGCGCGCGGCGCGCTCGATGCGCTGCGCGGGCGGGTGGGATCGGAATCGGGCTCGGCCGCGGGCTCGGCGGGGTCCCCCGCTGCTGTGGCCGCCGGCAGGCCCGCCCCGCCGGCGCCACCCGCTCCGCTCGATCCCTCGCGGCTGCGCGCCGACGAGGGCGACTACGACGCCGTCCTCGCCGAGCTCGACGAGCTGATCGGGCTCGCCGCCGTCAAGGCCGAGGTGCGCCGCCTCGCCGAGCTCCTGCGGATCGCGACGATGCGTCGCGCAGAGGGGCTGCGGACCGTGCAGGTCTCGCTGCACCTCGTCTTCCAGGGCGGCGCGGGTACCGGCAAGACGACCGTCGCACGGCTCTTCGGACGCCTCTACAAGAGCCTCGGGCTGCTGGCGACCGACAACGTCGTCGAGGTCACGCGCGAGGACCTCGTCTCCGGCTACGTCGGGCAGACGGCGACGAAGACGAGCCAGGCGATCGACCGGGCGCTCGACGGCGTCCTGTTCCTCGACGAGGCGTACGGGCTCGTGCGGGCCGGCAGCGAGGGCGACTTCGGGCCCGAGGCCGTCGTCGAGCTGCTGAAACGCATGGAGGACGACCGCTCGCGGCTGGCCGTCATCGCCGCCGGCTACCCGCACGAGATGACGGAGTTCCTCGCCTCGAACTCGGGCTTTCGCAGCCGCTTCGGCGAGACGATCCACTTCGAGGACTACGGCCCCGCCGAGCTCGTCGCGATCTTCGAGAAGTTCGCCGCCGACGCCGACTACGCGCTCGAACCGGAGGCGAAGCTCGAGCTGCAGCGCGTCATGGAGCGCCTGCACGCGGCCCGCGACCGCTTCTTCGGCAACGCCCGCACCGCGCGCAACCTCTTCGACGACATCGTGTCGCACCAAGCCGAGCGGCTGCTGAAGAGCCCGGCCAAGCCCGACCGCGCGGCGCTGATGGCGCTGACGGTCGCCGACGTTCGGGCCGCGGCCCCGTCCTGAGCGGGGTCGGCGCGGCTTACGGAACGGGGACGAGCGGGCTGTCGAGCCCGGCCGCGATCCCACGCTCGGCGGCCAGCAGCTCGAGCATGACCGCCGTGTCGGCGATCGCGACGCCGGTGAGGTGGTCCGAGCGAGCGGAGAAGTCGGCCTCGATCGCCGCGAGCGCGGTCGCATAGGCGTCGGCGTCGCGGTCGGCGAGCGCGCGCAGCGCGTGCGCGGTGCGTTCGAACGCCTCGCCGCGCGGCTCCATGCGAGCGGCGCGCACGGCGACCTCATCGTCGTCGCCGAGGATGACCGCGGCGACCGCGAGCACGTACGAGGCGACCGGCGAGCCGTCGGCGTTCTCGTCGCCCTCCAGCGCCGCGCGCACGTCGGCGGCGGCGGGCTCGGCGCGGCCGCCGAGCACGGCGGCCTTCAGCAGGCCGACGAGGCGGCCGTAGCTCTTCGGCGGCGCGAGCTCCCACGACGCGCGGTACTGCTCGACGGCGCGCGCGTATGCGGCGCGCGCCGCGTCGTGATCGCCTGCGAGCAGGGCGCCGTGCGCCTCGCCCTCGGTCACAATCGCGGCCATCATGAGCTCGCGGTGTTCGCCGTCGTCCATGCTCGCCCAGAGGTTACGCCCGCTCGGGGCTCGGCGCACGTGATCGCCACGGTTGGCGCGCGGCGACGCCAACGCCGTAGACGCCGAGGTACAGCGCGCCGCCGCCCGCGGCGATCGCAAGCGTGTAGCTGATCGGCTTGGCGAACGCGCCACCGAGGATCTGCGGGATCAGCGCGATCGCGAGCGCCGGCGGGTGCGGGGCGGCAAGCAACAGCATGACGACGAGCGTTCCGACGATCGCGAGCGCGCCCGCGACCCAGGCCACGGGCACGAGCGCCGTCGCGACCGACCCGCACAGCGCCGCACCGACGAGCAGCGCCCAGCGGCGCAGCCCGACCTGCGCCTCGAGCGGGCCGCGCCCGAGCCATTCGAGACACGAGACAAACAGCGGCGGCGCGATCACGGCGGCCGGCAGCGCCAGCAGCTCGCCGCCCACGAGGATCCACATGACGATCACGAGCCAGGCCCCGGCGACGGCGCCGGTTGCGTAGCGTCCCGAGCCCGCAACGCCATGCGGACCCCGCGCGCGTGGCGGATATGTTGCCCCTGGCGACACAAAGGTGCCACGCGCGCCCGCCCGGCGGCGCGGCTGGCGCTCGCGCTCACGCTCGCGTGGGAAGAAGCGCATGCCGGCCGCGACCACGAGCGAGATCACGAGCACGGCGAGCGGATAGCTGTACTCGCGCACGTCGAAGACGATCGGCAGCACGGCGGCCGACATCGACGGGGCGAGGCGCGTGTCGAGCAGCTGCAGCGCGATCATCGCGACCGTGACGGCGACGAGGAGCGTCGCCGTCGACGACAGGTCCGCGCGCAGCAGCAGCACGCCGGCGGCGGCGAAGACCGGCGGCAGCAGGGCGACCCGCCAGCGCGACGCCGACCAGCCCGGCAGGCCGAGCGACCAGATGCCCATCACGAGCGCGGCGCCCTCCGGGAAGATGATCTCGTTCGTGCCGAGCAGCGATGCGAGCGCGAGCATCGGCACGACGACCGCCAACGGCAGCACCCAAGCCACGTCGATCCGCCGTCCGCCGTGCACGGCGCGGATTAGATCAGGCTTGGCCTTGAGACAGACCGGTCACCCGCGGTGGCGCGCCGGTACTCGACGCATGCCATCCCGAAGACGGGATCCTCGAAGCGGTCGCGTGTCAGGCTCCAGCCCTCGCGCTCGTAGAAGCGCCGCCCGCGACCATGGTCGGCCGGCGTCCACAGCCGCAGCGCGCGGTAGCCCTGATCGGCGGCGGCTTTCATCGCGTCCGTGTGCAGGAGCGTCGCGAGGCCTCCGCCCCACCATTCGCGGGCGATGAAGAGCTGCCAGAAATGCAGCAGCCCCGGCTCGTCGTCGGGGACGCGCGAGTCGGTGGCGGGCAACCAGCCGACATGGCCGACGAGGCGCTCGCCGTCGTGCGCCAGGCAACACCAGGCGGTCGGCTTGGCGAGCGTCGCCGCGATGCGGCCGCGCTCGCCGTCGAGGCTCGGCGGCTCCCAGCCCGGCGGCCCGAAGTCCTTGTAGCTCTCGAAGCCGGCATAGACGAGCTCGGCGATCTGAGGCGCGTCGTCGGCGATCCCGGAGCGGAAGGCGAGCTCGTCGCAGGGCGATTGCATCGCCAGCGGACGATACGCCCGCCACCCCGCGGCGCCGCGGGAGGACGGGCGCCGTCGATCAGCTGCAGATGTTCGTGGGCGCGTACGTGTGGGACACGATGCCGATGCCCGGGACGGAGAGGTAGATCGTGTCGCCGTCGACAGCCATCGCATCGTACGGGTAGCCGTCCTCGTCGTCGGGGCCGGCCGGGTTCGTCACGACCTCGTCGTCGGTGCACGTCGAGGTGGTCCGGAACAGAACCGCCTGGTTGGGGTCGCCGGCGTGCAGCGCGTCGACGAGCGACCACAGGCGCGCGCCGGCGCCGAGCGTGAGACCCACGACGTTCTCGTCGCTATCCCCCTCGGACCCGGCGACGAACGCCGACCGCAGGTGCGTCCCGTTGACGGTCTGAGCGAACGCGTATGAGTAGACGTCTGCGGCGACGGCGCCGACGTTCGTCCCGCGCAGATCGACCCAACGGATGCTGTCGATGCCGAACTTCCTGGCGTCCTTCGGCAGCGACAGGTGCTTGGGGGCGCCGGCGCCCCTGCGCACGAACAGACCTGAGCGGCTCGGGTCGTGGACGCGCGACTTGCCTTTGGTCTTCGTGCATTCGAGGCCGTAGGCGACACGCTCGAGCCAGCGCGACGGCGCCGTCGTCAGCGAGCAGTTGGATGGGGCGAGCTTCTTGTAGGAGCTGCGATGGCCCGCGAGGTCGTCGGAGTAGGCCTTGCAGCTCTTCGTACCAGCGCAACGCACGTAAGTGAGCACGAGCCTGCCGTGGCCGTCGTGGCCGAGGTCGAGCGACGGGTAGTAGCCCGTCGGCGCGCCCTGCACCGGCCCGATCGTGCCGTCGGTGCCGCGCTGCATGAGCTGGTTGTTCGGGAAGCTGCCGGTCTTCCAGACGACGACGCCGTCGAGGGCGGTCATGCGCTGGGCATCGACGCCGGGCACGACGACGGTGTCGGCGGCATTGGCGGTGGCGGGAAGCGCGGCGAGCGCGGCGAGCGTCAGTGCGGAGAGGAGGGTTCGCTTGAGCATGCAGCGATTGTGCGGGCGCGCGCGGCGGCGCGGTGCAAACCAAGGTGTAGAGATCGCCCCCCTACGGCCGCGCTCTATCGTCGCTGCTTCCGATGACCGCGTTCTGGATCGTCTTCGGATTTCTCGTTCTACGGCGTGTTGAGCGAGATCGTCTGGCTGACGGCCGGCTTCGTCGCGCGCTGGTACGGCGTGGCCGTGGCGGTCATCGTCGTGGTCGTCGGCCTGCCCGCCCTCGTGCTGTCCGGGTCGCAGTTCTGAGTCATTCCCACGGCAGCGGGATGGCGAGCGTGCGGCTCGCGGCGTCGGCGTAGAACGCACACGACCGCAACGTGCTCGGCGAGCCCGGGACGAGGGTCGCGGCCCGCGGTCCACGGGGACGCCGTGGCGTTCGTGGCCGAGCCGCACGACCGTGCGGCTGGGCGCGGGCTCCAGGCGCGGCAGGGCGATCGCGCCCTCCGCGAGCTCGACCGCGAGGATCCGCCAGCCGTCGGCGCGCGGGGCGGTACTTCTCGGCGCTCAACGCGCCCAGGCTTGTGCCTTTCCTTGGTCATGGGATGAGGGTACGCCGCGCGTGGGTCGGGCGGGCGCGCGGCGGGAGGGCGCGGCGCGGCGCGGCGCGAGCGGTCAGGCGCCCTTGCGGGCGCGGCTGGGGGCGACCCGCGAGGGCTCGTCGGGCATCTTCGGATAGACGGGCGGCCACGGTGCGTCGTGCAGGCCGTTCGCGCGGTCGCGTTCGTGCATGTCCAGCAGCGGCTCGAGCGACTGGGGAGCGTCGTTGATCGCCTCCCACGGGTCGCTGTGGTCCGCGAGATGCTGTGGCACGGTGGCCATCGTGAGCTCGTCGGGATGCAGCTCGTCGACGTCCTCCCAGCGCAACGGCGTGGAGACCTGCGCCCCCTTTCGCGCGCGTACCGACCAGGCGCCGAAGACGGTCTTGTGCGGCGCGTTCTGGTTGAAGTCGACGAAGATCCGTCGACCGCGCTCCTCCTTCCACCAGGCGGCGGTCAGGATGTCGGGCCGGCGGCGCTCGAGCTCGCGCGCGATCGCGACGGCAGCCGAGCGCACCTCGTAGGAGTCCCACTTGGGCTGCAGCCGGACGTAGACGTGCAGGCCGCGGTTGCCGGTGGTCTTGGGGTAGCTGGTGATGCCCAGCTCCTCGAGCAGCTTGTGGACCTCGGTGGCGGCTTTGCGGACATCGGTGAAGTCGGTGCCGGGCTGCGGGTCCAGGTCGAGCCTCAGCTCGTCGCAGTGGTCGGGATCGTCCGCGAGGTACGGCCAGACGTGAAAGCCGAGGCAGGCGAGGTTGACCGCCCACGCGACGTGCGCGCTGTCGGCCGCGACGAGCGCGCGCGACGGCGTGCCGTTGACGGTCTGCACCGTCGTCGTCTGCAGCCAGTCAGGCGCGCTGTCGGGCACGCGTTTCTGAAAGAACGACGGCCCGCCGGCGCCCTTGGGGAAGCGCTGCATGAGGACCGGCCGCCCGCCCATCGTCCGCAGCAGCGGCTCGGCGACGGCGACGTAGTAGTCGACGAGGTCGCGCTTGGTCTCGCCGCGCTCGGCGAACAGAACCTTGCCAGGGCTGGTGATGCGAACATGTTGGCCGTCGAGCTCGAGAATCTGGGCGTCGTCTTTGGAGGCCACTGGCCGCAACCGTACCGAGGGCTGGCAGCGGAGCAAACAGGAGACGATGAGGGGACGGCCCGGCCCCTGCCGGCGGGACCGCCCATAGGGGTAACGAGACGACGGGCGGTAGGTATCGGTGTTGGCGGATGTAGCGCGGGTCTGCGGTGTAGGCATACGCGCAACCTTGCCAACGAGGGCGAGCAACGGCTCGCGGGCCCGCTGCTCGTACCGGAGCATTCCTCCTGTGATGGCGATGTCGCGCATTGCGCAAGCACGTCAACACCATTGGGATGGTCCCCTCTGCACCAACGATAGTGTCCACTGTGCACCAATGATAGTGTTAGTTCGTGCCTCGGAGCCACGGCTACCAGCGTCGGGTCCTCGATGACGAGCTCGACGCGCTCATGCTCGGCCTGCCCGCGATTGCCTTGGAGGGGCCGAAAGCCGTCGGCAAGACGGCTACCGCTTTGGAGCGGGCGGCAACTGTGCACGAGCTCGACGACCCCGACCAGCGCGCGGTCGCGGAGGCCGATCCGGACCGTCTGCTCGCCGCCACACCACCGGTGCTCATCGACGAGTGGCAATTCGTCCCAGCAGTGTGGGACCGGGTCCGTCGTGCGGTCGACGCTGATCGCACTCCTGGTCGGTTCCTCCTGACCGGCTCCTCCTCGCCAGTGGAGCGCGGGACGCACTCCGGTGCGGGGCGCGTCGTCGATCTACGGATGCGCCCGTTCGCGCTCGCCGAACGGCTGGCGCAGCCGCCGAGCGTCAGCCTTGAAGAGCTGCTCCGAGGCCGGCGCCCGGTCATCGCCGGACAGTGCAGCCTGACGCTGGAGGACTACACCGACGAGGTCCTCCGCTCGGGCTTCCCCGGACTGCGTGGGCTTCCAGAGCGTGCGTCGAGAGCGCAACTCGACGCCTACCTGCGGCGCGTCGTCGATCGCGATTTCCCTGAGCTCGGGCGTGCCGTTCGCAACCCGACCCTGTTGCGGCGGTGGATGGCGGCGTACGCGGCGGCCACGGCGACGTCGACGTCGTTCGAGAAGATTCGTGCGGCAGCGACGGGCGGCGAGGATGACAAGCCGGCAAAGACGACCGCTCGGGCCTACCGCGACATCCTCGAGCGCCTCTTCATCCTCGACGACCTGCCCGGATGGCAGCCCTCGCGTAACCACATCGCGCAGTTCGCCCTGCCCCCAAAGCACCATCTCGCAGACCCAGCCTTAGCTGCCCGGCTACTGGGCGCGGACCGCGACACGCTCCTCAGAGGCTCGTCGTCCGGGCCGACCGTTCCACGCGACGGCACGCTGCTCGGCGCCCTCTTCGAGTCCCTCGTGACGCTGTCGGTACGGGTGTACGCCCAGGCGGCAGAGGCCTCCGTCGGACACCTGCGCACGAAGGGAGGCAGGCACGAGGTCGACCTCATCGTCGAGCGCCCCGACGGCAAGGTCATCGCCATCGAGGTCAAGCTGGGGGCAACCCCTCGCAGCGCCGATACCAAGCACCTGAGCTGGCTGACCGCGGAACTCGGCGACGACCTCCTCGACGCCGTCGTGATCACGACCGGCCGCGACGCCTACCGGCGCGAGGACGGCATCGCCATCGTGCCCGCCGCCCTTCTCGGACCCTGAGGACCGCACGGCGGAACTCCAGGTCGTCGTGGATCAAGGCCTGCACGTTCTGCCGGACGAACGCCAACCTTCGCGGGCGTCGAGTTGGCAGCGCGCTTCGTGGGAGTCTCCCCCGGATCATCGCATCGCGGAGCGGAGGACGGGACCGTACATCGACGGCGTCTACTCAGACGGTGTGCGGTCGCTCTGGCCGAAATGAGCCGAGGCAGCCCGCAGGTCGCCGATCAGCTCGACCACCGTCTGCTCCTCCTGCACGATGCGACCGACTGTGGCCATCGCGGTGGCGAGCTCCGCGAGCGACGCGTCATCGGGGGGCGCCAGCGGGCGCCGATCCGCCAAAACGCTGCCGCCGCCGGCGTGCCGGTGGTACTCGTCGGGGTTCATCCGCCAGAGGCGCCCGTTCGTGATCGCGAGGAGACGGTCGAGGATGCGCAGGCCCTCGGGATCCATGTCGCCGTGGTGGCGGGGCGCAGCGCCGCCCTCGATCGTCGCCCGCAGCAGGCGCAAACAGGCCGTTGATGGCCATCCGCTCGTACACACGAGCGGTGGGCAGTTCTCGCCGAGGTCGTCGGCGGCCGCGGTCATGACGTCGGGGTTCTCGCAGGTGAAGACCGTTGGGCCGCATGCCAGGCACGAGATACCGCGCAGTTCTCGCAGCGTCAGCACGCGTGGCTGCGGACATCCGGGCCACACGCCCAGGCACAACACGGTGCTCGACAGCTCGTCACAGCCGAGGCCCCAGCGGTCATAGCGTGCCCGTCGCGCCTCCGCGCCGCCGCCGCCGGAATCGGTCTCGCCGTCGAGTGCCGCCAGCGCTCGTCGTACCGCCCCGTCGAGCGAGCGGTCGCGATCGAGGGCATGCGGATCGCCGCCGCAGCACGACGCGGCGAAGCGCGCGAGTGTCTGCGGCGGATCGGCCGGGAGCGCCGCGACGACGGCGAGCGCGTGTTGCAGGAGCCCGAATGGGTCGCCGCCGCCGGTCCGGGCCGCGGCGCCGGTGGCGCGTTCGCGTTCGAGCCACGACTCGAGATCGGGGTGGCGGCGCAGCGCCGGGTGCGAGCGCAGCGCGCCCCAGCCGCCCTCGAGTGCCGCGGCCGCGGTGAGCCGGGCCGCACGGCGGTCGACGAGCGGGGCGCCGCCGAAGCCGGCGCACGACTCGACAAGCCCGCCGGCAAAGCGGGGGGACTCCCGCATCGCCGCGTCGAGCGCGGCGAGATCGACGCTCGCCGTCGCGCCGGGGAGCACCGCTCGCCAGCGCGGCCCGAGCAACCCCGACAACTCACGGATCTCATCCTCGCGAAGGTCCGCGAGGCGCAGGCGCCCGGCCGCGCGCAGGCCGTTGCGTTCAAGGCGCCGCGCGGCGTCGCGCAGAACGCGTGTGAGGCCGCCGGGGCCCGGCACCGGCTCTGCGGGGCTCACCCGTTGACGACCTCCGTCTCGCAGCACCCACGCGCGGCGATCGGCTGCGGCTGCGGCTCCGGCTGCGGCTTGGAGCGGGTCACCCGTCGACGACCTCCGTCGTCGTTTGCCCGTCCCACACGAAATGCTGGGCCCACACCCCCCACTCGGCGTTCTCGCGATGCAGCTCGTAGAAGCCGACGCGCGGGACGGTGGCGACGCACGGGTTGAGGTCATACGACGTCATCACCCAGTCCAGATCGAGCTCGACGAGCAGCGCGAAGACCTGCTCGCGGGTCTGTGGGTCGATGCCGTCCATCGCCTCGTCGAGCGCGACGATGCGCGGCGCACCGGGCGCGAGGTCATACAGCGCCGCGGCCGTCGCGAACAGCGGCAGGTGCATCAGCACCGACTGCTCGCCGCCGGAACCGAGGCCCTGCGTGCGCGGTGTGAGCTTGCGAACCGAGCCGTCGGGCTCGTGCAGGTGCAGCGTGAAGCGCCACCAACGCCGGTAGTCCAGTGCCACCGACAGGTGGTCGACGATCGCCGTCTGCGACGCCTCGTCGGCGGCACCCGCCCGCGCGTCGGCGATCCGCTGCTCGAGGAAGGCAAACAGCGCGTCGCGCTGCGCCTTGGCGACGTGCTCGGTCGACCGGTCGCCCAGCAACGCGAGCACCGCCGCCGGCGCGCCCGCATCCTCGTCGACGTCCCACGACAGGCTGACGCTGCGCCCGGCGCCCGTCGGGCAGCGTCGGAGGATCTCGTTGCGGGCGCGCACGGTCGCCCGGACCGTCGTGATCCGCCCGCGCAGGTGCTCGGCGATCTCGGCGAGCAGCGCCTTGCCGAGCACCTCGCGGCGCCGCGCCGACAGCACCTGCTCGCGGTGCTCAAGGTCGCCGTCGAGGTCTGAGAGCATCGTCGACGGCGTACGGCGGTGGCCTGCCCGCGTGATCTCCACGAGGGTGAGGTCGTCGCTTGTGAACGACACCGCGTCCATGTCGAACGCCACCAGCTTCTGACCCAGCCGGCTGACAGCATCGCTGAGGCGCCGCGCGCGGGCGGACAGGTCGACGTTCGCATCGAGCACTGGGAGCGCCCGGACCCGGTCGAGCGCGGTCGTCAGCGGCCACGTCGCGGCCAGGCGCTCGTCCTCCGGTGACGCATGCGGACCGACCGCCGCCGTGAAGAGGTCATGCTCGCCGAGCCTCCGAACCCCGTCCAGCGCGGCGACGCGCTCCGTCTCCGCGATCGCAACCTGGGCGACCGCCTCGCCCGCGAGCCGCTCGGTGTCCTTCGCCGCGCCGATCGCGTCGCGATGTGCCTGCTCGGCGCCATCGCGCGCGCCATCGAGGCGATGGATGTCGGCGCGCAGGGCGGCCACGCGCGCACGCAGTTCGGACACGCTGGCACCGTCCGTCGTCTCGGCGGCCGCGAGTCGACCGGCCGCGGAGGCCTCGTCGTCCTGAGCCGCCCGCAGATCGTCGGCCGCCTCGCGGTGAGCGGTCTCGGCGTCGCCCAACGCGCGCCGCGCCGCGTCGACGCGGCACCGTGCACCGGCGGCATCGAGCAGCGCCTGCTGGGTGCGTTCGCATTCGAAGCCGGCGCGATCGATCGCCTCGGCCGCGGCGCGCAGCGCCGCCGCGTCCGTCGGCAGTCGCGTGGAGCCCGCGTGGGCGTGAAGCGCGTCGCGCGCGCCGGATACGTCGCGCTCGTATCGCTCGCGCTGCACGACGAGCTCGCTCAGCTGCTCCTCCCGCGCGGCGAGGCGATCCGCCGTCCGGCGCTCCGCGCGCAGCGCGCTGCGCAGCTCGGCGACATCGGGCAGCGACCGCCGCTCGCGGGCGAGCTGTTCGCGCGCCGCGGCGACCTGTTCGAGCTCCGCGTCGACGCGCTGCAGCTCCTCCTCGAGGCCGCCGACAACGGCCCGCGCCTGCGACAGCAGGCGCTCGCGGAGCGCGGCGCGGGCGGCGGCGCCGATGTACTCGGCGACCGGCTTGGCGGCGCGTCCGCGCAGGGGGCCGAAGCGAAAGCGCCCGGGCGCGACGCTGACCGGGCCGTCGAGCGCAATCGACCGCAGGACACGCGTCACGACCGCAGCGTCGATCGAGCGCGCGCCCGGGGCCGCCACGAGCATGTCCGCGAGCGTCGCGCGTGTGCCCGCCCCCGCGCCACCGGTGTCAAGATCCCCGTCGGCTATCAGAGTCAGATCGGCGTCGTGCACGCTGCCGTCCGGCGCGATCCAGGCATCGAGGATTCCGGCATCCTCGAGCGCGGCTTCGAGCAGCGGTCGCTGCTCGTCCGGCAGGTCCGCTGCGAAGTCGCAGACCGCCCACAGCGGCGCGCCGGGCCGGCCGTCGCGCGAAGCGCGGCGCGGATGCAGCACCGGAGGCTCCGGATCCTGGCGCTCCTCGATCTCCCCCACGCGGGCGACGGCGCTGGCCAGCTCGGCGCTCAGGGTGGAGCGCCGGCTCGTGACCCGCGCCTGCTCCCCGGCGAGCTCGTCGACCCGTCCGGCCGCGAGCTCGGTCAGCAGCGCGCCGGGATCGCCGTCCTGCGCGGCGAGCGCGGCGAGCCGCTCGAGCTGCTCGTCGCCGATCGACAGCTCGCGCAATGACAGCCGCCACGCCTGCAGCCCGTCATCGAAGCACTCCAACGCGTCCTCCAACAGCGAGTGGCACGTCGCGGCAGCCACCGCAGCCTCGTCGCGCCTCGTCGCCGCGAGCGCGAGCGGGTCGGCGATCGCGCGCATCACCTCGAGCGCGGACGCGAGCGTGGCGGCGAGCATGCTCGCGCGCTGCACGTCCTGGGCACGAACCGCCATCCGACCAGGGAGCGCGTCGAGCGCGGCTCGCTCCGCGACCGGGCAGTCGAGGCCGACCTGCGACAGGAGCGCGGCGAGCCGCGCGAGCACCGCCGTGACCGCTTCCTCCGCGGCAAGCGCGGCCGCCTGCTCCTCGGCGAGCAGCGTGCCGGCCACGTCGAGCTGGTCGTGCAACCGGGTCGCACTTGCACCCGCCCGCGCCGCCCGCCGCTGCGCCTGCTCGTGCTCGCGCGCCCGCGCCTCGAGCAGGCCGACGGCCTTGTAGGCCTCCGAACCGACGAGCTCGAGGTGCTCCTCGGTGACTCTCCGGTGATCGGTCTGGACGCGCCCGACCGTCGCCGCCGCCCCGGCGAGCGCCTCCTTGGCAGCGGCATGACCGTCCTCGCACGCACGAGCGCTCGCGCGCGATCTGTCGTACACGCCGACCGCCGCCTTCAGCCGCTCGCCGCGAACCGCCAGCACGCCGCGCGCATAGCTGCGGCTCTCGCCACTGACGAGCGAGGCAACCTCGCCGCGCGCGTCACGCAGCTCGTCGTGCTGACGTTGCAGTTCGTGCAGCTGTTCGAGCGCGTCGCCCAGCTTGCGCACGAGCGCCTCGTCGACCGCCGGCAGCGCGCCCGACAGCATCGTCGACAGTCCCTTGACGTTCAGGCTGTCCGACAGCTTCGGCTTGCGCAGCTGGCGGATGATCTCGAGCATCTGCTCGTACAGCTCCGGGGTCGCGAACGGCATGAGCTGCGCGCGCAGCGCCTCCTTGTAGGCCGTCGGCCCGTCGTGCAGCGCGCCGCCCGCGCGCAGCTGATCGACGAGGTCGCTGCGGACGACGGGCTGCATCCCGCCGTCTCCGACGAGGCGGGTCAGCTCGAGGTCGGCTCCGACACGCAACGGCGTCGTGAAGTACCAGCGGTCCTTGACCCCGTCGGCGCTGCGCGTCGCCTCGAGCCCGATCCCACAGGTGAGAAACCGCTCCGATCCGTCGTCGTCGACGACGCGGAACTCGGCCCACACGTAGCCGACGCGCTTCGTGGCGCGCCGCTCTGGATACGGATCGGTGCACTCGATGAGGTTCCAGCGCATCGTCTTCGCCGACGAGGCGAACGGGTCGAGCTTGCGCGGCGTGATGTCGCCGTCGAGCACGAACGGGATCAACAGCTCGAGCGCCTTGCTCTTGCCCGAGGTGTTGCGCCCACGCAGGGCGAGGCGGCCGTCCTCGACCGCGAACTCCTGGTCGGCGTACTCGTAGAGCCCGACGATGCCGAGCCGGTGCGGGCGGAAGCGGGCGACGGGCGGGGCGGTCATGCGAGCTCCATCTGGGTCTGGGCGGCGCGGCGGCCGACGGCCGCGCGGTAGCGGTGGGCAACCGGCAGCGTCTGGATCGCGCCGGTGACCAGGTCGCGCCGGACGAGACGGAGGTCCGTGAGCACCTCGAGCGCAGTGCGACAGGCGCGATCGACGGCGTCCGGATCGCGTGGGTCCCACGTCGACCAGTGCTCGGCGTGTCGGCGCAGCAGCGTGCGGGCGATCGCGTGCAGCTCCTCCGCGGAGATCGACGAGCCACGGCCCGCGTCGCGCGCACACAGCTCTGGGATCAGCAGCAGCGCGAGCTGCTTGACATGACCGCGCGCGGGAAACGGCCGGTCGCTGAGCTCGCGGCCGGTCGCGACGAGCGCCGTGCCCTCGCGACGACGCTCGACCGCCAGCCCGGTGATCCGCTGCGCGATCGCCTCGAGGCGTCCGCGCTGCGCGACGAAGTACATCCGGTCCTCCTCGTCGAGGTCGTCGAGGTACAGGACCGGGTCCTCGACGAGCGCGCGTAGGAGGCGGCGCGAGCGCGCACGACCGGCGAGCTCGCCACCGCTCTCCTCGGGCGCCTGCAGGTCGCGCGGCTCGACGGCCTCTGCCGTGCGCACGGCGTCGATCAGCAGCAGTGCCAGCCGGCGGCGGTGGACGTCATAGAACGCCTCGTCGTCGCTCGCCAGCTCCCCGGCCGCGCCGGCGCGCAGCTCCAGGACGCCGGCCGCGACGAGGAAGGCCATGGCGTCGTTGAGCGCGAGCCGGTCGGCCCGCGAGCGCCAGTCGAGCGTCACGTCGAGCGAGCGGGCGTGGGCCAGCACCTCCTCGGCGAGCGCGCCGAGCGGCACCTGCGTCCACGACTTGCGCTCGAGCACCCCCGCGACGACGCAGGCGAGCACGCAGCCGCGTTGCTGCAGCGTGCGGCGCTCGTCGACGGGCTTGGAGCGCTCGTTGGCGCTGCGCGGCGCGAGCCGCAGCGGCCGCGCGCCGGCGAGGGTGACGCGCTTGGCGAGGTGCGCGGTGTCGGCGGTGACGGTGAGCGTGGCACCGAGGTGGTCGCGCAACGTCGCGGCGAGCTCCTCGCGATGGCGACGGGCGAGCGCGAACTCCGGGTCGCGGGGCGTCAGCAGCTGGCGTTCGAGCAGCGCGCGGACGGCACGCAGGCGCTCCTCGGCGGCAGCCTGGGCGACGGCGTCGGGGTTCACCGCTGGACCTCGATCGCGTAGTCGGGGCAGTCGAGCTGCCCGTGCTCGGCGGCAACCGTCGTTCGCTCGCCGTCAGGCGGAGGCACGAGCCGCAGGCGCATGCCGCCGTCGGCGGTCGTGGCACGACGCGTGCCGTCGCGCTCGCGGGGCTGGGCGAACGCCCGCGAGAGCAGGCCGAGCAGGTGCTCGAGCTCGACCGGGTGCAGGCGGTGCAGCTCGCTCATCCGCAGCGTGGCCCCCGTGCCGAGCCGCGCGAGCAGCCGTCCGAGGTGCTCCTGCTCGGCGGACTGCGCGGCACGCACGCGGTCGGCGAGACGATCGTTGAGCGCCAGCCGCGCCGGCGTGCCGGAGCCGGGGATCCGCGTGCCCGGGGTGCGCAGGTGGGCGGCGACCCTGATCGGCGGAGCGTCGCGCCAGGGCGTGGACCCGGGGCTCGAAAGCTGGTCGGCTTCGGGATCGGGCCCGGCGAGGTGGCGCGGCGCGCGGATGCCGGTCGCGACGGCCATGCAGGCCGGCGCCGTCAGCGCGTCCGCGTCGGCCACGATCCGCGCGAGGCGATCCCACGCAGCGGCACGATCCCGGTGCCCGGCGGCACGGTCGATGAGGCGCTCGGCGATGTCGATGATCGCGCGGATCGCGTCGAGCAGCTTGTCGGTCAGCAGCGCCCACGGCGCCTCCGCCTCGCCGGGCCGGCCGAACCACGCGCGGACGCCGTCCCAGCGGGCGCGCAGCGTGCGGAGGGCCTGCGCGGCGAGCTGCTCGGGCGTCAGGTCGCCGATCGCCGGCGGCAGCGGGCGTCCGGAGAGCACGAGCTCGACGAGGCGCCCGGTCCCGAGCCGCTCGATCTCTGCGATCGCCGCGAAGATCGGCTCGGCGTGGCGGCGCAGATCACGATGAAAGCCCTGCAGGTAGCCGACGATCACGTCCTGCTGGACGACGAACTCCTCGCTCGTGATGCGATCGGACGCCGTGAACGCCTGGAGCTGCGTCATGAAGTCGGTCGCGCCCTGGCGCAGGGCGGCGACGGCGTCGGCCACGGTCTCGAGGTCCTCGCCGAGGCGCTGGACGTCAGGCTCGGCGGCGGCGAGCTCGTTCGCGATGCGCGCAAGCGTGTCGCGGATCGTGAGCAGGCGGCCGGACTCGAGGGCGCCGATCTCCTCGCCGAGGGTGTCCAGCTCGGCGAGCAGCCGCTCCACGCGCTCGCCGGACGGCGTGATGTCGTAGACCGAGCGCTTGCGACGCCACTCCTCGGCCGAGGTAACGGCGCGCGTGTCCGCGCGGGCGGCGAGCACCCGTTCGCCGACGAGGCGTTCGAGCGTCCGGTCGAGCACGTCGTCGTCGAGCGTCGCTCCGAACTCGGTCGCCAGCCGCTCGCGCACGTCGCCGGGCGCCAGCTGCCATCCGATGTCGCGCGTCTTGTTGAGAAAGAAGACGCGCATCACGCGCCGGTAGCGCTCGGCGTGCTCGCCGATCGCGTAGCTGACCTCGCGGCGCTCTGGCAGCCCGGTCGACATCACGAAGAGGGCCGGGCTCGAGGAAGAATCCATGCCGCGAACGGGTCGTCCCCGGCGTCGGACATGATCTGACAGAAAGGCATCGACATCGGATCGTGGAGCGTAGGCGCGAGTCCGGTCAGAACTGCGGGATCGAGCGGTCCGCGCCGCGCGCTGGCCACACAAGGTCGAGCCTCAGCCGCGGCAGCGTTTGTCCCTGGGCGTCGGGGCGCATCGGAAGCAAACGCGATCGGGCGCTGTGCTGCTGCCCCGGCCGCGATCCATCCGCCTGGCTGCGGATACGGGCGCGGTGACTTCCTCCTACGCGGGAACTAAAGGTTGCCGCAGCACTGACGCGTCAAACTATAGTTGAGGCAACGCACGCCTACTGACCGCCGAGATCTGCGTCGCCGGCTGTTCGCACTGTCCGCGGACCAGGCCGGCTATTTCACGGCCGCCCAGGCGAAGGCGGTCGGATACTCGTACCCCGCCCAGGCGCATCATGTGGGCGCAGAGAACTGGATCCGCGTCGACCGCGGCATCTTCCGCCTTGCCGATTGGGTGCCCGGCATCCACGACGAGCTCGCACGCTGGTATTTGTGGTCGAAGGAGCGTGCGGTCGTGTCGCACGACACTGCGCTTGGTGTGTACGAGGTCGGCGAGTTCGAGTCGAGGCGCATCCATCTGACCGTCCGTCCCGGGTTCCGGATGAGGGACGACGCGCTGATTCTGCACACGGCTGATCTGCCCGCGGAGGATGTCGAGATCCGCCCGGGCTATCGCGTGACGAAGCTCGCGCGGTCACTGATCGATGTCGCCGCCGAGCACCCCGACGAGGACCAGCTCGCACGCGCGATCGGGGAGGCGCTCGCCCGCGGCACGGTTACGCGCCGTCAACTTCGGACCCGCGCCGAGGCAGTTGATCCACTGGCCGCCCTTCGCGTCGAGCGGGCGCTCGGCGTGCTGGGGCTGATGTGACCTATGGCACGCCGCAGGCCCTGCGAACCGCGCTAGAGGCACGCATCCGCATCGAGTCCGCGACAACTGGGCTTCCTCCGGATCGGCTACGCCGCCGCGTCGTCTTTCAACGGATCGCGATGCGGCTTCAGCGTGCAGAGCCGCGGTCGACGTCGACCTGGCTGGGCGCCGGTTCGGAGCGATCAAGCTCGACATCTCACCCCGCTCTCACGAGCTCGACGCGACGGACACGATCGGGCTGCCGAACGCGCTCGAGTTTGCGGGATTCGGCTCGGTCGCTGTCGAGGTCGTCGACATCCACCGCCATGCCGCCGAGAAGCTCCACGGCATGCTCAAGGACTTCGGGGAGCGCGAGAACTCGCGTGTGCGCGACCTCGCAGACCTGATGCTGATGCTCGATGCCGACCTCGTGTCCGCTGACCAGCTCGCCGATGTCGTGACCGACGTGTGGGCGGAACGCGACGCAACCAACCCACCCACCGTGCTCCCGGACCTGCCGACGGGCTGGCCAGCGCGATATGAGCGCCTCGCGACCGAGAACCGGATCAAGCCGACGTCTTTGCCACCGCCGCCGATGTCGCAGCGGCGCTGTGGCGCTCGATGTTCCCGCCCGACTCCAGGTGATCGCATGCGCAACAGGTCGCTCGGAAGTTCGAAGAACTCGACCGTCGCGGCGACCGACAGGGGATCGCCATTCGGCTCCAGATCGGCAATCTCCGCCTCGTCGGCGCCTTTCTCGCGGCTCCGAGGGTGATCGGGGAGACAGGATTTGAACCTGCGACCGCCCGGCCCCCAGCCGGGTGCGCTACCAGACTGCGCCACTCCCCGTGGCCGTGCTTGAAGCGGGCGACGGGAATCGAACCCGCCCTAAAAGCTTGGAAGGCTTTTGTGCAGCCACAACACTTCGCCCGCACGCCCGGCGGGAGGATACCGGCTGTGGCCCAGGCTGGCGACGCGCACCGCGGCGGCCGCGTACCGCGCGGCCATTGCCCGCGACCGCCCGCCAGGCTCAGCCGCGCAGCTTCGCGAGCTGGCGCTTGAGCTCGGCGAACGCCGGCCGCGGCTTGCCGTCCGAGCCGATGAAGGCCGAGTCCCAGCTGTCGCGCGGCGTCGACGAGTCCCAGTGGTAGAAGTAGATGCGCGTGATCCGCTTGCTCACGCGCGCGAGCTTGCGGAAGATGAACTTTGTCGCGTGGGCGGCGTGGACCTTGCCCTGCGCGAGCTTGATCTTCGAGCCGTTTCGCCGCGCGACGAGGCCGCCGATCTCCGTCAACCAGACCTCCCCGGGGACGGCCCGAAGCAGCGCCTTCGTGCGCGTCGTGTGCGCGCGGTTCGCGTCGATGTAGTCGTGCAGGCCCCAGTACTTCGGCTCGACCTTCGCCGCGCGCCGGAACGCGCGCGCCCACGAAACCGCGTTGTTCTGGTCGAGCAGGTCGGCCGCCAGCACCTCGCAGCCCGGGCAGTTCTTGCGAATCGCGTCGAAGTACGCGACCACGAGCTTGGGCTTGCGGCACGTCCCGGTCCCGCACTGGTTGGCTTCGTTCCAGGCCGAGTACGTCTTGATGTCCGGATAGCGCGCTCGGAACGTGAGGAACTGAGCCTTGAGGCGGCGGCCGTCGGCGGCTTGCGGCCGCTCGGCCCCGTCGGGCGGGCGAACGTCAGCAGCGGCTGTGCGTCCATCGAACGCGCCCCCGCCACCCACTCGTCCAGCCGAGCGGTCTCGTCCGGCGACTTCAACGCATCCCAGGCGACCGAGCGGCGGGCGTAGCCCAGACCGAGGCCGCGCAGCCGCGCGTCCGCGAACCCCGAAGCCTTCTGGTCGGCGATCCCGACCTTCACGTGGAGCCTGCCAGTCACCGGACTCAGGCGAGCGGCGTCCGCGACGGAGGCCGACAGCACGAAGAACGCCCCGACGACGGCGAACACGCAACGAGCACTCCGGTGCGGCGAGGCGACCATCGCGCCGCAGACTAGCCCCGCCATCCTCTGCCGCACCCCACCTGGCGCGCAAACCCAGCATCTCCGGGGCTTCCGACAGCGGGGGACCCAGGAATCGAACCTGGCGTTGCGGTTTTGGAGACCGCCGTGTTACCGATACACTAGTCCCCCTCGCGGGCCGCGCATTGTAGATGGCGCCCCGACGGCGAGCATCGACCCGATGCCTCTGGAGCCTGACCCGCAGGGACTTCGTCGGTGTTCTCCTCCCGACCTGTCGGCGCGTGCGCAGCGTACCCGACGACCCCGCCGCGAGAAGTCCATGCATCGGGTAGCTCCTGCCATGGCGCCCGCTACCCTCCAGGTAGATCATTGCGCATGCAACCACTTTGACCCGACGACCACCGACCCAAGGGGAACCCCATGAGCGCCACCACCACCACCGCACTGCCGACTGGCACCTGGAACGTCGACCTCGCCCACTCCCACGTCACGTTCAGCGTCCGCCACATCGGCATCTCGAAGGTGCGCGGCGAGTTCGCCGCCTACGAGGGCCAACTCGTCATCGCCGAGGACGGCACCGTCACGGCCTCGGGCTCGGTTGATGTCGGCTCGATCGACACCCGCGATGCCAATCGCGACGGGCACCTTCAGTCGGCGGACTTCTTCGACGTCGAAAACAACCCGAAGATCACGTTCCAGTCGACCTCGATCAGCGCGATCGACGACGAGACCTACGAGATCACCGGCGACCTGACGATGCACGGCGAGACGAAGCCGATCACGCTCAAGGCCGAGCTCGGCGGCACCGAGACCGACGCCTTCGGCGCGGAGCGCGTCGGTCTCGACATCACCGGCGAGATCAGCCGCGGCGACTTCGGCATGAAGTTCAACATGGCGCTTGGCAGCGGCAACGTCGTCGTCAGCGACAAGGTCAAGGTCGAGCTCGACATCTCGGCGATCAAGGCCTCCTAGAGCCTCGGCGTGCCGGGCGTCAGACTGCACTCGGTGGACCTCCCTCCTCCTCCCTCCGAGCGTTGAGCGTCCGGCGCGCCGACCACGCCCCCGCCGCGCCCGCGACCGACGGGCGCGGCGACGGGCGTCTCACGCTCGACCGGCTCACGCGGCCGCAGGACCCGGTCGAGGTCGTCCTCTTCGACACCCTCGACGTCGGCAGCGACGGCGTCGACGGCATCCGTGAGCCCCATCGCCACGACTACCACGAGCTCATCTGGACGCATGCGGGCTCGGGGCATCACCTGCTCGACAACCGCACCGTCCCCGTCGTGGCCGGCACGATCACGGTCATCGGCCGCGGCCAGGTGCACGTCTTCGAACGCGCCGAGGGCCTGCGCGGGGCCGCCGTGCGCTTCGGCGAGGAGCTCCTGCACGAGGGCCCGATCGCGCGTGCCGACCCCGCCTGGCTGCTCGGCGGCTGCGGCGGCTGGAACGTCACCGTTCCGCGCAGCCACTACAGCGCGCTGGAGGCAATGATCGGCGCGCTCGCCGCGGAGACGAAGGGCCCCCTCGACGCCCGCAGCGCCGACCTCCAGCGCCACCTGCTGTCGGTCCTGCTGCTGTGGATCGAGCGCTGGTACGACGGTGAGCGCACCGAGCGCCGCGACGGCAACGACGCCGCGCTCGAACTCTTTCGTCGCTTCTCGCGCGTGCTCGAACGCGATTTCGCCGCCCACCACGACGCCGGCCACTACGCCGACGCACTGGCGATGCCGCCGGCGGCGCTGTCGCACGCGCTCAGCCAGGTCGTCGGGCGCTCGACGAAGGAGCTCGTCACCGACCGGGTGATGATGGAGGCGACGCGCCTGCTGACGTTCACGGATCGCACGATCGGCGAGGTCGCCTTCCAGACCGGCTTCGGCGACCCGCTGTACTTCTCGCGCGCGTTCAAGCGCCACACCGGTGAGCCGCCGACGGCGTTTCGCGACCGTACGCGCGGCGTAGCTCCGGCGTGAACCAAGCCGTTCCCGGCTCCGTCCCCGGTCCTCCGGAGACCCCGAGCCGCCGCCGCGAGCGAGGCGCCACGCGATGTCCATGCATCCGCGACATCGAGCCATGGAACATCGCTCCCTCGAAGCGGAGGATGTTGGCATGAGCACAACCACGACCCCCACAGAACAGATCGTTCCGACCCTCCCCGACACGCTGCGCCTCGGCCCGACGCACCTCACCGTCTCCAACCTCGACGGCTCGATCGCCTTCTACGAGCGCACGCTCGGCCTCCAGGTCCACGCCCGCAGCGCCGACGCGGCGTCGCTCGGCAGCGGCGGCGAGGACCTGCTCGTCCTCACCGGCGTGCCCGGCGCCGGACTCGGCGGGCGCCACGCCGGCCTGTACCACTACGCCCTGCTGTACCCCACGCGCGCGGACCTCGCGCGCGCCATCGTGCGCCTCGCCGAGACGGGCACCCGCATCGAGGGCGCATCGGACCACGGCGTCTCCGAGGCGATCTACCTGCGCGACCCCGACGACAACGGCATCGAGCTCTACGTCGACCGCCCGCGCGCGGACTGGCCGGCGCCGCGCCACCCCGACGAGCGCGTCGCGATGTACACGATCGCGCTCGACATGGCGGCGCTGCTGGAGACCGTCCATGGCGAGGCGCCGCAGCCCGTCGCGGGCCCCGGCATCCGCACCGGCCATCTGCACCTCCACGTCGCGAACGTCGAGCGCGGACTCGCCTTCTACCGCGACGTGCTCGGCTTCGAGATCATGGTGCAACTGCCCTCGGCGGTGTTCATGTCGGCCGGCGGCTACCACCATCACGTCGGCTGCAACGTCTGGCTCGGCAACGACGTCAAGCCGCGCCCGGAGAACAGCGCCGGGCTGCGCCAGTGGACCGTCTACCTCGCGACCGCGGCGGACGTCGAGGCCGTGCGCGCCCGCGTCGAGGCGGCGGGGCTGGCGCTGGAGGATCACGGCAACGGCTTCCTCACGCGCGATCCGTCGCAGACCGCGGTCGTCTTCGAGGTGGCGCCCGACCAGGCAGCGACCGCGTAGGCCGCGGCGCGACCTTTGCTCGCCGTCGTCGTTGCCTTCGTGCAGATGACCGCGCAGTCACCACTCCGCATTGAGGAGCACCCATGAAGACCGCTGTCCTGACGATCCTCGCCACCGTTGCGTTCATGGGGCTGTATGCCGCCCCCGGAATCGCCGCGGTCCGCGACTGCCACACGTACTCCGACAAGCCGAACACGCTGATCAGCTCGGCGCGCAACATGACCTGTGGCCAAGCGGTGCGGGTCATGCGCGGCTATCACGGCCAGATCTCCCGCCGCTTCCATGTGGCTCGCTTCACCTGCATCCGTCAGAGCGGCGGGCAGTTCGGCGGGCAGTGGCGTTGCTCGGCGGGCGGGAAAGCGTTTCGCTTCGAGTTCAAGGACTGAGTCCTTCGCGGCGGCGGCCCGTCAGGCCGCGAGCGCGGGCCGCTCAAGCGCGGTCCGCGTGCGCCGGCGAGGCTAGCCGACGGGCGCCCGCGCCGAACGTTGTGTGAGCACCTGCACACGTCGCGGCGGTGGTCACGCCTCGAGCTGTCCGAACGCCGCCAGCAGCACGGCGTTCACGCCCGCGACGGCGGCGAACAGGCCGGCGGCCAGCGGGCGCCGACGCTCGCGCCGCCGTAGGCGAGCGCCGCGAGCGCGGCGAGCTCGAGGACGAACTTCAGCGCGAGGTTCGCTGCCCTGATCGCCGCCATGTTCCACATGCTCGCTGCTACGGCGGCGGCACGCGAGGGCGGAGAGGCCGCCGGACGCGCTCGCGCTGCAGGGCAGCGAGGGCTCCGAGCGCGACCTGCGAGTCGTGTCGCATGGGCGTCTGCTTGACACCCCGATCCGGGAGCCCATGCGTTCGGGGATCTGCGGCCAGCGCGGACGTTCGCGGTGCGCGGCGCCGACAGGCACGGCTGGAGCCGTGCCAATCAGCACCAAATGCGGGCGGAGGGACTCGAACCCCCATAGCTTTCGCCACCGGCACCTAAAGCCGGCGTGTCTACCAATTCCACCACGCCCGCAAGGTCGCCTGCCGGGGCCGCTCCCCCTCGGTCACGGGATTGTATGTTGGCTGACGGCATGGCCCATCGAGCGACGGTCATCGAGCATCCCAACCGCGACGCGCCGGCGTCGCGCGCCACGCAGGCGGCGGTCGTCGCGCTCCTGCTCGCGAGCGCGGCCGTGCTCGTGATCGTCACGGTCGGCGGCTGGTCGCGCATCCAGGGCGCGAAGTCGGTGCAGATCGCGTTCATCCTCGTGTATGTCGCGATGGCGTTCTACGTCGGACGCTGGCGCAGCGGCGTGCTGCCGGTCGCCGCGGCGTTCGCGATCGTGCTCGCGATGTTCGCCGCGATCAGCGCGCCCGGCTGGTTCGCACGCAACGGGACGGGCTTCGATGACCCGCTGCTCGACGCGGGCCTCGTCGGCGTCCTGACCGTGCTGCTCGTGCCGCTGCAGATCGCGCTGATCCTGTTCGCGGCGCGCGGCTTCTCGCAGCGCTGGAGCGTCGAGGTCGAGCGCCCCGCGGGTGCCGCGCTCGCGTAACGGCCCCCGCCGGGCCTACAATCGAGCACCCCACGCCCGGGTGCTGGAATTGGAATACAGGATCGGCTCAAAACCGATTGCCCGTGAGGGATTGTGGGTTCGAGTCCCACCCCGGGTACTGCACTACACGCTGACGAGCACCAGCCGGGGGTCGAGCGCAGCAAGATCTCCGGGATCGCTCGTCACGACGGTATGGTCGCGAGCGCGAGCGCAAATGACGACGGACGCATCGACGATGTCGGTCGTGCCCGCGTTTGCGCAGAGCGCTCCCACGGCGCGCGCTTCCGGTTCGTCCAAAGCGATCACGCTGACGGCCTCCACCGCGAGGAATCTGGCAAGTCGGGCCTGCCGACTCGACCCCCTCCATGCCTGCGCCACGACCCCGGCCGGCACGGCGATCTCGAAGCCCGAGATCGCGGCCTCGGCGAGCAACGCCCGGAGATAGGGGTCGGCTCGTTCGATCGCGATCAGCGCACCGGTGTCGAGGGTGATGCCCGGCAAGGTCAGTCGAGGCCGAGCGCTTGCCGCGCCCATGCCCTGTGTTCTTCGGTTGGCGGTCCCGCCTCCGCGGACATCTCCGCGAGGAGCTCGGTCAGTCCGTCGTAGCGCCGACGTTGCTGCATCGCACCGGCGATGAAGGCAGACACCGACGCCGCGCGACCGTCGGCCACGGCCTGCCGCGCGTCCTCGACGAGCTCGTCCGGGAGGCTCACGGCGATCTTGATGGTCATACCGCGAGCATACCGCCCGTGACCGGCCTACGTCACGAGCGACTCGAGCTCGTCGATGAGCCCCGGCGGGGCGACGACGAGCCCGCCCGGCACGTCGCCGACGGCGTCCAGCGGGCGCACGACGAGGCCTGCGCGCTCGCACAGCAGCGCGCCCGCGGCGATGTCCCAGATGTGCACGCCGCGCTCGTAGAAGCAGTCGTAGCGCCCGGCGGCCGTCCACGCGAGGTCGAGCGCCGCGCTGCCCATGCGACGCACGTCGCGCACGACGGGCAGCAGACGCGCGACGACCGCCGCCTGCAGCTCGCGCACCGACGCCTCGTAGGCGAAGCCCGTCGCCACGAGCGAGGAAGCCAGGTCGGCCCGCGCAGAGCCGCTCAAGGGCGTGCCGTCGAGCGTCGCGGCCCCGCCGCGCTCGGCGGCGAAGATCTCGTCGCGCAGGGGATCGAAGACGACCCCCGCGAGGCCGCCGTCGGCGTCGTGGACGGCGACGCTGACGCACCACTGCGGAATGCCGAAGAGGAAGTTCACGGTGCCGTCGAGCGGGTCGACGATCCAGCGCAGCCCCTCCCCCGCCTGCGTCTCGCCGCCCTCCTCTCCGAGGATCGCGTCGCCCGGCCGCCGCAGCGCCAGGAGTTCGCGGATCGCCCGCTCGGCCTCGAGATCGGCCTGCGAGACGACGTCGGTCGCCGAGCTCTTCGTGCCGACCGCCTGCTCGCCGCCGGCGACGACCCTCAGCCGCAGCAGCTCACCGGCGGCGCGAGCGCACTCGGCCGCGACGACCCGCAGCGCGGTCGGGGTCGCGTCGCTCAAGCTCAAGAGACCGGCGGGCGCGCGCCGGCCCACGGGCGCGCGGCTTCGATCTGTGCCGCGAGCGCAAGCAGCGTCGGCTCGGAGTCCGGGCGCCCGCAGAGCTGGACCGACAGCGGCAGGCCGCCGGCATCGAAGCCCGCCGGCACCGCGGCCGCCGGGTTGCCGATGTGGTTCCACAGCGGGTTGAAGGCGACGAAGCCGGCCGCGCCGTTGAAGGTCCGCAGCGCGCCGGCACCCTCGAAGCGACCCACCTTCAAGGGCGCCGCGGTCAGCGTCGGTGTCAGGACGACGTCGACGTCGTCGAAGATCGCGTTGATCCGCGCCGCGTCGCGATCCTGCGCGGCGACCGCACGCGACAGCAGCGGCCGCGCGGCGGCGCCCATCCGCACCATCCCGCGCGTGCGCTTCTCGAGCCGCGAGCGGTCGGGCACCGTCTGGGCCTCGAGCCAGGTCCCCGCGAGGTAGCGCACGATGACGTTGCGCCCGATGAGCCCGTAGCTCGGGGAGCGCTCGACGACCTCGTGGCCGAGCGAGCGCAACAGCTCCGCGGTCTCCAGCGTCGCGCGCTTCTGGTCCTTGCCGAGCCGGGCGACCGCGCCCGGCGGGATCTTCGTCGTCAGCGCGATCTTCAGCTTGCCGGGCTCGCGGGCCGCCGCGGCGACCCACGGCTCGCCCGTCGCGACCTCGTACAGCAGCGCGCTGTCGGCGACCGAGCGGGTCAGGAAGCCGAACACGCTCAGCCCCGTCCAGACGTCGCCGAGCGGCGCCGTCGACACGCGACCGCGCTGGGTCTTCAGGCCGAACAGGCCGCAGCAGGCAGCCGGGATGCGGATCGAGCCGGCGCCGTCGGACGCCGTCGCGGCCGGAACCAGCGCGCCCGCGACCGCCGACGCCGAGCCGCCACTCGAGCCGCCCGGCGAACGCCCGAGGTCCCAGGGATTGCGGGTCGCACCGCCGTGGGCGGTCTCCGTGAAGGGCCACAGCATGAGCTCCGGCGTGCGGGTGACGCCGATCACGATCGCGCCGGCCGCGCGCAGCCGGCGCACGAGCTCGCCGTCCTCGGTCTCCGCGGCGCCGTGCGCGTTTGAGCCACGCACGCGCGGGGTGCCCGCGACCGGCATGTCGTCCTTGACGGCGATCGGGACGCCGAGCAGCGGGCGGTCGCCGCCGCCGCGGGCGCGGCCCGTCGCCTGGTCGGCCTCGAGCAGCGCTCGCTCGGAGAAGACCACGCGAAACGCGTTGAGCTGCGGATCGAGCGCGGCGATCCGTTCGAGCGCGGTCTCGACGAGCTCGGGCGGCGTGACCTCGCCGCGGCGCACGAGCTCGGCTTGGCGCGCGACGCCGGCGAAGGCAAGATCGCGTCGCTCGCTGGAGGTGGCGGCCATCGCAACGACAGACTAATCGCCGCGGACCTGACGCCACGATCGGGGGACCCGCTGTGTGACGGATGTCGTGTTGACGCGCCAACTCGCACGTGAGACGGTCGACGACATGAGCACCTATCCGGTCGTCTACGAGCAGTCCCCGTCCATCGAGCGCAATCGCCTGACGGTCTTCTTCCGTCTCTTCATGGTGATCCCGCATGCCATCGTGAGCATCTTCTACGGATTCGCCGCCTACGTCGTGGTGTTCCTCGCCTGGTTCGCGATCCTCTTCACCGGGCGCTACCCGGTCGGCATGTACAACTTCGTCGCCGGCTACCTGCGCTTCCTGACGCGCTACAACGCCTACACGTACCTCGTCACCGACGTCTTCCCGCCGTTCGACGGCGCGGAGCACCCCGAGTACCCGGTGGCGCTGCACATCCCCGCGACGCCGAAGCCGAGCTACAGCCGCCTGACGACGTTCTTTCGCTTCATCCTCATGATCCCGGTCGTCGTGCTGCTGTACATCTTCTCGATCTGGGTCGAGCTGCTCGCGATCGTGATCTGGTTCGTCGCGGTGATCATGGGCAAGGTGTCGCCGGGCCTCGTCGGCGCGCTGGGCTTCCCGCTGGCCTACATCGCCCGCGCCGGGGCCTACGGCACGCTGATCACGGACGCATGGCCACCGCTCGAGGCCTGACCGCTGGCCCGGCGCGCCGGCCGACCTATCCTCCTCTGCAATGGACCTCGTCCTGCAGGAGGATCGCGGTGCGGTCCGCCACATCGTCCTCAACCGGCCGCACAAGCGCAACGCGCTGAACACCGAGCTCATCAAGCGGCTCGGGGAGGCGCTGCGCACGGCCGCCGCCGACACGTCGGTGCGCTGCGTCGTCTTGAGCGGCGCCGGGACGATGTTCTCCAGCGGCATGGACTCCGGGGAGCTTGGCGCGATCGCCGAGGACCCGGAGAACCTGCGCGAATGGCGCGAGCGGATCATGTCGATCTGGAACCTCTGTGAGCGGATGGCGAAGCCGACGATCGCGCAGATCCACGGCGCCTGCCTTGGCGGCGCCGCGGAGCTCGCGCTCGCGTGCGACCTGCGGGTCATGGCCGACGACGCGGTGATCGGCCTCGTCGAGACCCGCATCGGCCTGATTCCCGATCTCGGCGGCTGCTCGCGGCTGCCCGCGATCGTCGGTCTCGGGCGTGCGAAGGAGCTCATCATGTGCTCGAAGTTCGTCGACGGGACCGAGGCCGAGCGGATCGGCCTCGCCAACCGCGTCACCCCCGCGGCGGAGCTCGATGCGGCGACCGGCCTGCTCGTCGGGGAGCTCTTGACGTGCGCGCCGCTCGCGGTCGGCCTCGCGAAGGGGATCATCGACGCGTCGGCGCTGCCGGCGCTCGACGAGACACTCGAGCAGGAGGTCACGGCCCAGGAGCTGTGCGTCACGAGCGAGGATTTTCGCGAGGGCGTGCTCGCGTTCGCCGAGCGCCGACCACCGCACTTCAGCGGCCGCTGAGCACGGGCCCCGTCGGGAGGGCCGGTTATGCTCGGTAGCGCTTGCCCGAGCCGGTCTCCATCATCGGCGCCTCTGGTGCCCTCGGCTTCGGTCTGGCCGTGCGACTCGCACGGGCCGGCTGCGAAGTCGTCATCGGCTCGCGCGAAATCGATCGCGCCGCTGAGGCGGTCGCGCGCGCCCACGCAGCCGTGCCGGGAGCGACGTTCCACGCCGCATCCAACGCCGACGCCGCCGCGGCGAACGAGCTACTGATTCTCACGGTCCCGTTTCGCAATCAGGCCGAGACGCTGCACAACGTCCGCGACGTGTTGCGGACGGGCCAGCTGCTGATCGACGCGACCGTGCCGCTCGCGGCCGCCGTCGGTGGCAAGGCGACGCGGACGATCGGCGTCTGGCAGGGCTCGGCGGCGCAGCAGGCGCAGGAGCTGACCCCCGACGGCGTCAACGTCGTCAGCGCGCTGCACACCATCAGCGCGCGGTCGTTGCGCGATCTCGACAACGCGCTCGACGAGGACGTCCTCCTCGCGGGTGACCGGCGTGCCGACAAGGCCCGTGTGGCCGCGCTGCTCGACAGCATCGACGGGCTGCGCTGTGTCGACTGCGGCCGCCTGGAGATGGCGCGTCTCACCGAGCAGCTGACGGCGCTCATGATCTCGATCAACGTGCGCTACAAAACACACGCCGGGGCGAAGATCACGGGGCTGCCCGACAACCTGTGGCCCGTGGCCACGTCGGCGCAGTGATGGCGACCGCGGTCGTGGTGCTGGCGGGTGGAAGCGGCGGTGCGAAGCTCGCGCGCGGGATGCTCGACATCGTCGGCGACGGCCTCACGATCATCGCCAACACCGCCGACGACATCGTGATCTACGGGGCCTACGTCAGCCCGGATCCTGACCTCTGCACGTTCTGGCTCGCCGACCTCATCGACGAGCGCGGCTGGGGCCTGCGCGACGACAGCTTCGCCGTCATGGACGCGCTGCGCGGGCTCGGCGGCGACGTCTGGTTCAATCTCGGCGACCGCGACCTCGCGATCGGCATCGAGCGCTCGCGACGCCTCGGCGAGGGCGCCTCGCTGACCGAGGTGCTGGTCGAGCTCGGCGCGGCGCTCGGCATCGCAGGTCGCGTGTTGCCGATGTGCGACGAGCCCGTCCGGACGTGGGTCCTCGCCCGCGACGCGTGGACGCCGTTTCAGGAGTTCATGATCCGCGAGGGCGGCGCTGGGCCGATCGACGACATGCAGCTTCGAGGGATCGAGGCCGCGCGAGCGACCCCCGAGGCGCTTGCGGCGATCGCCGCCGCCGACGCGATCGTCATCGGTCCGTCCAATCCAGTCATCTCGATCGGGCCTATCCTCGCAGTAGGAGACATGCGTCAGGCCATGATCGATAGCCCCGCCCCCGTCGTCGCGGTCTCGCCGCTCGTTGACGGCGCCGTCGTCAAGGGCCCGACCGAGGCGTTCATGCGGTGGGCCGGCTATCCGCTTACGACGGCCGCGATCGCCGCGACGTACGCGGGCCTCATCGACGGCCTCGTCGCCGACGAGGCCGTCGACGACCTGCCGGTCCTGCGCACCGACACGCTCATGCGCGACGCAGACGACCGCCGCCGCGTCGCTGCGGAGACGCTGCGTTTCGCCGAGGGCCTCGCCTGATGGCGCGCGGATCCGCGCCCGACAGCGCCCGCCGCGGCCCCCTGCCCGAGACGTTCGCGGTCCTGCCCGTCAAGCGCTTCGGCGCCGCGAAGGCGCGCCTCGGCGACGAGCTGTCCGGCGGCACGCGCCGGGCGCTGGCCGAGGCGATGATGACCGACGTGCTCATGGCCCTACGGCGCACGACCGCCGTCACCGACGTGCTGCTCGTGACCTCCGAGCCGGCCGCCGAGGCGATCGGCCGCGGGTACGGGGCGGACGTCCTGCACGATGACCTCGAGGACGGTCAGACCCAGGCGGCGCTGATCGGCATCGAGGTCGCGATGGAGTCCGGCGCGACGCGGGTCCTGCTCGTGCCGGGCGACACCCCGGCCCTCGATCCCAAGGAGCTCGAGGCGCTGCTGGACCGGCCGGTCGACGAGCCGTCGGTCGTCATCGTCCCCGATCGTCACGGGACCGGGACGAACGCGCTGCTGCTGACCCCGCCGGACGTCATCGAGCCCGCGTTCGGTCCCGACAGCCGCGCCAAGCACGAGCGCGCGGCGGCGGTCGCCCGCGTGCCAGCGGTCGTCGTCGACGTCGAGACGCTCGCGCTCGACGTCGACACCGCCGAGGACCTCGCGGCGCTGCGAGTCGCGCTCGCCAACCGTCGCGGCGGCGCCGCGCACACGCGCGGCATGCTGAGCCGTTTGGCGAACACGCGCAAGACCGTCGCGCCCGCCGAGCCGCCCGGCAGTTGATCGCCGCCGCCGCCCTGCCCGGTATGCCGGAGGTGCGGCCCGGCGATGACCTCGCGCGGCTGCTCGTGGAGGCTGCGCGGGCGCCGTTCGCCAAGGGCTATGTCCTCGTGATCGCGCACAAGGTCGTCTCCAAGAGCGAGGGGCGGGTCGTCGCACTCGACACCGTCGAGCCGAGCGAACGGGCGATCGCGCTCGGCGCCGAGCACGGCAAGGACCCGCGCCTCGTCGAGCTCATCCTGCGCGAGAGCAGCGAGATCGTGCGCTCGCGACCGGGCGTGCTGATCTGCCGCACCCACCACGGCTTCGTCTGCGCGAACGCGGGCGTCGACGCCTCCAATGCCGGGGCGCCGGGCGAGGCCGTGCTGCTGCCACGCGATCCGGATGCCTCGGCGTGCGCCCTGCGCGCCCGCCTGCGCGAGCTGACCGGGGTCGCCCCTGCCGTCATCATCGCCGACTCCTTCGGTCGCGCCTGGCGGCTGGGCCAGTGCGATGTCGCGATCGGCGTCGCCGGCCTGCGCGCGCTCGAGGACTGGCGCGGGCGCGACGACGCCGCCGGGCGCCCGCTCGAGGCGACGGTCATCGCAGTCGCCGACGAGGCGGCCGCGGCGGCCGATCTCGCGCGCGCCAAGGACGGCCGTGAGCCGGCCGTGCTCGTGCGCGGCCTGGAGCGCCATGTCATCGACGTGGACGGCCCGGGGGCGGCGGCCCTGCTGCGAGCTCGTGACGAGGATCTCTTCTTGTAGGTGGGCTGGACCGACGTGACATCGAGTGCCTCAGAGGGCGCGATATGGGCGGCCGGAGATCATCGCGGCCGCGGCGGCTCGACGTTCTCATTCACGCGCCAGCTATCGAGAGCGCGAGGTTGGGCACCGTGGGCCGTGGGGTATCTGCGATCACCATGAACGCCGAGATCACCTTGCACGTCGACGGCGCGGCGCGATCGCTGACCGTCGACACCCGCACGACGCTGCTCGACGCGCTGCGCGAGCGACTCGCCAACACGAGTCCGAAGAAGGGCTGCGACCACGGTCAGTGCGGCGCCTGCACGATCCTGCTCGACGGGCGCCGTGTGCTGGCCTGCCTCGCGCTCGCCGTCGCCCACGACGGGGCGCACATCACGACCGCCGACGGCCTGCAGCACGACGGGGTGCTGCACGCGGTCGCGCAGGCGTTCATCGACCACGACGCCTTGCAGTGCGGCTACTGCACGCCCGGGCAGATCTGCTCGGCGGTCGGGATGCTCGACGAGCTCGCCGCCGGCCGGCCGAGCGCGGCAACGCCCGCCGGCGCCGAACCACTGCTGGATGACGACGAGATCGCCGAGCGCATGAGCGGCAACCTCTGCCGTTGCGGCGCGTACATGAACATCGTCCCGGCGGTGCGCCAGGCCGCGGAGGCGACGCGATGAGGCCTTTTCTCTACGACGCGCCTGGCGAAGCGCTCGACGCGGTGCGCGCCGTGGCGGCCGATCCCGACGCGATGTTCCTCGCCGGCGGCACGAACCTCGTCGACCACCTCAAGCTCGGCATCATCGAGCCCGGCCGGCTCGTGGACGTCCGCGCGCTGACCTCGAGCGAGATCGTCGAGCGCGACGACGGAGGGCTGAGCATCGGGGCGGCGGTCCGTAACGCGGACCTCGCCGCCGATCCCCGCGTACGCAAGCGCTACCCGGTGCTCTCCGAGGCCCTGCTCGCCGGCGCCTCCGGGCAGCTGCGCAACATGGCGACGACCGGCGGCAACCTGCTGCAGCGCACGCGCTGCACGTACTTTCAGGACGTCACGACGCCGTGCAACAAGCGCGTGCCGGGCAGCGGCTGCTCGGCCGTCGGCGGCTGGACGCGCAACCACGCGATCCTCGGCACTTCCGCCGACTGCGTTGCGACGCACCCCTCCGACATGGCCGTCGCACTCGCCGCGCTCGACGCACGCGTCCACATCCTCGGCCTGGACGGCGAGCGCATGATCGCGCTCGGCGACCTGCATCGCCTGCCCGGCGCCGCGCCGCAGCGCGACACCGTGCTCGAGCACGGCGAGCTCATCACCACCGTCGAGCTGCCCGCCGCGGCGTGCGCCTCGAACTCGCGCTACCGCAAGGTCCGCGACCGCGCCTCCTACGCGTTCGCGCTCGTCTCGGTCGCCGCCGCGCTCGACGTCCGCGACGGCACCGTGCGCGATGTCCGGATCGCGCTCGGCGGCGTCGCGCACAAACCCTGGCGCGCGTCGCTGGCGGAGGACGCGCTGCGCGGCGCGCCGGCGACGATCGACAGCTACCGCGCCGCGGCCGATGCCGAGCTGTTCGTGGCACGGGCGCTCGACGGCCTCGACGGCGGCAATGCCTTCAAGATCGATCTGCTGCGACGCACGCTGACCGCGACGCTACGAGACCTGACATGAGCGCCGCGAGACCGGGCTCGGGCGATCTGCCGCGACGCGTGCGCACAGCGACCCCGCGGGATCTCGCATGAGCGCCGCGAAGCCGGACTCGGGCGTGCTGCTGGAGCGCCACGCGATCGGGCGCGATCTCGCTCGCCGCGACGGCCGCGCGAAGGTCACCGGGACCGCACGCTACGCGGTGGAGGCGGCCGTCGAGCGGCCGCTGTTCGTGCATCCGATCCAGGCGACGATCGCGCTCGGGACCGTCGCCGAGCTCGACACCTCCGCCGCCGACGAGCTCGAAGGTGTCGTCGTCGTGCTGACGCCCGCCACGGCCGAGCGCCTGGCGAGCACCGACGACGCGGAGCTCGCGATCCTGCAGACCGACGAGGTTGCGTTTCGCGGCCAGATCATCGGGGCGGTCATCGCTCGGACGTCGGAGGTCGCGCGCGACGCCGCCGACCTCGTGCGCGTCCGCTACGCCGAACGCGAGCACGACGTCGAGTTCTCCGCCGACCGCGACGACCTCTACAAGCCCGAGAAGGTCAACGCGGGGTTCGAGGCCGACACCGTCGAGGGTGACGTCGATGCGGCGATGGGCGCCGCGGCGGCGACCGTCGACGAGACGTACACGACGGCGATGGTCCACAACAACCCGCTCGAGCCGCACGCCTCGACGGCCCTGTGGGACGACAAGACGCTGACGTTGTGGGATTCGACGCAGGGCGTGCACTCGGCGCGCTCGGTCCTAGCGGAGGTGTTCGGGCTCGCGGAGGAGCAGCTGCGGGTCATCTGCCCGTACGTCGGCGGCGGCTTCGGATCGAAGGGCACGCCGCACGCGAACGTCGTGCTCGCCGTGCTCTGCGCCCGCGCCGTGCCCGGCGAGCCCGTCCGCCTCGCGCTCACGCGCCAACAGATGTTCGCGCTCGCCGGCTACCGCACCCCGACGATCCAGCGCGTGCAGCTCGCCGCCGACCCCGACAGCCGCCTGCTGGCGATAGCCCACGACGTCGTCGAGCTGACCTCGAAGATCAAGGAGTACGCCGAGCAGACCGCCGTCGCGACGCGCGGCATGTACGCAGCGCCCAACCGGCGCACGACGCACCGGCTCGCCGCGCTCGACCTGCCCGTCCCCTCGTGGATGCGCGCGCCGGGCGAGTGCCCCGGGATGTTCGCGCCCGAGGTCGCGCTCGACGAGCTCGCCGAGAAGCTCGGCATCGATCCGATCGAGCTGCGCATCCGCAACGAGCCCGAGGTCGACCCGGAGTCAGGCAAGCCGTTCTCGAGCCGGAACCTCGTCGCGTGCCTGCGCGACGGCGCCGCGCGCTTCGGCTGGGGCGAGCGCAACGCGCCGCCCGGCAGCCGCCGCGAGGGCGACTGGCTCCTCGGCACGGGGGTCGCGGCATCGATCTACCCGACGTACCGGATGTCCGCGTCGACGGCCAGGATCCGCTTCGAGGGCGGCCGCTACGGCGTGCAGATCGGCGCCGCGGACCTCGGCACCGGCACGTGGACGACGCTCGCGCAGATTGCGGCAGACGCGCTCGCCGTGCACGTCGACCACGTCAACCTGCAGATCGGCGACACGCGCCTGCCGTATGCGTCGGTGGCCGGCGGCTCGTCGGGGATGACCACGTGGGGTTCGGCCGTCGTCGAGGCCGCCTCCGCGTTCCGCAACGCGTTCGGCGACGAGCCCGCCGACGGCGACGAGGCCCAGGGCGACGTCGGTCGCGCGAGCGAGGACTACAAGATGTCCGCCTACGGGGCACAGTTCGCCGAGGCCCGGGTGAACATCGACACCGGTGAGGTCCGCGTTCCGCGCCTGCTCGGCGTCTTCGCCTGCGGCCAGATCATCAACCCGCGCACGGCGCGCTCGCAGTTCATCGGCGGGATGACCATGGGCCTGTCGATGGCGCTGCACGAGTCCAGCGTCGTCGACCCGCGCTTCGGCCACGTCGTCACCCACGACCTCGCCGACTACCACGTCGCCGCGAACGCCGACGTCGGCGAGATCGAGGCGCACTGGGTCGAGGAGCACGACCCGCACGTCAACGCGATGGGCTCCAAGGGCATCGGCGAGATCGGGATCGTCGGCACCGCCGCCGCGATCTCCAACGCCGTCTACGACGCGACCGGCGTGCGCGTACGCTCGCTGCCGATCACGCTCGACAAGCTCCTCGCGGGGCTACCCGCCCAATAGCGGCCGACTCAGGCGGGGCCGACGTGCTCGACGCGGTAGCGGCGCTCGCCGCCGGGCGCCGACACAGACACCGTGTCGCCGGCGCGTGCGCCGACGAGCGCGCGGGCGACGGGCGACTCGGAGGACAGCTTGCCGGTCTTGAGATCGGCCTCGGTCGGGCCGACGAGCGTGAAGACGGCCTCGCGGCCGGAGGAGTCGTCGATGACCTTCACCTTCGAGCCGAAGCCGACGACGTCCGGGTCGGCGGTGCCCTCCACGACGCGGGCGGCACGCAGCCGCTCGGTCAGGCGCTTGATCTTCGTCTCCAGGTGCGCCTGGTCCTCCTTGGCGATGTGGTACTCGGCGTTCTCCTTGAGGTCGCCGAGCTCGCGCGCCGCCTTGATGCGAACCGCCATCTCCGCGCGGCCCTCGCTCTCGAGCTGCGCGATCTCCGCGCGCAGCGCCGTCAGGCCTTCGGGGGTGATCTGTTCGGGTTCGAGCATCGGGGCAGCCTAGCGCCGCCCCGAAGCGGCCGCGCGGCGGGCTACGCGGCGGCCGGCAGCTCGTAGCGCCGGCGCGGCTCGTAGAGCGTCGTGCGCTCCGCCGCCGGTCGCCCGGCGCGGTGGGCGGCGGCGACGAGGTCGTGCGGTTCGAGGCGGACGCCGTGGTAGCTGCCGGCGAGGCGGCTGATGTTCTCCTCCATGAGCGTGCCGCCGAGGTCGTTGACGCCCCAGCGCAGCGCGTCGGTCGCGGCATCCAGGCCCATCTTCACCCAGCTCGCCTGGAGGTTGACGACGCTGCGCCCGAGCGCGAGCCGGAACGCAGCGGTGTGCTTGAGGTTCTCCGCCACGGAGATCTCCTGCACGCCGTGCGTGCGGCCGAGCAGCGTGTGAAAGGGGATGAAGCTCAGCGGCACGAACTCCGTGAAGCCGCCCGTGCGGGCCTGCAGGTCCCGCACGACGCGCATGTGCTCGGCGAGCTCCCACGGCTCCTCGATGTGGCCGAACATGACCGTGACGGTCGAGCGCAGCCCGGCTCGATGCGAGGCTTCGATGATCTGCACCCAGCGCGCCACCGGCAACTTGTTCGGGCTGATGCGCTGGCGCACCCCGTCGTGCAGGACCTCGGCCGCCGTGCCCGGCGTCGAGTCCAGGCCGGCCTCGCGCAGGCGCTCGAAGACGGCGTCGGGCGCGAGGCCGCTGACGTCGCACATGTGCGAGATCTCCATCGGCGAGTAGGCATGCAGGTGCAGCTGCGGCGCGGTGTCCTTGGCGAGCCGCAACCACGACTCGTAGTCCTCCAGGCCCCAGTCCGGGTGGATGCCCGACTGCATGCAGAGCTCGGTCGCGCCGAACGCGACGGCCTCGTGCACGCGCGCGACGAACTCGTCGCGGCCGTACTCGTAGGCGTCGGGCGAGCGCTTGCCCTGGCCGAAGCCGCAGAACGCGCAGCCGACGATGCAGACGTTCGAGACGTTGACGTTGCGGTTGACGACGAACGTGACGGTGTCCCCGCAGAGCTCGGCGCGCAGCTCGTCGGCGGCCTGACGCATGTCCTCGATCGCCTCCGGCCGCGTCTCGGCGAACAGCGCGGTGAGTTCGTCGGGCGTCAGCGCGACACCCTCGCGCCCGCGCCGGATCGCGCCGGCGGCGAGGTCCGGGCGCAGCGGGCGCGGCGGCTGCGTGCGGCCGCTGCCGCGGCGCGGGATGAAGCTCCAGAAGCGCGCCTTGATGACGTCGAGCACGGCCGGTGCGACCCACTGCGGATCGATGTACCGCGGGTAGACGCACAACCTCTCGGTCAGCGCGAAGCCGTCGGGCGCGAGGCGCTTTCGGACCTGGTGCGGCGAGGGAAACGCGTGCTCGGGCGAGATGTGGTCGCCGTTGGCGCTCAAGCCCCCGAGGTCGGTCGCGCCGGCGCGCACGAGCTCGAGCCACCAATCGGCGAGGTTCGGCGGCACCTGCACGCCGACGTCCGGCAGCAGCCGGTGCGTCTCGGCGATCAGCCGCTTCATGTCCTCGATCGTCACCGCCGTCGCCCACTTCGGCAGGTCCATGCGCGGGCCGTGGCCGATCCCGGTGCGCCACAGCTCACGGGCGCTCTCGTCGGCGATCTGCGCCGGCTCGCGGCCGTAATAGCTCGAGTGCGGGACGAAGTTCTGCAGGATGACCTCCTGCAGGTGGCCGTGCTCGGCATGGACGGCTGCGAGCGCCTCGAGCGCCGCGATCCGCTCGTCCTCGCTCTCGCCGATGCCGACGAGGATCCCGCTCGTGAACGGGATCCGCAGCTCGCCCGCCGCGGCGATCGTCTCCAGCCGTCGCGCGGGGTGCTTGGAGGGCGAGCCCTGGTGGGCGACGAGATCGGGGTTGACGGACTCGAGCATGAGCCCCTGCGAGGCGCTGACCTCGCGCAGGCGAGCGAGATCGGCGCGTGACAGCACGCCGAGGTTCGTGTGCGGCAGCAGGCCGCGCTCGAGCGCCCGCTCGCAGGCCCAGACGACATACCCGACGAAGTCCTCGTGGCCGTACTCGCGCAGCAGCGTGCGCACGCCGGCGTCGACCTCCGGCCGCTCGCCGGTCAGCACGAGCAGCTCCTTGACGTTGCGTTTCGCGGCGCCGTCGAGCAGCGCGAGCACCTCGTCGGGCGCGTGCAGATGTGTGCGGTGCGTCGCGAACGCGCAGTACTTGCAGTAGCAGCGACACGTCCGCGACAGCGAGAGCGTCAGGTTGCGGCTGAAGGTGACCCGCCGGCGCACCCCGCTGAGTCTAGGCTCCGGGCCACCCGGGCCGGCTGGGCCGGGCCGTGGCAGGCCGGCGCGCCGCAGCGGCCCGCCCCGGCACCCGCCCACCGTATGCTCGTCGCCGACATGGGTCGCACGCGCGTCACGGCGTTCCTGCTCGCCGCCGCGCTCGGCCTCGCCGCCTGCGGGGCCGCGGGCGACGACGTCACCCCGAACGCAACGCCGACGTTGCTGCTGGACTTCCAGCCCAACGCCGTCCACGCCGGCATCTACATGGCCGTCGCCCGCGGTTATGACACAGCGCTCGGCGTCCACCTGCGCATCCGTGCCCCATCGGACTCGACCGACGCGGTGAAGCTGCTCGTCGCCGGCCGCGCCGACCTCGCGATCCTCGACATCCACGACCTTGCGCTCGCCCGCGAGCGCGGCAAGGACCTCGTCGGCGTGATGGCGATCGTCCAGTCCCCGCTGGCCGCCGTGCTCGCGCTGCCAAACGTCAAGACGCCACGGCAGCTCGAAGGCCGCCGCGTCGGCGTCACCGGGCTGCCGAGCGACGACGCCGTCCTGCGCTCGATCGTCAAGGGCGCCGGCGGCGATCCGGACAAGCTGCGCCCGACGACGATCGGCTTCACGGCGGTGCCGAGCCTGCTGAACGGGCGCGTTTCGGCGGCGACCGGCTTCTGGAACGACGAGGGCGTCGCACTGCGCGCCAAGCGCCCCGGCGTGCACGTCTTCCGGGTCGACGACTACGGCGCCCCGGCCTACCCCGAGCTCGTCCTCACGACGACACGTCAGACGCTGCAGGACGAGCCCGCGACGATCCGCGCGACGGTCGCCGCCCTGGCGCGCGGCTACTCGGAGGTCATGAGCGATCCCGACAGCGCCGTCAGCACGCTGCTCGCGGCGACGAGCGGCCTCGATCGCGCGGATGTCGCGCGCAAACTCGATGCCGTCGCGCCCGAGTTCACGAGCGGCGCGCACGCCTTCGGCGAGCTCGATCCCGCCCGCCTACGGGCGTGGGCCCGCTGGGAGCTTCGCTTCGGCATCGTCAAGCGCCTACCCGACGTCGCGAAGATGTTCGACGGCCGCTTCGTACCGCGCTCCGACGACCGCGACTGACCACGGCCCGTCTCACAGCAGCAGGGCCATGATCTGCGACGAGCGCAGCGTGCCGTCGCGGCGGCGGTAGTGGTTGCGAAGGATCCCCTCCGTCTCGAAGCCGCAGGACGCATACAGCGCGATCGCCCGCTCGTTGTCTGGCCAGACCTCGAGCTCGAGCTTGTGCATCCCCTCGCCGCGTGCGTGCTCGATGGCGACCGCGAGCATCGCGCGCCCACGGCCCTTGCCGCGTTGCGCGGCGATGATCGACATCCCGAGCGAGCCGACGCCCGCAACGCGGGTGCGTTCAGCGCCGCTGCCCTCGCGCGCGCTCATACCGGCTTCCTACCGCGGCCAGTCGCCATCCATGCCCGCGTTCGATGTGCTGGACGCATCGCCGCGCAGGACGACCAAGGGATGTCCGCCGTGCCCCACCGCACCCGACGCCGCACCGAGCACGAGCCCAGCCGCATCCTGTCGCGGACGGTCGCGGTGCTGTCCGGGCTGACGTTGCTGGCGGCGGCGAGCGCCCCGCTCGCCGCCGCTGCGAGCGGCACGGCCGGGACGGTGGGCGCGGCAGCCGTGCTCGCGCAGGGCAACGCGCAGACCGTGCGCGCCGCGAAGGCATCCAGGGCGACGCTCGGCGCGCGCCTGCTGCGCCGCACCGAGCTGCGCAGCAGCCCCGGCGGACCGGTCGTGGCGACGCTCGCCACACGCACCGAGTACGGCTCGCCGCGCGTGCTCGCCGTCGTCGCGCGCCGCGGCCACTGGCTCGGCGTGCTGTCGGACGCGATGCCCAACTCGCGCGCCGGCTGGATCCCCGCGACCCACGCGCGGCTGCAACAGGAGCGCTACGGCATCGACGTCGACCGCTCCGAGCGGCTGCTGACGATCCGCCGCGACGGCCGTGTCGTGCGCCGCCTGCGGGTCGCGGTCGGCGCCTCGTCGACCGCTACGCCGACCGGCCGCTACGCCGTCACCGACTCCGTCCTCTACGGCTCCGGCCCGTACGGCTGCTGCGCGCTGCCGATCACCGGCCATCAGCGCGCCCTGCCGGCCGATCGCAACCGGCTCGCGATCCACGGCACGATCGCCGAGGCCTCGATCGGCAGCGCGGCGAGCGGCGGCTGCCTGCGCGCCCACGACGCGGACATGCGCTGGCTCATCACGCGGATCGCCGCGGGCACACAGGTCCGGATCAGGGCATGAGCAGCCTGGCCAGGCGTTCGCCGCTCGTGACGGTGCCCCGATCGACGCCCGCCCTCCTGCCGGCCGCCCGCCCTGCCGATGAACGTCTGATGTTCGAATCGGACTCCTACCGGGCCGCGGCGCTCGTCAGCTCCTCCCCCGACCCGATCATCTGCTGCACGCTCGCGGGCCGCATCACAGAATGGAACCCGGCAGCCGAGCGCCTCCACGGCTACTCCTGCGACGAGGCCGTTGGAGCATCGATCGAGCTGCTCGTGCCGCCGGAGCTCTCCTGCGCGCACCTGCTCGAGCGGATCGCGGCGGGCCGGACCGTTCCTGCGTTCGACACCCAGCGGATGACAAAGGCCGGCGAACGCGTCGACGTCTCGATCTCGATGTCGCCGATCGCCGACGAGGACGGTGCGATCGTCGGCGCGGCCGCCTTCGAGCGCGACATCGGCCGTCGCGTCCTCGCCCAGGAGCGCCAGCGCGACAGCGAGATGCTGCTTGTCGGCGCCAACCAGCGACTGGACCGGGCCAACCGCCGCAACGAGGCGCTGCTGAACTCCGCCGGCGACGGGATCTACGGCATCGATCGCGACGGCACGACGATCTTCGCGAACCCGGCTGCGGCGCGGCTCTCGGGCCATCACCTCGGCGACATCCTCGGCCGCAGCCGCCACGATACGTTCCGCCACACGAAGGCCGACGGCAGGCAATACCCGGCGGGGACCTGCCCCGTCTCGGCATCGTTGCAGGACGGCACGGTGCATCGCTGCGACGCCGACGTCTACTGGCGCAAGGACGGCACGAGCTTCCCCGTCGAGTACACGAGCACGCCGATCCTCGAGGCCGACGGCGTCGTCGGCGCGGTCGTCGTCTTCAAGGACATCAGCGAGCGCCGCGAGCTCGAGCGCTCGAAGGACACGTTCGTCGCCTCCGTCTCACACGAGCTGCGCACGCCGCTGACCTCGATCCTCGGCTACCTCGAGCTCATCGGCGACAGCGCCGGCGAGCTCTCGGCCGAGCACCGCCGCTTCCTGCGCGTCGTCGACCGCAACGCCGACCGGTTGCTGCGCGTCGTCGACGACCTCCTGCTCGTCGCCCAGGTCGACGCGGGGGCGATCGAGCTCGACCTCGTCGCCGTCGACGTCGCCGGTCTCGTCGACGATGCCATCGAGGTCGCGCGCCCGCAGGCCACGGCGGCCGGCCTCGAGCTCGTCACGGAGGTCGCCACGAGCGCGATGCTGCACGGCGACCGAGCGCGGCTCGGCCAGATCCTCGACAACCTCATCTCCAACGCCGTCAAGTTCACCCCGGCCGGCGGCCACGTCACGCTGCGGGCGTTCGCGCACGACGACGACGTCGTGCTGGAGGTCTGCGACGACGGTGCCGGGATGTCGGCACGTGAGCAGGAGCAGCTCTTCCAGCGCTTCTATCGAACTCCCGCGGCGTCCGAGCACGCGATCCAGGGCACGGGCCTGGGCCTGACGATCGTCAGGGCGCTCGTCGAGGCGCACGGCGGCACGGTCTCGGTAACGAGCGCGACCGGCGCCGGGACGACGTTTCGCATCGCACTGCCGGCCGGCGACGATCGCGCCGCCCCGTCGGCGGCGCTCCCCGCGGCGGCTGGTCAGCCAGGCCGCAGGTAGCGGTAGCCGAAGCCGCGCACCGTCTGGATGAGGTCCGGGCCGATCTTGCGCCGCAGGTAGCCGACGTAGAGCTTCACCTGATCGGGCGATACGTGGAGCGGGTCGTCCCAGGCGAGCTCGATGAGCTGCTCGCGGCTGAGGACCTGGTGCGGGTGGCGCACGAACGCCGACAGCAGCCGGAACTCGAGCGGCGTCAGGGCGACGTCCTCGCCGCGGCGCTTGACGGCGTAGCTCGCGAAGTCGATCTCGAGCGCATCGTCTTCGTAGCGCTCGTGCGTATGCACGCCGCCGCGGCGGGTGCGGCGCAGCAGCGCGTCGACGCGGGCGAGCAGCTCCTGGCGGCCGAACGGCTTGACGACGTAGTCATCGCTGCCGCCGCGCAGGCCGCGCACGAGCTCGAGCTCAAGGCTGCGGGCGGTCAGCATCAGGACCGGGACGTCGCTGAGATCGCGGATCCGCTCGAGCGTCTGCCAGCCGTCGAGCTCGGGCATCGTGACGTCGAGGATGACGAGGTCCGGCGGATGGGCGTGAAATGCGCGCAGACCCGCGCGGCCGTCGCAGGCCAAGCGCACGTCGTGCCCGCCGCGCTCGAGCAGGACGCCGAGCAGCTCGCGGATGTCACGCTCGTCGTCGACTACGAGGATCGCCGAGCGCGGTGGGCTCTGACTCGAGGCCATACCTCCTATGTCGGCGCATTGGCGCCGCGACGTGAGGATGGCGCGGACGCCGCGCGCGTCAGAATGCCGCCGCGAGCGCCGCGGCGCCGAACGTCGCGAGCCGGCCTGCCGCGTCGCCGCCGGTCGCCTTGCCGGGGTGCGACGCGCCGTTGAGCCCGTCGAAGCTCGGGTCGTTGACCGACGGATCGCCGACGACGACGCGCTCGCAGCCGTGCGCCGCCGCGTACTGGCCCTCGGCGACGTTCTCGACATACGCGACGTCGTTGCCGGGACCGCAGTCGTAGAGGTCGATGCGAGCACCGCCGTAGAGCGCGTCGTCGCCGTCGCCGCCGAAGATGCGATCGTTCGATCCGCCGCCGATCACGATGTCGTTGCCGGGGCCGCCGTCGGAGAGCCCGTCGCCGAGCTGATCGGCGTTCTCGCGCGTGGGGATCTGCGGGCCGCCGCGGATGACGTCGTTGCCGGGGCCGCCGTGGATCACGCGATCCGTGCCGCCCGCCGTGGCGATGTAGTCGTCGCCGGGGCCGCCGTCGATCGTCTCCTCGGCGTCGGAGAGCTGCTCGACGATGTAGTCGTTGCCGCGACCGCCGATGAGGACGTCTGCCCCGGGGCCGCCGTCGATGCGGTCGTTGCCGTCGCCACCGTCGACACGATCCTCGCCGGCGCCGCCATCGAGGGTGTCGTTGCCCGCGCCGCCGTTGAGACGGTCGTCGGCGGCGTCGCCGTTGATCGTGTCGACGCCGGCGCCGCCGTACAGGCGGTCCGCCTGCGATCCGCCGTCGATGCGGTCGTTGCCCGCGCGGCCGTACGCGCGGTCGCGGCCCGCGCCGCCGACCAGGTGATCGTCACCGCTGCCGCCGTCGAGGAAGTCGTCGCCGCCCGCGCCGAGGAGCCGGTCGTTGCCTGTGCCGCCGGTGAGCCGGTCGGCGTCGGTGCCGCCATCGAGGCGATCGTTGCCGCCGAACCCGCGCAGGGTGTCCTTGCCCTCGCGGCCGAAGAGGCGGTCGGCGTGCGACGTGCCGAGCAGCGTGTTCGCCTTCGCGGTGCCGCGCTTCGTGACGGCCGCCGCGGTCGCGGCGATCGTCAACAGGAGGGCGAGGGCGATCATGGCGGGCAGCAGCCGTGACGTGAGGCGATGGGTGCGGAGATCCACGCTTGACACCTACCCCCGCGCCGCGTTGGCTACCCGACGAGGCCGTCGGCAAGCCCCGGGCCCTCGCGTTGCATCCACAACGACGCGTGCCATCGGCTACTGCGAGCGGATGCGCTTGAACTCGTCGCGCGCGGACTGCGGGCGACCCCACATCTGCGTCACCTCGACGCGTCCGCAGCGCATCTCGCGCAGCGCGAGCTCACCCTCGATGCCGGCGTCGTCGAGCAGCTTGAGCGTCCCGTGCACGGCGGGTGCGGCCGCGGCGTGCCCGAAGCGGTGCGCGACGAGCAGCTTCCAGTGCCAGTCGTGACGCGAGTAGGGCTGGGCGTTGCACGTCACGAGGTACGTGGCCGCGTCGATGTAGCGCTTCTCGTCGGCGATCCGCAGGTCGAGCTCGAGGTCGGTCCAGTCGTCGGGAAGCGAATCGACGATCTGCGTGAACGTGTGTGCGAGCGCCATTGGCGCGCAAGGCTAGCGGGACGGGCGGCCCGCCGCCCGCCGCGCCTCAGTACACCTCCGGGACGAAGGTCTGGTCGGTGATCGGGGGTCGCACGTAGTGGCCGTCGTCCTGGCGTGCCGGAAGCTCGAGCGGCGGCGGGATGACGTCCTCGTAGGGGATCATCGACAGCAGGTGCGCGATGCAGTTGAGGCGGGCGCGGCGCTTGTCGTTCGCATCGACGACGTACCACGGCGCCTGCTTGATGTCGGTCGCCGCGAACATGTTGTCCTTCGCCCGCGAGTACTCCACCCACTTCTCGCGCGACTGCAGGTCCATCGGGCTGAGCTTCCAGCGGCGCATCGGGTCCGTGATGCGCGCCTGGAAGCGCTTCTCCTGCTCGGCATCAGAGACCGAGAACCAGTACTTGATGAGAATGATCCCGGATAGCACAAGCATCCGCTCAAACTCCGGGCAGGAGCGCATGAACTCCTGGTACTCCTCCTCGGTGCAGAAGCCCATCACGCGCTCGACGCCGGCGCGGTTGTACCAGGAGCGGTCGAACATCACGAGCTCGCCGGCCGCGGGCAGGTGGGCCGCGTAGCGCTGGAAGTACCACTGCGTGCGCTCGCGCTCGGTCGGCGCGGCGAGCGCGGCGATCCGCCACACCCTTGGGCTCGTTCGCTCGGCGATGCGCTTGATGACACCGCCCTTGCCGGCGGCGTCGCGGCCCTCGAAGACGACGACGACCTTGAGGCCCTCGGCCTTCATGTACTCCTGCATCAGGACGAGCTCGCGCTGCAGGCGCGTCAGCTCCTTGTCGAAGACCTTGCGGTCGAGCTTCTTGATCTTTGCCATACGGCCCAGTCTCGTGCGCGGCGACGCGCCGGACAAGGCCGTGGTGGCGCAAATGCGGCCCCGTCGACTGGACACCGCTACCGCTTGATGCGCTTGAGCCTGATCGTCCGCTTCGTCGGCTTCACCTTGCGGTCGGATGGAGTCAGCGTGAGGGTCGCCTTGAGCGCGCTGCGCGAGAGGCGTAGGCGCTTGCGGCCGATCGGGTTGAGCTTGATGACCAAGCGACGGCTGCTCCCCGCCGCCACGGAGTAGCGCCCGCTGGCGAGGATGATCGTCGATGTTGCGGCCGAGCGCGCGGAAGCCGCTGTGCGTGCCACGGTGATCTTCGCCGTTCCTGTGCACTTCGCGACCTTGCCGCATCGCAGCAGGACGCGGATCGTCCCCGCGCTCGAGGGCGTGACGAATGCCGGAACACGCCCGAGCGAGACGACCGCGTGCTTGGTGCTCGAAGCGTCGCCGGTGCCACCCGTCCCACTGGTCCCGCCCGTGCCGGTCCCGCCCGTGCCGGTCCCGCCCGTGCCGGTCCCGCCGCTGGCGGTCCCACCGACGCCGGTCGCGCCAGTGCCGGTCCCCCCAGCAGCGGTCCCGCCGTCGCCGGTGCCTCCGGTGGCGCCCCCGCCGCCGCCACCCGTGCCGCCGCCGCCCGCGGGCGCTGGATCAACGGTGTAGCCGACGGTCTTGGTTGCCGTGTTCCCCGCGACATCGGTCGCCGTGACCTTGAACTGATGCGCGCCCGCCGCAGCGGTATCGACCATCGCCGGATACAAACACGACGCAACCCCCGACCCACCCGGGTCCGAGCACGCGACAACCGACGACACAGACGCCCCGAGCGCGAAGTTCGCGCCCACCGCCGGCGTGCTCACCACGATCGTCGGCGGCGTCTGATCAACGAGCACCACCGTGTAGTGAACCGTCTTGGTCGCGTGATGGCCCTCGTTATCGGCGGCCGACACGACGAACGTGTGCGCACCGACCGAGGACGTATCGACCGTCGCCGGATAGTCGCACGACGCGATACCACTGCCAGGCGCGCTGCACCCAGCATCCGACGCCAAAGAAGAGCCCTGCGCGTACTGCCCGCCCTCCGCCGGAGTCGTGACCGTGATGGTGACCGGATCCGTCGTACCCGACGCATCCACGATGTACTGCACCGAGCTCGACGTCGTGTTACCCGCACCATCCTGCGCCGTAGCCGCAAACGTATGGGTGCCCGTCGCCGCCGTATCGACCATCGCGGGATACACACACGAGGAGAGACCACTGCCACCCGCATCGCTACACGACACGACCGACGTCACGCTCGCACCCTGCACAAGATGCTGGCCGTTGGTCGGCGTCGAAAACGCGATCGTCGGCGGCGTCCTATCCGCGCCGACGGTGTAGCCGACGGTCTCGGTCGCCGTGTTCCCCGCGACATCGGTCGCCGTGACCATGAACTCATGGGCGCCCGCCGCAGCGGTATCGACCATCGCCGGATACACACACGACAAAACCCCCGACCCACCCGGGTCCGAGCACGCGACGTCCGACGACACCAAGGCCCCAACCGCGAAGTCCGCACCCGCCGCCGGCGTGCTCACCACGATCGTCGGCGGCGTCTCATCAAAGACCACCTCGGCGCTGTTCGAACACGTCTCCGGCGCTGTGATCGCCGTGCAGCCGCGGCTCGCCGGCTGCGGGAACCCGATCATGCCGACCGCGCTCGCCGACGCCGGTGCGACGGTGGCGGCGGCCGGCCCGCAGAAGGCAGCCATCGCCGTCAGGCCGACGCTGAGGACGAGCACGCCCCTGTGTGCCCAGCGGACGATCTCAAACGCTGATCGCGACATCACTACCCCAGTCCTTGGTCCCTCGCGGAGCGATTCCGTGCCCGCGAACGTGGCTGACGCTATCAGAGGGCCAAGCGCGATCCACACGCTCGAACGGCGCCCGCGCACCCGGGGACTCGGGCTATCCTCCGACGATGCCCACGATCACCGACGAGCTCGTCGCCGAGCACCGTGCGCTCATCCGGGAATGCGGCCTCATCGACCGTTCGGAGCGCGGCAAGCTCGCGCTCACCGGCAGCGAATGCAATGCGTTTCTGGCCGGTCAGGTGACGAACGACATCGTCGGGCTCGAGGCTGGCCGCGGCTGCTACGCGGCGTTTCTCACCCACAAGGGCAAGATGCTCGGCGACCTGCGCGTACTGGCTGTCGGCGAGCCGGCTGCGGAGCTGCTGCTCGACACCGAGCGCGCGACCCTGCAGGCGCTCTTCGACCTCGTCCGACGTTTCAAGATCGGCTATGACGTCGAGCTGCACAAGCGCACCGTTCAGCGCGGGCTGCTGTCGTTGATCGGCCCGCGGGCGCGGGCAATCGCCGGCGCGCAGGACCTCGCCGAGGAGGAGCACGCCCACCGCGCCGGAGCGATCGCCGGCCACGCCGTGCGACTGATCGTCACCGACGGCGGCATCGACGTGCTCTGCGACGCCGACGACACCGACGCCGTGCGCGCAGCGCTGGAGCAGGACGGCGCGACGCCCGTCTCGGAGGCCGCCACCGAGATCGTCCGCGTCGAGCGCGGGCGCCCGCGCTATGGCTTCGACCTCGACGACACGACGATCCCTCAGGAGGCGGGCCTGAACGCCCGCGCGGTGAGCTTCACGAAGGGCTGCTATGTCGGCCAGGAGACGGTCGCGCGGCTCTTCTACCGCGGCAAGCCCAACCGCCACCTGCGCGGCCTGCGGCTGTCGGAGCCCGCGCCGGTCGGAACGGAGCTGCAGCTCGGCGAGCGCGTCGTCGGTCGCCTCACGAGCTCCGTCGTCTCCCCCACCGACGGACCGATCGCGCTCGCGCTCGTGCGCCGCGAGGCTCCGGTCGGCGAGACCGTCGCGCTCGCCGGCGGCGCCAGCGCCGAGGTCGTCGAGCTCCCATTCAGCTGACGCCCGTGGGCGCGCCGGCGGCGTCACCCCGCAACGGCCAAGCGCCCGTGTCTGAAGCCGCTTGTGCGGGCGCGGCGGCGTCACCCCGCAGCGGCCAAGTGCCCGTGTCTGAAGCCGCTTGTGCGGGCGCGGCGGCGTCACCCTCTGGCCCAAAGCCGGCGCCCGTGAGGAAGCGATCGATCGTGGCGGGCCCGGGAGCCGGGCGCAGGTCGAGGCTGTCGGCGTCGTGGCCCGCCAACCACGTCTGCACGATCCGCGTCTCGGCGACGGCTTCGGCGGGTAGCTGCGCGACCGAGTCGTGGCGCCCGCGGAGCGCCGCCGGCGTGCGCTCGTGGACGTCGGCCGCGGACGCGTCCGGCGCCCAGTCCGCGAGCCGGCCGCCGACGATCCAGAACGCGTCGTGGCCGGTCGCCCGCGGATGTTGGGCGAGGACGAGCCGCGGATGCGCATGCGTCGCGGCCAGCGAGCGCCCGTCGCGATCCAGCGAGCGGACGAGCAGCGCGATCCGCTCGCGCCGGCGCCGCAGCCAGGCGGCGCGCTCGTAGCGCTGGTCGGCGGCGGCGGCGCGCATCTGCGCATCGAGGTGCGCCAGGAGTGCCCCGCCGCCGCCACCGCCACCGCCACCGGAGCGGGGGTCGCCGTCGGTCTCGGTGAACAGGCCGAGTGCCTCGTCGAGGCGGCGGCGGTAGAGATTCGGATCAAGGTCGTTGAGGCACGGCGACAGGCAGCGCCCCATCTCGCCGTAGGCCGACGGCCACGGGCGTAGGCGCAGCTTGCGCCCGCAGTGGCGCAGGCCGAACAGCGAGTCGAGCTGCTCCTTGAGCTCAACCGCCCCGGCGCGACTGGGCAGCGGCCCGATCGTGACGGCGCGCCCCGCGGCCGGCTCGCGCGCGATTTCGAGCACAGGGAATGCGATGTCCAGACGGCAGCGCAGGTACACGTACGGGTCGTCGTGCTTGTGGACGACGTTGCCGGGCGGGCGCAGCTCGCGGATCAGCCGGTGCTCGAGCACAAGCGCCCCGAGCTCCGAGCACGTCGGGCGGTGGTCGACGATCGCCGCCTGCTCCGTCCATCCCTCGGTCGCCGCCGAGGCAGCGAAGTGTGAGCGCGCACGCGTGCGCAGCGACACGGACTTGCCGACGTAGAGGACCTGGCCCGCGCTGTTGCGAAACAGGTAGACGCCCGGCACGTCGGGCAGCGAGGACGTGTCCGGGCGATGGCGCTTGATCGTCCCGCCGGTGAGCGTGCGCTTTGCCCGCGGCCGGGCGCGCCGCACCGGGCCAAGGGCCGTCAGCGCGTCGGCGACGGTCGCGGCATGCGCGCACAGGCGCCCGAAGAGCGCGCAGAACACGCGCGCGCACGTCTCGGCGTCGGCGAGCGCACGGTGCGTCGTCTCGACCTCGATGCCGAGCGCGTCGGCGAGCGCCGCCAGCCTGCGCTGGCGCACGAGCGGAGCGAAGCGGCGCGCAAGCGCGACGGTGCACAAGACCGGCGGATCGGGCCAGCGCAGGCCGGCTCGGCCGAAAGCCTGGCGCAGCACGCGGCGGTCGAAGGAGGCGTTGTGGGCGACGAACACCCGTCCCTCGAGCTGCTCGGCGAGGTCGGGCAGGACGGCCTCGGCGGCCGGGGCCGCGTCGACCATCTGCTGGGAGATCTGCGTGAAGCGCTGGATCGCCCGCGACAGCGGCGCCCGCGCGCCGACGAGCGTCTCCCAGCGATCGTGCAGCTCGCCGCCGCCGACGAGCACCGCCCCGACCTCCGTCAGCTCGCAGTCCTCCCCCGCGCGGCCGTTGGTCTCGGTGTCGACGACGAGGAACTCGGCCGTCGCGAGCGGCTGGTTGAGCAGATCCACGAACGTATGTTCTCTGCCCGCCCAGACGCCATGCACGCGACCTTGCAGCGGCGGCCCGGGGGTCGCCGAGGCGCTCGGGTAGGTTGCCGAGGGTCAGTCCCTCGGATGCCTGTGTCAACTAGGACGGTGAAAGCGATCGCTGCGCGACGCGCGACGTCACGGGCCGCCGTCCTGCTCGCGTCCACGCTCGCGCTCGCGGCCTGCGGCGCCGACCAGGTCGCCGATCGCCCATCCGAGCCGCCCGCGATCACGGTCAGCGCGACGATCTCCGCGCGCGCGGTCACGGTCTCGCCGGCGCACTTCGGGGCCCGCACGGTCGACCTGCTGATCTCCAACCAGAGCTCCACCTCGCGCCAGCTCGTCCTGCGCAGCGCGCGCCTTGCGAGCGGCGCGGATGCGCTCGAGCAGACGACGGGACCGATCAACCCGGGCGGCACGATCACGCTGCACGCGAAGCTTGGCGAGGGCGTGTACACGGCCTCGGTCCGGCGCTCGACGGTCGCCCCCGCGACCATCACCGTCGGCCCGGCGGGCACCGACGCGGCCGACGATCTGCTGGCGCCGTAGTGGCACGCGAGCAAGACGCCGCCGAGGTTGCGACAATGCGCGCAATGCGCCGGACCAGGATCGTTCCCGCAGCGCTCGTGGCCCTGGTGCTCGGGACAGCGTCCGCGCTCGTGCTGAGCGGCGGGTCGTCGGCCAGGCCATCAAGGTCGCAGACGCTGTTTCGCACGACGCTGCTCCAGGACGCCAAGACGACGGCCGGGATCAAGCGCGTCCTGCGCGGGGGCGGCATCGTCGCACCCGAGATCGCCTACCAGGACGTCACCGGCGACGGGCGCTCGGACGCGGTCGTGACGGTCGAGACCGGCGGCGCCGCCGGTGCCGTGGCCGTCTACGTCTTCAGCACACACGGCAAGGCGGCCGACAGTCAGCTGCGCGCGGTCTACCGCTCCCAGCAGCTGTATCGCGCCATCGTCCAGGTCTCCGCAGGGACGCTGATCCTGCGCACGCCGCGCTACGCGTCCGGTGACGATCTCTGCTGCCCGGCGAAGGTCTTCGAGCGCGTCTACGCGTGGAACGACGCTGCGGCCACGCTCAAGCAGCGCGCCTCGGTGGAGCTCGACGGCCCCAGCGCCACGACGACGACGACGCCCGCCGTGCCGCCGGCGCAGGGCTGACCGCCGCCCGCGATACGCGGCGATCGCGCCCACCGGCGTTGCCCGCGCGTTGCCCGCGGCCGCCAGGAACGGCCGGACCCGCTCCAGGGAGCCAGACCACAGCCGGCCTGTGCCAGCTCGCACACCGATGACTTCGACCCCGGCGGGCGGTCTGTGTTCCACGAGCCACGACAAGGAGGAGGTTCGCCGCCTGACCACCGCCGCCGCGGGCGCAACGGCACGCAACCAATGCGAGTGTGCAATACTTGCGTGCATGCAAGCATCTACTTCGCCCGTCGCCGCCGCGCCGCCCCTAGCCGAGGCAGACGCGCTCGCGGCCGACCTGCTCGCGCTCTGGCGCCGCGTCATCGGCACGGGCTCCGGCGACCCCCGCGCCTACGCGATCTTCGAGGAGCTCGACCTCACGCTGACGCAGGTCAAGGCGTTGTGCGCGCTGTCGGCCAGCGAGCTGACCGTCAAGGAGCTCGCCGAGCGGCTCGGGCTGTCGCTGCCCGGCGCCAGCCGTGCCGTCGACGCGCTCGTCGCGCGTGACCTGCTGCACCGCCGCGAGGACCCCGCCGACCGCCGCCAGAAGCGCCTGACCTCGAGCACGGCGGGCCGCGATGCACTCACCCGCCTCGACGAGGCCCGCCTCGCCGGCGTCGCCGCGTTCGCCGTGACGCTGCCGGCCGACCAGTGCCGGCAGCTTTCGGGCGCGCTGCGCCCGATTCTCGACGACCTGCAGGAGGTGGGCTCGTGACGAAGCGACTGGCCCTCAACGAGGACAACCGCCGCTGGTGGACGCTAGCGGCGATGTGCTTCGCGCTGTTCATGATCATGCTCGACAACACGGTCGTGAACGTCGCGCTGCCGTCGATTCAGAGGGACCTGCACTCGACGTACGCGACGCTCGAGTGGACGGTCAACGCGTACACGCTGTCGCTCGCCGTGCTGCTCATCACCGGCGGCCGGCTCGGCGACATCTTCGGCCGCCGCAAGGTGTTCCTCTTGGGTGTCGGCCTGTTCGCAGCCTCGAGCGCGTTCATCGGCTTCTCGCAGACCGACGCCTGGCTCATCGGCGGTCGCGCGGCCCAGGGCATGGGTGCCGCGCTCATGATGCCGGCGACGTTGTCGATCATCACGAACACGTTCGCACCGCAGGAGCGCGGCCGCGCGCTCGGCATGTGGGCTGGGGTGTCGGCGCTGGCGCTCGCGATCGGGCCCGTCGTCGGCGGCTACCTCGTCGAGTACGTCTCATGGCAGTCGATCTTCTTCCTCAACCTGCCGGTCGCCGCCGGCGCCTTGGCGATCACGCTGTTCGCGACGAAGGAATCGCGCGACGAGAGCGTCGTGGCGAAGCTCGACCTCGGCGGCATCGCGGCGATCACGATCGGGCTCGGCGCCCTGACGCTGGCGCTCGTCGAGGCCAGCACGTGGGGCTGGGGATCGCCCGCCAACGTGGGCCTGCTCGCCGTCGCGGCGGCGGGTCTCGTCGCCTTCGCGATCGTCGAGCGGCGCGTCCGCGTGCCGATGGTCGACTTCGAGTTCTTCCGCTCCAAGACGTTCCTCGGGGCGAGCCTCGTCGCCTTCATCGTGTCGTTCGCGATGCTCGCGATGTTCTTCTTCATCGCGATCTACATGCAGAACATCGAGGGCTACTCGCCGCTGGAAGCCGGCATCCGCTTCCTGCCGACGACGCTCTGCATCATCCTCATCTCGCCGTTCTCCGGGCGGCTCGCCGATCGCATCGGCCCGCGCCCACTCATGACCGGCGGCCTGCTGCTCGTCGCGATCTCGCTCTTCTGGCAGTCGCACCTGTCGGTCGGCTCGGGCTTCTCCTTCCTGGCCCCCGGCTTCGTGCTGATGGGCGTCGGGATGGGCTTCACGATGTCGCCGATGAGCACCGCCGCGATGAACGCCGTCGATCGCACGAAGGCCGGCGTCGCCGGCGGCATCCTGTCGATGAGCCGGATGGTCGGCGGAACGCTCGGCGTCGCCGTCATGGGCGCCTTCATCGGCAAGCCTTCGGACCCCTCGGCATACGTCTCGTCGCTCGGCCACGGGCTCGTCATGGGCGCCGTCGTCGCTGCCATGGGCGCGCTCGTCGCGTGGACGCTCATCTCGCCCGAGCTCGCCGGCGGCGTGACGTCGGCGCCGGTCGTCGGCGAGGCCGTCCAGCCGCCGGCGGAGGGGACGCGCGAGCCGGTGGGTGCGTAGGATCCCCCGGGTGGCGATCGATCTCAGCCAAATCGCAACCGTCGACACCGAGCCCGGCGAGCTGCCGGCGACGATGTCCGCCTGGGTGATCCGCAAAGACCGCGAGGGCGAGCCCGTCGACGCCTTCCAGGTCGAGGAGATCGAGGTCCCGGAGCCCGCGGCGTTCGAGGTCGTCGTGCGGGTCATGGCGGCCGGCGTGAACTTCAACAACGTCTGGGCTGCTTTGGGGAAGCCGGTGTCGGTGTTCCGCTACCACCCCGACGAGGAGCACCACATCGGCGGCTCGGATGCCTCCGGGATCGTCTGGAAGGTCGGCCCCGGCGTCACGCGCTGGAAGCCCGGCGACGAGGTCGTCGTGCATTGCAACCAGGCCTCCTACGAGGACGTCGAGGTCCACGGCCTCGACCCGCTCGCCGCGCCGAGCCAGCAGATCTGGGGCTATGAGACGAGCTGGGGCTCGTTCGCCCAGTTCTGCAAGGTCCAGGCGCAGCAGCTGCTCCCAAAGCCCACGCACCTCGCGTGGGAGGAGGCCGCGTCGTACGGCCTGACCTACTTCACCGCCTACCGAATGCTGATGGACCAGTGTGGCCTGCAGGCCGGCCACAAGGTCCTCATCTGGGGTGCCGCCGGCGGCCTCGGCGTGTTCGCGACCCAGCTCTGCGCCTTGGCCGGCGCCGACTGCGTCGGCGTCGTGTCTTCGGATGAGAAGGGCGCGTTGGTGCGGCAGCTCGGCGCGAAGGGCTTCATCAACCGCAACGAGTTCGCGGGCATGATGCGCCGCGGCGGCGAGACTCCCGAGCAGGAGAAGGCGCGCTTCGGCGTCTCACGCGCCTTCGCCAAGCGCGTCAAGCAGATCCTCGGCGACGCCCCCGACATCGTCTTCGAGCACGTCGGCAAGGCGACGTTCCCGACGAGCGTCTTCTGCGTCAAGCCGTTCGGCAAGGTCGTCATCTGCGGTGCCACGTCGGGCTTCGATCTCGATTTCGACGTACGCTATCTGTGGATGCGCCAGAAGCAGATCATCGGCTCGCACTTCGCCAACGCGTGGCAGTGCCACAAGGCCAACGAGCTTGTACGCGAGTCGAAGATCCGTCCCGTCCTGTGGAAGACGATGGGATTTGAGGACGTCGCGAACGCACATCAGCTCATGCACGAGAACAAGCACGCCGGGAAGATCGCGATCCTCGTGGGCGCGACCGCGGTCGGTCAGGGAGCGACGACCGAGGGGCCCGGCGCGATCATGGCGGAGGTAGGTGCCTGATGGCATACGGCGTGGTGCATCTCCCGGTCTACGCGACGGGCTTTCGCGCAGATGACATCGAGGCGGCGCTCGCGCAGCTCGCCCCGATCTCGCTGCGCTACGGGGCGACCCGGTACGACGTGCACCGCTCGCGCGACGACCGCCACAGGTTCCTGATGACGATCGAGTTCGCGGAGAAGGGCGGCTGGGACGCGTTCTGGTTCGGCGAGGAGTTCACCGATTGGCGCACCTCCTGCTCGAGCTGGTACACGGTGCCGCTGCTGTACTTCTGGAACGACACCGTCGCCTCGAGGATGCTGCGCAGCGCCGAGGAAGCGCTCGTCGGCGACACCGCCGGCCCGGACTGATCGCCGGCCGCGGGGACGGCTCCCGTGACGTCGGTCGTACCCGAGCGCGTCGCGGGGTTTCTGTCGGCGGCCGAGTGCCTGCGTGTCGTCGCCGAGATCGATGCGGCGCAGCAGGCACAGGCCGAGATCTGGGGCGACGGCGGCTTCGGCGTGCACCCGGGCTCGCGCCGCGGCGCGATCGCGACCCTGCCGGCCGCCACCGAGGATCTCGTGCAAAATCGCCTGTGGGAGGTCATGCCGCGCCTCGAGGCGCGCTTCGGCTGCGAGGTCTCGCACATCAGCGGCGCGACCGCGCTCGTCTATCGCGAGGGCGACCACTTCGCTGCGCACTCCGACGGCGGTGGCGATGACGACGCGCCCCCGGAGGTGCGCGCGCGGCGCGTCTCGCTCGTCGTCGCCTTGAACGACGGCGCCGGTCCGTCGGCTGAGTTCACCGGCGGAGCGCTCGAGTTCTACGCGGGAACCGTGCCGGAGGTCGCCACCCGCGTCGCGCCGCTGCTGAGCGTCTCCAGCGAGCGCGGCCTGCTCGTCGCCTTCGGCTCCTCGCTGATCCACCGCGTGGCCCCGGTCATCACAGGCCGGCGCTACTCGCTCGCCCTGTGGGCACTCGCGGCACAGAACTGAGCGCGTTTCGTCACAAACGCGTGGTGTTTCGTACCACGCGACCCGCGAGCATGCCCCCATGGCCAAAGGGGTTTGTCGATCTGGAGGTCCTATACGCCCTCAGATCGACAAACCCCCCGACTGCGAGGTGGCGCGACGGGCCGCCGAGCAGCACGGAGTCGTCTCGACCGCCCAGTTGCGTGACTGCGGGCTCGACAGCAAGGCGGTCTCGCGCCGCGTCCGCGCCGGCCGCCTGCACCCCGTGCATCGAGGCGTCTACGCGGTAGGACACCCCGCGCTGGCGCTGGCCGGGCGGTTCGTGGCAGCCGTGCTCGCCTGCAGAGACGATGCGTTGCTGAGCCATTTCGCGGCCGCGGCCTACTGGGGGTTCTTCGCGTGGGAGGACCGTCGCATCGACGTGACCGTCGTGGGGACCACCACGCGCCTCATCGAGGGAGTGCGCCCGCACCGTGCCACATCCATGCACGAGCGCGACGTGTGGCGCCGGGACGGGATGCGGGTCACCTCGCCCGCGCGCACGCTGCTCGATCTCGCCGCGGTCCTGCCGCCGCCGACGCTGAAACGGGCCGCGCGGCAGGCACAGGCCGAGCAACGCGTGAACATCCGCCAGATCGCGGAGATCCTCACCCGCGCGAACGGGCACCGCGGCGTGACCAAGCTGCTCGCGATCGTCGCCGACGGACCCGCTCCGACGCGCAGCGACCTCGAGGACCTGCTGCTCGACCTGCTCGACGAAGGCGGCATCGAGCGACCGAGGATCAACGCGCCGCTGACGCTCGACGGGCGACGGATCGTGCCCGACTTCCTCTGGCCCCAGACGCGCCTCGCCGTCGAAGCCGACAGCCGGCGCTGGCACGACCATTCGCTCGTCAAGGAGAACGACGCCGAGAAGCAGGCGATCCTCGAAGCGCACGGCTACCGCGTGCTACGGATCACGTGGAGGGAGATCGTCGCGCGGCCCCCGCAGACGCTCGCGCGCGTCCGCTGCGCACTCGACGGCCGCTACTCGGCGACGACGACCTCGGCCTGAGCGTTGCGGATGATCGCCTTGCCGTCCTGCGTGCAGATGGCCTCCACGATCGCGACGCCGGCGTCGACCGACGCCACGCTGCCCGTGATCGTCAGCTCCTGCTCGGGCAGCCCCATGCCGCGGAACTGGACCGACAGGCTGCGCAGCGACTGCGGGCCGCCGCCCGCGTCCGTGACCGCGCGCGCGACCTGGGCCATCGTGTAGAGCCCGTGCAGGATGCGCCCCGGCAGCCCGACCTGCTGGGCGAACCGCTCGTCGATGTGGATCGGGTTGAAGTCGCCCGAGGCGCCCGCGTAGCGAACCGTCAGGTAGCGGTCCGGCGTCACCGAGAGCGGCTCGATCGCGGCGCCGGGCTCGAGGCTCGCCATCGCGTCAGGCCCCACGCACGACGTTGGACCAGGTCCCGGTGCAGACGGTCTCGCCGCGCTGGTTCTCCGACACCGACTCGAAGACGAAGAAGCCCGCGCCGCGGCGCTCGCTGACGTCCTTGACAGTGACGGTCGTCGCGATCTCGTCACCGGCGATGACGAGCGGGCCCCAGCGGAACTCCTGTCCGGAGTGCACTAGGCGCGAGAAGTCGATGCCGATCTCGGGATCGAACATCCCCTCGGCGACCGCCGGCATCGCGTAGACGACCGCGAACATCGGCGGTGCCACGATATCGTCGTAGCCGGCCTCGCGCGCGGCGTCGGGATCGTGGTGCAGCAGGTTGGTCTCGCCGACGGCGCGCGCGTACTCGCGCACCTTCTCGCGCCCGACCGCGTAGCCGGTCGGCGGGTAGGTCCTGCCGACGACATCGGTGTTGACGGCCATCACGCGGAGTCTAGGACGAGCGCTAGATGAAGCTCGGCACGCTGCCGCCGTCCGCCGACCACGCCGCGCCGGCCACCGTGCTCGCCTGCGCCGAGCACAGGAACACGATCACGGCGGCGATCTCCTCAGGCTCGGCGAAACGCCCGAGCGGGACCTTCGCCTGCTGCGCCGACAGCGCCTCGTCGCGCGAGATGCCCCGCGCCGCGGCGGCCTGGTCGGCGAGCCCGCCGTCGGCAAGCCATAACGGCGACGTCACCGGTCCCGGCGCGACGGCGTTGACGAGCACGCCGTCGCCGACGTAGCGATCGGCGAAGTGGCGCGACAGCGACAGCTGCGCCGCTTTCGTGACGGAGTAGGCGACGTTCGTCAGCGACGGGCGCTTGCCCGACGACGAGCAGACGTTGACGATCCGCCCGCCGCCGGCGGCCGCCATCAGCGGCGCGGCGGCGCGCATGAGCCGCATCGGCCCCATGACGTTGAGCTCCCATTGACCCTGCCAATCGTCGTCGGTGAGCTCCTCCAGCGGGCGCACGAAGCTCGTGCCCGCGTTGTTGACGAGCACGTCGACGGCGCCGAGGCGCTCGACGCAGGCCGTCACGATGCGTTCGGCGTCGGCCGGTTCGGTGACGTCCGCGACGAGGTGCTCCGCGTCGAGCTGCGCCGCGACCGCCGTCAGCTCGTCGCAGGCGCGGGCGACGAGCAGCACGCGCGCGCCCTCCTCGCGCAGCAGCCGTGCGGTCGCGAGCCCGATGCCGCGCGTCGAGCCGGTGACGATGCACGCCTTGTCGCGCAGGCCGAGGTCCATCGCTGCATCCTCCAACATCCGCTCGTGGCCGTGCGGGCCGGGGCCCCCCACGGAGTCGAGCGGCTTCGTGCGCGCGGTGGCGGAGTCCACGCCGCCAACGCCATGTCACAGCCGCCGGCCAGGTGCAACTGTGGGTGCGATGGCCACGAGGCGGACCGACATCGAGGCGCTGTACGCCCGCCACCGCGAGCCGCTGCTGCTGTTCCTCGCCCGGCGGACGGCCGATCCACAGGTCGCCCTCGACCTCTGGGCGGAGACGTTCGCGCACGCGGCAATCTCTCGCCGCCGGTTCCGGGGCACGAGCGACGAAGAGTCCGCCGGCTGGCTCTACGCGATCGCACGGCGCCGGCTCGCGCTCTACTACCGCCGCGGCCACGCCGAGCGCCGGATGCTCGATCGCCTGAAGCTCGAACGCACGCCGGCCGGGCCGGAGCTGCTCGCCGAGGTCGAGCGCCGCGCCGGCCTCGCCGCGCTGCGCGTCGAACTCGCCGCCGCGCTCGCCGAGCTCTCCCCCGCCGTGCGCGGCGCGGTCCAGCTGCGCGTCGTCGAGGAGCTCCCCTACGCGGAGGTGGCGCGCCGCCTGAACACGAGCGAGCAGGCGGCCCGTGCCCGCGTTTCGCGCGGGCTGTCGGCCCTCGCCGAGCTGCTCGACACAGCGACGATCCGAGAGGCGGTAGCGAGATGACCGAGCCCGACCCATTCGACCGCCGTCTCGACGACTTCGGGGCGCGGCTGAGCGCCGCGAGCGCGGTTCACGCGGCGGGGCGCCGACGGGCGCGCCGCTCGCTGACGCTCGCCGGGGGTTGCGCAGTGGCCGTCGCGGCCGTCGTCGCCGTCGTGCTGAGCGGCGGCGGCGGGCGCCTGGACGCGGTGGCCGAGGCCCGCGCCGCGCTGACGCCGGGGGGCGACATCCTCTACATGAAGTCGACGACGAGGGTGATCGACAACAACGCTCACGGCGGGTCAGCGCCGCAGACGACCGAGCAATGGTCGGCGGTCGGTCCTCCGCGCTGGCGCATCTCCCAGGACGTCCCGCGCCGCGCCGGACGACCGCCCGTCAAAGGCCATCACGAGAACTCCTACGAGCACGGCACGACGCGGACCTACGACTCGGCACGCGACCGGATGAGCGTCATCAGCGGCTTCAGCGACCGCGGCTCGGCGGCCCGGATGCCCTCGCTGTTCGGGCTTGGCAGTGCCGAACCCGAAGCCGATCTGCGGTCGATGCTCGCCGACGGCACGGTCACCGACGAGGGCGAGAAGCAGGTCGGCGGCCGCACGGTCCGGCGACTCGTGTCGCGACCGCGCAAGAGCAAGCGCCGGCCACTGAGAACGCTCGTGTACGACGTCGATCCGCAGACCTTCGCGCCGATCCAGGCGACGCTGAGCCTGACATTCCCGTTGACGCACCCGACCCGGATCGCGATGCGCATCACCGTCGAGGCCTACAGGCGCATCGCGCTCGACGCGACGAGCGCCCGGCTGCTCGAAATCCCCACCACGGCGCACACGAGCTTCCGCGTCCGGACCGTGCAGCAGGTCAGGCGAGATAACGCCCGCCGCCGTTGCGAGGCCCCGAACGCGCTCCGGGTCAAGCGCTGTCCGACCCAGCCGCACGGCTGACGCTCGGTGCCGGTCAACGACGCGGGTCGGGCAGCAGCAGCTCGACGTTGCGGTCCTGCGGTCGACCCTCCGCGTCGTCCTCGACGCCGGCTTGCGGGTCGTTGTAGGAGAACTCGCGGCCGAGCGCGGCGAGCGTCGACGGGTCGAAGCCGGCGGCCGGCGAGCCGGCCCGGGGCGTCGCGAGCGTCGCGTCGTGGTCGATCATCGTGCCGAAGATCGACAGCGTGCCGTCGCGGTTGTCTATGACCTCGAGCCGGCGAGACTGGATCGGCCAGTCGATCTCCGACGCCGTCTCGATGCCCCAGAACCCGCCGCCCGCCGCGCGCTTGAACGCCGTCTCGCGGTTCTCGTGGGTGTGGCCGGAGACGTAGGCGACGACGTGCGGGTGCGCCAGCAGCAGCGCCTGCAGGTCGGCGTCGTGGTACAGCGGCGTGCAGCGGCGCGGGTCGAGATCGCAGCCAGGCCCGGTGACGGCGCGCAGCGCGCAGTCGCCGGCGTCCTCGTCGGCCGCCGGGTTCGTCAGGCTGCCGATCGAGTGGTGGCCGAAGGCGACGACGAGCTCGCCGCGGGACTCGGCGGCCTCGATCTCGCGGCGCAGCCAGCGAAACTGCGGGTCGTCGAGGTTGCCCTCGGACTTCAGCGTGTCGCCCTCGGCAACGGTGTTGATCGCGATCAGCCGCAGCCCCGGCTTCGGACTGAACGCGTAGTAGGCCGCCTGCCCGCGCGAGGCGGCGAGCTCGTCGCGGTCGACGAACGCGAAGCCGTGCGCGTCGGCCTGATGGCCGGTCGCGTGCAGCGCTTTGTATGTCGGGCGATCGGCGAGCGTGGCGGCACCGGCGGCCGGCACGTGATCGCAGCCGCGGCGGCGATGGCGGCGAGCGCACGCACGGCCCGCAACGTAGCGGACCACGCGCCTCGCCCTCACCCGTCAGGTCGTCTCCGAGACTCCAACCGCGTGGTGCGCAGCGGACTTCCATGTGCCGCTGAATTGCGCCTGCGCGGCGGTCGCGGTCATGATCGACGGCGCGAGCGCGTCGTGGTCGATGAGCACCTGGCAGAGGTTGTTGGCGTCACCGCCGGAGAAGTAGACGCCGGTACGCTCAGTCCGGTGACCGGCCTGCCGATTCGCCGCAACACCGCGCTGCTCTCGAGCTCGCTTTCGATGAACTCCGCGACGCTGCAGCTCGCCGCCGCCGTCGCGTCGCTGACGCTCGTGCGCGTACTACACATCGAGGGCCTGCTCGGGCTCGGGCCGGCGATCGTGCTCGGAGCGGGCGCGCTCGCCGCGCTGCCCGCCGGGCTGCTCATGGATCGCGTCGGCCGCGTACCCGTGCTCGCGGCGGGGTTCGCCACCGGGATCGCCGGCTGCTGCCTCGCGTCGCTGGGCAGCGCCCACAACTGGGCCGCCGCCGTGCTCGGCGGCCTGATCCTCGTCGGCGGCGCGAACGCGACCGCGCTGCTCGCGCGCACGGCGGCGGGCGACATGTACCCGCCCGAGCGCCGCGCGCGCGGGATCGCGCTCGTGCTGTTCGGATCGGTGTTCGGCGCGATCCTCGGGCCGGCCGTCTTCAGCCCGCTGCTCGCCGGCCGCATGCTCGACGGGGACGCGCTGAGCACGTTGTGGCTCGCCGCGGCCGGGTTCATGGCAATCGGTCTTGTGATCGTGTGCTGCGTGCGGCCCGATCCGACCCGGATCGCGCAGCTGCTGCGTGACGGCGACGACGTCCCCGCCGGCGGTGAGCCGGCGCTGACCACGCCGGCCGCGCCGCTGCGCGCGATCCTGCGGCGCCCCGGCGTGGTCCCGGCGCTCATCGCCGCGCAGGCGAGCTTCGCCGTCATGGCCGCGATCATGACCCTGACCGGCGCGGTCGTCGTCGACCATCACCACCACGGCGCGGACAACGTCTTCCCGATCATCGGCGCGCATGTCATCGGGATGTTCGGGCTCATCATCGTGGTCGGCAGCCTTGTCGACCGGATCGGGCGCACGCCTTCACTGGCGGGCGGGCTGCTGCTGATGGCACTGTCCACCATCAGCCTGCTGTGGATCACGGGCGTGGCCGCGTACATGGTCGCGCTGTTCGGTCTCGGCCTCGGCTGGAACTTCTCCTATGTGGCCGCGACGGCGGTCCTGTCCGACAGCACCGAGGCGTCCGAGCGCGGCAAGCTGCTCGGCTTCAACGACCTGCTCGCCGGGCTGACCGGCGCCGGGCTCGCGCTGCTCGGCGGCCTCGCGCTGACCGCCCTCGGCGTCGCCGCGTTGGCGATCGGCGGGGCGTCGCTCGTCATCGCGCCCGCGCTGTGGATCCTGCGCTCGGGACCGCCGCTGGCCAGCCACGCCGCCACATCGTGAAGTGCGCGCTGGCGATCGCGCCGGCCGGCCGACGACGACGGCCGCGCGCTCGTGACGACGGGCACGCCGCGGCGCACAACCGGCGCGCGGCGCGACGTGGAGCACGAGGACCAGACTGGGAGCACCCACAAGCACGCCCTACCTCGCGGTCACCGCTGACCGGGCCTGGCATGCGGACTGAGCTTGTGTGGGGCGCCGCGACCGCGCTCGAGCTGCTCGTCGTCCGAGCCTGGCGCGACCGGCGCTCAGCTCAGGTCGAGGACCGTCGTCGGGGCCTGGATGACGTGGTCCTCGCCGTAGGGGACGATCGCGGTGCCGACCGCGAAGAACTCGATGACGTGGCTGCCCCAGCCGTGGCTTCGCTCGGATAGTACGACGCCGACGATCCCCTCGGCTCCGACGGCCTCGGCCTCGGCCTGCATGCGCTCCATCGCGAGCTCGCGCGCGTCGTAGAGCGCCTGCGTGAAGTTCGGCAGCTCGATGTTCTGGCCCGCCTGCTTCATCGCCTGGAACATCCCTCTGTGGGCGACGTGGTAGACGCACGAGCCCATCACGAGCCCGACCGGGCGGTGGCCACTTCGTAGCAGCGTCCAGAAGTCCTGACCGGACAGATCGCTCGTGAACGGGCGCCCGTTCGGCGCGCGGTGAAGCTCCCCCTCGCGGTGCTTGATCGCGGTCCCGATCGCGATGAACTCCGCCATGTTCTCGCCCCAGTCGTAGCGGCCGACCTCGAGGCGGACGCCGACGATGCCGTCCGCGCCGAGCTGGTCGGCCTCCTCCTCCATGCGCGTCATCGCGAGCTCGCGTGCGGAGTACATCGCCTCCGACAGGACCGTCATCTCCTCGCTCGTCTTCCACGAGGACTGCTGGAAGCCGATGTGGAAGATCGATGAGCCGACGACGAGCCCGAGCGGCTCGAAACCGGCTTCCTTGACGAGCAGGAACTCGGCGACGGACAGGTCCGACGTGAAGAGGCCGCGCTTGTTCTGCTCGAGGCGCGCGAGGCCGGCGGAGGGCACGCCCTCGGTCGAGGTGCGGTCGTAGTCGCTCATGGGCGTGTGGTCGCTCCTAGCCTGACGATGGTCTGTGGATCCAGCGGCACGTGCTCGCCGTGCGGGGCGATTGCCGTGCCGATGATGTGAAACGTGACGATGAGGTCCTCGCGCGTCTGGTTGTTCTGCTCGACCTCGCGGACGTCGATGTCGTGCTCGACGCTCATCCCGACGAGGCCGCCGGCGCCGAGCGCGTGTGCCTGCTCGGTCGCCCGCGCGATCGCGTTCTCGCGCGCCTCGTAGACCCCTTGGGTGAAGTCCGGCAGCTCCGCGTTCGGTTGCATGCGCTGCCAGCCGGTCGTCATGCGGCGCGTCTGGCGGCTCGGGACGATGTAGAAGACCGACGTGCTCGCGACGACGCCGACGGGCGCGTAGCCGGCGCGGCGCAGCAGGATGTAGTCGGGCAGCGAGAGGTCGGTCAGGATCGGCACGCCGGCCTCGCCGACGCCCTCGGGCAGGTGCACGGCGGTGCCGTTGACGAGGACCTCGATCTCGTCGTTGAGAAACGCGTGCGCGCGGTTCTCGAACGTCACGTCGACGACGGCGTGGCAGCCGGCGTGGCTCGCCTCTTCGCCGAGGCGGTGCAGCGCCCGCGCGCGGGCGTCGTTCCAGGCGTGCGTCAGCGCTGACAGCTCGGTCAGCACGGCGCCCGATCCCCAGCCGCTGGACCACGGGTAGCTCTGCCAGCCGACCTTGTAGACCGAGGTGCCCATGACCTGGCAGACCGGACGGATCGCCTCCAGGTGGGTCAGCGCGAAGTCGGCGACCGACAGCCCGGAGGTGAAGCCCATCTTGCTCTCGCCGAGCTCGCGCAGGCGGTTCTCGGCCGCGATCGGGATCGAGCCGCTCTCGATCCGGGCGATGTCCTGCTCGCGGCGCTGCTCGATGGCGTCGCCGTCGCGATCGTCGTCGCCGCCTCCCGCGAGACTGCCCTTGAGTCGATCGAGGAAGCCCATCGGTCGCTCCTAGCCCACGAGGCGGTTGAGCGCGGTGCGCGCCTCGGCACTGTCCGCGGCCTGCTCGCGCAGCTGACCCTCGAGCGCCAGGACCCAGTCCGCGAGCTCGAGTGGCTCGCGCTTGATGACGACGCCGCGCACCTCCTGCTGGCGATCGGCGCTCACGCGCTCGCCGTCGAGCGTCAGCCCGTAGCGGCACGTCCCGAGGCGCACCTCGATCGTCGCGACGACCTTGTCCTTGGAGAACATCCGCTTCGAACGCCGCTGGACCGTCGTCGCGCGCGGCAGCGAGATCTCGAGCTTGCGCGCGAGCACCTCGACCCCAGCAACGAGCTCAGGTCCGTCGGCCCGCAGGCCGGCGGCATCGAGGTCGAACGTGGGCTCCTCCGTCATGCCCGGTGCAGGCTACCCGCATGGGCGGGACGTTCCCATTACTAGTAGTTCGAGGTGGCGGGGTCAGCGATAGCGGCGTTCGCGGCGGACCGCACTCAGTCGCCGAGCTCGAGCACCGCGAGGAAGGCCTCCTGCGGGACCTCGATGCGGCCGACCTTCTTCATCCGCTTCTTGCCCTCCTTCTGCTTCTCGAGCAGCTTGCGCTTGCGCGAGATGTCGCCGCCGTAGCAACCGGCGATGACGTCCTTGCGGTACGCCTTGACCGTCTCGCGCGCGACGATCGAGGCGCCGATCGCCGCCTGGATCGGGACGTCGTACTGCTGGCGCGGGATCTTCGCCTTGAGCTTCTCGGTCAGCGTGCGGCCGACCTCGTAGGCCTTGTCGCGGTGCACGACCATCGACAGCGCGTCGACCTGCTCGCCGGCCAGCAGGATGTCGAGCTTGACCATGTTCGACGCCTGCATCCCGCGCAGCTCGTAGTCCAGCGACGCGTAGCCCTTCGTGCGCGACTTGAGCGCATCGAAGAAGTCGATGACGATCTCCGCGAGCGGCAGGTCGTACTGAAGCTGGACGCGCTCGGCGGACAGGTAATGCATGCCCTTGTGCGTCCCGCGGCGCTCCTGGCAGAGCTCCATGATCGGCCCGATGTACTCCTTCGGCGTCAGGATCGAGGCCTCGATCATCGGCTCGCGGATCTCCGCGATGCGCCCCGGATCCGGGAAGTCCGACGGAATGTGGACCTCCGTCTCCGAGCCGTCGGTGAGCGTGACCTCGAAGCGCACCGACGGCATCGTCGCCATCAGGTCGATGCCGTACTCGCGCTCCAGCCGCTCGCGCACGATGTCCATGTGCAGCAGGCCGAGGAATCCGCAGCGAAAGCCGAAGCCGAGCGCCTCGGACACCTCGGGCTCCCATGACAGCGCCGCGTCGTTGAGCTCGAGCTTCTCGAGCGCGTCGCGCAGGTCGGGGTACTCGTCGGAGTCGATCGGGAACAGGCCGCAGAAGACGACCGGCTGGACGTCCCGATAGCCGGGCAGCGGCTGCAGGCCGGGGTTGCGCGCCCAGCCGTCCTTCGTCGTCAGCGTGTCGCCGACGGCGAGCGCCGAGACCTCCTTGATCCCGGTGATGAGGAAGCCGACCTCACCGGCGGAGAGCTGCTGCGTGACGACCATCGCCGGCGTGAAGAAGCCGATGTCGTCGATGTCGGCGACCGTGTCGCCGGCCATCGAGCGGATGACATCGCCCTTCTTGAAGGTCCCGTCGACGACGCGGATGTAGGCGATGACGCCGCGGTACTGGTCGAACTCGGAGTCGAAGATCAGCGCGCGCGGCGGGGCGGCGGGATCGCCGGCGGGCGGCGGCACGCGCTCGACGAGCTGCTCGAGGACGTCGATGACGCCGTCGCCGGTCTTGCCGGAGATGCGCAGGATGTCGTCCATCGGCTCGCCGAGCAGGTCGGCGACCTCCTCGCTGACACGCTCGGGCTCGGCGCCCGGCAGGTCGAGCTTGTTCAGCACCGGGATGAGCTCGAGGCCGTTCTCGATCGCGAGGTACGTGTTGGCGACCGTCTGCGCCTCGACGCCCTGCGAGGCGTCGACGACGAGCAGCGCGCCCTCGCAGGCGGCGAGCGAGCGGCTGACCTCGTACGTGAAGTCGACGTGGCCGGGCGTGTCGATGAGGTGCAGCTGGTAGGTCTCGCCGTCGCGCGCCTCGTACAGCACGCGCACGGCCTGGGCCTTGATCGTGATCCCGCGCTCGCGCTCGAGGTCCATCGAGTCGAGCACCTGCGCACGCATCGATCGCGGGTCGACGGTCTTCGTCATCTCGAGGATGCGATCGGCCAGCGTCGACTTGCCGTGGTCGATGTGGGCGATGATCGAGAAGTTGCGGATGTGTGCCTGGTCAGCCACGGGCATACAGGGTACGGCGGGGCCGCCGCGATCCCGCGTGAGCGCCGCCGGACGAACAAACGCCGCTCGGCGGCTTGCCTCCGGCGCCCCGGAGGCGTATACCTGATGTGCAAGCGCAAACGGCGTCGCCGAGAGGGCGCCCGGACGCGAGGGGCTGGTGCATGAGAGAGATTTGCAGCGCAGCGAGGACGTTGCTCCTCGCCCGACGGGCACCGCGACGCTGAGACGTGGCGGCGATTCTCACCCGGGCCTTGCGATCGATCTGCCGGGCCACGGCGCGACGCGCCAGCGGGGATCGCCGTCGACGGACCGGCGAGACGGTCGCCTGAACCTTGCTCGGGCGGCGGCGTGCGCGCGTCGCGCACCGCCGCCCCGGGCCACCAACCGACACCGCCGCGGCCCGACGCGACTCGCCGCGACCCGACCCGACCCGACCCGACCTACTGCCGCTCGCGCCGCCGACGCAGGCGCGACGCGACCGCGTCGCGGATCTGTTCGGCCTCCTCGACCTGCATGCGCAGCACCGCGCGGCAGTAGATCGCGATCCCGGCCATCAGCGCGACGCCGACCGAAATGAGCTGGGCCGGCAGCGAGCGGCCCAGCAACGAGTCGAGGCCCAGCCACAGTACGTAGGAGACGCCCGCCAGCAGGACGCAGGCGACCGCGATCCGCGCGATCGCGCGGGTCGTCTCGTAGCCCTCCAAGCGTCCGCTGAGCTCGCGCCGCAGGTAGTACGCCTGCCCGGCGGTCATCGCGGCGCTGGAGATCGCCGTCGCGAACACGATCCCGCCGATCCCGAACGTGCTCGCGAAGATGATCGACAGGATGAGGTTGATGACGAGCGTGCCCGCCGCCAGGCCCGTCGGCAGCCACGGCCGCTGCAGCGAGAAGAACGTCCGCGTGAGCAAGAGGTTGATGCCCGCGAACGGGAGGCTGAAGGAGAACCAGAACAACGCCGTCGACACGATCTGCGTCGAGCCCGCATCGAAGACCCCGCGCTGGTAGACGAGGCGCGTGATCGGCTCGGCGAGCACGAGCGTGCAGACGGCCGCCGGGATCAGCAACATCGCGATCTGCCGTACGCCGGTGCTCGTCAGCGCGCGCAGGCCGTCGTAGTCCTTGCGCGTCGCGAGCCGCGCGAGCGACGGGAACAGGACCGTCGCGACCGCGACGCTGAACATCCCCTGCGGGAGCATGTACAGCCGGAAGGCGCGGTCGATCGCCGCCGGCGTCTCCTCGGACACCGTCGAGCCGAGCGTCGAGTTGATGAAGAGGTCGAAGTTGATGAGCCCGAGGCTGAGCGTGATCGGAAGCATCAGGGTGAGCACCTGGCGCACGCGCGGGTCGCGCAGATCGATCCCGCGCCATTCGAAATGAAAGCCGAGGCGGCGCAGCGTCGGCAGGCACATCAGGAGCTGCACGGTCGTCCCGGCGAGCACGCCGATCGCGTAGGCATACAGCTGGTCGGGGCCCTGAAAGCGCGGCTTGAGCACGACGAGCAGGCCGATGATCACGAAGTTCCAGACGAGCGGCGCGAGCGCCGGGATCGTGAATTCGTCGTAGGCGTTGAGGATCCCCACGACGAGGCCGTTGAGGCCGAGCAGCAGGACGATCGGGAACAGGACCTGCGACAGGCCGACCATGAGCTCGTCGAGCTGCGGCGAGAAATCGCCCGTCAGCGGCGGCATGATCACCGGCGCCAGGAGGATGAAGAAGACGCAGATGGCCGTCAGCGCGGCGGTGATGATCGCGAAGAACGTCGACGCGAGCTGGAACGCCTCGCGCTTGCGGCCCTTCTCGAGCAACTCCGTGAAGACCGGCACGAACGCCGCGCTCAGCGCCGCGTCGGCGAACAGCGAGCGCACGAGGTTCGGGACCTGGAAGGCGAACGTGAACGCCGACATCGGGCCCGTCGTACCGAAGTAGCTCGACGCGACGACCTCGCGAATGAGCCCGGCAATCCGCGAGAGGCCCGTCAGGAACGAGAAGATCGCGGTGTTGCGGGCGATACGTCCCGGCTTTGCCACCTCGGGGCGTGTCTCGTCCGCCATCGGTGCGCTACTCTACGCGGGCGCCGCGGCCCGAGTCCGCGGCACTTTCACGCTATGGCAAACATTCATTCACAGAAGAAGCGGATTCTCCGCTCCGAGCGAGAGCGCCTCGAGAACCGTCACTACACCTCGGCGATCCGGACCTACTTCCGCCGCCTCGAGGCCGCCGTCACCGCGAAGGACGACACGCTTGCCGACGCCGAGCTCAAGACGCTGTTGAGCACGATCGACAAGGCCGTCAAGCGCGGCGCGCTGCACAAGAACAACGGCGCCCGCAAGAAGTCCCGCGCGACGCGCGTTCGCCGCGCCGCCGCGTCGTAGTAGCAACCGCTACTCGAGCGCCTCCGCCGCCGCCATCCACGTCGCCTCGAGCTGCTCGCGCTCGGCGACGAGCGCCTCGATCTCCGACTGCAGCTCGCCGAGGCGCGTGTGGTCGGTCGCGCTGGCGGCCATCCGCGTGTAGAGCGACCCCTCGCGCTCGGACAGGCTCTCGATCGCCCGCTCCAGCCGCGCGACCTCCTTGCGGGCGCCGCGTAGCGCGCCGCCCGTGACCCGCTTCGCTTTCGCCCCGCGCCCGGCGCCGGCGCCGTTCGTTGTCGCCACAACGGGCGCGACCTCCGCGAGCCGCGTCTCGAGGTACTGCTCGATCCCGCGCGGCAGGTGGCGGATCGCGCCGTCGGGGGTCAGCGCGTAGATGTCGTCGCAGACGCGCTCGACGAAATAGCGATCGTGGCTGACGACGACGAGCGTTCCCGGCCATGCGTCGAGCAGGTCCTCGAGCGCCGTCAGCGTGTCGATGTCGAGGTCGTTGGATGGCTCGTCGAGCAGCAGCACGTTCGGGCCCTCCATCAGCAGGCGCATGAGCTGCAGCCGCCGCCGCTCGCCGCCCGACAGGTCCTTGACGAGCGTGCGCCCCTTGTCGCCGCGAAAGCCGAAGCGGTCGCACAGCAGCGATGCCGTGATCTGCATCCCGTCGCTCAGCGTCGCCAGCCCCTTGACCGCCTCGAGTGACTCGAGCACGCGCAGATGGCCCGGGATCTCGGCGGTGTCCTGGGTGAGCTGGGCGAGGCGCACTGTCGATCCGCGTGCGACATGACCGGAGGTCGGCGCGAGATCGCCGCCGAGGGCCGCCAGCAGCGTCGTCTTGCCCGACCCATTGACCCCGACGAGCGCGACGCGATCGCCCGGTCCCAGTCGCCACGTCACGCCGCTGAGGACGACCTTGCCGTCGAACGCGACGGCGACGTCCTCGGCTTCGAGCACCTTGTCGCCGAGGCGCGACGTCGCGAAGCGCAGAAGCTCCGTGCGGTCGCGTGCCGGCGGCTCGTCGGCGATCAGCGCGTTCGCGGCCTCGATGCGGAACTTCGGCTTCGCCGTGCGCGCCGGCGGCCCGCGCCGCAGCCACGCGAGCTCCTTGCGCACGAGCTGCTGGCGGCGGTCGTTGCGCGCGGACTCCTGGCGGTCTCGCTCCGCGCGCGCGAGCACGTACGCCGCGTAGCCGCCCTCGTACTGGTGGACCGTGCCGTCGGCGACCTCCCACGTCGCCGTGCAGACGGCATCGAGGAACCAGCGATCGTGGGTCACGACGAGCATCGAGCCGCGCCGCGCCGCGAGATGCGCGGCCAGCCAGGCGACGCCCTCGACGTCGAGGTGGTTCGTCGGCTCGTCGAGCAGCAGCAGCTCGGGTGAGTCGAGCAGGAGCTTGGCGAGTGCGATCCGGCGCCGCTCGCCACCGGACAGCGGCCCGATCGGCGTCTCCATCCCGAGCTCGAAGCGGGTCAGGTCGACGCCGCCGAGCAGGCCCCTGAGGACCGAGCGGAACGTCGCGTCGGCCGCCCACTCGTGGTCGGCGCGGCCGCCGACGAGCTCCTCGCGGATCGTCGCCCCGTCGTCGAGCTCGTCGCGCTGGCCGAGCAGATCCATGTGCAGGCCGCCGGCGCGCGTGATCGCCCCGGCGTCGGGCGTCTCGATGTCGGCGATGAGCCGCAGCAGCGTCGACTTGCCGTCGCCGTTGACGCCGACGACGCCGATCCGATCGCCGGCGGCGACGCCGAGCGTGATCTCGCGCAGGACCGAGCGGCTGCCGTAGCCCTTGTCGACGTCCTTGAGGTTCACGAGGTTGCGCGCTGCGGCCACGCCCCCATCCTCCCGCTATCGGCTCGCCGGCGACCCGCCGCCGTCATGACGCGTTCACCTTCGGTGCCTAGCGTGGTGGCCGATGCGATCCCTCCGCCGCCTCGCGCTCGAGAGCACGGCCGCCGTCGCCTGCGCCGGCGCGGCGGGCTCGGCGGCCGGCTGCGGGCGCGATCACGATCGCGCGGGCGGCCCGTCGCCGAAGGCCGCGCTCAGCCCGGCGACACCGCCCAGCGGCGCTCCGGGCCGGCGCGCCTACGCGCCGTGGCCATCCTTCGGACACGACGCGGCGCATTCCGGTTCGGCGCCGGTTCGCGGCCCGACGAGCGGTCGCGTGCGCTGGCGCCGACGGCTCGAGGGCGCGGTCGTCCCGGGGCCTGCCGTCGGCCGCGGGAACGTCGCCTACGCGAGCAGCAACGGTGGCGTGCTGCACGCCATCGACGTCCGTAGCGGGCGCGACGTCTGGCCCTACGACGGCGGCGCGCCCTACGGCAGCGACCTGTCGACGACACCGCTCGTCCTGCCTTCCGGCGTCGTGGTGTGGCCCGGTCCCGACGACACGGTGTACGGGCTTGGCCGCGACGGTCGCCTGGGCTGGAAGGTCGCGGTCGACGGTCAGCCGCTGTCGCCCGCACTCGCACCGGACGGCACGATCGTCGTCGGCGACACGGCGGGCTCGCTGCGCGCCATGCGACCCGCGCGCGACGGGGGCCGGTCCGATGTCCTCTGGGAGCGCTCGCTCGGAACGACCTCCTACGGCAGCCCGGCGATCGCCGCCGACGGAACGATCTACACGACCGTCGACCGCGAGCTCGTCGCGGTCCGCGCCGGACAGGTGCAATGGCGCGTTCAGGCCGGCGACATCAGCGAGGTCTCGCCGGCGATCGCGCCCGACCGGACGATCGTGTTCGCCGCCAACGACGACGTCGTCTACGGGGTCGCACCCGACGGCCGCGTGCGCTGGCGCCACGCCCTCGGCGCGCTGACGTACTCCTCCCCGTCGGTCACCCGCGACGGGCTCGTCTACATCGGCGACCACCACGGCTTCGTCACGGCGCTGAACGCGTCGACGGGTGGGCCCGTGCTGCGCGTCCTCGGGCTCGGCCGCACGGCGCGGCTGCGCTCGGTCGGCGTCTGGACGCAGCCGATCGTCGATGCCTCCCACCACGTCTACTTCGGCACGCGACCCGGTCACGTGTACGGCTTCGACGTGCGCGGGCGGCGGCTGTTCGACGTCGACGCGGGTGCGACGGTGGACTCATATCCGACGCTCGCCGCCGACGGCACGCTGCTCGTCGGCACCGAGGGCTCCGAGCTGCTCGCGATCGGTGGGCGGTGAAGGTCGCGCTGACAAGCGCTCGGTCCGGCGCGCCGCGGCTGCGTCAGGGGCTTGTCCTGCTCGTCGGCGCGGTGATCTTCGCGCTCGTCGTCGGCGCGGGGGCGCAGACGTTCTACTGGACGCCGCTCGGCATCGGCCTCGTCTACCTCGCGTCGGCGATCAGCGGCGGGCGCCAGGGCGGCTACTGGTCCGGCGCGCTCGTCCTCTGCGGCTGGGGCGCGGCGGTCGCCTACGCGCGCCAGTCGCACACGGGGCTCGACATCGCCGGCCTCTACCTCGCGGGGGCTGGCCTCGGCGCGACGTTGGCGATCCTCGCCCAGCGCGCGGGCATCCGCACGAGCCCGCTGGGCGCCACGGCCACCGTCGTCGTCAGCGGGCTCATCCTCGCGTTCTCCGGGCAGTCCGACCGGCTCACGGAGGCTCGAACCTACGCCCTGCTCGTGGGCGCGATCGGACTCGTCAACGTCGTCTGGGCGCTCGTCGGCGAACGGTCGGCTTCGTAGCCTTGCGTCAGCGGCGTTGCCTGGTCCGCGGCTCCCGCTGCGTCTCGACGGCCAGCGTCCGGCCGTCGGCGGCGAGCTGGCGCACCTCGACCGGACCGCTGTAGCGCGGCAGCGTGAACGCGAACAGCCGCTCGCGGACCGGGTACGTGCGGCGCAGCGGCCGCCGCGAGTGCGGGTCCGTCGTCGACACGCGGACCGTCTTGGCGCGCGGGACGGAGATGCCGGCGTAGCCCGCCGACGTGCTGCTGAAGAGCACGCCGGTCGGCACCGCGCGGTCGCCATTCGAGACGCCGGCGCTGGCACCCGCCGAGCTGTGCCTGTCGAACAGCGTCACGAACAGCAGCTGGCCTCGGGGCGCGAGCACGCGCTGCTCATCAGCGAGCCGACGGCGCGCGAGCCGGCGGACCGCGTCGTCACCGGGATGCAGCTCGAGCAGTCGCGCGCGCCGGGCGCGGTCGCACGCTGATCGATCCGCGACGGCGAACGCGCCCCCGGATCCGCTGACGTAGGCAAGCACGCGTCGCCCGCCGCGGGCCGAGACGAGGCGCACCGAGCGGCTGAGCACGACGCCGCGCGCCTGGCGGCGCACGAGCGCCTCCTCCAGCGTCGAGAGTGGTGTGGTGCGTAAGCCGAACACCGCTCGCACCGCGGCGGGCGGCTCGTCGTCCACGAACGACACGGGCGCCTCCTGACAGGCCGCGTTGCGGCTGGACTGCACGACCGCGGTCTGCACGAGCGAGCGCGCCCGCTCACGAGCTCCCGGTCCGCTCAACAGCTGCGTCGCGGCGCCGGCGACACCCCCGCCGACGGCCAGCGCCAGCACGGCGATCGCCAGTCCGCTGGGCCGGCCCCGCAGCCGCAGGCGGCCGCGACCAGGCGCAGGCGCTGTCGACCCGCGCGCGGCCACGCTCTTGAGCAACTGGCGACGGAGTTCGTCGTGGGCACTCATGTCGTCTCCCCCAGTCGGCTTCGAAGGCGCCGCAGACCGCGGTGCACGCGCTGACGCACGAGCGCCTCGGAACAGTGCATCTCGCGCGCGATCTCGTCGTAGGGCCGCTCGTCGACGACACGCGACAGCAGCGCAGCGCGCTGGTCGCCCGGCAGCTCGGCGAGCAGCTCGGCGAGCCGCGTCTCGTCGACCCCGCTCGCGAGCTCGTCGACGCGCGCGAGGTCGTCGTCGTCGACGATGATCGGCTCGTGGTGCAGGTGGCGCCGCGCGTCGGCCTCGACCCGGCCGCAACGCGCGCTGTCGCGCAGCTTGTTGGCCGCGATCCCGAACAGCCAGGAGAGCGCCGAGCCGCGCGCCGGGTCGAAGTGCTCGCAGGACAGCACGACGGCGGCGAACGTCTCCGCGGTGAGGTCGAACGCGAGCTCGCGGCGGCCGGTGCGCAGAAGGTGAAAGCCGGTGACCGCCGACAGGTGGCGTTCGTAGAAGGCCTCGAACGCGCGCGGGTCCCCGGCGGCGGCCGCACGCAGGAGGGCGGCGTCCTCGCTGGCGGTGAGGCGGCTCATCATCGGTAGTTCGCGCGAGCCGCACGCGTGTGACAGGCGCAAGCCGAGGGGCGAGCCGCGAAGCGGAGTCAGTGCGTGGCGGGCTGGCCCTTGTCCGCCTCGCGCTGGGCGAGGTGCACCGCGTCGACGACCTCGTGCGGGCTCGCGACGCCGGCGAACTGGAAGTCGAAGTCGTCGCCCGCCGCCGTGTCGAAGTTCACGGTGCCGATGACGAGCATGCGCTGCAGGACCGACTGGTGTGTGTTGACGTTCTGGACGCGGTTGATAAGCGTCTGCTGCTCGGCACGGGCGACGATCCCGCGGCGGATGTGCAGCCGGTGGTTCGTGATCGTGTACGTCGTGAACAGGCGCTTGATGTAGCCGGCGGCGAGCACCACGACGAGCAGCACCACCGCGACGAGCGTCACGAGACCGCTGTCGATCTTGTCGTCGGCGATCCGCGTCGCCGCCGCCGCGATCGCGCCGGCGATGACGACGACGAGCAGCCCCTTGAGGTAGAAGCCGAGGATCGAGCGCCACGACGGATGGCCCTCGAAGATCAGATGCTCGCCGGGTTCGAGGTCCATGCGGGCGAGCATACGCGAAGCTTCAGTCGTGGTGAAGGAGCCGGCGGGCGCCGCGCACGCGTCCGCTCAGCCGGCCTTCTCCGCGCTGCGTAGCCCGCCGCGCGCCCAGTTCGCGGCGAGCCCGAACATGACGACGAGGCATGCGGCGGTGATCGCAACCTTCGTCGGCTCGCCGGCGATGAAGCCGCGTGCGGCCTCGAGCAGCGCGGTCACGGGGTTGTAGGTCGCGACGTCGTGCACCCAGCCGCCGATCAGCGGCAGCGTCACGTAGACCGGCGCGAGGAACAGCAGGATGAAGATCGGCATCTGCATGACCGGGCCCGCCTGCATCGTGCGCAGGCGCATCGCGATCCCGGCCGCCCACAGCGTCGACGTCGCGCTGACTGCCAGCGCCAGCAAGAGCAGCGCGACGAGGTCGCCGAACGAGCCGTCGATGTTCATGCCGCTGACCAGGCCGGCGACACAGACGACGCTGAGCACGAGCAGCGCCCGCACCATCGCGCCGAGCATGTATCCGATGACGATCCCGCCGCGGTTGGGCGCGGCGAGCAGCAGTCGCCGCGCGAAGCCGAACTCGAAGTCGGCGGCGATCGAGAAGCCGGTGAAGACACCGCCGAACGCCGACGCCTGGATGCAGATGAAGCCGAACTGAAACGCCGTATAGCCGGACGGGTAGTGAAAGCCCGGGGTGTTGCGGACCTGCGACAACCCGCCCGCGAAGGCGATGAAGAAGAACAGCGGGAACATGATGCTCGGCAGGAGGATCGCCTTGTTCGTCACCGCGTTGTGGACGCTGCGCCAGGCGACCGTCAGCGCGACCGAGCGCGTGCGAGCGAGCGAGCTCATGTCCGCGCCAGCCGCGTTCGCAGGGCACGCGAGCTGAGCGCGAGGAAGCCGACGATCATCACCGTGGAGATCCCGAAGCCCATCGCCAACGCCTCGCCGTCCCAGCCCGTGATGACGAGGCTGCGGATGCCCTCGACGAGGTAGGACACCGGGTTGTACGTCGTGATCGCGCGAAACCAGTCGAGCTCGATGAGGTTGCGCGGCAGCGACGCAGAGCTCAGGAACAGCAACACGAAGAACAGCGGAAAGAACCCCTGCACGGCCTCGCCGGTCCCGGCGCGTAGCGCGACGAACGTCCCGAAGCACGCGAACGCCATGCAGATCGTGACGGCAAGGACGATGAGCACGAGCGCGCCGCCGACGCCGGCCGCGATGCCCGCACCGAACGCGAGGCCGGTCAGCAAGTAGAGGATCGCGCTCAGGATGCCGGTGAAGAGGGCGCCGCCGAGCTGGCCCGCCAACAGCGCCGAGCCCGACATCGGCGTCAGAGCGAGGCGGTCGAGGAAGCCGTTCTCGATGTCGCGCGCGAGATCCTGCCCGCCGTTGAGCGCCGCGAACAGCGCGCCCTGCATGAACGGGACCGCGAGCGCGAAGTCGAGGTAGCTGTCGGTCGGAAAGCCCTTGATCCTCGTCGCGGCAGCCAAGCCCGAGGTGTTCACCGCAAGCAGGATGAGCGGGAAGATGATCGGGAACACGAGCTGGGCCGGCGTACGCAGGCTGTGCAGCATCGAACGCTGTGCGAGCAGCCCGAACTGGCTCAGCGCGCCCCCCGGGCTGGGCGCGAGCGCGGTCACGCGGTCGCCGGCTCGCGCGCGGCCACGTCGGCGGGCGCCGGGCTGTCGCCGGCACCCTCGAGGCTGCGGCCGGTCTTCGCGAGGAAGACGTCGTCGAGCGTCGGCTCGTGCAGCGCGAGGTGCGCGACGGCGATGTCCGCGCCGTCGAGCGCACGCACGATGTCGGCGAGCTGCTCGGCCCCGCTTGTGAGGCGAATCGCGACCGAGCCGGGCGTGCGCTCGGCGACCGCCTCGCCGAACGGGGCCATCGCGGTGCGCGTCGCACCGCAGGCGTCCGCGTCACGCGGCACGACCTCGACGGTGGGCTTTGAGACCTGCGCCTTCAGCGCGGCCGGCGTGCCCTCGGCGACGAGCTTGCCGCTGTCGATGATCCCGACGCGATCGGCGAGCACGTCGGCCTCCTCGAGGTACTGCGTCGTCAGGAAGACCGTCGTGCCCTCCTCGCGGGCGAGGCGCGCGACCTCGTCCCAGAGCGCGGTCCGCGACTGGACGTCGAGGCCGGTCGTGGGCTCGTCGAGGAACAGCACCCGCGGCTCGTGTAGGAGCGCGAGCGCGAGATCGAGGCGGCGCTTCATGCCGCCCGAGTACGTCGACGACTTGCGGTCGGCCGCGTCCATGAGGCCGACGCGCTCGAGCAGCTCGTCGCCGCGGGCGGCGCGCTGGGCGCGCGGGATGCCCTGCAGCCCGCCCTGCAGGCGCATGTGCTCTCGGCCCGTCAGCATCGGGTCAAGCGCCACGTCCTGCAGCGCGACGCCGATCGCGGCGCGGACCTTCGCGCCCTCCTTCGCGACGTCGTAGCCGGCGACCGTCGCGCGGCCGGCGGTCGGCGGCAACAGCGTCGTGAGAACCTTCACCGCCGTCGACTTGCCGGCGCCGTTGGGCCCGAGGAAGCCGTAGATCTCACCGGACGCGACGCGTAGGTCGATGCCGTCGACGGCCCGGATCCCGCCCTTGAACTCGCGGACGAGGCCGGTCACCTCGATGCTTCTGTCGTCACTCATGGCGCGCAGGATACGCAGCAATGCTTGAGGTTGTCAACCATTGCCGTGATCGATTATCGTGCATGTCAATGGCTGACGCGATGACGACCCGCACGCCGGCGCAGGAAGCCTGGGAGCTGCTCGGCAAGCTCTTCTGGGAGGCGCGCCCGCGCATGCTGCGGGTCGCCGGGGAGTTCGGCCTGACCCCGCCACAACTGTTCGCGCTGCGGTCGCTCGATCCCGACGAGCCAGTCCCGATGCGAGCGCTCGCCGCGGCGCTGCACTGCGACAGCTCGAACGTCACGGGGCTGATCGACGGTCTCGAGGCCCAGGGACTCGTCGAGCGCCGCGAGGCCGAGCACGACCGCCGGCTGCGGATGCTCGTCGTGACCGAGCACGGCGCCGAGGTCCGCGACCGCCTGCTCAGCGTCTTGCGCGAGGTGCCTGAGCCGCTGGCGTCCCTCAGCGCCGCGGATCAGACGGTGCTACGCGACGTCCTGCGACGCGCGCTCGGCTGACGCGCTACGCGGCGATGCGAGCGATCGTCCGGATCGCCTCGGTGCCGTCCGACAGCTCGCTGTTGCCGTGCGACGCGAGCTCGAGGTCGGCGAGCGCCTCCAGCGCGCGGCTGAGCCGCTCGGGATCGGAGCAGCGCGCATCGGCGATGCGCTTGTCCGTCTGCCACGGGCTGCCCTTGGTCGAGGCCTTGATCTGCGCGGGCGACGCCCCCGCCTCGAGCTGCTGGGCGATCACCAGCACCTGGCGCACGCGACTGGCGAGCAGGCCGACAAGCCGGCCGACGGACTCGCCCTGCGCGCTCAGCGTGAGAAAGGCACGCGTCGTGGCCTCGCCGTCGCCCGCGACGAGCGCATCGACGAGGCCCCAGACCTGGCGCTCGGAGGAATGCGCCGCAGCACCCTCGACGACGTCGCGGCTGATCTGGGCGCCCGATCCGAGCTCGATCGCGAGCTTCTCGAGCTCGCGCAGCAGCCGCTGCTGGCGCTCGCCGACGAGCCCGACGAGCGCCTGCGCGGCCTCGCGGTCGAGGTCGCAGCCGAGCCGGTCGGCCTCGCGCTGCAGCCAGCGCGGGAGGTCCTTGGCCTTGAGGACGTGCTCGGCCGCGACGACGCCGCCGGCCTTCCCGACGGCCGTCACGAGCGCCGCGCAGACCTTGAATCGCCCCTCCTCGCGGCCGAAGAACGCAACCGTCGTATCGGGCGCGATGCCTTTCAGCGCGGGCACGAGGTGCGCCTTCACGTCGGACTCCTTCCAGCGCTCGGCGCCATCGACGACGAGGAAGCGCCGGCCGATCGCGAACGTCATCGCATCGAGCGCGCGCGCGATCGCCGCGGGCGTCGCGGCGTCGCCCTCGAAGCTCTCGACGCCGTTGCAGCCTGACTCGGTCTCGGCGAGCGTGCGCAGCGCGTTGCGCCGCTCGCCGATGCGGCCGTGATCGTCGCCGTGGATGAGGTAGGCGGGCTTGAAGGAGGCCACTGAGATCCGAGTCTACGACCCGGTCGAGACGCTCATGCGACCGTCGTGGATGGTCAGCCGGACCGTGCCGTCGCGATCGGTGCGCCGAACGATCGGCACGGCCGCGGCGAGCGCGGCAACGGTCGACGGCGTCGGGTGGCCGTAGAGATTGTGGCGACCGACGGGGATGACGGCGACGCGCGGACGCAAGCGTGCCAGCAGCTCCGGCAGGCCGGGGTCGTCGCTGCCGTGATGGGCGACCTTCATCGCGTCGACGACCGGCAGTTCGAGCCCAGCCGTGGCGTTGGACTCGGCGTCGGCGCTCAGCAGCAGGTCGAAGTCGCCGTCGCGGACGTGCAGGACGGTCGCGCGGTCGTTGGGCTCGGCGCCCGCGGGCGCCGGGGGGTCGCGGCGCGGCCACAGCACGCGCAGCTCGATCGGCCCGACGCGCAGGACCTGGCCCGCGTCACTCGGAACGCACGGGACGTGGTGACGGGCGACGAGCTCCGCGAGCGGCTCGGCCGCACGCGCACCGAACGGCCCGGCAGGCGCGGGGCGTGCGTCGTTCTGATCGCGCATGGCGCGAGTAGATCGACAAACCCCCTCGCTCTCGGTGGCCGCCTCCTCCCCGTCGAGGACCATCGCGACCGGGATCGCGTCGAGCACCGCCGCGGCGGCGCCGTCGTGGTCGAGCGCGGCGTGCGTGCCGACGAGCAGGTCGAGGCGGCGGACCCCGGCCTCGCGCAAGCGCTGCAGGATCGGGCCGTCGCGCGGGCCGGTGTCGACGAGCACGGCGGCGCGACCGTGCTGGATCAGCGTCGCGTCGCCCTGGCCGATGTCGAGGAACGAGACGGTGAGGTCGCGCGGCGGCGCCGGCGGCGCCGCTGCGTGGACGACAGCGACCGTCGCCGCGCCACCGAGGGCGGCGGCGATCGCGACCCGGGCCGCGCGGGCCGCCCTGCTGCGCTCGCGCGTCTCGCGAGCCGCCCGCCGCGCGCGGATCCGCGGCCACACGAGCGCCGAGACAGCCGCCGTCGCGTAGGCCGCGACGACGCCCAGCGGGCCGGGCGAGCCGACCTCGAGCTCCGCGAACGGCAGCGCTGCCGCGCGCTCGGCGAGCCACGTCAGGTAGCCGAGCGGCAGCGCCGCGAGCTCGGCGACGGGCCGCGCGAGCTCCGGCGCGACCTGGCCGAGCGCACCGGCGATCGTGCCGAGCCACATGATCGGCGCGACGGCCGGCGCGGCGAGCACGTTCGCCGGCAGCGAGACGAGCGACAGGCGCTCGAAGTGCAGAGCGATCAGCGGCGCCGTGCCGAGCGTCGCGGCGATCGTGACGGCCAGCGCGTCGGCGAGCCCGCGCGGTAGTCGCCCGCGGCGCAGCCGCGTACTCAGGCCGGGGACGAGCGCGAGCAGCGACAGCACGGCGGCGAAGCTGAGCTGCCAGCCGGGGTCCTCCGCGGCGCGCGGGCTCCAAGCGAGCGTCACCGCCGCCCCGAGCAGCAGCGCGTACCAGCGCGACCCCGGGCGGCCCGCGAGCGCGGCAACGAGCCCGGCGATGCCCATGACCCCGGCGCGCTGGATCGACGGGCCGGCGCCGGCGAGCGGAACGTACGCCGCCACGAGCCCGACCGCGAGCCACAGGCGCGCCGTCAGACCGAGCCCCGCGAGCGCGGCGGCCGCGAGCACGAGCGTCGCGAGCAGTATGACGTTCGCGCCGCTCGCCGCGACGAGATGCGCAAGGCCGGTGGCGCGGAAGTCCTCGCGCACGTCGTCCGTCAGCGCGCCGTCCTGGCCGAGCACCATCCCGCGGGCGAGCGCGCCCTGCGGCGGAGGGACGCCGCTCGTCAGCGCGCGCTCGGTCCTCGCGCGAACCGCGTCGAGGAACCCGAGCAGCCCCTCGCGGCGGCGCCCGGTCGCGCGGATCGCGTCTGCGCGCAGCAGCGCGTGTGCGTTGCGCCGGCGCTCGTAGGCGTCGAAAGCGCCGAGCGCGGTCAGGCGACCGTGCAGGGCGAGCTCGACGCCGGGCCGCGCGCCGCGCGGCCAGCGCACGCGCGATGGCGCCCGCACGAGCACGCGCTCGCCGCGAGCCGGCCGCGAGCGGACCGACACCGCGGCGACGCGCACGCCGAACGCCCGCAGGCGCGGCTGCTCGAGCAGCGTCGCCCGAAGGTCGAGGGCGCCGCTCGGCAGCGGCCCGAGCGCTGTGCGATCGAGCGCGGCGAGGCGCGCCTGGGCGCCGACCGCGCCGGCGAGCAGCGCCGCGACGAGGCCGAACGCGAGCCGCGGGTCGGGCGCGAGCAGGATCGCGGCGACGACCGCGGCGGCCATGAGCGGCGCCGAGCGCGGCCCGACGAGCAGGCCCGCGACGAGCGCCGCCAGCAGGAGGTGGCGCGCGTGCATCGCCGCGAGCTCGTCCGCGCGTCCCAGCCGCACGACCGATGCAGCGGCCCAGCGCCGCAGCGCGAAGGTCATCCTCGCTGCCACGGCGGGCCGCAGCGCGCCGCCACTCGCTCGGTGCGCCGTCGCCCGACGCAGCTCGACGAGGCTCGCACGGGCCGCCGACCAGAGGCCACTGTCACACCGTCACGAGCGGCGTCAGCGTCGCGAGCCGCTTGGCGCCGATGCCCGGGACCTCGCCGAGCTCCTCGACCCGCGAGAAGCCGCCGTGCTGCTGGCGATAGTCGAGGATCCGCTGTGCGATCCCGGGGCCGACTCCGTCGAGCGTGTCGAGCTGTTCGAGGGTCGCGGTATTGAGGTTGATCGGGGCCGCCGGAGGCGCCGCGCCACCGGCTACCGCACCGCTGCCGCCGAGGGCCCCGCCGCCCGCCACCGGGCCGCCGCCGGCGCCGGCACCGCCGCCCGCCGCAGCCCCACCGCCGGTGCCGGCCCCCGCCGTCACCGGCGGGAGCTGGGGGACGAGCACCTGCCGGCCGTCCTCGAGCTTGGCCGCGAGGTTGATCGCCGTCAGGTCGGCGCGCCGCGCGCCGCCGCCTGCTCGCCGTAGCGCGTCGTCGACGCGCGAGCCGGCGGGTAGCCGGTAGAGGCCCGGATGGCGCACCGCCCCGGCGACATGAACCGTGACCCGGCCGCCGTCGGCACGATCGAGCTGCACCGTCGGCGCCGTGCCGCCGCCGGCGGCCGTGCCGAGGGCGGTCGCTGCGGCGCCCGCGGCCGGCGCGGCCGCGGTCGTGGCACCCGTGACGAGGGCGCCGGCGCCGGCCGGAGCGCCGACCTGCGTGCGCAGATAGCGGGCGCCGAGGAAGCAGACGACGAGGCCGAGCGCGACGTAGAGCGCCAGCCGCGGGCGATCGAGGTCAGACACAGGCCGAGGCTACGTCGAGACCTGTTGCATCCGGCACGCGGATCGCAACGTTTCTGCGCAGCGGCGCCGCACGATCCGCGCAAGGCGCCCGCCGGTGGCGCGCTAGCGTGAGAACGACATGGCAACGACGACCACCATCGATGCCACGGGCATCCGACTCACCGGCCTGACGAAGTCCTTTCGCACGCCGCAGGGCGTCGTGCACGCCGTGCGCGGGGTCGACATCGCGATCGCGGCCGGCGAGACCGTCGCGCTGCTGGGCCCCAACGGCGCCGGCAAGTCGACGACGATCGACATGCTGCTCGGGCTGACGCGGCCCGACGCGGGCGAGGTCACCGTCCTCGGACGTCCGCCGCGCGAGGCCGTCGACGCGGGCCTCGTCGGCGCGATGCTGCAGTCTGGCGGCGGTCAGCTGATCCGCGACCTGTCGGTGCGCGAGCTCGTCACGATGATGGCCTCGCTGTACCCCGACCCGCTCGATGTCGACGAGGTGCTCGCGCTCACCGGCATCGAAGACATCGCCCGCCGGCGGACGCAGAAGCTGTCGGGCGGCCAGACACAGCGCCTGCGCTTCGCGGCGGCGCTCGTCTCCGATCCCAAGCTGCTCGTGCTCGACGAGCCGACGGTCGCGATGGACGTCGAGGGCCGCCACGGCTTCTGGACGGCGATGCGCGCGTTCGCCGCGCGCGGCAAGACCGTCATCTTCGCGACGCACTACCTTGAGGAGGCCGATGCCTACTCCGACCGCGCCGTCCTCATGGCCCACGGTCGCGTCGTCGCCGACGGCCCGACGACGGAGATCAGGGCCCGCGTCGGCACGCGGACGATCCGCGCCACGCTCCCCGACGCCGACCTCGACCGCCTGCGGGCCCTCGCCGGCGTCCTGTCGGTCGAGTCCCATGGCGCGGCCGTCAGCCTGCGCTGTGCGGACTCAGACGCCGCGATCCGCGGGCTGCTGCGCGAGCAGCCCGACGCGCGCGACATCGAGATCGCGAGCGCGGGCCTCGAGGAGGCCTTCCTCAAACTGACGGGCTTCGAGGACGAGCCCGGCGAGGTCACCGGATGAGGCCCGCGATGGTCTACACCCGCTTCGAGCTGCTGCGGACGTTTCGCAACCGGCGCTTCCTGCTCTTCTCGGTCGGCTTCCCGCTCATCATCTACGCGCTGATCGCGATCCCGAACCGCAACGACGGACCGCTCAAAGGGACGGGAATCCCGCTGGCGCTCTACTTCATGGTCAGCCTCGCGTCGTTCGGGACGATGATGGCGATGGTCTCAAGCGGCGCCCGCATCGCCGGCGAGCGCTCGACCGGCTGGACGCGGCAGCTGCGCATCACGCCGCTGACGACCCGCGCCTACTTCCGCGCGAAGATCCTGACGGCCTACGCGATGTCGATCGTGTCGATCGCGCTGCTGTTCGCCTTCGGCATCGCGCTCGGCGTCCGCCTGCCCGCCGTCGAGTGGCTGCAGATGACCGCCCTGATGCTCATCGGCCTGCTGCCGTTCGCCGCCCTCGGCATCACGCTCGGCCATCTGCTGAACGTCGACTCGATGGGCCCGGCCAGCGGTGGGCTCGTGTCGCTGCTCGCGTTTCTCAGCGGGACGTGGTTCCCGATCGGCGCACATGGCTTCATGCACGGCCTCGCAGTCGCGCTGCCGTCGTACTGGCTCGTGCAGGCCAGCCACGTCTCGATCGGCGGCAACGGTTGGGGCTCGACCGGCTGGCTCGTCGTCGTCGGCTGGACGATCGTCCTGACCGCGGCCGCGCGCTACGCCTACCGCCGCGATACCAAGCGCGTGTAGCGGGTCGGCAGCGGCGTGAGGCTTCTGTGAGAAGCCGTGGCGAACTGACGCCCCCGGGCCCGATGATGAGTCCAAGCCCGTCCCCGTACGCAGAGGAGCGTCACCCGCTATGCGCAAGTCCCTCCTGGCACTCGTCGCCGTCGCGATGGTGAGCGCCGTCGCCGTCCCGGCCCTCGCCGCCAAGCACCCCACCGGCGAGCGCTGCACGCAGCGCGTCCAGGCATCAACGAAGCTCTCCGACGCCGGCAAGACGATCGCCGCGAAGGCCTGCACCGACCGCGCCTCGGCGCTGACCGCCGCGGGCGAGGCGCTGCACATGGCGCGCGTCGCCCATCACGAGCAGGCCGTCGCCGCCCGCACGGCCTTCCGCGCTTCGATCAAGGCCGACAAGTCGTTGGCGAAGGCCGACCGCAAGGCCGCGCGCAAGGCCGCCGCGCAGACGCGCAAGATGTCCATGCAGGCCGCTCGGGCCACGCTGCGCGCCGCTCGCAAGGCCCACCACGACGCCGTCAAGGCCGCGGCGAAGGCGTTTCGCGCGTCGATGAAGCAGGCCCGCGCCGCCTGACCGCCCGTCCGAGGCCAGGGCGGCGGCACGGAACAAGCCCGCCGCCCCGGTGTCGCTACGCCTTGAGGAAGGCGCGCAGGTCCCCGACGTCGCCGACGTGGCGAAGCTTGTCGGGGTTGACGATCGAGCGCACACCCTGGACGCGCCCGTCGACGATGTCGAGCGCGATGACGCCGATGACGCGGCCACCGCCGTCGACCATGACGACGCCCGGCTGACCGTTGACCTCGGTCGGTCGGAACATGCCGCCGCGCGGAACGCCCTGCTTCGCCCAGGCCAGCAGCGTGCGGGCCACGCGGTCGCGGCCGCGCAGCGACCGTGCAAGCGCAGGCACCTTGCCGCCGCCGTCGCCATGCAGCACGACGTCGCGCGCGAGCAGCGCCTCGAGCGCGCCGAGATCGCCGTCGCGCGCCGCCGCGAAGAAGCGGCCGGCGAGCTCGTCGCGGCGCCCGCGCGAGGCTTCGAAGCGCGGCCGGCGCTCGTCGACGTGGCGCCGCGCACGCGCCGCGAGCTGGCGCGCGTTTGAGTCCGTCGTACCGACGATCTGCGCGATCTCCGCGTAGCCGTAGTGAAAGACGTCACGCAGCAGCAGCGCGGCCCGCTGCTCGGGCGACAGACTCTCGAGCAGCACGAGAAACGCGAGCGACAGCGAGTCCGCGAGCTCGGCCTGCCGTGCCGGGTCATCGGCGACGTCGGAGACGAGCGGCTCGGGCAGCCACTCGCCGACGTACGTCTCGCGCCGCACCCGCGCCGAGCGCAGCTCGTCGATCGCCAGCCTCGTCGCAATCGTCGCCACGAACGCTCTTGGGGACTCGATCTTCTCGCCGTCCTCGAGCGCGTGGTGGACGCGCAGCAGCGCCTCTTGGACGATGTCCTGTGCCTCGGCGACGCTGCCGAGCATGCGGTAGGCGATCGCGAACGCGACCGGGCGCAGCTCCTCCAGGAGCTCGGACGAGCTCACGCGGCGAGCTCCGCGAAGCCGTCGCGCCAGCTCGGGTGGCGCGGCTGCCAGCCGAGCTCGCGCTTGGCCTTCGCATTGGAGGCACCTCGCACGTCGGTCATCATGACCACCCCCGGCTCGCCGGCGAGCAGCCGGGCGATCACGCGCGGCACGCGGCGCGGCGGCCTGGCGTGCAACGTCCGCGCGACGGCGGGCAGCCAGTCGACGACGCGCGCGGGCTCGTCGTCGACGACGTTGTAGACGCCGCGGCGTCCGTGTTCGACCGCCGCGACGGTGGCGTCGGCCGCGTCGCCGATGTGCACGAACGACCACACACCGGCGCCCGAGCCGACGACCGGAAAGCGGCGCTTGCGGATCTGCTCGAGGTGCTCGCCGCCGGGATTCATCGACGTCCCCGGTCCGTAGAAGCCGCCGTAGCGCAGCGCCACACCCTCGGTCCAGGTCGCCTCGAGGACCGCCCGCTCGAGGTGGCGAATGGCGTCGAGCGTGCCGCGCATGGCTGCCGCGGGCGTCGGGTCGAGCGGATCCTCCTCGGACTTGACCGGCCCGCCGTCACGGGCGAACGGCCAGCCCGCGAAGCTCTGCGCGACGAAGCGCCGTACGCCAATGGCCCGGCCGGCCGCCAGCAGGTGGTCGGTCCCCTCGGTCCGCAGCCGGTTCGTCTGCGCGAAGGCGCGATCGAAGTGGCGCAGGTCAAGCGAGCCTGACAGTGCCGTGAGCTGATGGACGATGACCTGCGGCACGGTCTCGGCGACCGCCCGCGCGACGGCGTCGGGATCGAGCGCGTCGGCGACGACGGGGGTCGCGCCGAGCGCGCGCACGACGTCGGCGCGCGACGCGCTGCGCGTCATGCCGCTGACGTCATGGCCGCGCGCGACGAGGCGGGGAACGAGCTGTGCGCCGAGGGCGCCCGTGGCGCCGGCTACGAGGACCTTCATGTTCGAGCTCCTTCTCATCGGGGTCACCTCCTTGACGAGACAGCCCGGCGATCCGTGACAGGCGCCGTGCTTTGTGGTCCCGATCAGGTCAGGATGCGGGGATGACGTCACGACATGAGGCCGTCCTCTGCCTGCTGCTGTGCGCGCCGATCGCGGCCTGCGGCGGCTCGGGCGGACAGCCGGCGCCCAAGCGCGAGACGATCGATTCGGCGCGCGCGTCGGGTCGCCACGTGAAGGCGTCGGTCGACGGCCGCGTCCGCGACCCCGCCGAGGTCCTGCTGCGCGTCAGCGCGGCGCCGAAGCAGCGCGTCACCGTCAGCTTCGGCGTGTCGTGCCCGAAGACCGCGAGCGGGACGGCGAAGGGCCGCGGCAACGTTTACGTCGTGACTCCGCCGGACACGCGGCCGGTCACGCTTCCCGGGCGCACGATCGCCTTCTGCGCGGTGAGCGCCCAGGCGAGCCTGTCGGGCAAGGGTCGGTTGAGGATCGCCCTGATCGGGCGCGAGCGCGGCTGAGGATCGCCGTCGTCCGGCGCGAGTGCCGCTGACCGCCGCGGCTAGCGAACGACGATGTTGACGAGCTTGTCCGGCACGACGATCTCCTTGACGACGTCGTGGCCGTCGAGGTGTGCCTGCACCTTCGCGCGCGCGCGCGCGAGCGCGACGAGCTGCTCGCGGGCGGCGCCGGTCGGTGCCGCGACGCGGTCGCGGACCTTGCCGTTGACCTGACAGACGAGCTCGAAGCTCGCGGCCTCGAGCAGCGCCGGGTCGGCGGCCGGCCACGGCTGCTCCCAGACGCGCTCGCCGGTCAGCAGGTGGTAGGCGTCGGCCGAGACGTGCGGCGCGAACGGCGACAGCATCGAGGCCGCCGTGCTGAGCGCGAAGCGCACACTGCCGGGCGCCGCGTCGCCGCGCTTGGCCGGCGTCGTCTCGTTGTAAAGCTCCATCACAGCGGCGATCGCGGTGTTGAAGTTGAAGCGCTCCCTCATGTCGTTCGTAACCTTCTCGATCGCCCAGTGCGCCTTGCGCAGCAGGCGCTCGTCGTCGGCGCCGAGCTCGTCCGGGATCGGATGGTCGGGCAGCTCGGCGGCGGCCTCCGCGCACGAGCGCCACAGTCGGCCGAGGAAGCGGTGCATGCCCTCGGCGCCGCTGTCAGACCAGTCGGCATCCTGATCGGGCGGGCCGATGAAGAGGATGTAGCAGCGCGCGGTGTCCGCCCCGAAACGCTCGACGAGCGTCGACGGCGAGACGACGTTGCCCCTGGACTTCGACATCTTCTCGCCGTCGCGCAGAATCATGCCCTGGGTGAAGAGCGCCGCGAACGGCTCCTGTACCTCGGGCGGCAGATGGCCGAGATCCGCCAGCGCCTTCGTGAAGAAACGCGCGTAGAGCAGGTGCAGGATCGCGTGCTCGACACCGCCGATGTACTGGTCGACCGGCATCCACTGCGCGACCGCCGCCTTGCTCCACGCCGCCTCGTCGTTGGCGGCGTCGCAGTAGCGCAGGAAGTACCACGACGAGTCGACGAACGTGTCCATCGTGTCGGTCTCGCGCTTGGCCGCGCCGCCGCACGACGGGCACGCGACGTTGACCCAGTCCTCGGCGGCCGCGAGCGGTGAGCGGCCCTTCGGCTTGTAGTCCTCGACGTCGGGCAGCAGCACCGGCAGGTCGACCTCGGGCACGGCGACGGCGCCGCAGGACGGGCAGTGGATGATCGGAATCGGCGTGCCCCAGTAGCGCTGGCGGGAGATGAGCCAATCGCGCAGGCGGTAGTTCACCGACGCGTGGCCCTTGCCGTCGCGGTCAAGCCACTGGACGATCGCGCGCAGCGCCTCGCGGTTGTGCATGCCGTCGAACTCGGGGTTGGAGTTCACGAGCGGCCCATTGCCGACGTAGGGCAGCTCATCGGCGCCGGAGGGGTCCTCGATGACGCGCCTGACGGGCAGATCGAACGCCTGCGCGGCCGCGAAGTCGCGCTCGTCGTGCGCCGGCACTGCCATGATCGCGCCGGTGCCGTACTCCATCAGGACGTAGTCGGCGACGTACATCGGCAGCTGCTCGCCGTTGACCGGATTCGTCACGCTACGACCGAGCGCGACCCCGGTCTTCGGCTTGTCGACATCGCCGCGCAGCTGCTTGTCGGAGGTCAGCGCGTGGTTGACGTAGTCACGCACGGCCTCTTCCTGGCCGGTGCCCTCTGCGAGGCGCTGGACGTCGGGGTGCTCGGGCGCCATGACGAAGAACGTCGCCCCGAAGAGCGTGTCCGGACGCGTCGTGAAGACCGGGTAGTCGATGCCGAGCTCGCCGCAGCGGAAGACGACCTCGGCGCCCTCGGAGCGGCCGATCCAGTTTCGCTGCATCGTCTTGACGTGCTCGGGCCAGCGAATCGTCGCGAGGTCGTCGAGCAGGCGGTCGGCGTAGTCCGTGATGCGAAAGAACCACTGCTTCAGCTGGCGCACCTCGACGAGCGCTCCGGAGCGCTCCCCGCGCCCGTCCTTGACCTGCTCGTTGGCGAGGACGGTCTCCTCGACCGGATCCCAGTTGACGGCGGCCTGCTTCTGGTAGGCGAGGCCGCGCTTGAACAGCTCGAGGAAGATCCACTGCGTCCAGCGGTAGACGCGCGGCTCATGGGTGCCGAACTCGCGCGTCCAGTCGATCGAGATGCCCCACTCGCGGAAGTGCTTCTGAAACGCGGCGATCGACGCGTTCGTCGACTCGCGCGGGTGCTGGCCGGTCTTGATCGCGTGGTTCTCGGCGGGCAGGCCGAAGGCGTCGTAGCCCATCGGATGCAGCACGCGGCGGCCGGTGCGGCGGTGGAAGTGCGCGACGGCGTCGCCGACGGAGTAGACCTTCAGGTGTCCGATGTGCGGCTCGCCACTCGGATACGGCAGCATCTCGAGCACGTAGGAGGTCGCGCGCGGGTCGGTGCTGTCGTTTGATACCTCCCACGTGCCCTCGTCGGCCCACACCCGCTGCCAGCGCGGCTCGATCTCGGCGGGGTCATAGCGGTATTCGGTCGGCATCGCGAGCGGTGAGGATAGAAGGGCGCCCGCCTACGAGCCCCTCCGAGCGCTCGTCGTGGGACGTCAGTCGCGCAGGACGTCGCCGACAACGAGCGCGAAGCCCGGCAGCAGCGGCGATGTGAGCGTGTCGTTCGGGCCGAGCTCGAGTGCGATGTCGAACGTCGGGGCTTGCGGGGCGGAGCGACGAAAGACGAACAGCTCGTTCGCGCGCGTGTCGACGAGCCACAGCTCGTGGAGACCGTTGCGCTCGTAGGCGGCCTTCTTCGCGCCGATGTCGTAGCGCCAGGTCGACGGCGAGCGAACCTCGACGGCGAGCGCCGGCATCGGCGAGGGAGGCTGATCGCCGCGCACAGGCGCCCGGCCGGGCGGGTACCACATGGCATCCGGCGCGTATACATTCCGCTCGTCGATCAGGACATCGAGCGGCAGCGAGACGTCACCGCGGCTGGACTCGGCAGTAACCCAGCGATCGAGCGCGCGAAGGAGCTCGAACAGCACGATCTGGTGGGTGGGAGTCGGCTCGTTCACGACGACCTCACCCTCGACGAGGTTCGTGCGAACGGTCTCGTCCGCCCTGGCGAGGTACTCCTGCGCCGTCATCCGCTGGACGGTTGCCATGCCATGCATCGTACGGGTCTCCCTTCGGTTCGGCCATCGCCTCCTATAGGCGATGGCGAGCCGAAATTCGCCCCCCACGTGGGGAACGCGCTACAGACCGGCGGCCGCGCGCAGCGCGTCGACCTTCGTCGTCTGCTCCCAGCTGAACTCGTCACGGCCGAAGTGGCCATACGCGGCGGTCGGCTGGTAGATCGGCCGGTGCAGGTCGAGCTCCTGGCGAAATGCGCCGGGACGCAGGTCGAAGTTGTCGTGGACGAGCTCCTGGAGCTTGCCGCGGCTGACCTTGCCGGTGCCGAAGTCCTCGACCATGACGCTGACCGGGTGCGACACGCCGATCGCGTACGCGACCTGCACCTCGCAGCGATCGGCGAGGCCGGCCGCGACGAGGTTCTTGGCGACCCAGCGCGCGGCGTACGCGGCGGAGCGGTCGACCTTCGACGGATCCTTGCCGCTGAACGCACCGCCACCGTGGCGAGCCATGCCGCCATACGTGTCGACGATGATCTTGCGGCCGGTCAGGCCGCAGTCGCCGACCGGGCCGCCGATGACGAAGCGCCCGGTCGGGTTCACGAGGAACTCGCGCCGCAGTTCGGCCGCGTCGTAGAGATCCTCGGGCAGGACGGGCAGCACGACGTGCTGCCAGAGATCCTCGGCGATCTGCGACTCGCAGCCCTCGGCGTGCTGGGTGGAGATCAGCAGCTTCTCGATCGCGACCGGCACGCCGGCCTTGTAGCGCACCGACACCTGGGTCTTGCCGTCGGGGCGCAGGTAATCCAGGCCGCCCTCCTTGCGCACGGTCGCAAGCTGCTTGGCGAGCTGATGCGCGAGGCTGATCGGCAGCGGCATGTACGACGCCGTCTCGTTGGACGCGTAGCCGAACATCATGCCCTGGTCGCCGGCTCCGGCGATCGACTGCTCGTCGCCGTCGGACCCGCCGGAGCGCGTCTCGTGCGAGGCGTCGACGCCCTGGGCGATATCCGTCGACTGCTTGTCGATCGTGTTCAGCACCGCGCACGAGTCGGCCGAGAAGCCGAGGTCGGCGTCGATGTAGCCGATCTCGCGGATCGTCGAGCGCACGACGTCCTGGATATCGACGTACGTCTCGGTCGTGATCTCACCCGAGACGACGACGAGGCCGGTGTTGACGAGCGTCTCGCATGCGACCCGCGAGAGTGGATCGCCGGCCAGGCAGGCGTCGAGGATCCCGTCGGAGATCTGGTCGGCCATCTTGTCCGGATGACCCTCGGTCACCGACTCCGATGTAAAAAGATATTCGTCGTCTGCGAAGGTAGTCATGGTCAGAAGGCTATCGGTCCTCGCTTCGCCGGGACTTGCGCTCGTTGAAGTCGATGATCAGCGGGACGCCGTCCATCCCGAACCTGGCGCGCAGCCGATTCTCGATGAAATAGGCGTAGTCGCGGGTCACGCGCTGGCGCGAGTTGACCTGGATCGCGAATCGCGGCGGGCGCTCGCCGATCTGCGCGGCGTACAGCAGCTTGAGGCGATGGCCCTGCTTGGCGGGCGGCTGGCGGGCCTGGACGACCTCGCCGATGAAGCGGTTCAGCTCCGGCGTCGGGATCCGGCCCTGCATGCGATCGCCGAGCGCGAGCACCTCCTTGAGCAGGCGCTCGACGTTGCGCCCCGTCAGCGCGCTCGCCGTCAGCACCCGCGGACGCAGGCGCAGCTTGCGCGCGACCTTCGCGCGCTCGTGGTCGAGGTCCTTCTCGTCCATCTCCGCGGTGTCCCACTTGTTCAGCACGATCGCCGTCGCGCAGCCGGACTGCATCGCGAGCTCGGCGACACGCATGTCCTGCGACGTGACGCCGTCGTTGGCGTCGCAGACGACGAGCGCGACATCGGCGCGCTCGGCCGCGCGCTGCGAGCGCAGCACGGTGTAGTACTCGACGGACTCCGAAACCTTCGACTGGCGACGCATGCCGGCCGTGTCGACGACGATCAGCGTGCGGCCATCGACGACGAGCGGCAGGTCGATCGCGTCGCGCGTCGTGCCGGCGACCTCGGAGACGATGACGCGATCGGAGCCGACGAACTTGTTGACGAGCGAGGACTTGCCGACGTTCGGGCGACCGATGACCGCGAGGCGGATGATCCCCTCCTCGACCTCCTCGTCGTCCTCGGGCAAGAGCTCGACGAGACGGTCCAGCAGATCGCCGGTGCCCAGGCCCTGCGCGGCGGAGACGGCCATCGGGTCGCCGAATCCGAGCCGGTGCGCGTCGGCGGCGAGCGGGATGTCGACGGCGGCGTCGATCTTGTTCGCCGCGACGACGACCGGCATCTTCGTGCGCCGCAGCAGGTCGGCGAGCTCCTCGTCGCCGGGACGCACGCCCGCCTTGGCGTCGAAGACGAAGAGGGCGACCTGCGCGTCCGACAGCGCGGCCTTGGCCTGATCGCGGATCGAGCCCGAGACGGGATCGGGATCCTCGGAGTCCATGCCGCCCGTGTCAATCAGCGTGAAGCGGCGCCCGTTCCATTCTGTGGCGATCTCCTTGCGGTCGCGCGTGATGCCGGGACGCTCGTGCACCACGGCCTCGCGCGTACCCGTCAGGCGGTTGACGAGCGAGGACTTGCCGACGTTCGGGTAGCCGACGACCGCGACCTTCATGAAGTGGTCCGCGCGAAGGCGGCCTCGCGGCTCACCCCCCGAGTCTAGGATGCCGACCCCTGCGGCCCGCTGCCGTGTCCGATCGCGGGCGCGGGCTGGGCGGGCCTTAGGAGCTCATCGGCGGCCGTGTGCCAGCGCGACGATCCGCGCGACGACCGCTTCGATCTCGAGCCCGGTCGTATCGACCTCGACGGCGTCGGCCGCGGCCACCAGCGGCGAGTGCTCGCGCGTCTCGTCGCGCCCGTCGCGCGCGTTCTGCTCGGCGAGGACGACGGCCGCGACGGCGCCCGTCTGCACGGCGCGTCGCCGCGCGCGCTCCTCGGGCGAGGCCGTGAGGACGACCTTGAGCTCGGCGTCGGGCGCTACGACGGTGCCGATGTCGCGGCCCTCGGCGACGTAGTCGCCGTCGGCGATGAGCGCGCGCTGAAGCGTGACGAGCGCGTCGCGCACCTCCGGGCGCGCCGCGATCTGCGAGGCGCGCTCGGAGACCTCGGGCGTACGGATCGCGGCGCCGACGTCCTCGCCGTCGAGCGTGACCGGCGGCCCGAGATCGATCGTCGCGGCGAGCGGGTCGGCGGCGCCGCGCAGCTCGGCGAGCGCGATGCAGCGGTACATCGCGCCGCTGTCGAGGTAGGTGAAGCTCAGGGACGCGGCGACGGCCTTCGCCACCGTCGACTTGCCGGCGCCCGCGGGCCCGTCGATCGCGATCAGCATCGTCGGCAGGATAGGTCGGCCGTCGGCAGGATAGGTCGGCGGCCTCTAGCGACTATGTGCAATCCCGCAGGCGTATCCCAAAGCGATCTGCGCGCTCGTGCCCTCGAGCCCCAGCAGTGCCTTGACGCGGTCGTCGAGCATCCCACCGAGCGCGCATCCGACGAGCCGCACCTGCACGAGCCGCAGAGCGAGGTTCTGCGCCGCGTGACCTACCTCGATCAGCGCGAAGCGTCCGCCACGTTCCCCGTACTTTGCGGTCACTCGCTCGGGCATGAGCACGAAGATGACGACGAGCTGCGGGACCGTGCCGGCGCTGTCGAGGTTCACGGCGTCGGCGATCGCCGCCCACGGCGCGAGCTCGGCGACTGCCGCGAGGCTGTGGTTGTCGGCGTTGTAGTACGCGACGTGTCCTGCCGCGGGCCCCTCGCAGTTGTTCAGCAGGCAGTAGATCTCGAGTGGGTACGTCGCACCGGCGGAGCCGTGCGGACGCCGGACGCCGTCGTCGGAGACGGCGAACGCGGCGAGGATCGCGCCGAGGCGCCGCGCGTCGAGCGGCGCCTCGGCGAAGCGGCGCTCGCTCGCGCGGCGGCGCATCTGCTTGATCTGGCGATCGGACGGGCGATGCAGCGGCAGGTCGCCTCCCGGGTACTGCAGCGCGGCGGGTGCAGCCTCGCCAACACCCGTGTAGGCCTCAATCTCCTCGCCGAAGCCACGCAGCGTGGCGGCGGACAGCTCGGAGTTGCGCCAGAAGAGGTCGTAGAGCGCGCTCTCGGCCACCGGCGCTCAGCCCAGCGGGTGCGGCATCGGATTGGGGTAGCGCAGCTCAACGCTCTCGGCCCACGGGTAGCGCCACAGGACGTCGGCCGTGCGGCCACCGAGGAAGGGCATCCGCGGATGGCAGAAGATCGGCGTGAGGTCGGGCGACAGGACGCGCACCGCGTGCATGCCGAGCTGGCGCAGATCGACCGTCGTGAGGTCGCGGTACCACAGTCGCACGCCCGCGGCGGCGAGATGCGTCACAAGGCGCTCGAGCTCCTCGGCGGTGCTCGTGTGACGGCCGGCGGACCGCGACGCGCCGCCGGCGCCGGCGCGCGCGGCTTGCGGCGGTCGCGGCGAGTGACCGCCGTCCCGGCCGGGGCAGGCCGGCGGCGGCGGCGCGGATCGGCCGTGCAGGAGCGCGACGTTCGCCCACTCCCGCGGCGCCGTCGTGTAGTAGACGGCGTGCGCGTCGAAGCTGTCGACGTCGTCGTAGGAATCGAAGCGCAGGCCTGGGTGCTGCCCGAGGTAGGCCCCGACGAAGAAGACGCCCTGAACCCATTCGAGGTAGGCCTTCTCGACGGCGGCCTCCCACGTGCTCCGGCACGCCGCCCCGAGCGAATAGCGCGCCGTCCCGCGCAGCGACAGCGAGCCGGCGACGAGCGCGACGGGGTGCGGACTGTAGGCCGGCGTCGCGTCGATGCACGTCACCTGCCCGCCGAGCGCGGCGACGTCATCGGTGTAGCGGCCGGGCAGCGCGACCTGACGGCCGGGCACGGAATGCAGCCAACTCACCATCAGCGCGTCGCGCTCGACGAGCTCCTCGGTCGCGCGCAGCAGAGCACGCAGCATCGTCGCGTGCGCGGCGAGCCCCGACGATGTCCCCAGCCCGCCCTCGCCGCGCAGGCCGACGAGCTCGTGCGGCACCCAGGCGGGCGCGTTGTCGACGAGCGAGAACACCTCTGCGTAGTCGGCGTCGTCCCCGTAGACCGAGGCGAACACCGCGGGGTGCGCGGCCACCTGGTCGGGATGCAGCAGCGAGAAGTCCGCCGCGGTGAGCACCGTCTCAACGTCGAGGTCGGCGCGGCTGCGAAGCGAGAGCTCGCAGACGACCGCCGCGTAGCGCTCGAGTGCCTCGCCAATCGCCGCGGCGCGGGCGCTTGCGAGGTCGCGCCCGACACCGCCGGACGCGCTGCGCCACGCGTCGCCGGTGCCGTGCGGCACGCCGACGTGCCAGATGCCGGGCAGGTCGGCCACCCCCGCCAGGGCGACCTGCGCCTTGGGGATGACGCCGTGGCGAGCGTCGCAGGCCGACGACAGCAGCTCGCGGCGACGGTCGCGGCGGACGGTCTCGGGCGCGGCCGCGGAGATCAGTCCGCCACCCACCGGCGCAGCAGGCGAATGCCCCCGTACGCCATGCCGCTCGCGAGCACGAGGTAGAGCGCGAGCCCCGCGTAGGCGAGCCCGGCGTAGGCCACACCGAGGATCAGCACGAGCCCACCGACGAACTCCACGCAGAACATCGCCGCGCAGGCTCCGACGGTGATGGCGATGACCTTGCCCTTGCGCGGCAGCCCGAGGCTTGCGTAGAGCGCGTAGAGCAGCGCCGGCCACGTCAACAGGAGCACCCCCAGGCCGTACCAGCCGGGCGGCGACGCACCGCCGGCGTCCGCGAGCTGGTCGGCAAGGACCGCTGCGAGGACCGCGAGCGGCAGCGCGAGCACGGCCGCGATGACGTAGAGCGCCGCGGTGTCGGCCCGCCGCTCGGTCTGGCCGGCGAGCTCGTGCGCGTTCAGCGCGGTGACCGCTGTCGCCGTCACGACGCTCGCCACGCAGCAGCAACAGCAACAGCAACAGCACGTCGGCGTCGCGAGCGTCGCGCGCGTCCGCCGGTCGTCGAACTGCGTGACGAGGCGATTCATCGCTCAGCAACCCACGGCAGGGCGGTCGATCCGGGCGGCGGCGCCGCGGCGCCGCAGACCGCGCACATCGGCAGGCGGTAGAGGCTGTGGGTCTGGACGCCGTAGGCGGCGAAGTCGTAGGCGACGGTGCGGTTGACGAGCGCGCGGTCCTCGCGCAGCAGGATGTTCTCGATCGTGAGCGCGACGAGCCCCGCGCTCAGCGCACGCGGTCGCGTCATGCGCGGTCGCGGCGGCGGCTCGGCGTCGCCCCAGTGGTGCGTGACGCGCCCTACCAGGCACCCCAGGCAGGCCGTCTCGCCGGCGAACACGAGCGGTCCGATGCAGATCGTGTGGCCGTAGGCGAGGTCGAGCAGCAGGTGCGGCGTCGTGAGGCCACTGTGCGCCTCGGCGGCGACGTCGGCGAGCGTGCCGCCGCTGCGGATGAGCAGCAGGAGGTCCGCCCCCTCACCGCCGCGAAGCACGATATGCGCCGGCAGGGCATCGGCGATCGCCGCCTCGAGGACGTCGTCGGGGGGCCCCACGAAGCGCACTGCGACCGCGTACGTGTCTCGCTGCGCGAGCAGGCTGCGCACGATCCCCGCCGACTTGAGCTGCTCGAAAACGTCGCTTGCCTCGGCCGACAGTCGCTCGGAGTGCAGCACATCCTCGCGCCACAGCGCGAGCAGCTCGTGCGCGGCGCCGTCGCCGACGTCGTCGATCGCGAACAGCTCGTCGGCGCCCGCGTGCACCACCAGCAGCCCCGGCTCGTGGACGAGCGCCCATCCTCGATCTGCCGCATATGCCATCGACAGTCATACCTGCCGCGGCGCAGGCGGTTACCGCGGGCGGTTGTGCTTACGCTGGTCGCGCGCCGCCTTGGCCTTCTTGCGCTTCGCCGCCTGCTCGCGCTCGCGCTCACGCGCGGACTTCCCGCTGGCCTTCGCCTTGGCGCCGCCGCCGGCCGCGCTCGACGACGACGAGCCGCCGCGGCCGGAGGGCGCGGCGCGGCGGGCGTCGCGCACGATGACGAAGGCGATCACGCCGATGACGGCCGCGGCGCAGCCGAAGATCAGCACGAGCTGCAGCGTGCTGAGCCCGGTGTCCTCGTTGACGTTGGTGCGCTGCGTCTGCGACGAATCGGGCGTCGTCAGCGGCGCGGGGACGTTCGTCGGACCGAACTGGGCGGCGGCGAGGGCGGGCATCCAGAGGCCCAGGCAGAGGACGGCGAGCATGGCTGCGAGACGCTTCACGAGCGCGAGACTACGCCGCCGCAGCGATCGCCGTCGGCCTGCGAGCGCGCCTGCCGCGGGCTTCGTCGCAGATGACACGAGCCGCGGCGCCAGGTCTACACTTGCGCGGCAATGGCGAAGCAGCGACAGGTCCGGGTCGAACAGAAGAGCGCCCTCGCCGCGATGGCGCAGCTCGAGGAGCGCTCCAACGAGGAGCTCGCCTCGGAGACCAAGCACCGCGCCGCGGCGCAGGCGATTCTCGGCGCGCGGGCCTCCGAGAAGTACGACGCGGCGAAGGCACGCGAGCACTTCCGCAAGGCGATCGCGGCCGCACGCCCGCAGGAGCGGATGCAGCTGCGGCGCATGGCCGAGGCGTCGCTGGCGCTCGCCGAGCGCCGCCCCGACGACCTCAAGGCGGCCGTCGAGAAGCTCGGCCAGCAGGCGCCGTCCAGCCGCCAGCTCTTCGTCCTGCGGCTGATGGGTCTGATCTCCCCCGCCCAGGGCGCGAGCCGCTTGATGAAGGTTCGCGGCGGGCTCATCCTGCTCGCGATCATCGTCGCGCTGCTGGCGATCGGCTTCGCGCTCGCCGAGCTCGTCGCACTGCCGTTCGGTGGGACGGGGTTCGTCGGTGCGTTCACGCTCGGGATCCTCCTCGTCATCGTCGCGCTCGCCGTGCTCGCGGTCGTCGGCCGGCGCCGGCAGGCCGCCGCGCAGAAGAAGGCGCGGGCCGCGCGCGCCAGCTGATGTGCGGGCGCTACACGCTCGCGACGCCTGACTGGTCGCAGCTGCGCGTGCGCTTCGCGATCGGGGAGCGCGTCGAGATCCGCCGCCGCTTCAACGTCGCGCCCGGCGACGACGTGCTCGCCGTGATTCGTCGCCGCGACGCCGAGCAGCCCGAGGCCGCGCTGCTGCGCTGGGGGCTCGTCCCCGGTTGGGCGAGCGATCCGCGCGAGATCGCGGTCAAGACGATCAACGCGCGCGCCGAGACCGTCGCCGAGCGGCCCGCCTATCGCGACGCGTTCGCCCGCAGGCGCTGCCTGATCGTCGCCGACGGGTTCTTCGAGTGGTCGGGCGGCACGCCGCACTGGATCACCCGCCCCGGCGGCGAGCCGTTCGCGTTCGCCGGGCTGTGGGCCTCGTGGCGCCCGCGCGACGGCGACGACATCGAGCCGCTGCACAGCTGCTCGATCGTGACGACGGCCGCCGCGGGCGCGGTCAGCGCGCTGCACGACCGCATGCCGGTGATCCTCGACCGCGCCTGCGAGCCGCTGTGGCTTGACCCTGCGACACCTGCCGCGCAGCTGCACGCGCTGCTGGCGCCGACCGATCCGGGTCTCGAGTTCCGGCCGGTCAGCTGTAACGTCAACGACGCGCGCCACGACGCCCCCGACTGCCTCGACCCGCCCGAGCAGACGTTGTTGTTCTGAGTGTCGCCGACGGTCGGCGCCCGCGGGAGATCTATTCCCGGCGGATGCTGATGCTCGCGATGACGACGGCGTCCAACGGCATCTCGCTGACGGGATCGGTCGCCAGCCGGGCGATCCGCCGCACCGCCTTCGTGCTGCCGACGATATGGCCGACGAGCGCGTACTCGGGCGGCAGCTTGGCATCGCGTCCGGTGACGATGAAGAACTGGCTGCCCGACGTCCCCGGCGGCTCGTCGGGGGTCTTCGCCATCGCGACCGCGCCGCGCAGGTACTGCGTCTTCGTCGGCGGCGGCTCGACGACGCTGTAGCCCGGGCCGCCGTTGCCGGTCAGCAGCGGATCGCCGCCCTGGATGACGAAGTCCTTACCGGCGGGCTTGGAGATGCGGTGAAACGTGAGGCCGTCGTAGTAGTGCCTGCGCACGAGACCGGCGAACGACGAGGTCGTCTTCGGCGCGTGCCGGACGTCGAGCGCGATCCGGATCTCGCCGCAGTTCGTCCGCAGAACGGCGATGTAGCGGCGTTTGCGGCTGAGCTTGGCGGTCGGGCGCTCGACGGTCGGATCGGCCCGCGGGACCGGGGCCGGGACGGCCTCGCAGCCGTCCCGCGCGGAGCGCGGCGCGATCGCCGGCGTGACGGTCGTGGTCTTCGCGACGGTCGTGTCGTCCGCGCTCGACGAGGCATTCGAGAGACCCTTGCCCGAGCCCTGCTTGCCGCACGCCGCGAGCGCGATCATCGCGAGCAGGATCACGCCGATGGCGATGGCACGCCGCACGTCGCGGAAGGGTAATGGTCCGCCCGCGGCGACGTGCCAGCCGCCGCGACCGCGCCACCCGCCAAACTCCCGGGCGTGACGCTCACCGCATTCATCGCCCGCTACGACCACATCCTGCTCGATCTCGACGGCTGCGTCTGGCGCGGCGAGGAGCCGACCGAGGGCGCGATCGACGCCATCGGGGCCCTGCGCGCGGCGGGCAAGAAGATCGCATTCGTCACGAACGACACCCAGCTGACGTCCGAGGAGTACGTGCGCAAGCTCTGGCGCCTCGGCTTCCAGGGCTCGCTCGAGGAGGTCGTCACCGCCGGCGGCGCGACGCAGTTCGTCCTCGCCGAGCGCTTCCCTCGCGGCGGCTCCGCCGTCGTCATCGGCTCGGTCGCGCTGCACGGCCACGTCGAGGCGGCGGGCCTGCGGATCGTCAACGACACGACGTTCGCCAGCCGTGCCGATGTCGTCGTCGTCGGCTACCACCCGAAGTTCGACTACGACGAGCTGCGCGAGGCCGCGATCGCCGCGCGGCGCGGGGCGTTCCTCGTCGCGGTCAACCGCGACGCCACGTTCCCGATGCCGGACGGGCTGTGGCCCGGAACGGGCTCGATCGTCGCCGCGGTCGAGACCGCGTCGGGACGGCGCGCCGCGATCGTCGGCAAGCCCGAACCGGTGCTGATCCAGACGGCGCTCGACCGCCTCGGCCCGGGCCGCGCGATCATGGTCGGCGACCGCTTGGACTCCGATCTCGGCGCCGCCCATGCCGCGGGCATCGACGGCGCGACCGTGCTGACGGGCGCGTCGGACCGCACGATGGCCGAGGCGGCGCGCGACCCAAGCCCCGTCGCGATCGCCGAGCGCCTCGCGACGCTCGTGCTCGCCTCCGACGGATGATGCTGACCGGCAAGATCGCGCTCGCGCGCGCCGCCGGCTCGCTGTCGCGGCGCAGCGGGCGCGGCGGGACGAGCCTGCCCGGCAAGCTGCTCATGCGCCTCGAACCGCATGCGATCGCCCGGCTGTCGGCCCGGCTGCCCGACGGCAGCGCGGTGATCTCGGCAACGAACGGCAAGACGACGACCGCCGCGATGGTCGCGGCGATTCTCGAGGGCACGGGAGCGCGGCTCGTGCACAACCGCGCCGGCGCGAACATGGCCGGCGGCGTGACGACCGCGCTGCTCGGCTCGGCCCGCGGCGCCGGCATCGACGGCGACGTCGGCCTGTTCGAGGTCGACGAGTTCTGGCTCGACCAAGTCGTCCCCGAGTTGCGCCCGCGGGCGCTGCTGCTGTGCAACCTCTTCCGCGACCAGCTCGACCGCTACGGCGAGCTCGAGACGATCGCCGACCGCTGGGCGGCGGCGGTCGCGGCGGCGCCGGAGACCCGGCTCGTGCTGAACGCCGACGACCCGCTCGTCGCCGATCTCGGCCGCGACCGCGCGGGCGTGACGTATTTCGGGGTCCAGGACGACGCGATGGCGCTCGCCGGCATGGCGCACGCGTCGGACTCCAAGCACTGCCGCCGCTGCGGCGCCCCGTACGTCTACGACGCGATCTACATGGGCCACCTCGGGCGCTATCACTGTCCCAACGGCGATGGCCCGCGCCCGCAACCCGACGTGTGGGCGACCGATGTGAGGCTCGACGGCACGCGCGCCGCGGCATTCGACCTGCACGTCGGCGGCGAGACGGCGCGTGTCGCGCTCCCCCTGCCCGGGCTCTACAACGTATACAACGCGCTCGGCGCGGCGGCGCTGACGCACGCGCTCGGCGCATCACTGGCGGCGATCGTGGCCGGGCTCGCGACGACGCGTGCGGCGTTCGGGCGCGCCGAGACCGTGCGCGTCGGCGATCGCGACCTTTCGATCCTGCTCGTCAAGAACCCCGCCGGTGCGAACGAGGTGCTGCGCACGCTCGCGCTCGACGCCGGCGAGCACGACGTCTTCGCGATCCTCAACGACCGCACCGCCGACGGCCATGACGTCTCGTGGGTGTGGGACGCCGACTTCGAGCTCATCGCCGATCGCGTACGGCGCGTGACCTGCAGCGGGACGCGGGCCGCCGAGCTCGCGCTGCGGCTGAAGTACGCGGGCGTGGCGCCCGAGCGCCTGCATGTCGTCTCGGACCTCGAACGCGGCCTCGACGCTGCATTGGGCTCCGGATCGGGGAGGCTCGTCGCGCTGCCGACGTACACGGCGATGCTCGACCTGCGCGGCCTGCTCGTCGCGCGCGGCGCTGCCGAGGGCTCGTTCGCATGAGGAAGTCCGCGCCACCGCCGACGGAGCAGGTCATCTGGCACGACATCGAGTGCGGTGGCTACCGCGCCGACCTGCCGCTGTGGCGCGAGCTCGCGAAGGCCGAGGAGGGGCCGGTGCTGGACCTCGGCGCCGGGACGGGGCGGGTGACGCTCGACCTCGCGCGCAAGGGCCACAGTGTCGTCGCGCTCGACCGCGAGCCAGAGTTCCTCGAGGTCCTGCGCTCGAGCGCCGGCAGGCTTGCGGTCGAGACCGTCGTCGGCGACGCCGGCGGCTTCGAGCTGGGAGGGCGGACGTTCGGGCTCATCATCGCGCCGATGCAGACGATCCAGCTGCTGGGCCCCGCCGGCCGCGCCGGCCTGCTGCGCAGCGCGCGTGCGCATCTGACTCCGAACGGCCTGGTCGCCTGCGCGCTGGCCGACGCGATGGAGGCCTTCGATGCCGAGCACGTCCTGCTGCCGGTGCCCGACGGCGGGCCCTACGGCGGGGGCAGCGACTACAGCCCGCCCGTCGCCCGGCGCGACCCCGGCGACCGGTTGGCGATCGAGCGGATCCGGACGCCGGTCGCGCCCGGCGGCGCGCGCACGGCGACCGACGACGTCATCACGCTTGACAAGGTCGATGCCGCGCAGGTCGAGGCGGAGGCGCTCGCCGCCGGCTTGTGGCCGCGTGCGGCGCGTGTCATCCCGCCGACGGAGGAGCACGTCGGCACGATCGTGGTGATGCTCCGTGGCTGAGCGGTCCCTGCGGATCTGCGCGCTGTATCCGGACCTCATGAACATCTACGCCGATCGCGGCAACCTGCTCATGCTCGAGCGCCGCTGCGTGTGGCGCGGCATCGGCTTCGAGCTCACGGCGGCCGGGCTCGGCGAGGGTGTCGATCCCGACGCGCACGACCTCTTCTACCTCGGCGGCGGGCAGGACCGCGACCAGCGCCTGTGTGCCTTCGACCTGCTGGAGACCAAGCGCGACGCGCTGCATGCGGCGGCCGAACGCGGGGCGATCGTGCTCGGCGTCTGCGGCGGCTATCAGCTCCTCGGTCACCGCTACGAGCTGGGCGACGACGAGATCCCCGGCCTCGGCCTCGTCGACCTCGAGACGATCCGCTCGGCCGACGGCTCGCGCCTGATCGGCAACGTCGCGATCGAGGTTCGCCTCGACGGGCCCGACGGTGAGCCGCGCACGCTGGCCGGCTTCGAGAACCACGGCGGCCGCACCCACCTCGGTGCCGGCGAGCAGCCGCTCGGGCGGGTGATCAAGGGCCACGGCAACACCGGCTCGTCGGGGGTCGAGGGCGTCCGCCGCGACAACGTCATCGGCACGTACCTGCACGGCCCACTGCTGCCGAAGAACGCCTGGTTCGCCGACTGGCTCATCCGTACCGCGCTCGGCATCCAAGCGCTCGAGCCGCTCGACGACGTGCTCGAGGACGCCGCGCACGCCGAGGCGAGGCGCGCCGCGCGCGTGTGACGACGGACGGGCACCATCGCATCGACCACCTCGCCGCCATGCTGACGGGTCGGCCGAGGGAGACGCCCTCGTCGAGCAGCTCCTGCGGATCGCGCAGCCCGTCCGCGATCAGTACGTAGCGTCGCCAGGCGTCGTTCGCCGCCCAGATATCGCCGCGCTCCTGGGCTGCGTGCGCCTCGGCGGCGGCCGCTGCAAGGCGTCGCCCTTGGTCGATCGACATTGCCGGCGGATCGTAACCGGGCTGCACCCGTCCAGCGGTAGCCACGTCCGCCTCGAGTCGTGTATTCGCCAAGAGGCCCACGCGCCAGGATTCTTGGTCGCTACGCCGCAATCGCGGGTAGGATCGCCCCCGTGGAGGCTCCGTCCGGTCGATCGTCTGCGGAGCCCCTCGAGTTCCGTGACGTCACGAAGCGCTACCCCGGCAGCGACGCGCCCGCCGTCGACGGCCTGACGCTCGAGGTTCCGGCAGGCGAGATCTGCGTGCTCGTGGGCCCCTCCGGCTGCGGCAAGACGACGGCGATGCGGATGGTCAACCGCATGATCGACATGACCTCCGGCGACATCCTGCTCGGCGGGCGCAGCGTCCGCGACCGCAAGCCCGACGAGCTGCGCCGCAACATCGGCTACGTCATCCAGCAGATCGGACTGTTCCCGCACCGCACGATCGCCGAAAACATCGCGACCGTGCCGCTGCTCGTCGGCTGGGACAAGCGGCGCATCGCCGCGCGCGTCGACGAGCTGCTCGAGCTCGTCGGGCTGCCGGTCGAGATGGGAAAGCGCTACCCCTCGCAGCTGTCGGGCGGGCAGCGTCAGCGCGTCGGTGTCGCCCGCGCGCTCGCCGTCGACCCCCCGGTCATGCTCATGGACGAGCCGTTCGGGGCGATCGACCCGATCAACCGCGAGCGGCTGCAGAACGAGTTCCTGCGCCTGCAGGCCGAGCTGCGCAAGACGATCGTCTTCGTCACCCACGACATCGACGAGGCGATCAAGATGGGCGACCGGATCGCGATCATGCAGGTCGGCGGCACGCTCGCACAATATGCGCCACCCGCCGAGCTGCTGATGTCCCCCGCGAGCCCGTTCGTCGAGGACTTCGTCGGCGCCGACCGCGCGCTCAAGCGCCTCGCGCTGCAGCGCGTGCGCGACATCGACCTGTGGAAGGTCGCCACCTGCCGCACCGGCGAGCCGGTCGCCGAGGTGCGCAAGCGGCTCGCCGACGCCGACCTCGAGATCGCGCTGCTCGTCGACGGCGACGGGCGCGCGCGCGGCTGGCTCAGCGAGCGCGGCCTGACCGGCGAGCGCGTGCGCGACGAGCTGCGCTCCCCCGCCGAGCCGATCGTCGAGCTCGACGACATCCTGCGCGACGCCCTGTCGGACCTGCTGGCGCACGAGTCTATGTACGCCCCGGTCGTCGACGCCGATCGCAAGGTCGTCGGCGCGCTGTCGATGCAGGTCATCTCGCAGGCGGTCGGCAGCGCGCCCTCCGCGATCCCGAGCGCCGCGGAGCTCGCCGCGGGCGATCGCGCCGCCAAGTCGGAGCTCGCGGACGCCGCCCCCACACCCGAGGTAGCGGGACCCGAGTGAGCCTAACGCTGCTGATCGCCCAGGACACCTTCCTGCGCAATCGCACGGGCAGCTCGAACTGCGTCGCCGACAACGGTTTCTGCCCAGACTGGATCGTCCACAACCTCGACCGCTACTGGACGCCGCTGGGCCAGCACGTCTACCTCGTCGTCGTGTCGGTCAGCATCGGTTTCGCGATTGCCTTCGCCCTCGGTCTGCTCGCCCATCGCCGGCGCTGGCTCATCGGGCCGCTGACCGGCGTCACCGGTGCGCTCTACACGATCCCAAGCATCGCGATGTTCTTCCTCCTGCAGCCGCTGCTCGGGCGCGGCAACGCACCGGCGATCGTCGGCCTGACGATCTATACGCAGGTCATCATCTTCCGCAACGTCGTCACGGGGCTGGCGAACGTGCCCGCCGCGATGGTCGATGCCGCTTCGGGGATGGGCATGACCCCGCGCCAGCGTCTGTTCCGCGTCGAGGTCCCACTCGCGCTGCCGGAGATCCTCGCCGGCCTGCGGATCGCGATCGCCACGACGGTCGGGCTCGCCGCGTACTCGGCGCTGGCGGGCGCGGGCGGCCTCGGGCAGAAGCTCATCGTGCCGAGCGACATCAGCTTCAAATCCAACGTCGTCGTCGCCGGCGGGCTCGTGACGCTGCTCGCCGCCGCGCTCGATCTCACCGTGCTCTTCGGCCAGCGCCTGCTGACGCCGTGGCGACGGGCGGTGCCGTCGTGATGCTCGCGCTGCTCGGCGACTTCGGCGAGGGCGTGCGCTTCATCTTTCAGGCGCGGGAGTCGAGTGCCGGCACGGTCGAGGTCGGCGGCCTCGGCGAGGTCGGCCAGCTCGCCGGCAACCACCTGCTCGTTTCACTGCTCGCCGTCGCGATCGCGATCGCGATCGCGCTGCCGATCGCACTCGTGCTCGGCCACATGGGCAAGGGTGAGTTCCTCGCCGTCAGCGCATCGAACGTCGGGCGTGCGGTGCCGTCGCTGGCGATCATCGCGTTCTTCGTCGCGTTCCTCGGGACCGGCTTCACGAACGTCTGCTTCGCGCTGATCCTGCTCGCGATCCCGCCGATCATCACGAACACGTACGTCGCCGTGCGTCAGGTCGATCGCGAGATCGTCGACGCGGCCCGCGGGCAGGGTCTCAGCGAGGCGCAGATCATCCGCCAGGTCGAGCTGCCGCTCGCGCTGCCGACGATCTTCGGCGGGATCCGGCTGTCGTCGGTGAACGTGCTGGCGACCGCGATCATCGCGCCGCTCGCCGGCTACGAGACGCTTGGCACGCCGATCCTCTCCCTCAACGTGTATGGATTCTCCGGAGCGATCGGAGCGGCGATCGTCGTCGCCCTGATGACCCTGACCGCAGACGCCGGCTTCGCCGGCATGCAGCGCTGGACCACACCAAAGGGCCTGAAGGTCGTCAAGGGCGACCGTCGCCGGTTGCGCTTCCGGCCCACACCCTGACCCAAGGAGCGTGCCGTTCCCGTGACCCGCCATCCCATCCGCATCCTGCTCGGCCTGCTGGCCGCGCTCGCCATGTCCGTCTTCGTCGCCGCGTGCGGCGACAACAACGCAGGCAGCGCCAACAGCTCGACCCCGGCCACGACGGCACCGGCCAAGTCCGGCGACATCTCCGCCGCCGAGAAGAAGGCCAACAAGATCGCCCCGATCTCCGGGGCCTCGAGCACGTCGCTGACCGTCGGCTCGAAGAACTTCACCGAGCAGTTCATCCTCGGCGAGATCTACTCGCAGGCGCTGCAGGCGGCCGGCTACAAGGTCAAGAAGGACCTCAACCTCGGCTCCGAGCTCGTGGCATTCAAGTCGCTGAAGGCCGGCGACATCGACGCCTACCCGGAGTACACCGGGACGTCGCTGACGTCGTTCTTCAACGTCAAGATCGCGGACGTACCGACGGATCCGGCGAAGGCTTACGAGGACGCGAAGGCCGACTACGCGAAGATCGGCATCACGGCACTGCCGACGACGCCGTTCGAGAACACCTACCGCCTGGCAGTGACGAAGAAGGAGGCCGCGAAGCTCGGCAATCCGACGAAGATCTCCGACCTCGCGTCGAAGGCGAGCATGCTGACCGTCAACGGCTTCCCGGAGTGCCGCCAGCGCATCGACTGCCTGCTCGGCGTCGAGAAGGGCTACGGCTTCAAGTTCAAGAAGTTCCTGCCCGGTCAGAACAAGTTCCAGATCCTCGACAACAACGACGCACAGGTCGCGTTCATCTTCACGACGGACGGGCCGCTGGCGTCGGGCAAGTACGTCGTGCTCGACGACGACAAGTCGATCTTCCCGCCGTACAACATCAGCTTCACCGTCCGTGACGCCACGGCGCAGAAGCTCGGTGCGGCCGGCCAGAAGGTCATCACCGACATTCAGAAGTACATGACCGAGGACATCATGCAGGAGCTCAATGCCCGCGTGGACATCGACAAGCAGGAGCCGAAGTCCGTCGCGGCCGAGTACCTGAAGAACTTCGGCTTCACGGGCTGAACCTCAGCCGGTCGACCCGAACCCCCCCTCGCCGCGCACCGTCGCGGCGAGGGCGTCGACCTCGACGACCTCCGGCGCGGCGACGGCGACGACGACGAGCTGAGCGATGCGGTCGCCAGGGGCGATATCGACCGCGTGCTCGCGATCGGTGTTCAGCAGCAGGATCTGGAGCTCGCCTCTGTAGCCCGCGTCGATGAGGCCCGGGGCGTTGACGAGCGCGATCCCGTGGCGGGCGGCGAGGCCGGAGCGCGGCAGCACCATGCCGGCGTGGCCGGGCGGCAGCTCGATCGCGATGCCGGTTCGCAACATCGCGCGCTCGCCGGGCGCGAGCGTCCCGGCCTCGAGCGCGTGTAGGTCATAGCCGGCGTCGTCATCGTGGGCGCGCAGCGGGAGCTTCGCCGCCGGATCGAGACGCCGGACGCGCAGGGTCACACGCCGTCGCCGTTGGCGTTCGCGCCGACCCCGTTGACGGCGTAGCGCGCGTAGCGCGCGGCGAGCGTGGCCGGCAGGCGCGCGTGGATGCGCACGCCTTCGGCGGTGTCGGTGCGCTCGAGGTCTCCGGCCGCGTCGTGCAGCTCGGCGAGACTCGCGCCGGCGGCGTAGGGCAGCAGCAGGTCGACGGAGCGCAGCGAGCGGCGGAACTCCTCCTCGATGCGCTCCCCCAGCTCCTCGAGCCCCTCCCCCGTGGCGGCGGAGATGAGCATGCCGTCGGGGTGCGTGAAGTGCAGCTCGGTGCGCCGGTCGTCGTCGAGCGCGTCGGCCTTGTTCAGCACGAGCAGGCGCGGGCGATCGCCGGCGCCGACGTTCTCGAGCACCTCGTCGACGGCGCGCAGCATCTCGGCCATCTCGTGCTCGTCGGCCGAGGCGTCGACGACGTGCAGGATGAGGTCGGCCTCGCGCGTCTCGTGCAGCGTCGCCGCGAACGCGTCGACGACCTGATGCGGGAGCTTGCGGATGAAGCCGACCGTGTCGGTCAGCAGGTACGGGCGCCCGTTCACGCGCAGCTCGCGCGTCGTCGGATCGAGCGTGTGGAAGAGGCGGTCGCGGACGCCGACCTCGGCCCCGGTCAGGCGGTTCAGCAGCGTCGACTTGCCGGCGTTCGTGTAGCCCGCGAGGGCGATCTGCGGCAGGTGCGCGCGCTCGCGCTCGGCGCGCATCGTCGCCCGCGAGGCGGTGACGCCCTTGAGGCGGCGGCGCAGCGCCGTGATGCGGTTGCGCGCGAGGCGGCGGTCGGTCTCGATCTGCGACTCGCCCGGTCCGCGGGCGCCGATGCCGGGCTGCGCGGCGCTCGCCCCGAGGCGCTCGAGGTGCGTCCACAACCCGCGCATGCGGGCCATGTTGTACTCGAGCTGCGCGAGCTCGACCTGGAGCTTGCCCTCGGCGCTGTGGGCGTGGCCGGCGAAGATGTCGAGGATCACCGACGTGCGGTCGACGACCGGCATCCCGAGCCCCTCCTCGAGGTTTCGCTCCTGGCGCGGGCTGAGCTCGTCGTCGCAGACGACGACGTTCGCGTCGGCGGCCTTCGCGGCCTCCTTGACCTCGATCAGCTTGCCCGGCCCGATGTAGGTGTTCGGATGCGGCTGCTCGAGGTGCTGGACGATCTGCCCGACGACCGCGACACCGGCCGTCCGCAGCAGCTCGTGCAGCTCGGACAGGTCGTCGCCGGATTGCAGCGCGGCGATGCAGAACGCCCGCTGCTTCGGGCGCCCGCTGGCTGCCTCGTTGGTCTTGCGGTCCTCGCCGGTCCGGCCTGCGCGGGTTCGTTGCACGTATCTGAGTCTAGACCCGTACCCCGCGCCCGCCGGCCGGGGTTCGAACCCTCCGGGCACGCCCATATGCTGCGCCGCGACATGGACCGCGACGTCGCGCTGCTGTGCAACCCATCGGCCGGCGGCGGGCGCGCGCGCCGTGTCCTGCCGCAGGTCGAAGAGGCGCTGCGCGGCCACGCCATCACGTTGCACACCAAGCTGACACGCGGCCTGCCGCACGCCCGAGAGCTCGCCGCCGCGGCGGCGCTCGCCGGTGAGGCGGTCGTGACGCTGAGCGGCGACGGGCTCGTCGGCTGCGTCGCCGGCGTCCTGCGCGAGCATCCGGACTCTCTCCTCGGCGTGCTGCCCGGCGGGCGCGGCAACGACCTCGCCCGTGCGCTCGGGATCCCTTCCGATTTGCGTGCCGCCTGCGCGGTGATCGCGACCGGCACGCCGCGCGCGCTCGACGTCGGCGACGTCGGCGGGCGCACGTTCGTCGGCATCGCATCGCTCGGCTTCGACTCCGACGCCAACCGGATCGCGAACGCCGCGCCGGCGTGGCTCGGCGGCTCGGTATACCTCTACGCGGCGCTGCGTGCGCTGGCGTCGTGGCAGCCCGCGACGTTCGACCTCAGGCTCGACGGCGAGCCGCTGCGGGTCACCGGATGGTCAATCGCGGCGTGCAACTCGCCGTGCTACGGCGGCGGCATGAGGCTCGCGCCGGACGCCGAGCTCGACGACGGCGCGCTCGACGTCGTCGTCATCTCGAGCCTCTCCAAGCCGCGCTACCTCGCGACGCTGCCGAAGGTCTTCAAGGGCACGCACGTCGCCCACCCGGCCGTGACGGTCCGGCGTGCCCGCACGCTCGAGATCGACGCCGACCGCCCGTTCGTCCTGTACGCCGACGGCGACCCCATCGGCGAGACGCCGGTGACGATCCGCATCGTGCCGGGCGCGCTGCGCGTGTGCATGCCTGCCTGACGCGCGGCGACGAGCGCAGCGTCAACCGGCCCGCGGTAGCCCGCCGGCGCTACGCGACCAGCCCGACCTTGACGGTCACTCGATGCGCGGCGCCGCGGGCATCGACGTATCCGGCGGGCGACGACTTCGCACGTCGCCCATCCGGCTGTCACGGTCCGCCGCACCCGCACGCTCGAGGGCGACGCCGACTGGCCGGTCACGCTCTACGCCGACGGCGATCCGATCGGCGAGACGCCGGTGACGATCCGGATCGTCCGCTGCGCTGCGGGTGCTCGCCCCCGCCTGACGCCACGGCCGCGGCAAGCCGACGCGGTAGTCGCTCTCCCTCGCGGTCGGCGCAGCCCAACGGGTAGGACGCTGAGCCGCAGCGACCGTGCTCTCCAAGCGCCCGTCATGGGCTTCTGATGACGTGCCCGCTGAGATAGCCGCAAACGCCCGGTAACGAACATGCTGGCACCCGGCTGCAAGCGCGCCGCGACTCCTTGCACCCGAATCCAAGACTTGAGACCGCCAAGCCACATGACTTCGCCATCGGTCACAAGCGTGCCGCAACCAAGCTAGCGACGATACCAACGCCGAGGGCTACGCCAACTCCCCAGATCAAACGCTCGCGCCAGCGATCCATCTTCTCGCGATGGTTAATCTGCGCGCCGAGGAGAAACACCCCTTCTTGACGGGGTCCAACAAGAGGTCGCAGCACAAGTCCCAGCACGAAGAAGACCCCCATCCAGATCGGCATCAACAGGGGGTGGAGAATCAGCGGCTGACTTCCATATCGAGGATAGGTCGGCTCGGGGAAGGTCGGCAATTTGGGAGGCGGAACCGCGTCCTGATGTACGAGGAACCGCAACTGGCGGGCGACACTGCCACTCTTCTCGACCGCTGCTGCCTCCCGCCGTGTTGCTGCCTCCGCTCGCTTGACCGCGGCCTGCTTCGCGACATCCTGCCTGTGCAGACCTTGCGAATAGGCAGCAACGGCCTTGTCGTGCCGGTGATCGATCCCGGTCTGGTTGACGTCGTAGGCGATCAACTGTGTCGCCAGACCGAGCCAAAGCGTCGCCACGGGCAGAAACGCTCGCAGAAACCCCCAGACCGACGATTGGCCACGACCGAATCGGTCGCGAACGAGGTTCTTGACGTCTGTCGTCAGCTGGAGAAGTCGCGCTCGATCCGTGCTACTAGCCGAGCACTCGATACGGGATGCGAACGTCAGTTTCAGTTCGAGATTTGGATCCTTGAGTCTGGCGGCCACTCGCGTTATCTGCGTTGCGTCACCGTTCGGCTCCGCGAGGACGTCCGAGATCTCTGTCGCAACGTATTCGAGGGCGTCTTTACGGCGGACGTCATATTGAACCTCGGCGCCGCTCGCACGCAGCAGGGCGTCGAGATCAGCGAAGCCATTCGCATCGATCCGAAATGAATCGGCAAGAACCTCGTTGAATTGAGCTCGCGGCATCTTCCTCGGCGGCGGTTGCGATGCCGCTTCCGGTTGAAACCCTAGCAATCGATGGTGCAAGATCCAGCGTTCCTCACTTCTGATCCACGACTCGAGAACGTCCTGGGCGTTCTCGACACACGCGCCAGGGAGGCGTCGATGGCGCGTGGCGGGACGAGGGCTCCTCGGGCTGTCGACGCATGCGACACCGACCCACGCGCACCGAGTCGGCCTCTACAGGGCCCGAACCGGACCTGGCTCGCGGCGCTTGTTCAGGCGGCCAGCAGTGTCAGCCGCTCGCCCGCGCGCACGGCGACGTCGAGGCGGTTGGCGGGCGGCGCGAGCGGGCAGGTCCAGCGCGGGTCGTATGAGCACGACGGTTGGTAGGAGAAGTTCAGGTCGAGGACGAGCAGGCCGCGCTCGGTCCCCAAGTCAGCGCCCTTGATCGTGTCGAGGGCGTAGCGGCCGGCGCCGTAGGTCTCACCGCCGCTCGTCGCGTCGCGAAACGGGACGAACAGGCCGCCGCCGTATGCGTCCAGCCAGAAGAGGTCGAGCGAGATGCGGTCCGAGTGGGCGCGGGCGAAGCGCACGAAGCGCATCGTCGCGCCGTCGCTGGAGGGCAGCTCGAACGCCTCCTCGGGCGCTGGCTCGACGCGGGCGAGCAGGCGCCACGACGGGTCGTAGTCCCACATGTGCGGGCCGTCATAGCCCGACGAGCGCTCGGGCTCCGGGATCGGGGACTGCGAGTGGCTCGCGTACAGCCGCCGACGGGCCGCGCACCAGTGCCCATGCGCTTCGGCGGGATCGGACGATGCGCGCACCGACTCGTACAGCTCGGCCAGCTGCCGGCGCCAGTCCAGCAGCGCGGCGATCGAGGCGGGGTCCCTTGCGGCGATCCCGACCAGTCCTCGCTTACGCCGCGGCGAGCTTGCCGAGCCGCTCGACGGCCTCGATGAGGCGATCGTCGGGCGTCGTCAGCGAGATGCGGAAGAAGCCCTCGCCGTTGGGGCCGTAGGCGCCGCCGGGCGAGATCACGACGGCGGCCTCCTCGAGCACATGCGCGCAGTATGCGGCCGAGGTCTCGAAGCCGTCGGGGATCGGCGCCCAGATGTAGATCGTCGCGCGCGGCGGGGTGACATGGACGCCGATCGCGCGCAAGGCGTCGACGACGAGGTCGCGGCGGCGCGTGTAGAGGGCGTTCATCTCGAGCTTGTCGCCGTCCATGTCCGGGCTCAGCGCGGCGATGCCGGCGAGCTGGACCGCCTCGAACAGGCCCGAGTCGATGTTCGTCTTGAGGCGCCAATAATGCTCGATCGCCTCGGCGTTGCCGACGATCGCCGCGCAGCGCCAGCCGGTCATGTTGTAGCCCTTGGACCACGAGAAGACCTCGACGCCGACGTCCTTGGCGCCCGGCGTCGCGAGGAACGACGGCGCGCGGTAGCCGTCGTAGGTCGTCTCGGAGTAGGCGTTGTCGGACACGGCGAGGATGTCCGTGCCGGTGCAGTAGTCGACGACCTCCTCGTAGAAGCCATCGCGCACGACCGCGCCCGTCGGGTTGTTCGGGTAGTTGAAGAACATGAGCTTGGCGCGCGCCCGGTCGGCCTCGGAGATCGCGCTGAGGTCCGGCGTGAAGCCGTGCTCGGGGCGCAGCGCCATCAGCACGGGATCGCCGCCGGCGATGATCGGCCCGCCGGTGTAGACCGGGTAGCCGGGGTCGGCGCTCAAAGCGGCGTCGCCCGCGTCGAGGAACGCGAGGTTGAGGTTGAAGATGCACTCCTTCGCGCCGATCGCCGGCATGATCTCCGTCGCAGGATCGAGCTCGACGTCGAAGCGGCGCATGTAGAAGTCCGACACGGCCTCACGGAAGTCCATGCGGCCGCGGTTGGAGGGATAACGGTGCGTCTCGGGCTCGGTGATCGCCTCGGCCATCGCCTCGACGACGAGCGCGGGCGTCGGGCGGTCGGGATCGCCGATGCCGAGCGAGATGACGTCGATGCCCTGCGCCTTCTTCGCGGCGATCTTGCGCTCGAGCTCGGCAAACAGGTACGGCGGGATGCGGTCCAGGCGACGGCTCGGCTTCACAGCTTCTCCAGTTGTTCGATGAAGTCATCGGCGAGCTCGCCCCGGTACACCGGAACGGCCCAGCCGCTGAGTGTGTAGTGCAGGTCCTCCGCGACGTCGACATGCAGGTCGCCGCCGTCGAGGCGGACCGTCACGGGCGAATCGCCGCCGCGCAGGACGGAGGCGATCGCGGCGCCGCTGGCGCCGGTGCCCGAGGACATCGTCTCCCCCACGCCGCGCTCGAAGATCCGCGCGCGGATGACGCCCGGCTCGAGCTCGCCGTACCAGGACACGTTCGTGCGGTTCGGAAACAACTCGTGCTCCATGATCGCGGTGCCGATCGCGGGCAGGTCGAGCGCGTCGAGCTCGGCGACGTCGGGCGTGTGGATCACGCACTGCGGGTTGCCGACCTGGACGTGCTGGAAGCGCCACTCGCGCCCCTGTGCCGTCAGGCGGCCCGCGCCGTCGGCGTCGCCCGTCGGGAAGTCGTCGGACGCGCGGCGCGCGCGGCCCATGTCGAGCGTGCAGGTCGTCGGCCCGGTGATCGTCGGTCGGATCTCGCCGGCGGCCGTCTGGATCGAGAACTGGTCGCTGTCTGTCCAGCCCGCCCGGCGCAGATACATGACCGCCTCGCGCGCGCCGTTGCCCGACAGCTCGGCCTCCGAGCCGTCGGGGTTGAAGATCCGCAGACGCGCGACGAAGCCGCGCTCGTCGGGTGCCGACAGCAGCAGGATCCCGTCCGATCCGACGCCGAGATGTGGGTCGCAGATGCGTCGGATGCGCCCCGGCGTGAGCTCGAACGGCACGGCCCGCTCCTCGAAGATGAGGTAGTCGTTGCCGAGCGCCTGCCATTTCTGAAATGCGACCGCGGTCATGCGGGCGCCGAGTCTAGTCCGAGCCTCACTTCTCACCGGGCGAGCCGTTTGTGCTCGCAGGGTCATGCCGTGTGAGGAGAGGCCGTCACGAGGTCGGAGTGCGCCGGACGGGCCGTTGGTGGCGCTGTTGGCATCGCCGTGGCGCTCGCGCTGGCGGCGACGACAGCCTGCGCCGTCGCGGGCGCGGCCTCGTGGACGGCGCCGTTTGACGTCGCAAGGCCGCATCGCGCGGTCCCGTCGACGAGGACCACGCCCGGCTTCGAGCCCGTCCTGCGGGTGGTCAGCGGGGGGCCGATCACGGCCTAGCGCGCTGTTCGCGTGGGCCGCCGCCGGGCGCGTGCTGGCCCGAACGCTGTCGCCGCGCAGCGGGCTTGGCGCGGTGCGCAGCGTCGCCGCGCCCGGCGGGCGGGCGCATGGAGACCACCCTCGGCTACCGAAGCTCCGAGACACCCCGGTACTACACCGTCGCGAGCGCCGCGGATCGTGGCCGCGCGGTGGCCTGGGTGGCCGAGCGCAGCGCCCGCCTGCGGGCGGTGAGCAGTCGCTGACCGCCTCGTCGCGAGTGCTCACGTCGTGCGCCGGCTCTCGTCGATCAGCGCCGCTACCTCGTCCGGCGAGCGGCCGGCGATGTCGATGATTTCGACGTCGGGCAGCTTGCGCATCCACGTGAGCTGACGGCGCGCGAAGTTGCGCGTGCGCTGCTTCATCGCGTCGACGTCGCCGGCGAGCAGCTCCTCGAAGCCGAGTGCGACGCGCGCCGTCACCGAAGCGCCGGCGGCGTGCGCGCGGCGGACTTCCTCGACGGCGCCCGCGGCAACCATCGCGTCGACGCGCCGTTCGATGCGCGCGTAGAGCTCGTCGCGGTCTCGGGTCAGCCCGACGAGGCGGGTCGGATGGCGCGTGTCGTCGGTCCACAGACGATTGGGCCCGCTCGGCGGCTCGAGCGCGCCCTGCGCGAGCAGCTCAAGAGAGCGCACGATGCGGTGGCGGTCGCGGGGATCGATCGTGGCCGCGGCCCACGGCGCCTCGCGCGCGAGATCGCCATGCAGTGCCGCGGCCCCGCGCGCGGCGAGCTGCGCCTCGATGCGCTCGCGCACGCCGGCCGGCGGGGGTGGTCGCAGCTCGAGCTCGGCAAGTGCGGCGCGCAGGTACAGGCCGGTGCCGCCGACGACGATCGGCGTCGCCCCCTCGGACAGCAGCCCGTCGATCTCGGCGTGTGCGCGCGCCGCGTACTCGGCGACGGAGAAGCGCTCGTCGACCGGCACGAACGAGATCAGCCGGTGCTCGAGCCGCGCGCGCTGCGCCATGTCGGGCACGCCCGTGAGGATCTCGAGGCCCGCGTAGACCTGCAACGCATCCGCGGACACCGCGACCGGCCGCTGCCCGCGCGCCCGCAGGCGATCAGCAAGCGCGACCGCGACGTCGCTCTTGCCGACGCCGGTCGGGCCGAAGACGGCGAGCACGCGGGCGGACATGTCGATCAGTATGCGGCTGGCTCCGTTGACGCGGCGACCGCTCGTGCACGACGATCGGCGCCGTGACCTCCAAGGTCGGCTACTGGATCGGCGGGGGCCTGCTCCTCGCCGCCGTGCTGGGCGCGGTCCTGTGGGGCGTGCTCATGTTCCGCTCACGTCGTTCGCACGCTCGACGACTTCCAGCGCGTCACGATCCCGAACAGCGCGACGATCCGCCTCGAGGCGCGCAAGTACGTCGTCTACGTCGAGGGGCCGCGGGCCGACGAGTCGACGCCACCGGTGCAGCTCTCGATCACCGGCCCGCGCAACGAGCGACGCCTCGCGATCCGGCCCTACAGCGGCTCTCTGACGTACTCGTTTCACACGGCCGGCTCGGCGGTCGCGACCGTGACGGCGCCGCGCGCCGGCGACTATCTCGTGCGCGTGCCGGGCGTCGGCGCGCCCGGCCTCTATGAGATCGCGATCGGCGAGAGCGTCGGCGGCCAGATCGTGGCCGCGATCGGCGGAGCGTTCGCGATTGGCGGCGTGTTCGAAATCGCGGGCGTCGCGCTGCTCGTCGTGACGGGCGTGCGCCGCTCGCGCCGGCGGGCCGCGGCGGCGCGCCGCGAGCCGTAGCCGGCCCTGCCCGGCCGCTATGGTCAGCGGGCCATGACGGTGCGCATCGCGTGCGGGTTGTCGACCGCCTCCGACCCCCATGCCGGCGCGCTCGAAGCGGCCGCCCAGGCAGCCGCCGAGCTCGACGGCTCGACCATCGATCTCGCGGTCGTGTTCGCCTCCGGTGGGCACCTCGCGGCGCCCGAGCGAACGATCGAGGGCGTCCACGATGTGCTCGCGCCCGACGTCCTGATCGGCTGCGGGGCCGGCGGCATCGTCGCCGGCGGGCGCGAGATCGAGGGCGGCACGGCGGTGACGGTGTGGGCTGCCTCCTTCGAGGACGGGGTCGTTTCGACGTTCCATGCCGAGGTCCAGGAGGTACAGGACGGCGTCGCGATCAGCGGCGTGCCCGACCTGTCGGGCGCCGGCGGCGCGATCCTGCTGCCGGACCCGTACTCGTTTCCGACCGACGCGGTGCTCAGCGAGCTGCACGCGCGCTCGCCGGGGGTGCCCGTCCTCGGCGGCGTCTCGAGCGCTCGCACGATCCGCGGCGACGCGGCTCTGTTTCTTGGCGAGGAGGTCGTCGGCGGCGGCGCGGTCGGCGTGCGCTTCGACGGCATCGAGCTGCTGCCGTGCGTGTCGCAGGGCGCGACGCCGATCGGCCCCGAGCTGACGATCACCGCCGGCGAGGGGCGCGTCATCCACGAGCTCGCGGGCCGCCCCGCGCTCGCCGCGCTGCGCGCGGTCATCGAGGACCTCGGCGACGACGAGCGCCGGATCCTCGCCGAGGGGATGCTGCTCGGGATCGTCGTCGAGCGCGGGCGGCCGGACTACCTGCACGGCGACTTCCTCGTGCGCAGCGTGCTCGGCGGCGACCCGGAGACCGGCACGATCGCGGTCGGCGCGCCGATCGCCCAGGGGCAGGTCGTGCGCGTGCACGCCCGCGACGCCGCGTCGGCGAACCGCGACCTGCATGACGCGCTCGGCCTGCGCCGCCAGGCGCTCGGCTCCGACCGCCCGGCGGGCGCGCTGATGTTCACCTGCAATGGCCGCGGGCGCGGGATGTTCGGCGTACCCGACCACGATGCCGGGGCGCTGGCGGCCGAGCTCGGGCCGATCCCCACCGCTGGCTTCTTCGCGGCCGGCGAGATCGGACCGGTCGGCGGTGAGAGCTTCCTGCACGGCTTCACCGCGACCGTGGCAGTGTTCGCGCCATGAACCTCACATGCGCCGCCGCTGCGGCCACCCCCACGGGGGGATCCGTGTTGTGAACGTCTCGGGGAAGACCGCGCTCGTCACCGGCGCGACGGGTGGACTGGGACAGGCGATCGCCCGTGCGCTGGCGGCCGCCGGCGCACAGGTCGTACTGTCGGGGCGCCGCGCCGACGTGCTCGAATCGCTCGCCTCCGAGCTCGGCGCGACGATCGCGCCGGCCGACCTGTCGGACGCGGCGTCCGTGCGCGCGCTGGCCGCCGCGCACGCCGACATCGACATCCTCGTCGCGAACGCCGGCCTGCCCGCCTCCGGCCGCCTGGCGTCCTTCACGGAGCAGCAGATCGACCGCGCGCTCGACGTCAACCTGCGCGCGCCGATGATCCTCGCCCACGCGCTCGTGCCGGCGATGATGGCGCGCGGCTCGGGGCACATCGTCTTCATGTCCTCGCTGTCGGGCAAGGCGCCGGCGGGCGGCACCGCCGTCTACAGCGCGACGAAGTTCGGCCTGCGCGGCTTCGCGGGCGCGCTGCGCGCCGACCTGCACGGCAGCGGCGTCGGCATCTCGGCGATCTTCCCCGGCTTCATCCGCGACGCCGGAATGTTCGAGGACGCGGGCGTCACGCTGCCGCGCGGCACCGGCACGAAGTCGCCCGAGCACGTCGCGAAGGCGACGCTGCGCGCGATCGAGCGCAACAAGGGCGAGATCGACGTCGCCCCGCTCGCGCTGAGGCTCGGCGCCACGATCAGCGGCTTCGCACCGGAGCTGTCGGCGACGGTCACGCGCAAGGCCGGCGGCGCGGAGATCGCGACGAAGTTCGAAGCCGGCCAGCTCGACAAGCGTTAGGCCTCTCACGACGGCCGTGTCCTCGTGATACGGAATGAACTCGGACTGGGCAATGCTCGCCTCGTCCCGCGAACGGCGTGGACGAGATGCTCCTGGGAGTGACCGCCGACGTGGAAGGGTGCGGAAACGAGGCACTTGCGCGTCGTCCGGCGGCCTGCGAGGGTCTGAACAACGCGCGGCGCTCGTCCGCGCGGCCGACACGGGAGGCGGTCATGGAAGACGCTCGACGCTGGATGCCGCTGGCCCTCGCGTTGGCACTGGGGCTGACGGTCGCCGCGCCGTCCGTCGCGGCCGCGGGACGCCCCGCCAGGACCGCGGTCGCGCCGGCGCAGGGCCCCGCGCCGGCGGGCGATCCCGAGCAGGCGTTCGACAGCCGCCGCAGCGCCGCGGCACAGCGGCTGCTCGCGGCCCGCGCCGGCCAGGGCGTCGCCGGCGCGGCGCAGTCCACGGCCGCCCTGCGCGCGGCGCTCGGCGACGAGGGCGTGCTGACACTGGATCCCCTGACAGCGACGCCGCGCTTCGTCGGGCGCACGGACGGCTTTCTGACCGGCCCGAGCACGGCGCCCGCGCGCGAGGTCGCGCTCGCCTACGTCACCGCGCATGCCGGCGGGCTGGGACTCTCGGCGGGCCTCGGCGACCTGCGGCTGATGCGCGACTACGTCGACATCGGCGGCACCCATCACCTCGCCTGGGAGCAGTCGGCGGGCGGCGTCGCGCTGTCGGGCACCGACCTACAAGCCAGCGTCACCGCCGACGGCCGGCTCGTCAACCTGTCGGGCTCACCGGTCGCCGGCCCGATCATCGCGCCGCCGGCGGCGGCCGCGATCGGTGAGGCCGCCGCGCTGGCGGCCGCGCGGGCCGATGCCCGTAGCGCGATCCGGTCCGCCGCCGGCAGCGCCGCGGCGCCCGCCGCTTTCGACGGAGCCGACAGCGCGACCGCGGTGCTCCTCCAGACGGCAGACGGAACGCGCCGGGCCTGGCGCACGACGATCGCCTCCAGGGGCAATGCCTACGGCTTCGCGTCGGTCGTCGACGCCGAAACGGGGCAGGTGCTGCGGCGCAGCAGCCTGGTCCTGCACGCGAGCGCGCTCGCCTTCGACAACCACCCCGGCGCGCGCCTCGGCGCAACCCAGCAGCTCGTCGACATGACCGCAAAGGGCTGGCTGCCGGCCGGCGCCGCGCGGCTGAGCGGCAACAACGCGCACGCCTACGCCGACGTCGACGGCAACTTCTCGGCGTCGAGCTCGGAGGAGGTCGGCCCCGACGCCGGTGGCAACTGGAACTATCCGGTCAGCACCTTCAACGACCAGCCGCTCGGCTGCTCGGCACGCTTTCCGTGCACGTGGATCTCGAACCTCGCGACGGGCGGCTTCTCGTGGCAGGCCAATCGCAGCCAGGCGGCGACCCAGGCCTTTCATTTCGCGAACACCTTCCACGACCACCTCGCGGCCGCGCCCGTCGGCTTCACCGAGGCAGCCGGCAACTACCAGCAGGTCAACGCCAGTGGCGAGGGCCGCGGCGGCGATCCCGTCGAGGTCCACGCGCTGCTGGGCGCCAACACGCTGCGCGTCGGGGGCCAGCTCGTCGGCCTGCCGTCCGCCGGCAACGTCAACGACGCCTTCACGATCCCCACCGGCCCCGACGGCCAGTCCGCCCACATCGGGCTGCTGCTGACGCACGACCCGGCCGGCGGCGCCGATCGCTTCATCGCCGCCAACTACGGCGACGAGGCGGACATCGTGTACCACGAGTACACCCACGCGCTGCAGTTCCGGCTGCTCGTCGACGCGCAGGGCAACACGACGATCGCGGACTCTTACCAGTCGCTCGCGATGGCCGAGGGCTCGGCGGACTGGTATGCCAACGACTACCTCGTGACGCAGGGCGTGCGCGTCGACACCGCCGCCGACGGCGAGATTCGCGAGGGCGACTACGTCACACGCGGAGCCGGGATCCGCACGCAGCCGATGGACTGCGCCGTCGGCTCGTGGTGGCCGGCCTGTCAGGGCGGGACCCAGGCCCCGAGCCGGGCGGGTCGTGGCGGCTTCACGTTCGGCGACCTGAGCCGCGTCAGCGACGTCGATGACCCGCACCGCGACGGCGAGGTCTGGAGCGAGACGCTGTGGGACCTGCGCCGTGCAATCGGCTCGAGCGTCGCGCTCGGGCTCGTGACGCGGGCGATGGAGCTGTCGCCCGCCGGCCCGACGTTCCTCGAGGAGCGCAACGCGATCCTGCAGGCCGACGTCGTGAACTTCTCCGGCGTGCACCGGCGCGCGATCTGGTCGGTCTTCGCCAGGCGCGGCATGGGCTATTTCGCGGGCATGACGCAGGGAGCATTCCCGGTCAGCCCCGACGAAGCGCACGATCCGTCGGGCGAGCTCATCGTCGAGGACTTCCAGCTGCCACCGGTCGCCGGAGCACCCGCGGTAACGGTGCGCGGCCGGGCCGTCGACGACCAGACCGGCGCACCGCTGGAGGGCGTACGCATCTCGTTGGCGACCTTCCCGGCCGAGCGCAGCGCCGTCACCGGCTCCGACGGGCGCTACGAGCTGACCGGCGTCGCCCCCGGCAGCTACCGCCTGATCTACGCCGCCGCCCCGCAGCTCGGCTACGACTTCACGATCGGCGATCCGCTGCGGGTGTTTCCCGGCCAGCGGCTGGCCTATCGCGACTGGCGCCTGCGCCGCGACTGGGCGTCGGTGGCGCGCGGAGCGTCGGTGGCGTCGTTCACCGGAACGGACTACACGCAGTTCGGCTGCGGCCCGGACGCCGCGATCGACCGCTCCTACGCGGGCTGGAGCAGCGACGCGCTGGACGCCGGCGGCAACCGCTTCACGCCGGAGATCGTGATCGCGCTGCCCGAGCCCGTCGACGTCTCCGGCTTCGGCCTGCTGCCCTCGGAGACCTGCGGCGACGACCCGACCGCGTCGACGCGCGACTTCCGCATCGAGACCTCGACCGACGGCGTCCGCTGGCGCGCTGCCGCCGCCGGCACGCTCGCCCCCGAGAACCGCTACCGCCTGCAGGACTTCGCGGCGCGCGGCGTCGCTCGCGACGTTCGCTACGTGCGCCTGACGCTGCTCCACACGCAGATCGCCCAGCCCTGCACGGTCGATCCGCAGCAGTCCGGCTGCTACTTCGCCGACATCACCGAGCTCGAGGTGTACGGGCGCTAACCGGTTGAGCTCGGCTACCGCCTCCCGCCGCGCCCGCGGGTGCGGCTGGTGGGGCTCGGTCGCGCGTCACTCCTTCGCGTCAACCTCGGGATCGAGGGGTCCGCGCCTGTAGCGCCCTCGATTCCTTGGTATGTGCGTACCGAGATCGTCGGCGATTGCGGCAAGCGCGTCCTGTACCTCGGCCGCGTCGGCGGGGTCGGGTCGGTGAGTCTGCGCGAGGCCCAGTCCGCCGCCCACCCCGTCCCTACGACCGCTACGCCGTCGGCCTGCACCACCTCGCGTCCGGCGTCAGCTCGCGCGGCACCGTCGACGAGCGCGCCGCGTGGCTGCGCGAGCAGAGCGCGGAGATCGAGAGAGGGCCGAAGGAGCGCGAGTACGCGCCCGGCTACTACGCGGTCTTCCTCTACGACCCCGACCACATCAAGCTCGAGATCGTCCACACGTCGTAGGCAAGGTCTGCGAAGCGATCCAGTCGTGGCCCTGATCGAGCGGCGCCTCAGCGGGCGGTGACGGAGGCGAGCAGCGACAGCTCGCCCATCAGCGTCTGGCTCGTCGCGGCGGTGATCCTCACCGGCACGATCTCGCCGGGCGACGCGAGCCCGGAGAAGTTCACGGCCTTGTTGTGGCGCGAGCGCCCGCGCAGGCGCGACGGATCCGTGCGCGACGCCCCCTCCACGAGGACCTCCAGCGAGCGACCGACGAAGCGCTGCGCGCGCTCGGCCGCGCGCCGCTGGATGACCTCGACGAGGCGCTGCATGCGCTCGACCTTGACCTCGTGCGCGACGAGCCCCTCGGTGATGAGCGCCGCAGCCGTCTCACGGCGTGGCGAGAAGACGAACGTGAACGCGCCGTCGTAGCCGACCTCCTCGCACACCGACAGGGTCTGCGCGAAGTCCTCCTCGGTCTCGCCCGGGAAGCCGACGATGACGTCCGTCGTCAGCGCGACGTCGGGGACATGCTCGCGGATCAGTGCGACGCGGTCGAGGTAGCGCTCGCGCGTGTACGTGCGCCGCATCGCCTTGAGGATCCGCGACGAGCCGGCCTGCAGCGGCAGATGGATGTGCTCGCAGACGGAGGCCAGGTCGCGGTGGGCGAGGATGACGTCGGTGCGCATGTCCTTCGGGTGCGGGCTCGTATAGCGGATCCGCTCGATGCCGTCGATCGCGTCGATCGCCCCCAGCAATTCGGCGAACGAAGCCCGCGCCGGCCGCAGATCACGCCCGTAGGAGTTCACGTTCTGGCCCAGCAGCGTCACCTCGCGCACGCCGTCGGCGGCCAGGCGCGCGACCTCGTCGACGAGCTCGCGAAGCGGCCGCGAGACCTCGGCCCCGCGGGTCGACGGCACGATGCAGTACGAGCAGGCCATGTTGCAGCCGACGGAGATCTGCACCCAGGCCTGGAACTCGCGCGCGCGCTTGTCGGGCAGATGGCCGGTGAAGCCCTCGAACTCGAAGAAGCCCTGGGCGGTGATCGAGTCCGACGTCAGGAACTCCGCGAGCTTGTGGACCTGGCCCGGGCCGAACGCGACGTCCACGAACGGGAAGCGTTCGAAGACCTCGTCCTTGACGGACTGCGCCCAGCAGCCACCGACACCGACGATCCGCGCTGGGTCCTCACGCTTCAGGCGCTTGGCGTGGCCGAGGTGGGCGAGGAACTTCGTGTCGGCCTTCTCGCGGATCGAGCAGGTGTTGAAGAGGATGACGTCGGCGTCGTCGGGCGCGCTTGCCTCGGCGTAGCCGAGCGCGTCGAGCATGCCCTTCATGCGCTCGGAGTCGTGCTCGTTCATCTGGCAGCCGAACGTCGTGACGTGGTAACGCTTCATCGGCCGTCAAGCGTAGCCCGGCGGCCCGTCTAGGGTGCGGCGAGCATGCGCGTCGACCTGCCCTCCGTCTGCGCCGCGCTCGGGTTTGATCCCGCCGCTGCGCGGATCGCGCCGCTCGCGGCGGGCGCCTACCACGAGCACAGCGTCCTACGCGCAGGTGGGGAGGCGATCGTGCTACGCGCCTGCACGGGTTCGCAGTGGGGCCTTGAGCCCGAAGCCCAACTCGCGCGCGAGCACGCCACGCTGCAGGCGTTGCACGCCGTCTCGCCCGGCGTGGGGCCGCGACCGCGGGCGCTCGTCGGAGCGCTGCTCGCCGAGGAGCTCGTGCTCGGACGGCCGTTCGACTACGCCACGGATCTTCCGGCGCTCGGCGCGGCGCTCGCTGGGGTGCATCGCGTCCCGGCGCCGGCGCACCTGCCGACCGTCGACGCCGTCGCCGAGCTCGCCGCCGACGGTCGCGCGTGGCTCGCCCGCGCCCCCGAGTCGCCGGCTGCGACGCTGCTCGCCGAGCACGCCGCGACGCTGGCGCCGCGAGGCCCCGCGGCGGGCCCGGCGGTCCTGTGCCACACCGACGTCAACCCGGGCAACCTCATCGTCACGGACGACGGCACCGTTCGACTCGTCGACTGGGAGGCCGCGCGCGGCGGCGACGCCGCGTGGGATCTCGCGCACGCGCTCGCCGCGACGACGACGTCGTGGAGCGACGACGCGCCGATCGTCCTCGACGAAGTCGCCCGTGAAGCGCTGTTGGACGGCTACGTCGCGGCCGGCGGCGAACGCGCGGCGGTCGAGCGGGTGCCGGCGCTGCACGCGGCCGTCGTGTTCCGTGGCCTGGCCTGGTGTCAGGGCTTCGACGAGCGGGCGGCGCCGTCGCTCGCGCCGCGCCTGGAGCGATTGCGCGACGCCAACTTCGTCGCGGCCTCGTTGGCGCGTCCATAGACTCGCGCCATGCCCGCCCAGTCACGGATCCCGCTGGCCCTCGCCCTGCTCGCGCTGCTGCTGAGCGCCTGCGGCGGCAGCGACGACGCCTCGCCGGACGCGGGAGCGGCGAAGACCGTCTCCTCGTCGGACCCGTTCGTCGCGATCCAGGACGAGGCCCGCGGCCAGACCGTGCGCTGGTGGATGTACGGCGGCGACGACCGCATCAACGCCTACGTCAAGGACGTCGTCGCGCCGGCCGCGAAGGCGAAGGGCGTGACGCTGCGCCAGGTTCCGATCACGGACACCGCCGACGCCGTGCAGCGCGTCGTCGCCGAGAAGCGCGCCGGCAAGACCACCGGCGGCGGCGTCGACCTGATCTGGATCAACGGCGAGAACTTCGCCGGCGGAAAGAAGGTCGGCCTGTGGCTCAAGGACTGGTCGACGGCGCTGCCGAGCGCGAGGTACCTCGATGCCTCCGACCCGACGATCACGACGGACTTCCAGATCCCGGTCGACGGGCAGGAGGCGCCGTGGAGTCGCGCCGCGTTCGTCTACGCCTACGACAGCGCGAAGGTCAAGGCGCCGCCTAAGGACTTCGACGGGCTGCTCGCCTACGCGAAGGCGCACCCCGGCCGCGTCACCTATCCCGCGCCGCCGGACTTCACCGGCTCGGCGTTCGTGCGCCAGGTCGTCGCCGCTAAGGGCGAGGACGCCGCATTCGCCTACCTCAAGGCGCTCAAGCCGCTCATGTGGCGCAAGGGCAAGGCGCTGCCGAAGTCCGAGGCCGAGCTCGACGGGCTGTTCGCCGACGGCCAGGTCGACTTCGCGATGAGCTATGAGTTCGGCTTCATCCGCAACGAGGTTCGCAAGGGCTCGTTCCCGAAGAGCGTACGGCCGTTCTTGCTCGGCAAGGGCGCCCTGGCGAACGTCTCGTTCGTGACGATCCCCGCCAACGCCGCGCACCAGGCCGGCGCGAAGGTCGTCGCCGACCTCCTACTGAGCCCCGCGCTGCAGGCGGCCAAGGCCGACCCGAAGGGCCTCGGCAGCCCGACGGTGCTCGATGTCTCCAAGGTCGACGCCGCCGAGCGCGCGGCGTTCGAGAGCTCGTCGTCGGGCCCTTACGTGCTCAAGAGCCTCGGCACCCCCGTCGAGGAGTTCGCCGCCGACGCGGTCGCGCCGCTCGAGGCGCGGTGGAAGCGCGAGGTGCTGCGCGGCTGAGGGCCGAGCGTCGGCGCACGCGCCTCGCGCTGGCGCCCGCGCTCGGGGTCCTCACGCTGCTGTTCGGCGGCGCCCTCGCGGGCGCCGCGCGCACGAGCTTCGTCCCGCTCGGCGGGCACGCGACGCTCGACGCGTGGCGGGCGATGTTCGACGACCCGGCGTTCGGCGACAGCGTCCGCTTCACGCTGCAGGTCACTGTCCTGTCGACGCTGAGCAGCTGCGCGCTGGCGCTCGTCGTCGCGCTCGCGGTGCGCCGCCGCTCGCTCGCCGTGCGCGCCTTCCTTTCGCTGCCGGTGCCGGTCCCGCACCTGCTGGTTGCGCTGACCGCGGTGCTCTGGCTTGCGCCCGGCGGCCTCGCCGACCGGGCGCTCGGTGGGCTGCCGCTGACGCTGGTGCGCGACGATCTCGGCCTGGGCGTCGTGCTCGTCTACGTCTACAAGGAGACGCCGTTTCTCGTGCTCCTGCTGCTGGCCGCGATGGGCGAGGCGCTCGCGACCCGCGAGGAGGCGGCGGCCGTGCTCGGCGCCGGACCGGCCCAGCGGCTGCGCTGGGTCGTCTGGCCGGCGGTCCGCACGCCGCTCGTCGTCGGCGCGATCGTCGTCGCCGCGTTCGTGCTCGGCGCGTTCGAGGTGCCGCTGACCGTCGGCCCGAGCTACCCGCCGACGCTCGCCGAGTTCGCGCTGCAGGCGACGCAGGGGGATCTGCTCGCGGGCGAGGGCGTCGCCGCCGCCACACTGCTGCTGACCGCGGCCGCCTCGACGGCGCTCGCGGTGCTCGCGGTCCGACTGGCGAAGGACGTGTCCGGTGGCTGACCGTGAATCGCCAGCGCGCGCCGGATGCTCGCCGTCTCGGCTCGCACGGGACGTGACCGGTGGCTGAGTCACGCCTGCAACGGGCGCTCGGGGCGCTGCTCGCCGCAGCGTTCGCGTTGCCGCTCGTCGTGCTCGTCGTGCGCGCATTCGCCGATCAGTGGCGCGCCCCGGCGCTGCTGCCGCAGGTGTGGGGCTTGCGCGGCGTCGAGCTCGCGTTCTCCGGCGAGGCCGCCGCGGCGTTCGGGACGTCGATGCTCGTCGCCGTCGTGACGACGGCACTGGCGCTCGTCCTCGGCTGGCCCGCCGCGCGCGTGCTCGGCGAGCGGCGCCTGCGCCGGCCCGCCTTCGCGTTCCTGCTGCTCGCCATGCCGCTGCTCGTCCCGCCGTACGCAACCGGCGCGGGGCTGACCGAGTGGTTCCTGCGACTCGACCTCACCGACACGATCGCCGGCCTGGTGCTGGCGCACCTCGTCGCGGTGCTGCCGTACGTCGTCGTCGTGCTGCTGAGCGCGTTCGGACCGCAGGTCACGGCGCTCGAGGAGATGGCTCGCGCGAACGGGCTCGCGCCGCTGCAGCGCTGGCGCTGGGTGACGCTGCCGGCGGTCCGCCCGACGCTCGCCGCCGCCGCCTTCCTCGGCTTCCTCGTGTCGTGGTCGCAGTACGGCTCGAGCCTGGCCGTCGGGGGCGGACGACCGATGCTGCCCGTCGTCATGCTGCCGTTCGTGCGCTCCGATCCCCAGGTCGCCGCATCCCTGGCGCTGCTGTTCCTCGTGCCCGCCGTCGCCGCGCTGGCGCTGACGGCGCGCGCGGCGAGGAGCCCGCTGTGAGCGGCCACGCGCTCGAGATCGACGCGATCACCGTGTCGCCGGGCGGGAGCCCGGTCCTGCGCGGCCTGTCGCTGCGCGTCGCGGCTGGGACGCGGATGGCGCTCGTCGGGCCTTCCGGGGCCGGCAAGACAACGCTCCTGCGGGCGATCGCCGGACTGGCGCCGCTCGATGACGGCGCGGTGCGCCTCGGCGACCGCTCGCTGCGCTCGGTCGCGCCGCACCGTCGCGGCGTCGCGGTCGTCTTCCAAGAGCCGCGGCTGCTTCCGCACCTCGATGTCCAGGAGAACGTCGCACTCGCGCTGCGCGCCGCGGGCGTCCGCCGCGCCGAGCGCCGCGCGCAGGCTCGTGAGCGCCTCGACGAGGTCGGCCTCGGCGGCTTCGCCGCACGCCGCACGCAGGGACTCAGCGGCGGTGAGCAGCAGCGCGTCGCGCTCGCCCGCGCCCTGTGCGGGGACCCTGACCTGCTGCTGCTCGACGAGCCGCTCGCGGCGCTTGACCCCAACCGCCGCGAGGAGCTGCGACGGCTCATCGTCCGCCTGCAGCGCGAGCGCGAGCTGACGACCGTGGTCGTCACGCACGACCGGGCGGAGGCCGCCGAGCTCGGCCAACGCCTGGCCCTGCTGCTCGAGGGCCGGATCGTCCAGCACGGCACGCCGAGCGAGCTCTTCGAACGCCCGGTCAGCGCCGCCGTCGCGCGCTTCTTCGGCGTCGCGAACCTGCTGCGCGGCGAGGTTCGCGGTGGGCTGCTCGACGTCCGCGGCGCGCAGATCGAGGTCCCCGGGCCCGACGGTCGCGCGACGCTCGCGATCCGCCCCGAGCACGCCCGCGTCGATGACGCGTGCGCCCTGCGGGGGATCGTCGGCGAGGCCGTCTACGCGGGGACCCACGTCAAGCTCGTCGTCGACTGCGACGGCCAACGCCTCGAGCTGCACGTGCCGCCGGCCGGCGCGCCGTCGGCCGGTCAGGAGGTCGGCGTCGAGCTGCCGCGTGAGCGCCTGTGGCGGCTGCCCGACGACGACGAGGTCGCGGTCAGCTGACGAGCAGCCGGCGGGCGATCGTGAGCCGCTGCGCGACCGTGACGAGCACGACGGCGGCGAACGCGTATGCGATGACCGCCGCGTGGTCGGGGAGCAGGCACAGCCCGACGTAGACGGCGATCGTCTCGGTCCCTTCAGCGAGACCCGTCGGCAGCGTCAGGCCGCGCTCGTCGCCGAGCGCGAGCGCGCGCTTCTCCCCGAGCGCGCTGAGCGACAGCAGCACGACGTTGTTGAGCAGGTACGCGGCGAGCAACACGCAGATCGCCAGCCGGGCGTCGGGCTGCGCGACGGCGACGCCGACGACGAAGCCGCCGTAGACGACGAAGTCCGCGGAGAAGTCGAGCAGCCCGCCGAGATCGGACGGGCCCCGGCGGCGGGCCAGCGGGCCGTCGAGCCCGTCGAGCGTGCGGTTGCCGAGCCACAGCAGGAGCGCGAGCGTCCAGTGCGCGGATCCGGCCGCGACGCAGGCACCGACGCCGACCGCCAGGCCGGCCGCCGTCACGTGCCCGGCACGGACGCCGCGGCGATCGAGTGCGACGGCGCAGGTCGCCAGCGCCGGCGCGAGCCGGGCGCGCACCGACCGGTCGAGCATCAGGCGCGGCGGCGGCGGTCACCGCCGCGGCGCTCGAGCCCCCAGTCGGCGGCGGCCAGCGGCGCGGCGGCCAGCGCGGCGGCGGCCA
>JBBSNY010000011.1:0-110303 GCA_038260305.1 Solirubrobacterales bacterium
CGCTACCCAGGGACCGCGTAAGCCATGCCACGAAGATCATCGGTAAGCCGTGTGCGGGAAAACCGCACGCACGGAATTGAAAGGGGAATGGGGAACCAGACCCGCCACCGGCGGGCACTGCGCCCCTGACTACCAATGGCCCCACTTCGCTTCGCGATCCCCGCCGATCAGGCCACCGGCACGCTCGTCGAGTGCAGCGGCGCGCTGACCGCGATGTTCGCGCTCGATGCCCACATGCAGCATCACCTCACGTGGCTGACGGAGGCCGCCGCGGCATTCGGAAAGGGCCCCGACCTCGACGACGAGCAGACCCGCGATGCCCGCGCCGTCGCGAACGCGCAGACCGATCGCATGCGCGCGCTGCGCTCTGAGCTCGCCGAGCTCGCCGCCGACGCCGAGGCACAGCTCCCCGCGGGCGAGACGGCGGCGGCCGAGATCGTCCGCGAGCACGAGGTGTCGCCGCTGCCCGACACGCTCGGGCCGCAGGAGCTGATCCTCGTCGAGCGCAGCTTCTCCGCCGGGATGGCGCGCTACGTGCACAACGCCTCGACGTCGCTGCGCCCGTTGCGCACGCGCCTGCAGGGCTTGCAGGACGAGCAGTGCCGGCTGCTGGCCGAGAACATCGACGCCTTCCTCGCGGCGGTCCACAGCTGAAGACCGCGCCGGCTGCGCGGAACCGCGGCCGCCGTCAGACGAGGTCGGCGGGCGGTGCCGCCGGCTTCCACGTCACGACCAGCCGCGCCCCGCCGGCGAGGCGAAACGTGAGGCCGTCCGGACGCTCCCCGACGGACTCGACGGGCGCGTCGCTGAGGTCGAAGCGGGTGTCGCCGAGTGAGTAGTGGCCGTAGAGGTCGAAGTGCGAGGCGCCGGCCACCGGCTCCTCGTCGGCGACCTCGAGATGCCAGTTCTCGAGGTGGCCGCTCGCGATCAGCAGCGGCGTATCGTGCTGCACCTCGACCCACGCGGTGACGAGGTGGCCGAGGCGGTCGTTGAGCGCCAGCAGGGCCTCGTCGAGCGTCATGGCGAGGACCGTACAGCGCCCGCCCGACGCACGCCGTGACCCGGCGCGCCGGCAGCGCACGCGCCGACGACGGTAGCCTCACCAGCACTCATGGCGAGCGTCCCGGCGATCATCTTCGAGGTCAACTTCACCGTCCCGGGCGAGATGCGCTGGTGCATGCGCGCGAAGGGCGCGTTCGACGACTGGATCCTCACCGAGGCCGAGTCCACGCAGCCGCGGCCGATCGCCGAGCTGCCCGCCGCCGACCTCGAGATGCAGATCGATCGCTGCGAGCTCAAGCTGTCGTGGGTCGAGCTTCCCGCCGACAACGCGTGGCACGCCATGCAGCGCGCCGCTGAGGTCGTCGGGCAGGTGCTGCCGGAGCTGTTGCGCACGCGCGCCCTGCGCGTCGACGCGACGATGGCCAACCCGGACGCCGATCTGCGCCGCCCCGCCGGCTGACGCGACGCCTTCGAGCTCAGAGCTCGGACACGAGCCGCAGCAGGTCGAGCGGGCTGAACGGCTTCGTCAGGAAGAAGTCGGCGCCGGCCTCGTCGGCGCGCACGCGCGCCGAGTTCTCGGCGGTCGCCGTCAGCATGACGATCTTGGCGCCGTTCATGCCGGCGTCCGCGCGCATCAGGCGACACGCCTCGATGCCGTCCATCCGCGGCATGTCGATGTCGAGGAACACGACCCGGGGGGCCTGCTCGCCGGCGATCCGCACCGCCTCGACGCCGTCGCACGCCTCGTGCAGGTCGAACTCCGAGACGCCCTCGAGCGTCGTCACGATGAGCTTGCGGATGAATGGGTCGTCGTCGACGATCAGGACGGCGCGACGCGGACTCGTCATCCGATCCTCAGCTTGATCTGCTCGATCGTCGCGTCCGGCAGCAGCCGGAACGCCTCGATGACGTCGGGATCGAAGTGCGTGCCGATGCCCTCGTCGATGATCGCCCGTGCGTTGGGCAGCGACGAGGGGCGGCGGTAGGGGCGCTGGGTCGTCAGCGCGTCGAGCGTGTCGGCGACCGCGAAGACGCGGGCCGCGTGCGGGATCGTTCGGCCCGCGAGCCCGTCGGGATAGCCGCTGCCGTCCCAGCGCTCGTGGTGGGAGCGGATGACCTCACGGGCGGCCCCGAGGAAGTCGATGTCGCGCACGATCTCCGAGCCGGTCACCGGATGCTGCTGCATGACGAGCCGCTCGGCGTGCGTCAGCGGCCCCGGCTTGAAGAGGATCGCGTCGGGGACCGCGACCTTGCCGACGTCGTGCAGCAGGAAGCCGAACTCGATCTCCGGCTCGGAGCCGAAGCTCATCCCGCAGACCTCGCCGAGCGCCAGCCCGTAGGCGGCGACGCGCTCGGCGTGACGCCCGGTGTACGCGTCGCGGGCCTCGACGGCGCTCGCGAGCGCGCGAACGGTCAACGTGTAGGAGTTGTGCAGCTCGTCGGAGCGGCGGCGCTCCTGCATGAACGTCTCGCGCAGGTCGGCGGCGTAGCGCTGGAGCTGCTGCTCCTTCTCGACGGCCTCCGCGACGCGTTGCGCGAGCTCTGACTCGAGCTCCTCGATCCTGCTGCGCAGCCGATCCTCGGTGTTCACGGTCGTCATCTTCCCCCAGTCGCGTTCGGTTCGCCGCCGAGAGACGCGCGCAGCGCGCTGACGGCCTGCGGGAGCGGGAACACCGGCACGCCAACGCCGTTGTCCGACGCACCTCCACCGTGCCCCGTCGAGAACAGGATCACCGAACGCCCGCCGCGTCGTCCGCGCAGGGCGGTGCCGTCGAGCAACCGCAGCGCCTCGCTCATGCTCGCGTGCACGAGCGCGACCTCGAAGAGCTCCTCGCCGCCGGCGCGCGCCGCCCTCGGGGCGCTGGACTCCCAGCGGTACTCGATGCCGAGGCCGACCAACGCCGGCGTGAGGTCGGCACGCGCCGATTCGGGCGCGACGACGAGCACCCGCGAGCGCTTCGCGCGGATCGCCGCCTGCAGCACCTCGCCGAGGCGCTGGCGGTCGATCGGCTTGGACACGGCCCACTCGCCATCGAGCTGCGACAGCGTCGAGGACACCGACACGAAGATCACGGGCAGGCTCGCCAAGCGCGGATCGGCGCGCACGGCCTCGAGCACGTCGAAGCCGTTCATGCCGGGCATCAGGACGTCGAGCGTCATCGCGTCGAAGTGCTCTGAGCGCAGCCGCGCGAGCGCATCGGTACCGGAGTTCACCTGCACGCTCTGCACCCCGAGCGGCGAGAGCTGCTGAGCGATGAGCGCGGCCAGCGCGGGCTCGTCGTCGACGATCAGCACGCGACGCGCTGCCAGCGGCGTCGCCGCGGCCGACGGCCCGCCGCTCGGCGCGGACGGCAGCGAGATCGTGAACGTCGTCCCCTGGCCGACGGCGCTGCGCACCTCGATCGAGCCGCCGTGCAGGTCCACGAGCGACTTCACGATCGGCAGGCCGAGGCCGGTGCCGGGGCTGCGCCGCTCGTCGGAGGCCCCGCGGTAGAAGCGATCGAACACGCGCCGCGTGTCGTCGGGCGACATCCCGCGCCCGCTGTCGGCGACGACGAGCCGCGTCGACCGCGCGTCGCCCTCGAGGCGCAGCGTGATCGTGCCGTGCTCGGGGGTGTAGAGGTGGGCGTTCGTCACGAGGTTCGTGATGATCTGGCGCACGCGCGCGGGGTCCGCCAGCGCCGCTGCCCGCGGCTCGGCGATCTCGACGAGCAGGCGCTGCTGCTTGTCCGCCACGCGCGGCGCCATGAGCGCCGCGACCTCCTCGACGGTCGCACGCAGATCGCAGCTGCGCGGCTGGATCTCGAACTGGCCGGACTCGATGCGGGCGACGTCGAGCAGGTCGTTGACGAGGTCGACGAGGCGATCGGTCGACTGCAGCGCGATGTGGATGAAGTCGAGCTGGCGCGCCGTGAGGTTCTGATTCTCGGTCGTCTGCAGGAGCTCGATGAAGCCCTTGATCGAGGTCAGCGGGCTGCGCAGCTCGTGCGACGCCGTCGCGACGAAGTCGCTCTTGGCCTGTTCGAGGCGCGCGCGCTCGGTGATGTCGCGCAGCGTCCAGACGCTGCCGCCGTCGGTTCCTGCGAGGCGCGCGGCGGTCACGGCGATCGAGACCCCGTCGTGCCCGATCGTGACCTCGCCGGCGAGCGCCTCCTGGATCGGGGGCAGCGGGCTTCCCGGGCCATGCGCCGGAATGCCGGGCCGCAGCTGCGAGACGAGCTGGCGACCGCGTGGGTTCATCGCCGAGACGATGTCGCGGGCGTCGCAGATGACGAGGCCGTCGCCGAGGCTCTCGATCGTCGTCGCGAGGCGCTGGCGCTGGGACTCCACGCTCGCGCCCGCGGCCGCGAGATCGGCGCTCATGACGTTGAAGGACTCCCCGAGCGCGGCAAGCTCGCGCGGACCGTCGGCCTGCACGCGGACCTGCAGGTCACCGCCGGCCATCCGCCGCGTCGCATCGACGAGATCGTCGAGCGGTCGGCGCATCGTGCGGATCAACAGGGTGAGGAACGCGAGCACCGCGACGAGCGCGAGGCCGGCGCCCAGGCCGATCGCGAGCAGCGCGATGCGCGTCCCGTGCCGCGCATCGGCGCGGCCGTCCTCACGGCGCGCGCCCTGGCGCAGCGCGAGCTCGCCCATCGCACGCCGCACGACGGGCAGGCTGCGTGACGCGCTGCGGCGCGAGGCATCGATCGTCGGGTGGAGTTCGAGCGCGCGCGCGGCGCGCCTCGCGGGCTCGAGCCGCGCCGCCAGCGCCTGCGTGCGAGCGTCGCCGCCGACGATCCGCCGGAGGGCCGCGCCGCTGCGCTCCAGTTGGGCCGCGGCGCGTGCGACGTACGTCGCGGACTGGCGCGAGCGCGCGCGCGCGAGGTTCGCCTCCAGCGCGACGGTCGCGGTCAGCACGTTCGCCGCCGCGACCTCGAGCTGCGACGTCTCCGACAGACGGTTCTCGTAGTCCTGGCGGGTGTTGTACAGCGCGGCGACGCCGATCGCGCCGATGACCGCGAGCGCGATCGTCAGCCCGAGCAGGGCGACGCGCAGCGTGCGCGCCATCGAGCGCCGGCGAGGGCTCATGCGGCTATCGCCACCCAGCTGCGGATTTCGTGACGCATGCCACCTATCATCGACGTCATGGACTTCGTCGGCGCATGGCTGCGCCAGCTCCTCCGGGCCGGGACGGCCGCGGCGCTCGTCCCGATCGCCATGGTCGCGTCGCTCGTCGTCGTCGTCGGCGGCGCGGGCGGCGTGGGGGGGCTCGGCTCGCTCGGACAGCTCGTGACCGGGCCCGAGATCTCGCCCGCCGAGCGCTCCGCCATCGTCCAGCCCACCACGAAGGCCGAGGTCGCGTTCGTGGCCCCGCCGACGATCGTCGCCGCCGTCAAGCCTCGGCGGATCGCCGCACCGCCGCCACCGCCACCGCCACCGCCACCGTCGCGGCCGCCACCGCCGCCCCCACCGCCTCCCGCCGCCGTCGTGAAGCCGCCCGTGGCCGTCGCGCCGCCACCGCCGCCGCCACCACCGCCACCACCAGCGGCGAAGCCGCCGGCAGCGCCGACCCCGAAGGAGCGCACCGGAGCGCTCGTCGGACAGCTTGGCAAGACCGTGGACGACGTGGTCGTGGTGGTTGGCGACGTCATCGGTGGTCTCGGAAAGACCGTAGAGGGGCTCCTCACCGGACCACCGCCCGCGCCTTGAGCGCGGGCGCAGCCGGGGCGACCGCAGCCGGTCCAGGCGGCTACTTCAGGGCGTCCTCCGGGATGACGTAGTAGCGCTTCGGGGCCTCGCGCGGCTTCAGCGTCGGCCCGCGACCCCTGCGGGTGCTGGTCGCGAAGGACTTGTCGGGGTAGCCGCCGTTGGCTCTCACCCACTCGAGGACCTCGTCGGGATCGCCGCCGGCGTCGACGACCTTGGTCTCCATGATCACGACGGTGCCCGCCGGATTGCCCATGAACAGCGCGGGCCCAAGGCCCGCGAGGAGCTTGCGAATCGGATCTGCCTTCTTCTTCGCCACGGCGCGAGGATAGCGGCGGCTCGGCACTCCCGTCGCGCCCGTACGCTGTCGCGGTGCGACCGATCGCGGCGGCGCTGTTGCTGATCCTTGGACTCGCGGCCTGCGGGGGCGAGCCGCGTCCGCGCCCTGCGGCCACGACGTCGGTCGTCGTCTACGCCGCGACGACCGACCGGCTGTGCTCCGATCTCGCGCGCGCGATCCAGCGGGCGTTCTCCGACGTGCCGAGCGCGCCGACCGCGGCGCTCGCGCGTTACGCCCGCGACGTCGCCGACGCCGGCCGCCGCTTCGCCGCGATCCCGCCGCCGCCCGACCTCGCCGCGTTTCACGCGGCGGCGATCGGGCACGTCCGCGAGGAGGCGGCGAAGCTGCGCCGCGTCGCCGCGCTCACGAAATCGGGCGACATCGGCGCCCAGGAGCGCGCGTTGCGCGACCACCAGGGCCTGCTGCCGCGCGCGATCCCCGCGACGCTGTTGGCCTATGCCCCGACGTGCCGGGCGCTCACCCCGCCGGAGCCGTCGCTCGGCAACTCCGCCTGACGACACGGGCGGTCGGCGGTCACGCGACGAGCTCGAGCTCCCGCGCGGCGGCTTTCGTGCTCGTCAAACGGTTGAGCCTTCGCGCGCCGACGATCGTCGATCAGGGTGGCCCACGCCGCCCGGGCCACGAGGTGGACCTGTGCGCATGCACGAAGGAGTGGCTCGCCGGGTGCATCTGTGACGGATCAACGGCGACACGTTCTGGATCCGTCGCAGATGCACCCATTTGGTGTCGATCTCTCCGGACGTCGCGTGGCTGCAAGTCAGTCCGTCAAAGATGCACCTAGTTCCGCGGATCGCGACCGGCGCGCCCGCGTGCGGCGTGCTCAGCCCTCCCGCGCGGGTGCGGGGCGATCCGGCGTCACGCAGCGGTCGTCGTGCAGGTGCTCGTCCCAGTCGCGCGACCCTCGGGGGCGACTGACCTGCCGGATCAAACGGCCGAGCCGTCGTGACGGGCGATCCGCAGCGCGAGCCGGCCGTGCAGCGCGGCCGTGTCCTGCGCGCTGCGGGTGCCCGCCGGATCGAACCATTCCGCGACGAGCACGACCATGTTCAGGATCGCCATGCTCGCCGCCTGGATCGCGTCCTTCGAGCCGAGCTCGGCGAACGAGAACGTGCCCTGGCACTCACCCTCGCGCAGGACGTCGGCGAACAGCGCGCGGACGCGCCGTCGGCGGCGCACGACGCTGTCGCGCTGGACGCCCGGCAGGTAGATGTAGTCGCGGTTGGCGACGCGCGTCTCGCGCGGGCGGTCGATGTGAAACGCGGTGAACGCCGAGGCGAGCGCCTCGAGCTGGGTCGCCGGCTCGTTGCCGACGCCGCGTAGCGTTTCCGACAGGATCGCGTCGGCGAGGTCGTGGACGCGGTCGACGATCGCAAACAGCAGCGCCTCCTTGGAGGCGTAGTGGTTGTAGATCGCGCCCGGTGTCAGGCCGCATGCGTCGGCGAGCTCGCGCACGGTCGTGCCGGTGTAGCCGCGCTCGTTGAACAGTGTCAGCGCCGCGTCGTGGATCCGCTCCGCGGTCGCTCCGCCCGGTGATCGATCGTTCATCGACACGACAACGCAGCATAGTCCGGCGAGTCCGCTCGGTGTGTGTCAGAATGAACGCTCGTTCATGGACTTCGACCTCTCCGACCATCACGAGCTGCTGCGTCGGACGGTGCGCGACTTCGCCGAGGGCGAGGTGGCACCGGTCGCCGGCGAGCTTGACCGCACGCACTCGGTGCCCTACGAGATCATCACCAAGCTCGGCGCGCTGAACCTCATGGGGATCCCGTTCCCCGAGCGCTACGGGGGCGCGGGCGGCGACACGCTCGCCTACACGCTGACCGTCGAGGAGCTCACCCGCGTCGACTCGTCCGTCGCGATCACGCTGTGCGCACACACGTCGCTGGGCACCCAGCCGATCTACCTCTACGGCACCGAGGCGCAGCGCGAGGCGTGGATGCCGCGGCTGTGCGCAGGGGAGATCCTCGGCGCCTTCGGCTTGACCGAGGCCGAGGGCGGATCGGACGCCGCGCACACGACGACGCGCGCCGTCCGCGACGGCGAGGACTGGGTGATCGACGGCGCCAAGCAGTTCATCACGAACGCCGGCACGGACATCTCGGGGCTCGTCACGATCACGGCGCTGACCGGCAAGGGCGAGATCTCGAACTTCCTCGTGCCCAACGGCACGCCCGGTTACGAGCAGGGCGAGCCGTATCGCAAGATGGGCTGGCACGCCTCGGACACGCGCCCGCTGACGTTCACTGACTGCCGCGTGTCGGCGGACAGCCTGCTCGGCCATGCCGGCCGCGGCCTCGCGCAGTTCCTGCAGGTGCTCGAGATCGGGCGCATCGGCGTCGCCGCGATGGGCCTCGGCCTCGCCCAGGGCGCGCTGGACCAGGCACTCGCCTACGCCAAGCAGCGCCGCGCGTTCGGCCAGGCGATCTCGAAGTTCCAGACGATCCAGGGCAAGCTCGCCGACATGTCGACCGAGATCGAGGCCGCTCGGCTGCTCGTCTACCGTGCCGCGCTGCTGAAGGACGCCGGCCGACCGTTCGGCCTCGCCGCCGCGCAGGCGAAGCTCAAGACCGGTCGGCTCGCCGTGCGCTGCGCCGACGAGGCGGTGCAGATCCACGGCGGCTACGGCTACATCGAGGAGTACCCCGTCTGCCGGATGTATCGCGACGCGAAGATCCTGACGATCGGCGAGGGCACCGACGAGATCCAGCAGATGGTGATTGCCCGCGGTTTAGGGGCGTAGCGTGCTGCCGTCGAAGGTCAGCATCCGCGAGGTCGGGCCGCGCGACGGCCTTCAGAACGAGCCCGAGATCGTCGCGACCGCCGACAAGGTCGCGCTCGTCAACCGCCTCGCCCGCACGGGCCTGGAGCGCATCGAGGTCACGAGCTTCGTGCGCGGCGACGTCATCCCGCAGCTCGCCGACGCAAGCGCGGTGCTGACGGCGATTGACGTCCCGCCGGGCGTCTCGCGCAGCGTGCTCGTGCCGAACTCCCGCGGCCTCGACCACGCACTCGAGCTGCGCGAGCATTTCGAGGAGATCGGCGTCTTCCTGTCGGCCTCCGAGACGCACAACCTGCACAACGTCAACCGCACGATCGCGGCGTCGCTCGACAGCCTGCGGCGCGTCATCGGCCGCGCCCGCGAGGCCGGCCTGCGCGTGGAGGCCGTCATCTCGACGAGCTTCGGCTGTCCCTACGAGGGCGTCGTCCCGCGCGGGCGCGTGCTCGAGATCGCCGCCGCGCTCGTCGAAGCCGGGGCGCAGGAGGTCGCCTTCGGCGACACGACCGGCATGGCGAACCCGCTGCAGGTCGCCGAGCACTTCGCCGCCGCCCGCGCCGCGCTCGCCGACGACGTCGAGCTCACCGCGCACTTCCACAACACCCGCGGCGCAGGCCTCGCGAACGTGCTCGCGGCGCTGCAGGCGGGCTGCGCGTCCTTCGAGTCCAGCGTCGGCGAGCTCGGCGGCTGCCCGGTTCCGGCCGGCGCGACAGGCAACGTCGCCAGCGAGGACCTCGTCGGCATGCTGCACGAGATGGGCATCCAGACAGGCATCGACCTCGACGCGCTGATCGCCGCCGCTCGCCAGATCCAGGCGCTGCTCGGTCGCCCCCTGAGCTCGCACACGCTGATTGCGGGCGCGATCGACTGGCACGCGACGTGAGCATCGTCCTGGGCACGCGCGCGCGGCCGGGCGGCAAGACGTTCGCCGCAAACGACACCGCGCACCGAGCGCTGCTCGAGGACCTCGAACGGCAGCTCGAGACCGTCCGCGCGGGAGGAGGCGCGCAGGCCGCCGAAAGCCACATGGCGCGTGGCAAGCTGCTCGCGCGCGAGCGCGTCGCGCGCTTGCTCGACCCCGGCTCGCCGCTGCTCGAGCTGTCGCCGATGGCCGCGCACGGCCTCTACGACGGCGACGCGCCCGCCGCCGGCGTCGTGACCGCCGTCGGGCGGATACACGGGCGCGAGGTCGTGGTCGTCGCCAACGACGCGACCGTCAAGGGCGGCGCGTACTTCCCGCTCACGGTGAAGAAGCACCTGCGCGCACAGGAGGTCGCGCTGCACAACCGCCTGCCGTGCATCTACCTCGTCGACTCCGGCGGCGCCTACCTGCCGATGCAGGACGAGATCTTCCCCGACCGCGAGCACTTCGGCCGGATCTTCTTCAACCAGGCGACGATGTCCGCCGCCGGGATCGCGCAGATCGCGGCGGTCATGGGCTCGTGCACGGCCGGTGGCGCGTACGTCCCGGCGATGAGCGACGAGACGGTCATCGTCCGCGAGCAGGGCACGATCTTCCTCGCCGGACCGCCACTCGTGAAGGCCGCGACGGGCGAGGAGGTCAGCGCCGAGGAGCTCGGCGGGGGAGACGTCCACGCGCGCCGCTCGGGCGTCGTCGACCACCTCGCCGCCGATGACGCCGAGGCGCTGGAGATCGTGCGCTCGATCGTCGCGACGCTTGGCCCGCGCAGCCCCAGCCCGTGGGAGCGCACCGTCACCGAGGCGCCCGTCGTCGACCCGGAGCAGCTGCTCGGCTGCGTTCCGCTCGGCGGGCGCACGGGCTATGACCCGCGCGAGATCGTCGCGCGGGTCGTCGACGGCTCGCGCTGGCACGAGTTCAAGGCGCTCTACGCGCCGTCGATCGTGTGCGGCTTCGCGCACATCCATGGCCACCCCGTCGGCATCGTCGCCAATCAGGGCGTCCTGTTCTCCGACAGCGCCCGCAAGGCCGCGCACTTCGTCGCGCTCTGCGATCAGCGCGCGGTCCCGCTGCTGTTCCTGCAGAACATCTCGGGCTTCATGGTCGGGCAGGCCGCCGAGTCGGGCGGGATCGCCCGTGACGGGGCGAAGATGGTCGCCGCCGTGTCGTGCGCGCGGGTGCCGAAGCTGACGGTCATCGTCGGCGGCTCGCACGGCGCGGGCAACTACGGCATGTGTGGGCGCGCCTACGACCCGCGCTTTCTCTGGACGTGGCCGAGCGCCCGCATCTCCGTCATGGGCGGGGAGCAGGCGGCGACGGTGCTCGGCGCGCTGCGCCCCGATCGCGATCCGGAAGAGACCGAGGCCCTGCGCGCGCGGATCCGCGCGCAGTACGAGACCCAGGGCCACCCGTACTACGCGACGGGGCGCCTGTGGGACGACGGCATCATCGACCCGCGCGCGACGCGCGACACGGTCGGCTTCGCGCTGTCGGCGTGCGCGAACGCCCCGCTCGGCGAGTTGCGCCACCCCGTCATGCGGATGTAGGTCCATGACCGCGCCCGACCGAGACCTGCGCGTCCTGTTCTTCGGCGACTCGTTCGTCGCCGGCACCGGCGATCCGCAGGCCCGGGGGTGGGTCGGGCGCGTCGCCGCGGCGTCGTGGGCGGCGGGTATCCCGACGAGCGCCTACGCGCTGGGGATCCGCCGCGAGACGTCGCTGGAGGTCGCGGCGCGCTGGCGCGCCGAGGCGCTGCCGCGGCTGCTGGCGGGCGCCGACTGCCGCTTCGTCGTCTCGTTCGGCGCCAACGACGCGACGTTCGAGGACGGGCGCGCACGCGTCGATCCCGAGCTCTCGGCGCGGACGCTCGCCACGCTGCTCGACGGTGCGGCTCGGCTCGGCCTGCCCGCGTTCGTCGTCGGCCCGCCGCCGTCCTGCGACGCCGAGCAGGACGAGCGGATAGGCGCGCTCACGCGGCGCTTCGCCACCGTCTGCGCGTCGCGCGAGGTGCCGTTCGTACCCGTGCACGCGGCGCTCGTCGCGAGCGCGACCTGGGGCGAGGAGGCGCGCGCGGGCGACGGCGTCCACCCGGGCGCCGGCGGCTATACGGCCCTCGCGGAGCTCGTGCTCGCGGGCGGCTGGCTGGACTGGGTCGGCTAAGCCGCGGTCCGGTGCCACCGCGGCGCATGCCCCTGGTGAGTGCCGTCGCGCACCCGCGCGACGCGACGGTCCGAGACATGCGTGCATGCAGCCGCAGCGCAGCAGGCGTAACCGGGCTGGAGCGCCGCGACGCGTGGGCGCGGGCGAAGTCCGCACACTCCCACCGCGTCCTTTCGCCCCCTCGTGGGTTGACGGGGTGCCGCCTTCGTGCGGCCGACGGCGGGGGCCGTCGAAGCGGCACGCTGTAATGGCGGACAACCAACGAGAACCGATGAGGGCGAAGCCGTCCGACGCGCCCTGCAGCCACCGGCGTAGAGGCGTCCGACGATCCCCGCAGAAAGAGAGCTGTATGCCGTCCAATCTCCGATTCATCCGTATCCCGACGCTCGCCGTTCTCGCATGCCTCGCGCTCACGACGCTGATCGTCGCCGGATCTGCACGTGAGGCGAGTGCCGCGAACTGCAAGAACCCCTCCTCGTACCCCTATCACGGGTACTACACGGGCGGCACGTTCCGCGTCACGAAGGTCTCATGCAGCTATGGCAGGAAGTTGATCGTGGCCTTTCAGAAGTGCCGCACGCGGTCCGGTAAACACCTCGCCGGTCACTGCACTCAGAAGATCAGCGGCTTCAGGTGCTCCGAGAAGCGGACGTCGATCCCGACCGAGATCGATGCGCGCGTGACGTGCAGGCGCGGCGGAACACAGCGGATCGTCCATACCTACCAGCAGAACCTCGACGAGTAGCAGCCGAACCTCGACGCCTAGAGGGAAAACCCGTTGGCCCTACGCGGCGTTGGCCCCTTGCAGCGTGACGGTGTGCCCGAGGCGCTGGAGCTGTGCGACGAGCCGGTTGATCTCGCGTTGGGGGTCGCGGCGGCGTTCGAAGTAGTCGCCGCCGGGCTCGCGGTACAGCTCGCCGGTGCTGAGCATGTGCCAGGCGGCGACGAGGATCGAGTGCTTGACGGCACCGAGCGCGCGTTTGTGGCCGCGGCGTGCTCGCAGCCGGCGGTACTGCGCGGCGAGAGGGCACGCGCCGGCCCACGACGCGAGGTGCCGCGCGGTCGGGAGGACCGTCATGTCGCCGCCGGTCTCGGCGATGATCACTTCCGCCGTGCGCCGCGCCACGCCGGGGATCGTGCACAGCAGCTCGACCGCTGCGGCGAAAGGGCCAAGCTGCGCCCCCGATCGCGTCAGAGAGCCGATCGATCTGCTCATCAAGGAAGTCCATCGGTCTTACGGCCGGGGACCTGCTTAACGTCACGCGGGTTGACCAGGATGCACTTGAAGCGATCCTCAAGGATCGCCCACACGGGCCGCCACTACACGCCGGTGGCCTCCATCGCCAGATCCGTGACCTGGCGCGGTTCCAGCCAATAACGCAACGCGACCAGGCCACGAACGGTCGTCGAGAACTCCGCGACATGCTGCACGCGCCCACCGTCGCCGTCGGGCACCCGGACGGCCGCGGTCACCTGCGCCTTGTCGACATAAAGCCCCGCGACGCGTTCAACGAGCCGGTCAAACACCTGCTGCGCCATGCCCACCGCTCATCGATCGACGACGATTTCATCCGCCCGTGGGTGGCCGCGCGGCCATGACAACTAACGGAGAGACTCCGGGCGCGGGGGCGATCAGCGGCCGGCGTTGAGCGCGCGGATCTTGCGCAGGAGGAACGGCCCCAGCGAGGAGGCATAGACGTCGGTGAGGTGCGAAACGTCCTTGTAGACGAGCGCGCCGCCGACGACGGGGAAGCACTTCTTGCGGTTGCAGAAGTACGACGTCATGTCGACCGTCTGGACGTGCGCGGAGTGCATCCGGGTCGCCGCGACGACGGCCGCGTCGCGCGCGATCGCGTGGTCGCGCGGGATCGCGCAGACTTCGCCGGCGCGCTGGTGGTGGGCGATGGCGCGGCTGACGCAGGCCAACGTGTTCGTGCGCGACTTCGGGGTGTCGCGGATGACGACGATGCGCGTGACCGATTTCGGCAGCCCCTTCCATGCCTGTGTGTAGGCGCGGATCTTCGCGGCGAACTCGTCCTGGCCCTTCTTCACGATGATGCCCGCTTCGTAGTGCGCGACGACGAAGACCGTCTTGACCTCCGGGTGGCTGCGCAGCCAGCGCGGGACCTCGCTGTTCCAGCGCCCGCACTGCCTCCGACGGCTGGGCGGATCCAGGCGGGCGGTGGCCTTCGTGAACGGGCAGCCCGAGCGCGTGATCGACAGCCCGCGCCACTTGAACGTCTGCGCCACGGTCTCGAGCGCCGACCGCCAGTGGGCGGCGTGGCTGTCGCCGATGAGCGCGATCGTGTTGCGGGCGTCGTTGGCCGGGACGCCGAACTCGCACGGGATGATCAGCCCGACGGCTTTGAGCGGGCCACACGGTAGGTTCGGCGTGATGACCGCGATGTCCGGCTTCGGCACGACCTCGCGGGCGAGCTTCGGATTGCGGCACGCGACCCGCAGGTCTCGCGACGCGGCGCCGAAGCAGCGCTGGCGCGCCGCGGGGTCGACGGAGATCGTGATCTCCAGGTCGTTCTCGCCGCTGTTGGGCAGCAGGTCGTTACAACCGACGGGACCGGGGCAGACCATGTTGTCGACGTGCTGGCTGCGTACCTTCCAGTGATAGAGGCCCGGCTTCAGGCGCAGCAGCGCGGGCGCGAAGGCGACCTTGACCGTCGTGTCGTTCGGCCGCGACACGACGGGCGCGAGGTCGCGGATCCCGAGCTGGTTGCCCTGCTGGTCGAGCACGGTGTACCGCAGCGAGAGCTTGGAGCGCGTCGTCGCGTTCGGATAGATGCACAGGCGTCCCGCCGGGTTGGCCTGCGCGTCGCTGCGCAGCAGCAGGCAGAGACTCGTGTGGGTGCCGGGGTTGATGACCGACGACGCCCACGGCTTGGCGGTACGCAGGATCAACGTCAGGTCGGTGCTCGCCGTCTGGCCGAAGCGCACGCCGATGAGATCGAGCGGTGTCTTGCCCTCCGTCGGGTCGTAGAAGGCCTTCAGGCCGCCGCTCGTCGACGGTGCCCCACCCGAAAGGCTCGGCAGCGCGAGCAGCGCGGCGAGCACGACCACGACGACGCTCCAGGGAGGGGGATTGCGATGGCGCGAGGAGCGAGTCATTCGTGAGGTTCCATCCGGTCCTGGCCCGGCACCGAACGGTTGATGCAGGCTAGAGCCCGCAGGCATGATGGCCAATGCCGCGGATGGATGAGCCGGGTGGCGGCGCCAACGTCCGCAGCCTGACGCGTTGGCGCTCGTCTCCTTACGCGCGCGCGGCCGTCGGCGGCCGGCGAGCCGGCCCACAGCCGTCAGGCGCATTCGCGGTCACGGTCATGATGCGGGCAACGACCGGCGCCGGGCGCAGATGCACGAGCAGGTTGCTGGCATTTCGCATGACGACCGGGTCGTCGCAGCGCACGCCGTGCTCGGCGGCGACGGCCACAGCCGCCCGCATCGCGGTGGCGCTGATCGTGGCCCCGCTCATCGCGGCGGCAGGCCCGGAGCGCGCGGCTCGCGGTCGCTCATCGCGCCGGATCGGGCGCGCGTCTCACAGCCCCGCGAGCAGGCGTTCGAGGTCCGACTCGTCGTTCCAGGCGCCGACCGAGGCCCGCAGCAGGCCGGTGCCGGGCAGGTCGCGGATGACGACGCCGGCGGCGGCGAGCTTGTCCTTCGTCGCGACCGCGTCGTCGTCGTGCCAGGAGACGAGCGTCGTGCGGTCGCGCGGCGCGACCTTCCGGCCGTCCTCGGTCAGCATCGTCGCGAGTGTCTCGGCAAGCGACGCGGCGCGCTCTTGGAGCTCGTCCCAGCCGGTCCCGGCGAGCATGACGAACGACGTCGCCGCCATGACGGCGCTCTCCAGGCTCTGCGATCCGGCGTCGTGGCGCGCCGCGCCGGCGGCGGGGACGGCATCCAGGCCCGCGCTCGCGTCCTCGAGGTTGACGTACGTCGGGCCGACCGCCAGCAGGCGCTCCGTCCATTCCGGCGAGACCCACAACATCCCGGTGCCGACCGGCCCGCAGAGCCACTTCTGTCCCGAGCCGCCATAGAAGTCGCAGCCGAGCGCCGCGACATCGACTCCGACCGCGCCGACCCCCTGCGCGCCGTCGAGCAGGACCGGCACGTCGAGGCCGGAGAGGTCGGGCGCGAGGCGGCCGTCGACCCAGCTGACGTGCGAGCAGGCGACGAGCTTCGTCGCGGGGGAGACCGCGTCGGCAATCTCCTCGAGCGCCACGGCACGGACGTCGACGCCGAGCTGCCTGCGCGCTGCCGCGAGCGGGCCGTAGAGGCCGGGGTGCTCCTCGGTCGAGGTCAGCACCTCGTCGCCGGCCCGCAGGTCGAGGCCGAGCAGGACGCGCACCATGCCGTCGCTCGTCGAGGCCGTCAGCGCGACGTCCTCGGGCTGGGCGTTGATGAGCGCGCCGTAGGCGGCGCGGCGCTGGGCGGCGAGCGCCTTGGACTGCTCGTAGTACATCGCGCCGCGGCCCGAGCGCGCGCACTCCTCGAGCACCTTCGCGGCGACCGCGATCGCGGGCGCGGGAAGCGGGCCGCACGTCCCGGCGTTGAGGTAGGCGAGCCGTTCGAAGACGGGGAACTGGGCGCGGAACTTGACGGGATCCATGGGTCGCAGGCTAGTGGGGCGGACGACCACCGGCCCGACGACGCTTCGCCGGGCCGGTGCTCTTCAGCGTTGCGCGACGCGGTGATTCAGCGTCCGCACACCGGCCACTGACCGGGTCCTGCCTTGCGATAGAGGATCGCCGCGCGGCGATCCTGCTCGGTCTCCGACGCGGCGGCAGGGTCGCCCTTGCCGCCGACGGTGCCCCACGTCGTGAACGAGAACTGGTACTTGCCGCGGTACGTGCCGCTCGACGAGACGGCCCGCGGGTTGCCGTGCGACTCGCACATCGCGATGCCCTCGAGCTGCTGCGGGATCGGCACGGCGGGCGCGCCGCCGTGCAGCTTGCGCTCGAGCTTGCCGCGCAGGTGGCGGATGTCCTCGCGCAGCTCGCGCGTCTCGACGCGCACCCTGTACGGCGTGAGTTGTGCAAGCCGCCCGCGGATCTCGCTGCGCTCGGCGCGCGTCAGCGGATCGCCGAGCAGCCGGTGGTAGCGGCGCGCGAAGTGCACGTGCCGATCGGTCAGGATCTTCATCGCGCCCGTGATCATGTCGCCCGGTGGCTTCACGGGTGCTCCTGCCGGCGCAGCCGACTGATCGACGGCTGCCGCGGGGGGCGGTTGTGGTGGAGCTGCGGCGGGTGCGGGCTGTGCCGGCGCCGTTACGGGCGCCTGCGCGGAGGCGGTCTGGACGTATGCCGGGAGGGGCGCCGCGACGGCGCTCGTGGCGCAGACGGCGCCCAGGGTTCTGAGACGCATCCGTTCGTGTCCTTCCATCGGCCCGGAGGCGACACGCGTCGTGCGCGCGGCGCGAAGGCGGCCGGTCGTTTGCATCGGGCGTGGCGCTGAAACGGCGCCGATTGATCACCCGAAGTGCGGGAACGGTAGCACGCCGAGACGAACCCCTGTTCGATTCGGAGCCGAACGACGCGAATCGGGTACGTCGCGCCAGCCGAGCATCGCGCAGACGCCTTCTCTGCGATCACCCGGTCCTCGGACCTCCGGGACGGCGGCGAGCTGCGGCCGGCGCGTTGCTGTGACAATGGCCCGGTGAACGTCACCCTCCCCGACGGAACCGAGCTGCAGCTCGCCGACGGCGCCACCGGCGCCGATGCGGCCGCCGCGATCGGTCCGGGCCTCGCCCGCGCTGCGATCGCCGTGCGCCAGAACGGGGAGCTGCGCGATCTCGCGCGCCCGCTCGTTGCGGGCCCGCCGCTGGAGATCATCACGCCGTCATCAGACGGGGCGCTCGACGTCATCCGCCACGACGCCGCGCACGTGCTGGCGGCCGCGATCATGGAGCTCTACCCCGGCGTGAAGATCTCGATCGGGCCGCCGATCGAGAACGGCTTCTACTACGACTTCGAGTTCCCGGCCGAAACGACCGTCTCCGACGCCGACTTCGACCGCATCGAGCAGAAGATGCGCCAGCACATCAACGCCGGCGAGCCGTTCGTGCGCGAGGACGTCAGCGTCGCCGAGGCGCTCGAGCGCTTCCGTGGCGAGGGCCAGGACTACAAGGTCGAGCTCATCGAGGACCTCGTCGCCAACGCCGACCCCGAGCATCCGCTGGAGACGGTCAGCCTGTACACGAACGGTCCCTTCACCGACCTCTGCCGCGGTCCGCACGGGCCCGGCACGAAGCGCATCAAGGCGGTCAAGCTGCAGTCCGTCGCCGGCGCGTACTGGCGCGGTGACTCGGCGCGCCAGCAGCTGACGCGCATCTACGGGACCGCGTTCTTCTCCAAGGACGAGCTCGCAAAGCATCTCGAGCGCCTCGAGCAGGCACGCGCCCGCGATCACCGCAAGCTCGGCAAGGAGCTCGACCTGTTCATGTTCAGCGAGCTGTCTCCGGGGTCGCCGTTCTGGCAGCCGGCCGGGATGGCGATCTGGAACGAGCTGTCGAAGCTGTGGCGATCGGAGAACGTCGCGCGCGGCTACCGCGAGGTCAAGACGCCGATCCTCTACGACGTCGAGCTGTTCAAGCAGTCCGGTCATTGGGACACCTACCGCGAGAACATGTACTTCACGGACGTCGAAGAGCGCCCGATGGGGCTGAAGCCGATGAACTGCCCCGCGCACATCCAGCTCTTCAAGAACGAGCGGCGCTCCTACCGCGACCTGCCGATCCGCTACTCCGAGCAGGGTCTCGTCCATCGTCACGAGCCGTCGGGCACGCTGCACGGGCTCATGCGGGTGCGCCACATCACCCAGGACGACGCCCACATCTTCTGCACCGAGGAGCAGGTCCGCGACGAGGTCATCGCCGCGCTGGACTTCGGCTTCTTCCTCTATGACCTGTTCGGCTTCGAGCCGCGTCTGGAGCTCTCGACGCGGCCCGCCAAGCGCGTCGGCTCCGACGAGATGTGGGACCGCGCCGAGGCGGCGCTCGAGGGCGCGCTCGACGCACGTGGCCTCGAGTACGAGGTCAACGCCGGCGACGGCGCCTTCTACGGCCCGAAGATCGACCTGCACATGACCGACTCGATCGGCCGCTCGTGGCAGCTGGGCACCGTCCAGCTCGACTACTCGATGCCCGAGCGCTTCGAGCTCGCCTACGTCGGCGCCGACGACGACGAGCACCGTCCGGTCATGATCCACCGCGCGCTGCTGGGGTCCTTCGAGCGCTTCATCGGGATCCTCATCGAGCACTACGGCGGCGAGTTTCCCGTCTGGCTGGCGCCGGTGCAGGCGATCGTCCTGCCGATCGCCGACCGTCACGTCGCGGCCGCGACGACCGTCCTGCAAGCGCTCACGGCCGCCGGCCTGCGCGGCGAGCTCGACGAGCGCACGGAGTCCGTCGGGCGCAAGATCCGCGATGCCGAGCTGCGCAAGATTCCGTACATGCTCGTCATCGGCGATCGCGAGGCCGACAGTGCCAGCGTGTCGGTGCGCGAGCATGGCGGCGGCGACACCGGCACCGTCACGACCGCGGAGTTCGTGCAGCGGCTCACCGACGTGGCCGCGAACCGATCCGCTTGACCCCGGCGTATACTGCGGCACGTTGACTCAGACATCCCAGAACTTCATGCCGCGCCTGCTCACCGCTTGACGCGCGCCCCGAAACACGTGGCCCACTAGTGCCGGTCCCTCGCAGGTTCGACCGGCGCCCGCCCGAGCGCGACTCGACACGCATCAACGAGCGCATCCGCGTGCCCGAGGTCAGGCTCATCGACGAGCATGGCGATCAGGTCGGCGTGATGAAGACCGACGATGCGCTGCGCTATGCGCAGGAGCGTGATCTCGACCTCGTCGAGGTCGCTCCCGAGGCACGCCCGCCGGTGTGTCGCGTGCTCGACTACTCGAAGTACAAGTACGAGCAGGCCCAGAAGCTGAAGCAGGCGCGCAAGCACCAGCAGCAGATCACGATCCGCGAGATCAAATTCCGGCCGAAGATCGCGGAGAACGACTACAACACGAAGAAGGGCCACGTCGAGCGCTTCCTGCGCCACAAGGACAAGGTCAAGATCACGATCATGTTCCGCGGGCGCGAGGTCACGCACCCCGAGCGCGGCGTCATGATCCTCGACCGCCTCGCGGAGGAGCTTGCCGAGCTCGCCGTCATCGAGCAGCGTCCGCTGCAGGACGGTCGCAACATGACGATGATGCTCGGCCCGTCGAAGGCGGTGCTCAACGGCGAGATCGCCGCGGCCGGCGAATCGCCGGCGCCCGATGCGGTGGCACCCGAGCTCAACGGCGACAAGAACGGCGCCGCCGTCGCGGACGCGGGCGACACCGCGGCGCCCTCCGCCTGAGGGCGTGCCCGGTCACGTGCCCGAGCCCCGGGCCCGGGTTTTCGCGGCACGTCTGTCATACTGACGCCCTCGCTATGCCCAAGATGAAGACACATTCCGGCGCCAAGAAGCGCTTCAAGCTGACCGCCAACGGCAAGGTCAAGGCGCGCCATCCCTTCTCCAGCCACATCCTCGAGAAGAAGTCGCCGAAGAAGAAGACCGCGATGAGCCGTCCGATGATGCTCAACGATCACGACGCCCCGCGCGTCAAGAAGCTGCTCGGAGCCAAGAGCAAGTGACCCGCGTCAAGCGTTCAGTCCACGCCCGCAAGAAGCGCCGCGCGACCCTCGAGCGGACGAAGGGCTTCCGCGGCGAGGCGAACTCGAACTACAAGCGGGCCAAGGAAGCGTTGATGAAGGCGGACGCGTACGCGTACCGCGATCGGCGCAACCGCAAGCGCGACTTCCGCCGGCTGTGGATCACCCGCATCAACGCCGCCGCGCGCCTCAACGGCATGACGTACGCAACCTTCATCCACGGCCTCCAGGTCGCCGGCATCGAGCTGGACCGCAAGGTCCTCGCCGACATCGCCGTGCGTGACCCCGAGACGTTCTCCCGATTCGTCGACGCCGCCCGCGAGGCGTCGGCTGCCTAACCGCTCCAAGCCGACAGCAACCACCTCACCGGGCGCCGCTTCCTCTCCAGGACGGCGCCCTTTTGTATTCCATGATCATCACCAGCCCCCACAACGAGAAGCTCAAGGAGATCCGCAAGCTCGCCCGCCGTCGCGAGCGTGATGCCCGCGGGCGCTTCGTCGCCGAGGGCGAGGACCTCGTCGACGCCGCCCGCGAGGCCGGCTGGCCCAATCTGCACCTCCTTGCCGCCGCCGGCAGCGATCTGCCGGGCGAGGAGGTCGAGCAGTCGCTGCTGGACGCCGTCAGCGGTCTCGCGTCGGGGGCGCGCACGATCGGCGTCTACGAGGCCCGCTGGGGCGTGCCGACCGGGCCCTTGTGCGTCTACCTGCACGGGGTCGCGGATCCCGGCAACGTCGGGACGATCCTGCGTTCGGCGCTCGCGTTCGGCGCGGCGTCCGTCGTGCTCGGGCCGGGCTGTGCCGATCCCTTCGGCCAGAAGGCCGTGCGCGCATCGATGGGCGCGATCTTCGAGGTTCCGGTGGCACGCGCCCAGGGCGTCGACGACCTGCCCGGCGAGCGCGTTGCGCTGCTCGCGGGCGCGGCCGCGCCGCTCGCAGGCCCCGCCGGCGCCGAGCTGACGATCATCGTCGGCGCGGAGCGGGGAGGCCTGCCGCCGGAGGTCGTCGGCGCCTGCGATCGAACCGCTCGCATCCCGATCCTGTCGGAATCGCTGAATGCCGCGATGGCGGCTACCGTCGCGCTCTACGAGTTGACCCGGGGAGAGTTGTGATCCAACGCATCGCAGAGCTGCAGGCCGAGGCCGAGGTGGCGATCGACGCCGCCGCCTCGAGCGCCGAGCTCGAGGAGCTGCGCGTGCGCTACCTCGGGCGTAAGGCGGAGCTGCCAAACGTCCTGCGTCAGATCGCGCAGCTCGCGCCCGAGCAGCGCGGGCCGACCGGCAAGGCCGCAAACCAGGCGCGCCAGGCGCTCGAGGCGCTCATCGCCGAGCGCGCCGAGCGGCTCGCCGGCGGCGAGCTCGAGCGGCGCCTGGCGTCCGACACGGTTGACGTCACGCTGCCCGGCACGCCACGCCAGCCAGTCGGGGGGCTGCACCTGCTGTCCTCGACACGGCGCGAGATCGAGGACGTCTTCCTGGGCCTCGGCTTCAAGATCGCCGAGGGCCCCGAGGTCGAGACGGTCTACTACAACTTCGACGCGCTCAACCACGCCCCGACGCATCCCGCACGTGGGCGTTCGGACACCTTCTACGTCGCGCAGGACGTCGTGCTGCGCACGCACACGTCGCCAATGCAGATCCGCGCCATGGAGCTCGAGCCGCCACCGCTGTACGTCATCGTCCCCGGGCGCGTCTACCGGCCCGACTCCGACGCCACGCACACGCCGCAGTTTCATCAGATCGAGGGGCTCGCCGTCGACGAGGACATCACGCTCTCAGACCTCAAGGGCACGCTGCTGGCGTTCGCACGCGCGATCTTCGGCCCCGACCGCGACGTGCGCCTGCGCCCGCACTTCTTCCCCTTCACGGAGCCGTCGGTCGAGGTCGACGTGTCGTGCTTCAACTGCAAGCGCGGGCACGTGCGCGACGGCTCGCGCTGCCCGGTCTGCAAGGGCACGGAATGGCTTGAGATCCTCGGCTCCGGGATGGTCGATCCGAACGTCTTCGCGCACGTCGCCGAGCACGGCTATGACCCCGAGCGCGTGCAGGGCTTCGCCTTCGGGATGGGGATCGAGCGGATCGCGATGCTCAAGCACGCTGTCCCCGACCTGCGGCTCTTCTACGACAACGACGTGCGCTTCCTGGAGCAGTTCGCATGAGGGTGGCGCTGGAGTGGCTCGCCGAGTACTGCGACGCCGGTCTCGAGGCGCGCGACCTCGCCGAGCGCCTCGCGATGACCGGCACCGAGGTCGACCGCATCCTGCACCACGGCGTCGAGCAGCTCGAGTCGTTCGTCGTCGGGCGCGTCATCGAGACCGTTCAGCACCCGGACGCCGACCGCCTGACGGTCTGCAAGGTGCTGATCGCCGACGGCGTGCAGACGCAGATCGTCTGCGGCGCGCCGAACGTCGCCGCCGGGCAGATGGTCGCCATCGCCCGGCCGGGCGCGATCATGCCCGACGGCACGAAGCTCAAGAAGGCCAAGCTGCGCGGGGTCTCCTCGGACGGGATGATCCTCGCCGAGGACGAGCTCGCGATCAGCTCCGATCACGACGAGACGATCGTTCTCGCTGCCGCGGGCCTCGTCGTCGGGCAGCCGCTGGCGGGCGTCCTGCCGATCGCGACGGACGTGCTCGAGCTCGAGATCACACCGAACCGGCCCGACTGCCTGTCGGTCTACGGCGTCGCGCGCGAGGTCCAGGCGGCGACCGGCGCCGCGCTCGGGCGCGCGCCGTGGGAGGACGACCCCGGGACGTTCGAGCCGCCGGCGGAAGTCCTCGTCGAGATCGTCGTCGAGGCCACCGACCTGTGCCCGCGCTTCACGGCGCGCGCGTTCGAGGGCGTTACGATCGCGCCGTCGCCGATCTGGCTCAAGGCGCGGCTCATGGCCGCCGGCCAGCGGCCGATCAACAACGTCGTCGACATCACGAACTACGTCATGCTGCTGACCGGCCAGCCGCTGCACGCGTTCGACCTGGACCGCATCGCCGGGTCGCGGCTTGTCGTGCGGCGCGCGGGGGACGGCGAGGAGGTCCTGACGCTCGACGGCCAGACGCGCGTCCTGGACACCGACGTCTGCCTGATCGCCGACGCTGACGGCCCGACGTCGATCGCCGGCGTCATGGGCGGCACGCGCTCGGAGGTGCAGGCGGACACGACCCGCGTCCTGATGGAGGCGGCGGCCTGGGACGGGCCGAACATCCACGACACGTCGCTCAAGCTCGGGCTGCGCAGCGAGGCGAGCGGACGCTTCGAGAAGGGGCTGTCGGTCGAGCAGACGCTCGAGGCGCAGGCCGTAGCGACGCGGCTCATGCTCGAGCTCACCGGCGCGAAGCTCGTGCCGGGCACGATCGACGTCGGCGGTGCGGGCCCGCAGCCGCTCACCCTCCGCCTGCGCGACGCCCGCGTCAGCGGCCTGCTCGGCGTCGCGATCGAGCGCTCCGAGAGTGCCTTGCATCTGCAACGGCTCGGCTTCGAAACAGCCGAGCGGCCCGATGGCCTCGACGTGACGGTCCCGCACTGGCGCCGCAACGACGTCACCCGCGAGGCCGATCTCATCGAGGAGGTCGCGCGCCTGCACGGGGTGAACGACCAGCTTCCGGCGACGCTGCCGAGCCGTCGCGGGGCGGTCGGCGTGCTGACGGCGGCGCAGCGCCTTCGCCGCCGTGCCGAGGACGCCCTCGCCGGCCGCGGCCTGCTCGAGATCGTCGGCTGGAGCTTCGAGTCGCCCGACCTCGACGATCGGCTGCGCCTGCCGGCGGACGACCCGCGGCGGGGGCGCGTCGTCATCGAGAATCCGATGAGCGCCGATCAGTCTGTGCTGCGCACGACGCTGCTCGGGTCGCTGCTCGGCGCCGCGGCGCACAACGCCGCGCGTGGGCAGGGCGTCCCGGGGATCTTCGAGTCCGGCGCCGTGTACCGCGCTTCGGATGAGACGCTGCCGCACGAGCACCGCGCGATCGGCGCGCTCGTGCCCGGCGACGTGTTCGCGGCGAAGGGCTACGCCGAGGCGCTGCTGCGTGCGCTGCGCGTCGAGGCCACGTTCGCCGCCGCGGAGACTCAGGGGCCGGTGCCGGAGCCCGCCCGCTGGTCGGCGCCTTCCGCGATCAGGTCGGCGGCGTCGGGACCCGAGCCGTTCCTGCACCCGGGCCGCAGCGCGCACGTCAGGACGGGCGACGCCGTGGTCGGCTGGGTCGGCGACGTCCACCCGCTCGTCGCGGGCGCGTGGGACCTGGCCGACGTCGCCGCCTTCGAGGTGAACCTCGACGCGCTGATCGCGGCTGCCCCGACCGTGCCGCGCTACGAGGACCTGACGTCGTTTCCCGAGCTGCGCGAGGACATCGCGATCGTCGTCGACTCCGGCGTCCCCGCCGCGACGGTGCTCGACACGGTCCGGGCGGCGGGCGGCAAGCTGCTCGTCGGCGTGGAGGTCTTCGACGTCTACCGCGGCGCGCAGATCGCGGCCGGCCGCACGTCGCTGGCGATCGCGTTGACGTTCCGCGCGAAGGACCGCACGCTGACCGACGCCGACGTCGCCCGCGTGCGCGAGAAGATCGTCGCTCGGCTTGGCAAGGACCTCGGGGGCGAGCTGCGTGGCTGACGTGCTCGCACCGATCGCGCAGCGGCTCGATGGTGCCCGGGGCGGTGTGTGGCATGGCTGACGCGCGGGTCCTCGTCGCGGGCGGCTCGGGCTATGCCGGCGCGCTCGCCGCGCGGCTGATCGATCGCCACCCGGCGTTTGCGCTCGCGGCCGTGACGAGCCGCAGCGACGCGGGCCGCCCGCTGAGCGCGCTCTACCCGCACCATCGCGTCGACGCCGTGCTCGAGGAGCTCGACGTCGAGCGCCACGGCGACGTCGAGGCGGCGATCGTCGCCTACCCGCACGGCGCCGCGGCGCCCGTCGTCGCCGCGCTGCGCGAGCGCGACGTGCGCGTCGTCGACCTCAGCGCCGACTTCCGCCTGCGCGACCGGCCGACCTACGAGCAGTGGTACGGCGAGCACGGCGCACCCGAGCTCTTCGGCGGCGGCGTCTACGGGCTGCCGGAGCTCTACGGCGAGCAGGTCGCGGCGGCCGACCTCGTAGCCAACCCGGGCTGCTACCCGACCGCGACGCTGCTCGCGCTCGCGCCGCTCGCCCGCAGCGGGACCGTGCACGACGTCGTCATCGACGCGAAGTCGGGCGTCTCCGGCGCGGGCCGCGGCGCGACGAACAAGACGCACTTCGTGACCGTCGACGAGAACGTCACGCCCTACGGCGTCGGCGCGCACCGCCACATGCCCGAGATCGACCAGGAGCTCGCGCTGCTCGGCGCTGGCGTCACGACGACGTTCACCCCGCATCTCGTGCCGCTGGACCAGGGCGAGATGGTCTCCTGCTACGTCACGACGAGCGAGCCCTGGAGCCAGGCACGCGTCGACGACGCGTACGCGGCGTGGGCCGACGGCAAGCCGTTCGTCGAGATCGCCTCCGCGCCACCCGGCGTGCGCGACGTGCGCGACACGAACATCTGCACGATCTGCGCCCGCGCCGACGCCCGCACGGGCAAGGTCTTCGTCTTCGCCGTCATCGACAACCTCTGGAAGGGCGCGGCGTCGCAGGCCGTCCAGAACCTCAACCTCATGTACGGCCTGCCCGAGACGACGGGAATCGAGCCGTGAGCTTCTTTGACTCGCGCTGGGTGGCGCAGCCCGACCACGTTCGCGACCTGGGTCCCGAGGGCGGTCTGCCCGCGGGCTTTCGCGCCGGTGCGGCCGAGGCCGCGATCAAGGCCCCCGGGATCACCGACGTCGGCCTGCTCGTCTGCGACTGCGACGAGGCTGTGAGCGCGGCTCGCTTCACGCGCTCAGGTGTGCTCGCGGCGCCGGTGATCGTGACTCGCGACCACGCGCACCTGGATGGGCTGCGCGCCGTCGTCGCGAACTCCGGCAACGCGAACGCCGCCACCGGCACCCCAGGCATGGAGGTCGCGTTCGCCATGCAGGCCGCCGCGGCCGCCGCCGTCGGCGTCGATCCCGAGCTCGTCGGCGTCGCTTCGACGGGCGTCATCGGCGTGCAGATGGACGCCGGTCCGGTCGCCGCCGGGATCGAGCGGGCCGCCGCGACGCTGCACGCCGGCGGCGACGCGGAGTTCCAGGAGGCGATCATGACGACGGACGCGTTCGAGAAGCGGGCGTCGCTTGCGCTGACGCTGGCGTCGGGCACGGTCCGCCTCAGCGCGCAGTGCAAGGGCGCCGGGATGCTCGAGCCGGCGTTCGCGACGATGCTGTGCTTCGTGCAGACCGACGCCGCGATGGCGCCCGAGACGGCCGACCTGCTGCTCGGAGTCTGCGTCAAGCGCTCGTTTGACCGCGTCTCCGTCGACGGCCAGCTGTCGACGAACGACACCGCGATCCTCATGTGCTCGGGCGCAAGCGGCGTCCGGATCGAGCCCCAGACCGAGGACGAGCGCGCGTTCGGGCTCGCGCTCGACGCGCTGCTTCGGATGCTCGCGATCCTGCTCATCCGCGACGGCGAGGGCGCGAAGCGGATCGGGCGCATCGTCGTGCGCGGCGGCGAGCAGGCCGACGCCGAGCGCTGCGCGCGCGCGGTCGCGAACTCGCCGCTCGTCAAGACCGCGCTGCACGGCGCCGACCCGAACTGGGGTCGGATCGCGCAGGCCGTCGGCGCCGCGCTGCCACACCGCGCCCCGCTTTCGCTGGACATCGCGATCGCGGGCGTCGCACTGTGTCGGGACGGCGCGGCAGTCGACTACGACGTCGATGCGTTGAACGCGGCCGCCGCCGGCGACGAGGTCGAGTACGAGGTCGTCCTCGACCCAACACACCCGACCGGGGCAGAGGCCGAGGTCTTCTTCTCGGACCTCGGGCACGGATACGTGACGATCAACGCGGACTACACGACATGACGGAGCGCAGGCCATGAGAGACGTCGGCACCCTTCTCGAAGCGCTCCCGTACATCCGGGAGTTCCACGGTCGCACCGTCGTCATCAAGTACGGCGGCGCGGCGATGACCGACCCCAAGCTCGTCGACGACTTCGCGCGCGACATCGTGCTGCTGAAGTACGTCGGGATGAACCCGGTCGTCGTGCACGGCGGCGGCCCCGACATCACGGCCTACATGAAACGCCTGCAGATGCCCGTCGAGTTCGTCTCCGGCCTGCGCGTCTCCGACGAGGCGACGGTCGAGGTCGCGAAGATGGTCCTCGTCGGCAAGGTCAACAAGGACATCGTTCTGCGCCTCAACAGACACGGGCAGCCCGCGGTCGGCCTCTGCGGCGACGACGGGTCGCTGTTTCGCGTGCGCCGACAGGCCGCGCCGTCGGGCGAGGACATCGGCTTCGTCGGACGCATCGAGAAGGTCGACGTCGGCGTACTCGAGCACATCGCGCTGGACTACATCCCGGTCATCGCGTCGGTCGGCGCCGACCGCGAGGGCAACTCCTACAACGTCAACGCCGACGAAGCGGCCGGCGCGATCGCTCGCGAGCTCAGCGCCTACAAGGTCATGTTCCTGACCGACGTCGCCGGCTGGCTGCGCGATCCGTCCGACCCGGCGTCCGTCATCACGTCCGCGCGCGCGAACGAGGTCGAGGAGGCACTCGCCACGATCGACGGCGGCATGCGCCCCAAGCTCAAGGCCTGCATCGACTCGATCCACGGCGGCGTACGGGCCGCGCACATCGTCGACGGCCGCGTGCCGCACTCGCTGCTGCTCGAGCTCTTCACCGACGCCGGATCCGGCACGAAGATCACGCCGGCGGCATGACCCTGTCCGACCTCCAGGCGCTCGAACGCGAGCACGTCGTGCCCGCCTACGCGCGGATGCCGGTGCAGTTCGTCCGCGGCGCGGGCTCACGGCTGTGGGACTCCGACGGCAACGAGTACCTCGACCTGCAGACCGGTCTTGCCGTGACCTCGCTCGGCCACTCGCATCCGCAGGTCGTGGCGGCGATCCGCGCGCAGGCCGGCGAGCTCGTCCACGTCGGCAACCTCTTCTACAGCGAGCCGGGAATGCGCCTCGCCAAGCGCCTCGCCGACGGCTCGCTGGGCGGCAAGGTCCACTTCGCGAACTCCGGCACCGAGGCCAACGAGGCCGCGCTGAAGCTCGCCAGAAAGGCCAAGCAGGGCGGCACGATCATCTCTGTTCAGCGCGGCTTTCACGGCCGCACCTACGGCTCGCTGTCGGCGACGCCACAGGAGGCAAAGCAGGCGCCGTTCGCGCCGCTTGTCCCGGGCTTCTTCGCGGTCGCCCCGACGGCCGAGGCGATCACGGCCGCCGTCGACGAGCAGACCGCCGCGGTCATCCTCGAGCCGATCCAGGGCGAGAGCGGCGTCTGGGTGCTCGACGACGAGCTGCTGCAGGCCGCGCGCGCGGCCTGCGACGAGCATCGCGCCGCGCTCATCTACGACGAGGTCCAGTGCGGCCTCGGGCGCACCGGCACGTTGTGGGCCTATGAGGACGCCGGCGTCGTACCCGACATCATCACCTCGGCGAAGGCGCTTGGCGGCGGCCTGCCGATCGGCGCCGTCATCTGCGGCCCAAGCTACGCGGACGTGCTCGAGCCCGGTGACCACGGCTCGACATTCGCCGGCGGCCCGGTCGTCTGCGCGGCGGCGCACGCCGTGCTTGACGTCGTCGAAGACCCCGCGCTGCTGGCGCGGGTGCGGACGCTTGGCGAGCGCCTGCTCGCGGAGCTCGCGACGCTTCCCGGTGTCGGTGCGGTGCGTGGGCGCGGGCTCATGCTCGCCTGCGACCTGACCGCCGGCGGTGCACCCGATCTCGTCCGCCGCGCGCTGCTCGAGCAGCGCCTCGTCCTGAACGCGACCGGCCCGGCGACGTTCCGGCTGCTGCCGCCGCTGACGATCTCCGACGGCGAGGTCGACGAGGCGCTTGCGCGCCTGTACGCACTATTGGCCTGATCGGCATTGTCCCGGCCGAGGTCCGGCCGGGCACCGGCGCGTGGATGGGCGGTGCGGGCACGACGACCGCGGGCCCTCCGAAGAGGGCCCGCGGGCCAGACGTGGTCAGCGGCCTCGCGGCTACTTGCTGAGGCGCACCGGCAGCACCGCTCGCACGTTCTGGCGGTTGTTGGCGGCGTCGATGACGGTGACGATGACCGTACACCTGACGGACCTCTCACGCCTCAGGACGGATTGTCGCTGGGCGTTGAAGTTGAGGATCGCGAAGCCGATCTTCCTGATGTCGAGCTGCACCGCATCGGTCGCGAACGTCACGCGCCGCTTGGCCTTTGACGGGAAGCCGAAGCTCTGCGGGCGGATCGGGTTCAGCGAGCGCACCTTGACCGCGCCGGAGCACGTCAGCACGGCGATCGTGCGGCAGAAGATCTTCACCCGCACGCGACCCTTGTTGCGGCCCCGCCTCGGCACGACGATGCTCTGGCCGTAGATCTTGATCAGCGCACGCGGGTCGCCGTTGTTGATGTTCAGCACCTTGCCCGCGGTGCCGGCCGCGCCGGTGGCCCCCTTCGCTCCGACCGGTCCGGCGGGGCCGCTGGCACCGGTGGTGCCCACGGGGCCCTGAGCGCCGTTCGTGCCGTTCGTGCCGTTCGTGCCGTTCGTGCCGTCGGTCCCGGGAGCCCCGGTGGCCCCGGTGTCACCGGTGCCAGGCGTCGTGAACATGACGATGTTTCCGGTCGTCGTTCCGGCGCTGTTCGCGGCGACGACGCGGACCTCGTAGTCGGTCTGCTTCGTCAGCCCGCCGACCGGATAGCTGTTCGGAGCAACTGCACGCGACCCAGCCGGGATCGTGAGCTGCGGGTCGGCGGCGAGCGGGATGCGGCTGCCGAAGTCGTTCGCCGCGACCGTCGAGTACTCGTAGTAGTACGTCGTGTCGAGGCTACGCGGATTGATCGAGCTGCTGAACGTGGCGGCGTTGGGCGACGTCATGACGGCGAGCGTCATGGCGTCCGGCTTGCAGGCCGTGCCGAACGACCGGATCGAACCGGTGTCCGAGCCCTGCGCGCTGCTCACAGCGATGCGGAAGTAGTACGTCGTGCAGGCGGTCAGGCCGCTGATCGGCCGCGAGCGAGCCTGGAACGTCGTTGCGTTTCCGGCGTTGAACGGGCCGATCGTCGTCGCTCCCGCGAGGTTCGGATCCGTGCCGTAGTCGAACGTGTACGTGGACGTGATCCCGCGGGCGTTCGTGCGCCCGTTGAGGCTTGCGCTGGTGGCGGTGATGTCGGTCGCCGCGTCCGTGATGGCCGTGGGGGCGCCGAAGGTCGGCGTGCCGTCCTGGACGCGCAGGCGGATGTTGTCGAAGTTCTCGATCGTCTTCTGCAGCGCCACGCTGAGGATCGCCGTGTCGAACAGCGAGCTGATCTCGAGGTGGTAGGTGTGACCCGGCACGACGTTCGGCATCTGGTCGTTGAGCTGGCCCTGGAAGACGTTGTCGTTGTCGTTCAACGCCTCCCTGAAGAGCTCGGAGCGGGCGTTGCCGGCCGTCTCGTCGACGAGCGTCCACGTATAGGTCACGCGGCTGTCGCCGTTGAGGATCGCCTGCACGTCGGCGCGGCGGTCAAACTGAAAGGTCGTCTTGCCGGTCGCGCCGACCGCGTTCGGGCCGATCGTGAACGGCGACGACACCGCGACCGTCGTCGCGTTGAAGAGCAGCGGGGAGAGGCCGTCGGCGGCCGGCTCGTAGGACTGGCGCATCGAGCCTGGAGGCGTACCGATGCCCGCGTCGTGCGTCGTGTCGGCGTTGCATGTGACGGGATCCTCGGACGGGATCAGCCCGATCAGCAGCGTGCAGCGGTTGCTGACGGCGGTCCATCCGGAGCCGCCTGCGCCGTTGAGTCCGGCGGTGAACTCCGTGCCCTGAAGCACGTTGTCCGGGTAGATCGTGTCCGCCTGCGCGACTGGCACCGTCGCGAGGAGGACGAGGGTCAGCGCGAGCAATGCTCCGCTGACGCCGCGATAAGCGCGACGAGCCTCGATCATCATTGGTTTTTCCCCCTGCTGCTCGTTGGACCGGTACGGAACACGCCCCCGCGTAAACGCCGGCAACACTGGAAGCTAACCGATAACGCGGCGTACGTCACGCCCGATGGCGTCGCGAGCCCCTCCGGGGCGCCCGCGCCGAGGCGCCCGGACTCGTAGGCTTCGATCGCATATGGCCGAGACGACGAACCAGACACCCCACACCCGCACCGCCTCATACCTCGCCGAGCCGAGCGAGGTCGGCCGCGTGCTGCTGCTGTATTCCGGCGGGCTCGACACGAGCGTCATGCTGAAATGGATCGCCGACGAGTACGAGGCCGAGGTCGTGACGCTTACCGTCAACCTCGGTCAGCCCGGCGAGGACTACGAGGCCGTCGAGCGCAAGGCTCGACAGATCGGGGCGGTCGAGTGCCACACGATCGACGCGCGAGAGGAGTTCGCCCGCGACTTCGTGCTGCCCGCGATCAAGGCCAACGCGCTCTACGGTGGCGGCTACCCGCTGTTCACCGCGCTCGGCCGGCCGCTGATCGCCAAGCTCGCCGTCGACGTCGCGCGGGAGACCGGCTGCGACACGATCGCCCACGGCTGTACCGGCAAGGGAAACGACCAGGTCCGCATCGAGGCGACGATCGCGACGCTCGCGCCGGACCTCAAGGTCATCGCCCCGGTGCGCGGCTGGCAGATGGGCCGCGAGGAGGAGATGGAGTACGCGCGCAAGCACGGCATCCCGCTGAAGACCGGCACCGAGATCCAGCCCTACTCGATCGACGACAACCTCTGGGGGCGCTCGTCGGAGGGGCGCTGGATCGAGGATCTCGACCACGCGCCCGACGACGACGTCTTCCAGCTCGTGACGCCGCCCGAGCAGGCTCCCGACGAGGCGCAGGTCGTCCAGGTCGGCTTCGAGCGCGGCGTGCCGGTGTCGCTGGACGGCGAGCGGATGGAGCTCGTCGCGCTGCTCGAGGCGATCGCGGAGATCGGCTGCCGCCACGGCGTCGGGATCGTCGACCACATCGAGGACCGCATCGTCGGCCTCAAGGTGCGCGACATCTACGAGGTGCCGGCAGCGGCGATTGTGCTGCTCGCCCACCAGGAGCTCGAGAAGCTCGTCGGCACGATCCACCAGAACCAGTTCAAGCCCGGCCTCGAGCGCCAGTGGGCCTACCTCGTGTACGCCGGCCTGTGGTGGGAACCGCTGCGCGCCGACCTCGACGCCTTCATGCAGCGCGTCAACGAGCAGGTCACCGGGACGATCGGGGTCAAGCTCTTCAAGGGCTCGGCGCGCGTCGTCACGCGGTCTTCGCCGAACGCCGTCTACGACCAGTCGCTGGCGTCGTTCACGGAGTCCGGCGGGCTCTTCTCCCAGCAGGCGTCGCCCGGCTTCATCGAGCTGTGGTCGCTGCAGTCGCGGATGGCCCACCAGTTGCGTGCGCGCAACGCGCAGGCGTGAGCGCGCGCGCCGCGTGTCGGCCGCGGTGCGACGGGGTACTCTGGACATGATGAAATACAAGATCCTCGGCTTCGTCGTCTGGCAGGGCTCGCGCTGGTACGTGCGACGCAAGGTCGGTCGCCTCATGCCGTCGCGTCGGGTCGCGTCCGCGGCCCTCGTGGTGGCTGCGGTGAGCGCCGTTGCGGTCGCCGCGGCGCGCGCCGACCGCGGCTGACACCGGCCCCTGTACAGGGTCTGAGCGGCCGCTCGCGCCGGCCGGACGATCGCACGTGCGACTCCGCGCGGTGCTCGCGTAGCCGACCCCGCAATCTGCGTGAAACGGCGCCGCCCGGCCGCGGGATTCCGCCGCCACGGCACCTATTGTCTCGGCCCGTGACCGCTCCCGCCTGCGCCCATCTGCACGTCCATTCCGAGTACTCGCTGCTGGACGGCGCATGCAAGATCGAGGCCCTCGCCAAGCGCGCCGCCGACTTCGGCCAGCCCGCGCTCGGCCTCACCGATCACGGGGTCATGAACGGCGCCGTCGAGCATTACCTCGCCGCCCGCAAGCACGGCGTGACGCCGATCATGGGCTGCGAGATCTACTTCACGGACGACCACACCGCCCGTGGCCGCCACGAGCACAACCACCTCACGCTGCTGGCGGCGTCGAACATCGGCTACCGCAATCTCGTCAAGCTCTCGAGCGAGGGCTTCCTGAAGGGCCTGAACCGCGGCAAGCCGACCGTCGACCTCGGGGTCCTCGATCGCTACGGCGAGGGGATCATCGCGCTGACCGGCTGCCTGGCCTCGCGCTTCTGCCAGCGCCTCGTCGACGACCGCGACGACGAGGCCCGCGCGCACGTCGACGACCTGCTGCAGGTCTTCGGTCCGGAGGACGTCTACTTCGAGGTCCAGCGCAACGGCCTCGCGCCGCAGGACAAGGCCAACGAGAAGATCGTGCGGATCGCGCGCGAGCTCGGGCGGCCGATCGTCGGCACGGCCGACGTGCACTACCTGCGCAAGGAGGACTACCACCACCACACGGCGCTCTTGTGCGTGCAGACGAAGTCCACGCTGCAGTCCCCGAAGATGACGTTCGACACGAACGAGTTCTTCCTGAAGTCCAACGAGGAGATGGCGCAGTCCTTCTCGCAGTGGCCCGAGGCGCTCGCCTCGACGATCGAGATCGCCGAGCGCTGCGACGTGCAGATCGAGCTCGGCCAGCAGCTCATCCCGCACTACCCGACGCCCGGCGGCGAGCCCGAGGCCGAGTACCTGCGCGCCCGCGTGCTCGAGGGTCTCGCGCGTCGCTACGGCGATCCGCCGCCCGCGGCCGCGATCGAGCGCATGGAGATGGAGCTCGGCGTCATCAACCGGATGGGCTTCGACGCGTACTTCCTGATCGTCTGGGACTTCATCCGCTACGCGAAGGACAACGGGATCGCGGTCGGTCCGGGGCGCGGATCGGCGGCCGGCTCGATCGTCGCCTACTGCCTGGCGATCACCGACGTCGACCCACTGCGCTACGACCTGCTGTTCGAGCGCTTCCTGAACCCCGAGCGCGTGTCGATGCCGGACATCGACATCGACTTCTCCGTCCGCGGGCGCGCGCAGGTCATGCGCTACGTCGTCGAGAAGTACGGCCGCGAGTCGGTCGCGCAGATCGTGACGTTCGGCAAGATGTTCCCGCGCGCGGCGACGCGCGACGCAGCGCGCGTGCTCGAGCACGACTACGGCGTCGGCGACAAGCTCGCCAAGCTGATCCCCGATCCGATCATGGGCCGCTCGCCGTCCTTCGAGGACTGCCTGAAGCCGGGCGAGGCGCTGCGCCTGGCGTATGACTCCGACCCGATCGCCAAGCAGATCGTCGACGTCGCGCAGGGCCTCGAGGGGATCGTCCGCAACTCCTCGATCCACGCGGCGGCGGTCGTCATCGCCGAGGGTCCGCTGACAGACATCGTCCCGCTGCAGCTCGCCGACTCAAACCAGGTCGACGCCGACGGCAACAAGATCTTCAACATCGTCACGCAGTTCTCGATGAAGCCGGTCGAGCAGCTCGGCCTGCTGAAGATGGACTTCCTCGGCCTGCGCAACCTCGACGTGATCGAGGACGCGCTCGACATCATCGAGCGCTCGACGGGCACCCGCCCCGACATGGCGACGCTGCCGCTCGACGACCTGCCCTCCTACGAGATGCTGTCCGCCGGCGACTCGATCGGCGTCTTCCAGTTCGAGTCCGAGGGCATGCAGAAGGCGCTGCGCAACGTACGCCCGACGGAGTTCGACGACCTCGTCGCGCTCGTCGCGCTGTACCGCCCGGGAGCGATGGACTCGATCCCGACGTATGCACGCGGCAAGCGCGACCCCGAATCAGTCGTCTTCCCGGACGAGCGCCTGCGCCCGATCACCGAGTCGACGAAGGGGGTGATCCTCTACCAGGAGCAGTCGATGCAGATCGCCAAGACGCTCGCGGGCTTCTCCGGCGCCAAGGCGGACGACCTGCGCAAGGCGATCGGCAAGAAGAACCGCGAGGCGATGGCGAAGCTCGAGCCCGAGTTCGTCGCGGGCTGCCGGGCCTCGGGGACGAGCGACTCGGTCATCGAGCATCTCTGGCAGACGAACGTCAAGGCAGCTGATTACAGTTTCAACAAATCGCACGCTGCGTGTTATGCATTAATTGCATACCGCACCGCATGGTTAAAGGCGAACTACCCGGCCGAGTACATGGCGGCGCTGATCTCGAGCGTTATGTCGACGAAGGACAAGGTCCCGTTCTTCGCGACGCAGGCCGAGCAGATGGGGATCGAGATCCTGCCGCCGGACGTCAACGTCTCCGACCACGACTTCGTCGTCTTCGAGGGCAACATCCGCTTCGGCCTGGATGCGGTCAAGGGCGTCGGCTACGCGGCCGTCGAGGCGATCAAGGCCGCGCGCGCCGAGGGCGGCGACTTCACGACGCTGTGGGACTTCTGTGCCCGCGTCGATGCCCGCACGGTGAACAAGAAGTCGATCGAGGCGCTCATCAAGTGCGGGGCGTTCGGGTCGACCGGAGCCTCGCGCAAGGGCATGCTCGAGGTCCTCGAGCAGGCGCAGTCAGCGGGCCAGAAGGCCCAGCAGGACCTCGAGATCGGCCAGGGCTCGATCTTCGACTCCTTCGACTTCGGCGGCGGCTCGGGCAACGGCGCCGCTGCGGCGTTCGCGGCGCCCGCGCATCCGCCGATCCCGACGGAGGAGTTCGAGCAGCCCGAGCTGCTGGCGATCGAGAAGGAGTCGATCGGCCTGTTCATCTCCGCGCACCCGCTCAAGCAGGTGCGCGAGGCGCTGCGCGACGCCGTCGACTGCCCGCTCGCCGAACTCGCTCAGCGCAAGGACAAGGACTGGGTCAGCGCCGGCGGGATCATCACCCAGGCGAAGAAGATCCGCACCCGCAACGGCGAGCACATGATGTTCGCGACCCTCGACGACCTCGAGGGCTCCGTCGAGATCCTCGTCTTCGGCAAGGCACTGGCGGAGTACGAGGGCGCGCTCGGGGTCGACTCCGTCGTCGTCGTACGCGGACGCGTCGACCACAAGGACGCCGACAAGACGTGCCTCGTCGTGCAGTCCGCCGAGCCGTTCGTGCCGACGCCCGAGGAGGTCGAGCGGGCGCGGGCCGCGGCTGCGACGCGCCTCGTCGGCCCGCTGCCGCTGCACGTCCGCCTCGACGCCGCGACGGTCGCCTCCCTGCCGACGTCGATCATGGAAGACATCAAGCACCTGCTGGCGAACTTCCCCGGCGAGTCGGAGGTCGTGCTCGAGCTGCAGATGAGCGACGGCGACCCGCGCACGCTCAAGCTCGGCTCGTCCTACAAGGTCGCGCCGACGCCGACGCTGCGCGCCGAGCTCGAGCACGTGCTCGGCCCCGCGGCGCTCGTCGCCGGCTGAGTCGCCTGACACACCTCACAAGCGATACATCCGTAACGGCCGCTGTTGCCGGGCGACGGTCGCGGGCCCGGCTTCAGTCGCGCCGTGCCGGCGTCTCGATCTTCGCGCGGCGTGCCGTCAAGCCACGTTCTCGCAATACACGCGACAGGGCGATCTCCTCGGCCGTCGGACCGGTGTGACGCGGGCCCGGTGTCTCGAGCACGCAGGGCAGACCCTCGAAGCGCGGATCGGACAGGAACACCGCGCAGCCGTCCTCGCCGATCTCGCCCGCGCCGATGTTCGCGTGGCGGTCACGGTTGGATCCCAGCGGCGTCGTCGAGTCGTTGAGATGCAGCGAGCCGAGGCGCTCGAGGCCGACGAGCGACGCGCAGTCCTCGAGCACGCCGTCGAGGCACTCGACGGTGCGGATGTCGTAGCCCGAGGCGAGCAGGTGGCAGGAATCCAGGCACAGCCCGAGGCGCTCGTCGGCGCCGGCGGCATCGATGAGCGCGGCAAGTTCGGCGAACGAGCGCCCGAGCGTCCCGCCGGTGCCGGCCGTATTCTCGAGATGCAGCGGGCAGCCGTCGGACTCCGCGAGCGCCTCGGCGATGACCTCGCCCGCGCGCGCGATCGCCGGTGCCACCTCACCGGCCAAAGCCGAGCCGGGATGCAGCACGACGGCGTGCGCTCCGAGCGCCGAGCCGGCCTGCAGGGAGCTCGTCAGCGAGGCGAGCGACTTCGCACGGATCTCGGGATCCTCGGATGCGCAGTTCAGGAGATAGACGGCGTGGATGAGCAGCGCGTCGACATCCGAGGCGGCCATCGCGGCACGAAACGCGGTCACCTCGTCGTCGGAGTACACGCGCGGCTTCCACGCCCGCGGGTTCTGGTTGAAGATCTGGATCGCGCGCGCTCCGCGCTCGATCCCGCGCGCTACGGCGTTCGCCGGCCCGCCGGCCGGGGAGACGTGGGCCCCGATCAGCATCTCGTAGTGTCAGGGCGCATGAGGGTCCGCTTCGCTCCATCCCCGACCGGGGCACTACATGTCGGCGGCGCACGAACGGCGCTGTACAACTGGCTGCTCGCCCAGCAGGGCGCGACATTCGTCCTGCGCATCGAAGATACCGACCGCGAGCGTTCCACCCCCGAGAACGTTGAGCAGATCCTCGACGCGCTGGAATGGTTGGGACTCGACGACTACGAGAAGCCGTGGATCAGCCAGATCTCGCGCAGAGAGCGCCACCAGGAAGTGCTCCGTCAGCTCATCGACGGCGGGCATGCGTACCGCTCCACGGCCGCGAAGCCCGAGGTGGACGCATATAAGGCACGGCATGGCAGGGAGCGCGGCTTTCGCGGCGAGGCCGAGGCGGAGGGTGCGGTGCGCCTGCGGGTCCCCGACGACGGCGAGACGGTCGTTCGCGACATCATCCGTGGCGAAACAACGTTCGCACATGTGCACCTCGACGACCCGGTCATCGCCCGCGCGGATGGCAGCGTCCTCTACAACTTCGCGGTCGCCGTCGATGACCTCGATGCCGGGATCACCCACGTCGTGCGCGGCGAGGACCACCTCTCGAACACCCCCAAGCAGCTGCTCGTGCTCGAGGCCCTCGGAGAGCCCGGACCGCTCTACGCACATCTGCCGCTGCTGCACGGTCCGGACGGCAAGAAGCTCTCCAAGCGCCACGGAGCGGCGTCCGTCCAGGAGCTGCGCGATGCCGGATTTCTGCCCGAGGCGGTCTGCAACTACCTCGTGCTGCTGGGCTTCGGGATGTACGACGACGAGACGATCGTCCCGATCGACGCGCTCATCAACCGCTTCGATCTCACGCATGTTTCCAAGAACCCCGCGCAGTTCGACGAGCGCAAGCTCCGGTGGATGAACGGCCGCTACGTGCGTGACCTGTCAGTCGAGGACCTGACGGCGCGCCTCGAGACGTTCACGGGGCGTACGGGCCTGCGCGCGGCCGTCGAGATCTCGCGCGAGAAGATGCAGACGCTCGCCGACTTCTGGCCGCTGGCGGGCTTCATCTTCGACGGGCCCGCCGACGACCCCGCGGCGCGCGAGAAGTGGCTCGACGACGACGGCCGCGCGGTGCTGCGCGACGTCCACGCGGCGCTCGACGCGGTCGACCCGTTCACGCAGGACGCGGTCCAGGCGGCGCTCGAGGGCGTCGTCGCGGCACGCGAGGTCAAGCCCAAGCAGATCTTCCAACCGGTCCGAGTGGCGCTCGCCGGGCGCGCGATCTCGCCGGGGATCTTCGAGACGGTCGTCGTGCTCGGGCGCGAGGAGACGCTACGGCGGATCGATCGCGCGCTCCAGTCCGTGGCCAAAGCCCCCGCGCCCTAACGAATCCCGCGTTTCTTCTCAACCAAACGTCCACAGCTGCCGATACCGGGTGTGCCCGACCGATCCCGACCCGAAGGCAGGGACCGCTACACATGATCTCGCCAGCTCCCGCACGCACCGCATCATCCAGCGCCTCCGTTCAGCGCCATCACAACGAGGGCCACGGCCGTCGACTGACCGCTGCCTTCGAGGCACTTGAAGCCTTCCCGGCGCTCGCGGAGTCGCGCAACCGCCTCCTGCGCCTCGTCAGCGCCGAGCGCGTGTCGCCGGCTGACATCGTGGCGACCGTGGAGTCGGACATCGCGCTCGTTATCAGCGTCATGCGCCTGGCGAACCAGATCGACGGGCCCAAGCGCGGCCGCGTCGAGTCGATCGTCAAGGCCGTCGAGATCCTCTCGCCCGAGTCCGTCCAGGCACTCGCCGCGAGTGCCCGCACGTTTGACTTCTTCGAGCGCTCGTCGGTCTGGGACGTCGCTCCCGAGCGCTCCCGCCTGCACGGCGTCGCTACGCAGCGCGCGGCCGACCGCCTCGCACAGGAGGCCGGCTACGAGCACCGCGACCGCCTCATGGTCACGACCCTTCTGCACGACATCGGCAAGCTCGTCCTGACGCATGCCTACCCCGGCTACCCGGAGCAGGTCCACGGCGATGCCCGCACGCCCGAGGAGCGCGTCCATCGCGAGCGCCGCGAGCTCGGCGTCGACCACGCTCTCGTCGGCGGCGTGCTCGCCCGGCGCTGGGGCCTGCCCGGCGCCGTCGCATCGGCGATCGAGCGCCACCACTCCGAGGACGCGCAGGGTGAGGCCGCCTTCGTGCGCCTCGCCGACATGCTTGCCCACTACGCCCACGGCGACCAGATCTCCCCGAACTCGCTGCTGAAGACCGCCCGCGCCGTCGGCCTCGGCCCGACTGAGCTGCGCTCGGTCATGTATGATCTGCCCTACCCGTCCTCCGGTCGCCCGCGCCAGATCGACCCGTGCCCGCTGTCGGGCCGTGAGGTCGAAGTGCTCAAGCGCCTCTCCGAGGGCAAGGTCTACAAGCAGATCGCCGCCGAGCTGCAGCTGTCGACGTCGACGGTCCGCACCCACCTGCACAACATCTACGGCAAGCTCGGCGCCGTCGACCGCGCGCAGGCCGTCCTCATCGCCACCGAACGCGGCTGGCTCTAGGACCCTAGGCCTCCGACCCCGACGCGCGCAGCGCTCGCAGCGGCCACGGAGGCCCCGGACGTCCGCGCCGCCGCGCCGCGATGGTCCACGCAAGCGCCGCGAGGCCCATGCCGAACGCGTCGATCGCGACGTCCAGCGGCGCGCCGTGGCGACCGGCGACGAAGGTCTGGTGGTACTCGTCGCTGCCGGCATACAGCAGCGCGACGACGGTCGCGAGAACCGGGCGCCGCCAGTGCGTCGCCCGCGCGACCGTCAGCCACAGCGCCGCGAAGATCGTGATGTGTGCGGCCTTGCGCAGCACGAGATCCCATGCGCCCAGGCCGGAGCTCAGATCAGGCGTCGCCGATAGCGAGTAGATCAACGCCATGACGGCGAGGGGAGGGGCATACCGGCTGACGGGTCGCATACAGTGACCCTAGTGGTCCCTCCAGCAACCACTTAGAGCGATGATCTCGATCACCACGAAGTCTCCGTACGCGCTGCAGGCGCTGGCCGAGCTCGGACGCTCGGGCGATGGGCCGGTCCCGATCGGCGAGCTTGCCCGCCGCCGCGCGATCCCCGTGCAGTTCCTCGAGCAGCTCTTCGCGACGCTGCGCAGGGCCGGGGTGCTGAAGTCCCAGCGCGGCGTCAAGGGTGGCTACACGTTCGCCCGCACACCCGGCGAGATCACCGTGCTGGAGATCGTCGAGCTGCTCGACGGCCCGCTCGGACGCGACGCCGAGGGGATCTTCGGCGAGGCGGCCAAGGCCGCCCGCGCCGTCCTCGGCGCCACGACGATCGCTGACGTCGTCGAACGCGAGGCGCGCGACGCGGGCGTCGCGATGTACCACATCTGAGAAGCCGCCGCGGATATGGGCTAGCGCCAGTGTTTCCGGGCCTTCGTGCCGTTCTCAGCCGCTCGGAACCGCCGTGTTGAGGGTCGACCGTCGCGCACTGTCGCGGGCGCCGCCAGCTTCTGGTGTATCGGCGTCGAGTCGGTCGATGACTGACCCCCCGTCGTACCAGGGGGTCTGGCCTTGCCAGGCTCGGCTACCGGGTGGGCCCCGCCGGGGTCTGCGAGCTTGATCGCCGGGAATCGACCGTGACGTTTCCAAGTATCAAAGCGAAGACACTGCTCAAGATCCTCCAACGCGAGCCGCTGAACTACCGGATCGTTCGCCAGAGCGGTTCGCATCGTCGGATGAAGGCTCCCGGCCGACCGACGATCACGTTCGGCTTCCACGACAGCCGGACGCTCGCACCCGGCGAGGTTCGCGCTGTGCTGATCAAGGACGTCGGCCTTGAAGAACATGAAGCGCTGGCTCTACTCTGAGAGGACGAACATGGAGCCTATCCGCGTGATCTACCACGAGCACCCCGGCCACGGGTGGTCGGCGGACAGCCCCGATCTCGCTGGATGGCGCGTCTTCGGTGACTGCTATCAGGACACGTATGCGCTTGCGGAGGAAGGCGTCCGCTTCGTGCTGGATTGCGAGGCGGAGGATCGCGGGGAGCCGCCGCCGGTGACCTATCCGCCGATCGAGCACTACGTGCCCGCGCCGGCGTGAAACGGTCTCGATCGTCGCGGAGCGTGTCGCGCACGGTCCCGACTGCCAGCAGCTACGGGACGTAACTCCGATGTACCGCATCTGACCGACGCGTCCGCGCGGTGCGCGATGCTGGCGCGACTCCCCGGATCGTCCGTGCCCGAGCGGTGTTGTCGCGAAGGACCATGCCACCGCCGGCTCCTCCGGGCCCAATGGCCCTGATGACCACCACAAGGAGATGCCAATGAAGCGCTCGTACGTCGCAGTCGCCGCGGTGCTGATCGGCGCCGCTGTCGCCATCGCCTCGTCCTCGATCGGCGGCGCCCAGCTGCCCGCCCTCCGCACGCTGACGTTCACGGAGAAGAACCACCAGGAGTACGAGACGAAGTACAACGAGAAGAAGTTCTCGCCCGACGACACCTTTGTCTTCACGGCGCAGCTGCTCTCAAACGGCCAGCGGGTCGGCCGCAGCCAGGGCGCCTGCACGGCGACGGCGGGCAACGCGAGCGAGTGTCGCGGCACGCTGTTTCTCAAGGACGGCAAGATCTTCATCCTCGGCGGGACGACCTTCAACAGCAAGACGACGCTCGGCATCGTCGGCGGCACCGGCCCGTACATCGGCTCGCGCGGGACGCTCACGACGACGAAGCGCAAGCGCGGCGACCTGCTCGAGGTCCGGCTGCTGCCGTAGCCGGCCACGCGGATGGCTCGCCGCCGTGACATGCGCCGCTTTGGCGCCGGCCCGTACCTGCTCGGGCTGCGCCGCACGGCGCAGGAGTGGGGGAGCGGCTTCCCGTTCGACGTCCCCGCCGTCGCGGCCGTCGAGGAGCTGCGCCTCGACATGCCGATCACGCTGCTGCCGGCGTCGCCGAGACCGCCTACGACGACCTCCACGCGGTCCGCTTCACGCGCGGCTTCCTCGAAGCTCCCGAGCGCTACCTGCGCGCGGCGCTCGACGACGAGTAGCCGTCAGACCCCGAAGGCGCGCAGCAGGTGCGGCTCGGAGTACGCCCGCAGGAATGCGATCCGCTCACCCTCGACGTGCACCACGAGCAGCCGGTGCGCGCGCGGCTCGCGACCAGGTTCGTGCTCGCTCAGCGCGACGGCGGGCCGGCCGTTGGCGGATGTGGCGGTCGCGACGAGACGCCGGCCGTCGCGGACCCGCGCGAGGAAGGCGCCGATCTCGGCGGCGCCGATGACCGCCGGCTCGGGCGGCATCGAGAGCACGGCGTCCTCGCGCAGCAACGACACGAGCGCGTCCATGTCGGCGTCCTGCCAGGCGCTGACGTAGCGGCGCAGGAGCTCGCGCTCGGTCGCGCGGCCCGGGGCCACGGATCGGGCCGGCGCCTCGTGCTCGATCGTCGCCCGCGCCCGCTGCAGTGCGCTGTTGGCCGCCGCGACGGTCGTTTGCAGCAGCTCGGCCACCTCGGCGCCGGTCCAGCCGAGGACGTCGCGCAGGATCAGCACGGCGCGCTGGCGCCCCGGCAGACGCTGGATCGCCGTCAGCAACGCGAGCTCCATGCCCTCGCGCAGCGCGTAGCGCGCCGCCGGGTCCGTCACGGGCCAGCCCGCGTCGAGAAGCCGCGCGTCGGGGTAGGGCTCGACGACCGGCCGCGGGCGTCGCGGCCGGCGTTCGAGCTCGTCGAGGCAGGCGTTCGTGGCGATCCGATACAGCCAGGTCGTGACCTGCGCGCGGCGCTCGAAGCGCTCGAGCGAGCGCCATGCGCGCAGCAGCGTCTCCTGGGCAAGGTCCTCGGCGTCGTGGACGGAGCCGAGCATCCGATAGCAATGGACCTCGAGTGCCCGCTCGTAGGGCTCGACGAGCAGGCGGAAGGCGCGCTCGTCGCCGGCCTGCGCCGCCGCGAGCAGCACGCGTTCGTCGTCGGTCTGCACGGTGATCGTCGTCATGGCGGGTTAGACCCCGCGCCACGCGAAAACTCATCGATGAGTTTGCGGGTGCGCGCTCGTCCAACCGCCCATGACCACCACACACCACGCACCAGCGCCGGGCCCACACCCGGCCACCGCGGGCTCCGCATCGCCGCGGGATCGCGGGCGCCAGATCTCCGCGACGATCGTCCGCTACCGGGTCCGTCCCGGGTTCGCCGCCGAGAACGCCGAGCTCGTCGCAGCCGTCTACGACGAGCTGCACGAGCTCGAGCCTGAGGGGCTTCGCTATGCGACCTTCGCGCTCGAGGACGGCGTCTCGTTCGTGCACGTCGCGATCACCGACGAAGGCCACGACGCGCCGCTGACACGGCAGGCGTCGTTCGCCCGCTTCCGCGAGTCGCTCGCCGAGCGCTGCGACGAGCCGCCGCAGGTCACGCGGCTCGCCGGCCCCGTAGGCAGCTACCGGATGTAACGACCGTCGTTACGCGCCGCTCGGCCGCGGCGAGAAGCGCAGGCTGTCGAGCGTCGCGAGGCCTTCCGCGCGGCGCTCGGCACCCGCCCGCGGGCAGGCCGCGAGCGGATGAGCTGTGGGGTGCAGGCGAGAGATACGCGGGTGCCCGGCGCGGGAGGTCCCGACCGACGCATTACGGTCGGCGCTGCGGCCGCGCCCGGCAGCACCACTCGACCGCGCCCGGAAACGGCGGCGCCGTCGCCCCGGGCATGAACTGGCGTGCGATGTTCGCGACGGCGCTCAGCCGGCCGGAACCGCGAGGCCGCAGGAAGAGCCACTGATCGGCCTCCGGCCAGCCGACGAGCAGCCGCTCGCCGCCGGGCGACCAGGCGAGGGCGCCGAAATGCCCGGGGCCGAAGAGGACGCGGGCGCGCAGCCCATGCGCGGCGTCGAGCAGCACGACGTCGTCGCGCGCGTTCGTGCCATGGGGGCCGCCGGGCGAGCCGGTATCGACCGCCCGCCGGCGCAGGGCGGCGATCTGCGAGCCGCGCGGCGCCCAGTCGACGGCGTGAACCGCGTCGCCCGCCGCCAGGGCGCGCAACGCGAGCTGCCGTCCGTTGACGGAGAACAGCACGAGCCGCCGGCGGCCCACAGCGAGCAGGCGATCACCTGCGGGTGACCAGACGAGCTTCGCGACGCCCGCGAGCGGCGCGCTGCGCCACAGCCGCGCCCGCGTATCGATCGCCACGACATTGACGCGATCGTGGCCGTCGACGTAGGCGAGGACGTGCCGATCGTCGGGTCGCCAGGCCGGCGCGACCGTCGCCCGCGCCGCGCCGAAACGCTCGTCACCGGTGCCGTCGCCGTTGACGATCCGCAGCTCGCGCGCGGTCAGGTAGGCGATGCGATACCCGTCCACCGGCGCCCAGCGCGCGTCGTGCACGGGTCGCGGCCGCGGCAGCGACCAGCGCACGCGTCCGCCGGGCTCGAGCGCGGTCAGCTCCCGCCCGCGCCACACGACGACGAACAGCCCGCGCGGCGACCACGACGCGCCGTCGTATCCGCCGAGCCGGCGCTTGGCTCCCGCCGGCGACACGACCCAGACACCGTCGGGCCCGCGGACGAGTAGGCGGCCGCCGCCGGGAACCGCCACGAGCGCGGGTCGCCCGCCGTCGGTGACGCCGAGCACGCTGCGCACCCAGTGCCCGACGCCGCGGTCGGGGGTCGTCGCGGCGGCCGCCCCGGCGACGGCTACCGGCGCCAGCACGAGCGCCGCCAGGAGCGCCGCCCAGCGTCGTCGGCGCGGCCGACGGCGACCCGCGCCATCCGGGTCGTCGGCGTAGGACGCGCGCACGACGTGCCACGAGCGCTCGCGGGCCGCCACGGTTGCCTCGGCATCCCCGCGTCCGGCTTCGCGCAGCCTGTCGCGCAGCTCACGATCGGTCACGGTGCGAGCTCCTCGATCGCGACGCCGAGCGCGTCCAGCCCGCGCCGCAGCCGTGAGTTGACGGTCCCGCGCGGTAGGCCGAGCGCGGCGCCGATCTCGCCGGGCGTCAGCTCGAGCACGTAGCGCATGACGACGACCGCGCGCTGCTCGGGGCCGAGCGTCATCAGCGCGGCCGTGAGGTCGTCGCCGACGCCGTCGGCGCTGACCTCGCGGGCGATGGGTTCGGCGGCGACGTCGGCGCCGACCTCGTTGCGCAGCGCCCGCGCCCGCGACCAGTCGATCGCGCGGTTGACGACGATCCGATGCAGCCAGGGGCGCAGCGGCCGGCGTAGGTCGAAGCCCGGGAGCGCCCGCAGCGCGGACAGGAACGCCTCCTGCGCGATGTCCTCCGCGGCTGCGCGGTCGCCGGTGACGAGCAGTGCGGCGCGATACGCGCCGCTCCAGTGACGGTTGAAGAGCTCCTCGACGGCGCCCTCGGAGCCGCGCTGCGCCGCGCGCACGAGCCCGGCCTCGCCCACACGACCATGGCGCGGTCGCGTGCGTGCGCCGCGCCCGACGCTTCTCGTTGTGCTCGCGGCCTCCGACATCGCGGCTCCGGGACTCCCCTGCTCGGTGCTCGAAGCACGAAGGATCGCGCTGACGCCGGCCGTGTCCATTGCAACTGCTACGGCCGGCGGGTGTCGAGAGGTCCCGTGCTTCTGATCGCGTGGCCTTCGGGGAGAGGAATGGGTACGGTCGACTCCATGGACTACGTCGCGATTCGCGAGCGCTCGGTTCGCAAGCTCGCGCGATGGAAGCTGCCGGATCCCGGCGTGCTGCCGCTGCACGCGGACGGGGACTTCGACTGGGTCCGCGACGTGGGCAGCGTCGCCGCGCGCTGCCACGCGATCGCCGCCGCGCTGGCGTTGGCGCAGGACGCGCCGCCGCAGCGCATCCACCAAGCGCTCGTCGACAACGATCTCGAGCGCTGGCTCGCCGACGTCGAGCTGCGCTTCCTGCGCCACCTCCTGGGAGACATCGCGCTGGGCGGCGACGAGCGCGAGCAGATCGCCGTCGACATCTCCTGGCGCGAGGAGGCGCTGTGGGCGCTGCTGTGGTGCGTCGAGCTCGTCGACGACCTGCCGCCCGACGAGCTCTGCAGCCCCGACCCCTTCTACGAGCGCCTCGCCCCGAACCTGGACCCCTCGCGAGGGCGCACCGACGTGCTGCTGCGTCCGTTGCCGGCGATCGCGGAGATGCTCGACTTCTACTACTGCCTGCACTGGCACGCGCGCAACGCGCAGTACCACGGTCAGCTGTGGAACCCGCAGATCGCGCCCGGAGCCGTGCTGGAGCGCCGTCGCGCGCTCGAGTGGCTGTTTCAGGACCTCCCGTGGGACGACGTCGATCTCGGCACCTGACGTCGCAGCGGGATACGGTGTGACGGGAATGCCCCGCATCCCGACGAACATCTCCGAGCACGTCGGGCGTACGCCGATGCTCGAGTTGGCGCGCCTCGCTCCCGAGGGCGTGCGGATCTTCGGCAAGCTCGAGGCGTTCAACCCGGGCGGCAGCGTGAAGGACCGAATCGGCGTCGCGATGATCGAGGCGGCCGAAGCCGACGGGCTCATCGAGCCGGGCAGGACGACGATCGTCGAGGCGACGTCCGGCAACACCGGTATTGCGCTCGCGTTCGTCTGCGCGGCCAAGGGCTATGACCTCGTGCTCACGCTGCCACAGGGCATGAGCCGCGAGCGCGAGTCGCTGCTGCGCCTGTACGGCGCGCGTGTCGAGATCACGGAGTCGCTCGGCGGGATGAACGAGGCCGTCGAGGCCGCCCGCGCGATGGCCATGCGCGACGACGTCTTCCTGCCCGACCAGTTCTCCAACCCCGCAAACCCAGAGGCACACCGCCGCAGCACCGGCCCCGAGCTGTGGGCCGACCTCGACGGCGACGTCGACGTGCTCGTCTGTGGCGTGGGGACCGGCGGCACGATCACCGGCGCGGGCGAGGTGCTCAAGGGCCACAACCCGAAGCTGCACGTCGTCGCCGTCGAGCCGCTCAGCTCCGCAGTGCTCTCGGGTCGCTCGCCCGGGCCGCACAAGATCCAGGGCATCGGCGCGGGCTTCGTGCCGCCCGTGCTCAACCGCGAGATCATCGACGAGGTCATCGCGGTCGACGACGAGGACGCGCTCGACACGGCGCGGCGTGCGGCGCGCCGCGAGGGCGCGTTGCTGGGGATCTCCTGTGGCGCCGCGCTGTGGGCGGCGATCGAGGTCGCCAAGCGGCCGGAGTTCCGTGGCAAGCGGATCGCCGTCGTGCTGCCGGACTCCGGCGAGCGCTACGTGTCGGTGCCGTTCTTCGCGCCGTAGTCTCGGGCGTCGCGCCGGTCGCCGTCAACCCGCCGATCTTCGATGGGGATTCGGGCGTCTTGCAGGCGAAGTCGCCTCGCTACCCTCTGCTGCATGCTCGGTCTCGGAACCCTCGCACGGGTCGTCGGCGAGGTCCGGCGCGACGTCGCGGCGGCCCACGCGCGCGATCCCGCGGCGCGCGGCGCCCCGAGCGCGGAGATCCTGTCGTCGTGGCCGGGCGTGCAGGCGCTGCTCGTGCATCGCGTCGCGCACGAGCTGCACATCCTCGGCGTCCCGGTCGTCCCGCGCTCGATGTCGATGGTCTCGCGCGCGCTGACCGGTATCGAGATCCACCCGGCCGCGAGCATCGGCCAGGGCTTCTTCATCGACCACGGCGCGGGCGTCGTCATAGGCGAGACCGCACAGATCGGCGACGACGTGACGCTGTACCAGGGCGTGACGCTCGGCGGCACGGGCTTTCAGACCGGCAAGCGCCACCCGACGCTCGAGGACAACGTCACCGTCGGCGCGGGCGCCAAGCTGCTCGGCGCGATCACCGTCGGACATGGGGCGAAGATCGGAGCCAACTCCGTCGTCATCCACGACGTCGCGCCGAACTCGACCGTCGTCGGCAACCCCGGCCACGCCGTGCGGGTCGACGGCCGGCGCCCCGAGGGACCGGATACCGACTGGATCCACCTGCCCGACCCGATCGCCGACGCGATCAAGGGGCTGTCCGCGCGGATCGGTGATGTCGAGCACGACGTCGCCGACCTGTCCGGTCGCGAGCGGCGACCAGAGGGTGACGTGCGGCCGCTGCGCGAGGTGCGCGCGCCGAGCCCCGCCGGCGGCTGAACCGGCTCGTGCCGGCCTGAGCGCAGGCCGTCAGTAGTAGACGGTGCGGCAGCGGTGCCGCGGGCGCTGCTTGTACTCCGGCCCCTGCCCGCGGCTCCACAGCGCGTTGTCGAGCTCGTGCGCCGACGCGCCCGTTCGCTGCGCGATGAGCTCGCAGGCGTGCACGGCGCAGGCACGGATCTCGCGCTCCTGCTCGCCGGTTGGCAGTAGCAGACCGGCGTCGACGTGCGCCGCGAGCTCGGGCTCGTAGCGCAGGACGCCGTTGCAGCGCAGGACGTGCGGGACGAGGTTGTCGGCGAAGATCGTCAGCCGCCGCAGGTCGCCGAAGCGCGCGACGCCCGCGAGCGCGAGGTCGGCGGCGGCGATCTGCGCGCGCTTGTAGAAGCCGCGGTCGTCGAACAGTGCCATGCCCGCCGCGAGCATCGTCGCCAGCCGCTCCGCGGAGCCGCGCGCCTCGCGCACGAGTGCCAGCGTGTCGCGATCTCCGAGGTAGGTTCCCAGCGAGCGCAGCGCCTGGGCGTAGAGCGCCATCAGCTCGTGGTCGCGACGCTGGCCGAGCGTGCTCGCAACCTCGTCGGTGCGCAGCGCGCGCAGCTCGGCGGTGCTCCACGCGCCGTGCGCGCGGAAGCGATCGGCGAGCGCCCACGCGACCGTGAAGTAGCCCGAGCAGTCCGTTCGCTTCGCGAGCGTCGGAAACCAGCCCGAGCCGAAGTTCACGGCATCGACGACGAGCATGTACGTCGCGACCTCGGTCTCCGAGCCCTCGAGGTAGTGGCGCACCGGATCGAGTGCCGGCGGCTCGCCGGGCACGACCTCGCCCAGCGCGTCGAGGTCGATGCTCACCCAGCGTGCGCCGCGGGCGATGCGCGCGCACGACGCACGGACGTCGTCGCACAGCGCCATCGGCGCGGCCCGGCTCGTTCGGACGGCGGGGGCGCCGCTCAGCGGCGGCCGAAGTCGATCGTGACGGTCGCCGAGCTGCCGCCCACGCCGGCCATCGGCGCGCCGAGCGCGAAGCCGACGCCGGCGTCGCGGAAGCGACGGTCGAGCATCGTCTTGCGGTGCGGCGGGTCCTTCATGAGCGAGGAAACGAGGCGCACCGGTGTCGCCAGCGTGCCCGAGGCGAAGGCGATCGTCTCGCCGAGCAGCGACGAGCAGGTCATGTTCGGGAGGTAGCCGGTGGTGGCCGCACGCAGCCTCACGCCACCGCCTCCGGGGCTCGAGTGCGACATGAACTTGCCCGTGATCATCTCGCCGCTGTGCGTGAGCGCTGCGCTCTTGAGCGTCGTCGACGCGTGCAGGGCGGACATGCCGCGCTTCGTGCGCTCGCCGTTGATGAGGCAGAGCATCGCGTCTACGGCGCGCAGGCGGGTCACCTCGTTGACTGCGACGGCGTATGCGCCCGCGCAGGACGGTGCAGTCCTTGTCGCCTTCTTCGCAGATGCCATCCCTGGCGCGCTGATCAGCATCAGCGCAGTGATCGTCGATGCGATCACAGTAATACGGAGCATGCCCCCCGGCCTCTCCCCCGAACAATAAGACGGGGGATATTAGGGGCGCCAATCGGGTAACGCAAGCAATCGCTCCAATCGAGGCGATGTCCTCCGGTGCCGAGCCTATGCTCATGGGGATGCCTGATACCGCCGCCGGCGACCGCATCGACGAGCTGCTCGTCGACCTCAACGCGCCCCAGCGCGAGGCCGTCACGCACGGCGAGGGGCCGCTGCTGATCCTCGCCGGCGCGGGTACCGGCAAGACGCGTGTCCTGACGCACCGGATCGCGTTTCTCGAGCGTACGGGGCGGGCGCGCGCGAACGAGATCCTCGCGATCACGTTCACGAACAAGGCGGCGCTCCAGATGCGCGAGCGCGTCGAGCTGCTCGTCGGAAGGCGCACGCGCGCGATGTGGGTCATGACGTTCCACGCTGCTTGTGCGCGGATGCTCCGTGCCGACGGCGACAAGCTCGGCTACACGCGCCAGTTCACGATCTACGACCAGGCCGACGGCCGGCGGCTCGTCAAGCGCTGCCTCGACGAGCTCGGCGTCGACACGAAGCGCTACACGCCGGGCGCGGTCCACCACCAGATCTCCGACGCGAAGAACAAGCTGCGCGACGCCGAGGCCTACAAGCAGCTCGTCGGGTCGTACTTCGAGCAGACCGTCGGCGACGCGTTCGCGCTCTACGAGCGCGAGATGCATCGCATGAACGCGATGGACTTCGACGACCTGCTCGTCAACGCCGTCAACATCCTGACGCTCTTCCAGGAGGTCCGCGACCGCTACTGCAACGCGTTTCGCCACGTCCTCGTCGACGAGTACCAGGATACGAATGCCGCCCAGTACCGCTGGCTGCAGCTGCTCGCCAGCGAGCATCGCAACCTCGCGGTAGTGGGGGACGACGCGCAGTCGATCTACGGGTTCCGTGGAGCAGACATAGGCAATATCCTCAGTTTCGAGGACACCTTCCCCGACGCCCACGTCATCAAGCTCGAGCAGAACTACCGCTCGACGCAGACGATCCTGTCGGCCGCCAACGCGGTCATTGCGCACAACCGCGAGCAGAAGCCGAAATCGCTGTGGACCGAGGCCGGCGACGGCGACAAGATCCGCATCCGCGAGCTCGACGACGAGCATGCCGAGGCGCGCTACGTCGTGGGGGAGATCGAGCGGCTCGTCGACGAGGGCTCAAGCCGGGCGGAGATCGCGGTCTTCTACCGGATGAACTCGCAGTCGCGGGTCATCGAGGACACGCTCGTGCGGCGCGACATCGGCTACCAGGTCATCGGTGGCACGAAGTTCTACGAGCGCGCCGAGATCAAGGACGCGATCGCCTACCTGACCGTGCTCGGCAACCCGCAGGACGTCGTCTCCTTCCAGCGCATCGTCAGCTCTCCGCGGCGCGGGATCGGCGACAAGTCGCTCTCGCACGTGCTCAACCACGCCCAGACGATGGGCATCAGCGTCTGGGACGCGGCCGCCGCTGCGGCGACCGTGCCCGGCCTCGGCAAGGCCGCGGTCCGGGCGTTCGGGATCTTCATGCAGACGATGACGTCCCTGCGCGAGCTCGCCGAGCAGGACGTCCCGATCGGCGACCTGCTCCAGGCGCTGCTTGACGACACGGGCTACCTCGACGCGCTCAAGGCCGAGCGCACGATCGAGGCGCAGGGCCGCGAGGAGAACCTCGCCGAGCTCGTCGAGGTCGCGCGCGAGTTCGATGCCACGGCCGAGCCCGAGCAGGCCACGCTCGATGTCTTCCTGCAGGGCGTCGCGCTCGTCGCCGACGCCGACACGCGCTCCGACGACGAGGGCCTCGTGACGCTCATGACGCTGCACAACGCCAAGGGCCTCGAGTATCCGATCGTGTTCCTCGCCGGGATGGAGGAGGGGGTCTTCCCGCACGCACGCTCGCTCGACGAGGGCAGCCTCGAGGAGGAGCGGCGGCTCGCGTACGTCGGCATCACGCGGGCGATGCGAAGCCTGTACATGACGAGCGCGCGCCGTCGCGCCGTCTTCGGCGCGACGCAGTACGGGATGCGCTCGCGCTTCCTCGACGAGATCCCGTACGAGCTGACCGATCGCCCGAGCGAGCGCGGGCGGGGGCCCGGCGGCGGCTTCGGCGCCGGTGCGGCCGGCACGCAGCGCCCGGGATCGTGGGCGTCGGCGTCGAGCGCGACCCGTGCGGCCGCCCCGATGGTCGACTTCCGCCTCGGCGACGACGTCATGCACGCCGCGTTCGGTGCCGGCGTCGTGACCGCGATCGAGGCGGGCGGGATCATCGTCGTGCGCTTCGCCGGCGACGGCAGCGAGCGCAAGCTGATGGCTGAATACGCACCCGTCACGAAGGTCGGGCGCTGATCCTTCACGAGCTCGCCATTCCGGCGACCGACACCGCCACGTAGGGTCTCTTCGCACAGTGTCCGCCAGGATCATCGATGGCAAGCAGATCGCCGGCCGCGTCCGGATCACCGTCGCGCGCGAGGTCGAGGCGTACGTCGAGCGCTTCGGCGGTGAGCGGCCCGGCCTTGCGACGATCCTCGTCGGCGACGATGCCGGGTCGGCCGTCTACGTCGCGGGCAAGCAGAAGGCCTGCCGCGAGGTCGGCATGACGGGGTCCAACTATCCGCTGGCCGCCGACAGCTCGCGGGAGGAGCTCGTCGAGCTCATCGAGCGGCTGAACGGCGACGACGCGGTCAACGGGATCCTGCTGCAGCTGCCGCTGCCCGAGCACCTCGACGGCGTCGAGCTGACGGGGATGATCGACGCCGACAAGGACGTCGACGGGCTGACGCCGGTCAGCGCCGGTCGGCTCGCGCTCGGCATCGAGGGGCTGCGGCCCTGCACGCCGCAGGGGGTCATGGTGCTGCTCGAGGACGCCGGCGCGCAACTCGAGGGCGCCGAGGCCGTCGTCGTCGGCCGCTCGAACCTGTTCGGCAAGCCGATGGCCGCGCTGCTGCTCGCCGCCAACGCGACCGTCACGACCTGCCACTCGCGCACGCGCGACCTCGCCGAGGTCTGCCGCCGTGCCGACGTCCTGATCGCCGCCGTCGGACGGCCGCGGATGGTCAAGGCCGACTGGGTCAAGCCCGGCGCGATCGTCATCGACGTCGGGATGAACCGCATGAATTCGACCCCACCCACCCTCTGCGGCGACGTCGACTTCGATGCCGTCAGGGAGGTCGCCGCCGCGATCACGCCGGTGCCCGGCGGCGTCGGCCCGATGACGATCGCGTTCCTGCTGCGCAACACGCTGCAGGCGGCGTCGATGGCGAAGGCTCGGGAGGCGTAGTGGACGTGCGCCGGCTGCGCGCCGGGGAGCTGCTGGCGGGCGCGGGCGCCACGGGCCTGCTCGCGGACATGTTCTTCGACTGGTTCAGCTCCGCCTCGGGCTGGCAGTCACTGACGATCGGGAGGATCGCGATCGTCGTCCTCATCCTCTGCGCGTACACGCTCGTCGTTCTGACCGTGACGTCGCGCACCGTCGCGATGGCGTGCTCCGCGGCGACGATCACCATCGCCGCCGGCGCGCTCGCACTGTGGTTCGTCTTCTACCGCGTCGTCATCAACGAGCCGGGCACGAACGCGATCGTCAGTGTCGAGACCGGTGCCTATCTCGGGCTGCTGCTCGTCCTGGCGGTCATCGCGGGAGCGTGGCTCACGCTCGCCGACGAGCGCACGCATGCGGCCGCGTCACTCGAGCAGACCGAGCGCGTGCTCGCCGTTCGCGGCGCGCCGCGCCCCGCGCCGCCAACGCGCGATCCGGGGCGTCCCGCAGCGCGCTCATAGCCGCTCGGCGAGGCCGCGCCGCTATGGCTCGGCGGTCGGCGCGAGGATCGACAAGCCATGCGCCTCGGCGCCGGCGGCGAGCCGTGCGTCGTAGGTGAGCATGGTCGTGAGGAGGCCCGCCTCCGCGAGACGCAGCGCGGTGGCGAGATGAAGAGCATCGAGCGTCGCCACGGTGGCCGGTGGCACGGTTTCGGCGTGCGCGAGGATCACCTCGTCGAGGGGTACCAAGGCCACGCTGCCGAGCAGCGCGTCGGCAATCGTGAGATCGCCGTCGCGCAGTGCGACGCGTCGCAGTTCGATCGCGAGCAGACGACTCGAGAAATGCTGCTCGTAGCCGCTGAGCAGCGCCGTGATCGCAGCGGCGTCGGGCTCGCCCAACATGACGCGCGCCAGCGCGCTCGTGTCGATGTAGAGCCCGGCCACGCGAGATCGCGATCAGGCGCGGTCGGTGCGCCCATCGGCGAGCAGCGCGTCCGCCGTGCCTGCGGGAGCCGAGCGCGCGGGCAGCCGGGCGATGGTGTCTTCCAGCCGCGCTCCCGGGATCGTCGCGCCGAACCGCGCGGCCGCGTCCACGTAGTCGTCGCCGGGATCGCCGGCCGGCGAGAGGCGCGCCACCAGACGCCCGTGCTCGGTGACGTCGAGCGCCTCGCCAGCCTTCACACGCTCCAGATAGCGGCTCAGGTTCTGACGAAGCTCACGGACACCGACGCTCGACATGTGCGTCGTACCGTAGCACAATGTGATCGGCCCCTTGCCCCACGGCGCGGTGCGTCGCGGCCGCCTAGAATCGCCCGCACATGATCGATCGTGAACAGGTGCTGCACGTCGCCCGCCTCGCCCGCCTCGAGCTGTCCGAGGAGGAGGTCGAGCGCATGAGCCAGGAGCTGTCGGCCGTCCTCGACCACATCCAGGTCATCAGCGAGCTCGACCTCGACGGGGTCCCGCCGACGACGCACGTCGTCGAGGTCTCCAATGCGCTGCGGCCCGACGTCGTCGAGCCGTCGCTCGCGCCCGAGGTCGCGCTCGCGAATGCTCCATCGGTCGCCGACGGGGGCTTTCGCGTCCCGAGCCCGCAGGCCGGATGAGCGCCACCGATCCGACGGCGCTGACCGCCGCCGCCGCGGTCGCCGCGATCGAGCGCGGCGAACTCGGCGCGGTCGAGCTCTTCGACGCCTACCGCGCCGCCGCCGAGGCCGACGAGCTCAACGCCTACCTGTGGGTCGCCGACGAGTCGCCCGATCCCGCCGCTGCCGCGGGCACGCCGTTGGCCGGCGTCCCGGTCGCCGTCAAGGATCTCTTCTGCACGGAGGGGGTCCCGAGCCAGGCCGGCTCGAAGATCCTCGAGGGCTACCGTCCGCCGTATACGGCATCCGTCGTCGCGCGCCTCGTGGCCGCCGGTGCGCCGCTGCTCGGCAAGACGAACCAGGACGAGTTCGCGATGGGCTCGTCGAACGAGAATTCCGCCTTCGGGCCGGTGCTCAACCCGTGGGACCGCGCTCGGGTGCCCGGCGGCTCGAGCGGCGGCAGCGCCGCCGCCGTCGCCGCCGGCTCGGCCCCGTGGGCGCTCGGCACGGACACCGGCGGCTCGATCCGCCAGCCCGCCGCGCTGTGCGGCATCGTGGGCCTGAAGCCCACCTACGGAACGATCAGCCGCTACGGCATGATCGCGTTCGCCTCGTCGCTGGACCAGGCGGGCCCGCTGACGCGCGACGTCACGGATGCGGCGCTGCTGCTGCGCCACATGGTCGGCCATGATCACCGCGACTCGACGTCCGTCGGCTTCCCCGGCGATGTCGTGATCCCGACCGCGGAGCGCCTGGACGGCATCCGCCTCGGCGTCCCGGAGGAGCTGACCGGCGAGGGGATCGCGGTCGAGCCCGGCGTGCTCGCCGCCTTCAACGCGACGCTGGAGCTCGCCATGCAGCTCGGCGCGATCGTCGAGACGTGCCGCCTCCCGCACGCCCCGCACGCGCTCAGCGCGTACTACGTGCTGGCCCCGGCGGAGGCGTCTTCGAACCTGGCCCGCTACGACGGTGTGCGCTACGGCGCGCGCTCGGAGAACGGGGGAGGCCTGCTGGAGATGTACATGCGCACGCGCACCGAGCACTTCGGCCCCGAGGTCAAGCGCCGCATCATGCTGGGCACGTACTCGCTCTCAAGCGGCTACTACGACGCCTACTATGGCCGCGCCCAGCGGGTGCGTACGAAGATCGCCGACGACTTCCGCACGGCCTTCGAGTCGTTTGACTTCGTTGTGACGCCGACGTCGCCGTCCGTCGCATTCGAGCTCGGGGCGAAGACCGCAGACCCGTTGTCGATGTACCTCAACGACTACTGCACCGTGCCGATGTCGCTCGCCGGCATCCCGGCGATCTCGATCCCCTGCGGGCTCAGCGAGGGCCTGCCGGTCGGCTTCCAGCTCGCCGCCCCGGCATTCGGCGAGAACGCGATCCTCGACGCCGCGTTCGCGCTCGAGACGGCGATCGGCTTCGACCACAGCGGGGCGACTGGCGCAAGGAACCGCTCATGACCGACTACGAACCCGTCATCGGCCTCGAGATCCACGTCCAGCTCGCGACGAAGACGAAGATGTTCTGTGGCTGCGCGCTGTCCTTCGGCGAGCCGCCGAACACGCTCACCTGCCCGGTCTGCCTCGGCCTGCCCGGAACCCTGCCGCTGCCCAACGAACGCGCGATCCACTTCGGGCTCATGATCGGGATGGCGCTCGGCTCCGAGCTCGCGCCGCGGTCGATCTTCCATCGCAAGAACTACTTCTATCCCGACCTGCCCAAGGGCTACCAGATCAGCCAGTACGACGAGCCCCTGTGCCGCGGCGGCCGGCTCGGTGACGTGCGCATCCATCGCGTGCACCTCGAAGAGGACGCTGCGAAGCTCGTGCACGTCGGCGCGAGCGGGCGCATCCACGGGTCGGACTCGTCGGTCGTCGACTTCAACCGCGGCGGCACGCCGCTGGCTGAGATCGTCACGGAGCCCGACGTGCGCTCGGCCGCGCAGGCGCGCGAGTGGCTGACGCTGCTGCGCACGACGCTGCGCCGGCTCGGCGTCAGCGACGTGAACATGGAGGAGGGGTCGCTGCGCTGCGACGCCAACATCTCGATCCGGCCGGTCGGGGAAGCCCAGCTCGGCACGAAGACCGAGCTGAAGAACATGAACTCGTTTCGCTACATCGAGCGCGGTATCAACGCCGAGGTCGCGCGCCAGGAGGCGCTGCTGCGCGCCGGCGAGCAGGTCACCCAGGAGACGCTGCACTTCGACCCGCGGACGGAGGCGATCACGTCGCTGCGCTCCAAGGAGCAGGCGCACGACTACCGCTACTTCCCCGAGCCCGACCTCGTGCCGATCGCGATCACGACGCAGATGCTCGACGCGGCGCGCGACGCGATGCCCGAGCTGCCGGCCGCGCGCGAGACGCGCCTGCAGAGTCTCGGGATCACCGCGGCGCAGGCGCGCCAGCTGGCGTGGCGCACCGACCTCGGCGACTACTTCGAGGCGGTCCTCGCGACATCCGACGATGCGGACCCGCAGAGCGTGGCGAACTGGGTCTGCAACGAGCTCGTCGCGCGCGTCGGCGATGACGACCCCGCCCGGTCGAGGGTGGAGCCCGCAGCGTTGGCGCGGCTGGTCGCCCTCGTGAGCTCGAAGGCCGTCTCGGTTTCCAACGCGAAGGTCGTGCTCGACCGCCTCGTCGAGGCCGGCGGCGACCCGGCCGCGATCGTCGAGGCCGAGAGCCTCGGCGCGATCGGCGGCGGCGACGACGCGCTCGAGCCGATCGTCGAGGCGGCGCTCGCGGCCAACGCCGACGCGGCGCAGAAGATCCAGGGCGGCAACATGAAGGCGATCGGCGCGATCATCGGCCATGTCATGCGCGAGACGAAGGGCCGCGCCGACGGCGGCGAGGTCACGCGGATCGTGCGCGAGAAGCTCGGCGTCTAGTAGCCATGCTCGCGACGGCCGCGGCCGTCGCAGGCTGGGGCGCCACGCCGGGGCGCCGGCCGCGCCGCGCACGACTGAGCGCGCCAACCCGCCCGCTGCCGGCCGCCGGCTGCGGCACCACGCCGCGCCGCGCACGGCTGAGCGCGCCAACCCGCTGCCAGCCGCCGGCTGGGGCGCCACGCCGCGCCGCGCGTGGCTGAACCGCGCCAACCCGCCCGCGGCCGCCCCGCACGGGCGTACCATCTAGCGGCAAGGACTCCCCGCCGCCAAGGAGACGCGCATGTCGAAGCTCATCCGCATGGACCACACCGGCCACTCGACGCTCGCCGAGTGGACGACCGAGGATCCCGCGGCGGTCGAGGCCGCCGTCGCCGCGTTTGCAGCGGAGCTCGAGCGCGGCTACCTGGCGATGGTCAGCACGGGTCCCGGTCACGCCGAGGCTGTGCGCGAGCTGCCGCTCGACGCGCCGCTCGTGATCCTGCGCCTGCCGATCTCCGGCGGGTAGGCGGGGCGGTCGTGGCGAGCGCGCCGTCACCGGCGCTCGCGCCGCCCGTCCCCGAGTACCTCCCGGAGACCGCGGGCGTGCACTGGCGCCCGCGCGTCGACGAGGAGCGCCTGCGTCGCGTCGGCGCGCTGTGGACGTTGACGACCGTGTTCCACGTCGTGCCGTTCGTCGGCGTCGCCGCGCTGCTCATGTGGCTGAACCCGCTCGCGCTGCCGGTCGCGCTCGCCGCGCTCGCGCACGCATGGGTCATTCCCGAGCTCTACGCCCAGCGCGGGGCGAACGTCGTGCGCCCGCGTAAGCGCGCCGACGCGGGTCCCGAGCAGCGCGCGCTCGGGCTACTCGGCGACCTGCTCGATCACGACGCGCGCGCGCTGCACGCCGCCACGGGCCTCGTGCCCGAGCAGGGCCGGCTCGGCATGTGGCTCGTCGGCGAGGCCGGGGCGCTGCTGCTGCACGGTCGGCGCGCGTACTGCTACTGCGTCACCGTCGACGCCCGCAACAAGGCCGCGAGCAAGCTGCCCTCGGGCGACCGCATCGCCCATCTGCTGCTCGCGCTGCGCTCCGACGAGCAGGGCTTCGCGACGGTCGCGAACCTCAGCTTCGCGGGCGCGCGCTGGCGCGTGCGGCGGCGCGTGTCGGCGCCGATGCGGGAGGCGATCGAAGCCGTGCTGGACGGTTCGGACACGCGGTCCATCGCGCCCAGCTGAATCTCGGACGGCAGGCCAATGGAGTTCGGGGACGGCGGGTCCATCATGGTTGACATGCCCGAACCCCTCGACATCGCCCGTCGCATCCTCGTACCGATTTCACCCCAGATCACCGCCGCATCCGCGCCTCGGGTCCGTCGCTACAAGATGGCTCGCATGGCTCCTGTCAGTCGCTCGGCAGAACCGACGATCGACCGCTTCGCGCATCTGCGCCGGAGCTACGACTGACGCGTTCACGACCCGCACCTCGCCCGCTCGCCGGAAAGGTACGCTTGAGGGTATGTCCACCTCCACACCTTCAAGCTCCTCACTCGGCAAGCGGGCGATCGCGGTGTTGGTCCTGCTTGTCGCGGCCTTCATCCTCTTCAAGGTCGTCATCGGGATCGTCACGGCTGTCGCGACCGTCCTTGCCGTCGTGCTCGCCATCTGCGCCCTGATCTGGGCGATCCGCGTCCTCTAGCCGGCCACCCGACGTGGCCGGCGGCGCCTACATCTCGATCGCCCTCGGCTTCGCCTTGGGCGGCGGCGTCGTGGGCGCCATCAAGGGCAGCTCCTTCTGGATCTGGTTCTTCATCTCCGGGGCGATCCCGGTGCTCGGGCTGCTCGCCGCGGTCTGCTATCGCTCCGAGCGCGACGAGCTGCGCCGCCAATGCCCGTCGTGCGGGCGCGTCTGCAAGCTCTACGACGCGCTCTGCATGCGCTGCGGGACCGAGCTCGAGTTCCCCGAGCAGGCGCTCGCCTCGGAGACCGCGGCGCCCGCCCTGCACTGACGGCGCCGCGTGCCGTCGCCTACGCGGGCGACCACTAGACTCAGACACTCGTGCCGGCCATGTGGGCTGGCTTGTTTCTGCTGAGAGGAGGTCGTGACATGCGTGCGGTCGATGCCATCATGGAGTGCTTGAAGGCGGAGGGTGTGGACGTCGTATTCGGCCTCCCCGGCGGCGCCAACCTGCCCACCTACGACGCGTTCGTCGACGGCGGCATCCGCCACGTCCTCGTGCGTCACGAGGCCGGCGGCGGCCATGCGGCCGAGGGCTACGCGAAGGCGACCGGCAAGGTCGGCGTCGCGTTCGCGACCTCCGGGCCCGGCGCGACGAACGTCGTCACCCCGATCGTCGACGCGATGATGGACTCGGTGCCGACGGTGTTCATCACCGGCCAGGTGCGCACCGACCTCATCGGCACGGACGGCTTCCAGGAGACGGACACGCTCGGCATCACGATGCCGGTCGTCAAGCACAGCTTCCAGATCCGCTCGCCGCAGGAGATCCCGCGCGCGATCCACGAGGCGTTCTACCTCGCCCGCTCGGGGCGACCCGGCCCGGTCGTCGTCGACATCCCGCAGGACCTCAGCCGCGCCGACATCGACTACGAGCCGATCGGCGACGTGCACCTGCCCGGCTATCAGCCGACGACCGACGGCAACGCGAAGCAGATCCGCCAGGCGGCGAAGGCGATGGCGTCCGCGCGGCGCCCCGTCATCTACGCCGGCGGCGGCGTCGTCAACGCGAACGCCTCCAAGGAGCTCGTCGAGTTCGCGACCTGCGACCGCTTCCCGGTCACGTGCACGCTGATGGGCCTCGGCGCGTTCCCGGCCCCGCACCCGCAGTGGCTTGGCATGCTCGGGATGCACGGCACTCGCACGGCGAACTACGCGATGGACGAGGCCGACCTCATCTGCTGCATCGGCGCGCGCTTCGACGATCGCATCACCGGCAAGCTGTCGGAGTTCGCCCCCAACGCGAAGTTCATCCACATCGATGTCGATCCGGCCGAGATCTCCAAGAACGTCCCCGCGCACATCCCGATCGTCGGCGATGCGCGCAACGTGCTGAAGAAGCTGCTCAAGGAGTACCGCGCGCTCGAGGCCACGGACCCGTCGCGGATGGACGAGTGGTGGTCGCGGATCGAGGCCTGGCGCACGGCCCACCCGTTGCGCTACGACGACTCCACCGACGGCGAGATCAAGCCGCAGTACATGGTCCAGGCGCTCTACGAGGCGACCGGCGGCGACGCGATCGTCTGCTCGGACGTCGGCCAGCACCAGATGTGGGCGGCGCAGTACTACCACTTCAACCAACCGCGCCGGTGGATCAACTCCGGTGGCCTCGGGACGATGGGCTTCGGCCTGCCGGCGGCGATGGGCGCGCAGGTCGGCTGCCCGGACGCGACCGTTATCTGCATCTCCGGCGACGGCTCGATCCAGATGAACATGCAGGAGCTCGCGACCTGCGCTCAGAACGACATCCCGGTGAAGATCTTCATCATGAACAACGGCTACCTGGGCATGGTCCGCCAGTGGCAGGAGCTGTTCTGGGACAACCGCTACTCGCACGTCGACATGGGCTCGTTCCCGGACTTCGTGAAGGTCGCCGACGCCTATGGCGCGACCGGCATCCGCCTGACCGAGAAGGGGACGCTCGTCGACGACATGAAGGCCGCGCTCGCGACGCCCGGCCCGGTGATGGTCGACGTCCGCGTCACGCGCGAGGAGAACACGTATCCGATGATCTCCCCGGGCATGCCGGCGCGGGACATGGTGGGGTGAGCGTCATGGGCGAACCGGTGACGAAGGACCGCCTCAGCCTCGAGGATCTCGAGGCCACGACCAGTCTGCGCTCCGGCCGTAAGCACGTCCTGTCGATCCTCGTCGAGAACAAGGCGGGTGTCCTGACGAGGGTCGCCGGCCTGTTCGCGCGGCGCGGCTTCAACATCGACACGCTGACCGTCGGGCCGACCGAGGACGAGCAGTACTCGCGCATCACGCTGACGTTCGACGGCGCGATGCACCCGGTCGACCAGGTCACCAAGCAGCTGCACAAGCTCATCAACGTGCTGAAGATCCGCGACCTCGAGCCGGCCGACACGGTCGCGCGCGAGCTCGCCCTGTTCAAGGTCGCCGTGGAGGGTCCCCAGCGCGCCGAGTGCATGCAGATCTGCGAGATCTTCCGCGGCAAGGTCGTCGACGTCACGCGCCGCTCGGTCATCCTCGAGATCACGGGGACGACCGACAAGGTCGAGGCCTTTGAGCGCATGGTGCGCCCGTTCGGCCTCATCGAGATGATGCGCACAGGCGAGATCGCGATCTCGCGCGGGCGCGGCGAGACGTGATCGCTCGCAGCTAGTGCTTGTCCTCAGGGGGGTTTGTCGATCTAGGGGCGTATACGACCTCCAGAACGACAAACCCCCTTGTCGTTCCGGACTCGGAGCACGGTGAGCGCGGAGGTTGCCGCGGCGACGGGTGGGCCGTTGCGCGTGCTCGAGGCGAGCGAGCGGGCCGTGTTGCTGAAGCGCCTCGAGGAGGCGGTGCGGCGGGCGCGCAAGCGGCGCTCCACCGGCGTGCTCGCGGCGCTGACCGTCGTCGTCGCGCGCGCCGCCGACCCCGCGGCCGTGGCGCTGCTGTGCCGGCGGCCAGGCGAGCCGTGGTTCTGCTTCGAGCAGCCCGAGCGCGAGCGCGCGGCGATCGGCGCGCTGGGATCGGTCGCCGCGCTCGAGGCGCGCGGGCCGAAGCGCTTCGACGAGCTTGCCGCGCGCTGGAGCGAGCTCGCGCGCGGGGCGCTCTGCGACCCTCCCGACGGGCCGCGCGGCGCCGGGCTCATCGCCTGCGGCGGCTTCGCGTTCGCACCCGAGGGCGGGGCGAGTCCGCCTTGGTCGGCGTTCGCGCCGGCGTCGCTGCACGTGCCCGCGGTGGCGCTCGCGCGGCGCGGCGACGAGGTCGTGCTGACCGTCGCGGCGCTCGCGCAGGCCGACGATACGGCCGACGGGCTGCTGGCGGCGATCGAGCGCCGACTCGGCGAGCTACGCAGTCGCCCGCTGCCGCTGCTGGACCCCGACCCCGTCGGGCGCTACACCGTCGCGGCGAGCACTCCGCCGGAGCACTACGAGGGCGCCGTCGCGCGCGCGATCGAGCGCATCCGCGCCGGTGCGCTGGAGAAGATCGTGCTCGCGCGTGAGGTCCAGGTCCACGCGCCGGCTGCGCACGACCCCGCCGCCGTGTTCGCGATCCTGCGTGAGGGCTTCGGGTCGTGCTTCGACTTCGCCGTCGGCCGCGGCGACGACGTCTTCATCGCCGCCAGCCCAGAGCTGCTGATCCGACGCGACGGGATGCGGGCGAGCACGCTCGCGCTCGCGGGCTCGACGCGCCGTAGCGCGGACCCGTCCGTCGACGACCACCTCGGCGAGCAGCTCATGCGCTCCGACAAGGATCGCCAGGAGCAGGCGATCGTCGTGCGCCGGATCGAGCGCGCGCTGAAGCCCCACAGCGTCTGGGTCACGTCCTCGCCCGAGCCGGTCATCGCGCGGATGGCGAACATCCAGCACCTCGCGAGCCCGATCCGGGCGCAGCTCCGCAAGCCGATCGCGACGATCCGGCTCGCCGGGCTGCTGCACCCGACCCCGGCGGTCGGTGGCGAGCCGTTCGCGATCGCCGAGCCGCTGATTCCGGCGCTCGAGGGCATGGACCGCGGCTGGTACGCCGGCCCGGTCGGCTGGACGGACACCAACGAGGACGGCGAGTTCTGCGTCGCGCTGCGCTGCGCGCTGCTGAGCGGGGCGGTCGCGCGCTGCTACGCGGGCGTCGGCGTCGTGCGCGACTCCGATCCGGCGGCCGAGCTCGCCGAGACCGAGGTCAAGTTGGGCGCGCTGTTGCCGGTGCTCTCCGGCTGAAGCGCTCGCGTCGCTCGTCAGTCGCAGAACGGGATGTTCGGGATCCCGATCTCGGTGACGTGCTTCGTCTTCGTCGAGACCGCGAACTGCAGCCGGCCGCCCGCGCCCTTGGGCACCTTCACGAGCGTGATCGCGAAAACGCTCTCGGTGCTGTGGTCGAAGACCGCCTTCGGGAACGCCTTGCGCAGCGCCGTCGCCGACGAGCCGACGCCGATCCCGCGCGCCGCGCCGCCGCCGGTCACCGTGATCGTCGCGACCTTGCGCGGCGCGGTGTCCGTCAGCGTGACGGACCCCCGTAGCGGTGAGAGCAGCGTGGCTGCCCGTGCCTGCGAGCCGGCGAGCTCGCAACCGTGCTCGACCTTGCCGACCTCATGCTTGGCGTACAGCGCCGTGAAGCGGGCCCCGAGCTTGACGTCGCCCGCGTGCTTGGGCGTGATGCTCTGCGTCGCGGGCACCATCACACCCGCGATGACCGATCCGGCGGCGGCTGTCGAGCCGGCGAGCAGCGCGGCGGCAAGTAGGGCGGGACGCAGGAGCCAGCGCATCGAGGCACCGTAGCGCGGCGACGCAGCCGAGGCGAGCGTTGCGAGGTCTCGCGCCCGGGGCGAGCGGCGGGCGCCCCTCAGCCCGCCGTGGCGGCGGCGGCGAGGGCGCGGTGCAGGGCGACGTTCGCCGCGCGCTCCGTGCGCACCTCAAGGATCGTCGTTCCCGGTCCCGGCAGCGCGCGCTCGAGGCCCGCGCGCAGCTCGTCGACCGTTCGCACGCGCTCGTGGCGGCAGCCGTAGAGCGCGGCGGCGTGGGCGAAGTCGAGGCCGTGCGGCGTCGCGATGTGCTCCTCGAACGCGTCGCGCGCGCCGGCGATCGGGAGGAACTCGAAGATCCCGCCGCCGTCGTTGTTCAGCAACACGATCGTCAGCGCCAGGCCGCTGCGACGCGCGGCCATGAGCCCGCCGATGTCGTGCGCGAGTGCGACGTCGCCGATCAGCAGCACGACGGGGCCGTCGGACACCGCCGCGGCGCCGTACGCGCTCGACACCGTCCCGTCGATGCCGTTGGCGCCGCGGTTGCAGAGCACGCGCGGGGCGTCCGCGCGGACCGCGGTGTACGTCTCGACGTCGCGAACCGGCATCGACGAGGCGACGAACAGCGTCGCCTCCGCCGGCAGCCGCGCGCCGAGCTCGCGCGCGACGCGCGGCTCGGACAGCTCGTCGCCGAGGGTCGCGTCGATCGCCGAGGCGCAGCGCAGGTCGGCGTCACGCCACGCCTCAAGCCAGGCGGGGTCGGCCGACGGCGCTGTCGCGGCGGTCGCGGCGAGCGTCGCGACGGGGTCGGCGTCGAGCACCGCATGCAGGCTTGCCGCGGGGTCGTGCCAGGCGCTCTGGGGATCGAAGGCGAGCTGCGTGACGTCCGCGGGGATGCCCTCCAGCCACGTGCGCAAGGGCTTGGACGTCGGCAGATCGCCGCAGCGCAGGACGAGGTCGGGCGCGTGCACGGCGACGAAGCCCTCTGCGCGCAGCAGCAGGTCGTAGTGGGCGATCGCCGCGAGGCCGCGCCGCGACCCACTGAGCGGGTCGGCCAGCAGCGGCCAGCCGAGGCGCTCACAGGCCGCCGCGATCAGCTCTAGGCCGGGCTCGGCGCGACCGGCGACGACGACCGGGCGATGGGCGTCGCGGGCGACGATCGCGAGCGCGCGACCGGCCGCGGCGCCATCGCGGCCGGGACCCGATCGCAGCAGCCAGGGCCGGCCGCCGACGCGCGGTGGGTCGGTTCCGATTGGATCGGGGCCGAGCTCGGCCGGCGGGACGAGCGGCTCGCGCAGCGCGAAGTTCAGGTGCACCGGGCCCGGTCGGCCCTCGAGCGACGTCCATACCGCGCGGCAGGCGAGCATCCGAATCCAGCGCATGCGGTCGGGCGTCGCGTCGTGCGTGCCGACCTCGAAGAACCACTTCGCAGCCGAGCCATAGATGCCGATCTGGTCGATCGTCTGGCCGGCGCCGACCTCGCGCAACTCGGGTGGGCGGTCGGCCGTCAGCACGACGAGCGGCACGCGCGCCTCCCACGCCTCGATGACGGCGGGTGCGAGGTTGGCCGTCGCCGTCCCCGATGTGCAGGTGATCGCGACCGGCCGGCAGGCGGCCTTCGCCGCGCCGACGGCGAAGAAGCCCGAGCAGCGCTCGTCGATGTGCGAGAAGCAGCGCAGGCGCTGGTCGCGCACGAGCGCGAGGACGAGTGGCGAGCTGCGAGAGCCGGGGGAGGTGCACGCTTCGCGCACGCCGCAACGCGCGAGCTCGTCGACGAACGCGCGCAGCAGCAGATGGGTGTCAGAACCCGTAGTCGTGATGGCGGGCATGATGGCGAGCGTGCCCGAGCCGCTCCTCCTGCTGCATGGCTTCACGCAGACCGGGCGCGGCTGGGACGAGGTGGCACGCCACCTCGCGCTGCAACGCTACCGGCCGCTGGCGCCCGACCTCCGCGGGCACGGCAGCGCGGCGGCTCGCCGGCCGATCGACATGGCGTCCTGCGTCGCCGATCTGGCCGCGCTCGCCGAGCCGGGCCCGGTCACGCTGGCCGGGTACTCGATGGGCGGCCGGGTCGCACTGCACCTCGCTCTCGCCCACCCCGAGCGGGTGAGCCGGCTGGTCCTCGTCTCGACGACCGCCGGGATCGAGCCGGCCGCGGAGCGCGCGGCGCGGCGCGAGCGTGACGAGGCGCTGGCCGCGTGGATGCAGGAGCACGCGATCGACGAGATCGCCGACCGCTGGAGCACGCAGCCGCTGTTCGCCGACCAGGCGGCCTCGGTGGCGGCGGTGGCGCGCGCCGATCGGCTGCGCAACGACCCGGCCGGCCTCGCCGCTTCGCTGCGCGGGATCGGCACCGGGGTCATGGTGCCGCTATGGGAGCGCCTTGGCGAGTTGACGATGGCGGTCACCGTGCTCGCCGGCGAGCGCGACGCGAAGTTCGTGGCGATCGCCGAGCGCCTCACGGACGAGCTGCCGAACGCGAACCTGACGATCGTCCCTGGCGCCGGGCACGCGCTCACGCTGGAGGCGCCGCGGGCCGTCGCGGAGGCGATCGATGCAGGCTGAGACGCGGGATCCGTCGTGGAGTCCCGGCCCGGCCCGGCCCGGCCCGGCCCGGCCCGGCCGATCGCGGGCTACCTGATCAGTCAGTGCCGGCATACGGGCAGCGGCCGGGCGGCGAGGAACGCCGCGACGGCGGGTGACGCGCAGCCGGCGAGGTTTGCGCCCAGGACGCCGTGGCCGACGCCGCGTTCGATCACGAGCCGCCCGTGCAGCGCCCGCGCGAGGCGGCGGGCGCCCTCCAGCGGCGTGCGCAGGTCGACCTCGCCCGCGAGGATGAGCGTCGGGATCGTCGTCGGCAGCGGCGGCTCGGCAGCCGGCACGCGGACCGGCGCGGGCCACTGGTTGCACAGCGCCAGCAGCCCGAAGCGCAGCGCCGTGCCGCGGTCGAAGGGGGCCAGCTCGCTCGCCGGGGTCGCGGCGAGCTGGGCACGCGCCTGCACCGTACGCGTCGTCGGATCCGCCCGCGGATCCCACGCGAAGGGGCCCTCCTCGCAGGAGGTGGCGGCGTAGACGCCCCAACTGAACTCGCTGACTGGATCGCTGTCCTCGTCGTTGGCGGGGTTGAACAGCAGGGCGACGAGCGGACCGCTGTCGCCGCGCAGCGCCGCGCTGACGGCGGCCGGGATGCGGCGTGCAAAGCCCGGGGAGAGATCGCCGGACACAAGCAGATCGAGCACGTCCTCGCGGTGGACGGTCACGGTGACGCGCCTTCCGTTGCGGCGGACGACCCGGCGGATCGGGGCGCGGCTCAATCGCTTGACGAGCCGTGCGAGGTCGGACACCGGATGTGTCCGCACGTTGCCGCAGCCGGGGCGGCAGACGGCGCGCAGGACACGCGGCAGGGCGGCGAGCGTGTCGCGCGAGAGCGGATCGGGCTCGTCGATCCCGATCGTCGAGTCGAGGATCATGCGCTCGACGCGGTCGGGGTGGCGGCGCGCGTACTCGACCGCGACGCGGGTCCCGTATGAGACGGCGTACAGCGCGATCCTCGGGGCGCCGAGGCGGACGCGCAGCGCCTCGATGTCTTCGGCCGAGTCGGCGCTCGTGTAGAACGAGCGGCGTACGCCGAGCCGGGCCGCGCAGGCGGCGGCCGCGTGGGCGAGGCTGACCTCTATGCGCCCCTCGAGGGTCGGGCAGCGCAGCAGGCCGGAGGCGCCCGTGCCGCGCTGGTCGAGGACGACGAGGTCGCGCCCGGCGGTCGGGAGGATCGAGTCGTAGTCGCCCGCGAAGACGACGCCGGACTGGCCTGGACCGCCGGTCAGTCCGATCAGCGGCGGGCGGGTCGCGCGTCGCGAGCGGATCCGCGCCGCGCGGATCTGGATCGTGCCCGGCACGGCACCGCTGCGATCGAGCGGGACACGGACGCTGAGGCAGTACGCGGGAGCCGCGGTGGGACACGGCAGCGCTGCCGCCGAGGCCGCCGAGGCCGCCGAGGGCGTCGCCGCGAGCGCCGCGACCACGAACAGGGATGGGGTGGAGAGGCGCAGCCCCGACGGTGTAGCACGTATCGTGGGCGAGTGGGCCGACTCATTGCCGCCGCGCTCGTCGTGCTCGGCGTCCTCGTGCTCGTCGCGACGTCGGACGACAGCGGGCGATCGTCGGCGACGACGGTGCGCGCCGGCACGCCGGGCTTGACGCTGGCGCAGCTCGTCGGGCAGCACATGGTCTTCGCCTACGACGGGCTCTCGCCGCCGCAGGCGCTGCGCAGACGGATCGCCCGCGGCGAGGCGGCCGGCGTCATCCTCTTCGCCCGCAACGTGCGCTCCGCCGGGCAGGTTCGCGACGTCATGCGCGGCCTGCAGCGCATCAAGCGCCCGCGCGGACTGACGGCGCCGCTGCTCGTCATGGTCGACCAGGAGGGTGGGCCCGTGCGGCGCATCCCCGGTGCGCCGGCACGTGCGGCGGCGGATGTCTCCGACGCCGCGCAGGCGCGCGCCGACGGTCGCGCGGGCGCGAGCACGCTGCGCGCCGCGGGCGTGAACATGGATCTCGCGCCGGTCGCCGATGTGGCGCGGGCCGGATCGGCGCTGGCGCGCGAACACCGCAGCTACGGGCGCTCCGCCGGACGGGTCGCGAGCCTCGCGACCGCGTTCGCCGGGGGGCTGCGTGCCGGCGGCGTGCGCGCGACGGCGAAGCACTTCCCAGGCTTCGGTGCCGCGACCGTCAACACCGACGATGCGCCGGCGCGGGTCGCCGAGTCCGCCGCGACGCTGCGCGCCGTCGACGAGAAGCCGTTTGCCGCCCTGATCGCGGGCGGCGTCGATGCCGTCATGCTCTCGACGGCGGTCTACCCGGCCGTCGACGACCGCCCCGCGGCGTTCTCGTCGCGCTGGGTCGGCGACGAGCTGCGCAAGCGGCTGCACTTCGGAGGCGTCGCGATCACCGACGACCTCGGCACGCCCGCCGTGCGCTCGTTCGGCTCGATCGCCCAGCGCGCCGTGCTCGCCGTGCGCGCCGGCGTCGATCTGCCTCTGTTCTCCTCGAGCTACCGCGACGGCGCGCGCGCCGCGCAGGGCCTGCTCGCCGCCGCCCGCCGCGGCGATCTTGCCCGCGGCTCGCTGCGTGCGCAGGCGAAGCGCGTGCTCTTGCTGCGCGGCCGGCTCCCACGCTGACGCCACGCCGAGGCGCCACCTCGGCCGATAGCCGGTGGTCGTCTGAGCACGGGCAATGCCTCCCCCGAACGCCGGAGACGTAGCTGCCCTCAGTCGCAGCCGTGCTCGAGCCAGCCGGCCGCCTCGCGCCAGGAGGCGCTCGTCGGGTCGATGAGCTCGCGGTGATCGCCGCCGGTCTCGATCAGGGTCACGGGCGCGCCGGCGGCGGCGGCGACGCGGGCGTACTCCCGCGAGCGCTCGATCCGGACGGTCTTGTCGCATGTCCCGTGCACGAGCGCGACGGGCACGGCGAGCGGGATTCGCCGGATCGGGTTCGCCTGCGCCCAACGTTCGGGCACCTCGGCCGGCAGCCCGCCCATGAGCCGCACGGCGACGGTGCCCGCGAACGTGATGTCGCAGACCGCCGCGAGCGCGAGCACGCGCCCGGCGCTCACCCGCGGGATCGCCCCCGGCGCGCCCGCCGGCAGCTCGCGCCGCCCTGCCGCCCACAGTGCGAGCTGGCCGCCCGCGGAGTGGCCGATGAGCGTCACGCGGCTGAGGTCGAGGGCTTCGTCGCCAAGCGCGGCGAGCAGGTCGACGGCGGCCGCGACGTCGTCGAACGTCATCGGCCAGCCGCCGCCGTCGCGGCCGAGGCGGCGGTACTCGACGTTCAGCGCCGCGTACCCGCGGCGCACGAGGTCGAGGCACATCGGGCGCATCACGAGCTTGCCGTAGGGCGGCTGCCAGTAGCCGCCGTGCAGGACGACCGCGACCGGGTGCGGGCCCGGCCCGGTCGGGCGGTGCAGGTCGCACGTCTGCTGCGCCCGTTTGCCGTAGCTATGGCGGGTGTGCGAGCTGCGCAGCGCCGAGCCGGCGATTCGCAGGACGAGCGAGGTCATCGGCGCATCAGCCCCGGCCCGCGCGGCACGGCGATCGTCCCGTCGTGGACCGTGAACGCGTGCTCGGCGGCGTCCTCGAAGTGCTCGAGCGTCGCGAGGCCGCAGGCGGGCGACAGCCGCAGCGCCGCGGCGGCGTGCAGCGCGGCGGCGATCCCGAGCGGGCCGTCGAACGTCGACGCGAGATACGGCTCGGCGCCCGAGGCGCGCACGAGGGTGGCGCTCGCGAGCAGGCCCGAGATCCCGCCGCAGCGCCCGAGCTTCAGGCACACGGCGTCCGCCGCGCCGGACGCCAGCGCGCCCGCCTCGGCCGCCGTCTCGTCGATCGCGATCCTCACGGCCACGCGCTCGCGGACCGCCCGCGTCGCGGCGAGTCCGTGGACGGGCTCCTCGACGAGCTCGAGGCCCGCCGGCGCGAGTGCGTCGATCGCGCGCACGGCCTCCTCGACGGACCACGCTCCGTTCGCGTCCAGGCGCAGCAGCACGTCCGGGCCGAGCGCGGCGCGCACCGCGGCGACGCGCCCCGCGTCGTCGCCGACGCCGACCTTGAGCTTCACGCAGCGAAAGCCCGCGGCGCGTGCCGCGAGCGCGCTCGCGGACGCCGTCGCGCGATCCTCGGCACCGATCGTCGCGTTGACGATGACCTCCGTCAGGGCGGTGTCGGTGAGCAGCGCGCTCACCGGTCGTCCGACGCGGCGTCCGGCGCGGTCCCAGAGCGCGAGGTCAACGGCTGCGAGCGCCTGCGGGAGGTCGTCGGCACGGCGGCAGGCCTCCAGCAGCTCGCCGCCCTCGAGCTCGTCGCCGTCCTCGAGCAGGGCGCGGTAGGCCTCGAGCGCCGCCCGGGCGCGCTTGTAGGACACGCCGTCGTAGGGCTCCAGCGGGGCGCATTCCCCGCGGCCCTCGATCCCGTCGGCGCCCTCGACGACGAGCTCGAACAGCTCACGCGCGGCCAGCGCGGGACCGTAGGACGTCGCGAGCGGCCTGCGCAGCCGCAGCGTGCGCTGCTCGATCACGACCCGCATCGGTCGACCCGTCAGCTCGCGAGGATGCCGACGCTCAGCAGCAGGCAGAAGGCGAGCTGCAGCATCCCGGTCTGCGCGAGCGCCTCGTTCAGCGTCGGCCCGTCGGTGTGCTGGCGCACGCTTCGGACCACCTTTACGGCGAGCGGCAGCGTCAGCCAGCAGAGCAGCAGCCAGGCCCCGAGCGGAGCGCCCAGCAGCCACGGCAGGGGCGCGATCGCATACGAGACGTAGACCATCGCCGCGTACATCGCGCGGCCCCGCTCGCGGCCGAGGCGGACGGCGAGCGTGCGCTTGCCGGCGCGCTTGTCGGAGTCCATGTCACGGACGTTGTTGACGACGAGGATCGCGGCCGCCAGCAGCCCGACCGGCACGGCGAGCACGAACGCCTCCCACGGCCAGGTCTTCGTCTGGGCGAACGTCGAGCCGGCGACCGCGACGATCCCGAAGAACAGGAACACGAAGATCTCGCCCAGCCCCTCGTAGCCGTACGGCTTCGGGCCGCCCGTGTAGAGGACCCCGGCTGCGATCGACGCGATGCCGACGAACAGCAGCTCGATCCCCGAGACCGTCACGAGGTAGACGCCGCACAGCGCCGCGAGCCCAAACGTGACGTACGTCGCCATCAGGACCTGCTTGGGCGGCACGAGCCCGCCGGCCGTCACGCGCACCGGCCCGAGCCGGTCCTCGGCGTCGGCGCCGCGACGGGCGTCGGAGTAGTCGTTGGAGAGGTTCGTGCCGACCTGGATCAGGATCGAGCCGAGCATCGCGGCGACGAACGCGCCCGGGCGAAAGACGTCGTAGAGCGTGTGCGCGAGCGCCGTGCCGACGAGCACCGGCGCGATCGCGGCGGGCAGGGTGCGCGGGCGCGCCGCCATGAGCCAGATGCGCATGCTCAGCTCCTCATGGTCGCTTCGGGAAGCGCGAGAAGTCGGGCTTGCGCTTGGCCTTGTACGCCTCGCGGCCCTCGCGCGCCTCCTCGCTCGCGTAGAAGAGGAGGTTCGCGTCGTGCGCGAGCTGCTGGATCCCGCTCAGGCCGTCTTCGGCGGCGTTGAAGCTCGCCTTCATGAGCCGCAGCGAGAACGGCGACATCGCGAGCATCTCGTGACACCAGGCGACGGTCTCGGCCTCGAGCTCGTCGAGCGGGACGACCGTGTTGACGAGGCCCATGTCGAGCGCCTGCTGCGCGTCGTATTGGCGGCATAGGAACCAGATTTCCTTCGCCTTCTTCGGGCCGACGAGGTTCGCCAGCAGTCCGGCGCCGAAGCCGCCGTCGAACGAGCCGACCTTCGGCCCGGTCTGCCCGAAGCGCGCGTTGTCGGCGGCGATCGTCAGGTCGCAGACGAGGTGCAGGACATGGCCGCCGCCGATCGCGAATCCGGCGACCATCGCGACGACGGGCTTCGGCAGGCGGCGGATCTGGATGTGCAGGTCGGTGACGTGGAAGCGCCCGACGGCGCCCGGCTTGCCGGGCTCGGTCTCATAGCCGGTGTCGCCGCGCACGCGCTGATCGCCGCCCGAGCAGAACGCGAGCGGGCCCTCGCCGGTCAGCACGACGACGCCGACGGACGTGTCCTCGCGCGCGGCCTCGAGCGCGTGGGAGATCTCGATCAGCGTCTGCGGGCGAAACGCGTTGCGCACCTCGGGCCGGGCGATGGTGATCTTCGCGATGCCGTCGCCTGAGAGCTCGTAGCGGATGTCGGTGTACTCGCCATCGGCGGTCCAGGTCACTCCCATGGCCACGCACGTTACTTTCCGGGAGTGCTTGTGGAATCCTGGCTCGCCCGTGCCGCCCGCGAGCGCCCGCGCGGCGTCGCACTCGACAGCGTCGACGGGCGACTGGACTACGCCGAGCTCGACCGCACCGCGACGCGCGCCGCGCGCCGGCTCAGCGCGCTCGGCGCGAGGCCGGGCCAGCGCGTCGCGCTGGCGCTGCCCGCGCGCGCGCCGTTCGTCGCGGCGCTGCACGGATGCATGCGACTCGGCGCGGTCGCGGTGCCCGTCGACCTGCGCCTGACCGCCGGCGAGCGCGGCGCCCGGACCGAGGGCTGCGCGGTGGTCGTCGACGCGCCGCTCGCGGGCCCGGAGGATGCCGACACGCCGCTGACGTCAAGCCACGATCTTGCTGCCCCGGCGATCGTCGTGTACACCTCGGGCACGACCGCCGGACCGAAGCCGATCGAGCTGACGTATGGCAACTGGCTGTGGAGCGCGCTCGGATCGGCCGTCGCACTCGGCCTCGATCCGGACGAGCGCTGGCTGTGCACGCTGCCGCTGTCGCACGTCGGCGGGCTGTCGATCCTCCTGCGCAGCACGATCTACGCGACGACCGCCGTCCTGCACGACGGCTTCGAAGCCGCGGCCGCCGTGCGCGAGCTCGACGAGGGCGCCGCCACGCTCGTGTCGGTCGTCGCGACGACGCTCGCACGGCTGCTCGACGCCGGCCTCGAGCATCCGCCGGCGCTGCGCGCGGCGCTCGTCGGCGGCGGGCCGATCGCGCCCGCGCTGCTCGAGCGCGCGGCGGCGGCTGGGGTGCCGACCGTCACGACGTACGGCCTCACCGAGGCGTGCTCGCAGGTGACCACCGGCGGCCCGCCGCTGTTCTGCACGCGGGTGCGCATCGGCAGCGACGGGGAGATCCTCGTCGCCGGGCCGACAGTCGCGCCGGGGGCGCTCGCGGCCGACGGCTGGCTCCACACGGGCGACCTCGGGGCGATCGACGAGAGCGGCGGCCTGACGGTCACCGGCCGTGCGGCGGACACGATCGTGACGGGGGGCGAGAACGTCTCCCCGACCGAGGTCGAGGCCGTGTTGGCCTCCCATCCCGCGGTCGCCGACGTGGCGGTCCACGGGGTCGCCGACGAGCAGTGGGGCGAGCGGATCGTCGCAACAGTCGTCCTGCGGCCCGGCTTCAGCGCAACCCCTCGGGAGCTGAGGGGTTACTGTGGCGTCCGGCTGGCTCGATACAAAGTGCCCAAAGTGGTCAGGTTCTCCCTAGACTTGCCGAGGACGCAGTCGGGAAAGCTCCTGCGCCGAGATCTGGAGGAATGAATGCCACGAACGGGCCGTCGTCACTCGCTATCCATCGCTGCTGCTCTCGTCGCCGTGCTCTGCGCACCGGCTGCGGCACAGGCGGCGGCCACATACACGGTCAAGGCCGGAGATGGAGCATGCGCCGCGCCCGCCGACCTGCTCTGCGGGTCGTTGACGGACGCCGCCGCAGCGGCCGCCGTTGGTGACACCTTCAACGTCGCGACCGGCACGTACGCCGAATCGCCGACGTTCGACGTCGGCGGCGTGACGATCACGAGCCCATCGTCATTCGCACTCAACGGCTCGATCGCGTTCACCGGCACCGGCGGAGGGGTCTCCAAGCTTCAGCACGCCGTGATCTCCCAGCAGAACGGAAGCGCGGCCGGGGTCATCGCGACGGGCACGGCGAGCCTCGAGATCGACGACTCGTTCATCGTCTCCTTCAACGGCGACGGCGTGAGCATCTCGGAGGGCGCTGCCAACAAGATCGTCCGCACGACGGTCGCGAGCGGCGGCGTGAACACGGCCGCCGTGCGTGTGACGTCCGCGGACAACGCGCCGAACACGAAGAAGCTGACGCTCGAATCCGCGCTGCTCAGCGGCGGCTCGGCAGCGCTCGCGGTCATCACCGGCAACGGCAACGGCCTCACGACGCAGGCCGGCGACGTCGACGTCACGCTGCGCCACGTGACGGCGGCCGGCTCGTCGAACGGGCTCGTCCTCGACGCGAGCAACGCGAACCCGCTCATTGGCGGCCCGGTCGGCAGCATCACCGCGACCGTCACGGACTCGATCATCCAGAACGGCACGGTCAAGCACAACTACGCGGGCATCCTCGGCCCGCTCACGATCACGGCGCCGCCGAACACGGTCACCGACACCTACACCCGCACCCTGATGGGCGCGTTCGACGCGGGCACCGTCTTCCAGAACCCGGGGGCGAAGAACTTCCGCCTCAAGGCCGGGTCGCCGGCGATCAACGCCGGCGGCTTCACCGCGGGCGAGTCGACGACCGACATCGACGGCGACGCGCGCCCCGGCCCGCAGACCGATCAGGGCGCCGACGAGTACGTCGCGCCGCCGCCGGTCGTCGTGCCGCCGCCTGCACCGGGAACGACGACCGACGGCGTCCCGCCCGCGATCGTGATCACGAAGCCCACCGCCAACCAGCGGATCAAGCTGAGGAAGGTCACGACGAAGACGACGACGAAGACCGTCACCCGCAAGGGCAAGAAGGTCAAGGTCAAGGTCAAGAAGAAGACGTCCAAGGCGGTCAGGATCTCGTTCGCAGGGAAGGCCACGGATCCGTCGGGCGTCAAGGGCGTCCTGCTTGCCGTCCAGAGGATCAGCCTGACGCCGAGCAAGAAGAAGAGCACGAGGTCCAAGGCGAGGAGCGCCAAGGCCAGCCAGGCGACTTCCACGAAGTGCCGATGGCTGAACGCGACGAAGGGCATCGTCCTCAAGAGTTGCTCCAGGCCGCCGCTGCTGCTGGCGAAGCTCGGCAAGGACGGCGTGTGGACGTTCAGCGTCAATAGCAAGATCCACCTCAGGGCGGGCCGCTACCGGATCATCGCGATCGGCGCCGACAACAGCGGGGCGTTCGGCAACTCCGCCGCGGCGGGCGACGCGATTCACAAGTTCACGCTGACGAACTAGCGCGGGGCGGGTCGTACCGATGGGGTACGACCCGTCCGAGTACCGCGAGGCGAGCCTCGACCGCTGGGAGCTCGCCGCCCGCGGTTGGGGTGAGCACCGCGCGATCTTCCAGGCCGGCGCGCGACCGGTGTCGGGCTGGCTCGTCGATGCGATCGAGCCGCAGCCGGGCCATCGCGTGCTCGAGCTCGCGGCGGGCCCCGGCGACACCGGCCTGCTCGCCGCGGAGCTCATCGCGCCGGGCGGGACGCTGATCGTGACCGACGGCGCCGAGGCGATGGTCGACGTCGCGCGGGCGCGCGCCGCCGAGCTCGGCATCGACAACGCCGAGTTCCGGCGGATGAACGCGGAGTGGATCGACCTGCCGACCGCGAGCCTCGACGGCGTCCTCGTGCGCTGGGGCTACATGCTGCTCGCCGACCCCGCGACGGCGCTGCGCGAGACGCGCCGCGTCCTGCGCCCCGGCGGACGCATCGCGCTGTCGGCCTGGACGGACCAGGCCGATAACCCGTGGGCCGCGGTGGCGCAGGCCGAGCTCGCCGCGATCGGCGCGCTTGCGCCGGCCGATCCCGACGAGCCGAACATGTTCGCCTTTGCAGACCCGGCGACGATCATCGGACTGCTCGAGGACGCGGGCTTCGACGAGATCGTCGTCGAGCAGCTCGACCTCGTCTGGCACTACGACGACCTCGACGCCTGGTGGGACGTGCAGCTCGACATCTCGACCGGGCTGGCGAAGGGCGTGGGCGCGCTGACGCCCGCGCAACGCGACGATCTGCGTGAAGCGATCGACGCGCGGCTTGCGCAGTACGTCGCCGGCGACGGCTCGGTCGCGCTCCCCGGCCGCACGCACGTCGCGGCCGCGAGCGCGTAGCTCGTCGCCGACCGGCTGGGCGGCCCGGCGGGGCGCGGCTCAGCGGCGCGCCGCGTTGCCCGCGGCCACGCGCAGCAGCACCATCGCCCAGGTGCGAAACGGCCGCCAGCGCTCGCTGAGCGCGAGGAACGCGTCGCCGTCCGGGGGGCCGTCGAGCCCGTAGGCGCGGGCCGCGCTCTCGAGCACGCGCGGCTCGGCGGTCGGCACGTCCGCGACGCCCGACGCGCGGATGTGGATGAGCGTCGCGTAGAACGGGCCGATCCCGCGCAGCTCGAGCAGCTCGGCCTTCGCCGCCTCCGGATCGAGCGCGCGCAGCCGCGCCGGATCGAGGCGACCGGCGCGCGCCGCCTCCGAGATCCCGTGCAGCCGCGCGACCTTCTCGTCGGGAAGCCCCGGCCCGGGCTCGACGTCGAGCAGCCGCTCGGGCAGCGGGAACGCCGCCATCGCGACGCCGCCGACGTCGAACGTCGCGCCGAGTTGCTCCGACAGCCGGCGACGCACCTGGGCGGCCTGCCCGGCGGGTCGGCGGGCCGACACGATCGCCCACGCGGCCGCCTCGTAGGGGGAGTGGAAGAGGACCGGTCGCACGCCGGGATGCTCGCGCTGCAGGCGCCCGATGACGGGATCGGCCTCGCCGACGGCGAGCCACGCCTCACCGTCGTGGTCGAGCGACAGGATCCGCGCGACCTGCGCGCGTACGGCGTCGACGTCGCAGCCACCCTGGACCTCGCCCTCGATCGCGCCGTCGGCGCGCTCGCGCAGCAGGACGCCGGCATGCCCGGCGAAGCCGTCAACGGCGAACGCCAGCCGCATGGCGCCGTCCCACTCCGGCGCGCCGAGCGAGCCGCCGAAGCCGAAGCCGGCCGCCCGCTCGAGCGAGAACGGGCCCCGCGGGACGATCTCGAAGCGGCTCACGCCATCAGGAAAGCACGTTCGGCGCGCTGCGCACGTCGCAGCGGAGCAGACGCTCGTCGGAACGCTGCATCAGGGCGTTCTTAGCAGGCGCGGCGGTTCTGTGACAGCGGCTTCGATCACGTGGTGAATAGGATCGCGCCCATGTTCTACGACGACGACGCAGACCTCACGCTCCTCGACGGCAAGACCGTCGCCATCATCGGCTACGGCTCGCAGGGCCACGCCCACGCGCTGAACCTCAAGGACTCCGGCGTCGACGTCGTCGTAGGCCTGCGCGAGGACTCCGCCTCGGCCGCCAAGGCGAAGGCCAACGGCCTCGAGGTGCTCGGCGTCGCCGATGCCGCCAGTCGTGGGGACCTGATCATGATGCTCGTCCCCGACGAGCTGCACCGCGAGGTCTACGAGGGCGCGGTCAAGGACGGCATCGCCGACGGCAACCTGCTGCTCTTCGGCCACGGCTTCTCGATCCTCTACGGCGAGGTGCAGCCCCCGCCCGGCGTCGGCGTCGCGCTCGTCGCCCCGAAGGGCCCCGGCCACCTCGTGCGCCGCCAGTACACCGAGGGTTCCGGCGTCCCCGGCCTCGTCGCAATCCAGCAGGACCCACAGGGCGACGCGCAGCAGCTCGCGCTCGCCTACGCGAAGGGGATCGGCTGCACGCGCGGCGGCGTCTTCGAGACGACCTTCAAGGAGGAGACCGAGACCGATCTCTTCGGCGAGCAGGCCGTCCTCTGCGGCGGCGCCTCGGAGCTGGTCCAGGCCGGCTTCGACACGCTCGTCGAGGCGGGCTACGACCCGCAGATGGCGTACTTCGAGTGCCTGCACGAGCTCAAGCTCATCGTCGACCTCATGTACGAGAAGGGCCTCGCGGGGATGCGCTACTCGATCTCCAACACCGCCGAGTACGGCGACTACAGCCGCGGCAAGCGCGTCATCACCGCGCAGACGCGCGAGAACATGAAGAAGATCCTGTCCGAGATCCAGTCCGGCGACTTCGCCCGCGAGTGGATCGCCGAGAACCGCGCCGGTCAGGAGAACTTCAAGCGCATGCGCGCCGAGCAGGCGGCGACCCAGGTCGAGACGACCGGCAAGCAGCTGCGCTCGATGATGGCCTGGATCGACACGGACTTCCACGAGTAGCCGCCGCGAGACGATGACCCCTCGCGCCGCTCAGCGCAGCGGGGCCGTTCGCAGCTCGTCGCGCTCGCGCCAGAGGACGGTGGCGCCCGTCGCCGTCGTGGCGACGACGGCACCGTAGCCCCGCCGGGCGAACATCCGCGTGGGACCGAACGTGCCGCCGGCCGCACGCCGGGCGACGCGGATCCCGCCACCGGGACCGCTTGCTCGTCACGACGAGGACCGGCGTGCCGTCGTGCAGCGTCACGAGGGCGGCCTGCCCGGCTTGCGACGTTGCCCGACCGATCGCCACCGGCGCACCGACCGCGGCCGCGCCGTCGGTGCGCACGGCGTAGCGCAGCGGCTCGGGCTCGTAGGCGCCGGAACCCCACGCGAGCACCGTTGCACCCGGTCGACCTGTTGCGAGCAGCACCTCGGCCGTGTGGGGGTCTTGGGCGTCGAACGTCGTGCCGGACACCCTGCGGGCCACGTCCCAGCGCCCGCTGGAACGGCGGATCGCGACGCGCACGGGTCCGACGCCGTCCGCGCGCGTGCGGGGCGCCGGGCCGAGCTGTCCTCGGGCGTCCCGGCGACGGGACGCGACCGGATCGATGTCCGGATGACGGTTCGCGTGTGCTGGTCGGACGTCAGGGAGTCGGCGGGAACGTCCTGCGTCCACAGCGCGGTCGCCGACCCGCTGACCGGGTCGATGGCAGCCGCCACGCCGCGGATGCCGCCGAACGGCCCGATCTGCTCCGGATCGGTCAATCCCGGCCCATCAGCCCGCGCCGCGGCAGCGATGGTGATCGCCATGACGCATGTCGCCAACCCTACGAGTCGCGTGCGCATGCTCGCTGTCAACGGAGCGCGTCGCCGATGGTTGCGATCTTCGCCACCTTCGTACGACTCGTACGTTCAAGGGCACCGATGCCACGTCATCGACGCATGTGCGTGCTGCTGCTCGACGAGGTGATCGGCGGGCTCAGCTGGCCGGGCGGCGGGGTCGCGCGCGACTCGCGGCTCACGGCCGGCGACACCGCCGTCGCCGTGTACCCGGCGCCACAGCTCGCCGTCGCCGCCGGCGCGCAGCGCGCGATCGTCGTCTGGCGCGACGCCGGTCTGCTGGGCGGCCGCGTGCGCGGGCGGGTGCTGGCGGTCGCCGTCGGCGGCTCGCGCGTCGGAAGGCCCGTCGCGGTCCAGCCGACGCGCGCTCGGGTCATCGGCGACGTCGCCGTCGCGATGAACGCCCGCGGCGCCGCGCTCGTGGGCTGGGCGCAGACGCCGAAGCTGGCCTACGATCCGGACGCGAGCGGGCACGTCGCGTCGCAGTCGCGGGCGGGCCGCCGCTTCGGTGCCCCGTGCGGCTGGCGCGCCACATCGACGACGCCGGGATCGGCATCGCGCTCGACGGCACCGGTCGCGCGATCGCGGGCTACGCCGGCGATCGTCTTCGGCGCATGGGACGGGGCGGGCGCTGGGGCGCAGAGTTCGCGCTGGCTCCGCCGCGCCCCGAGGACGTCGACAACGACTTCGCACCCGAGCCGGAGATGCTCCGCGTCGGCATGAGCGACGCGGCCGAGGCCGTGGCGACGTGGCTGAGCGACACGGACGACCCGGACGTGATCCGGGTGGGGGTGCTGCCCGCGCCGCCGCGCCACTGACCGGCCGCGCCGTCACCATTCTCAGCCGCGAATGAGGTGCGTCATAGCGGCTCGCTAGACTTCGCCGGGCTGTCGCGACTGGCGTCGGGTGGGGCACACCACCGGGGAGCGACGGAGTACCTTGCCGCCGCACGCCTGGGCACAGTCCTGCCAATTCGCTGCCTGCGAGGACCCTGCCATGACGACGAGCACCGAGCTCGAGATCCCCCAAGCACTGCGACCGTCCGACGGTCGCTTCGGATGCGGACCCTCCAAGGTCCGCGCCGATCAGCTCGCCCGGCTCGCCGGCGAGTCCGCCGCGCTGATGGGCACGTCGCATCGCCAGAAGCCGGTCAAGGAGCTCGTCGGCCGCGTCCGCTCCGACCTCGCCGAGCTGTTCGCGGCGCCGGAGGGCTACGAGATCGCGCTCGGCAACGGCGGCACGACGGCGTTCTGGGACGCGGCCGCGTTCGGCCTCGTCCGCGAGCGCGCGCTGTGCCTCAGCTACGGCGAGTTCTCGCGCAAGTTCGCGACGGTCAACGAGCGCGCACCGTTTCTCGCCGACCCGCTGCTGCTGTCGGCCGATCCCGGCGACGCTCCGGCGCCCGCCGCGCTGCCCGGCGCCGACGTCATCGCGTGGGCGCACAACGAGACCTCGACCGGCGTCATGGTCGGCGTGCGGCGCCCCGATGGATCCGGCGACGCGCTCGTCCTCGTCGACGCGACCTCGGGCGCCGGCGGCCTGCCGCTCGACGCCGCGCAGGCCGACGCCTACTACTTCGCCCCACAGAAGAACCTCGGCTCCGACGGTGGGCTGTGGCTCGCGCTGCTGAGCCCGGCCGCGATCGAGCGCATCGAGCAGATCGACGGCTCCGGCCGCTTCATCCCCGAGTTCCTGTCGCTGCAGGTTGCGTTGACGAACTCGCGCCTGAACCAGACGCTGAACACGCCCGCGGTCGCGACGCTCGTGTTGCTCGCCGATCAGCTCGAGTGGATGCTCGGCCAGGGCGGCCTGGACTGGTGCGTCGGGCGCACGACCGCGTCCTCCGAGCACCTCTATGGGTGGGCCGAAGCGTCCTCCTTCGCCACGCCGTTCGTCGCCGATGAGGCGAAGCGCTCGCTCGTCGTCGGCACGATCGACCTCGACGACGCCGTCGACGGCAAGCTCGTCGCGGCGACGCTGCGCGCCAACGCCATCGTCGACGTCGAGCCCTACCGCAAGCTCGGCCGCAACCAGTTGCGCGTCGCGATGTTCCCGTCGATCGAACCCGACGACGTGCAGGCCCTGACGGCATGCATCGACTGGGTCGTAGAGGAGATCTCCTGATGGCCTCCGTCGCAACCACCCCGAAGGCCGGCACCGACGCCGGGTCGCAGGACGCTCGCATGCGGGTGCTGGTCGCCGAGAACATCGGCGAGTCCGGTCTCGACGTGCTCGGCGTCGCAGGCTTCGACGTCGACACCGGCTATGACTGGACGCGCGACGATCTCGAGCAGCGGATCGCCGACTACGAGGCGATCGTCATCCGCTCGGCGACGAAGGTCGACGCCGCGCTGCTCGCCCTCGCGACGAACCTGCGCGCCGTCGCGCGTGCCGGCGTCGGGGTCGACAACGTCGATGTCGCGGCCGCGACGAAGCGCGGCATCATCGTCGTCAACGCCCCGCGTTCGAACGTCGTCACGGCCGCCGAGCACACGATGGCGCTGCTGCTCGCGCTCGCGCGCAACATCCCGCAGGCGCACGGCGCGCTCGCCGCGGGACGCTGGGAGCGCAAGAACTGGAGCGGCACCGAGCTCATGGACAAGACGCTCGGAATCCTCGGATTCGGGCGCATCGGCCAGCTCGTGGCCGCGCGCGCGAACGCGTTCGGCATGAACGTCATCGCCTACGACCCGTTCGTCGCGACGCAGCTCTACGACAGCGCGAAGGTGCAGCGCGCCGACACGCCGGAGGACGTCTACGCGGCCGCCGACTTCCTCACGCTGCACATGCCGACGACCGACGAGACGAACGGCATGATCGACGCTGCGGCATTGGCGAAGATGCGCGACGGCGTGCGGATCCTGAATGTCGCCCGCGGCTCGCTGATCGTCGACGACGATCTACAGGCCGCGATCGACATGGGCAAGGTGGGAGGGGCCGCGCTCGACGTCTTCCGCTCCGAGCCGATCACCGACCATCCCCTGTTCAGCTACCCGAACGTCATCGCGACGCCGCACCTCGGCGCCTCGACGGCCGAGGCCACGGACCGCGCCGGCTACCAGGCCGCCGAGCAGGTCATCGCCGCGCTGCAGGGCGGCAGCGTCACAACGGCGGTCAATGCGCCGTCGATCTCGGCCGAGGACCTCGAGCTGCTGAGCCCCTTCCTGCCGCTGTGCCATCAGCTCGGCAAGCTCGCCGCGTCGCTGGCGTCGTGCGGCTCGGTCGACAGGATCGAGATCGAGTGCCACGGCCGTATCGGCGAGCGCGACACCGGCCCGCTTGGCATCGCCGTCGTGCTCGGTGCGCTGAGCGGTCGCACGGAGGACTCGATCAACGCCGTCAACGCGCTGTCGATCGCCAAGGAGCGCGGCATCGAGGTCGTCCAGTCGCGTTCGAACTCGGCGCGCGACTACACCGACCTCGTGCGCGTCGCAGTGTGGTGCGGCGGCGCGCGCCAGAACGGCGTCGTCGGCACGACGATCGGCCGCCAGCATCGCCCGCACCTGCTCGCGGCGTGGGGCCAGCGCTTCAACCTCCAGCTGGAGGATCATCTGACGGTCTTCAAGTACAACGACGTGCCCGGCGTCATCGGCCGCGTCGGCTCGGCGTTCGGGGCCCACGGCATCAACATCGGCTCGGCGGCGGTCGGCCACACGCCGGTCAACGCCGAGGGCGGCCGCCCCGCGGTCATGATCATCACGACCGACTCCCCGGTCTCCCAGACGCTGCTCGACGAGATCGTCGACACCGAGGACATGGTCGACGCCAGGACGATTTCGCTGGGCTGACGGGGGGCGAAATCTCCACGCCGTTGGCCTATACGGTCTAGCGATGGATCATCTGGTCTTCATCTCCCATGCGTTCGCACCATGCGTGGATCGCCGGCCAGCTGACGAAGGAGCTTGAGCTCGTTGGCGCGCATTGTTTCCTCGATGCGAGCGCAATCGAGACCGGCGACGAATTCGACGCGGAACTATCAACGACCTCGACCAGTACCTTGATGAGCTACGGCGAAGAATCGACCATGGCTGACCTGTTCATCTCGTACTCGCGTAGGGACGAGACTCCGTTCGTTCGTGCGGTGGTGGAGGAATTGCGCGCCAAGGGGTTCGAGTCGTGGTTCAGCGACGACGACCTCGTGGCCGGAGCTTCGTTCCGGGACGAATCTGCGGAGGCTCTCGCTGCATCCAATGTCCTCGTCGTATTCGTGGGTGCGGGAGAGTCGGAGTCGCCGTGGCTGAACTTCGAGATCGGCGCCGCGCTCGGACGCGACAAGCCGGTGGTTCCCGTGTATCTGACGGCGACCGGTGGACGAGACGCCCCCGGGGTCTTGGCGCATTTCGCGAGCATCGATGCACACGACCAAAGGCCGGATGCTGTCGCTCAACAGATCGCGGACATCCTAGAGCGTGCCTAGCTATCGGCGTCCGGCATGGTGCGGCGGGGGCTGCTTGGCTCAGCCGCGCGTGGAGAACCGCAGCGTCTGCGTGACCCCGGCGACGCGGCTGATCCAGACGACGGACGGGCGACCGGTCGAGGCGTTGAAGGTCGCGCGGACGAGCGTCGCGCGCTCGGGCGGTCCGACCTCCTCCGGCGCCGCGAAGGTCGCCGACCCGGGGCTACGCACGCTCGCGAAGACCTGGTCGGTGGTCTGGTTGTCGCCGGCGTCGGGGAGTGTGGCCCAGGCAACGAGCGCCGTACCCTGATCGCTCATCGCCACGTCGCTCACAGCGGCGTCTGCGGCCAGCGTCTGAGCAGGCCCGAAGGGCTGTGACGGGGCGGCGGTCACGACGCGAGCCGGATGCGTGTACGGGAACGACCTGCCGGTGACGGCCGACCACGCGACCGTTGCGGTACCGTCGGGCTCGATCGCCGCCGCCACCCGACCTGCGGGTCGGTCGATGCCGTCACCGGCGTCGAGCAGCTGTGCGGCAGCGAAGTTGTGCGGCCCCGGGTCGCGCCGCGCCACGCGCACGATCCGCCGTGAGTGGGCACCCTCGCCGGAGTCCTGCGTTCCCCAGGCGACGACCATCCGCCCGCTCGGGGTCGAGGCGGTCGAGATCTGGGTCAGGCCGCTCGCTGGCCCGAGCTGCTGCACCGTGCCCCACGAGTGGCCGACGCGCTGAACGCGCGCTTTGACGAAGTCCCGCTTCGAGACGCTCTGATAGGCGACCAGCAGATCGCCGCCGGCGCTGTAGCTGGCCGACACGGCGCTCATCGCGCCGGTGCCGGCGATGACCGTCGGCGATCCGAACGCGGCCTTGTTCGGTCGGCGGATCGCGACGACGAGGTGATCGCGACCGGTGAGATGCTCGATCCAGACTGCGGCGACGTCGCCTCGCTCGCTCGCGGCGATCGCGCCGCTGTCGCCATCGGCGCGCTTCGTGAGGCGGTCGTAGGTCCCGGCGGCGACCGGCGATGTGCCGCCGCTGCTGCCGAGGCTGGCGCCGAGGCTCGTGGGTGGTGCTCCGAACACGCGGGCGCCGCGCGCGAGCGGCAGCCGCAGGAGCCCGACATGGCCGCGCCCGAAGGGAGCGGGCGCGGCGGCCAACACGAGCGGCCCACTGGCGACGAAGCTGCCATCGGGTTGCTGGCCGAACAGTCGGCTCGTGCCCGTGTTCGGGAACTGGGCGGCGGTGTCGGTGAGGCGAGCCGACAGCAGGGCGCGCCCGTTTCCGCTGAAGGCGATCGTCGGGTCGTCGAGCGCCGGGGTGCCGGAGGCGACGGTGGAGGGAGGGGACCAGGGGGCCGCGGCGAGCGCGGGAGAGGCCGGAATCAGGACGAGCGCGGTGAGGGCACCTGCTGCGATTCGGGGGTATGTCATGTTCGGGCAACCTCAGCCGGGACGACGAAGTTGCGCGTGCGTTGCCGCACAGCGGCGTGGCGAACTACGCGACGGCGTCGCGATTGGCGCGCGTCACGCCGCCGCGGAAGTCCGCCGCGAGGTCGGCGACGAGGCCGTCGAGGCCGTTGCGCTTGGCGAGCTTGCGCTGGCGCTCCGGACCGCCGTTGACGAGCAGGTCCGCGACGAGCTTGAGCTCCTCGGCGCAGCCGAGTGCCTCGGCGTGCGGCGCGCAGGACAGCATGAGGTCGGCGCAGACGTCGACGATCGAGACGGCGCGACCGAGCACCGGGTCGACGAGCTCGGCGTCGACGCCGTCACGCGCCGCGAGGAAGCGGTTCTCGTCAAGCACCTCGGGCGCGTGCACGAGCGCCGGGTCGGCGTGGCCGTCGACGAGCTCGAGGCGCACGAGCGACTGCACGAGCGCGACGAGCGCGGCCGTCCCGTCGAGCGTCGACTGCGCATCCATGATCCGCACCTCGACGGTGCCCAGGCGCGGCTGCGGGCGCACGTCCCACCACAGGTATGTGTGGTCGGGGAACGCGCCGCACTCGAGCAGCAGGTTGACGGCGCGCACGTATTCGCCGTAGGAGCCGAACGTGCGCGGGATACCGACGCGGGGGAAGGCCTGGAAGAGTGGCGTGCGCGCCGACGCGAGGCCGGTGTCGCGCCCCTGCCAGAAGGGCGAGTTCGCCGACAGCGCGAGCAGCACCGGGATGTGCGCGCGCAGGCGGTTGAACGCCGCGACCCCGCCTCGCCCGATGGCAGCCCGACGTGAACGTGCAGCGCGAACGTCGGCTCGCGCCGGGCGAGCTCGCGCATCGACCCGTAGACCTCCTGATGGCGCTCGCGCGAGGACACGGCCATCTCATGCCAGACCGCCGACGGATGCGTGCCGGCGGTGCCTGCCGCGAGGTTGAGGCTCGACAGCACGGCGCTGAGCTTCGCGCGCAGCTCACCGAGCTCTGAGACGGCGCTGGCGACCGTCGCGTGGACGCCGGTGCGTAGCTCGACCGCGGACGAGTGCGTCTCTGAGCTCACGTGGTCGCGCAGGTCGTCGGGCAGCGCCGCGAGGACGTCGTCGATCGCCGGCGCGAGCGTCCAGTCACGCGGGTCGAGCAGCATGACCTCCTCCTCGACGCCGAGCGTGTACTCGTTGCCGTGGCGCCACTTCGACCACGGGGCCTTCGGCGGCGAGCGGCCGACGTCAGGCGGCACGAAGCGCCCCCGAGTCATACGCCATCGCGCTGTCGGCGAAGGCTCGCAGGAGCGCGATCTGCTCGGCGCTTGGCGCGCGAGGGGCAGGATGTGGGGCCGGGAGCGGTCAAGGGGGAGACGACGGGCGTCCATCGGCGACTGCCACGTTGTATCCGTCCTACCCCGCTGCGGGCACTGTCCGACGGGCCAAAGCGCGATCCGACAATCTGGCCCGCGCGGCCATCGTCGCATCGGGACGGCCGTCGTCGAACGGGTTGTAGTCTCGCGGCATGTGGCGCGCTGACGTTGCGATGCCGGCTACAGACATGAGCGGCGCCATTGGCGCGCATTCCGACTGGTGGCGCGACGCCGTCGTCTACCAGATCTACCCGCGCTCCTTCCAGGACTCCGACGGCGACGGCGAGGGCGACCTGCGCGGCATCGCGAGCCGGCTACAGCACATCGCCGCGCTCGGCGCCGACGCGATCTGGCTGTCGCCGTTCTACCGCTCCCCGATGGCCGACGGCGGCTACGACGTCGCCGGCTACACGGAGGTCGATCCGCGCTTCGGAACGCTCGAGGACGCCGATGCGCTCATCGCCGCCGCACACGCGTGCGGGCTGCGGGTGCTCTTCGACATCGTGCCGTGCCACACCTCGATCGAGCATCCGTGGTTTGCGGACCATCCCGAGCGCTACGTGTGGTCTGATCGCGACGGCCCGCAGAACAACTGGTGTGCGGCGTTCGGCGGGCGTGCGTGGTCGCGCGACGAACGCAGCGGGCGCTGGTATCAGCACTCCTTCTATCCCGAGCAGCCGGACCTCGACTGGCGCCGCGACGACGTGCGCGAGGCGATGGCCGACGTCCTGCGCTTCTGGATCGCGCGCGGCGTCGACGGCTTCCGGCTGGATGCGATCGACCGCCTCATGAAGGACCCGCGGCGGCGCGACGACCCGCCCGCGACCGGCCCGCCGGCGCTGCCCGAGCAGGGCGACTGCGCGACGCTCGACATGCGCCACAGCCGCAACGCGCCCGACATCGGCGAGGCGCTCGCGGTCCTGCGCGCGGCAGCGGGACCGGGCACATTGCTCGTCGGGGAGGTCTACCTGCCGGCCGCCCGCCTCGCGCCATATCTCGAGCACGTCGACGTCGCGTTCGCCTTCGAGCTCCTGCACGCGCAGTGGGAGGCCGGCGCGGTGCGCGCGGCGATCGCGGCGGGCCTTGAGGCCGGCTCGATGGCCTGGGTGCTGTCCAACCACGACTTCCCGCGGCTGCCCGACCGCGTCGGCCCGGGCAACGTCCGCGCCGCGGCGCTGCTCGCGCTGACCCTGCCGGGCCCGGTCTTCGTCTACCAGGGCGACGAGATCGGGATGGCCGACGGGCCCGGCCGCGTGCCGCCCGACGACCGCGCCGGGCGCGACCGCCACCGCCACCCGATGCGCTGGGACGACGACGAGCCGCACGGCGGCTTCACGAGCGCCACGCCCTGGCTGCCCGCGATCGACGTCGACGGCGGCGCGGTGCGCGCGCAGGCGCGCGACGAGGACTCCGTGCTTGCGCTGTACCGCGACCTCATCGCGCTGCGGCCGGCGCTCGGGTCGGGGCTGGAGTTCGTCGCGGCGCAGGACGGCGTGCTCGCCTACCGTCGCGGCGACGAGCACCTCGTCGCGGTCAACCTCGCGGGTGAGCCGCGCCCCGCCCCGGCCGCCGGCGAGATCGTCCGCGGCACGCACGCGGGCGAGCACCCGGCGGGTGCGCCGGCGCCCGCGCGGCTCGGCCCCGGGGAGGGCTTCGTCGCCCGGATCTGACCGGCGGCACGAGAAATCCGCTCGAAACGATCGTGTGCGGTTTGCAACGAGCGCGACGGGGTACCTGCGCTGATCATGTGGAGGGGGTTGATAGCGGGACTGAGCTGCCTCGTGCTGGCATTCGCCGTCGCGTCGTGCGGTGACAACGGCAGCGGCGCCCGCGCGACGCTGCGCTGGTTCATCTTCAACGAGCCCAGCGGTGCGCTCCAGAAGATCGCCGACGCCTGCTCGGCGCAGTCGCAAGGCGAGTACAAGATCAAGTTCGAGTACCTCCCCGCGCAGGCCGACCAGCAGCGCGAGCAACTCGTACGCCGCCTCGGCGCGGAGGACAGCTCGCTTGACCTGCTCGGCATGGACGTCGTCTGGACCGGCGAGTTCGCGAACGCCGGCTGGCTGAAGCCCGTGCCGCCCGCGGTCGCGAAGATCGTCTCGGACAAGGTGTTCGACAGCGTCCTGCAGACGGCGCGCTTCAAGAACCGCCTCTACGTGACCCCGATCTGGTCGAACACGCAGTTCCTCTGGTACCGCACCGATCGCTCGCCGACGGCGCCCAAGACGTGGGACGAGATGATCGACGCTGCCGAGAAGATCGGGCCGGCGAAGGGACGCATCCAGGTACAGGCCAACCGCTACGAGGGCCTCGTCGTGCTCGTCAACCAGCTCATCGAGTCGGCCGGCACGCACATCCTCTCCGGCCCGAAGTCGATCGAGCTCGACAAGGCGAAGACCGAGCGCGCGCTCGCGGTCCTCGGCCGCCTGTCGCGCTCGCCGATCGCTGCGTCGAACCTCACGACATCGACCGAGGACACCGCCCGCCTGCAGTTCGAGAGCGGCAACTCGACCTTCATGATCAACTACTCGTTCGTCTATCCATCGGCGAAGTCCAACGCCCCTGCGATCTTCAAGATCATGAAGGCGGCGAAGGTCCCGCAGGTCGATCCGAGCATCCCGAGCAAGCCGCCGATCGGCGGGATCAACCTCGGCGTGTCGGCGTATTCCAAGCACCCGAAGGAGGCCTTCGACGCCGTCCAGTGCCTCGTCAGGCCTGAGAACCAGCTCAAGGTCGCCGAGCTCGGCGGGCTGCCTCCGGTGCGCTCGGACCTCTACGACCAGCCGGAGATCCAGAAGGCCTTCCCCGGCTTCGCGCAGGTCGTCAAGCAGTCGATCGAGGACGCGGCGCCGCGCCCCTCGGAGTCGCCGGCCTACCAGGACCTGTCGCTCGCGATCCAGCGCGGCGTGCACCCGACGACGCAGATCGACCCGAAGAACCTTGATCCGGCATACAACAGGCTGCGCGACTACGTCCTGAAGGCGATCGAACGCAAGGGCCTGTTGTGACCGCAGTCCCTATCGGCAAGCGCAAGGCCGCCAAGACCAAGAAGGCGCCGATCTCCGACAAGACGCGAGCCGAGCGCAAGCTCGCCTACATGCTGTGTGCGCCCGCGGTCTTCGCGATGCTGCTCGTCACGGTCTATCCGATCCTCTATGCGATCGTGCTGTCCGTGCAGAAGGTCGACCTGCGCTTTCCCGAGGAGTCGGGCTTCGTCGGCCTCGCGAACTACAAGGCCGTGCTGACGTCGGACCTGTGGTGGCAGGGCGTCGGCAACACCGCCCTGATCGCGGTCGTCTCCGTCACGATCGAGCTCGTCATCGGCATGGGCGTCGCGCTCGTCATGCACCGCGCGATCGTCGGCCGCGGGCTCGTGCGCACCGTCGTCCTGATCCCCTACGGCATCGTCACCGTCGTCGCGGCCTTCGCGTGGTTCTTCGCGTTCGATCCGTCCAGCGGATTCGTGAACCACCTCGGCATCTTCTCGCCGGATAAGGCCTGGTTCGGCTCACACGGCACCTCCATGGCCGTGATCATCATGGCCGAGGTCTGGAAGACGACGCCGTTCATGGCGCTGCTGCTGCTCGCCGGCCTCGCGACCATCGACGAGGGGCTCTACGAGGCGGCGCGCGTCGACGGCGCGACGGCGGTCCAGCGCTTCTTCAAGATCACGCTGCCGCTGCTGAAGCCGGCGCTGCTCGTCGCGCTGCTGTTTCGCACGCTCGATGCGTTCCGGGTCTTCGACTCGATCTTCATCATGACGCGCGGCTCGCAGGACACGGAATCGATCTCGATCCTCGGCTACGACCAGCTCATCTCGCGGCTGAACCTCGGGCTCGGGTCAGCGGTGTCGGTGTTGATCTTCGTGCTCGTCCTGCTGATCGCGTTCGTCTTCGTCCGCCTGCTCGGGACGAGCTCACCAGTCGGCCAGGGGGAGAGGTAGATGACCCACAAGGCCACCGACTACTTGAAGTGGATCGTCGGCATTGCCGCGGTCGCGTTCTTCGCGCTGATCCCGATGGTCTGGATCCTCATGGTGTCGCTGAAGACGCCCGCAACGGTCTCCGACGGCGCCTTCATCCCGCAGGACTTCACGCTCGACAACTACAGCTCGCTGTTCAAGGGCGGCTTCGACAGCCCGCTGCTGCGCCCGCTCATCAACTCGATCTCGATCGCGGTCATCGCGACGGTCATCGCGGTGACGCTCGCGTCGTTCACGGCCTACGCGATCGCGCGGCTGGACTTCCCGGGCAAGAACGTCATCCTCGCGGGGGCGCTCGGCATCGCGATGTTCCCGCAGATCTCCGTCGTCGGGCCGCTGTTTGACATGTGGCGGACCTTGCATCTGTACGACACGTATCCCGGCCTGATCATCCCGTACCTGACGTTCGCCCTGCCATTGGCGATCTACATCCTCGTCGCGTTCTTCCGCGAGATCCCGTGGGAGCTCGAGCAGGCCGCGCAGATCGACGGCGCGACGCCGTGGCAGGCGTTTCGCAAGGTCATCCTGCCACTCGCGGCGCCGGGCGTCTTCACCGCCGCGATCCTCGTCTTCATCTTCGCTTGGAACGACTTCATCTTCGCGATCACCCTGACGTCCTCGGACTCGTCGCGCACGGTGCCCGCGGCGATCGCGTTCTTCCAGGGTGATTCGCAGTTCACGGCACCGACCGGCAACATCGCGGCCGCCGCCGTGCTCGTGACGATCCCGATCATCGTCTTCGTCCTGATCTTCCAGCGCCGCATCGTCGCCGGCCTGACCGCCGGCGCCGTGAAGGGGTAAAGGAGCCCAACCACCATGGCCGACATCGCCCTGCACGACGTCACGAAGCGCTATCCGGACGGCACCGAGGCCGTCAAGAAGCTCAACCTCGAGATCGCCGACGGCGAGTTCATGATCCTCGTCGGCCCGTCGGGCTGCGGCAAGTCGACGGCGCTTCGGATGATCGCCGGCCTCGAGGACATCTCCGAGGGCGAGCTGACGATCGGCGGCGAGGTCGTCAACGACAAGGCGCCGCGCGACCGCGACATCGCGATGGTCTTCCAGAACTACGCGCTGTACCCGCACATGACCGTGCGCGAGAACATGGGCTTCGCGCTCAAGCTCGCCAAGACCCCGAAGGCCGAGATCGACAAGAAGGTCGAGCACGCCGCCGACATCCTCGACCTCAAGGTGCACCTCGACCGCAAGCCCTCGAACCTCTCCGGCGGACAGCGCCAGCGCGTCGCGATGGGGCGCGCGATCGTGCGCAACCCGAGCGCGTTCCTCATGGACGAGCCGCTGTCGAACCTCGACGCGAAGCTGCGCGTGCAGATGCGCACCGAGGTCTCGCGCCTGCAGCGCGACCTCGCGACGACGACCGTCTACGTCACGCACGACCAGACCGAGGCGATGACGCTCGGCGACCGCGTCGCCGTCATGCGCGGCGGGGTCCTGCAGCAGGTGGACACGCCGCGCGTCCTCTACAACAGCCCGGTCAACATCTTCGTCGCGGGCTTCATCGGCTCGCCGGCGATGAACTTCTTCGCGGGCACGGCGAAGGGCGGCAAGCTCGAGCTGCCGTTCGCGTCGGTGACGGCGCCGGAGGGCATCGGCGACGCCGGCGACGTCATCGTCGGCATCCGCCCCGAGGACTTCGAGGACGCCCGCTTCGCGCCCGACGGGCGCCGCGACGGCGTCGAGTTCGACGCCCCGATCGACGTGCTCGAGTCGATGGGGTCGGAGATCTACGCCTACTTCTCCTTCGAGGGTGGTGAGGTCTCATCCGACGAGCTCGCCGAGCTCGCGCGCGACTCGGGCGTCTCTGAGACGCCGGGCGCCGGCGGAGGCAAGGCCGTCGCCCGCCTGAGCCCGGAGTCCGACATCGGCGTCGGGGACAAGGCGCGGCTGTGGTTCGACGCCGCGAAGCTGCACATCTTCGATCCGAGCGACGGCACGAACCTCCTGCACCAGGCCGCGAGCCATACGCAGACGCCGTCGGTCGCCGACGAGGACAGCGACGGCGCGGCTGCGGACGCGCCCGCCACGAAGGCGAAGGCGCCGGCCGCGACGCCGGATCCGCCCGTTGGCGAGGCTGACGGCGACCCACCGGCCGCGCCCTAGTAGCCTCGCGCGGATGCACATCGGGGTCCTCGGCACGGGCATCGTCGGCAGGACCCTCGCGCAGGCGCTGCTCGAGCACGGCCATGAGGTGCGCATGGGCGCGCGGGCAGCGGGCAACGAGCATGCCGTCGCCTGGGCCGAGCAGGCCGGCCCGCTCGCCAGCGAGGGCAGCTTCGCCGACGCCGCCGGGTTCGGCGAGCTCGTCTTCAACGCGACCGCCGGGATGCGATCGCTCGAGGCGCTCGAGGCCGCCGGCGCCGAGCAGCTCGCCGGCAAGGTCCTGATCGACGTCGCAAACCCGCTGGACACCTCCAAGGGCTTCCCTCCGACGCTCGGCGTCTGCAACGACGACAGCCTCGGCGAATCGATCCAGCGCGCGTTTCCCGAGGCCCGCGTCGTCAAGACGCTGAACACCGTCACGGCCGCGGTCATGGTCGCGCCCGAGCTCGTGCCCGGCGAGCACACGATGTTCCTCTGCGGCGACCACGACGACGCCAAGGAACACGCGCGGCTGCTGCTCGCCGAGTTCGGTTGGCCCGAGGGGTCGCTGCTCGACCTCGGCGACATCACGAACGCGCGCGGCATGGAGATGTACCTCGCGTTGTGGGTGCGACTCTACGTGGCGACCGGCAGCGGCATGCTGAACGTCGGCGTGAGCGTCCAGGCGCCGGACGACGCCTGAGGAGCAGGCGATCCGCGGCACCTCCGGGGCGCTGACCCCGCCCCTCCACGCACCGGGTCGCGGATCGGCCGGCCGCGGCGCGCGCTCGCCGCGGCCTGTCTCGCGCTCGTCGCGACCGCACTCGTGGGCGGCCGCACGCACGCGGCGGCCGCGGCAGAGACGCTGACGCTGTCGGCTCGTAGCGACGAGATCGGCCGGATCACGCTCGTCGTAAGCGATCCCGGGGGCGCCGCCGTCGACGTCGGCGAGCGGGTCGGCCACGCTACCGGGCGGCTGCGCCGCATCTACCTGGCCGGCGGTGCCGGCGAGCTGCGGCGTGCGGCGCGCTGGCGCTGCGACGACCGCGTGCGCACCTTCACCGCAACCTCGATCCACGCCGACGCGACCGTGCACACGGCGACCGCGAGCCTCACGACGCCGTCGTGCGCGCACCGGCTGCACATGATCGTCGTCCCCGCCCAGGTGCGCCCGGGCCAGGCCACCGTGGTCCGGGTCGCCGATTCGTGGCACCTCGGTGGGCTCTCGGCCCGGATCTGCGCCCGCACCCGCGCCGCGCTGGCGAGCTGTCGCACCGTCCGGCCGCCGCCGCGCGGGAACACGCTCTCGCGGGTGCGCCTCGGACATGCCGCGCCCTGGACGATCACGCTGCACACGAGCGAGGGGCAGACGGTGAGCCGCAAGGTGCGAACGCAGGCCGCGGCGCGCTTTCGGCTGCTCGTCACCGGCGACTCGATGATCCTCAACACGCCCGAGTCGGTGCGCTACGTGCTGGGCGCGCGCGCGTTCGTGCGCGGTGACCCGCACCCGGCAACCGGCATCTCCAAGCCGGTGCTCGACTGGGTGGCCCATGCGCGCGAGTTCGCGCGAAGCGTGCGCCCGGACGTCACGTTCGTGATGGTCGGCGCCAACGACGGCTTCCCCATGACGCCGGCCGGCGGTGGCACCCTCACCTGCTGCGACGAGGCGTGGATCGGCGAGTACGCTCGGCGGGTCGCGGCGATGATGACGGCGTACCTGCGCGGCGGCCGCGGGCTCGTCTACTGGGGGCTGCTGCCGGCGCCGCGCAGCGCGGCGCTGGCAAGGGTCTTCGATGCCGTCAACGCCGCGACCGTGCGCGCAGCGGCCCGCGTCGGCGACGGCGTCACGACGATCGACCGGATCGCGAAGATCGTGGCGCCGGGCGGGGTCTTCCACGAGTCGATCGTCTACAAGGGCAGCCGGCTCGTCGTCCGCGAGCCGGACGGCATCCATCTCGCGCCGGACGGCATCCACATCGCGCGGTCGACGATCCTGCGGCAGCTGCGCAGCGACGGCCTGCTGGGCCGAACCTAGTTCGACATCCCGACGCCGGAGCCTGAGGCGCGGCGTCGTCGCGACGCTATCGCCCCTTGCGCACGCGCTCGATCGCCTCGTCGCTCCACGCGTGCGTGCGCATGAGCCGGTAGCGATCGTTGGACAGACGCAGGTACGCGTCCGTCTCGGTCTCGCGGCGGCCGATGAGCTCGGCCTCGCGGAGGATCGCGACGACCGGCTCGTACTCCTCGGCGAACCAGCGCCGGGCGACCTCGGCGCGGTCGAGGAACTCGTCGTCGTGCTGGACGAGTCGGTAGCCCCACGCCTCGACGCCCTCGGCGAGGGTGCCGTAGGCGAACGGGTCGCTCAGCGCGATCTGCTCGCGCGCCGCCTCCGGCAGCGGGACGCGCTCTGCGAAGACACGTTCGTGGCTCTTCAGCGGCAGGTCGCCGGCACTCATCGACGCGTCGGCCGCGACCCGTGTCGCCACCTCGACGACGCGGGCGTCGAGCTCCTCGCGTCCCTGCGCGCGGGCGACGGCGACGCGATGGTGGCCGTCGCGGACGAAGTGCAGCTCGCCGACGCGGTAGACGTCGATCGGCGGCATCGACGTGCCGCGCCGCTGCGCGCCGGCGATCTGCTCGAAGCGCGCCCGCACACGCGCCGACGTCGGCCGGAACGCGCGATCGAACTCCTTGCCGCGGTCGACGGTGCCGACGATCGAGTCGATCGCGATCGTGACGATCCCGAGGTCGCGCTCGGCGACCCGACCGAGGGCGTCGACGACCTCGTCGAAGGACAGCATGAGCTCGACGTCGCCGGCCTCGAAGCGCAGCAGCGCCGACAGCCGCGCCAGCACGCGACGGCGCCGCGCGCGCAGGAAGTCGTCCTGCGCGTCGTTGCCGGGGAAGCCGGTGTCGCGGGAGATCGGCATGACGCGTCTGCAAGCAGTGTGCTGGCTCGACGAACATCCGATACCCGAAACGCCACACAGCACGTCGTCGACCGTCTAGACTTGCTCGCGCATGACGCGTGCCTTCGAGCTTTCCCTGCTTCTCCTGCTCCCCCGATAGGGGGAGCTATCTGCGTGGCGGCCGCACTGCCGCAAACCGACTGAGAAGCAGCGAACCTCGAACCTTCAGGCAAGGAGAACCCCCGTCATGAGCCCCATCGATCGCAATCACGTCCGTATCTTCGACACGACGCTGCGCGACGGTGAGCAGTCGCCCGGCATCTCGCTGAACACCGGCGAGAAGCTCGAGATCGCCCACCAGCTCGCGCGTCTCGGCGTCGACGTCATCGAGGCCGGCTTCCCGATCGCATCGCCCGGCGACTTCGAGGCCGTGCAGGCGATCGCCCGTGACGTCCAAGGGCCGATCATCGCCGCCCTCGCTCGTGCTCAAGCGCCCGACGTGGAGTCCGCGGCAAGAGCGGTAGCCGATGCGGCGAACCCGCGCATCCACACGTTCATCTCGACGTCGGACATCCACATCGTTCACCAGTTCCGCTCGACGCGGGAGGACATCCTCGCCCAGGCGCGGGCCGCGGTCGCGCACGCGAAGTCGTTCGTCCACGACGTCGAGTTCTCGCCGATGGACGCCACGCGCGCCGAGCTCGAGTACACCGCCGAGGTCATCGCGGCGGCGATCGAGGAGGGCGCGACGACGATCAACATCCCCGACACCGTCGGCTACACCGTCCCCGACGAGTACACCGCCTTCCTCGACGGCCTCTACCGCCTCGTCCCCGAGCTGCACGACGTGATCCTGTCCGTGCACTGTCACGACGACCTCGGCCTCGCCGTCGCGAACTCCTACGCCGGCCTCGTCGCCGGTGCGCGCCAGGTCGAGTGCGCGATCAACGGCATCGGCGAGCGCGCGGGCAACTGCTCGCTCGAGGAGATCGTGATGCTCCTGCACACGCGGGGGGAGATCAGCGGCCTGCACACGACGGCCGTCACGACGGAGATCGCCCGCACGTCGCGGCTGGTCTCGCGGATGACCGGCTACGTCGTGCAGCCCAACAAGGCGATCGTCGGGCGCAACGCGTTCGCCCACGAGAGCGGCATCCACCAGGACGGCGTCATCAAGGAGCGCACGACCTACGAGATCATGGACGCGACGAGCGTCGGCCTGGATGCGAACTCGCTCGTCCTCGGCAAGCACTCCGGTCGGGCGGCGCTCAAGCAGACGCTCGCCGAGCTCGGCTTCACCGTCGACGGCGCTGCGCTGAACGCCGCCTTCAAGCGCTTCAAGGAGATCGCTGACAAGAAGAAGCAGGTCACGGCCATGGACCTCGAGGCGCTCGTCACCGACGATCTGCGCAACGAGCTCGCGAGCTACACGTTCGACGCCTTCGACGTCGTCGCCAAGTCGGGCTCGGCACCGAGCGCGACGGTCACGGTGACGCTGCCCGACGGCGAGGTCGTCACGGCGACGTACTCCGGCGACGGCCCCGTCGACTCGGTCTTCCAGGCAATCAACGGCGCGACCGGCATCGACGCCCAGCTGCGCGCGTTCCGCGTTGACGCCGTCACCGGCGGCCAGGACGCCCTCGGCGAGTCATCCGTCGTGCTCGAGTTCGAGGGCCAGTCGGCCTCCGGCCAGGGCGTCGCGACGGACATCATCGAGGCGGCCGGCATCGCGTACGTGCGCGCACTGTCGAACGTCGTGCGCAAGGCGCAGGCGAGCGACGGGCTCGTCGACCTCGCTGCCGCCCCGCCGGTCCCGACGCCGTAGTCTGCGGCCGCATGTCCGCCGCCGAGCACGCGATCGAGATCGATGGCCTGCGCAAGTCCTACGGCTCGTTCGAGGCCGTGCGCGGGCTGTCGCTGAACGTCAAGCGCGGTGAGATCTTCGCCTTCCTCGGGCCCAACGGCGCGGGCAAGACGACGACCGTCGAGATCCTCGAGGGCTTTCGCAAGCGCACGGCCGGCGAGGTCCGCGTGCTCGGGGTCGACCCCGAGCACGGGGATCGGGCCTGGCGCTCGCGGATCGGGATCGTCCTGCAGGAGGGCTCCGCGCAGCCCGAGCTGACGGTCCGCGAGACGCTCACGCTGTGGGCGGCGTACTACCCCGAGCCGCGCCCGATCGAGGAGACGATCGCGCTCGCCGGACTCGAGGAGAAGGCCGACGACCGCGTCGGGCGCCTGTCCGGCGGCCAGAAGCGGCGCCTGGACGTCGGCCTCGCGCTCATCGGCGACCCGGACCTCGTGTTCCTCGACGAGCCGACGACCGGCTTTGACCCCGTCGCGCGGCGGGCGGCGTGGAAGGTCATCGCCGGCCTGCGCGACCTTGGCAAGACCGTCTTCCTGACGACGCACTACCTCGACGAGGCGCAGGAACTTGCCGATCGCGTGGCGATCGTCAAGGCCGGCGTCATCGTCGTCGAGGGCCCGCCCGGCTCGCTGAGCGCCGGCAGCGGCGACACGCAGGTCCACTTCGTCGCGCCCGCCGGCATCGCGCTCGACGAGCTGCCGGTGTCGGAGCCGATCACCGTCGTCGACGGCCGCGCGCTGCTGCACACGACGACGCCGACGCACACGCTCGCCGCGCTCTGCGGCTGGGCGGACGGGCGCGGGATCGAGCTCGAGCGCCTCGAGGTCGCGCGGCCGTCGCTCGAGGACGTCTACCTCGAGCTCGTCACGGCGCCCGATGGGTCGCAGCCGCCCACCGTGGCCGTGGCACCGACGGGCCGCAGGTCGCGCCGGAGCGCTCGATGAGCGACCTGCGTCGGGCGCTCGCGCAGCTCACCGCCGACATGAAGATCTTCCGCCGCAACCCGGCGGCGCTGTTCTTCACCGCGATCCTGCCGGTCGTGTTCCTGTGCATGTTCGTCGGGATCTTCGGCAACAATCGCCTGAAGCAGTACGGCGGGATCCATGCGTCGACCGTCTACGTCCCGTCGTTCATCGGGCTCGCGGTCGTCGGTGCCTCGTTCGTGGCTCTCGCGATGGGCTTCACGCGGATGCGCGAGAGCGGGATGTTGAAGCGCGTGCGCGCGACACCGGTGCCGTCGTGGATCGTGTTCGCCGGACGGATCGGCACGGCGATCGTGACGGCGATCTTCGTCACGGCGGTGCTCATGCTCGTCGGCGGCGTCCTCTTCGGCGTCCGGATCCCGACCAGGACGCTGCCGGGTCTGCTGGCCGCGCTCGCGCTCGGCGCCGCGACGTTCTGTGCGCTCGGGATCGCCTACACGCGGGCGATCGGCAGCGAGGAGGCCGGCCCGTCGATGACGAACGCGGTCGTCCTGCCGCTGTACTTCATCTCCGGCGTGTTCGTCCCGTTCCGCACGCTTCCGGACGGTTTGCAGAGCGTCGCAAAGCTGCTGCCGGTGCAGCCGTTCGTCGATGCCCTGCGCGTCGCGTTCGACCCGCGCACAACCGGGGCCGGGTTCGCAGGCGACGACTTGCTCAAGCTCGCGATCTGGGGCGCGGTCGGGCTCGTGCTGGCGATACGGCTGTTCAGCTGGACGCCGCGCCAGCAGTCCGGGTAGATCCCGGGAGGGCGGCGGACGTCGCGTGGCGCGTGAGCGCGACGGCGGCCGTGTCATCGGCCTGCGGGCCGGTCGCGAAGGCGGCGATCGCGGCATCGAGCTCGGCAAGCAAGGTCGTGGGCGATGCGGCGGCGTGGTCGCGCAACACGTCGCGCAGGCGGCGCTCACCGAAGCGATCGGCGGCGCCGCGGGCGTCGGTGAGGCCGTCGGTGTAGAGGACGAGCGTCTCGTCGGCGCGAAGCTCGAGCCGCTCGTCGTGCCAGCCCGTCGCTCCCGGCATGCCGAGCAGCCGGCCGTGGCAGCCGGTCTCGCGCAGGTCCCCGGCGGGCCGGGTGGCGAGCGGCTGCGGGTGGCCGGCGCAGCACAGGAGGATCTCGTCGTCGCGGATGCGCAGGCACAGCGCGGTGCACAGCGACATCGACCCGTGCTCGACGAGCTCGCGGTCGATCGCCTCGAGGACCGCCGACGGGCGCGAGTCGATGCGGCTGGCGAAGCGCGCGCAGTGGCGGACGAGCGAGGTCAGCGACGCCGCCTGGATGCCCTTGCCGGTGACGTCGCCGATGATGACGAGCCAGCCGTCGTCGAGCTCGACGAAGTCAAAGAAGTCGCCGCCGACCGCGGCCTCGTGCTCGCCGCCGGCCGGGCGATAGAGCGTCGCGACGTCCCAGCCGGCCATGACCGGGACGCGGTCGGGTAGCAGGCTGCGCTGCAGCGTCTCGGCGATCTGCGCGCGCCCGCGGTAGAGCATCGCGTTCTCGACGGCGACGGCGGCGCGGCCCGCGAGCTGCTCGGCGAACTCGAGGTCCTGCGCGCTGAACGTCCGCCGCGAGTCCGACATGACGAGCGTCATGACCCCGATCGTGCGCGTCGGCGTGCGCAGTGCGACGAGCAGCGCCGAGCGCATCTCGACCTCCCGCAGCAGCGCGAGATGACGGTCGTCATGCGCGGCGTGCACGAGCATCTCGTCGGTGATGTCGGCGATGAGCTCCGAGCGGCCGGTCCGCATGACCCTGCCGAGACCCTGCCTCGGGTCGAGCGCGGGTTGCTCGCGCTCGCGCAGGCGCTCGGCGAGCGCGAGCCGGACGGGATCGCTGTGCGCGACGGCGACGTGCTCGCGCGTGCCGTTGGACGCGAAGAGGTCGACCGCGCACCAGTCGGCGAGCTGCGGGACGGCCGACCAGGCGACGTTGCGAAGCGTCTGGGCATAGTCCAGCGACGACCCGAGGATCATGCTCGCCTCCGCGAGCAGATGACTGCGCAGCTCGGCGTTCTTCGCGTCGCTGACGTCCTCGATGATCATCGCGGTCGCGAAGATCTCGCCGCCGTCGTCGGTCAGCGCCGACGCCTTCAGCAGCTTCCACTTCACGACGCCGTCACGGCGGTGCACGATTCGCATGAGCAGTGGCTTGGCGGCTTCGCCCCGCAGCAGCCGCACGGACGGCATGGCGTCCATCGTCAGCGGGGCGCCGAACTCGTCGCGGACGACGTAGTCGGCCATGATTTCGCCGGGTGGACGGGCCTGTAGCTCCCGCATCGAGGCGAAGCCGAGGTCCTCGAGCGCCGCGCGGTTGGCGTAGATGATCCGATCCGCGCGGTCACGGATGGTCACCGCGTCGGCGAGGACGTCGACGATCTGTGCGAAGTCCGGGCGGGGCTCGCGCATCAGTCCACCTGACCAGTATCGGTGGCGCACGTCAAATGGGAATGCACGCCGCGACGTCGGGCCTGCCCGACGGACGTTCCGATCGGGCAGGCTTGGATATCTACAGCCGGCGACCGCGGCGGCTGTAGCCGAAGCCGCCGCCGAAGAGCAGGAGCAGGACGATGATGATGAGCAGTATCGTGAGCATGGGACCTTTCGGTTAATTGGTATGCGGGTGTGTGTGACGGTTCGGCGGCCCGGCGGTCCTACGGCCGGCGGTCGCGATAGAGGACGGGCTCCTCGACCACGGTCCTGCGGCCCACGGTGCGGGCCTGGAGGAGCTCCACGACGAGCCACACGGCGCCGACGAGGAAGAGGATCACCCCGACCGTCTGGATCGAGACGCCCGCCACGGTCGCCGTCACGGCAAGCCACAGGACGAGCCCCAGGGCCATCAGGACGAGCGGCGGTCCGGCATCGGCAATCATCGGATTCTGCCTCCTTGAATGTAAGTTGCTGCTTATCGTTATGTCCGGCACGTCGAGGTGACAAACCTGGCTGGACGAGCTGCGGATCACGGCGCCACCGCGGGGTCCGGGGTCGTCGTGGTCGTCGTCGGAGTCGTTGTGGTCGCTGTCGGTGTGACTTCGGCCGGGGGGGTGGCGGCGGGCGCGGGCTCGGTTGCCGGGGCGGGCCCGGTCGCCGGCGCCGGCGTCGTAGTCGCGGGAAACCCGGTCGTCGTCGTCGACCCGGGCGTCGTCGTCGTGGTCGTCGAAGTCGTGGTCGTGCTCGTCTCGACCGTCGTGGTGCCCTCGTCCTGAGTGACCTGCTCCCCGGTCGGCGAGCTGCGATGCACAAAGGGCGCGCCGTGCAGCTGGCGCGCGCGCTGCGGCGACAGCGCGGCATGGCCCGTGGGCACCTTCGGCAGGCTGCGCACCGCGCTGACGAGCGTGCCCTTCTCGCCCGGCTGGATCGGCCGGTAGTCGCCGTGTGGCCACCACAGGAACGCGACGACCCCGACGGCGGCCGCGCTACCGAGCGCGAGGCCGGCGCGGCGGACCGGATGCACGGCGGACCAGCTCCAGGCGCCCGCTCCCGCGCGCTTGGCGACCCGTGAGGTGGAGTAGACCATGCCCATCAGCGGCAGGACGAGGATCAGCATCTCGAAGACGTTCAGGATGGCCTTGCCGGTCCGCCCGTGCGAGATGTCGGGCCCGATGCGCTCGTAGTGCACCGCGAAGGAGTCATAGCCCGTCGCGAAGGCGCGCGGGGCGTGGATCAGCATGACGACGAACAGCAGCGCGATGACCGGCACGACGAAGCAGACATAGCCGGTCACGACGCGGCGCACCCAGGCTTTCAGCTCAGTCACGCGCGGGTCGGGCTCGCGGCCGGGGATCAGCCGGCGCAGCACGGGCTTGATCCGCGTCAGCATGTCCGGCACGCCCGTGAGGTCTGAGATGATGTAGAAGCCGTCCAGGCGCAGCAGCGGCAGCGACTGCTGCACGATCGCGAACGTCTGGATGACGATGAGCAGCAGCAGCGCCTCGAAGCCGGTGAGCGCGTAGATGCCCGCGACGAGCAGTGCGAAGCAGCAGTTGAAGTACATGCCGCCCATGTCGGCGCGCAGTCGGCCCGCCTTGCCGAGGCGGTAGGCGTCGGTGATGTCCGTGTAGAAGGCCGGCCAGACGATGTAGATGCCGACGCCCATCACACCCGGCTTCGCGCCGCCGTAGCGGGTGCCGGTCGCGTGGCCGACCTCGTGGAAGGCCGTGGCGAGCACGACGCCGCCGAACAGCATGAACATCAGCGATGGGTCGTAGATGACCTTGCGCAGGCTCTGGCTGATGCCGTGCACGCCGAACAGCCACGCGTCGAGCGCGACGAACGCGAGCACGACGAGGACGACGATCGGCGGCCAGAACAAGGGCTTGAACACGGTCGTCAGGCCGCGCACGAAGCCGTCGGGCAGCACCTTGGTACGGAACTTCAGCGCCAGCAGCGGGTCGACCTTGTCGATCTTCGGCGAGCTGCCGTCGCGCTCGGCGACGACCCCGAGCGGCCGCAGCTGCTCGTCGAGCAGCGTCTGCACCATGTCCGGCTCGACCTGGCGCTCGATGCGCTCGCTGAAGCGCCGGGCGAGCTCGGGCTCGTGGGCCTCGCCGTCGATGACCTCGGCGAGCGCATAGAGCATCGGCGGCATCTGGACCATCTGGCCGTCTCTGCGGCGGGCGATGTACGGGGCCTCCTTGAAGCCCGAGTCCTCGAAGCGACCGACGAGCTCGATGCCCTCGGCCAGACGCGGGGCGAGCGGGGCGCCGGGAGCGGCATCCACGCGCGGGCGCACGGGCGCGGCCACCGACGACGTAGGCGCCTCGCGCGCGTCGTCGACGGCGGGAGGCTCGGCGTGATCGAGGTCGGGGGTCATGTCGGAGAGGTCGCCGTGCGATGCGCGAGGGGCGACCGATCGGTCGCCCCTCGTCGCGGCACCGCGTGTTGCACTCAGGACGGCTAGTTGCCCTGCGTGATGTCGGCGGTCTGGGTCGCGTTGGCGTAGGCCACCGAGCTGTCCGACAGGACGTTGGCGGCGACGGCAGCGTTGACGGGCGCGGCCACGTTCGCGCTGATCAGCGACATCGCGGCGCGCTCGGGGAGCTCCTCGCCGGCGAGCTCGTTGAGGTCTTCACGGGTCAGGGGCTTGAAATCAGACATGTGGGTCTCCTCGGGTCGGGTTAGTTGGTCTGGGTGATGTCGACGTCCTGGCTGGCGTTCGCGTAGGCGATCGAGTTGTCCGAGGCGACGTTCAGCGCGGCGGCCAGGTTCACCGGGGCGGCGACGTTGGCGTTCACCAGCGACATCGCGGCGCGCTCGGGCAGCTCCTCGCCGGCGAGCTCGTTGAGGTCCTCACGGGTCAGGGGCTTGAAATCGGACATGGGCGCCTCCTCAGTTGCTCTGGTCGATGGGGGTGGTCTGCGCCGCGTCGGCGTACGCGATCGCCCCGTCAGACAGCACGTTGGCCGCCACGGCTGCATTGATCGGAATCGCGATGTTCGCGTTGACGAGCGACATCGCGGCGCGCTCGGGCAGCTCCTCGCCGGCCAGCTCCTCGAGATCGTCGCGGGTCAGCGGCTTGTGGCTTGAGTCCTCGGTCATCGCTTCTCCTTCTTGGATCGAGATCACCGCGTTGACGTCCGCGGCAAGCTTGACTCCGTCGCGGTCGGTGCGGATGCGTTTGCGAATTACTCGGTGCACGGCCTGGGAGATGCCCTGCTTCGTCTGGGTGGCAAACCTGAACCGGAGGTTGGTCAACTTCCTTTGACGGGTATGGCGCCGGCCATGAGCGAATCGTCGAACCTGTCGGGACTGTGCCGCCGAGTGCAGGCCACCGACGAGCCTGCCGACGCCCTCCGCGCGATCACCGCGCTGCGCTCCCGCTTGGAGGATCTCGAGCGCCTGCACGTCGGCGGGATGCTCGAACGGGAGGCGACGTGGGCCGAGATCGGCGAGGCGCTCGGCATCACCCGGCAGGCTGCGCATCACCGCCATCGCGCCATCACCCGGCCGCACCCCGTCGCCCCGAGCGCCGAGGTCAGCAGGGTGCTGGTGACGAGCACCGCCCGCGGCACCGTGCGGAGGGCCCGCGAGGAGGCCGCGGCGCTCGGCGCCGACGCGGTCGGCACTGAGCACCTGCTGCTGGCGCTGACGTGCAGCGGCGCCGAACCCGTCGCGCGGGTGCTCGCCGAGGCCGGCGTCGACGAGGCGACGCTGCGCAGCAGATTGCACCCGACGGTCATCGAGGACGCCACGCCCGCGGAGTCCCGCGGTGGCTTCACGCCTTATGCCCGCGAGGTGCTCGAGGGCTCCCTGCGTGAGGCCGTCGATCGTGGCGACGGATTCATCGCGGCCGACCACCTGCTGCTCGCGCTGCTGCGCAGCCCCGTCGGTGGCGCCGCGCGGACGCTCGACGCGCTCGGCGTCGACGTCCAAGCCGTGCTCGCCGCACTCGCGCGGCCCGACGGACAGCCGTCAATGCGCTGAGACGCGCCGTTTGTCGTCTGTGCGCCACGGGCATCTCTCCGGCTGCCCGAGGCCGGTTCAAGCTATTTGAGGAGAGGTTCACTGATGCGACGCGTACTCGCGCTTACCATGATCTTGACGTTGTCGCTCGCCCTTCCGGCCGTGGCTGGTGGTGGCCCGAACAACATCGTGATCGCCTCGCCGACCGCGGACGGCGCGAAGCTCCATCGCACGAGCGTGAAGGTGTCCAGCACCGGGTCCCAGAGCGTCACTTCGACGAACCTCGCGAACGCGACGCCGCACGACTGCACCGGCTGTGAAGGGATCGCCGTGGCCTTCCAGGCGCTCATCGTGACCGGCGACTCGACGACGCTCAGTCCGACGAACGCGGCCGTCGCGGTCAATACGAACTGCACGAGCTGCGGAGCGTTCGCGTACGCCTATCAGTACGTCGTCACGGCCGACCACGGCACCCATCTCAGCCGCGACGGCCGCGCGAAGATCGCCGACATCCGCCGTCAGGCCACGGCGGCGACGAATGCCGGACTGGCGTATGGCGACCTCGACGCGAAGCTGACGCAGCTCGCCGGCGAGTTCAAGGCGGCGGTCGTCGACGATCTCGAGCATTCCGGCGCCGATCCTCACGACGGCGACCCCGAGGCCGACATCGACGAGGCGCCGGCCGCCTCGTGAACGAACTTGCTCGGGCGCCACGGATGGCCGCCCGAGCAGGCCGGCGCCGCCGGCGTCGCTCCTTCCCGGCGGCGCCGACGTGGCCGGCTTCACCCGACGTTAGGCCGAGAGTGCGGCCGGGCACAACCGGGGCAACCATCGGCACACCGCGACATCGCGCGAGCCAAGGCGATGCGCGCATGCATTTCTTCTCAGGACCCCTCATGAGCTCAGCTGCGATCCGCCGCTGGACGTCGGCGTCGGTTCTCGTCGGCGTATTCACCGCCGCCGCCGGTTGCGGCGCGTCCGAGACCACGCCGCTCAGCGCCGGTCGCGCCGCACGCTGGCACGACACGATCGCCAAGGTGCGCGCCTCCGCGACAACCGATCGGCCGGCCGCGCTCACCGCGCTGACGCGCCTGTCGGCATACGTCGACCGCGACGCAAAGGCGGGCCAGCTTCCGGTCGCCGACGCCGCGGCATTGCGGGCCGGCATCGCCCAGGCGCGCCGGCACCTGCCGAAGCCGGCGGCGACGGCCTCGGTCCCCGCGCCGGCGCTCGACGCGAGTACGCCGCGGCCTGCGGTGGCCCCGGCCACGAATCGACCGGCGACGCCCTCTGCGTCGCGGCAGAAGACGTCCACACCCCAGCCGCCGCGCGCGGCTGGCGTCGAGCAGCCGTCGGCGGCACAGACCGAGGCCGACCGTCAGGCGAATGCCAAGGGTCATGACAAGCGCGTCAAGACGAAGCCCGAGCCCCAGAAGGTCAAGCCCGAGAAGGCGAAGGCCCCGAAGGACACGGCCAAGCTCCAGGATGCCAACGTCCAGGGCGGCGAGGGATGAGGCCCGCGCAGGGCGTCGGGCTCGCCGACGGGCGCTACCGCCTGGAGCGCCGACTGGGCGCGGGCGGGATGGCCTCGGTCTGGCTCGCGCGCGACACGCGCCTGGAGCGCCACGTCGCGGTCAAGGTCGTGGCGGATAGCCTCGCCGACGACGAGTCGTGGATGTTGCGCTTTCGCCGCGAGGCGCGGGCGGCGGCCGCGCTGTCGCATCCGAACATCGTGCAGGTCTTCGACTACGGCATCGACGACAAGCGCCCGTTTCTCGTGATGGAGCACGTCGACGGCCAGAACCTCGCCGAGCGGCTCGCCGACCAGGCCGCTCGCCGGCCCGACGCGCGGCGGCTCGCGCGCGAGCTGCTCGCGGCCCTCGCCCACGTGCATGGCGCGGGGATCGTGCACCGCGACATCAAGCCGGCGAACATCCTGCTCGACGCGCGAGGCGGCGTGCACCTGACGGACTTCGGCATCGCCCATTCGGAGGGTGCGAGCTCGCTGACGCAGACGGGGATCGTCATCGGCACGATGAAGTACCTCGCCCCCGAGGTCGGCGAAGGTGCGCGGCCGTCAGTCGCGACCGATCTGTACGCGGCCGGCATGGTCATCCGCGAGGTCGCGGGCGCAGAGCCCGCGCCGGGAATGGCGATGTTGATCGAGGCGCTCGTCGAGCCGCACCCGCTGATGCGGCTGGAGTCGGCGCAGGCGGCGCTCGACCTCATCGCCGCGACGGACCCGCCGGATGGCGATACCGAGTCCGCGAGCCTCGATCCCGATCGGCCGCCCGCGCCGCCTACGCCGTTACCTATCCCGGCGCCCGCGCGGTTGGATCGCACACGGCAGACCGAGGCGCACCGCCCCAGCGCCGCCCGTCGGCCGCACCGGCGCATCTCGCGGCTGACCGCCAGCGGGCTGGCGGTCGCCCTGATCGCGCTCGTCGTCGTCCTCAGCGAGACCACGGGAACGGACTCGGGCCAGGCCGACACCCCGACGAGGGTCGCGCCGGCGGCTCCCGACGCGCCGCTCGGCGATCAGCTGCGGGCGCTCGAGGGCATCGTCGATCGAGCCGCCGCGCGCTAGCTGCGGGCCGACTCCTCGTCGGGCCAGTGACCGTGCTCGTCGAGGTAGTCGCGCGCGGCGGCCTCCTCGTCGCGCTCGAGGTCACCCGTGACACCGACGCGATACAGGACGTTCAGCAGCAGCGTGGCGCCCGCCGCACCGACGAGCATCGCGAAGCCCTCGAGGCCGTTGATCGAGTGGTTGAAGATCAGGATCACGACGCCGGCGAGGACGACGACGGCGGGCAGCACGTAGCGAACGCCGATGAGGCTCTTCGAGCGTGGCGGCGGGGGAGAGGGCGAGGCGGTCATCGCAGGAACTCCGGGATCTCGGGGGACTCGGCCGTGGGAAGGCCGCCGGCGAACGTCGGCCATGCCAGCGTGCGCAGCGATCGCTGCACGACGGCGCCGTTGTCGAACATCGCGCCGCGCACCGCGACGGGGTCGGTCGTCTCGTCGAGGATCGCGGTGAGCACGCGCATCGGGCCCATGTGCGTGCTCACGATGACCGCGAGCGGCCGTCGCAGTGTGGCGGCGAGCTTGCGCAGGTCGAGCAGGAACGACAGGACCCGCCGCGTCAGGGCGATGTAGCTCTCGCCGCCCGTCGGCGCGAGCGTGAGGTCGACGGCGAGGCGCGGGTCGCGCGGACGGATCGGCGTGCGCTCGAGCTCGCCGTAGGAGCGCTCGGCGAGCCGCACGTCGGCCGCCGTGTACGGAACCGTCAGGTCACCGGCCCGCGCCATCAGCGACAGCGTCTCGATGCTGCGCATGAGGTTCGAGGTGAAGCCGATGTCGAAGCCGCGGCCGACGATCTGACGGCCGGCGTCCTGGGCCTGCAGGCGCCCACGGACGGTCAGCGGCGCGTCCGTCGTACCGGTGAACAGGCCCGCCGCGTTCGTCGTCGTCTCGCCGTGGCGCACGAGGCAGAGCTCGACGTCGGGCGCGTCGGCCTGGCGCGCGAGGCGCTCGCGCAGCTGCTCGCGCGTCTGGAGGCCGGGCGTGACGAGGCGCAGCCAGGTCTCGAGCGGGGTCAGGGGTGTGGTCGGACGGACGCTCATCGCTTCTGTCCTTCATAGCGCAGCGGGCAGCTCGGCAAGGCCCCGTCACGCGGCGGCGAGCGCGAGGCCCTGCGCGTAGCCGCCGGCGAGCACCCGCTCGCGCAGCTTGGAGTCCATGAGATTGGGCCCCATGACGCGGGCGATCTCCTGCGCGGGGCCGATCATCCGGACGATCGCGCCGCGGTTGCGCAGCGTCAGCGTCTCGAGCGCGGCGGTGCTGCCGGCGATCGCGCGCAACATGCCGAACGGTGAGGCGATCGCGATGTCGAGGCTCATGATCGGGTTCAGGCAGAGGATCTGCGTCAGGCGCGCGGCCGGTGCGATGTCGAGGTTCGTGTTGCTCCAGACGCCACCGTCGACGTACTCGCGACCGTCGATGCGCACCGGAGCGAAGATCCAGGGAACCGAGCACGATGCCTGCACTGCCTGAGCGACGGTCGTGTCTGGCGCGCCGGGTGAGCCGAACACGACGCGCCGCCCGGACTCGCGGTCGACGGCCACGACGCGCAGCCGGCCGTCGAAGATCGCGCCGGTCTCGCTGACCCCGTCGTGGATCGCGCTCAGCGACCGGTCGGTGCCGGGGGCGCGGCTCAGCAGCGCCGCGCGCATCGCCGTGCTGCCGGTCGATCCGAGCGCCAGCGCCATCGGCGCGAGCGGCGTCGCGGCGAGCCCGGCGAGCCGTGCGGCCTCGCGCGCGACGTTCTGCAGCGTCGTGCGCGACGCCCCGAGGATCGGGGCCGCGAGCTGCGCGGCTCGTCCCGCGCTGACATCGGAGCCCGGTTGCTCGCCGGACGCCAGCGCGAGGCCCTCCGGCGGGCGCTTCGGGCGCCGCGGCCGCTGGCCGGCGACGAGCGCCGCGGCGACCAGCGAACCGGCCGACGTTCCGATCAGCGACTCCGTGTTGCGAAAGTCGTGCCCGGCCGCATCCTCGATGCCAGCCAGCAGCCCGCTCATCCACGCCTCGCCGAGCGTTCCACCGCTCGCGAGGACGAGCACGTCGGGTGCCATGAAGTGCTCGGACACGCTGCCGGAGCGTAGCGGCGCGGGGTCGTCGGCCCGCCCGGCGCGAGTCGATTCCGACATACGTTTGTATGTGATAACGTACAGACCATGTTGCGTCCTGCAAGCTGGATCAGGCCGGCGGGTGCGAGTCCCGTCCCGGTAGGCGCCGGAGCGCCGGGTAGCAGACCCCGGTCTCGGGGAGAGATCCTCGTGGCTGAGCGGGGTGTCGAGAGCCTCTTTGGAGGGA
>JBBSNY010000012.1:0-110280 GCA_038260305.1 Solirubrobacterales bacterium
CGCTACCCAGGGACCGCGTAAGCCATGCCACGAAGATCATCGGTAAGCCGTGTGCGGGAAAACCGCACGCACGGAATTGAAAGGGGAATGGGGAACCAGACCCGCCACCGGCGGGCACTGCGCCCCTGACTACCAATGGCGAAGTTGAGGCGCGGCGAGCAGTTCGTGGCGGTGGGTACCGGCGGTCGCGACGAGCGCCCGGCGGAGCACTTCGACGCCTTCCACGAGCGCTCGCGCACGCAGGAGCCGGATTTCGCGTACGAGATCGTCCGCATCCTCACGGGGCTGTGGGCGCTGACGTTCTTCCGTGCCCGCACGATCTCCTCGGAGAAGGTCCCGCAGAGCGGCCCGGTCATCCTCGCGCCGAACCACGGCTCGTTCATGGATCACTTCTTCCTCGCGTCGTTCATCCGCCGCAAGGTCCGCTTCATGGCGAAGTCCCAGCTCTTCCAGCCGCCGCTGCAACACGTCTACTCCCACGGCGGCGTGTTCCCGCTGCGCCGCGGCCATCGCGACGAGGAGGCGTTCATCACGGCGCGCGCGATCCTCGAGCGCGGCGGCTGCGTCGCGATGTACTGCGAGGGCTCGCGCTCGAAGGACGGCAAGCTGTCCGAGCGGCCGAAGCCGGGCATCGGCAAGCTCGCGCTGCAGACAGGCGCAGCGGTCGTGCCGGTCGCGATCCACGGCTCGTCGAAGGTGCGCAACTGGCGCAGGGGGCAGTTCCCCGAGGTCACCGTCCAGTACGGCGATCCGATCCGCTGGGAGCCGGCGGAGGACCCCACGCGCGACCAGCAGATGACGGTCGCGGAGGAGATCTTCGGCGAGATCAAGGTCCTGCACGCGGGCCTCGAGTCGCTCGGGCGCAAGGGCGTCCTGCAGCGCGTGCGCGAGCAGCGGCGGATCGAGCGGCGCGGCAAGAAGCGCACGGCGACGGCGTAAGCACCGGCAGCGCGGGGTCCGGGGGGCAACCTGCGCCCGACCAAACCGCGACTGTCATGCCGTCGCGCCACCCGGGCTCGGCGCGCGCGGCGAGCCGATCGGTGCTCTTTCGAAAGGCTGCCGAGCCGCAGCGCTATCGGCGGCACAAGCCGTCGGGATCGGCGGCAGCGCGACGAGTTCCGCCATCAGCCTGCCGACCCGCGCGGTGGGCGCGACGGCAGGCCGAGCGCAGCGCGACGCACGCAATACCCGCCGCGCGGTGCAGCTTCCGTCGCCGGCCCTCGCGAAACCACAGTCGATCGCTGAGCGCGCGACCGGCCACGCCCGATCGCGATATCCGTCAGTGCATCGGACGTGCGACGCAGACGAGGAATCCCTCGCGCTGTCCACCTCGGCGGCTCTCGAGTACCTCGAAGCCGACTTGCTTCAAGGCACTCAGGAAGTCCTCCTCCGTGTACTGATGGATATAGATTAGCTTGACATCTGCATACTGCTCACCGCGACATTCGAAGCTGTCACAGCCGACGATCGTTGTAATCGTGTTGTCGATGTCGCTCGGTCGCCGCTCGTCCTCAGCGTTGGGCAGATTCTCCACGGTCATCTTGTCCTTGTCGAACGGCACGCCAAGATAGTGTTCCAGGGCACCGAAGTCGAAGCGCATCGCTTGGTTAGTGGCCAGCTCAGGTAGCTGCCCATTGCTCGATTGGAGACGCACTTCGATTACGAGGATATCGCTCGGAGACATCGACGACCTTAGGTCGTGCAAGAACCCACGGTCTTGCGCGAGATTCCCGAGGCTGTTGCCCAACAGGGCCACTACGTTCGGATTCTCTCGGTGATGGAACACCTCGCGCATCGTCGCCAATTCGCTGAAGTCCGCGAGCACGGCCTTGATGTGTAGCCGACTCGCTGCAGGGCGTGATGTCTTTTCGCAAACCCGGCGGACGGCTTGTGAAACCAGCGGCAAGCTTATGTCATACGGGTAGTAGTAGAGATCCGCCCCGGCGCCAAGCCAGTACGTGATCAGGTCTAGGTCCTTCTGCCCATTCCCTGGGCCGAGGCTGACGTAGTCAAAGTCGTTGCTTCCGATCTTCTGGCGTACGCGGCCGGCGATCTCTCGCCCGGCAGAACTACGCCAGAAGTTCGCGGTTTCGCTGTGGTGACGATACATCGGGTCTCGGCAAAGCTGAATCCAGTTTTTCGCACCTGGGTCGCTGGAATACAGATATCGGCCGGGGACGAGAGTGCCGTTGCCGGCGCTGTCGAGGATTTCTCTCTGTGCGACCGAATCGTCTTTCGTGTAAAATGCTGCGTCCACGAAGCTCTCAAAGACCTGGCCCCACTGATGTCGGCCTGGGAGGGCTAGGGCCTCACCTGATAGCCCGACTGGGGCCGGCGTCAGCTCACGCACTGCCGCGCGGATCCGGTTAGCCGCCGGGAGGAGCGCGCGCCGACGCCCGGCAGCCGAGTCCTCGGCACCGGAGAGGTCGTACTCGGCGACTGTGAGCCCGAGGAGGTCGCTCGCCGTCCGCTGAGGCTTGTTGGAGTCCTTGGGCTGGACGATGAACGTTTGCTTGCGCCCTAGAATCCCGATTGCCAGTCCACATTCGAAGAGGACGTTGTCACGGACGGTGACGGCTCGCTCGCCCCGCATCTCGAGCTCATCGTCATGCGCGAAGATGAACGCTGCGCAGTCCGCCTGTCGCAAGTTGCCCTCGATCGTTGTCAGCGTGTCGGCCGAGAGCTCGAAGCCGATCTGCGTCCAGAGCAGGCCGGTGATGTCATCACCTAGACTCTCGAGCAGGGCATTGGCTATGTTGAGACCCTCGGTCGACGAGCCGATGAACATGAGAGGTGCTGGCATGATCTCCTCAATCAGGTGCGTCGTCGCAAACGGTCGCCGCGTCGGTCGTGGCGAGGATGGCAGGGTACAGATGACGCAGGGACCTCGCCATACTCGAACGCGGGATCTGCCAGTAAACCCCCAACGTGGGCAGTCTTGCTCATTCGCATTGAGCAACCGTCACGCACGCTGCGGCTGCATGTACCGAGCGCGCGCCGAGTCGAACACGCCGCACGCGCCAGCGTGTGCGCGACCGCGGACCGACTGCGGTCCACGAATGCCTCACGAATCTCGCATCGGCGACGACGGGGCGATGGCGCGCCATGCGGTCGGCGACGACGCCGCCGAGCAGCAGGAAGGCGATCAGCGACAGGCTGTAGGCCGCGAGGACGATCCCGACGTCCGTCGCGTTCCCCGTCTCATCGATGACGAACAAGGCGAGCGCGACTCGCGGGCTCGAACCGGAGGCGGGTCGACCCGGCGGCAGGGTCGAACTGGCGGCAGGGTCGAACCGGCGGCGGGTACAACCGGCGCCGGCGGTGCGCTACCGCGCGGCCTCGCTCGAGGCGAAGCTGCGATGGCGCGCTCCGATGAGCGGCAGCCGCGCGACGACGAGCAGCCGCGGGTACGGCCGGCGAAGGCGCGCGGCACGCACGAAGACGCCGCGGCGGCGCAGCGCGGCGCGCGAGCAGCAGCTCGACCCGGACGTCGTCGCCGAACGGCGGGTTGCGGCCGCCGTCGCCGAGCGAGCGGGCGAAGGCGAGCCCGTCCTCGAGCGGGTCGCCGGAGGCGGGCCCGTCGGCGCCGCGCGCGAACGCGTCGAAGCGCTCGTCGAACGCCGCGCCGAGCTTGATCGCGAGCGCTGGCCAGTGCTGGGCGAAGGCCCGCCCGCGCTTGCGCCGCAGCGAGGTGCCGGCGGCGTCGGCCTTCGCGGCGACGAAGCCCTCGGGGTAGTCCACGCCGCGCAGCAGCGCGTCGAGCAGAGCGGCTTGGCGGGCGGCGTAGGCCTCGCGCTCCCGCGCGGGCGCGACATCCGCCGGCGCGGGGCGCGGGGCGGGCCGGCCATCAGGCGCGGTCACGGCGCTCGCCGGCGCGGGCGCGGGGCGTGGGGCGGGCGCGGGGCGTGGGGCGGGCGGGCGCTCACGCGCGGACACGGTGCTTGGCCCCCCGCCGCGCGGCATCGGCGATCGCCTCGAGTTCGGCTGCGAGTTCGGACTCGGGCGGGAAGTCGTCGTCGCGCTCGAGCAGCACGCCGGGCACGTCGACGAGCGCGTACAGCTCCTCGACGAGCGCGAGCACGCCGGGGACGACCGGGTGCGCGTGCGTGTCATGGTAGACGCTGTCGCGGAACGTCCCACCGCCGACGTGGACGTAGGCGAGGCGATCGAGCGGGAAGCGCGTCAGCGACTCGAGCGCGTTGTAGCCGTGGTTGTGGGCGTTGGCGTAGAGGTTCGAAAGGTCGAGCAGCAGCAGCGCGCCGGTGCGCGCGACGAGCTCGGAGACGAACGTCGCCTCGTCCATCTCCGCGCCCGGCCACTCGACGAGCGCCGCGACGTGCTCGAGCGCGAGCGCCACGGGCAGCGCCTCCTGCGCGATGGCGACGTTCTCGCAGAGGATCTCGAGCGCCTCGTGCGTGCGCGGGACCGGCAGCAGATGCCCGGACTCGCGCCCGTCGGCGCGCACGAACGCGATGTGCTCGGAGACGAGGCGCGCGTCGACGCGCTCGGCGACGGACGCGAGCTGCGCGAGGCGCTTGGGGTCGGGCCGCTCGGCGCCGCCGAGCGACAGGCTGACGCCGTGCGGCACGACCTGCAGGCCGCGCTCGCGCGCCGCCGCGACGCCGGCGGGCAGGCCGGCGGAGCCGATCGACTCCGCGATGACCTCGGTGAAGCCCAGGCCGCCGGCGTGCACGAGCGCGCCATCGAGCTGCGGGGACCAGCCGATGCCCCGGCCGGCTTGCGTGTGTTCAGAGGTGCCGTGCTCATCGTCATCCTCCTCCTCCTCCGCCACAACCGCCGGCCCCGCCGCCCCCGCCACACCCGCCGCCGCCCCCACAGCCGCCGGTGACCGCCGCCATGGCCGCCGCCATGGCCGCCTCCTCGTTGAACCATCCGCCGCCGCCGTAACCGGCGCCGCCCCACCAGCCGCCCGCGAGCGCGCTGCCGCGATGGCGCTTGGCCTCGCGCGGGACCGCGAGCGCCGAGGCGACCTCCGGCTGGACGAGCCACAGCGCGCCGCTGCCGAACGGTGCGGCCGCGAGCGTGCTCTCGCGGGCCGTCGGATGGCGACGCAGATCGACTCGCTGCCTGCGCCGTTCGCCGATCAGCGCGCGGCCGCTGCGCGTCAACGCCGTACGCGTGCGGCCGGCCTGCGACGGCCGTGCAGCAGGCCGGCGCTCGCCAGCCGGCTCGTCATCGAGGCGATCGCGTCGCTGTCGTCGAGCTGCGCTCCGCCGCTCAGCAGCGCGAGCTCGTGGACGTCGAGCTCGGGCATGTCGCCCGTGCTCGGCTTCGGCCCGCGGATCCGAGACCAGCCGAAGACCAGCAGGGCGGCCAGGCCGAGCACGCGCAGCCCGCAATGATCGTCGTGAGTGCGCTCGTTGCGATGTCGAGGGTGCTCATCATCAGCCTCCACATCCGCCGCCGCAGCCGCCGCAGCCGCCCGCGCCGCCCCCGCCGTCTCCGCCGCCGCCACCGCCCCCGCTGCCGGGGGCGGACTCGCGCGGGACGGCGAACGCGTGGGCGAACTCCGGCTCGGCGAGCCACAGCGCCGCGCCGCCGAACAGCGCGGCCGCCAGCACCGCGTTGCCGCCGGACGCGGGATCGCGCTTCGGTGTCTCGTGGTCGCGACGCCAGCGCTTCAGCGCCGCGCGTCCGCGCAGCGTCGTCAGCGGGATCGATCCGAGGAGGCAGATCGTGCCCAGGAGCAGCACCGCGTCGATCAGCACGAGGTAGCCGACCGGCTCGTGGTTGACGAGACCGAAGCCGAGCCGCGCGACCCCGAACAGCAGCAGCCCTCCGCCGATGCGCAGCCTGCGCCGAAGCAGCGCGAGGTCGGGGTCGGGCAGAACCTCCTCGCGCTCGGCCGCCGGTAGCTCAAGCAGGTCATCCGCTTCGCCGGCCGCGACCCGGAGGTGCTGGAGGGCGAGCTGCCCGCGCTGTCGGCGTTGCACCGCGTCCGCAGCGCCGGCGAGACGCAGTCGCTGACGACCCGCTACCACAAGGCTGCGGCGCATCTCGTCAACGCCGCGTCGGACTTCGGCCGTCGCCAGGAGCCGCGCGTGCTGCTCGAGTGCGCACGGCGCTTCCTCGGGTTCGACCACGAGGATCGGCTCAGGGCCAGCCAGCCGTCGACCGCCGTCGACGAAGCCACGCCGGAAGCGGAGGGGTCGGCGCCGCACCCGAGCCCCGACGCGGCCGTGCCCGTGGCCGCCGCTGCCGTGCTCGCGCTACCAACGGAGGACCCCGCCGCCGGCATCGTCCGCGTCCACAGGAACCTCGACTACCAGCTGCTCGTCGACTACATCGCCGAAGCCCACGAGATCGTGATCCTCAACACCTGGATCCCCGAGCTGAACATCCTCGCCGACGCGCTCGTCGACGCGCTCGTCCGCGGCACGTATGTCTCGATCCTCATGCTGTACCCCGATTCGGACATCGCGCGGCTGCGCAGCCAGGCGCTGCAGGGCGTCGACGCAGACGCGCTTTCACGACGACCGCGTCCGGCCGGGCGTGCGCCATTGCCTCGAGGTGCTGGCCGCGATCGCCCGCACGCTCGACGAGGACGCGCGGCGCGCGCTGCGGGTCAGGCTCTACCATTCGTTGCCGTCGATCGCCGTCTACGGTGCCGACGACAGGATGTTCGTCAGCGTCTTCCTGCACGGTCAGCTCGCGGTGAAATCCGTCCAGATCGAGGTCCACGGCCCGGACACACTGATGAGCGGGCTGGTGTCGCGAAAGCTGGAGACGCTGTGGGAGATCGGGCAGGAGTTCAAGGACTTGGAGCAATGGGAGTCGGAGCTGGAGCAGATGGGACGGACGTTCGGCATCTCACCCTGAGGGCCGACGCCTCTGAGGCCGCCCTGCTCGAGCGCTTCACTGCGCACATCGTCCTGCGCGACGTCGCGCTGCTCGACGAGGACGCCTTCCTCGACGTCCTGTTGCAGCGCCGATTTCTGTCGCTGATGTTCGCCGTCGTCTACGACATCGGCATCGACGGCCTGATGGATCCGACGGCGGTCGCGCTCGTGCGCGAGATCCTGCGCGAGGAGTATCCCGACCCGAGCGGTGCGACGCCGTCGCACCGCGAGGACCTCGTCGCCGATCTGCTCGTGCTCGGCGCGAGTCGCGACGCGGTGCTCGGGGCACGCCCGAGCGCGGTGACGGCGGGTGTCCTGCAGGACACGCTCGCGCTCATGCTCGACGCCGCGGCGACGGAGGACGACGTCGCGGTGCTGACGATCCTGCGCTTCTGGGGCGAGGTGCTCGTGTCGGTCGAGTACGGCGAGTTCTGGCGGCGCATGGAGGACGTCTTCACGGCCGCGGGCGCGACGTCGCGCTTCTATCACCCGCACCACCACCACGACGGGCGCGAGCCGCTCGCGCTCGCGTCGGCGGCCTCGGACACCCACTCCGGCCGCCTCGGCGCATGCCTGGCAAAGCTGCTGCCGGCCGACGGCGCGGCGGCCTGCTTCGAGCGCACCGAGCAGCGCGTGCTCGACCTGCGGCTGCGCTTCTACGACCAGTTCCTCGATCAAGACGACAACGAGAGCGGGGGGCAGGCGACGCTGTACGAGTTCGCCGGCGGCGCGCCGGCGTTCCTCGCGCTCGCCACGGCGCATCACGCGCGCTGCCTCGCCGACCCCGAGCTCAACCACCCGTTCTCGCATCCCGGCGGCCATCCCGAGCACGTCGAGCGCCTGGCGGTCTACTGGGCGGAGGTCATGGGCGGGCCCGCGGACTACTCGCGATCGATGGGCGAGCAGTCCGGCGTTCTGCGGATGCACGCCGGCAACGGCGACATGAGCGATCTCGGGGAGCGCTTCCTGCGCTGCTTCGACGCGGCCGCCGACGACGCCGAGCTGCCCGCCGACCCGGCCTTCCGCGCCGCGCTGCACGCGTACATGCGCTGGGCCGTCGAGGACGTCCTCGCCTACTCGCCGCAGGACGCGACGGTTCCGGCGGGCGCGGCGATGCCGCGCTGGGGCTGGGACGGCCTGCAGACGTAACGGACGTTCGTTCAGCGCCGGACGTTCTCGCAGTTGGACGCGAGCACGTCGACGGCGTCTGCGAAGACCGTGTCGTTGCCGTCGCCGCAATCGACGCGATCGACGGCGCCGTCGACGACGTTGATGCGGTCGTCACCCTCGTCGCCCGTGATCGTGTCCGAGCCCAGCCCTCCGAAGATGCGGTCGTTGCCGGGGCCGCCGACGATCGTGTCGTCGCCGCGGTCGCCGTTGAGGAAGTCGTCGCCCTCGTTGCCGAGCACGGTGTCGTTGTCGCGGCGGCCGTACATCTCGTCGTTGCCGGGGCCGCCGTGGAGGACATCGTTGCCGCCGAGGCCGTAGATGCGGTCGCGGCCGCGCGTGCCCGTGATGTCGTCGGGCCCCTCGGTCCCGATCTTCACGGCGAGGCCAGGCTGGACGGCGAGCGCGCGCGGATGGCGGCCCTTGCCGAGGCGCTGGACGCCGAGGCGTTTGTAGGAGAGCGTCGAGAAGACCGAGACGGTCTCGCCGCCGCCGTCGCCGATGTAGAGGCGCGAGTCCTCCGTCGCGTAGCCCGGCGCACCGGGCCGGGGCCTGCGCGCACGCGGGTGAGCAGCCGCCTGGCGTTGAGGTTGACGATCGCCGCGGCGCGCTTGCCGCGGTTCGCCCCGACCGCCGCACGCTTGCCATCGGGCGAGATCGCGATCGTCACCCCGACACCGGGCTTCAGCTTGACCTTCGCCAGCCGCCTTGCGGTGACACGGTTCAGGCCGCTGAGCACGCCGTCGGTAGTGCTCACCCAGACGAGCGAGCCCGAATTCGGGAAGGCGACGCCGCCGGGCGTGTGGACGCCCTTGCCGAACGTCGTCTTGGCGGTGCGCCGCATGAGCCGCAGCCCCGCGACATCGACGAGTCCAACGCGCTGTCCGAGGACGACCGCCGCCTTGAGCCCGTCGGCGGAGACGGCCAGCGCCCCGGGCTTGGAGCCGTGGAGGTTGACGGCGCCGGCGAGCGCCATCGTCGCGGTGTCGACGACGTCGATCGCACCACGGCGCGCGGCCAGCAGCCGTGTGCCGTCCCGCGTCAGCGCAAGCGAGGAGATCGCGCCCTTCAGGTCGAGCGCGCCGGTGATCGCGCGGGTCGCGAGGTCGATCGCCGCGATCCGTCGACCGACCGCAACGAAGGCACGCGAGCCGTCGGGCGCCATCGCGACCGCGCGGGTCGGCGCCCCGAGGTGCAGCCGGGCGACGACCTTGTCGGCCGGGACGTCGGTCAGCGTGAGCTCGCTCGTGCCGGTCGCGATGACGATCGCGCGGGCATCCGCGGCGGGGGCCGCGGCGAGCGCGGCGGCTGCGGTGGCGAGCAGCGCGGTGAGGGTCGTGCGCAGCATCTGTTGGTTGGCAACTCGCCCCGCGGACGATGGTTGCGCCCAGGCACTCGGCCAGGTTCGGGGAGCCGGCTCAGGCGTACACGGGTTGCAGCAGCGGCCAGTTCGCCGCGTCATGCCCGGCGATGACGACGGCGTTGGGGCGCTGCTGCACGTAGGCGCGGATCTGCGCGAGCGAACGCTCGTACAGGGGGACGTCGGCGAAGAAGATCGGCACGAGCTGTTCGTCGATGGTGCGCCGGGTGTAGGCGGCGTCGCCCGTCAGCAGCAGCTCGCGGCCCGCGAGCGCGAGCACGATCGACTGGTGGCCGAGCGTATGGCCGGGCGTCGAGACGACCCGCACCGAGCCGTCGCCGAAGAGGTCGAGCGAGCGCTCGAAGCCGGCGTGGGGGAGGGCATCGGGCGCGGCGTAGTCGATCGTGCGCCAGGCGAAGGGATGGTCGTAATGCGCGTGGCGGTAGCCCTCGGGGAAGCCGCCCGCGCATGCCGCGTCCCACTCGTCCGACGTGACGACGAACGTCGCATGCGGGAACTGCGCCGCGCCGCTGGCGTGGTCGTTGTGCAGGTGCGTCATGACGACGAAGTCGATCTGCTCGGGCTCGATCCCGCGCGCGCGCAACTGCTCGGGGGCCGACTCGCCGGCGGCCTGGCGTGCCGGCAGGACCCACGCCTGGCGGCGCCCGAGACTCGTGCGCGCCGTGTCCTGGACCGAGGCGTGAAAGCCGCAGTCGATGAGCACGCGACCGGCGGATGGGTGCTCGACGAGGAAGACCGGGACCGGCACCCAGCTCCAGCGCGATCGGCGGGCGCCGAGCATCGCCCGCGGCTGCGACAGCGGGCCGCTCGGGCGGTCGAACGCGCGTGGCGGCAGCAGCACCTCTCCGCAGCGCAGCGGATGCACGCGCACCGTCGCGCCCGCGCTGCCGCCGGGCAGCGGCAGGTCGGCCGGGGTGGGTTCGGCGCTGACGGCCACGGGCGCCAGCGTATCCGCCGCCGTTGCACGGGCAGGTGATGGTCCCGCGCGGATAGCCTGCGGGCCGATGCCCGCGCCCGCCGCTCCGACAGCCACCTGGCAGGGCCCGCTGCGTCTCGCCGCGGCGATCCTCGTCTTCGGCGTCCTGTTCGTCTGGCTCGTCAAGCCGATCGGCAATCCGTGCCCCGACCTCGGACAGCTTCCACCGGGCAGCAGCGCGCACTCGTCGCCGTCGTTCTCACCGCCCGGGACGCGGACGTGCGAGTACCTCGCCGCCGAGGGCATCAAGGCGACGGCGAAGTACGTGCCGTGGCTGGACTGGATCCTGCTCCTGCTGATCGCGGGCGTTGCCGCGGGCGGCGCTCGGATGCTCTCGCCTGCGGGCCGGGCGGCGCCGCGTAAGCCGCGGGCCGCGCGCGAGCCGAGGGTGCGCGCCGAGCGGGCCGAGCGTGCGCCCCGGGCCGAGCGTGCGCCGCGGGCGGAGCGGACGCCGCGGGCGGAGCGCTCCCCGCGGGCCCAGCGGCCGCCGAAGGCCGGGCGTGCGCCGAAGGCCGAGCGTGCGCCTCGCGCTGAGCGACCGCCGCAGCCCGCTGCGGCGCCGCGCGCGGAGCGCGACGCCGCCGAGCGCGAGCGCGCCCGTCGCGAGCGTGCCGAGCGCGCCCGCCGCCAGCGCTGAACGTCAGCCTTGGGCTACCGTCGTACGCCACACGTGTAGCTCACGAGGCCAGGTAGATCGTGCCCGAAACCGCCAGTTGCGCGCGCTTTTGCTTGAGCAGTAGAACAAGCTCATCGGTGTCGCTGAGGCTCTCGATCTCAGCCCGCGTCATCACGAGAATCTCCCGGCTTTGGCCGAGAGCGTTCGACAAGACCTGGTGGGCTGCGGTCAGCGACTGTGGATCACCCGTGATCCCACACGCTGCCACCAGGATGCCCATCGGTCGGCCGCGGCTTTGCAGTTTCTGGTGGAAGACGGCGAGTTCCGGATAGCCAACAGGTGCAGACCAGTTCTTGCATTCGACGAGCAGGATCAGGTCGAAGCCGCGCAACCCATCCGGCGAGCCGTCGTTGTAGAACGCAACATCGATCTCCTCCGCCGCGAACGCATTCATGACGTTGCGGGCCGTGACCGCGACCCCGGGGACGAGTTCGAATAGGTAGGCGATCAGATCCTCGAGAGGCTTCCCTCGGCCAGCGCTCGTCGTTGCCGAATCTCCCTGTGCGAATAAGGCAGCGACGTGGTTACGATCGATCGCCGTCACGGCGGCCGGCCGTGAACACTCTGATTGCGCAAATCACGGACGATCTCGGCAAAGCTCTGTCGCCGGAGGCGTTCGAGAAGGTCCACGAGCCCTATCGCAAGCACCGGCGCGGCGAGTCCAATGTCGTGGCTGGGCCGGGTATCGTCCTCGGTCAGGACGATGAGCCCGAGCCGAGCGCTCGGAGATGAGTGCAGGGCCAGCAGGCTTTGCCTAACTGCGTTAGCCGTCAGGGCTCGCTTCACCTCGATCAGGAGAGGATTTCCCGCGATCGCGTCCAGGTCGTCAGACCAAACTCCGAGGTCAAACCCTCGGTCCCTTCCCGCGGATCTCACGGCGGCCGCGCCGCTGGCCTCGATTGCGTCGACGAGCAGCGCGAGGGCCTCCGACTCGGACCGGATCTCGCCGGCACGTTTCAGCAGGAGATCAGCGTATGAGCCTATGGGCTGGCCAGTCCCTGCTCCTTGGGATCGGCGCTGCGAGCTCGGTCGGTCCTCGATTTGGTCGAGCGCGAACCCGATCGCGTCAAGGTCTCCTGGGTCAGCACGGACGATGAGGATGCCCGAAAGGTCCGAGGGCACTTCGGCGTCTTGGGCGGCGACGACGATGAGTTGCTTGTTGAGGGCCCACGCAAGGCCCGCCTCGAACGCCGCATTGACAGCACCATCGCCTCTGGGGAGGACCACGATGACGCGGTCCGCCGCGATGATCGCTTCTCGCAACGCATCCACAAGCGCTGCACCCAAAGGGGCCACGTCCGACAGGACTTGAGCGATCCATCCACGGCTCTCGAGCATGCCGATCAGCGGTCCGAGCTGCGCCCCCGTTGGCGCTGAGATGAAGCATCGGATCGGGAGATGGTGAGTCATGATCGACCGCGAGTATCGCGAACTCGCTGCGCATACCGTGCGTGCAGGCCGAAACGCTCATGGGGGAAGAACCCGCGGCGGGTCGCAGCACCATGTGTGACCGGTGGGCGCAGCCAACCACCGGCGCATGGCTGGCTGCGCTATGGCCAGTACTAGGAGGAAATACCCCGTGGCATCAGCTTGACCGCATTCCGGTATTTCACCGGCCACGGGCCAGCGACGAAGTCGCCTGCGGAAAACTGACAGGGAAATAGCGGATATCCCAGTTAAATCAGATCGACCGGACATCGGGGTGTCGGAATGAGTTTCCACTCGCCCGGGACCGTTCGCGAAGCGGACAGCCCAACTAGCCTCGAACGAGCGTCAGCTTCGCGACGCGGCCGTTCGTCGCGAGATCTTTGCCGTAGGCGATCGTCGCGCGGACCTTGACCTTCGGGTAGCCCTTGATCGTGACGCGCGGCGTCGAGCTGTAGCCCGCGCCGGCGCTGACGAGCCGCACGGCGACGACCCGGCCGTTGCGCACGACGGCCCGCGCCGTCGCGGCGCTGTGGCGCCAGAGCTCACCGGCGGAGCCATTGTAGCGATAGGAGTTCGAGACCTCGTCGAGGCGCTCGTTCGTGACGCCGTAGGGCGCGATCACGGCCAGCAGCGCCGCCTTGTTGCGCTGCACCTGCTCCGGATCGGGCTCCTCGCCCGCGCCCGCCGGCGACACGCCCGAGAACGCCTTGCGAAAGACCGCCGTCGGGACGCCGAGCGCGGCCGTGACGAGCACCACCGGCCGGCCGCCGTCGCGCGGGTCGGTCGCATGACCGCCCGTGATCGTGACCTTCGTCGAGCGCGCGGTCGAGCCCGTCGCGCCCGTCGCCGCGATCACCAGCGCGAGGCCGCAGACGGCGGCGGCGCTCGCCGTCGCCAGCCTCAGCCGGGAACGCGGCGTGACGATCCTCATGTGGTCTTCCTCTCCTCCGGTGTTGGGTGCTGCGACCCAACGGATCGTGGAGGCGCTGCCTGGGAGCCTGCTGGGAGTCTTGCGAGACCGGGCTCAGAGCCCGGCTACAGCGTCGCCCAGGGCACCTCGACGGAGTGCTCGTCGGCGGCGTCGCGGGCCACGACGTACTCGGCCTCCTCGACCTCGGAGGGGTTCTCGAGCAGGTGCGTCTCGCGCGGCGGGACGTAGACCATGTCGCCCGGCTCCAGCGTCAGCGAGTGCTCGAGGCCCTCGCCCCAGCGCACCTGCAGGCTGCCCGAGAGCATGTACACGGCCGACTCGCAATCAGCGTGGTAGTGCGGCATCGACTGCGCGCCGGCGGGGACCCGGAAGACCCCCATGTAGATGTTCTCGGCGCCCGTGGTCGTCGGCGACACCTCGGCGGCGACGGGCATCACGCGTTCGGATCTCGACTTGACGACCTTCATGGTCGGCAAGCCTACTCCTAGATCCGATTGTCGGAAACCCGCAGATCGGAATTCGTCATATCTGGCGCGTTCGTCGAGGGGCGCTCAAGCCATCCAGGCCGGAAGCGGCTGCGAGCGTCCGGCCCAGGCCCGAACCGCGGCGGCTCCCGCAGCGACGAGCGCCACCGTGACGACATGGCCGAGCGGCCCCTGGAAGAAGATCCAGCTGTACATCCCGACGAGGACCGTCGCGATGGTGATCAGCCCGCCGGCGCCGCCGTCGGCTCGCGCCGGTCCGCTCCCGGCCCGCCGCAGCCGCCGGTCGACGAGCAGGCCGACGATCGGCGCGACGAGGAGGCCGGCGAGCAGCCAGCCGCCGGGGAACGCGAAGAACACGGTGCCCAGCCCGCACGTCAGGAGCGCGGCGACCGCCACCGTCGCGGCCCTGAGAACGAACGGCACGCGCGGCCAACCGCGCCGCAGCACGAGCGCCAGCCCGAGCTCGAGCACGAGCAGCGCGAGGAAGCTCGTGGCCGATGGGTCCCTGGAGTCGAGGACCGCGCCCTGCGCATCGACGAGCTCGCAGTGCACCCCGGGCGGCCACAGCGAGAACGGTTGCGGCGTGCCGAAGCTCGCCCCTTCCTGGATGCGGTCCAGGTGCGACCCGCAGTCCGACGCGCCATGCAGCGAGGACAGTGCAGCGGTTCCCGCGAGCGCCGCCGCGGCAAGGACGACGACGAGCACGGCGTTCAGCGCGGCGCGCACGGCGCAACGCCCTAAGTCGTCATGCCGGTGAACTGGCCGCCGGTGACGTTCAGCGTCTGACCATGGACGTAGTTCGACCACGGCGAGCAGAGGAAGAAGACGCCGCCCGCCGCCTCGACGGCCGTCCCCGGCCGGCCGAGCGGGATGACGTACGACGACATCTCGCGGAGCTGCTGCGGGATCCCGAGCTGCACGGTCTCACCGCCGACGTCGATCGTGTTGTCGTCGACCTTGGCCGCCGTCAGCCGCGTGTCGATGAAGCCGAACGCGACGGCGTTGACGTTGATCTTGAACTGCCCCCACTCCTTCGCCAGCGTCTTCGTCAGCCCGACGACGGCGGCCTTGCCGGCGGCGTAGTTCGCCTGACCGGCGTTGCCCATCGTGCCTGAGATCGACGACACGTTGACGATCTTGCGGAAGACCTCGACGCCCTGCTCGCGCTCGGCCTTCGCCGGCTCGCGCAGGTGCGGCGCGGCCGCGCGGCAGACGCGGAAGGGGACGACGGTGTGGATGTCGAGCATCCGCTGGAACTGATCGTCGGACATCTTGTGCAGCATGCCGTCGATCGTGTAGCCGGCGTTGTTGACGATGATGTCGATCTTGCCCCAGGCATCGATCGCCGCCTGCACGAGCGCGTCGCAGGCGCCGGGCGCGGTCAGGTCGCCGCCGTGGACGGCCGTCTCGCCGGCGATCTCCGAGGCCGTCTGCTCGGCGAGGTCTGAGTCGAGGTCGTTGATGAGGACGCTCGCGCCGTGCTCGGACAGCAGCTCCGCCGTCGCGCGGCCGATGCCGCGCGCCGAGCCCGTGACGATCGCGACCTTCCCGTCGAGAACTCCCATTGCCCATCTCCTTGTCGCTGGCCGCGGAGCACGATAGCCACGGTGCGAGCTGCGTCGACCCGCCGAAGGTCAGGCGTCAGGCGGGAGAAGTTGCCTCGCGACCCCGCCGGACGGGAGGTGGTCTGTCCGACGGGGCGCGATGGCGGGAGGAGGCAACACGGCAAGCATTCCGCTTCGACACTCAGATGTCCAAGACGTAGTTCGCACGTCTGTCATAAGCTGACGGCATGAATCTCCGGCAGCTGCGCTACCTCGTCGCGCTCTCCGACGAGCGCCACTTCACCCGCGCGGCCGCCCGCGAGCACGTCGCCCAGCCAGCGCTGTCGCAGCAGATCCGCAGCCTCGAGGCCGAGGTCGGCCTCGCGCTCGTGCAGCGCACGACGCGCAAGGTCGCGATGACCGAGGCCGGCGACCTGCTCGTCGCCCGCGCGCGGCGCGCGCTCGCCGAGCTCGACGCCGCGCAGGCCGAATTGCAGTCGCTCGCCGGGGTGCAGGCCGGTCGCCTGTCGGTCGGCGCGCTGCACACGATGGGCCCCGTCGACCTGTCCTTGCTGCTCGCGACGTTTCACGAGCGCTACCCCGCCGTCGAGCTCACGGTGCGCGAGCAGTCCAGCGAGGAGCTCGCCGCGATGCTGCGCGAGGACGAGGTCGATCTCGCGTTCCTGTCGGTCACCGAGCGCATCCAGAGCCGCGGCCTCACGCTGCGCCCGCTCGTCAGCGAGGAGCTCGTCGTCGTGCTCGCGCTCGGCCACCCGCTCGCCGGGCGCGAGCAGCTGCGGATCGGCGACCTCGCGGGCGAGCCGTTCATCAGCTTCCGCGAGGGCGCGCGGCTGCGCGAGCTGCTGACGACGGCCGCCGCGGGCGCGGGCTTCGAGCCGAAGATCGCGCTGGAGTCCAACGAGAGCCGCCGCATCCGCAGCCTCGTCTCGCGCGGCCTCGGCGTCGGGATCCTGCCGCGCTCGGACGCCGAGGGGCCGGGCTCGGTCGTCGCGGTCTGCGACCTCGTCGAACCGCCGCTGACGCGCGACGTCACGCTCGCCTCGCGCGCCGAGCGGCGGCCGTCGCCCGCGGCGGAGGCGTTCCTCGCGCTGACCGTCGAGGTCTACGCCGACGGCGCGCCGTCGAGCTGATCGTCGCGGGGCACGGGGGACGGCGCGCCGCCGCGCTGATCGTTGCGGGGCCGCGGCGACGGTGAGCCGCTGCGCTGATCCTCGCCGGGCCGCGGCGACGGCGAGCCGCACGGATGAACGATCTTCGCCGCGGGGGCGTCCGCGCCCGCCCGGGCGTAGCCTTGGGCTGGTGATCGCCCTCGTCACGGGAGCCTCGAGCGGGATCGGCGAGGCGACCGCCCGCCGTCTGGCGCGTGAGCCGGGCGCGAGGCTTGTCCTCGTCGCGCGTCGCGAGCAGCGCCTGGGAGCGCTGGCCGACGAGCTGCCCTGCGAGGTTACGGTGATCGCCGCCGACATCACCGAGCCGGACGCGCCGGCCCGCATCGCCGCTGCCGTCGAGGCCGAGCACGGCCGCCTTGACCTGCTCGTCAACAACGCGGGCGCCTCCTGGCGGGCGACGTTCGAGGAGGGCGGCTGGGAGAACGTCCGCCGCCACATGGAGCTGAACTTCGACGCCCAGCTTCGCGTCACCGAGGCCCTGCTGCCGCTGCTGCGCCAGTCGGCGCCGAGCGCGATCGTCAATGTCGCGAGCACCGCGGGCCGGGTGGCGCGCGGCGGAACGGGCGCCTACTCGGCGTCGAAGTTCGCGTTCGCCGGCTGGTCGGACGCGCTCCACCTCGAGGAGGCCGCGCACGGGGTGCACGTCGGGCTCGTGCTGCCGGGCTTCGTCGCGACGGAGGGCTTTCCGCAGCGCGAGCTCGTCGAGCGGGCGCTGACCCGCTGGATGGTGTCCACGCCCGAGCGCGTCGCGGAGGCGATCATCGATGCCGGTCCCGGCGGGCGGGCGGAGCGCTACGTGCCGCGGGCGTACTGGATCGCGGCGACGGCTCGCGTCGTGGCGCCGCGGCTCGTACGACGGATCCTGCGCGGTGGCGCGGCCGAGCGGCTCGCGACGACGACGCCCGGCACGATCGATCGCTGACGGGTGCCGCCCGTCGGGCGCCGTCGTCGCGGGTGCGGTACGGATCGCGCGGCCGCGGGCGCAGTCGGGCTTCAGCCTCCGGCCGGGATCGTGGCCGCGCGCCGGGTCGCGGGCACGGCTGCCATGCGCCGCCCGCCGATACATTGGCGCCGTGCCGCCGTACGCCACGCTGCGCTACGAGGTCGCCGACGCCGTCGCCACGATCGCGCTCGATCGGCCCGACACGCGCAACGCCCTGTCGGATGCGGTGCTCCGGGAGCTGCTCGCGGCGTTCGCGCGGGCTCGCGACGACATCGGCGTGCGCTGCGTGGTGCTCGCGTCGACGCATCCGACGGTGTTCTCCAGCGGCGGCGACCTCGCCCATTTCGCCGAGGCCGACGTGTCGCTGTTCCCGCGCCTGTTCACGCTCATCGGCGACCTGCGCAAGCCCGTCATCTGCGCGGCGGGCGGCCACGTGCTCGCCGGCGCGCTCGGCCTCGCGCTCGCCTGCGACCTCGTTATCGCGAGCGAACGCGCGACGTTCGGCACGCCGGAGGTGAACGTCGGCCTCTTCCCCTTCATGGTCTCGGCGCTGCTCGCGCGCAACGTCGGCGCGAAGGTCTGCACCGAGCTGCTGCTGCTCGGCGACCGCATCGACGCGCACGAGGCGCGGCGCGTCGGGATCGTCAACCGCGTCGTCGCGCCGGAGGAGCTCGACGCGGCGGTCGGCGAGTGGGCGGCCCGGATCGCGGGAAGGTCCGCCCATGTGATGGCCCTCGGCAAAGACGCGCTGCGCCGGACCCGTGAGCTGGCGCTCGAGGATGCGCTCGTTGTGCTGTCCGAGCGGCTGACCGTCGCGCTGGGTAGCGACGACGCGCGCGAGGGCATCGCGGCGTTCCTCGAGCGACGCGAGCCACGGTGGACCGGCAGATAGTCGCGCTGCTGTGCCGCACGTCGGACCGCAGCCCGGACGGTGCGGCCGGGACGCGCGAGCTCGGCGAGCTGCTCGACGCCCGGATCGTCGGGTCGGCCGGCGCGCCGGCGACCTGCGGCTGGGCCGACGACCTACGCGACGCCCGCGGCTGCCTGCTCGAGGCCGGTGGCCAGCTCGACGATGCCTTCGTCGCGCGGCGCGTTCCGATCCTGCTCGCGCCGGAGTGCTCGATCGCCGTCGCCACGCTGCCCGTCCTCGCGCGCCATCACCCGGGCGCGTCGGTGCTGTGGCTCGACGCGCACGCCGACTTCCACACCCCGCAGACGACGGCCAGCGGCTACCTCGCCGGGATGTGCCTTGCCGGGGCCTGCGGCCTGTGGGACACCGGTTTCGGCACCGGCCCCGATCCGGGGCGCGTCATCACCCACGGCGTCCGCGAGGTCGAGGGCCCCGAGCGCGTTGCGCTCGATCGCAGCGGCGTCGCGCGCATCGAGCGCGCCGAGCAGGCCGACGGGCTCGAGCTCTTCCTGCACCTCGACCTCGACGTCCTCGATCCCGACACGTTCCCGTCGGGGTTCCCGGTCGACGGCGGCCTGCTGCCCGCCGAGCTGCGCGCGTTCCTCGTCGAGCTGGCGAGCGGCTGCACGATCCTCGGCGCCGAGATCACGGCCGCCGCGCCTGAGCACGGCGAGCTCGTCGTCGACGCGATCACCCCGCTGCTGGCGTAGCCCGGCGTCCGCGGGCGCCGCTGAGCGCGCGCTTCACCGCTTCGGGGTCGGCGAGGCGCCAGGCTGAGGGTGACCGCGGCTCGGCGTTCTACTCTCCGCAGTCGTGTCTACCGCACCCGACATCCACCCCGCCGCCGCTACCGGCTTCGCTCGCGCCGCGGAGTCCTACGAACGCGGCCGGCCTGGCTATCCGGACGAGGCCGTCGACTGGCTGAAGCGCCATCTGCTGGGCCCGCAGATCATCGACCTCGCCGCGGGGACGGGCAAGTTCACGCGCATGCTCGCGGCGCGCGGCTATGACGTCCTCGCCGTCGAGCCGGTCGCCGAGATGCGGGCGCTGATCGGCGAAGGCATCACGGCGATCGCGGGCACGGCGGAGCAGATCCCCGTGCCCGACGCCTGCGCGGACGCCGTGACCGTCGCGCAGGCCTTCCACTGGTTTGACGGCGAGCGCGCGCTGCCCGAGATCCATCGCGTCCTGCGCCCCGGTGCCACGCTCGCGGTCGTGTGGAACCGCCGCGTCGACGACGAGGTCAACCAGCGCCTGAACGCGCTGCTGGCACCCGTCCGCGGCGACACGCCGGCGCACGCGCTCGACGCCTGGCGGCGCCCGCTCGAGCACGTCGAGCACTTCGAGCCGGCCGTCCAGCGGCGCTTCGACAACGAGCAGCGCCTCGACGGCGACGGGCTCGTCGATCGCTTCGGATCGGTCAGCTTCGTCGCGGCGCTCGACGACGAGCCGCGCGCGGCGCTGCTCGCCCAGCTGCGCGAGCTCGCGGGCGACGACGGCGTGACGCTGCGCTACCGCACCGAGGTCGAGGTCTTCCGGCGCGTCGACTGAGCTGACGCGCGCGGCCGACCGCCGCCCCGCGGCGAGCACACCGCCGCCCGATGGCCGAACATGGCGAGCATGGATCGGCTCGCCCTCGCCGGCATCCGCGTGCTCGACCTCAGCCGGCTGCTGCCCGGCGGCTTCTGCTCGCTGCTGCTCGCCGACCACGGTGCGGACGTACTCAAGGTCGAGGACACCGGCGCGGGCGACTACCTGCGCTGGGCACAGCCGACGATCGCGGGCGCGGCGCCGACCGCCGACTCGGCGCTGTTTCTCGCGCTGAACCGCAACAAGCGCTCGATCCGGATCGATCTCAAGCACGGCGCCGGACGCGCGGTCCTGCTCGCGCTCGTGCACGAGCACGACGTCGTGCTCGAGTCGTTCCGACCGGGCGTCATGGACCGCCTCGGCGTCGGCTACGACGTCCTGCGCGCGGCCAACCCGCGCATCGTCCTGTGCTCGATCAGCGGCTACGGCCAGGATGGGCCGCTGCGCGACCGCGCCGGCCACGACATGAACTACCTCGCCCTCGCGGGGATGCTCGGCCTCGGCGGCGACGGGCCGGACGCGCCGCCGCTGCAGCCGGCGGGCCAGATCGCCGACCTCGGCGGCGGCGCCTTGACGGCGGCCTTCGGGATCCTCGCCGCGCTGCGCGAGCGCGATCGCAGCGGCGAGGGGCAGCACATCGACGTCTCGATGTCCGACGGTGCGCTGTCGTGGCTGGCCCTCGTCGCCGCGCGCCACTTCGCCGACGCGACGCTTCCGGCGCGCGGGCGCCACGAGCTCGCCGGAGGGATCGTCTGCTACCGGCCCTACGCGTGCTCCGACGGCGGCTGGGTCGCGCTCGCGGCGCTCGAACCGCGCTTCTGGGCGGCCTTCTGTCGCGGGGTCGAACGCGAGGACCTCGTCGAGGCGCAGTTCGACGCGCCCGGCGGTGAGGCGCATGCCGAGCTCGAGGCGATCTTCGCCGGCCGCACGCGCGCCGAATGGGAGCGCTTCGCCGACGCCGTCGAGTGCTGCCTCGAGCCCGTGCTCGGCCTCGACGAGGCGTTGGAGTCCGAGCACGTCGCGGCGCGCGGGATGGTCGTCGAGCTCGATCAGCCCGGCGCGGACGCGCCGGTGCGCCAGCTCGCGACGCCGGTGCGGCTGTCGCGCACGCCGGCGGACGCCAACCGCCTGCCCGGCCCGGCCCTCGGGGAGCACACCGAGGCGGTGCTGCGGGCGGCCGGCTACGACGACGACGCGATCGCCGAGCTGCTACGAACGGGCGCCGTCGCGGGCCCCCGGCCCGACGACGCCGGCTCGTTTCTGAGCTGACAGCATGCGTCCCCGACGCGGGAGTCGCGCCACTGGTTGCTCAGGAAGAAGCGCCCGACGCACGCCCGCTGACCGGTGCGTGCCCCCAGGCGTCGCGCTCGAGCACGAAGTACAGCTGCTCGGCCCCCCAGATGTGACGGCTTCCGTGCATGGCGAAGCCAAGCTTGCCGAGCACATTTCGCGAGCGCGCGTTGGCCTCGCGCGTGATCGCGACGATGCGATCGAGCGCGAGCGGCCCGAAGCCCTCCGTAAGGACCGAGCGACCGACCTCGGTCGCGTACCCGCGGCCCCAGAAGTCGCGGCCGAACGCGTACCCGAGCGCCGTATCGGGGCCGCCGGGCGCGAGCGGGAAGAGGCCCGCCTCGCCGATCAGCAGACCCGACTCGCGCTCGAAGACCGGCCAGAACGAGTAGCCGCCGAGCTCCTGCTGGAGCATCGAGCGCTCGATCGAGGCGCGCGTTCCGGCGAGGTCGCGCGCCCCGCCAAGCAGGGCCATCGCGGCCGGATCGCCGTACAGCACCTCGTACAGCTCGGCCAGGTCGCCGGGCTCGTAGGCCCGCATCGCGAGCCGTTGCGTGAAAATCGGCAATCCCATCGCCGACGATCTTGACGGGTCGGCTCCGGCGGCGGTCCGGCGCCGACCCACCGCGCGATCGTTGGTTGCGCGGCCCTGGCCGCGTAACCAACCATCTAAGGTCCTCGCCGAGCATGAGCGAGCGCCCGCGATCCAAGGCCGAGCCCGACATCGCGGCGGCCACGCGACTCGAGGACGACCCCGCCGCGGCGCCGCCGGACGCCACGGCACAACCCGACGGGGATCCGCCGGAGGCGCTGTCGCAGCCGCCGTCGCGCCCCCGCCACGAGCCCTCGCGCCGTCCGATCGTCTGGTACGCCGCGCTCGCCGTCCTGCTTGTCGCGGTCGCCTACCTCATGCTCTATCTCACGCGCGGGTTGACGTTCAACCTCGACGAGTGGATCGTCGTCACCGAGCGCCGCGGGCCGGGCGCGCCGTCGCTGCTCGCACCGCACAACGAGCACCTCTCGATCCTCATCATCGGGCCGTTCCTCGCGTTGCTGAAGCTCGGCGGGCTCGACGCCTACACGCTGCTCATGATGCCGCTCGTCGCGCTGCAGGCCGCGCTCGGCGTGCTGCTGTTTCAGACCGCGCGCGTCCGCGTCGGCGTCGGCATCGCCGTCGGAGTGGCGGCCATGGCGCTGTTGTCCGGTCTCGCCTACGAGAACTTCCTGATCGCCGGCCAGGCCGGGCAGATGGCCTCGATCGTCGCCGGCGTCGCGGCCTTCCTCGTGCTCGACCGCGAGCCGAGCCCGCGCAACGACCGGCTCGTGTGCGGCCTCATGATCGTCGCGCTGTGCTCGTCGGGGCTCGGCATCCCGATCCTCGTCGGGATCGCCGTCGAGCTGCTGCTGACGCCCGCCGGGCGCAAGCGGCTGTGGCTCGTCGGCGTGCCGTTCGCGCTGTACCTGCTCTGGTACGTCTTCTACGGAACCAACCGCGCCGGGCTGCACGACTACGCGCTCAGCGCGCTGTGGGCCTGGACGGCGCTCGGCAACGCCGCCGGCGCGCTCATCGGCGAGCGCCAGAACGAGCCCGGCCAGCAGATGCTGGTCCTGCTGCTCGTCGTGCTGGCCTACCGCACGTTCCGGATCAAGCCGGCGGGGCGCGTGCGGATGGCCGCGATCGCGGTCGTGCTGCTGAGCTTCTACGGGCTGACTGCGATCTCGCGCCACGACGTCGCGCCGCCGTCCTCGTCGCGCTACCTGACCGTCGGGATCGTCTTCCTGCTGCTCATGCTCGTCGAGGCCGGGCGCGGTTGGCGGATCCGCGCATGGGCGCCGTACGTCGTCGTCCTGCTCGCGCTGATCTCCTTCTCCAAGGACAACAAGATCGCCTTCAAGGACGGCCGCGCGCTGTTCCTGCAGCGTTCCGACCACGTCCGCGCCTCGCTGACCGCGATCGACCTGCTCGGCCGCGACCGCGTCGACGCGAAGTTCGAGATCGCGCCGCTCGCCGCGCCCTTCCTCGAAGCCGGGCACTGGTTCGACGCGCTCGACGGCCTGCGCGGCAACCCCGCCTACACGCTGGCGCAGCTCGCCGCCGCGCCGCCCGACGCACGGGCCTTCGCCGACGACACGCTCGTGCGCGCCGGCGGCCTCGCGCTCGGGCCCGCGGCGGCGCTCGGCGGACCGTGCCGCAGGCTGAGCGCGAGTGGGGTCGTGCCGGCGTCGGGGGTGCGCGTGCAGGCGACGAGCAACAAGCCGCTGACGATCAGCGCGCGGCGCTTCGGCGAGGACTGGATCGTCGTCGGCGTGCTGCCGATCGCGCCGGGCCGCGCCGTCGACCTGCGCCCGCTGACCGACAATTCGCCGCTGCCTTACCGGGTGCAGGCGCCCGGCGCGGCGAGCATCTGCCGGCTCTGATCGAGATCCTCGCCGTGGCTCGCGAGGCGACGGGGTTGCCGGTCGTGACCGAGCTGCTGGACGCCGAGCACGCCGATGCGATCGCGGCGGTCGCCGACGTCGTCCAGATCGGCGCCCGCAACATGCAGAACTACGCGCTGCTCGAGGTCGCCGGGCGGCTCGGCAAGCCGGTGCTGCTGAAGCGCGGCCTGTCGTCGTCGCTGGAGGAGCTGCTGATGGCGGCCGACTACGTGCTCAAGGAGGGCACCGAGGAGGTCATCCTCTGCGAGCGAGGGATCCGCACGTTCGAGACGGCAACCCGCTTCACGCTCGACCTCGGCGCCGTGCCGTGGCTGAAGCTGCACACCCACCTGCCGGTCGTCGTCGACCCCTCGCATGCCGCGGGCGATCGCCGCCTCGTCGAGCCGATGTCGCGCGCGGCAGCTGCCGTCGGTGCGGACGGGATCATCGTCGAGGTCCACGACGACCCCGAGCACGCCCGCTGCGACGGCCCGCAGTCGCTGTTCGCCTCGGATTTCGCCGCCTACGCGCGCGATGTCGCGGCGCACGCCGCGCTGCTCGGCAAGCAGCTCGCGTAGCTTCGCGCCGAGTCATGCAGGGCGCGATCACCGACCTCTTCGCCGGAGTCGCGGTTTCCGATCTCGACGCCGCGAGCGCGTCGCCTCGACCCGACGGAGCCGCTGGGGGCTAGAGCCCCTCCTTGACGACGATGAACAGCACGATCAGGGCGAAGAACGCGAAGATGCCGCCGACGATCGCGACCTTGAGCAGGAAGAAGCCGACAGCGATCAGGATGATCGTGGCGAGCACGATTCGCGCGTAGGACACAGCGGGCTCGATAGTACCTGGAGCAGCGGTCGAAGATGCGGCCGCCGGAGGCACAACCAAACTGGAGGTCCCTCATGCCCGAAGCCGTGATCGTCGACGCCGTCCGCACGCCCATCGGACGGGCGTTCAAGGGCTCACTGGTCGGCGTGCGCGCCGACGAGCTCGCCGCCACCCCGCTGCGCGCGCTGCGCGATCGCAACCCCGGCGTCGACTTCGACGAGACGGTCGACGTCATGATGGGCTCGGCCTCCGGGATCGGCGAGCAGGGCTACAACGTCGGTCGCAACGCCGTCCTGCTGGCCGGCTTCTCCGAGCATGTGCCCGCCTGCACCGTGAACCGCTTCTGCGCATCGTCGCTGCAGACGCTGCGGATGGCGTTCCACGCGATCCGCGCCGGCGAGGGCGAGCAGTACATCGCCGCCGGGGTCGAGGCCGTCTCGCGCGCTGGGCTCGGCGCGGTGATCGCCGACGAGCAGAAGCACCCTCTGCTCAACGGCTCGGAGGGATCGCTCTACGACGTCTACATCCCGATGGGGATGACCGCGGAGAACGTCGCCGAGCAGCACGACGTCACGCGCCAGTCGCAAGACGAATGGGCGCTCATCTCCCAGACGCGCGCCGTCGCCGCGCAGGCGTCGGGGCACTTCGACGCGGAGATCGTCGAGGTCGCGTTGCCCGACGGCGGCTCGTTCACGCGCGACGACGGACCGCGCCCCGGCACGACGATCGAGAAGCTCGCGGCGCTGAACCCCGTCTTCAAGGAGCACGGCACCGTGACCGCGGGCAACGCCTGCCCGCTCAACGACGGCGCCGCCGCGGTGCTCGTCATGTCCGAGGTTCGCGCGGGCGCATTGGGTTTGAAGCCGCGCGCGAGGATCATCGCGTCGACGGTCGCCGCGATCCGTCCCGAGGTCATGGGCCTCGGCCCGATCCCCGCGATCCGGGCGCTGCTCGCGCAGACCGGCCTGACGATCGATGACATCGACGTCGTCGAGATCAACGAGGCGTTCGCCGCCCAGATCGTCCCATGCATGCGCGAGCTCGGCATCACCGAGGAGCAGCTGAACCCGTTCGGCGGCGCGATCGCGCTCGGCCACCCGTTCGGCATGACCGGCGCGCGGATCATGACGACGCTGCTCAACGGCCTCGACGCCAAGGACGGCCGCTACGGCATCGAGTCGATGTGCGTCGCGGGCGGGATGGGGCAGGCGATGCTGGTCGAACGGCTGGGGTGAGGGCCGGCGCTGCGGCGGCGACAGCGAGATGTCGTCCTCGATCGCGACAATGGCCTGCGCCTGCGCGCGGTCGCCGAGGAGCAGGACGCGGGCATCGCACGTCGAGGTGAGACGCCCTAGCCGGCAGGCGCCGGACGCAGTTCGGCGAGCGCCATGACGAGCCCGTCGGCGGCGACCGAGAGCCCGGGATCGAGATCGCGGTCGGCGAGCAGGCCGAAGCAGACGCGGCCGTCGTAGCTGATGATCCCGACGCTCAAGCCCTGGGTCGCGGGGTTCAATGGGACGGCCGGGTGGACGGCGAGCAGGCGACAGCCGTTGAGCCAGAATGGCATCTGCGGGCCCGGCACGTTCGAGACGACGAGGTTGAACGCGCGCAGCTCGCCCATCCCACGCGCGAGCGCCGTCGATAGCAGCGGCGGCGCCCAGCCCGTCGCGCCCGCGAGCAGCGCCCCCGCGCGCACTGCGGCGGAGTCCTTGAGCTCGGCCATCGTGGCGTGGATGGCGACGATCCGGGCGGCCGGGTCGGGCTCGCCGACCGGCAGGTCGACGAGCACGGTCGAGATGCGGTTGCCGCCCTCCTCGCCGGGCCGACGCACGCTGACCGGCACGAGCGCGACGAGCGGCTTGCCGAGCGGCTCGCCCGCGGCCTGCAGGTAGTGGCGCAGCATGCCCGCGACGGCCGCCAGCAGGGCATCGTTGACGGTCCCGCCGACTGCCTTGCCCGCGATCTTGAGGTCGGCGAGCGGGGCCGAGACGAACGTGAAGCGGCGGTTCGGACCAAGGCCCGTGTTCAGCGGCGTCATCGGCGCGGACGGCTTCGTGCGGGCGAGCTGGACCAGGAGCTCGCCGGCGCTGCGCAGGTTGCCCGCGGCGCGCCACGGATCGGGCGACAGCGCGCGCGACGCGCTGTCGAGCAGCAGCTTCTGCGCGCGCACGACCGGCGTCGCTGCGAGCCGCGCGAGGTGGCGCCGGCGGTCATAGCCGCGTGGCTGCCAGGCGCCGTCGGGGATCGGGATGTCGAGCGGCTCGGGCGACGGGTCGAGCAGGACCGTCGCGATGTCGACGGCGGCGACGCCGTCGACGAGCGCGTGGTGCATCTTCGCCAGCAGCGCGATCCGCCCGTCGGGCAGGCCCTCGACGACGGTCAGTTCCCACAGCGGGCGCGACCGATCCAGGCGCCGCGACATCTCCTGGCCGACAAGCTCCGAGAGCGCGGCGTCGCCGCCGGGGGAGGGCAGCGCCGCGCGGCGCACGTGCCAGCCGAGGTCGAAGTCGTCGTCGTCGACCCAGACCGGGTTCGCGAGCCCGGCGGCCGCTGACTGCAGCCGCTGGCGGTAGCGCGGCACGAGGTGCAGCCGGGCGCCGACGCGCTCGAGCACCTGCTCGTGGCGCATCCCGTCGCCGTCGTCGAACAGCAGCAGCCCGCCGACGGCCATGTTCACCGGCCCCTGCTCGGCTGCCAGCGAGGAGCGATCGGCGGCCGCTAGCTCCTCGCTCATGCTCGCCACCCTACGCGCGCGCGGGCCGGTCACGACTTCGATCTGGAGTTCGCCGCCGGCTGTCGCGCGGGCCGGGTTAGGCCGAGCTGCCGGGGTTCTCGTAGGGAGCGACCGCGGGCTCATCCGGGGTCGCTCCGATTCGGCGCGCGGAGGTCTGGCCGGTCGAGCCGATCGGGACGTGGCGCGTCGCGGCCGCGAGACCGATGACCGGCATGTTGCCGTAGATCGCCTCCTGCTCGCCGGCGTGCACCTTGTAGGTCTCGTGCCAGATGCCGACGTCCCCCGACGCGCGCACCGCCTTGTTGAAGCGCTTCCAGGCCGGCAGGTGCGGCTCCTCGTCGCTGCGGGCAAAGCGGTTGAGGTCCTCGTAGCTGCGCCAGTACTGCACGACGGCGGGGCCGTTCATCCAGCCGAGGTCCCAGTGCAGCAGCCCGGCCTCGGGATGCTTGTCCAGCCAGCGCAGCATCTGCGGCATCGCGACGAAGACCGGCAGCCACTTGTGCGGCTTCCACGGCCTGTTGATCCGCATCCCGATGAGGAAGACCACGAGATCGCCTTCGGGCGCGGCGGTGTAGCGACCCTTGTGGACCTTGCCGAACGGCATGGCCATGAAGGCTACGGCTCGGCGGGCACGCCGTCGAGCGCGCGCAGCAGAAGCTCGCGCAGCGTCGCGCGCCGGTGCTACGCCCGGCGCGGCCCGCCGCTGACCCGGTCGGCGCGGTAGTCGCCGAGCGATAACGAGCACCGACCGCCCCGATGCCAGATCGACATCTCAGCGACGCTGTGTCGCCAGGGTGGCATTCCTGCATCCATTTCGTGCCGGATTGACACCCCAGCGCGCGGCGCCGTTCGAGGTGTCAATCCTGCATGCCCGAGATCGAAGCGTGGCGCGGCGGCCGCGCCCGCGGGTGAGTGCTCAGCGCGGGGCCATGCGCAGCGCGCCGTCGAGGCGGATGACCTCACCGTTGAGCATCGGGTTGGTGACGATCTCGCAGGCGAGGCGGCCGAACTCGGCGGGGTGGCCGAGGCGCGGCGGGAACGGCATCGAGGCCGCGAGCTGCTCGCGGGCCTCGGCCGGTAGCGCGGCCAAGAGCGGCGTGTCGAAGAGGCCGGGGGCGATCGTGCAGACGCGGATCGCCGATGCGGCGAGCTCGCGCGCGGCGGGCAGGGTCATCGCGGCGACGGCGCCCTTCGAAGCCGCGTAGGCGACCTGCCCGATCTGACCGTCGTAGGCGGCGATCGAGGCGGTGACGATGCAGACGCCGCGCTCCCCGTCCTCGCCCGCCGGCTCGTTGGAGAGCATCGCCATGCTCGCGAGGCGCAGCGCGTTGAACGTGCCGACGACGTTGATCGCGATGACGCGCTCGAACGAGTCCTGGCGATGCGGACCGCGGCTGCGGGCGAGTCGCTCGGCGTGGCCGATGCCCGCGCAGTGCACGCAGATGCGCAGCCCGCCGTCGGCCTCGGCGGTGGCGTCGACCGCGCGCGAAAGCTGCTCGGCGTCCGTCACGTCGGCGGCGACGAACCGCGCCCGCACAGCGAGCTCCGCCGCCAGCGCTTCGCCGCGCGCCGCGTCGAGGTCGGCGATCAGGACGTGCGCGCCGCGTTCGTGCAGGGCGCGCGCGGTCGCCTCGCCGAGCCCGGAGGCGCCGCCGACGACGAGCGCGCCTGTGCCTTCGATCCGCATCGGCGGCGAAGGCTAACGTCATGTCGGCGCACGGGCCGACGCGGCGGGCGCGCTCTACGCCTCTGCAGCGTGCTCCTTCGCCCAGGCGATGATCGCCGCGCTGCCGTTGACGGTGCTGCCGTCGGGCAGCTCGAGCACCGGCAGCACCTCCTGGCCGCTCATCGCCTTGAGCTCCGGTCGCTTGCCCGTCGTGAACAGCCCCGCCGGGCGGTTCTTGGCGAAGACGTTCGCGTCGTGATCGATGCCGGCATCTGCGAGCGCGCTGTCGGCACGCCGACAGGCGTGGAAGGGCGGACCGCCTGTGCCGAAGCTGCAGACGTGGAGTGTGGGCTTGTCGGGGATGGCGGCCTCTCGTCGCGGATCGTCGTCGTGGGACGCTACCCGTGCTACGGCGCAACGACCCGAAACGACCGCTCAGCGCGATCGATGGCGCGTCGCAGTGTCCCGCCGAGACGCGCCGCGCGTAGGAACACGGGAACATTCACGAAAGCAGGCGATCAAGGAGCTTCGACACATGCCGGAATTGACGGTCCAGGTACGCGACGAGATGGGCGACGGGGAGTGGCTCGGGGAGCTCAAGGTCCCGCTCGAGGCGACGCCCGCGACGGTGCGCGACTTCATCCGTGCACGTGTGGAGTTCGAGACCGGCGAGCACAACGCGGAGCTCGACCGCGGACGCTCATTCCGCGGCCTCATCGGGCCGCCGCCGGCGGTCACGTCCGAGCTCAACGGCTGGGCCGGCCGCAGGCGCGTCGGTCAGGCGGTCGATACCGCGATCATGCTCGAGATCGCGTTCGCCGCCTACGAGGCCGGCGAGCTGCTCCTGGTCGTCGACGACGAGATGACCGGCCCACTGGACTCCGAGCTGACGATCGCCGACGGCAGCAAGACGCTGTTTCGCAAGCTCAGGCCGCTCGTGGTGCCACAGACGGACCCGGGCCGCATCCGCTCGAAGCACGAGAAGATGCCCAAGCACCGGATGTAGCCGCCGATGGCCGAGGACGACCGCGAGTGGTACGAGCGGCTACTGGAGGTGCAACTGCTCGCGAACCCGGGAATCTGGCAACGGCTCGCCAAGCTCGGCGTCACCGAGGCGACCGAGATGCTGCTCGGCTTTCTCTACCTCGCGCCCGACGAGGCCGCCGCGCTGCAGCTCGTCAGCTTCCTCGACGAGCAGACCGACTACGAGGTCGCGTCGCGCGTGCAAGGCAAGGGCCGACGCGCGCAGTGGGTCGTGGCCGGCGTGACGAAGCCGGCGGCGCTGTCGCTCGAGACGATCAACGGGTGGGTCGAGTGGATGGTCGCGGCGGGCGTCGCCAACGGCCCGTGCGCGTTTGACGGCTGGACGGCGGAGGCCCGAATCGACGCGGCGCCCGCGGCGCCCGCCGACGAGTGACCCGCCGCCGCGCGGGGCGTCAGGCCCGTCGCGAGAGCGACACCGCGAAGAGGTCGTCGGGGTCGGTGTAGAGCTCGACGAGCTCGAGGCCGGCGGCGCGCAGGTCGCCCGCCAGGCGCTCGGGCGTGAACTTCGCGCTGATCTCCGTGCGCAGCTCCTCGCGGGCGGTGAAGTCGATCTCGAGGTCGAGCTTGCCGATCCGCACGTGCTGGACGTCGGTCGCGCGCAGGCGCATCTCGATCCACTCGCGCTTGCGGTCGAAGAACGCGACGTGCTCGAACGCGTCGACATCGAAGTTCGCGTCGAGCTCGCGGTTGAGCACGTGCAGGACGTTGAGATTGAACTCGGCGGTGACGCCGGCGCTGTCGTCATAGGCGGCCTCGATGACGCGCGGATCCTTGACGAGGTCGGTGCCGAGCAGCAGATACCCGTCGGACCCGAGCACGTTGCGCAGGCCGCGCAGGAAGCGCCGCCGGCTGCCGGGCGTGAAGTTGCCGAGCGTGCCACCGAGAAACGCGACGAGCCGCGGGCCGGCGGGCTCGGGCAGATGCGAGAGGTGGCGCTCGAAGTCGCCGACGACGCCATGGACGGACATCCCCGGGTACTCCTGCACGAGCGTCTCGGCCGCGGCGTAGACCGTCGAGGCGCTGACGTCGACGGGCACGTAGCGCTCCAGGTGCCCCGCGGACTGCATCGCGTCGAGCAGCACACGCGTCTTCGAGGCCGAGCCCGACCCGAGCTCGACGAGCTCCGCCACGCCGGTCCGCTCGACGATGTCCTCGGCATTGGTCTCGAGGATCAGTCGCTCGGTGCGCGTCTGGTAGTACTCGGGGAGCTCGCAGATGAGGTCGAAGAGCTCCGATCCGCGCGTGTCGTAGAAGTGCTTGGGCGGCAGCTCCTTCAGCGGGCGCGTGAGACCGTCGAGGACGTCGTCGGCGAGCGTGCGCTCGTCGCCGGGGCCCAGGTAGGAGCGCACGTCAACACCCCGTTCGTCGACTACGCCCGCTCCGCAGGCTCCGCGGACTCCGTCGCCGGAGGGGCGCAGGGCGGTGCCCTCGAGGATCGGCTCCATCAGGTCACGTCCTTTGCGAGTCGGACGCCGGCGAAGATCTGCCGGCGTTGGGGGAGATCCCAGTTGCGGAAGGTGGTGGCGCGGACGCGTGCCTCGGTCGCCCAGGAGGCGCCGCGCAGGACGCGATAGCCGTCGCCGAAGAAGACCTCGGAGTACTCGCGATAGGGGTGCGCGACGAAGCCCGCGTAGCCGTCGAAGCTGCTCGCCGTCCACTCCCAGACCTCGCCGACGTCCTGCATCGGATCCTGGGTCCAGGTCGCCGCCTTCTCCCACTCCGTCTCGGTTGGCAGTCGTGCATCAAGCGAGCGAGCGAGGGCGTCGGCCTCGAACCAGGAGACGTGCAGGACGGGTTGGTCGTCGTCGTCGGCCGCCCCGTCCGCCGTCCAGCCCTCGGGGTGGGTGATGTCGTACTCCTCCTTCCACGACCAGCCCTCGTCCGACCACCACTCGCGGCGCTCGTAGCCGCCGCCCTCGACGAAGTGCATCCACGTCGCGTTGCAGATCGGCCGGCGGGCGATCACGAAGGCGGCGACGTGGCGCTGGTGGCGCGGGCGCTCGTTGTCGAAGGCGAAGCCGTCGGTCGGCGCGCCCATCTCGAAGGCTCCGGCGGGGATCTCGATCCAGTCGCTCGCCGGCGGATTGCTCCCGTCCACGCGCGGCGGACGAGGCTGCGGGCGCCCGCCCGGCAGGCCGCCGAGGAACAGCGTCTGGCGCATCGTCTCGTTGTGCTGGGCCTCGTGGCGGATGACCATCTCAAGCAGCGTGCCGTCGCCGGGGCCTTGGTGATCGAGGATCTCGAGCGTGCGCTGACGGACCTGCGCGATGTAGTCGAAGACGTCGTCGCCGCGCAGGAACGCGAGGTCGCCGCGCGCGGCACGCGGGGTCTCGAAGGCGTCGTAGAGGTCGGCGAGATCACCGCGCAGCAGCGGCGCGCCACCGTAGCGGTGCCCGAGCCAGAGGTCCTCGTAGGCGGCGATGTGGCCGAGATCCCAGTCCAGCGGGCTCATCAGCGGGTGCTGGACGCGCTCAAGCGCGGCGTGCGAGAACGGCGCCACGAGGGCGAGGGTTCGCTCGCGTACGTCCTGCAGCGCCTCCGCGAAGGCTGTGGCCGGTACGGTCGCCATCAGGCGTTCAGCGTACCCAGGGCCAAAGCTGGGAATCACGACTGCTGCGTCCTGGCAGCCCGCCGTTCGTTACGCCGATCGCGTCAGGACGAGAGCGCGTCGAGCGCCGCGTCGACTTCGGCATCGGTGTTGTAGACGTGCCACGAGACGCGCACCCGCCCGCCGCGCATCGCGGCACGGATGCCGGCCCGCTCGAGCTTGTCGGCGCCGTCCGCAACGTCGAACGAGACGATCGCGCTGTTCGAGCGCTCCATGCCGATTCCCGCCCGGAAGCGGTTTGCAAGCGCCACATCGTGGTCATATACGGCGTCGATGCCGATTCGGTTGAGCAGTTGCAGGGTTGGTTGCGCGCCAACCCACGAGAACCAGGCCGGAGACGTATCGAAGCGGCGTGCGCTGGAGGCCAGTCGCAGCGGCGGTCCGAAGTAGCTCTGGTGGACGTCCGCGCCGGCATACCAGCCCGCGCTATGGGGGACGATCCGCTCCAGCCACTCGTCGTCGACGGCCATGAACGACGTGCCGCGCGGGGACATGAGCCACTTGTATGCGCTGCACGTGACGGCGCCGAAGCGGGTGGCGTCGATCGGCAGCCAGCCGCACGCCTGCGTGGCGTCGAGCAGCGTGCTCGCGCCGTGGTGGGACGCCGAGGCGGCGATCGCGTCGAGATCGGCGACCTCGCCGGTGCTCATCTGCACGGCACTGAACGCGACGACATCGGTGCTCGCGTCGATCGCCTCGGCGAGGCGGTCCGGCGGCACGGTCGTGACACGGACCCCGCGGGCCTCCTGGACGAGGAATGGAAACAGCGTCGAGGTGAACTCGACGTCGGGCACGAGGACGTGGGTGCCCGGCGCGAGCGACGCCGCGGCCATCCCCATGAACTCCGACACCGTCGCGCCGATGGCGACACGATCGGGCGTCGTGTTGACCATCTGCGCGAACGCGTCGCGCGAGCCCTCCGTCGACTCGCCCCAGTGCTCCCAGCTCGTCGCGCCGGCGCGCCAGTCGGCGAGCGCCTCCCTCAGCGCGTCGAAGCCGTCGCGCGGCGGCAGGCCGTAGCTCGCGGTGTTGAGGTAGACGCCCTCGGGCGTCCATTGCTCGCGGGCGTCGGCGATGGAGAGCATGCGCTGCATCCTGTCGGACGCCGGTGCGGCCTGCGGTGTGGGTGAGGTCAACCTGCAGTCGCGACGAGCACGAGCGACGGATACCCACCGCGTGGCAGGACACGCCGTCTCGTCACGACGAACCCCGCGGCAACGAGGTCGGCGGACGGGTCCAGCGGCCGCAAACCGCCCCAGGTCGTCGGCCAGACGCGGGCCGCGAGCGCCAGCGCGGCGCGCAGGATCCAGCGGCCGACGCGACGATCGCCGGCCCAGACGGTGACGACGACGAGGCGCGATCCGGGTTTGGGGGCGAGCAGCCTCCGCGCCTCGGCGAGCACGTCGCGACGCGCGTCGGGATCGAGCAGGTGCAGCAGGTACGCACACGTGACGACGTCCGCGGATCCGTCTGGGAGCGGCACCGCCCGCACGTCCGCGAGGATCGTCGACCAGCCGCTGGGCAGCGGCCCGGCGCCCTCGAGCATGCGCGGCGAGCGGTCGACCCGGACGGCGACGCGCGGACCGACCTTCGCCGCGGCAAGCTGCCGCAACAGCAGGCCGGTGCCGCTCGCGAGGTCGACGAGCCGGTCGTCCGGCGTGATCGCGGCGAGCTCGATCGCGGCGTCGATCGCGCGCAGCTCGAGGTGCTCCTGGGCCGCGTAGCGCCGCGCCTGGTGATCCCACGTAGCGGCGGCCGCCGCGCGCTCTGTCCATGAACCGGGCACGGACGCGACGATACGAGGTGCGGACCCGAGGCTCTCGCGAGCGCGGCCGTGCAGGTGGGCGACCCCGACGAGCCCGAGGCCGTACGGATGCGCAGGCTCGTGCTCAAGCGGCTGGCCGGGCGGCACGACCGGGCCCGACCGACGCCTGATGACCGGGCCTGACCGCCGCCTGAGGACTACGACGAGGCGCCAAGCTCCTTGAGCGCCCCGCGGATCGCCGGCGCGAGGATCTCGGCGACGATCGAGGTGCCCGCGATGCTGAGGTGGATGCCGTCGCTTTCGCGCACGAGGACCGGACGGCCCTTGTAGCGGATCGTCTCGACGTACCGCCCGTCGGGTGCGAAGTAGCGATCGACCCGCCCGACGAAGACGCCCTTGAGGCCGCGCGCGGCGCGCACGATCGCTGCGTCCGTGGCGAATGTGATCTGCGCGCGCGGGCCGTACTTCGGCAGCGGCGGCGTGAGCCAGAAGACGCGCGCGTGGCCGTCGCGCAGGTACGTCTTCATCATCGCCCGCACGCGTATGGCGTAGGCGGTCACCCAGGGCTCACCGCAGCACTCGACGAGCTTGCCGTCGGGTCCCGGCAGCGGCACGGCATCGGTGGCCGCGCCGACGGACATCACGGTGACGCGCTGGTGCAGATCTCTCGTCTGCTCGACGGCGTGGCGCGGCCAGAAGACCCCGCGGCTGATGCCGCTGCCGGGCCGGATGTCGCTATGCACGACGGCGTCGTCGCCGAGCCGGTCGGTGAGGAAGCTGTCGATGCCCTGCATCGTGGAGTCTCCGGTCGCAAGCACGACCGGCGGCTTGACCGCGGCCGCGATGCGCCCGGCGCCGACGAGGACCGACACCTTGCGACGCACCTTGTCGCCCTGGCGAAGCTCGACCCGCCAGCGGCCTGGGACCCGGGCGCGGATCGAGCGCCTCGCGGTCGCGATAGCGCTCTTGAAGGCGAGCTCACGGCAGTCGAGCTTGGACCGTGCCGGCCCGACGCAAAGCTTCGGCCGGACGCCGCCCAGCCCCCACTCGTCGACGACCCGGATCTTGATCTTCCCGTCGACCGCCACCTGGCGCGTCGCGGCGAGCTCGAAGCGCTGCTTGCAGGATGGGGTGCGGACACTGTAATAGCCCGACAGCAACTCGCCCGCGACCGGCGTGCCATCGGGCGCGACGGTCTTTGGCAGTGCGGCGATCGCCGCGAACCGGCGCACGGTCCGATCGCACGTCCATTGCACGGCGTCGTGGAGCGTCGCCGCCGGCCTCGTCACGGGGTTGTCGAGGATCCGGACCGCGCCGAGGCGCTTGGGCTTGCCGTCGATGCATTCGAAGAACACGACCCGCGCGCCGCGGTGGTCGTAGAAGCGCAGCTCGACGACGCCGGTCTGCGTGGCGTCCGCGGCGAGATGGTTCATCGTCGCCGGGACCTGGCAGGCGTACTCGGGCGTGCCGGGCACGGCGGGTGCAGCGGGTGCGGCGGCGTGCGCGAGCGGTGCGCATGCAACGGCCACGAGGGCGGCAAGGAGGGCGATTGCAGTCTTGCTCACTGGGGCCCTATCGGTCGAAGTCGCACGATTCGTGAGCGTCAGCGCCGGCGGATCGTGACGTCGGCCGTCTGGCGGCGATGGACGGCACCGGCGCTGATCGTGCTGACGAGCTGCAGCGTCCCCGGCCGTAGGCGCCTGCGGGCGGCGTTCGTCAGCTTGACCGTGAGCCGGCCGTTGCCGCTCGACGTCCGCCGCGCCGACCCGCGGCCGACGATCCGCGCGAGGCCGGCACGGCGGGCCGCGGCGCCACCGAGCTGCAGCCGTCCGCTGATCGTGCAGCGCCGGGCGCACGTGAAGCGCAGCCGCAGTCCGCGCTCGCGCACGATCTTCAGGCGGGCGCGCACGGGGGCGGTCGCCGAGCCGACCTCAAGTGGCACGACGAGCGTCTGCTCGTGCGCGTAGAACGCCTGCAGGCCGGTGGGCGAGACAGAGCCGTGCTCGAAGCGCACGTCGCCGGCCGGGACCCGCAGCACGTCGACGTAGGCGCTCGGGTCGCGCCGGCGCTGGCGTGACGCGAACGCCGTCGCCTGCGCGAGCGGGATCAGCGCGTCGTTGTCGGCGAGGGCGTAGAGGACGCGAGCGCGCACCGCCATCGCGATCGGGCTGAGGCTCGCGAGCCGGTCGGCGCCGAAGGCCGCGGTCGCGAGGTCGTGGGCCATCGGCGGCCCGTCCGGGTCGGTCGCGGTCGTCTGGTGGGCGAGTGCCGGCAGGTCGGTCGGGCTCGCGATCACCGTGACGCAGTCCAGGGCGGGCCGCTGCGCGGCGAGCAGCAGCGTGAGGTGGCCGCCGGCGGAGCGCCCGAACGCGCAGATCGGCAGCCGCGATCCGTACTTCGCCCGCACGCGGTCATACAGCGTGACGACATCGCCGAGCGAGGCCGCGCAGGCGCGATAGTCGGCGTTGACCGTGCGCCAGCCGCGCGCGCGCCAGCGCTGCGCATCCTCGCGCGTGCCCGCGAGCGCCGCGGGGCCGACGATCGACCACGCGCCGCCGTGGATGATCAGCATCGTGCCGCGCCGCTTGACGCCAGCGGCGGGCGCGCCGACCTCGTAGGCGAAGGGTAGGTCGCCGAGCGCGTCGGTCGAGCCATCGGCGGCGGAGGCCCCCGGGAGCACGTTCTCGCGGCAGATCGAGTCCTGCGCGCCGGTGTTGATCCCGCCGGGGTAGATCCCAGGCCGGGCGACCCCCTGCGGGCCGAGGACGGGTGCCGCCGCCGCGTCCGTCGCGGGGACCGCGATGCCGGCGGCGGGCAGCCCTGCGGCCGGCCACGAGCTCGCGTACGTCGCGAAGCCGCCGTCGGGCTGCTGGGCGAAGACGAGCACGGTGCCGGCGATCGTCGCCGCCCCGCCGCCGCCGGCCGGCCGGTCGACGGTCAGGCGCGCGCTCGGGGCGCCGACGCCGGTGACGACGTTCAGCACGCTCGGTCGCACGTCCGCCGACTGGCAGGTCGAGACGGGCGCCTGCAGCGGCGCCTTGACCCAGATGCAGGTCGTGAGCCGGTAGGTCGTTCCGACCGACAGGCGCAGCGTCGCCGTCGCCGTCCCCGTCGCCTGCGCGGCGGTGAACGTCGTGGCGAACGTCAGCTCGCCGACCGACGCGTCGCCCGGCTGGGTCAGCACCGGGTTCGAGACCGACGCCGACGAGGGGATCGCCGCGTCGGCGGGCGCGGCGAGCGCGATCGTGAGCGCGAGCGTCGCCGCCGTGAGCGAGTAGCGCCACGAACCGGAAAGCATCTGCTGGCAGGGTATCCGCGGGCCGCCTGCGTAGGCCCCGGCTGCGAACGAGGCCGTGCCACAATGCGCCAGGGTGGCGAATCGAGTTGACAAGGCGGGCTCCGGATCCACCACCACGACGAAGGTGGGCGCGACATGATCGAGGCGCTGGTGCCGCCGACCGTCTCGGCGGTCGTGACCGCCGCCGACCTGGACACCGCGCTGTTTGCGCAGGAGGAGCGCTCGCTCGGGCGCGCGGTGGGCCGCCGACGGCGCGAGTTCATCACCGGCCGCGCGTGCTCGCGGCGCGCGCTCGCGCGCCTCGGGTTGCCGGCGACCGCGGTCGCCAGCGGCGCGCGCGGAGAGCCGCTGTGGCCGGCGGGCGTCGTCGGCAGCATCACGCACTGCGAGGGCTACCGGTGCTGCGCGGTGGCGCACGCCCATGACGTAAGGGCGCTCGGCATCGATGCGGAGGTGCTCGCGCCGCTGCCGGCGGGTGTCCTGGAGGTCGTCGCGGGGCCCGACGAGCGGCGCGCGCTGCGCTCGCTGCCGGCGGGCGCGCCCTGGGACCGGCTCGTGTTCAGCGCCAAGGAGGCCGTCTTCAAGGCCTGGTTTCCGCTCACCGGACGTGACCTGGAGTTCGAGGACGTGCGGCTGCGGATCGACGTGCGCGACGGGACGTTCGAGGCGCTCCTGCTCGCCGACGCGCCCGAATTGGGCGGCGCGGCGCGCGTGCACGGGCGCTGGCGGATGGACGGCGCGATCGTCGCGACCGCCGTCGTGATCGCGCGATGAGACGCATGGCGGATGTGAGCGGGCAGGACATCGCGATCGTCGGGCTGTCGTGCCGCCTGCCGATGGCCGGCGACGCCGACGCTCTGTGGCGGCTGCTGCGCGACGAGGTCGACGCGATCACGCCGTTTCCGGCCGCCCGCCTGGCGAACTGGGACGGCGACCCGGGGCTGCTGCCACCGGCCGGCTTCATCGACGGCGTCGAGGACTTCGACGCCGAGTTCTTCGGGATCTCGCCGCGCGAAGCGGTCGCGATGGACCCGCAGCAGCGACTCGCGCTCGAGCTCGCCTTCCACGGCCTCGAGGACGCCGGCCAGGACTCGGGGGCCTGGCGCGACGCGCCGGTCGGCGTCTATCTCGGGGTGATCTACGGCGACTACGCCGACGTCGTCAGCGCGGCGGGCGAGGCCGCCGGCCGCTACACGCTCGCGGGCCTCATGCGCAGCATCGCCGCGAACCGGATCTCGCACTTCTTCGGCTTCCGCGGGCCGAGCCTGACGATCGACACGGGCCAGTCCTCGTCGCTGGTCGCCGTGCACATGGCGTGCGAGAGCCTGCGCAGCGGCGAGTCGCAGCTCGCGCTCGCGGGCGGTGTGAACCTCATCCTCTCGCCGCTGTCGACGCTGCGCGCGCAGGGCATCGGCGCGCTGTCGCCCGAGGGCCGCGCCTACGTCTTCGACGCGCGCGCGAACGGCTTCGTACGCGGCGAGGGCGGCGCCATCGTGGTGCTGAAGCGCCTCGCCGACGCCGTCGCCGAGGGCGACCGGATCCACGCGGTCATCCGCGGCAGCGCGGTCGGCACCGGCAGCGGCGCGTCGGGCATGACGGCACCGGGCGCCGACGCTCAGGAGCGCGTCATCCGCGCCGCGCTCGCGCACGCCGCGATCGACCCCGGCGATGTCGGCTACGTCGAACTGCACGGCACCGGCACGCGCGCCGGCGACCCCGTCGAGGCGACCGGCCTCGGGCGCGTATACGGCGCCGGCCGGCCGGCCGACGAGCGGCTCGCCGTCGGCTCGATCAAGACGAACATCGGCCACCTCGAGGGCGCGGCCGGCGTCGCCGGGCTCGTGAAGGCGGCGCTCTGCCTGCAGCGTCGCGAGCTCGTCGCGAGCCTGAACTTCGAGCACCCCAACCCGGCCATCGACCTCGACGCGCTCGGCCTGCGCGTCGTGCGCTCGCGCGAGCCATGGCCCGACGCCGGCGGCCCGTCGGCCGCGGTCTCGTCGTTCGGCGTCGGCGGCTCGAACTGTCACCTACTGCTGTCGGCGGCGCCGGAGCGGACGTCGCCGCCGCGCCATGCTCAGGCCCAGTCGCCCGAAGGGGCGGGCGCCGCGGGCCGCGCGGGAGCCGGCGACGTTGCGGGCGTCACGGCCCGCGGGACGGCGGCGGTGGTCGCCCGCGCCGAGGTCCTGCCGTGGGTGCTGTCCGGGCACGACGATGCGGCGCTGCGGGCACAGGCCTCGCGCCTGCACGAGCACGTCGAGACGCACCCCGAGCTGACGGCGGCCGAGGTCGGCTGGACGCTCGCGACCGCGCGCACGCGCCTGCCACGGCGTGCCGTCGTGGTCACCCGCTCGCCCGGCGGCTCGCCGGGCACAGGTGGAGCCGATCGCGCGACGCTGCTCGCGCGCCTCGCGGCGGTCGCGCGCGGCGAGCCCGGAGCGGGGATCGCAAGCGGGACGGCGGGCCCGCCGGGGAAGGTCGCGTTCGTGTTCCCCGGCCAGGGATCGCAGTGGCCCGGGATGGCGCTCGAGCTGTGGCGCACCGCGCCCGCGTTCGCGCGCTCGATCGAGGCCTGCGCCGAGGCGCTGGCGCCGTTTCTGGACTGGTCGCTGGAGGACGTGCTGCGCGACGCGCCCGACGCGCCGCCGCTCGAGCAGGTTGACGTCGTGCAGCCGGTCATGTTCGCGATGGCGGTCTCGCTGCACGCGCTGTGGCGCTCCTACGGTGTCGAGCCCGAGCTCGTCGTCGGGCACTCGCAGGGCGAGGTCGCTGCGGCCTACGCCGCGGGCGCGCTGTCGTTGGGCGACGCGGCGCGTGTCGCGGCGATGCGCGGGCGCACCGCGATGGCGCTGCACGGCCGCGGCGGGATGGTCTCCGTGCTGCTTGACGCCGAGTCCGTGCAGGCGCGGATCGACCGCCTCGAGGGCTTGAGCATCGGCGTCTTCAACGGCCCCGGCTCGGTCGCCGTGACCGGCGAGCTCGAGCCGCTCGCGGAGCTGCTCGCCGGCTTGCAGGCCGACGGCGTCCGCGCGCGGCGGATCTCGGGCGCCTACGCCTCGCACGGCCCGCAGGCCGAGCTCATCCGCGACACGCTGCTGCGCGAGCTCGCGCCGATCACGCCGCGCTGCGGCGACGTCGCGTTCTGCTCGGCGGTGACGGGCGAGATCGTCGACGGCAGCGAGCTCGGCCCCGAGTACTGGTTCTCGAACCTGCGCCACCCGGTCCGTTTCGAGCAGGCGACGCGCGCGCTCGTGCGCCACGGCGCGACGGCGTTCCTCGAGATGAGCCCGCACCCCGTGCTGACGGTCGCGGTCGAGAGCACGCTCGCCGCGACCGCAGACGCGCCGCCCGAGCTGCCGGTGATCGGCTCGTTGCGCCGCGACGAGGGCGATCTCGAGCGCTTCGCGACGTCGGTCGGCGAGGCCCACGTGCGCGGGGTGGGGGTCGACTGGGAGGCGGTCTTCGGCTCCCCTGCGCCGGCGCGCGTCGAGCTGCCGGCCTACGCGTTCCAGCGGCGGCGCTTCTGGGTCGGCGAGGAGCCCGAGGAGGCACGGCCCGCCGGCACCGCGGTCGGCTCCGGCGATCTGGCCGGGCTCACCGGCGCGGCCCGCGACGCGGCGCTGCTCGAGCTCGTCCGCACGCAGGCCGCGGCGGTGCTCGGCCACGAGTCGCCCGACGCGGTCGCCGCGCGGCGCTCGTTTCGCGAGATGGGCTTCGACTCGCTCGCCGGCGTCGAGCTGCGCAACCGCCTCGCCCAGCTCGCGGGCCTGCGGCTTCCTGCGACGCTCGTCTTCGACCATCCGACGCCGGCGGCGGTCGCCGAGCTGCTCGGCACCATGCTCGACGGCGGCGAGCGCTCCGAACGATCGGTCACGCCCGCGCCGCCCGCGACCCGCGCGCGGTCGGCCGCGGCCGCGGACGACGTCATCGCGATCATCGGCATCGGCTGCCGCTACCCCGGTGGGGTGACCTCCGCCGAGGAGCTGTGGGAGCTCGTCGCCGGCGGCCGCGACGCCATCGGCGGCTTCCCCGAGGACCGCGGCTGGGACCTCGAGCACCTCTACGATCCCGATCCCGACCACTCCGGCACGAGCACGACGCGCAACGGGGGCTTCCTCGCCGGCGCGGCCGAGTTCGACGCTGCGTTCTTCGGCATCGCCCCGCGCGAGGCACTCGCGATGGACCCGCAGCAGCGACTGCTGCTCGAGACGGCCTGGGAGGCACTCGAGGACGCCGGCATCGACCCCGAGTCGCTGCGCGGCACGGCGACCGGCGTCTTCGCCGGCGTCAGCACCCAGGACTACGGCTCCCTGCGCCCCAGCGGCGCCGACGCGCTCGATGGCCTGCGGCTGACCGGTCACCTGACGAGCGTCGTGTCCGGTCGCGTGTCCTACGTCCTCGGGCTGCAGGGCCCGGCGCTGACGCTCGACACGGCCTGCTCGTCGTCGCTCGTCGCGCTGCACCTCGCCTGCCAGGCGCTGCGAAACGGGGAGTGCACGCTCGCGCTCGCGGGCGGCGTGACCGTGCTTGCGACGCCGGAGGTATTCGTCGAGTTCAGCCGCCAGCGCGGCCTGGCGGCGGACGGGCGCTGCAAGTCCTTCGCCGCCGCCGCCGACGGCACCGGCTGGTCGGAGGGCGCCGGCCTGCTGCTCGTCGAACGGCTGTCAGATGCCCAGCGGCTCGGGCACCGCGTGCTCGCCCTCGTGCGCGGCAGCGCCACCAACCAGGACGGCGCGAGCAACGGCCTGTCGGCGCCCAACGGTCCATCGCAGGAACGGGTCATCCGCCAAGCGTTGGCGAACAGCCGCGTCGCCGCCGGCGAGGTCGACGTCGTCGAGGCGCACGGGACCGGGACGCGGCTCGGCGATCCGATCGAGGCGCAGGCGCTGCTCGCGACGTACGGACGCGACCGCCGGGGCGCGCCGCTGCGGCTCGGCTCGATCAAGTCGAACATCGGGCACACGCAGGCGGCCGCCGGGGTTGCGGGCGTCATCAAGATCGTGATGGCGATGCGGGCGGGCCTGCTGCCGCGAACGCTGCACGTCGACGCGCCGACGCCGGAGGTCGACTGGTCGGCAGGCGGCGTGCAGGTGCTGACCGAGGACGTGCCGTGGCCCGCGGCCGATCGCCCGCGTCGGGCGGGCGTGTCGTCGTTCGGGATCAGCGGCACGAACGCGCACGTCGTGCTGGAGGAGGCCCCGCGCGAGGGCCGCCCCGCCGCTGCGGACACCGGCTCCGGCGGCGGTCCCGGCGCGGCCGAGGCGGGTCCGGATGGCGCGCCGGGCCCTGCCGAGGCGGGTCCGGACGGCGCGCCGGGCGCCGTGCCGTGGATCCTGTCGGCGCGCACGCCCGACGAGCTGCGCGCCCAGGCCACGCGACTGCGCTCGCATGTCGCGGCGCGCCCCGAGCTGCGGGCGGCCGACGTCGGCTTCTCGCTCGCGGTCGGTCGGGCGCGGCTCGCGCACCGCGCCGTCGCCGTCGCGGGCGAGCGGTCCGCGCTGCTCGCCGGCCTCGACGCGGTCGTCGCGGGTGAGCCCGACGACCGCGTCGTCACCGGTCGTGCCCGTGCCGAGACCGGCGGCGTCGCGTTCGTCTTCCCGGGGCAGGGGTCGCAGTGGCGCGGGATGGCCGTCGAGCTGTGGGACAGCTCGAAGTTCTTCGCCGAGCAGATGCGGGCCTGCGCCGATGCACTGCGCCCGTTCGTCGAGTGGGAGCTCGAGGACGTGCTGCGAGGCGCGGATGGCGCGCCCGCGCTCGAACGCATGGATGTCGTGCAGCCGTGCTCGTTCGCCGTCTTCGTCTCGCTCGCGGCGCTGTGGCGCGCGCACGGCGTGCAGCCGACGGTCGTCGTCGGCCACTCGCAGGGGGAGATCGCCGCGGCGCACGTCGCGGGCGCGCTGTCGCTGCGCGACGCCGCCCGCGTCACCGCGCTGCGCAGCCGGGCGCTCGTCGCGCTCTCCGGCCACGGCGGGATGATGTCGGTGTTCCTGCCGGCCGCCGACACGCTCGAGCGGATCGCGCCGTGGGACGGGCGGATCTCGGTCGCGTCCTACAACGGCCCGCGCTCGACGGTCGTGTCGGGCGAGCCGCAGGCCCTCGACGAGCTGCTCGCGGCGTGTGAGGCCGACGGCGTGCGTGCGCGGATGATCGCCGTCGACTACGCCTCGCACTCCCATCACGTCGACGCGATCCGCGAGCGGCTGCTCGACGATCTCGCGCCGATCGTGCCGATGGCTGCGACGATCCCGATCGTCTCGACGACGACCGCCGCGCCGATCGACGGACTCGCGCTGAACGCCGAGCACTGGTATCGCAACCTGCGCGAGCCGGTGCGCTTCGAGCAGGCGATCCGCGCGCTGCTGGAGCAGGGCGTGACGGCGTTCGTCGAGTGCAGCCCGCATCCGGCGCTGATGTGGGCCGTCCAGGAGACGGTCGAGGACGCGGTCTCCGATCCCGAGGCGATCGCGGTCGCCGGCACGCTGCGCCGCGACGAGGGGACGCTCGCGCGCTTTCTCGCCTCCGCCGCCGAGGTCCACGTCCGCGGCGTCCACGTCGACTGGGAGGTGGCGTTCGCCGGCAGCCGGCCGCGACGCGTCGCGCTGCCGAGCTACCCGTTCACGCGCACGCGCTACTGGCTCGATGGTGGGCCCGGCGGCGCCGGCGCGGGCGGCGGGGCGTCCGTCGCCGCCGCGGGACTGGACGTCGACGAGCACCCGCTGCTCGCCGCCGCGGTCTCGCTCGCGGGCCAGGACGGGTGGCTGTGGAGCGGGCGCCTGTCGAGCGCCGCGCCCGCGTGGCTCGCCGACCACGAGGTACTGGGCGACACGCTTCTACCCGGCTCCGCGCTGCTCGAGATCGCGCTGCACGCCGGCGCCCGGGCCGCCTGCGACACCGTCGAGGAGCTCACGCTCGAGGTTCCGCTCGTCCTGCGCGGGCAGGCTGCGGTGCGCGTACAGGCGACCGTCGGCGAGCCGGACGGGGCCGGGCGCCGGGCGATCGACGTCTATGCGAGCGCGGACGCCGGCGGATGGGTGCGCCACGCGACCGGCACGCTGTCGGCGAGCGTGCCCGCCGCGCACGAGCCGCTCGGCATCTGGCCGCCGCCGGACGCCGAGGCGATCGACGTCGAAGCCCTCTACGACCGGCTCGCCGACCGCGGCTTCGCGTACGGGCCGGCGTTCGCGAACGTGCGGGCGGCGTGGCGGCGTCGCGGCTCGCCCGCCGGCTCCGGGGAAGCGGACAGGGAGGAGCTCTACGCCGAGATCGCGCTCGCCGACGAGCAAGCCGGCGAGGCCGCGGCCTTCGCCGTGCATCCGGCTCTGCTCGACGCCGCGTTTCACGCCGCGATCGCGCGCGACGGAGCCGGTGTGCGGCTGGCGTTCGGCTGGCGCGGCGTGCGCGTCGCGCGGCGGGGTGCGAGCGTGCTGCGGGTGCGGGTCGTCGCCGAGGGCGACGATGTCCTGCGCCTGACCGCGGTCGACACCGCCGGGGAGCCTGTGCTGTCGGTCGACGGGCTGTTGACGCGTCCCGCGCGGGACGCAGGCGACGACCTCTTCCGGATCCATTGGACCGCGGGGTCGGCGGCCGGCGCCGGGCGCGCTCTCGGCGCGTTGGCGGGCGCGGCGACGATCGGCGGCCTCGAGCTCGCCGGCACGGACGCGTACGTGGACCTGGCCGCGCTGCGCGCCGCGCTCGACGCAGGCGCCCGCTCGTCCGGAGCAACGCCCGGCCGTGGCGACACGTCGCCGGCGACCGTCCTGGCCGCCGCGCCCGCGGACGCGGCGGCGGCGCTCGCGCTCGTGCAGGGCTGGCTGGCCGACGAGCGTATGCGCGACCGCGTGCTCGCGCTCGTCACCAGGGGCGCGGTCGCCGCGCTGCCCGGCGAGCGGCCGGATCCCGAGCTGGCGGCGCAGTGGGGCCTCCTACGCAGCGCCCAGACCGAGCATCCCGGCCGCTTCGTCCTCATCGATGCGGGTCAGCCTGCACCCGGCGGCGGCGAGAGCCTCGCGGCCTCGAGCCGAGGCACTCGTGGCGAGAAGTGGGCGCTATCCGCTCAAGATTCGACACGCGAGGGGCGCCTGGGGCCGGGGGAGGTGGTGGACCCGGAGGGGCTCGCGCTCGCGCTCGCGACGGGCGAGCCGCAGGTCGCGGTCCGCGGCGGGGCGATCCTGGTCCCAAGGCTCGTCCGCGCCGCGCGCGACGCGACTCCCTCGGGCGCGTGGCGGCTCGCCGTCGAGCGCCGCGGCGCGCCTCTCGGGGCCGGGCCATCCAGCGGCGACGGCGAGCGGCCGCTGGCCGCGGGCGAGGTGCGCGTCGCCGTGCGAGCGGCGGGCGTGAACTTCCGCGACGTGCTGCTCTCCTACGGCGTCTACACGCGCGCGGCGGAGCTCGGGATCGAGGCTGCGGGCGTCGTCGTCGAGACCGCTGCGGACGTCACGGATCTCGCGCAGGGCGAGCGCGTGCTCGGCTTCGTCCCCGGTGCGTTCGGCCCGCTCGCCATCGCCGAGCGCGCGATGCTCGTCCCGATGCCGGCGTCGTGGTCGTTCGCGCAGGCCGCGGCCGTGCCGGTCGCGCACGCGACGGCCCGGCTCGCGCTCGTCGACATCGCGCGCCTGGGGCCGGGCGAGCGGGTGCTCATCCACGCCGCGGCCGGCGGCGTCGGGCTCGCCGCGGTCGCGCTCGCCAAGCTCGTCGGGGCGGAGGTCTTCGCGACGGCGAGCCCGTCGAAGTGGCCGCTGCTGCGCGCGCTCGGGATCGACGACGACCACCTCGCCTCGTCGCGCGACGCGACGTTCGCCACCCGCTTCGAGGGCGGCGTCGACGTCGTCCTGAACTGCCTGACAGGCGAGCTTGTCGACGCTTCGCTGCGGCTGCTCGGCCCGGGCGGGCGCTTCGTCGAGCTCGGCGTCGCCGACGTGCGCGACCCCGCCGTGGTCGCCGCCGCGCACGAGGGCGTGCGCTACGAGGCGCTCGACCTCTTCGGCACCCCGCCGCGACGGCTCGGCGCGATCCTCGAGGACGTCGTCGGGCAGGTCGCGCGCGGCGAGCTTGCGGCGCTGCCGATGACCGCGTTCGACGTGCGCGACGGCCCGGAGGCGCTGCAGTTCGTCAGCCAGGCTCGCCACGTCGGAAAGGTCGTGCTGACGGTGCGGCGCCCGCTGGATCCGGGCGGGACGGTGCTCGTCACGGGCGGGACCGGCGGGCTCGGCGCGCTCGTCGCCGAGCACCTCGCGCGCGAGCACGACGTGCGCCATGTGCTGCTCGCCAGCCGCAGCGGCGCCGGCGCCGAGGGGTCAGCGGAGCTCGTCGACCGGCTCGCGGCGCTCGGCTGCGAGGCGACGGTCGCGGCGTGCGACGTCGGCGACCGCGCGGCGCTCGCCAAGCTGCTGGGCACGATCCCGGCCACCCGGCCGCTGACCGCCGTCGTCCACGCGGCGGGGGCGTTCGACGACGGCATGATCGAGTCGCTCGATCGCGCGTCGCTGGAGGCGGTCATGCGGCCGAAGGCGGTCGCGGCGCGCTGGCTGGACGAGCTGACGGCGGGCCTCGACCTGTCGGCGTTCGTCCTCTTCTCGTCGGCTGTGGCGACGTTCGGCCTCGCCGGGCTCGGCAACTACGCGGCGGCGAATGCGTCGCTCGACGCGCTCGCGCAGCGCCGCCGCGCGGACGGGCTGCCGGCGACCTCGATCGCGTGGGGCGCGTGGGAGCACGCTGCCGGGATGACGAGCCAGATCACGGCGCGTGACGTCGAGCGCCTCGAGCAGGGGACGCACCAACTGCCGATGCCGGCCGCCCGGGCGCTGGCGCTGCTCGACGCGGCGCTGGCACACCGCGAGGCACTGCTCGTCGCTGTCCCGCTCGACCTCGCGGCGCTGCGCACCGAGGCGCGGGCGGGCACGCTGCCGGCGCTGCTGTCCGAGCTCGTACGGGCGCCGGCGCGGCGCGCGCCCGCACGGGCGGCCGTCGCCGCCGGCGGCTCGCTCGCGCAGCAGCTCGCCGCGATCCCGTCCGAGGAGCGCGACGAGCTCGTGCTCGCGCTCGTGCGCACGCAGGCCGCGGCGGCGCTCGGCCACGAGTCCACGGACGCCGTGCAGCCCGACGACCCGTTCAAGCAGCTCGGATTCGACTCGCTCGGCTCGGTCGTGCTGCGCAATCGCCTCGCGCAGGTGACCGGCCTGCGGCTGCCATCGACGCTCGTCTTCGACCACCCGACGCCCACGGCGATGGCCCGTTTCCTGCGCGTGCAGGCGGAGGCGGCGGGATTGCCGGCACCGGGGACGACGACCCCCGGGGCGGGCGAGTCGACACCCGCGCGGCCGGTGCGTGGGGCGGCGGGCGCCGCGCCGCCTCCGACAGGACCGCCCGCGCCCGCGCCTGTGGCCGCGGCGCCGGCGCCCGGCGACGCGCTCGCGCTGCGCGCGTCACGCAGCCCGGGTTGGAACCAGGCCGCCGACCTGCCGGTGCCGAGCCCGAACGGCCTCGACGCCGGCCACGCGGGTGCGAGCGCTCTCCCCGGTTCGCCGGCGCCGGACCGGCCCGCCGCTGCGCATCGCCGCTACGGTGGCGCCGTGCTGACCTCACTCGCCGGCCTCGTGCGCACCCTGCGCTTCCGGGCCTGGGTCCTGCGCACGCAGGCGCGGCTCGCGCGCCTCGGCTGCCGCGTCGTCGTCGAGTCCGACGGCACGCCGCGCTTCGATGCCCTGCCGCACGTCGTCGTCTCGCAGATCGGCGATGGGAAGGGCTCCCTGACGCTGCGCATCGGCCGCGACTGCCGCTTTGGCCGCGACCTCACGCTCGACCTGCGAACCCACGCCGACGGCATCATCGAGATCGGCGACGGCTGCTACTTCCAGGATCGCGTCCGCCTGCAGCCGTGGGGCGGGGCGATCCGGCTCGCACGCCAGGTCGAGGTGCGGTCGGGCGCCGAGCTCAAGTCCGGCGGTGAGCTGCATGTCGGTGTCCAGTCGGGCATCGGGCGCAACGTCACCGTCCACTGCCACGAGCGCATCGACATCGCCGACCACGTCGCGCTCGCCGAGGGCGTCGACGTCATGGACTCCGACCACACCCACGACGGCAGCGACACCTGGTTCGAACGCCAGCAGGTCATGTCGACGCCGGTGCGCATCGACGCCAACGTCATGGTGGGGGCGAACGCCGTGATCCTGCGCGGCGCGCACATCCGTCGCAACGCGATGGTCGCGACGGGCGCGGTCGTGACCGCCGGCGAGTACCCGGAGGGCCACCTGCTCGCCGGGGTGCCGGCGAGCGCGATCCGGCCGCTGGGCGCGGGTGCGTAGGCCCGATGGCGAGCCCGGACCGACGTGCGATCGACCTGGTGCGCCGCGGCGCCGATCGGGTGCAGCGCGTGCGCGATCGAGCCGATGCGCTCGTCCACACCTGGCGGGTGTCGAAGATGTCCCTTCCGCAGGGCGTCCTGTCGCTGCAGGACTCCGTCCACGACCAGCTCGCCGACGGCACGCTCGTGATGGGGCGCGAGAGCTACTTCGCGCCGACCGTCGACGAGCTGGGCGGCGGCGATTCGCGCGTCGTCGTCGGCAACTTCGCCTCCGTCGCCCATGACGCCATCTGCTACCTGGGCGGGCGCCACCGCAGCGACTGGGTCGCCCAGTTTCCGCTGCGCGAGCGCCTCCGTCTGCCGGGCGCCGGCGAGGACGGCCACACGTACGGGCGCGGCGACATCCATCTCGGCCATGACACCTGGATCACGCGCGGCACGGTCGTCATGTCCGGCGTCACGATCGGGCCCGGCGCCGTCGTCGCGACGCGCTCGGTCGTGACGCGCGACGTCGCCCCGTACGCGATCGTCGGCGGCATCCCGGCGCGCGAGATCGGCAAGCGCTTCGACGACGAGCAGATCGCGGCGCTGCTGCGGATCGCGTGGTGGGACTGGCCGGTCGAGACGATCAAGGAGCGCGTCGGCGCGCTCTGCGACGCGGATGTCGACGCGTTCATCGCCCGCCACGACCCGGGCCCGCCGTAGCGCCGCCGCCCGTGCCCGTAGCACCCACCGCCGATCTCTCGGTCCTGATCGTCACCTACAACCACGGCGACGAGATCGACGCCTGCCTCGAGGCGGCGCTCGCCCAGGCCGGCGCGGGACTCGACATCGAGGTCGTCGTCGTCGACAACGCCTCGGCGGACGACACGGCCGCCCGTGCGAGCGCGCACGCAGGCGTGCGGCTGATCGAGACGGGCTCAAACCCCGGCTTCGCGGCCGCGATGAACGCCGCTTTCGCCGCGTGCAGCGGCGAGTTCGTGCTGTTGCTGAACCCCGACTGCGTCATGGATCCCGGCTGCGCTGCGGCGCTGCGCGAGCACCTCCTCGCGCACGCGGACGTCGCGCTTGCGGCGGCGCTCCTACACGACCCCGACGGCACGCCGCAGCTGTTCGCGCGCCGCGACGGCGGCCTCGCCACCGCGCTGTGGGCCTTCACGACCGTCGGGCGGCGTGTCGACGCGGGCCTGCGCGGCGGGCGCGCGAGCGCCGCGCGGCGCTACGAGGAGCTGTGGGCCAGCGGGCCGCCGCGCGAGCCGGTGAGCGTCTTCTGCCCGGCGGCGGCGTGCGTCATGGCCGCGCGCCGTGACCTGGTGCCCGCCCCGTTTGACGAGCGCTTTCCGCTGTTCTTCAACGACGGCGACCTCTGCGCCCGACTGCAACGCGCCGGCCGCCGCGCCGACGTCGTGCCGGCGGCGACCGCGGCGCACGGCTACGGGACGAGCGTCAAGCGCGCCCAGAGCGCGGACCCGGCGCGGATGCGCGCGGAGTGGGTCGCGTCGCTGCGGCGCTACGCGGCGCGCTGGTGGGGGCGCCCGGCGCGCGCCGCGCTCGCCCCACTGCTGCTCGCCGACGCCGCGGTCGCGGCGTTGCTGTGCCTCGTGCGGCGCGAGGACCCGCGCGAGGTTCGCGGCACGCTCGGGGGGCTCGGCCTCCCCGGCGGGCCGCCACCGCTGCTCACGCCGGTCGCGCGTCTGCACCACCCACGCCGCCCGCGCCGCTGACCCGGGTCGCCGGGTCGCGCGCCTGCGTCCCGCGCGCCGCTCATCCGGGGTCGCCGGTCGCGCGCCTGCGCCCCGCCCGCCGCTGACCTCGACCTACTCCGAGCCGTCGGCTTCGACGCCCGGGTCGGCCCGCTGCCGTGCCGGGGCGCCGGAGGTCTTCGCCGGCGTCGGCGCCTGCGCCCCCACCGCCGCGTCCTTGCCGCGGCCGCGGCCGGTCAGGCCGCCAGTCAGCGTGTCCTGCGCCCAGCGTTCGCTGAAGCCGGCCGCGAAGCCGATCACGCAGAGGAAGTAGAAGCGATCGATCGACCCCACAGGCGGGATGTCGAAGAACTGCACGAACTTGCTCGTCAGCATGAAGAACGCCAGCAGCCCGAAGACCGAGCCGATCACCGGCCGCAGCGCCCCGAGGAACAGCGTGTAGCCGCGCTGGACGTCGGAATCCAGCGCGAACGTGCCGCTGTTGATCCGCGCGACGACGCTGACGACCGCGCCGAGTGCGCCGGCGACGAGGCAGCCGATGATCGTCTTGTCCTCGACGCCGTCGCCCTGCAGGATGCTGTTGGCCGAGGCGTAGAGCAGCGCGAGCAGGCAGATGCCAAACGCCATCCCGAGGAAGTAGACGAGCTGGGCGTCGCTGTTGGCCGATTCGCGATAGTCGCGGCGCAGGCCGGCGAGCTCGCGCGTCTCGACCGCTACCGCCGTCTTGTGCGCGGCGAGGTTCGTGTGTTCATCGCGCGCGTCGACGAGGCTCAACAGGTGGCAGGCCGAGGTCATGACGAGCTGGATCGTGATCCGCCGGCTACGCCCGCGCAGCACCTCGCCGGCGCGGATCGCGAGCTCGTCGCAGTGATGCAATGCCCGCGCGATGTCGGGCTCGTCCTTCGTCGCCCAGTCGCTGACGCGGTGAAACTTCGGCGCGACCGACAGCAGGCGGCGCACCCAGCCGGGGTGCGGCCGCCCAGAGGTCAGCGCGACCGCGCTCTCGACGTCCGCGCACCAGTACGCGCTGACGAGTTCGCCGTGCTCGTGCTCGAAGCGCTCCAACGCATCGTGGTAGGCGTCGTTGAGGCGCGCCTCATCGGCCTCGTCGACTCCCGAGCCCGTACGTGCCGCTTGGCGCCACTTGAAGTGGATCCGGACGAGGTCGGGAAACGTGATGCGCCGGGGCGCGCTGGGGGTGGGATCGGTCATCGCTCGGGCTCGGGCTCGCGAGCGATCGATCATGGCACGGGGCCTCGTGCCGGCACGCAAGAGCTGCTGCAGCGCGGGCGCGCAATCCGGTCGAGTGGACGAACGTCCGATGGCACGCGCGGAACGTCGCTTCGGCGATCCACAGTACCCCGCTAGAGCGCCCCCTTGGCGGCGCTACCCGGCGACCGCCCGAACCGCTCGCGCGTGTCGCCGCATGGCGGCCGCCGACAGGCGACCGGTGCCGAGCTCGACGACAAACGCCCGCGACGCCGGCAGCGCGTGCATCTGCCAGCGCGTCGCCGTGCCCGGCAGCTCGCTGCCGCGACAGCGCTTGACCGGCAGCCCGGAGAGGCGCGCGTAGCGGCGCTGCAGCGCGGCGGCCCCGTGGCAGGGCGCCAGCACCTGTCCCCACGGCTGGTGAAACCAGATCGTCACCCGCGGACGCAGCCGCAGGATCAGCCGGCGGACCGCGCGCGACTCGGGCTCGGAGAACGGGCGCGTGCCGGCGATGACGACCGACGGCACGCGCTCACGTGGGATCTCCCGGGGCACGGGCGGGGCGACCGCCAGTGCGGCGAAGCCTGCGAGCAGCGCGAGCACGGCCTACTCATACAACACGTGTCGACGTTCGTTCGCGATCGGCGCGGACGGGGTAGCAGGAACCCATGATCGTCTTCGGCATCTTCCTGCTCATCGTCGCCGCACTCAATCCCCACCTCCGCGTCCTCGGCGGCATCGGTGTGCTTTGCATCATCGTCGGGTTGATCCTCGAGGTCCTCGGGATGATCGGATACGCAGTCGGCGGACGGCGCCACTACTACTGAGGGCCCCGTGTCGGAGGGACCCGCGCGGCGGCGGCGCCGGTGGCACCGCCGCGTCCGTGCCGCTTCGCTTCCACGGCGGTGACGTCGCAGCCCGCCCGCGTCGGGCCGGCGCGCTCAGCCCGCCTCGCCCGCAGCCGCCCGGTCGCAGGCGATCTCGTCGATCCCGTCGCCGACGAGCGCCGTCGGCAGCGACTCGTCGCCCGCGCGCACCCGAGCGAAGATCGAACGCTTCTCGGCGCCGGTCACGAGCAGCAGCGTGAAGCGCGCGGCGCGCAGCACCGGCAGCGTCAGCGTGACGCGCTCCGGCGGAGGCTTGGGGGCGTCGCGCACCGCGACGCACGGCGCGGCGACGCAGGCCAGCGCGGGGTGACCGGGAAACAGCGACGCCGTGTGCCCGTCGGGACCCATCCCGAGCAGGACGATGTCGAACACGCCGTCGGGCACGCGCTCGACGATCGAGCGGCCGTACAGCCACGCGGCGTCCTCCGGCACGAGCGGCGACCGCAGCACGTGCAGCGACGGCGGCTCGGCGCGCGCGTTCGCGTAGAGGGACCCACGCACCATCTCGGCGTTGGACTCGGGGTGCCCGTCCGGCACACAGCGCTCGTCGCCGAGCCACAGATGCACGTGCTTCCACGAGCCCTCGATCCGCCCGAGCAGCTCGTAGGCGCGCATCGGGGTCCTGCCGCCGGCCAAAGCGATGTGGACCTCGCGCCCGGCCTTGCGGGCGTCGCCGATCCGCCAGGCCAGGGCGTCGGCGGCATGGCGCGCCACGGCCTCGGCATCGGGGAAGACCCGGACGCGCGTCACGACCGTTCCTGCCTCGTCGCGTCGAGTGGTTGTGTCTGCAGCGCGATCCGGTGGTCGGCGCGGATCACGTGCAGCGCCGCGTTGATGAGCGCCAGGTGCGTGAACGCCTGCGGGAAGTTGCCGAGGTGGCGGCCGGACTTCGGGTCGATCTCCTCGGCGTACAACAGCAGCGGCGACGCGTAGGACAGCAGCCGCTCGCAGAGCGCGCGCGCCTGCGCGTCCTCGCCGATCTCGCTGAGCGCCGACACGAGCCAGAACGAGCAGATCGTGAACGTGCCCTCCTCCTGCGAGCCGAGCCCGTCATCGGTCTCCTCGACGCGGTAGCGCAGGACGAGCCCGTGGACGGTGAGCTCCTCGGCGATCGCATGGACCGTCGCCACGATCCGCGGATCGTCGGGCGGTAGGAAGCGCACGAGCGGCGCGAGCAGCAGCGACGCGTCGAGCGCCTCGGTGCCGTAGTGCTGTACGAAGACGCCGCGCGAGTCGACGCCGTGTTCGAGCACGTCGGCATGGATCTCGTCGGCCGCCGCCTGCCAGCGCTCGTAGCAGTCCGTGTCCTGGCGCAGCCGCGCCAGCCGCGCCCCGCGATCGGCCGCGACCCAGCACATGATCTTCGAGGACGTGAAGTGCTTCGGCTCGCCGCGCACCTCCCAGATCCCGCGATCGGGCTCGCGCCAGTGCGTCAGCGCCTTCTCGACCTGCTGACAGATCAGCGGCCAGCTCGCATCGCGCACGCCGTCGCGGGACTTCGTGTGCAGGTAGAACGAGTCCAGGAAGCTGCCCCAGACGTCGTGCTGGCGATGCTCGTAGGCGCCGTTTCCGATCCGCACGGGGCGCGCGCCCTCATAGCCGGACAGGTGGTCGAGCTCCTGCTCGTCGAGGCACAGCTCGCCGCCGATGCCGTACATGACCTGCAGGTCCTGCCCCTCGCAGACCTCGGCGAGGAAGTTGAAGAAGTCATCGGCCTCCCAGTCGAAGCCGAGCGTGTAGAGGCTCCACAGCATGAACGTCGAGTCGCGCACCCAGGTGTAGCGGTAGTCCCAGTTGCGGTTGCCGCCGGGCGTCTCGGGCAGCGACGTCGTGGCGGCCGCCAGCAGCGCGCCGGTCGGCGCGTAGGACAGGCCCTTCAACGTCAGCGCCGAGCGCTGCAGTGCCTCGCGCCAGGGGTGGTCGGGGAACGTGCCCTGTGCCAGCCACTCGTGCCAGAAGTCGGCCGTCCGCACGAGCCGCTCGTAGGCGTCCGGGAAGGTCGCCGGTCCGGGCACCTTGGTCCAGCTCAGCGCGATGTAGGCGAGGTCCCCGTCGTGCATCGTCGTGCGAGCCCGCACCCGCGCGCCCTCGATCCCGAGCCGCAGATCGGAGTTCAACCTCACGGTCAGGTCGGCGCCCTCGAACGTGCCGGTGCACTCCTCGTAGCCGTCGCCCGAGTACTCCCACGTCGCGGGAAGGCGTCCGTAGTCGTAGATCGGGTCGCACTCCATGTGCATCTGCACGGTCCCGTTGACGCAGCGCAGCGTGCGCAACAGCACGTGCTCTGCGTCGTAGTCCGTCGGCGAGCGGCGGTGCGTGCGCGAACGGTCGCGGTCATGACGCCAGGGGCCGATGAGCAGCACGTCGCGCACGATCAGCCAGCCGGTCTTCGTGCCCCAGGTCGTCTCGAGGATGTTCGTGCCGGGCAGGTAGCGCCGGCCCGCCGGGACGGCCGCGTCGGCCGGCGCGAGGGAGAACATCCCGGCGTCGCGGTCGAGCATCGCGCCGAACAGGCTCGGGCTGTCCATGCGCGGCACGCACATCCACTCGACGTTGCCGCTGGGGGCGACGAGCGCGGAGTTCTCGCAGTCCGACAGGAAGGCGTAGTCGGCGATCGGGGGAAACGCGCTGCCGCCGAGCGGCACGTCCGACAGGACGGGCTTCACGTCAGCATCCGCCGCGCCGCGGCGAGCGCGGGGGCGTAGGTGGGGTCGGGCAGCAGCGCGTGGCGGATGCCCTCGCCGAGGATGCCGGCCTCGCCGCGCGACGCGCCGAGGACCGTCCACGAGCGCTCGGCGCCCTTGCGCTCGCGCCGGCGTGCGGTCAGCCCGCCCTCGCCGCGCTCGAGTGCGAGCACGGCGCCGTTGTCGCTGCGCAGCTCGATCCCGGCGAGGCCGGGTACCTGCAGCACTCCGACGGGCTCCAGGCGCAGCTCGACCTCGCCGCGCCGGCCGCGCGCGCGCCCGCGCAGCAGCTCGTCGTGGAGCGTCAGGCGCTCCGGCCGCCAGCCGAGCCGGTCGCACATCCAGCCGACGAGCAGCAGGCCGGAGACGAGCGAGTGCGAGCCGTGGCGCACGGACAGCTTGGAGAGCGTCTGCAGCTCGGGCCGGCGGTCGGCCGGGTCGAAGTGCGCTGCGAGCCGCTCGCGCCACGGCGTCACGCGCAGCCAGGCGAGGTCGACGACGCTGACGAGCTCGGCGAGTCGGCAGACGCGCTCCAGCGCCTCCCGCGCGTCGGGCTCGCCGGCGGTGTCGAGCAGCACGCACTGCGCGACGGGGCGCGCGCCGCCCGCCGGCGAGACGAGCGAGTCGACGGCCTCGTCGTGGCCGTGCGGCGACCACACGACGGTCGCGAGGTCCGTCACGACGAGCGGGTCGACGATCCGGGCGAGGTGGTGGAGGTGGCGCTCGCCGACGGACACGACGACGGTCTCGCGCATGAGCGAGAACTCGCCCGGCCGCGGATCGGCCTCCGAGGCGACCGTGGCGCGCGCGTCGATCGTCGTGCGACCGTCCTCGACCGAGCAGACGACGGTGCGCGACGCGTGGTAGCGCCCGACGCGGCGCAGCCGGTTGGCGACCTCGCCGCTGTACTGCGCGTCGACGATGCAGACGAGGTTCAGCGCGCGCGCGGCGACGTAGCCCTGGTTCTCGCGGTGGCGCTCGTCGACGAGGTCGCGCAGGGCCGACTCGATCGCCGCCGGCGTCGTGTCCTGGGCGCTCCAGACGGCGTCGATCGTCGTCGTCACGCGTCGTTCTCCCGATGAGTGGCCGCAGCGACCACTAGATCATCCTCCACTCGCGGCCGTCGCCGAGCAGCGCGTCGGCCTCCTTGGGACCCTGCGAGCCGGCCTCGTACGTCGCCGGCGGGCCGGGCATCTTGTCCCACGCGGCGAGGATCGGATCGCAGATGCGCCACTGCGCCTCGACCTCGTCGTTACGGGTGAAGAGCGTGGCGTCCCCGCGCATCGCGTCGAGGATCAGGCGCTCGTAGGCCTCGGGCGACTGCGACAGGAACGCCGACCCGTAGGAGAACTCCATCTGCACCTGGCGGATCGCCATCCGCGTGCCGGGGATCTTCGCCCCGATCGACAGCGACACGCCCTCGTTGGGCTGGACGGTCAGCACGAGTACGTTCGGCCGCACGCCCTCCGAGCCGTCCTCTGCAAACGCGAGGTGGGGGACCGGCTTCAGGATGACGGCGATCTCGGTGACCTTGCGCGCCAGGCGCTTGGCCGTGCGCAGATACATCGGCACGCCGGCCCAGCGCCAGTTGTCGACCTCCAGGCGCAGCGCCGCGTACGTCGCGGTCGTCGAGTCCTCGGGGACGCCGGCCTCGTCGAGGTAGCCGGGCGCCTCGACCCCGGCGACGTTGCCGGCGACGTACTGCGCGCGCACCGCCATCCCCGGCACCTCCACCTCGGTCGGCGGATGGATCGCGCGCAGCACCTTGACCTTCTCGTCGCGGACCTCGTCGGCGGAGAAGTCGACCGGCGGCTCCATGCACAGCAGCGTCAGCAGCTGCAACATGTGGTTCTGGACGAGGTCGCGCAGCGCGCCGGCGTTGTCGTAGTAGCCCGCGCGCGTGCCGATGCCAAGGTCCTCGGAGGCCGTGATCTGCACGTGATCGATGTAGTTGCGATTCCACAACGGCTCGAACATCCCGTTGGCGAAGCGCAGCGCCAGGACGTTCTGGACGGTCTCCTTACCGAGGTAGTGGTCGATGCGGAAGACCTGGCGCTCGGCGAACACCGACAGCACGGTCTGGTTGAGTTCGCGCGCCTCCGCCAGCGTCGTCCCGAACGGCTTCTCGATGATGACTCGGACCTCGGCGTCGGCGGCGTCCTGCAGCCCGTGCTCGCCGAGCGCCTTGACGATGATCGGGAAGAACTCCGGCGCCGTCGATAGGTAGAAGCAGCGGTTCAGTCGCTGACCGGCCCGCTCATCGACCTCCTCGAGTACCGGACCGAGGCGCTCGTAGACCGTCGGGTCGTCGAACGAACCGCCGACGTAGCGCGCGTGCTCGAAGAGCTTGGCGAGCACCTTCTCGTTCGGCTTGCGGCGCGAGAACTCGCGCACGGCCTTGACGGCCATCTCGCGAAACTCCTCGTCGGGAAGGTCCGAGCGCGAGCTGCCGACGAGCGCGAAGTGCTCGGGCAGCGCGCCCTCGTGAGCGAGGTTGTAGAGCGCCGGCAGCAGCTTGCGGCGCGTGAGGTCGCCCGTCGCACCGAAGATCACGAGCACCGTCGGGTGGACGGGCAGGCGCTCGAGCGCCGCGGCCAGTGGGTTGGGCTCCGGGTGGGGCGCGCTCACCCGTCGGCCGACTTCTTCGTCGGGTGACCGCCGAACTGAGCTCTGAGCGCCGCGAGCATGCGATGCGTGAAGTCGCCGTTGCCGCGGCTGTAGAAGCGCGCGTACAGCGAGGCGGTGATGACCGGCGTCGGGACGTCCTTGTCCATCGCATCCTCGATCGTCCAGCGGCCCTCGCCGGAGTCCTCGGTGAAGCCGCTCAGGTCGGCGAGGTCGTTGCCCTCCATCTCGAACGCGCGCGCCGCCAGCTCGCACAGCCACGATCTGACGACCGATCCCTGGCCCCAGAGGTGCGCGATCTTCGCGTTGTCGAGCTCGTACTCGGACTTGTCGAAGAGGTCAAAGCCCTCGGCGTAGGCCTGCATGAGGCCGTATTCGATGCCGTTGTGGACCATCTTCACGTAGTGCCCGGCGCCCGACGGACCGAAGTGCCCCCAGCCGCGCGGCCCGATCGCCTTCGAGCTCAGCTCGTTCGTCGTCGGCGCGAGGACGTCGAGGATCGGCGCGAGGCGATCGACGGCCGGCTGCGGACCGCCGACCATCATGCAGTAGCCGACCTCCAGGCCCCACACGCCGCCGCTCGTGCCGACGTCGACGTAGTGCATCCCCTGCTGCTCGAGGATCGCGGCGCGCGCCTTGTCGTCGGTCCACTTCGAGTTGCCACCGTCGACGATCATGTCGTCCTCGTGCAGCAGCGATGTGAGCTCCTCGACGGTGCCCTGCGTCGGCGCGCCGGCCGGGACCATGATCCAGACCATCCGCGGCGCGTCGAGCTTGCCGACGAGGTCGGCGAGCGAGTCGGCGGCGACCGCGCCGGTCGCCTCGGTGATGCGTGCCACGACGTCCGGGTCGCGATCGAACGCGACGACGTCGTGGTCGGAGTCGCGCTTGATCCGCGTGACCATGTTGCCGCCCATGCGGCCGAGCCCGACGAAGCCGATCTGTGCCACAGGCGTCTCTCCGCGTGTCGTGGTGTCTCCCCGGGCGCAGGCCCGTCCGGAGCATAGGTCCGTCGTGCTACCCCGCACATTGTCCACTTGTGACATTTCGGGGAGCTTTCGTTGGCCTGGAAGGGGACAGGCCACCCTCCGTGGGGCTGTTCGCTCTACGTGCGCAGCGAGGCGTCGTCCATGACGATCCCGATGACCGTCGCGACCCGATCGAGATCGGCGTCGTAGGCGAGCAGCGTGGCCTCCGTGCGCCACGCGACGGCGGCGATCATGCCGTCGATCATCCCCCGCGGGGTGACGCCGGCGGCCCGACAGCGGCGGTAGATGCGAACTGCGCCTTCGAAGTCCGAGATCGCATCGAATGCGAGCATGTCGTAGCGCGCCAGCAGCCGGCGGAGCTGTGCCTCGCGCGCAGCGTCGCGTGCCCCGGCCAGGACCTCCATGACCACGGGCTCGGTGACGGCAAGCTGGTCGTCCGTACCGACGATGAGCTGCGCGAGTCTCCGATCGACCGCGCTTCCGGTGGCACGGTCGTACTCAACCCAGGCGGAGGTGTCCGCCAGGATCACGAGCCGAAATCGACCGGAACGTCGCTCGGTACCTCGCCGATGGCGTTTGCGCCCCGCATCCCGCACGCCTCGTCGCGGCTCATCGGCTGGCCGGCGAGGTGGCGCAGCGCAAGGTCCACTGCGGCCGTCTTGGTGGCCACGCCGTAGCGCTCCATGATCCTCGCAACGTGGTCGTCGTCGAGCTCGATGTTCGTTCGGGACCGCGCCATACACCAATCGTACACCTCGATGAGACACCTCGGCTCGACGCGGCCGGCGCGGTTCGACGGGTGGTCGCCGCCACGGACTCCGGCAACGTCGAGGTCCGCGCCCGCTGAATCGCACACATCGCGCTCCGCGAGGTTCGCCGCCGCGCATCTGGTCACAAGCGAGGCCGGCGAGGGTGGGTCGATCAGCCAGACCATCCGCGAGGTCGTCGTGCGGCGACGACTGTCTGCTCCCGCTTCAGCAACCCGGCGAGCAGCGCCTGGCGAGCGCCGTCGCGCCACGCCTGGGCCAGGACCGCGGCAGAGATGACGACACTCTGGTCGGCGGTCGCGATCGCCCGCAGCAACGCCCGGCCGCGGGGACTGTCAAGCGCGATGAGCGCGCCGGCGTCGAGGGCTACTCCTCGACGTGGGTGACCCGGCGCGCCCACGCGACATCAGCTTCCGACGGAGCCCCGAGCTCCGCAGCGAGCCGGTCGAGGAGCTCCAGGAGATCGGGCGCTTCGAGATCCTCTTCTCGCGTGTCGCGCATGGCCCTACATCGTAGGTAGGTGGCGCGCTCGGTGAAGCTGCCCAAGTCGCGCGCGGGGCTTGGCAACCGCCGCCGCGCCTGGGAGTCTTCGCGTATGCCGGTCGCGATCCGCTTCTACGACGTCGTCCTCAGCGTCCACATCTTCGCCGTCGTCGTCGCGTTCGGCGTCGTGTTCGCCTACCCCGTCATCGACGCGCAGATCAAGCGCGCGAACCCCGAGCAGCTGCCCGCGCTGCATCGGCTGCACCTCGTCCTCGCGCAGAAGGTCATCACGCCCGCGATGGCGGTCGTGCTGCTCGCCGGCGTGTACCTCGCCATCGATCGCGACCTCTTCAGCAAGGTCTGGGTGAGCGTGCCGCTCGTCATCATCTTCGTGCTGTTCGGGCTGACCGGCGGGGTCTTGACGCCGACCGATCGCAAGCTCGCAGAGCTCGCCGAGCGCGACCTCGCGGCGGGCGCCGGCTTCAGCGGCGAGTACAAGGCGCAGGAGGTGCGCGCCGCGCAGTTCGGCAGCCTGGCGCTGCTGCTCGTCGTCGTCGCGATCTTCTTCATGACGACGAAGCCCGGCGGGTACTGAAAACCGCGAGGCGGACGGCCGCGTGCCAAGCGGAAGGGTCCCCTAACAGCCCTTCGCTACGATCGCCCGTCCATGCGATCACGAGGAGCGCAGGCATGACGCCCGAGCCAGGATTTCACGCGCTGTGGCCGACCCCGATCGGGATCCATCGCTATCCCGACGCGGCGACGCTGAACCCGCTGCTCGTCGAGGCGTTCGCGCAGGGACGGGCGGCGCAGGAGCGCAAGCGCGGCGTCGAGCCTGGGCCGTTCTTCGCCAGCGACGACGACCTCCTGGACCGCGTGAAGATCCCCGAGTGGCAGGACTTCGTGAAGTTCCTCGTCAACAGCCTCGGCGAGACGGTCAAGAACGCCAACGCCCAGGCCTGGGGCGGCAAGGAGATGGAGCTCAAGGTCGGCATCGAGGGCATGTGGTTCCAATGCAGCCGCGGCGGCTCGTTCCATGACGTGCACACGCACGGCAACTGCTCCTGGTCGTCGGCCTACATCGTGCAGATCGACGACACCGAGAAGCGGGTGTCGCACCCCGTCTACGGTGCGGGCAACGGCGCGACCCGGCTCTACGGCCCGCCGTTCAGCGCGCTCGGCGGCGCCTTCGTCGACATCGGCAACGCCTACCTGCAGCCGCCGAGCCTCGACATCGAGCCGATCCCCGGCCAGCTCGTCCTGTTCCCATCCTGGCTCGCGCACCAGGCGATGCCCTACGACGGCGACAAGGAGCGCATCATCATCTCCTTCAACGCCAGCGTGCACGGCGCGCAGGGCGACCAGCTGCACGAGTACAGCGCGACCTGACCCCACGAGCGCCCGCGCAGGGCCCGGCGCGCGGGTCAGCCGCCGACGTCGAACATCGCCGGCCCCGACTTCTCCGGCGCCGGAGCCGAGTCCCAGTCGGCGAGCTCCGTCTTGCGCACGCCTGCGGCGTCGGCCGTGCGGCCCGCGGTTTCGTAGGCGAGGGCGAGGTTGTTGCGGCTGCCGACCGTGTCGGGGTGCTCGGCGCCGAGGACCCGCTCGAGATCCGCCAGCAGCGGCTCGTAGATCGCGATCGCGTCGTCGGTTCGCCCCGCCTCCTGGTAGACGAGCGCGAGGTTGTTGCGCGTGCGCAGCGTGTTCGCGTGGTCGGCGCCGAGCGCCTTCTCGCGGTCGGCGAGCAGCGGCTCGAGGATCGCGATCGCGTCGTCCACACGCCCGGCGTCCTGGTAGGCCGTCGCGAGGATGTTGCGGGTCAGCAGCGTGTTCGCGTGCTCGGCGCCGAGGCTCGAAATCTGGTCTGCGAGTAGCGGCTCGAGGATCGTAATCGCATCCTGCGTGCGTGCGCTTGCGAGGTAGGCGTCGGCGAGGTTCGTGCGGGTGTTGAGCGTGTTCGGGTGCGACGCGCCGACCGCCGCGCGCTGGTCCTCGAGCAGCGGTTCGAGGATCGCGACCGCGTCCGCGGTGCGCTCGGTCGTGAGGTATGCGCTCGCGAGGTTGCCGCGGCCGGCGAGCGTGTCGGGATGCTCGTTGCCGAGCACGCGTTCGAGGTCTGACACGAGCGGCTCGAGGATCGCGATGGCGTCCTTCGCGCGGCGCGCGGCCTTGTAGGCGTTGGCGAGGTTCGCGCGGCTGGCCAGCGTGTCGGGGTGCTCGTTGCCGAGCACGCGCTCGAGGTCTGAGAGCAGCGGTTCGAGCAGCTCGATCGCGTCCTTGCGGCCGGCGGCCTGGTGGGCGCTCGCGAGGTTGGCGCGGCTGGCGAGCGTGTCGGGATGCTCGGCGCCGAGGATCCGATCGAGGTCGACGACGAGCGGCGTGAGGAGGTCGATCGCGTCCTTCGCACGTCCCGCGGCCTGGTAGGCGTTGGCGAGGTTGCCGCGGCTGCCGAGCGTGTCGGGGTGCTCGTCGCCGAGAACCCGCTCACGGTCGGCCAGCAACGGCTCGAGGATCTCGATCGCGTCCGTGCTGCGTCCCGCGTCGCGGTAGGCGTTGGCGAGGTTGCCGCGGGTGTTCAGCGTGTCGGGATGCTCGGCGCCGAGCGTGCGGTCGCGGTCGGCGAGCAGCGGCTCGTAGATCGCGATCGCGTCCTGCGTGCGGCCGCCGTCCTGGTAGGCACTGGCGAGATTGTTGCGCGTGCGCAGCGTGTTCGGATGCTCGGCGCCGAGCGTGCGCTCGAGGTCTGAGAGCAACGGCTCGTAGAGCGAGATCGCGTCCTGCGAACGCCCGGCGGCCTTGAACGCGTTGGCGAGGTTGCCGCGCGTGCTGAGCGTGTTCGGATGCTGCGCGCCGAGGATCCGCGTGAGGTCCTTCAGCAGCGGCTCGAAGAGCCCGATCGCGTCCTGCGTGCGCCCGGCGGTCTGGTAGGCGTTGGCGAGGTTGCCGCGGCTGGGAAACGTGTCGGGGTGCTGCGGACCGAGGGTCTTCTTGAGCTCGGAGAGCAGCGGCTCGAGGATCGCGATCGCGTCCTGGTTGCGGCCCGCACTCTGATAGGCGTTGGCGAGGTTGCCGCGCGTGCGCAGCGTGTTCGCGTGCTTGGCGCCGAGCGCCTTCTCGAGATCGCAGGCGAGCGGCTCGAGGATCGCGATCGCGTCCTGGACGCGCCCGGCCGCAAGGTACGCGTTCGCGAGGTTGTAGCCGGTGTGCAGCGTGGCAGGGTGCTCGGGCCCACGGGTGCGCCGATGGTCGGCAAGCAGCGGCTCGAGCTCCGCGATCACGTCGTGCTGGGTCATGTTCGAGCTCCGGCGTTCAGAAGGAGGTCCACGACGACCACGCTAGCGGGCCTCGTCGCAACCTTGCGCGCCAGGACGCGCCGGCCGCTACAGCAGCCCGCGCACCCGCTCGGTCAGCGCCCGCAGCCCGTCCGCGGGGTGGCCGGCCCCGAGCCGCAGCTTCTCCGCCGCAAGGCCGTGCGCGCGCAGCGTCTCGAGGTCGCCGTAGGCCTGGGCGTTGTTCAGCGTGCCGAACGTGAACGGGCGGCTCGGGATCTGCACGTCGTCGGGCCCGTCGTGGACGAGCACGAGGAAGCGCCCGACCTTCGGGCCGCCCTTGTGGAACTGGCCGGTCGAGTGCAGGTAGCGCGGGCCGTAGCCGAACGTCGTCGTCGCCTCCGTCGCGTCGCGGATCGCCGCGCGCAGCTCGGCCACCGCCCGTTCGACGCGCACGCACGGCGCGATGTAGCCGAGGATCGCAACGTAGGCCGGCGGACCAGCCGCCAGCAGCGCGCGCAGCTCGTCGTCGGAGGCGTCGTCGGGCTCGACGAGCGCCGCCCCCTCGCCGATGCCGTCGAGCACCCCCGCCGTCGCGTCCTTGGCCTCCTGGACGTTGGGCTGGTCGAACGGGTTGATCCCCAGCGCCCAGCCGGCGACCGCAGTCGCGAACTCGGCGAAGAAGAAGATCCGCCCGAGATCCTCGGGACCGGACGCCGACAGCGTGATCACCGGCTGGTCGGCGTCGGCAAGCGCCTGCACCGCAGCGTCGAGCGTCGCGCTCGGATCGGCCGAATCGCGCAGATAGATGAACACGCGGTCCGATCCGTAGACATCGGGCGCACCGACCGGCTCGTCCGCGACGGGCAGCACGCCCTTGCCGAGCTTGCCGGTCGACTCGGCGACGAGCTGCTCCGCCCAGATCCCAAACGACGAGATCGGGTCGTCGACGACGAACGTCAGCTTGTCGCGCGGGTGGGTGGGATGGGTTCCGAGCGCCCCGAGCGCCGCGCCGAGCCACAGGCCGCTGTTGTGCTCAGGGGCGTGATAGCCCGCGCACGCCTCGGCCGCGACGCCGGCGCCGTCGAGCAGCCGCGCCAGGTCGACACCCATCAGTGCCGCCGGGACGAGCCCGAAGAACGTCAGCGCGCTGTAGCGCCCGCCGACGTCGGAGTCGTTGAGGAAGGTGCGCCGGAAGCCGCGCTCGGCGGCGAGCATCGCCAGCGACGAGCCGGGATCGGTGATCGCGACGTACTGCGCGCCGTTCGGGCACGCGGCCCAGAAGTGATGGAACAGCGAGAGCGTCTCGATCGTCCCGCCGGACTTCGTCGAGACGACGAAGATCGTGTGCTCGAGCGTCAGCGAGGCCTCGACGGCGAGCAGCGCACCCGGGTCCGTGGAATCGAGCACCTGCAGGCGCAGGCGGCCATGGCGGCGCTCGCCGAAGCTCAGCCGCAGGACCTCGGGCGCCAGCGACGAGCCGCCCATGCCGAGCAGCACGGCGTCGGTGTAGCCCTCCTCGGCGAGCTCGGTGGCGAACGCCTCAAGGTCGTCGATGTGCTCGGCGTACGTCTCCGGCGCGTTCAGCCAACCGAGCCGGTCGGCGACCTCGGGCTGGTCGCGCGGACCCCACAGCGTCGGGTCCTTCTTCCAGATCCGGCGCGCGACCTCCTCGACGACGGCGCGCCGCACGACCTCGGCGACCGTCTCCTCGAGCTCGAACGGCAGCGACGCGTCGATCGTCTCCGGTCGGCCCGTGAAGATCGCCTCGCGCTTGGCCTCGATGCCGGCGAGCAGCTTCTTCATCGGCGTCACGAAGGCATCGATGCCGTCGCGCAGGAGCTTGTCGGTGACGTCGTCGAGGTCGATGCCGGCCTCGCGCAGCGCCGCCAGCACGTCCGCCGGGTCCTCGCGCACCGTCTCGCCCGCGACCTCGAGGCGCTCGGCGCAGGCCATCAGTGTCGGCATCGGCATCGTGTTGACCGTCTGCGGGCCGACGATCTCTGCGACGTACTTCGTGTCGGGATACGCGGGGTTCTTGACGCCGGTCGACGCCCACAGCGGCCGCTGCACGGGCGCGCCCGCCGCCAGCAGCGCCTCGAACCGCGAGCCGTGGAAGATCTCCTCGAAGCGCAGGTAGGCGGCGCGGGCGTTCGCGACGGCCGCCTGGCCGGCGAGCTCCGAGCGGCCGAGCTTCTCGAGGCGCTTGTCGACCTCACTGTCGACGCGCGAGACGAAGAACGACGCGACGGACTGCACGTCGAGTGAGAGCCCGTCGGCGTGGCGACGCTCGAGGCCGCGGATGTAGGCCTCGGTCACCTGCTCGTACGCGCCGACCGAGAACAGCAGCGTGACGTTGATGTTGATGCCCTCGTAGATCGCCTGCTCGATCGCCGGCAGGCACTCGGGCGTCCCGGGGATCTTGATCATCACGTTCGGCCGGCCGACGCGCTCCCAGTACTCGCGGGCCTGTGCGATCGTGCGCTCGGAGTCAAAAGCGAGGTCCGGGTCGACCTCGAGCGAGACGAAGCCGTCGGCGCCCTCGAGCTCGTCGTAGACGCAGCGCAGCACGTCCGCCGCCTCGCCGACGTCCTGCAGGACGATCTCCTGGTAGACCGAGCGCGTGTTCAGCCCGTCGCGGGCGAGGCGCTCGATCTGCTCGTCGTAGTCCTGCGATCCGAGGATCGCCTTCTCGAAGATCGCCGGGTTCGACGTGACGCCGCGCAACGAGTCCTCCTCGACGAGCCGGCGCAGCTCACCGCCCTGCGTCAGCGAGCGGCGAATCTGATCCAGCCAGACCGAGGTGCCGGCCTGCGTCAGCGCGGCAAGGCGCTCGTTGACGTTCAAGACGCTGCTCACAGCTTCGCCTCCAGTCCATCGCGTTCCATGGTCGAGATCTTTCCCAGCCGGCGCACGTGTCGCTCCTCGCCGCTGAACGACGCGCCGGCGAAGGCCTGCGCTAGCTCCGCCGCGACCGCGGGGCCGATGACGCGCGCGCCGAGGCAGAGGACATTGCAGTCGTCGTGGCCGACGCACTGCGCGGCCGTGTAGTGGTCGTGGCACGTCGCGGCGCGGATGCCGGGCAGCTTCGAGGCGGCGACCGACACGCCCGCGCCCGAGCCGCATACGAGCACGGCGCGCTCGGCGGCGCCCGACGCGATCGCGAGCCCGACCGCGAGCGCGACGTTCGGGTAGTCGTCGTGCTCGCCGAGGTCCTCGATCGCGTGGCCCTGCGCGACGAGCGCGTCGCGGACGGTCTCGCGCAGCGGCACGCCGGCGTGGTCGACGGCCAACGCGATCCTCACGGCACGCCCGCCTCGTGCTCGTGGCGGGCCTCCTGGCCCGCGAGCAGCGCGGCGCCGCGGACGCCGGCGCGCGGGCCGTAGCGCGCGCGTTCGATCCGCGTCGCGGTGCCGACACCTTCGAGGACGAAGCGCGCCGCCTCCTCGCGGGCCGGCGAGAGCAGCAACTCGCCCGCGGCCGAGACGCCGCCGCCGACGACGACGAGGTCGGGATCGAACGTGTTGATCGCGTTCGCGATGCCGACGCCGAGGCGGCGGCCGAGCAGGTCGATCGCGGCCAGCGCACCCTCGTGACCGGCCTGGGCTGCCTGCACTGTCGTCGCGTCGGGCAGCCCGAGCGCGCCACCCATCGCGTTCAGCACGCTGCCGGCGGCGAGCGACTCGAGCGAGCCCCCGCGCGGGAAGTCGTCGTTGCAGACAAAGGGCTGGGAGCGCAGGTCGGCGCCGATGATCGTGTGGCCAAGCTCGGCGGCGGCGCCGGTCGCCCCGCGGTACACGCGCCCGTCGATGACGATCCCGCCGCCGACGCCGGTGCCGACCGTGAACATGACGAGGTGGCGCGCGACGAGGGCGCCGTCGTCGTCGTAGGCCTCGGCGAGGGCGGCGCATGTCGCGTCGTTGTCGACGACGACGGGGATCCCGAGGCGATCGCGCAGAACGTCGCGCAGCGCGATGTCCGCGAGCGGTACGTTGACCGACGCGCGCACGCGACCGGTCGCGAAGTCGACGACGGACGGCACCGCGACGCCGACCGCGCGCGCTTCGCCGGCCTCCTCGATCGCCTCGACGAGCTGGTCGACGAGGTGCTCGCCGTCGCTCGTGTCGGTGCGGCGGATGCGCGGCTCGTGCAGGGTCGTGCCGTCGAGCACGGCGACCGAGATCTTCGTGCCGCCGACGTCGACTCCGATCAGCCTGTCGCTCATGTCGTGTTCCTGGCTACCCACTGCCTCCGAGCATGGCACACCGGTTGGGTCCAAACGGTGAACGGTTGAAGGAGGTCGTCGAACGCCCGATCGATGCGCGGCTCGCGCCGGGGAGCTGTTGTACTTGCACGACATGAGCGACATCGACCCGGGCCACTCGGGATGAGCACGCAGCGAAACGAACCGCCGGTCGTGCTGCGCGCGCTGCTGCCCGAGCCGGCGATGCTGACGGCCGACGAGGCCGCCGCGACCCTCGACTACGCCGCGCTCGCGCCCGACGATCGGCCGTTCGTCGCCGTGAACATGGTCGCGACCGTGGACGGCCGGGCGAGCGTCGCCGGGCGCACCGCGGCGATCTCCAGCCTCGCCGATCGCCAGCTCTTCCACGCGCTGCGCACGCGCGTCGATGCCGTCCTGATCGGGGCCGGCACGCTGCGCGCCGAGCGCTATGGCCGGATCGTGCCCGATTCGCGGCGCCGCGAGCAGCGCGTCGCCGCGGGCCTGCAGGCGGACCCGCTCGCGATCGTCGTCAGTGGGCGGCTGGACCTGTCAGGCGATCTGCCGCTGCTCGCGGACCCGTCGTCGCGTGTGCTCGTCGTGACCGCCATGGAGCACGAGATCGAGGGCTGCGCGGCCGAGGTCACCTACCTACGCAGCGCGCCGATCGACCTCGTCGCCGCCCTGAAGACCGTGCGTCGCGAACACGGCGTGCGCTCGATCCTCTGCGAGGGCGGCCCGAGCATGAACGCGTCGCTGTTCGCCGCGGGCCTCGTCGACGAGCTCTTCCTCACGCGCGTGCCGAAGCTGGCCGGTGCGGCGGGCGCGCTGACGATCATCGGCGACGCGCCGCTCGAGCAGCCGCTCGATGCCCGCCTGCGCTGGCTGCTGGAGCACGACGGCGCGCTGTTCGCGCGCTACGCGATCGGGACCTGAGCCGACCTTCAGCGGCGGACCGTCGAGCGGAACGTCAGCGCTTTCGATGGGCACTTGGCGTTCACGACGCGAGCCGTGCCCTTGAGGATCCGTCGATTGCCCTTCGTCGTGAGCTTGGCCTTGAGGATCAACCGCCCCTTGCCTCGCGATCGCTGCCCGTCCTCGGTGAAGCGGCTGACGTTGCCGCGGCGGTCGATGCTGATCGCGCCGCCTGACCTGACCGTCGCGACGCGCACCCGGTCCTTGCCGCCGTCGGTGATCGTGTAGACGTCGGAGTCGTTGACGATCTTGCGGCCTCGGCAGCTATAGCTCACGCTGAAGCCGTTGATCGTGTGGGCCTTGACGGCGTAGGTGAACAGCGCCTCGACGTTCTGTGACGTGGGGCCCTTGAGCATGACGACCCCCGCCGGCAGCGCCGCGGCTGCGAGCGGCGCGCAGGCGAGCGCGGCGAGCGCGGCCACGATCGTGATGTTCCGGGCGCGCGCCGGGCTGCTCACCCGATGCGCGGTCCTGCGGCCTATGGGCCTCATCCTGCCTCCTTCGCTGCGGTGAAACGGAATCGTCCTGCAAAGCTTGCCGCAGCGGGCCACTCGCGGTGAGAGGTACCGCGCAGCCCCCATCGCGGGGCGGCGTCGACACATCGCCGATCGTGCGGGCCCGCGGCCGAGCGTACGATCGCAGGTGTGGAGCGTCGCGACCCACTGGACGGTCTCGCCGCGGCCGATGCCCATCTCGGGCGCGAGCTGCCGCTGCCGACGATCGTCCTGCCGCTCGCCCGCTGGACCGAGATCGTCGCGGTCGGGCCCGGCTGCGTGCAGGTCGAGTGGAACTTCGACGCGACCCGTCCCGCGACGCCGGGCCGGCTGACGCTCTGCGTCGGGCCGAACCTACCGCCCGAGCGGGGGCTGCTCGAGGCCGTCGCGCAGGGACGCTACGCACACCGCACGGCGCCGCTGGACGAGGCCCAGCCCGAGCTGCGCCCGGTCCACGAGCTCGCCTGGGAGCAGGACGAGCTGCACCTGCGGCTCACCGGTCAGGGTCCGTGGACGCTCGAGCAGCTCGTCGCGGTCGCGGACTCGACGCGCTGATGGCCCGGCTGACGCGCAACGAGCTGATGGCCGTCCTCGGCGGACTGCTGCTCGGCGGCGGCCTGTTCGCACCGTGGTATCGGTCGGTCAGCCGGCTCGCGGAGATCGCCGGGCGCCACGGCCTCGGCGATCACAGCGCGTGGCAGGTCCACGCGATCCTGCGCTGGCTGCTGCTGATCGTCGCGATCGCCCCGTTCGTGCTCGCCTACATCGTCGCCCGCGACCACCAGCTCTCCTGGGCTCGCGGCGAGCTGACCGCGGTGCTCGCGATCATCGCTGTCGGGATCGTTCTCTACATCGGCGTCATTGACCGGCCGGGCGATCCGCCAGGGCAGATCGAGCTCGGTTGGGGCTGGTACGTCGCGCTTGCCGGCAGCGTGCTGATGGTCGTCGGCGCCGCGCTGCGAACGGGGGAGACCGTGCGCAGGCGCAAGCCACCTGGCACGATCTGAACGAGGTGGACGGGGCGGGTGGGCCGGCCTTGGCCGCACCCACCCGGCGCCGCCGTTCAGCGCAGCCGGCCGACCGCGCTCGTCTTCATCGGGTTCGCCAGCAGGTCGCGTCCCGTCGCGGTGATCGCGACGCGCACGTTGCGGTGGCTGCGCAGGTACGTGTTGCCGTAGCTCGTCAGCTCGACGGGCAGCGTGTGGCGCTTCGTCGTGAAAAGCGGTAGCAGGCTGTAGGCGATCGCACGACCGCCGTGGGTGATCTTCACCCGCGTCAGGCCGGTGGAGGACGCCTTGACCTGGACGCGGATCCCGTGGCGGCTGTGCGCCGTGGCGGCACGCTGGTGTGACAGCTTGACCGACAGGCGCGGCTTGACTGCCGGCCCGCCGAACGTCGGGTCGAGTTGCAGCGACGGGGTCAGCGCGGCGACCGCGAAGCGCCCGATCGAGTAGCCCGCGCCCTCGCCTGTCGGCTGGCTGACGTGCACGCCGCCGGCGGCGAGGTAGGACCCGTTCGCACGCCGCACGAGCTTCGTGTCGCCGAGCTCGAGGAAGCTGTTCTGGGCGACGCTCTGTACCGGCCGCGGCTTCACGCTGACGAGGAAGGACGAGCCGCCGCCGCCGAACGGCAGGTCGACGACACGGCCCTGGGCGCCGCCGACCGCCGGGGCGAAGGCGCCGCTCGCGGTCACGAGCCGGACGTTCAGCTCGGTCCGGCTCGAGCCGACGACGAGAACGGATCCCACGGGCCCGGCCAGTAGCTGGTTGGGGTAGATCGTGGTCCCAAGGTCGACGACGCCGTTGGAGCCGAACGCGTTGTCCGGCGCGCCGGCAGGCGTGTAGCGCACGAGCAGGCTGGGGGCGGCGGCCGTCTGCAGGTTCGAACCGGCCGGACGGCCGTCGAGGACGACCGATCCGTCGCCCTGCAGGAGCATCAGGAAGCCCGGGTCCATCGGGACGCCGACCGGCGTGCCGCCCGCGAACGTGGGGTCGGGGGCACCGGTCGCCGTCAGGCGCGTCAGCAGGGTCTTCGAGCTCGCGCCGACCTGTGATTGCGCCTTCGTGACGATCGTCCCGCCTGCGCCGATCGCGATGTCGAGGCCGGTCGTCGAGCCGGTCGTCGGGATCGTCGCGACGCCGCCTGTGCCGAAGCTCGGGTCGACCGCGCCGCTCGGCGTGAGGCGCGTCAGCGCCCAGTGCAGGTCGGCCGGCGCCGGCGGCGCGGGGACCTCGCCCGTCGATCCGACGAGCACGAGGGCGCCGTCGGACTGCAATACGCCCTCCGAGCAGATGCTGCCGCAGCCCTCGTTGACGGCGGTCTCGGCGATCCCGTCGACGCCGTAGGAGTGATCGATCGTGGCGTCGGCGTTCAGGCGCATCACGCGCAGGTGCGGCCGGGCCAGCGGCGGCGAGCCGTCGGGCTGCTTGGAGCTGACGATCAGCAGCTTGCCGTCGGCCTGGCGCAGCACCTGCGAGGGGGAGAACGAGTACCGCAGGCTGCCGGGCGTGGCGAGCGAGGCGACGCCGGCGGTCCCGAAGGAGCGGTCGAGCGCCCCGGTCGGTCCGATCTTCGCGATCTTCAGGGCCTCCCGGCCGGCCGTGCCGAAGCCGAACAGCAGTGTGCTGCCGTCCGGCAGCGGCGTCGCGAGCGCGGCTCCGCCGGAGTCGACGTTGTCGACGACCGATCCGCTGTCGATCGGGAAGACGATGCGCCCCGGGGCCTCGCTGACGGCTGGTGCGGCTGCCGCCTGCGCGGCCGCGGGCAGGCCGAGGCCTGCGATCACGAGGGCTGCTGCGAGGCGCTTGTGCGAACTGAGGGCGGACACTGGCATCAACTCCTGACGAACGTCGAACGGCTGGTCATCTCAGTGTCGCGCCGGCGCGGCCCGCTCCCGGTCACCCCAGGGTCACGTCTGCAACACCCGCGACGCGCGCCGGCGGCGGCGATCACGACGAGGGGGTTTGTCGATCTAGAGGTCCCATGCGCCCTCAGATCGACAAACCCCTGAAACCTTGCCGCCGGGGCGGGGTACTACGTGACGTTCGATACAACCCACCGTCGCGTCAATCAAGGAGGCGTGATGGATCTCCTCAAGCGGTTCGATCCCCTGTGGATCGCCCTGCTCATCATCGGCGGCCTGAACTGGGCCGTCCTCGCGCTGTTCGACACGAATGTCGTCTCCGAGATCTTCGGAACCGGCACGGTCGCGAACGCGCTCTACGTGCTCGTCGGCTTCGCGGCCCTGATGTTCGTGCCGCGGCTGCTCGACGGCATGCACATGCCGCACCGCACGCACCCGCGCGGCACGTAGCGCGCCTCCCCGCCAGTCCAGCCGCCGGCCGCGCGCCACGAAGGCGTGCGGCCGGTCCGGCGTCCCGCGCTCAGACCGCCCTCGTGCACCTCGAGTGAGCGATCCGCGCGGCGCTCACGCCGACGCGGGCGCGGCGGGCTGCGGGTCGGGCACGTCGTCGGGGTGCGACGGAGTGGCATAGCCACCGGCGACCGGCGGGGCGAGATCCATACGCGCGAGCGAGCGCAGGAAGCCGTGCGTGACGATCACGTGGATGCGCGACTGCGTCGCGGCGTAGAACCGGCGCCCGATGCTCGTCGCCAGCGCGGGATAGAAGTTCGCGACCTCGACCTCGATGTGCAGCCGCGCCGTGCCGGCGTCGACCGGCTCACAGCGGCACACCTCGATCTGCAGGTAGCCGTCGCCGTCGCGGCCGGCCGAGGCGACGAGCACACCGCGCTCGATGCGCCAGCGCACGACGCCGCGGTCGGAGCTCATCTCGTACTCGGGCGTCTTGAACTGCAGCAGCACGAACGGCCGTCGCAGCAGCACGATCGCGGGCCCGTGCTCGTCGTAGCGCACGCGCACGAGCCCGAGCGTCCAGCGGCAGAGATAGCGCCAGTAGGTCTGGGCCAGGCGCTCGAGGTGCGTCGGCGTCCACAGCTCCTCGAGCGAGCCCGCGGGCAGCGTCAGGTCGGCGGCCTGGATCGAGCGCACCGCGCCGCGGGCGTCCATCGTCGTGTGCTCCTCGGGGTCGACGATGACCGCTCGCGCGACGAACTTCGAGCGGTTCAGGATCCGCCGCACGCCCGCGAACCAGACCGCCGCGAGCGCCGCTGCTGCGGCGAGGATCCGGGCGAGCGCGAGCATGGGGACACGGTACCCGCGTCGCCGTCTCGCTCCGCCGCGATTGCGCTAGCTCAGCTCGTCGCCTTCTTGATGCGCACGAATCCGATCGCGCCGGACGCCGTGAAGCCGAGCAGATCGGCCGTCCCCTGGGTCAGGTCCCAGTCGTAGCCGGCGTTGAAGGGACCGCGATCGACGACCGGAACGACGAGTTCGCGACCGCGGTAGAGGAGCGCCACCGGGGTGCCGCACGCCAGCGTGCGGTGCGCGACGCCGAGCAGATCGGGCGTCAGCGGCTGGCCGCAGTACGTCTTGTGCCCGTACAGGCCGGGCCCGAAGAACGTCGCGCGCGCGGGCCGGTAGATGTTGATGCGGGCGACGGGCGCAGCCTGTGCCCGGCGAGCCACCAGGCGAGCGGGTGCCGCCGCCGCCCCGGCCCGGGGACTGATGACGACGCGCAGGGCGATCCGCCCGCTGCGGTCCGTGCGCCAGCCGACGACGAAGCGCCCGCTGCTGTGCACGCGCGAGCGGCCGATGTTGCGCCAGTCGTGCGTGCGGCGGCCGTCGAAGCGCTGGAGCACGATCCGCCGGTGCCCGGCTCCGGGCATCCGGCCGCGGATGCGCACGACGTCGCCGACGAGCGCCGTGGGCGCGACGACGACGGTCCGCGAGCCGGCTGGCCCGTAGCCGGTGCCGCCGGCGGTCGGCGGGATGACGTGCGGGATCTGGGCGCCGCCCGTGCTCTGGGCGCCAGCGGTCGCCGTGCACCCGCAGGCGATGGCCGCGCCGAGCACGACGAGGAGCGATGCGCGGTCGCGACGTGATGCCGGCACTGGCGGGTCTAGCGCTTGGGGAGGCGGTCGATGAACGACCGCACTGCCGAGCGTCCGACGTCGAGGCCGATCTGCGCCAGCTCCCCGGCGGCGAGCACCGTCGTCGTGACGAGGTCCTGGACCGCCGAGGCGTCCTGTCCCTCGCGCGTCGAGGGGGCGGCGTAGCCCGCGGCCGGGACCTTGCGCCGGGGCGGCACGCGCGGCGGCGGATCGGTCGGGGGTGTCGTCGTTGCGTTGGGCGGCGTTCCGCGGCCCGGGCCCGCGGCGGTGGCCGCGCTGTCGGTGACGGCCGCCGGCTTGGGGCGGGGCGTGCGGCGCGGGGCGGCCGGCGTCGCGGTGGCGGCCGGCTTGGGCCGGGGTGTGCGGCGGGGGGCGGCCGGCGTCGCGGTGGCGGCCGGCTTGGGGCGGGGTGTGCGGCGCGGGGCGGCCGGCTTCGCGGCGGCGGCCGGCTTGGGGCGTGGGGTCCGGCGCGGCGTGGCGGCAGCGGTAGCGCTCGCCGCCGGCTTGGGGCGGGGCGTACGTCGCGCGGTGCGCTCGCCGGGCGTGCCGTCGGCGGCGGTCGAGGTCGAGGTCGAGGTCGACGGACGTTCGGCCCGCTTGCTGCTGCGCCGCGTTGGTCGGCTGCGCGGCAGGCTCGTCATGACCTCGCGTTCGGAGCTGTCGTCGTCGGGCACACTGCGCATGATGCCACGTGCTTTGCGCCATCCCGTCGCAGGGCATGCAACAAAGGACCCGCGGCCCCGTAGTAGCTTGGGATCGTGTCGTTGACTGGAGAACGGAAGTACGTGCCTTGGCACGCTAGAGTTCGCGCTCTAGATTGGGCGAGGTACTGCCCCAGGAAAGCCCGGCCTGGCCCTCCATCTGTCGAGTGCGCGGGCTGACCCGAGTCAGCGCACGACGTGAAAGCGAATGCAATGTCCGTAGTCGAACTGCAGGAACTCGAAGAGATCAAGGGCCTTGTGGCAAAGGGCCAGCTGACCGGCGTGCTCACGTATGCCGAGATCGCTGGCGCGGTGTCCGAGGTCGATCTCGACGAGGCCGACATCGAAGAGCTGCACGGCTACCTGGAGAAATCCGAGATCGAGCTCGTCGAGGAGATCGATCCAGCCGCTGCGGCCGCAAACGCCGTCGAGCGCGCGCCCGACAAGCGGCGTGCGCGCAAGAAGACGGCGATCGACCTCAAGCCGGACATGACCACCGACTCGCTTCAGCTGTTCCTGAAGGACATCGGCAAGGTCCGGCTGCTGACCGCTCAGGAGGAGGTCGATCTCGCCAAGCGCATCGAGCGCGGCGACCTCGACGCCAAGCAGAAGATGGTCGAGTCCAACCTGCGACTGGTCGTCTCCATCGCGAAGAACTACCGAAACCAGGGACTCCCGTTCCTCGACCTCATCCAAGAGGGCACACTCGGTCTCGTTCGCGCCGCGGAGAAGTTCGACTACCGCAAGGGCTTCAAGTTCTCGACCTACGCGACCTGGTGGATCCGCCAAGCGATCGCTCGCGCCTTGGCCGACAAGGCGCGCACGATCCGCATCCCGGTCCACGTCGTCGAGAAGCTCAACAAGATCGGCCGTGCCGAGCGCAAGCTTGTGACGGAGCTCGGCCGCGAGCCGACGCCGGAGGAGATCGCCGAGGTCACCGGCATCGATCCGGAGGAGGTCGACTCGATCAAGCGCTCCGCTCAGGCTCCCGTCTCGCTCGAGAAGCCGGTCGGCGACGAGGAGGAGTCCGAGTTCGGGCAGTTCATCGCCGATGAGCGAGCGGAGTCGCCGTACGAGCGTGCCGCGGAGATCCTCACGAAGGAGGCCCTGCGCGAGGCGCTGGAGAACCTCTCCTATCGCGAGCGTCGCGTGCTCGAGCTGCGCTACGGCCTCGGCGGCGAACACCCGCGCACGCTCGACGAGGTCGGGCGGACGTTCAACGTCACGCGCGAGCGCATCCGCCAGATCGAGAACCAGTCGCTGAAGAAGCTGCAGTCCCTCGCCGAGGCCCAGAAGCTCCGCGACGTCGCCTGACGGGCTCTCGGCGCGCCTGACACCACCCGCCTTTCGAGGGCCGTGCTATCGAGGCACTGTCCCTCGACGGCGGTCGGTGTCAGCCACGCCGATAGCGTCGTCAGGTCGCCACAGGGCGACCGCGCCCGGGCACTGAACGTCGACGGGGTCCCTTCGGGGGCCCGTCGTGGTTCGCGGGCAAGCCGGCTCGAACGATCGTCCAGCCGCGCAACCATCGCAGCCGCGGCTACGTTGGCGGGCCATGTTCCGCTCGCGCTTGCTGGCACCGTTGATCCTGCTCGCCGTCGCGCCTGCGCCCGCCCACGCCGCCGACACCGTCCTCGCCCCCGCGCCGAACACCGCGGGGATCACCGCCTACGCGGGCCACGTCGTCCTCAGCCGCCGCGATCCGGCGACGAACAAGTGGGCGCTCGTGCGCTGGCACGCCGGCGTCGTCGACGTCCTGCCCGTCGCCGAGCGCTCCGTGCCGTTCGACGCCGATGCCGGCTCGGACGCCGCCGGTAACCCGGTCGTCGTCTACTCCCGCTGCACGCAGGACCCCACCGACCTGACCGGCTCGATCGGCGGCCAGGAGTTCGGCGCAGGCCCGACACCAGACTGGCAGTCGGCGCGCGGCTGCGATCTCTACGAGCTGCCGCTGAGCGGCGCGCCGGTCGAGCGCAAGCTGACGGCCGCGAGTAGCGCCGGCCAGTCCGAGACGACGCCGTCGATGTGGCGCGGTGGGCTGGCGTTCGCCCGCCACCCCGACTCCGGCGCGACGGCGAAGCTCTTCTACCTCCCGAAGGGCGCCAAGCGGCTGCGAAGCCTCGGGGGCGGCGCGGTGCAGGTCTGCACTCGTTCGTGCGGCGGTCTGCGTAGCCACCAGAGCGTCGATCAGCTCGACATCGGCCCGTCGCGGGCCGTGTTCCTATGGCGCGTGTCCGGAGGGTCTGTGAGCGGCACCGGGATCGGCTGGGAGCTGCGCGCGGGCTCGCTGAAGGGCGGCCAGTCGACGCTGCTCGACACCGGTTCGATCAGCGGCGCGTGTGGCTTCAGCCTGCCGAGCGCCGGCAGCGCGCGTACGAGCGACGGCCTCGTCTCCTATCTCGATGCCGGCTCGGAGTGCGACAGCACCACGACGCGCTTCATGACGATCGATCCGGTGACGGGCGCTCAGGGCGTCGCCGCGACCCCCGGCCTCGCCGCCGGCGCCGCCCGCGACGGCGACACGATCTACTGGCTGCGGGTCGCCGGCTCGCCGACTGAAGTCCCGGTCCCGGGTGCCGGCAGCTGCAGCGTCGTGGCCGCTCGCTGCGAGCTCTTCGCCTCGTCGCTGCCGGCCTACGAGGCGCAGCCCTCACACTTGCAGGCCTCGCCCGCCGACGAGGACCTCGTCCGCTCCGGGCTCGGCTATCGCTGGGTCCACGGACCGGGCGGCGTCACGCTGCTGCGCCCGCCGGCACGAATCCCGTGCGCGATCTCGACACAGCCCGCCTACATCCGCGCCGCGGCGCGCTGGACGCGCGGCGGCCACCGCGTGCAGGTCCTACGTCGCGACCTCCACAAGGCCGCGCGCCGCGTCGGGCCACTGCAGACGCGCAGCTTGCCGAAGGTCCCGTACTACGGCGGCTCGACCCGGCTCGTGCACTGCGGCGACAGCACGCGTCTGACCTATGTCGTGACGACGACGGCGGGCCGGTCGCAACGCATCAGCTTCACGGTCACCCGCGCCGCCGCGCACAGGAAGTAGCGCGGCCGCGTCCCGGCGGCGGCGTTCGACCGCCGGGCCGCGGCGCACGAGCGCCGCCCGGTGCGGCGGCGAAGACGGACCGGCGTGGTTTGCCTCCGTCCCACCTCGGGCAGCTCGATCGTCATGCCACGAGAAGCCACCCAGGCCATGACCGTCGACATCCAGGGCCTCGAGATCCCCAAGCTCGGCTTCGGCACCTGGCAGCTCAGCGGCGGCGATTGCGTCGTCGCGGTGCGCGATGCGCTCGAGCTCGGCTACCGCCATATCGACACGGCGCGCGCGTACGGCAACGAGGAGCAGGTCGGCCAGGGCATCCACGACTCCGGCCTCAACCGCGACGAGGTCTTCCTGACGACGAAGCTGTGGCGCACCCAGCTCAGCGCGCCGCGCGTCCACGACCAGATCGAGCAGTCGCTGCGCGATCTGCGCACGGACTATGTCGACCTGCTGCTCATCCACTGGCCGAACGCCGACGTCCCGCTCGCCGAGACGATCGAGGCGATGCTGGCCGCTCGCGAGGCCGGCCGTGCGCGGCACGTCGGCGTCGCGAACTTCCCGACGGCGCTCGTGGCCGAGGCGCTCGAGCTCGCGCCGATCGTCTGTAACCAGGTCGAGTACCACCCGTTCCTCGGCCAGCCCGCCGTCCTCGAGCAGGCGCGCGGGCACGACCTCCTGGTGACCGCGTACTCGCCGCTGGCCCAGGGCGCGGTGCTGCACGAACCGGTGCTGCGCGAGATCGCCGAGCAGCACGGCAAGTCGGCCGGCCAGGTCGCCCTGCGCTGGCTGCTCGACCAGCCGAACGTCGCCGCGATCCCGAAGGCCGCAAGCCACGAGCATCGCGCCGCGAACCTCGACGTCTTCGACTTCGAGCTGTCCGACGAGCAGCGCGGCGCGATCGCCGGCCTCGCGCGCGGCGAGCGCACGATCGAGCCGTCCTGGGCGCCGGCCTGGGACTGAGGCTGAGGGCTCGGCGGCGGCCGCCCTCCACGGCGGCCGCCGGCGCCCGCGGGTCTGCGTGGTTCGGGCCGTCGTCGGCGCCGTGGCCGTGACGGACGTGGCCGGCACCGGCGTGCCAGCGCGGGGTCACGTCGACCCTCGTCGAGCGCCGACATTCGTCCAGCGTTCCCCGAACAGGGCTCACGAGCCGCCCGGCACCGACCGATGCGGGGAACGTGTTCGATATCGACAACGCACTCTGCACGCTCGTGGCGCTCGGAGGATCCGACCTGCACCTCAAGGTCGAGACCCCGCCCATGACGCGCGTCGACGGCGAGCTGCGCCCCATCGAGGACGAGCCGCCGCTGACCCCCGAAGACACCGAGACGGCCGTCAGGTCGATGCTCACCGACCCGGTCAAGCTCAAGGAGCTCGCCGACGAGCACGAGGCCGACTTCTCGTACTCGATCACCGGTGTCGCGCGCTTCCGCGTCAACGCGTTCCGCCAGCGCGGCGCGATCAGCGTTGTCGCCCGCGCGATCCCGCACTCGATCCGGTCGGTCTCAGACCTGCTGCTGCCGCCGGTCATCACCGAGCTGTCCGAGGAGGAGCGGGGGATCATCCTGCTCACCGGCACGACCGGCTCGGGCAAGTCGACGACGCTCGCCGCGATGCTCGACCACATCAACTCCACGATGTCCAAGCACATCGTCACGATCGAGGACCCGATCGAGTTCCTGCACGTCGACAAGCAGTCGCTCATCAACCAGCGCGAGGTCGGCATGGACACGCTGTCCTTCAAGCGTGCGCTGCGCCGCGTCCTGCGCCAGGACCCGGACGTGATCCTGATCGGGGAGATGCGCGACGAGGAGACCGTCCACACCGCGCTGAGCGCGGCCGAGACCGGCCACCTCGTGCTGTCGACCGTGCACACCGTCGACGCCGCCGAGACCGTCAACCGGATCATCGACTTCTTCCCGCCACACATGCACCAGCAGGTCCGCGCGATGCTCGCCGGCACGCTGAAGGGCGTCATCTCCCAGCGCCTCGTGCGCTCGACCGACGGCGGACGCGTCGCGACGTGCGAGATCCTGCGGATGACCGGCCGCGTGCGCGACATGATCATGGACCCGCTACAGACCGGCCGTCTGACCGAGGTCGTCAGCGAGGGCGCCTACTACGGCATGCAGACGTTCGACCAGGCGCTGTTCGACCACGTCAAGGCCGGCCGCGTCGATGTCAGCGAGGCGCTCAAGGCGGCGACGAGCCCGCACGACTTCAAGCTGCTGCTGGCGGCCGACGGTCGCAGGGGCACGACGATGGCCGACCTCGAACAGGCAGAGGCGCATCGCGCGGCGGCGTAGGCGGGTTCGTCCAGGCGAGGCGCTTCACGTTGTAAAGTGTTGAGCCATGGACGACACATGTCCCGTCTGCAAAACGGCCGAGATCGTCTGCGGAAAGTGGACGCTGCTACTGATTCGTGACCTCTCGGAGGGGCACTCGCGCTTCTGCGAGCTCGAGCGCTCCCTGCAGGGCATCAGCCCGCGCACGCTGTCGCTGCGCCTGCGCGCCCTCGAGGAGGAGGGCATCGTCGAGCGCGACACGTATCCCGAGGTGCCGCCGCGCGTCGAGTACGTGCTGACGGCGAAGGGCCGCGCGCTGCTGCCGATCATCGACGACATGCGCCGCTACGGCGATCGCTGGCTGGCCGACGGGGCGCTAGGCGCGGACTGTGCCGCCGATCTCGCGCCCGCCGCGGTCGACGCCGCCGTTGCCGCGGCCTGACCCGGCAGCACGCGTCGTGACGCGCGGCTGACGCGCTCGCTTCTCCTCGCGGGCACGCTCGTTGCGGCGCGCGGCCCAGGCGATGATCGGACGCTCGAGGGCGAACCAGCTCAGCGTGGCGACGGCGGTCGCTGGCACGAGCGCGACCGCGCTGCCGAGCAGCGGGTCCAGCGGCAGCAACCCGTGCCCGCGCAGGAACACGAGCACCGGCACGTGCCAGAGATAGAAGCCGTAGGAGATCGTGCCGAAGCCGGCCAGCACGCGGTTGCCGAGCACGCGGCCCTGCGGCGCGACCGCGACGGCGCCGACGATGAGCGCGAAGCCGATCCCCGACAGCAGGTCGCGGGCGATCGTCTCGTAGGCGCCGACATCGATGCCGGCGGCCGGGATGGCGGCCTTCGTCGTCGCGTCGATCACGACGAGCGCGAGCCCGCCGAAGATCATCGCGCGGCGCTGCGAGCGGCCGGGAGCGCGGCCGTGTAGCGCGAGCGCCGCGAGCATTCCGAAAGCGAAGTAGGGCAGCATCGCGGCGAGCGTCTTTGAGAACGTCAGCCCGAGGCCGCGACCGGCGATCGCCCAGTTCCACAGCAGCCCGATCGCCAGCAGCGCCAGCGGCAGCAGCGCCTGCATGCGCCGGCGCGGCGGCAGCCGAACGGCGAGCCAGCCGATCATCGGCAGCAGCGCATAGAAGCTCACCTCGACGGCCAGCGACCACATCGGCGGGTCCAGCTTCATGACGCTGGCGGGCGAGGTGTTCTGCGCGAAGACGAAGAACAGTGGCAGCTCGCTCGCCGGCGGCAGGCGCACGCCCGGGCTGCCCGACAGGCCCCACAGCAGGCCGATCGAGCCGATCAGCGCTACATAGTAGGCGGGCGCGATGCGCGCCGCGCGGGCTCGCAGGTAGCGCCGCAGGTCGGGCGCCGAGCGCTCGTCGAGCGCCGCAGCGAACCATGGGCGCGACAGCAGGTAGCCACTCAACACGAAGAACAGCACGAGCCCGAGTCGCAGCTCGTGGACGGCATAGTCGCCGACGGTCGATCGATTCGTCGCGGCCGGCTTCGGCATCGTGTACAGCCACCCGTGAAAGGTGAAGACGGACAGCGCGGCGAGTCCGCGCAGCCCGTCGATCGATGCCAGTCGACGACCGCTCTTCGCGTGCGTGGCGACCGCCGTCGTAGTGACGTCGGACGCTTGCATTCGTTCGCCGACACTACCCGGCAGCCCCGCGAAATACGCCGCATGCGACGATGCTGGCATGCATCGCACTGCTTCGAAGAGCTGGCCCGACCATGCGAACGAGGTGCTGCGCGGCGCCGGACTGCGGACGAGCGCGGGCCGCACCGCCGTCGTCGATCTGCTCGGTCTGCAGAGCTGCCTGCTGACCGCGCAGGAGATCGCCGACCGCCTGCGCGAGACCGGCAGCGCCGGCTCGACGGCGACGGTCTACCGGGCGCTCGAGACGCTGCACGAGCTCGGCCTCGTGCGCCGCTTCGACTCCGGCGAGGGCGTCGCGCGCTACGAGCCGGTCGACCCGTCCGGCGACCATCACCATCACGTCGTGATGGAGGACTCCGGCGACGTCGTGCCGTTCGAGGACGAGGAGCTCGAGCGCGCGATCGAGGGCCTCGGGGAGCGGCTCGGGCTCGTCCTCACGAGCCACGACATCATCCTGCGCGCGCGCCCGGTCGATCCGGCCTGAGCTGAACGAGCGCCTGCAGCGGCAGGAGCGCGCGCCCACGCCGCGAACGCTCCCAGCATGCGCCACCGCCCGCTGTACGAAGCGCTCAGCGCGTTCGCCGAGGAGGCCGCCTTCCAGCTCTCCGGCGAGACCGCTGACGGGGCCGAGGTCCCGTTCGAGCTCGTCGAGACGCGTGGCGCGCGCCGTGACACGCCGCTGTACTGCTACCGGCCGCTGACCGGCGACTTCATCCGCGAGCACCTCGGGGTCTTCAGCCGCATGCCGTCCTACCCGGCGGCGGCGCGGGCGCTCGCCGGCCTCGACGGGATCGACGCCTACCTGCGCGAGCAGGGCGAGCCGCGGATCCCCGACGATCTGCGCCAGCGCGCCGACGCGGCGCTGCGGGTCTTCATCAGTCGCGTCTTCAGTGAGGCGACGGAGTTCGTCATCACCCCCGAGCGCTTCGAGCGCGCCTACACGGAGATCGAGGGCGCGCTGTTTGCAGGCTCGACCGACGCGGTCGTCGTCGTGCCGGTGCTGGGCCTGCGGATCGCCTCGGCGGAGGTCGCGCTCGGCCAGGGACTGTCGCTCGTGCGCGGCGACGAGCTCGCGGGCGCGCCGGCCGATGCCGTGTGGGGCGTCAGCGCCGACGAGCCGTGCGTGCTGGCGTGCCTGACGCTGCCCGGTGGCCCGGGCGCCGCGGTGCCGATGGCCGAGGCGCGCGTGCGCTTCCGCCGGCTGCTGAGCGCGCTGCGCCTGTTCGACCCCGCGCGCGTCGCGCTGGCGCCCGTCGCGTGGGAGCGCGTCGGCGCGGGACCGTGGTCGCTCGGCGACCTCGGCACCGGTGGCCGCCCACACGGCGTGCTCGAGGTCGACGAGGACACGGAGGACGAGCTACGCGCCTTCATCTCGCTCGTGACCCGCCGCACGCCGCGCGCCGGTGAGCTCGCGTGGGCGCTGCGCCGCTACGAGCTCGGCTGCGAGCGGCCGAGCCTGTTCGAGGCGCTGACCGATCACCTGCTGGCGCTGCGCGCGCTGCTCGAGCCCGAGGGGCCGGCGAGCGGCCGCCTCGCGGGCCGCGTCGCGGCGCTGTGCGCGAACGAGTCCGAGCGCGCCGCGGTGACCGAGCGGATCGCGCACGCGGTGTCGCTCGAGCGCTCCGTGATCGCCGGGATCGCGCCGACCGACGGTGGCATCCAGATGCTGCTCGCCGAGCTGACGGCCTACCTGCGCGCCCTGCTGCGCGACGTGCTGTGCGGCCACCTGGACTCCGACCTGCGCACGGTCGCCGACCGGCTGCTGGCCGAGGCGGGCGCGACCGCCGCCTGAGCAGGTTGGGCGCGTCGCCGGCGGCCCGTGCCCTACATGAGCGCGTCGCGCAGCGCGATCAGGCCTTCGATGTCCTGCACCTCGCCGTCCAGGCGCGCGACGACGATCGGGTCGGGCTCGTCGAGCTCGGCCTGCAGGCGCGCGATCGACGCCGCGTCGTGGGCGGCGACCTGCACGAGGTCCGAGACGCTGGCGGCGACCTTCGCGGCGAGCGCGCCCTCGATGCCGGCCTCGCGCAGTTGCGCGGCGACCAGCTCGGGGTCGCCCGCGCCGGGGTCGGCGACGTTGACGCGGTTGACGATCAGGCCGCCGAACGCCATCCGCGCCTCGCGCAGCTTGCCGCGGAAGAAGATCGCCTCGGCGACGGGCTCGCGCTCGGGCGAGGTGACGACGAGAAACGTCGTCGCGGGGTCGGCGAGCAGCGCCTTGACGCCGGCCGCGCGCTCCTTGAAGCCGTCCATCAGCCCCGACAGCGCGCGGAAGAAGACCGCGATGTCGTCCATCAGGTCGACGCCGGTCAGGCGCTTGAGGATCGTGAAGACGACCGCCGTGCCCTTGCTCATGACCCGCGCCGCGATGCCGGTCGGCACGAGCAGGAGCTTCAGGGCGCGGCCCTCGAAGAAGTCCGTCAGGCGGTCGGGCGCGTCGAGGAAGTCCAGCGCGTTGCGCGACGGCGGCGTGTCGAGCACGAGCACGTCGAAGCCGCCCTCGCGGTGCAGGTCGTAGAGCTTCGCGACGGCGGTGAACTCCTGCGACCCCGCGACCGCGTTCGAGAGCTGCTGGTAGATGCGGTTGCCGAGCACGTCCTCGCGAGTGCGGTCGTCGGGCGACAGGCGCGCGATGAGGTCGTCGAACGTCGCCTTCGGGTCGAGCATCATCGCCCACAGCTCGCCGGTGCCAAGCTCCGCGCCGTGCTCGGCGAGCAGCGCGGGGTCGATCCGGCGCGGGTCGTTGCCGAGCTCGTCGAGCCCGAGCGACTCGGCGAGCCGCCGCGCGGGGTCGATCGTGACGACCGCGACACGCTGGCCGGACGCCGCGAGGCCGAGCGCCAGCGCCGCTGAGGCGGTCGTCTTGCCGACGCCGCCCGAGCCCGCGACGATGACGACGCGCTTGCCGTCGAGGCGTTCGGCGAGGCCGCTGTGCGGGGCACGTGGCGCGCCGTCAACGGTCACGATCTCTCCTCGGGCGTACGCTCGAGGTGCGCCGCGAGCTCGCCGACTGGGGCGTTCGTCACGCGTGCGCTCCGGTTGTGACGTCGAGCTGCGGGGCAAGCTCGTCGGCGAGGCGCTCGAGGTCGGGGCCGCCTGGGTGCAACGCGAGCAGGGCGGGCACCTGGTCGCAGAGCTCGGCGAGGCGAGCGACCTGTGCGCGCTGGCGCAGCGCGCGGGCGTGGCCGTGCAGCGCCCGCGCCACGGCCGGGTGTGCGGCGTGGTCCTCGAGTCGGCGGGCCTCGTCGTCGTCGAAGCGGTCGGCGTCGAGCGCGTTGACGATGACCCGCTCGAGCTCGAGGCCCATGGTCGAGCGCAGCGAGGTGCGGAGCTCGCCGGTCTCGGTGACCGCGAGCTCCTCCGCCTTCGCGACGGCGATGACGGCGGTCATCGTCGGATCGGACAGGGTCGAGTCGATCTTCTTGCCCTGGCGCGCGACGGGACCGCTGCCGGCTGCGGCCGCGAACGTCCGCGGCGCGCTCAGCACCGCGACGCCGTGGCCGGTCGCGGGGGCGTCGACGACGACGAGGTCGTAGGCGTCGGCGCCGGGGGTGCGGCGCTCGAGCTGGGCGAGCTCCCACAGTTTGCCGACGGTCAGTAGCTCGCGCATGCCGGGCGTGGCCGCGGCGAGCAGCCCGAAGACGCGGCTGCGGGCGAGGATGTCGGCGATCGGGCCGCGCGGGAGTTGGTCGCGCAGGTACTCCTCAAGCGCGTCCTGCGGGTCGATCGAGATGTGAAAGAGGCCGGGGGCGAGCTCGATCTCCTCGAACGGCTCGGCGCCGGCGCGGTCGAACGCGCTCGCGACGTCGCCACGGCGGGCGACCTCGGCGACGATCGTGCGCTTGCCGGCGCGCGCCGCCACGAGCCCAAGCGCCGCGGCGACCGTCGTCTTGCCGACGCCGCCCTTGCCGGTGACGACGAGCAGGCGGTGATCGAGCAGGGCGCTCACGCGTCGGCCGGCAGCAGCGTGAACGCGTCGCCGTGCAGTGGCCGGACGGCGCGGAAGTGGCGTTCGTCGAACGTGAGGATGCGGGTGCAGCGCAGCCGCGCGGCGATGACGACGATCGACAGGTCCGCGAGTCCGAGACGGAGGTCCGCGTACTGTCGCTCGAGCCTGGCGATGCGCGAGTACTCCAGGGTGGTCAGGCACTCGACCTCGAATTGGCCCGAGGCGAGGTCCTCGAGGTACAGGCAGCGGGCAGCCTCGCCGATCCTCGCGCCGATGAGATAGTCCGCCTCGGCGGTGACGGGGGCCGGGATCACGAGCGATCCCGGCTCGGTCAGCATGACCGTCTGGACCGCCGCGTAGCGCGGGTCTGCTTCGTCGGCGAACGCGACAAGTGGACCCGCGTCGATGACGACGGTCACTCGCCGAAGCCCTCGTACAGCTCCTCGTCGGGGATGTCGGCGACCGATCGACCGTCGCCGCGTCCGGCGCCCATCATCCCGAAGTTCCGGTCGCCGACGACCGGTGGCTCGTAGCGGGCGATCGCGTCGCGGATGATCGCCGCCTGGGGTCGTCCCTCGCGCTCGGCGAGGTAGGCGAGGCGCTCGGCGTCGGAGTCGCTGAGGTAGACGCTCGTCTTGCGCATCAACGTAGGGTAACGCGTAGGGCAGTCACGGCTCGCCGTCCCAGTAGTCGACCGCCTCGACGCGCGCGGCGACCTTGAGGCCGCCGAACAGGACCTTGCCCGAGTCCGGGTACCAGCACATGTCGCTCGCGTCGCGGGTGCCGTAGGCCAGCAGCGTCATGCCGCCGGCGCCGGCCGCGAAGCTGTGCGCGACGCCGGTCGCCGGCGGGCGCGCGACGACCGATCCGGCGTGCACCGGGTGCTCCTCGTCGCCGAGCAGCACCGTGCCGTCGCCGTCGAGTACGACGAACAGCTCCTCCTCGACGGAGTGACAGTGGCGCGGCGACGAGTACGTGCCCGCGTCGATCGTCACGTGCTGGAGGCCGCTGCGCACCGACCCCGCGGCGCGGCCGAGGTTGCGCCGGATCCGGGCGATGCGACCACGCGCCAGCGGCTCGCCGGGTACGTCCTCGAGCGCGACGATCGTGTGCGGGCGGGGCGCGATCGGCGGCAGCTCGTCGATCGGCGGCTCGGCGGCGAACGGGTGCGGCGCGTCGGCGGGCAGCCAGCGCCCGCCGACCCACATGACGCCGGCGCGTGGCAGCTGGGTCAGCCCGGTCGGCGAGCCGCTGCCAAAGGCGAGCACCTCGAGCATCTCATCGCCGGCGACGAGCGTGTGCGCCCGCTCGGACGGGCGATGGACGAGCACGTCACCGGCGCCGATCTCGTGCAGGATGTCGTCCTGCCAGCTGAATCCCGAGCCCGACAGCACGAAGAAGATCTCCTCCTCGTCGGCGTGGACGTGCAGCGGCATCGGCCGGCAGCCGGCGGCGATCCGGTAGCGGCTTAGGCCGATGTCCCGCGAGCCCGCGGCGGCGGACAGCCGCTGGCGCTCGCAGCGCAGATCGCCGTGCTCGTGCGCCGACCACGGAACGTCGTCGATGTGACAGAGCATCGCGAGCGATGGTAGTCGCCGTCAGGCGGCGCGGAACAGCTCGATGTCCCCGCTGCCGGTGCGAGCGCGCACGGTGATCGGCCGCTGTGGTGCCGTGCTCGGCGCATCGTCGATCGGCAGGTCGGTGTGCACGCGTCCCGCTCCCGTCGTGGCATCCACGTGCGCGGCGGTGCCGGCCGGCAGGCCGATGCTCATCGCTCCTGAGCCGCTCGCCAGGTCGACGTCCGCGTGGACCGAAGCCAGCCGTGCGCTGCCCGATCCCGTGCGCGACTGGACCGCGCCGTGCACCTCGCCGACGTCGAGCAGGCCGCGTCCGCTGCCGTGCTGGAGCGAGCCCTCGATGACGCCGAAGCGCGCCTCACCCGAGCCGGACCGGATCGCGACCGAACCGCTGACGCGCTCCACCCGGCTGCGGGCACCGGCGTAGCGCAGCAGCAGATCGCCGTCAACGTGACCGAGCGTGATCGCACCCGAGCCGGTGATGATGTCGGCACCGCCGCAACGTCCCACGACGGTGACCGGAGCGTCCGCCGCCGCGATCTTGAGGGCGGTGCCCGTCGGAACGGTGATGGCGACCGTGACGCCGTCGCGCGAGCGCTGGCGCAGGCGTGAGACGAGGTCCGCCAGGCCGCCCTCGCGCGGCGCCGCGACGGTCAGCGTCCGCCCGACGAGCTCCACAGTGAACTCGGCGGCGAGCTCCTCCGCCCCGGGGTTGGGCGCAAGGTCGACCGTGGCGCTCTCGAGGTCGTCGGCCGTACGGACGACGACCGCGCCGCGCCCGATCCGAACCGACAGGTTGATCGGGCCGGGCAGCGGAAACGTCTTCGTGATGAGGGGGGTGGTCATGTGGGTCTCCTAGCCGTTGATCCAGCCGCTGATGTGGTGGGCTTCGCTGCGCCGACCGCGGCCTAGGTCGCCGTGGCCGGTGTCGGGACCAGCCGGCGCGAGCGCGGAGCCGGCCGCGCGGACGAGCCACGTGTTCACGGACACGCCGTCGCGTTCGGCCGCGGCGTCGATGTCGGCCTTCAGCGCATCGCTGAGGCGCAGCGAGATGCGGGCGTTCGGCTCGCCGTCGGCGGGTCGGGCCGGCGACGCGTCATCGGTGGGCGCGACGCTGCGAACGTCGATGGCGACGTCGTCGTGCGCGATGCGGACGGCGACCGCGGGCGATCCAGGGTGGTCCAGCAGCGCGGCGGTGATTTCGTCGGCGATTTCGGAGACCGCGGCCAGCAGAGCCAGCCGCAACGCCGGCACGGCGGCGGTCGAGAGGGCTTCGGCGATCTCGCGGGTGCGGTCGTCGCCGAGTGCGGCAGCCGCGACGAGCTGCTCGTGGACGCGGGAAAGGTGGGTGTCGATCTGCATGACATCATTATGACATCATTTTGGCATCTTTGCAACAGTCGTCGTGCCGCTGTGCGCCGCTTCAGGGGTTAGGTGTGCTTACACCATGGGTCCCTGGTCGCGGTCAGGCCGCGGCTCGAACATCGCGGTGCAAGCCCAAACCACTTCCTGAGGGGGAACCATGAGCCCACGTTCATCCATCGTCACCGTCATCACCGTCGCCGCGACCGTCGTTGCGCTCGCGAACACGGCCGGCGCATCCGCCGCGCAGCGCGCCCTGAACACCACCACCGCCACACCGTCGCACGTCGCGACGCAGACCACGGCCGTCGCGATCACGGCGTTCCCGACGGGCGGCCAGGGCAGCGGCAGCGAGGCGACGTGCGCCGCCTACACCCGCCTGCTGCAGCGCGACGCGCTCGCCATCAAGTACACCGAGGGCCTGGCCCAGCAGGCATCGCAGGCGCTGCTCGACGACGACGTCGACACCGCGATGGATGCCGGCTGCGCCGTCCTCTTCTAGTCGCGGCGGCCTGCCGGCGTCGTGGCCGCGCGCGCGGCGGCGGCTTGACGTGGCGAGCGCGGTCGCCTAAGAGATCGGATGTGCCAATCGACCACCGCGACGAGCTCGACGGCCCGCGCCCTGCGAACGCCGTCGAGCTGCAGGCCGTGATCTACGAGGAGCGCAAGGGCGTCGCGTTCCTCCAGGTCCGCGACGCGAGCGGCGAGCTGCGCATCGTGTCGCTCGGCGACCGCGAACGGCTCGTGATCGGGCGCAACCCGGCGGCGCACCTGTGCATCGACTGGGACGGCGAGGTCTCGGGCCTGCACGCGCAGGTCGAGCGCGCCGCGAGCGAGTACACGCTCGACGACGCGGGGCTGTCGCGCAACGGCTCGTTCGTCAACGGCGAGCGGTTGCACGGACGCCGCCGGCTGCACGACGGCGACATGCTGCGCTTCGGCCGCACGGCGGTCGCCATCCGGATCCCGCAGGCGACCGGAACGGCGGCGACGATCCTCGCCGGCGACGCATGGACGGCGCCGGCCCTGTCCTCACAACAGCGCAAGGTCCTGACCGCGCTGTGTCGTCCGATGATCGACGGCGACCCGACCGCAACGCCGGCCACCAATCAGGAGATCGCCGACGAGCTGTTTCTCAGCGTCGAGGCGATCAAGGTCCACCTCCGCGCCCTGTTCGAGAAGTTCGACGTCGCCGAGCTCGCCCAGAACCGCAAGCGCCGGGCGCTCGCGTCGCGCGCGCTGCGGAGCGGGCTCGGCGGCCGGCGCGAGGGCTGAGGGCACGCGCCCGCGATCGCGCCGCGGGCGGCCCTACGCTTGGTGGCGTGGGGCACCCAGCGGCGGAGATCTCTTGCTGGATCGCCGATGCGGCGGAGCGGAGCCCCGACAAGGTCGCCATTCAGTTCGAGGACCGCGAGATCACCTACGGCGCACTGGAGCAGCGGGTGGCACGGCTCGCCGGCGGGATCTCCAGTCGCGAGGGAATCGCGGAGGGCGATCGGGTCGCGTACCTCGGCCAGAACGCGCCGGAGCTGCTGGACCTGCTGTTCGCGTGCGCCCGTCTGGGCGCGATCCTCGTTCCACTGAGCGCACGCATGCCGGCGCCGGAGCTCGAGGTCGTGCTCGCGAACACCGAGCCCGCGGCCCTCGTCGCCGAGGACGAGTTCGCGCCGACGGCGCGCGACGCCGGTGGCGATCTGGGCCTCACGGTCATCCCGTTCGCAGACCTGACCGCGCTGCTTCACGGCGCGCCCGAGCTGCGCTGCGATCCGGACCGCTCGCTCCGCACGCCCTTGCTGATCATCAACACGTCGGGGACGACCGGGCCGACGAAGGGCGCGGTGCTGACGCACGAGATGCTGCACTTCAACGCCCTGAACGTCGCCGCCGCCGTCGGGCTCTCGCCGGCGGACGAGGTGCTGACGAACGGGCCGCTCTACAACACCGGGCCGATGAACATCCTCACGACGCCGGCCCTTGCCGCGGGCGCGACCGTGACGATCCAGCGCGAGTTCGAGCCGGGGGCGATGCTCCAGGAGATCGAGGACCGGGCGATCACGCTCGCGATCTCGGCGCCCGCGATGACGAAGGCGCTGGTCGCGCACGAGCGTTGGGAGACCACGGACCTGTCCAGCCTGCGATGCGTGATCACCGGCTCGACGACCGTCCGCGAGGGCGTGCTGGCGCCGTGGTTTCATCGTGGTGTCTGCGTCCTGCAGGACTACGGGCTCACCGAGGCGATGCCGGTCGTCACGATCGTCCCGCGCGAGGACGCCCGCCGGCTGCGCCGCACCGCGGGACGGCCGGTCGAGCACTGCCGCGTGCGGATCGCGGCCGACGACGGCTCGCCGGTGCAGGCCGGGGAGGTCGGCGAGGTGCTCGTGCAGGGCCCGACCGTCATGCCCGAGTACTGGCGCAACCCGGAGGCCACCCGCGAGGCGTTCCACGCCGACGGCTGGCTGCGAACGGGCGACGCCGGGGTGCTGGACGACGACGGCATGCTGACGATCGTCGACCGCATCAAGGAGGTCATCATCGTCGGCAGCTACAACGTGTACCCGGCCGACGTCGAGGCGGTGCTGGCGAGTTGCGACGAGATCGCCGAGTCGGCGGTGGTCGGACGCCCGGACGACGAGCTCGGGGAGGTGCCGGTCGCATTCGTCGTCCTGCGCGAGGAGGGCTCGATGAGTGCTTCGCAGGTCCGCGCCCTCTTCGACGGGGAGCTCGCCGCGTACAAGCACCCGCGCGACGTCATTTTCAAGGATGACCTCCCGCGCAGCGCGATCGGCAAGGTGCGCAAGTCCGAGCTGCGCCGGTCGCTGCCGTGAGAACCGCGGAGCAGACGTCGGCGGCGAGGCTGCGCGGCGGCTTCTACACACCCGACGCGCTCGTTGACCTGTGCCTGCGGCGCGTCGGCGAGCTCGTCCCGCGCGGGGCGCTGCGGGTGCTCGAGCCGAGTGCCGGCGACGGGGCGTTCGTGCGTGGGATCGGCCGGTCGGCCGAGCTGCGCGGCCGCGTCTCGCACTTGCAGGCGATCGAGCCGCTGGAGATCGAGGCCGAGAAGGTGCGCCGGGCGCTGCGCGGCGCGGGACTGACCGGTGCGGTCTCACGGGAGAGCGCGATCGCTTGGGCCGCAGGCACCGTCGAGACGTATGACGTCGCCGTCGGCAACCCGCCATTCGTGCGCTACCAGTTCGCGTGCGCGGCCGACCGTGTGGCGGCGGGCAATCTCGGCGACCGCACGGGGCTGCATCTCACGGCCGTCGGCAATCTCTGGATCGGGGTCCTGCTCGGGGCGCTGTCGCGCCTGCGGGCCGGCGGCGCGTTCGCGTTCGTCGTCCCGAGCGAATGCCTGACCGGCGTCTCGGCGTCTGTCGTGCGCGACTGGCTCGTGCGCGAGTGCGAGGCCGTGCGGCTCGACCTGTTCGCGCCGAGCTCGTTTCCGGACGTGCTACAGGAGGTGCTCGTGCTCAGCGGTCGGCGTGGCGCGAAGCCGGCGACGTCGCTGGGGCTGCGCCTCGTCGAGGAGCCCGCCGGCGGCGAGCGGATCGACCGGGCGCACCACGTCGGGGCGGGCCAGACGTGGACGAAGTACCTCCTCTCGCCACATCAGGTCGCCGCGCTCGAGGCCGCGGCGGCCGATGAGCGCGTCACACGCCTCGGCGGGCTCGTCGCCTTCGAGGTGAGCATCGTGACCGGGGCGAACGCCTTCTTCACCGTCACGGCATCCGAGCTTGAGCGCCACGGTCTCCACGACTGGGCGCGGCCGCTGCTGCCGCGCATCCGCCACGCCGCCGGCCTGCGCTACACGCCCGTCGACCACGCAGCGACCGAGGCCGCGAACGCTCGTGCGCACGTGCTCGACTTCTCGGCCGGCCGGCCAGACCCTCGGGGCGCGGCGCGCGCATACCTCGAGGACGGCGAGAGCCAGGGGCTGCCCGCCCGCTACAAGTGCCGCATCCGCGAGCCGTGGTATCGCGTCCCCGGCATCAGGGCCGGCGAGCTGCTGCTGTCCAAGCGCAGCCACCGCTTCCCCCGCGTCGTCGTCAACGAGGCCGGCGTCTTCACGACCGACACGATCTACCGAGGGCGCATGCTCACCCCCGACCTCACGCCGCGGGCGATCGCCGCGAACTTCCATAACTCGCAGACGCTGCTCAGCGCCGAGCTCGAAGGGCGCAGCTTCGGCGGCGGTGTGCTCGAGCTCGTGCCATCCGAGGTCGGGCGCCTGGCGCTGCACGCCGACGAGCCGCCGGCGACGCTCATGGACGAGCTCGACGCGATCGCCCGCAGCGCGGCCGACCCAGAGGCACTCGTGCGCGCGAGCGATGCGAGCCTCGTGCGGCGCGGGCTCGTTGAGGCGGATGTCCTCGCCGCACTGGGGAACGCGCGGCGCCTGCTCGTGGCCCGCCGCCTCGCCCGCAACCGCCGCGGCGCCGGGGTGTCACAGCAGGACGAGGGCAACGACGTCGCCGCCGCGGGGTGATGGGAAATGGGTTGATGCCCACCGGTTGCGGCGCGACTACCGTCCCCAGCGGCTAGGGAAAGGGTCATGAAATCGCGCCGCGTAAGAAGGTCGAGACCCAGCCGGCCATCGTAGGACGGCCGTTTGCTCCTGGCGCGTCAGCACGCGCAACAAACGCACGTCGCTGCCGTTGACGCACGGCACAGTGGTGGTATAAACGAGCGCTCCTGGGGGGGGGGTTCGTCGGTGGCTAGGCACGGAACGGGGGAACGGTGCTGGTCTGTGTATGGGCGGCGAGCGTTGACGCGTCGTGCGATTGTCGGTGCGCCGGACCACGGACAGCGCGCTCGCGAGAGCACCGCCTAGGGGACCATCCCAACGCGGAGGCAGTAACCCATGACCGAACCTGAGGCAGCGGACCCCGCTCCGCGGCTCAGCCTTGGAACCGCGCCTGCGCGGAATATCGCGACGACGACCAAGCCCAAGCCGCAGATGCGGGCCGTGAAGGGCCTCCGGCGGGCGCGCTTGGAACGAGGCCGAGGCGTCGCGGCAGCTCGACGCCGATCACCGTTGAGATCGGCGCAGGTACCTGCTGCCTGCGCATAACCCCTGGTCGGTCGGAGGAGCGAAATGTCCATCAAGTCCATCGTCATCGTCGCGGGACTGATCGTGGTGCAGGTGCTGCTGGGGCTCCTGATGCTCAGCGTCTACCACTCTCCGAAGCTGCACGAGCTCCCCGTCGCGGTCGTCGCTCGGGGGCGATGGCCGAAGGGCTCGTCAAGCAGCTCGACGGCACGCCGGAGCTCAAGGTGCAGCTCGTCGGCAGCGGCGACGAGGCACGCGCGCTGATCGAGAAGCGTGAGATCTATGGCGCCTACGCCCCGCACGCGAAGTCGAGCACGATCCTCGTCGCCAGCGCCGCGAGCCCCGTCATCGCCGGCGTGGTGCCACAGATCTTCGCGCCGGTCGACGCCGCGCGCAAGGTGCAGGCCAAGGTCACCGACGTCAAGCCGCTGCCGAAGGGCGACAGCGGCGGTGCATCCGGCTACTTCGTCGGCCTCATCGCGATCATCGGCGGCGTCCTCACGGGCTGGATGCTTGAGCTGCTCGTTCCGAGCATCAAGCGCGGGCCGGTGGCGACGGCCATCCGGCTCGCGACGATCGCGGTGTTCAGCATCCTCTCCGGGCTTGCGCTCGCCTTGATCGCCAAGTCGATCGGTGCGTTCGAGGACAACGTCCTGGACGTGACGCTCGCGGTCGCGCTGACGCTCTTCGGCGTGTCGACGGTGCAATGCGGCTACACGGCGGTGCTTGGCGGCACGTTCGGGCTCGCGTTCGGGCTGACCGTGTTCATCCTGCTCGGGGTGCTGATCGCGTCGGGTGGCGCGAGCGCGCCGGAGTTCCTGCCGGACGTGTGGAACACGATCGGCGGCCCGCTGCCGCCCCGCGCGACGATGGAGTTCGTCAAGGACCACGCCTACTTCGCTGGCAAGGGAGCCGAAACGCCGCTACTCGTGCTCCTGATCTATGTCGCGATGGGCTCGGTCTCGATGCTCGCCTTCAGCTTCATCCCCTGGAAGAAGCGCTAACCGCTGCCGCGCCCCGGCTGACCGCGCGCTGCGGTCGGCCGGGTCGACCGGCTTCTCACCGGATCCGATGCGCCATCCGCCGGAAGGAATACCTCGCGCACGTGCGAATAAGGCCGACGTGTCCGCAATCTCGGAGGTTCCCGTGCAGAAGAAGGCCAGGATCATCGCCTTCGCCAACCAGAAGGGCGGCGTGGCGAAGACCACGACCACCCTCAACCTGGCGGCCGCCTTCGCCGAGACCGGCCATCGCGTCATGTGCGTGGACATGGATCCGCAGGGCAATCTCACGATGTCGCAGGGCATCGATCCGGACACGCTCGAGTTGTCGATGTACGACGTCCTCGTGCATCACATCCCGATCAAGCAGGTCGTCGCCAAGCGCGAGATCGACGTCGCATGCGCCTCGATCGACCTCGCCGGCGCCGAGATCGCGATGTCGACGCAGATCGGCCGCGAGCGCTCGCTGGCCAAGGCGCTCAAGAGCGTCGAGGACGACTACGACTTCATCTGCATCGACACTCCGCCGTCGCTCGGGCTGCTCACGATCAACGCCCTGACGGCCGCACACAAGGTGATCGTCCCCGTGCAGTGCGAGTATCTGTCGATGCGCGGACTGCTGCAGCTGCAGAACACCCTTCAGATGATTCGCGAGAACCTCAACCCCGACGTCCAGATCGAGGGCATCCTGCCGACGATGATGGACATGCGGACGGTTCACGCCAAGGAGGCGATCGAGATCCTCGAGGAGAACTTCGGCGACCGCCTGTTCGCCTCGCGGATCAAGAAGACCGTGCGGTTTGCGGAAGCGCCGGTCCAGGGCATGTCCGTGCTGAAGTACGATCCGGACGGCACCGCCGCCCAGTCCTATCGCGATCTCGCGAAGGAGGTTCTCGCTCATGGCATCCGGTAAGCGCGCGAGCATGCGGGAGGGCCCGCTTGCAGCGCTGTTCCGCAAGACCGAAGAGGATGCCGCGCAGGCCACCGAGCCCGAGGGCGCGACCGACGTCGCCGCCACGCCGCTGCCGAAGGCCGTGGATCCGATCCCCACGCCGATCGAGGAGATCCCGGCGCGCGAGGTCCCGCACCCGTCGCTCGCGATCCGCGACGAGCACGTCGAGATCGAGCCGGACGCCCGCATCCCCTCGCCGCAGGAGCGCCTGCGCCACGCCTTCTCGTCAGAGCTCGACATCCCTGAGGACTTCATGGCGCCCGCCCCCGAGCCCGAGGCGCGGCCCGGCCGGATCCGCAGCGCGAGCCTCGATCGCGAGGAGCGCGACGCGTTCGCGCGCCCCGACACCGGTCGCGAGACGCCCTTCGGCCAGGCGAAGCCCGCCGGCCAGCCCGTGCTGCGCGTCGTCGGCGTCGGCGGCGGCGGCTCGAACGCCGTCAATCGCATGGTCGAGGCCGAGGTCAACGGCGTCGAGTTCTTCGCCGTCAACACCGACCTGCAGTCGCTGCAGCAGTCGCTTGCGCACGAGACGCTGCACATCGGCGCGAAGCTCACCCGCGGCCTGGGCTCCGGCTCTAACCCCGAGCTCGGCCGGGCCTCCGCGATGGAGGAGTACGACCGCATCAAGGCGATGCTCAAGGGCTCGGACATGATCTTCATCACGGCCGGCGCCGGCGGCGGCACGGGCACGGGCGCGGCGCCCGTCATCGCCCGCATCGCTCGCGAGCTCGGCGCACTGACCGTCGGCATCGTCACGAAGCCGTTTGGCTTCGAGGGCACGCGCCGGCGCGAGCAGGCCGAGGCCGGCATCGCGGCGCTCAAGGACGAGGTCGACACGATGATCGTCGTGCCGAACAACCGCCTGCTCGCCGTGCTCGACAAGCAGACCTCGATGGTCGAGGCGTTCCGCGTCGCCGACGACGTCCTGCGCCAGGGCGTGCAGGGCATCTCCGACCTCGTCACTCTGCCCGGCCTCATCAACCTCGACTTCGCCGACGTGCGGACGATCATGTCCAACGCCGGCAACGCGCTGCTCGGCATCGGCATGGGCTCGGGCGAGAACCGCGCGATCACCGCCGCCGAGCAGGCCGTCGCCTCGCCGTTGCTCGAGACAAGCATGGAGGGCGCGCACTCGATCCTGCTGTCGATCACCGGGGGCCGCGATCTCTCGCTGTGGGAGATCAACGAGGCCGCAAAGACCGTCTCGGCGGCCGCGCACCCCGAGGCGAACATCATCTTCGGCGCGATGATCGACGAGACGCTCGAGGACCAGGTCTGGGTGACGGTCGTCGCGACCGGCTACGACGGCGCCCAGCGCGGGCGGCGCCTCGAGGAGCCCAAGGGCGAGGTTCGCGTCCAGCGCCGCATGCAGCCGCCGTCGCCCCCGGTCGACTACGTCGAGCGCGGCGAGGAGCTGCGTCGTCGCGCCACCGCCGCCGTGCAGACCCGTGAGCGCGACCGTGAGCCCGAGCCCGCGCGCCGGTCCGGCCTGCGCGTCACCGAGCTCGACGTGCCCGAGTTCATCCCGCGCGGCCGCTGAGCGGCAGACCCAGCGCTGCGTCGTCGACCGTGACGCGCGGACGCTGAGCTCTCGCGCCTCCGCGGCGCTACTTCGTGGCCGCGCCGCGCTGCGCGTTCGCGAACAGCACCGCGAAGACGATCTGGTGCTGGTGCTCGAACTCCCAACGCTGCTGGGTTGGCCGGAAGCTGACGAGTGTCAAGTCCGTGCCCGGCGTCGCTTCCTCGAGCCGTAACAGTCGCGGCCGCAGCGTCTCGCGTCCGCGCGCGGCCTCGCCGCCGACGATGCTGTCGCCGGGCCAGCCACCGTCGGCGACATGGGAGATGAGCAGGATCTCGGCGTCGTGCGGCTTGGCGCAAGGCAGGGCGTTGACGGTGGGGACGCCGTTGTCGGAGCTCGTCGGATCGTCGACGAGCTGCTTGCGCAGGTCCGAGACGCAGTCGCCGACCCGCAGCTTGAGCAGATTCGACTGTCCGGCCTGGACGACGGCGCCGGCGGCGTCGCGCTTGGCGGCGGCCTTGCCACAGCCCGCGACCGCTACGGCCGCGCCCGCGGTCGCCAGGGCGACAAGCGCCCGCTGTCGCATCGTGTCGGCGGTCGCCATGATCCGCACAGTATGGGCCGTCACGGACCCTGTGCGGCGGCGACCGTTTAGCCTCGTCCCCAGTGCACTGTCACGGGCGCAGCCACGGATGACCGCCGCCGCGCACGGGATCGTGGCCGCCGGTCACCCGCTCACGGCTCAGGCCGCGGTCGACGTCCTGCGGGCCGGCGGCAACGCCGTCGACGCCGCGGTCGCGGCGATGCTGACGTCGTGGGTGACCGAGCCGCTGCTGTCGGGGCCCGGCGCCGGCGGCTACATGCTCGTCGCCGGAGCCGGCGAGGAGCCCGTGCTGCTGGACTTCTTCGTCGCCGCGCCGGGCCACGGGGCGGACGCCGCGCGGCGCTGTGAGCTCGTGCCGGTTGAGGTCGACTTCGCCGGCGATGCGCTGCAGACCTTCCACGTCGGCGCGGCGTCGTGCGGCGCGTACGGCAACCCGGCTGGGATCGATGCCGCGATGCGGCGCTGGGGCTCCGTCGCGCTCGCCGATCTCGCAGCACCGGCCGCGGCGCTGGCGCGCGACGGTGTCGTGCTGAACGCCCAGCAGACGGAAGTCATCCACCTGCTCGAGGCGATCCTGCGCTCGTCGCCCGAATGCGAGGCGCTGTACGCCCCCGACGGTCCGCTGCTGCGCGAGGGCGAGTGCTTCGCGAGCCGCGAGCTCGGCGACACGATCGAGCGCCTCGGCGCCGACGGATCGGCGCCGTTCTACGAGGGCGACATCGCCGCCGCCGTCGTCGCGTGGGTCGCCGAGCGTGGCGGCCTGCTGACCGCCGAGGACCTCGCCGGCTTTCAGGCCGTCGCCCGCGAGCCGCTGTCGATCTCCTACCGCGGACGCGACGTGCTGACGAACCCGCCGCCGTCGGCGGGCGGCATCCTGCTCGCGCTGTCGCTGCGGCTGCTCGACCAGGCGCCGTCGCCGCCGCCATTGGGCGTCGTCGTGCGGGCGATGGAGGAGGCGCAGACGGCGCGCACGCCCGACTTCGTCGAGGGCCTCGGCGAGGTCGGCTTCGCCGCGCGCCTGCTCGGCTCGCGGATGGGCTCGACGACGCACATCTCCGTGCTCGACGCGGCCGGGCGCGCCTGCACGGTGACCTGCACGAACGGCGAGGGCTCGGGGATCGTCGTGCCCGGCACCGGCATCCACGTCAACAACATCATGGGCGAGGCCGACCTCAACCCGCTCGGCTTCCATCACGCGCCGCCCGGGCGCCGGATGCCGTCGATGATGTCGCCGACGGTCGTGCTCGCCGGCGGCGAGGTGCAGCTCGCGCTCGGCTCGTCGGGCTCCAACCGGATCCGCTCGGCGTTGCTGCAGACGATCGTCGGCGTCGTCGACCACGAGTTGTCGGCCGCCGAGGCGGTCGCGGCGCCGCGCGTGCACTTCGAGGACGACATCGTCTTCGCCGAGCCGGGCGCCGCGCTCGACACGCTGCGCTACGACCCCTACGTCGTGCAGCACTTCCGCGCCCCGAACATGTTCTTCGGCGGCGTGCAGGCCGTCTGCCGCGACCTGCACAGCGGCGCGCTCAGCGGCGCCGGCGATCCGCGCCGCGGCGGCGTGGCGGTCGCTGCGTGATGCCGGCGTCAGCATGGGCGCGCGCGGCCGCGCTGGCGGCGCTCGTGCCGATCGCCGTCGCGCTCGGCGCGTGCGGGACGCCGTCGCCCGACCTCTTCATCGTCGAGCGCTCCGGGACGGTCCCGGGAGCGAAGCTTCACCTGCTCGTCTCGGACACGTCGGCGCGCTGCAACCACGGCAAGCCGATCCCGCTGACGAGCAAGCAGACGATCGAGGCGCGCGACATCCTCGACAAGCTGCGCGAGCTGCAGGCGGGCGACAACTCGGCGCTCGACACCCCGCCCGCCCAGATCTTCAGCTATCTGATCCGCGACGAGGACGGCATCCTGCGCTTCTCGGACACCACCCAGCGCCCGACGGTCCTGCCGCGCACGGCGCTCTTCGCTCGCCGCGTCGCGATCGATACCTGCAAGCTCGCGCGCTGAGCATCGGCGGCGGGATGGCGCCGCGACGCCGGGCTACCCTGGATCGCCATGTCCAGACGGTCGTGGCTGCTGATGGGGATGCTCGCCGCGCTCTGGGGGGCGTCGTATCTGTTCATCAAGGTCGCGCTCGACGACGGCCTGGACCCGTTCTTCATCGTGCTCGCGCGGATCGCGCTCGGCGCGCTCGTGCTCGTGCCGATCGCTCTGCGCCGCGGGGCCTTCGCCGCGCTGCACGGGAGCTGGGGGCCGATCGTGGTCGTGGCCCTTGTGCAGGTCGTCCTGCCGTTCCTGCTGATCACGTTCGGCGAGCGCCACATCGCCTCCGGGCTGGCGGGCATCCTCGTCTCGTCGGCACCGATCTTCACCGCGCTGCTCGCGGCGCGCTTCGATGACGAGGAGCGTCCGCGCGGTATCGCGGCGGCCGGCTTCGTGCTCGGCATCCTCGGCGTCGTGCTGCTGTTCGGCCTCGACCTCAGCGGCGAGACGCAGGCGCTGCTCGGCGGCCTGATGGTGCTGCTCGCGTCGCTCGGCTACGCGATCGGCGGGTTGTTCCTGAAGTGCCGGCTGCGCGGCGTGCAGCCGGTCGGTGTCGCCGCCGCGACGATGGTGGTCAGCACGCTCGTGCTGCTGCCGGCGCTGGCGTTCACGCTGCCCTCGGCGATGCCGCATGTGCAGACGATCGGCGCGATGCTCGCGCTCGGCGCCGGCGGGACCGGGCTCGCGTTCCTGATCTTCTACACGCTGATCGCCGACATCGGCCCGAGCCGCGCCACGCTCGTGACGTACATCGCGCCCGGTTTCGCGGTGGTGTACGGCATCGCGCTCCTGAGCGAACCGCTCACGGCCGGCGGCCTGCTCGGGCTCGCGCTGATCCTGGCCGGCTCGTGGGTGGCGGTCGAGGGGCGGCTGCCAGGGCAGCCGCGGGTCGTCCGGGAGCCGCCGGCGGTGCAGGAGATCGCGTAACCGGGCGTCAGTGCGGCGACGGGCAGGCGCTCGGACCGACGATCGCCAGCTCGGCACGTGCGTGCATCTTCGACGGCGCAACAGCGGCGGATTCTTCACCCGTCACGGATGCACCCATATGGCGTCGAGTCCTCCGGGCGTCGTCTCGCGGCGGATGGATCCGTCACGGATGCACCTTGACGGGCGTATCCCGGGCTCGGAGATCGACGCGCTGCGCGAGCGCCGCGCGCGACGGAGGCGCTCGCCGCTTGGCAGTCTATGTGCCGAACGTCACAATCTCTGACGCCAACGAGCCGCGATCGACTTCTGCATCGCGAGGCCGGCGGCGGACACGCCATCGGGCATCGTCAGCACGAACGGCTCGCCGTCGCCGAAGCCGAACGCGCGATACAGCGGGACGCCCGGCAGCGTCGCGCCGAGCACGAGCGCGGTGAAGCCCTCGGCGCTCGCGGCCTGCTCGCACGACGTCAGGATCGCGCGCCCGAGGCCGCGCCGCGACCAGTCGTCGCGGACGAACATCGCCCGCACGCGCGCCGGCTCGGTGCGCGGGTCGAGCAGGCGCGTGTCGCCGTCCGCCGGGCCCGGGCCGTTGTAGAGCTTGTCGCGCCGGCTCCAGCCGCCGCAGGCGACGATCTCGTCGTCGAGCTCGTGGACGAAGTACGTGCCGTCCTCGATGAGCTGCAGGTCGATCTGGGCGATGTGGATCACAGCGCTCGCCGTCTGGCGGGCGTCGTAGTAGCGCGGGAAGTGCGCGAGCGTCGACGCGCGCATGAGCGCGGCGATCCGCGGCGCGTCGTCCATCCGGGCGAGCCGCTGCTGCGGCGACGGGCGGTCCGGCGACGACACCGGGTCAGCCGAAGCGGACCTTGCCGTTCGAGCGCGCCTTGGCCTGCGCGCGCTCGACGAAGTCCAGCCGCTTCGTCGCGGCCTTAAAGAGCCGTGTCGCGAGGCGCATGCGTGCGTTCTCGGAGCGCAGGTCGAGCAGGCCCTGCTTGGCATCGAGGCCGAAGTCGACCGTCGCGGCCATCGCGTAGGCGCCTTTGGAGTCGATGTTCTCGCGGTCGGGGTCGTTCTCGGTCGCCTGCACGACGAGCTCGGCGTAGGCGTCGCGGGCCGTCTCGGCGGCGCCCTCGTCGACGACCTCGTCGCGATCCTCGAGGAACTCGACCGTCGCCGCCGGGTAGGGGAGGTCGTCCTGCTCGGCGATGATCCGAAACGGCCGTGTCCCGCGCGTGAGGACGTTCAGGCGGCCGTCCTCCATGCGCTCGATGACGCGCGTGATCTCGCACGCGCAGCCGATCTCGCGCAGGCCGTCCTCGGTCGACCAGACGATGCCGAACTCCGACTCGCGCTCCAGGCACTCGGCGAACATCGTCCGGTAGCGCGGCTCGAAGACGTGCAGCGGGACGTACTCGTACGGAAGGGCGACGAGGCCCAGCGGGAAGATCGGGAAGTCCTGAACGGTGCGATCGGGCATATCGAATGAGTCTACGTTCGGGATACCCGCGTATATCACCGCTATGCCGAAGACCGCCCTACTCTGGTTTCGCCGCGACCTGCGCGTCGCCGACCACCCCGCGCTGACGCTCGCCGCGCGCGAGTACGACCGCGTCGTGCCGGTGTTCGTCTTCGACGACGTGCTGCTGCACGGCCGCTTCGCCTCCGGTCCGCGGGCGGCGTTCATGGTCGGCTGCCTGCGCGCGCTGGACGCGGAGCTACACGAGCGCGGCAGCGGGCTCGTCGTGCGCCACGGCCGCCCCGAGGAGGCGCTCGTCGCGCTCGCGGTGGAGCTCGGCGGCGCGGACGCCGTGCTGTGGACGAGCGACGTCGCGCCCTACGCCCGTGCTCGCGACACGCGCGTCACGGCCGCGCTGCGCGAGGCCGGCATCGCGGCGCGGCCGCAGGGCGGCGCGTACGTCGTCGACGTCTCCAAGCCGCGCACGAAGGGCGGCAGGCCGTACACGGTGTTCAGCCCCTTTCACCGCCAGTGGCTCGTGCTCGAGCGCCGCACGGTGCATCGCGCCCCGGCGGAGCTGCCGGCGCTGCCGAGCGTGCTGCGCAAGGGCCGGCTGCCGGGCGCCGCGCACTTCGGTCCCGACGAGCGCGCCGCGCCGCTGCCCGAGCCCCATTGCGAGCCCGGCGAGCCGGCGGCCCGCGCGGCGCTGGCGGGCTGGCTCGGCGGCCCGGTCGACGGCTACGAGGACGCCCACGACCTCGTCGCCGACGAGCACGGCACGAGCGGGCTGTCGCCGTACCTGCGCTGGGGCTGCGTGTCGGCCGCCGAGTGCGAGCAGCGCGCGGCGCGTCGCGGCGGCGCGGGCGCGGCGGCCTGGATCCGCCAGCTCGCGTGGCGCGACTTCTTCGCCCACGTGATGCTCGCCCATCCCGACAATGCGCGAGCGGAGTTCCAGCCGAAGTACCGCGATCTCGAATGGGTCGACGACGAGGACGCGCTCGAGGCCTGGCGCGCAGGCCAGACCGGCTATCCGCTCGTCGACGCCGCGATGCGCCAGCTCGCGCGCACGGGCTGGATGCACAACCGCGCGCGGCTCGTGGTCGGGTCGTTCCTGACGAAGGACCTGCACCTCGACTGGCGCCACGGCGAGGCGCACTTCGAGGCGCTGCTGCTCGACGGCGAGCCGGCGCAGAACAACGGCAACTGGCAGTGGGTGACGTCGGTCGGCGTCGACCCCGCGCCGTACTTCCGGCGCATCTTCAACCCGATCCTGCAGCAGCGGAAGTTCGACCCCGACGGCGTCTACGTCCGCCGTTGGGTCCCCGAGCTATGCGACGTCCCCGCCGCCCGCCTCGCCGAGCCATGGACGATGAGCGACGACGAGCAGGACGCCGCCGGCTGCGTCATCGGCCGCGATTACCCAGCCCCAATCGTCGACCACGCCGAGGAGCGCCGGCGGGCGATCGAGCGCTATCGCGCGGTCGGCTGAGCCCCACGCGGTCGAGGTTGAAGGTGCCGTGGACCGTCGGTTACGGCACGGCAGCACCGTGTGCAGCTTCGCCCGACGGTTCGCGCGTCGTCACCACAATCCGGGGATCAGTCGTGAACGCGTGGCAGCGAAGCGGCGGTACGGTTCTCCGATGCCTTCAAGCAGCGCGCGTTCCTCAGAGCGAATGCGAACGACGAGGCCGGCGGTGGGCACGACGATCAGCATCGCCAGTGCTGCCCAGTTGCCCAGCGCCAGTCCGATGCCGGCCAAGGTCAGGAGCATGCCGGTGTAGGACGGATGGCGTACCCACCGGTATGGGCCGCGCTCGATCACGGGCTGATCGTGATGCACGCGGACGTCGACCGTGAAGAACTGCCCGAGGAGTACGATCGCCCACTGGCGCAGCGCGATCCCGGCGCACATGAGGATCAGCCCGACGACGAAGACCGGCCACCGACCTGGGATCGCGGCCGCCTGCACATCCGACGCGAGTAAGAACCCTCCGCCGATCCCAGCCGCCACACACACGATCACCACCCACAGGCTGCCGCCGTCCTCCCTCGATCCGCTCGCATTGCGCCAGCTCCGCAGCCGCACACGCTGCTCCAGGACAGCGAAGATCGCGAGGATGACGTAGAACGCCAGCTTCGCGCCCGAGTTGGTATTCGGCAACGGCGCCACCGGTCAAGTCTGCCATCAAGGCACAGCATTCGCGGCAGCCAGTACCCGTCGCTATCGCGCTCGCGTGCCAGGAGCGTGTCGCGGATGTTACCGGCGTCGCTTAGCTCTTGGGGGTGGTGTGAGACCGTCGGGTCTGTCGGTCAGGATGTGGCTGATGCTGGACCATCGCGATCCGGCCGCCGCCGGGCTCAGCGAGCGCCTGCGCCTGAAGGCGGCGGACATGCGCGGCCCGACCTCGTCGCCGCTGTACGCGCTGCTGCTCGACGCCGCGGCCGCGGACGTCGATGTCGGCGGCGTCGCGCTGGCGGTCCTGCGCCCGTACGCCGGCGAGCCGCGCGGCTCGGCGCTGGCGCTGCGCTTCCTCTCCGCCGTGCACCGCCTTGTGCTCGCCGGGCACGCGCCGCAGCTTGCCCGCCACTACCCGTCGGCGGGTGGCTGCGAGTCGCCGCAGAGCGCGTGGCCGCCCTTTCGCGACGTGCTCGAGGCCCATCGCGGGGAGGTCGGCGCCTCACTCGCGCGGCCGTGCCAGACCAACGAGGCCGGCCGCTGCGCGGCGCTGCTACCGGGCTTCCTGGCGATCGCCCGCGAGCACGGGCCCGCGCTGCGGATCCTCGAGCTGGGCGCCAGCGCGGGCCTGAACCTCAACTGGGACCGCTACCGCTATGAGGGCGACGGCTGGGCGTGGGGCCCGCCGCGCTCGCGCCTGCGGATCGCGGGCGTCTCAGACCGGATGCCGAGACATGACGCCGACGTGCAGGTCGTCGAGCGCGCCGGCTGCGATGCGGCCCCGCTGGATCCCGCCGACGAGGACACGCGGCTGACGCTGCGCGCCGCGATCTGGCCGGAGCACGCCGACCGCCTCGAGCGCCTGGACGCAGCTCTGGCCGTCGCCCGCGAGCATCCCCCGCCGGTTGAGCGCGCCGATGCCGTGCAGTGGCTCGAGCGCCGTCTCGCGCGACCCGCAGGCGGCTGCACGACGGTCATCTTTCACTCCATCGTGTGGCAGTACCTCACGCCCGCTGACCGCGAGCGGCTGCGCACGCTGCTCGCGGCGGCCGGCGCGCGGGCGACGGCGGCGGCCCCGCTGGCGTGGCTGCACCTGGAGCCGGCGGGAGACGGGGGGCCCGCGGTGACGCTGACGACGTGGCCCGGCCGCGAGCGGGTCGTCGCGCGGTCCGGCTTCCACGGTCCGCCCGTCGTCATCGCGGGTCCAGACTAGGACACGCCGCGGCCCGGCGTGCAGGCATGCCCGAGAGCGCTGCTACTGAGCTTGCCCGCTGTCGCGAACAGCTCGTGCCAGGACGTGCGCGACCCGTGGCGAACGACGATCGGCCCACCGGACACGTCAGCCGTCGGGCGGCACCGCATCTGCGTCAACATCGGGCACGTGATCGAGCCTGCGCCTTGTGCTCCGAGCGCCTGCCTGGGCTGCGCTGCGCTCCTACCCGCGGAGAACGGGCCGATGCACCCGTACATGCGCTCGTCGTCGGCGTGTTGGAGGCGCTTTGGGGAGATCCTGGCGCGCGAGTTTGGCGACCCGGCCTACTTCGCGCTGCATCAGGTCACCGTCGACACCTATGCCGTGCAGCATCCGGGCGTCGCGGAGCGGCGCGCGATCCAGTCGGTCGGCCTTCACCTGATGACGCTCTGCCTGGTCTTGGAGCACGGGGCCGATCCGCGCGAGGGTCCGAAGCTGCACAGGCGGATGGTGCAACGACCGCCGTTGCAGTGGCTCGACCCGCCGCCGATGGGGGACCGGTTGAAGGTCGTCGACGTCCTGCCCGCGCGCAGTCCCGCCGAGCATGGACGGCTCGTGCACGCCTGGGCCCGGGACGTCTGGGAAGCCTGGGCGGCTCACCATGACACCGTGCGCGGCTGGGTTCGTCACAGCCTCTCGTGAGGTCCGTCCACAGCGGCGACGGGATTGGCACGGTACCCGACGGCCCAGAAGCGGCTCCCATGCGCGCAGCCCCGCAGCCAACAGCACACCACTGATCGACTCGGCATCGGCGGCCGTGGCACGACGGATCCGGAAAATCTGCGGGTCGCGAGGTGTCTCGACCGCCAGGGCGTCGATCGCGAGGTCCAGTGAGCGCGGGCACGTTCGCCGGCGCCATCCCGTAGGTGGATCAGCTGGTGCGACACTCGTGTCGGTCGATGGGTGCAGTCTGCACCCATCGACGGTACGATGTGCGAATGCCGAAGGTCATTCAGATCCGAGACGTCCCCGACGAGGTTCGCGACGCCCTGGCGCAAGCGGCGGATGCGGAGGGCTTGTCGTTGGCCGGATATGTCCGACGCGAGCTTGAGCACCTGGCTCGGCGATCACAGCGGGTGCGGGACAACGCCGCGGTCGCACGACGGACCCAGAGTGAGGTCGGCGCTCGCATCGACCGCAACCTGATCCTGTCCGAACTGCACGAGGGACGCCGCGATTGAAGGTCATCGATGCCGGCGTGATCGTCGAGCTCGTCGCCGGCGGGCTGGATCCCGATCGGCTGGGCTCGGAAGACCTCGCTGCTCCGCATCTGCTCGACAGCGAGGTCACACATGTCCTGCGAGGTCTCGTGCTACGCGGCGCCCTCACGGACGAACAGGCGGCGTCGGCCATGGGCGGGTTCGCCGAACTCGCGATCATGCGTTACCCGGCCGACTGGCTGAGACCACGGATGTGGGCGCTGCGTCACAACCTGAGCGCCTACGACGCCACGTACGTCGCGTTGACCGAGATGATCGCCGCGAGGTCGTTGCTCACCACGGACGCACGCCTGGCGAATGCACCAGGCGTTCGGTGTGTCGTGCAGCTGCTCTAACCACGCCCGTCGCAGAAGCTCGACGAGTCGCGAGAGGATCCATTAGCGGGACGCCAGAGCGTCGTCATCGCTGTGAGCTGGCGCTTGGCGCTGCCCCGTTTCGTCCCTAGCGGGAGCGTCGGCGCGGCCCAGCCAGACTCTAAGCAGTTGTGACATTTCCGTGGGGCGCTCAGTAGTCTCGGCGTTGCGATGCCAGGCGCTGAAACGTTCCGCGCGTCCGCTGATGCCTACGACCGGCTTGTGGGTCGCTACGGCGCGCAGCTCGCGTCGGCGCTGATCGACTTTGCAAGCGTTGAGCCCGGGATCCGCGCACTTGACGTTGGCTGCGGGCCGGGCGCGCTAGCGGCTGCGCTCGCGGGCCGTCTCGGGACTGGGAACGTGAGTGCCGCAGACCCGTCGGAGCCGTTCGTGGAGGCGTGTCGGGCACGATTGCCGGGGGTCGAGGTCGTGTTGGCGGCTGCCGAGGCGCTGCCCTTTTCCGAAGGGAGGTTCGACGCCACCCTCTCTCAGCTTGTTGTGAACTTCATGCGTGATGCCGAGGCAGGCGTACGTGAGATGGCGCGGGTCACGCGCCCGGGCGGGGTGGTCGCCTCGTGCGTCTGGGACTACGCAGGCGAGATGACGCTCTTGCGCGCATTCTGGGACGCGGCACGCGAGGTGGATCCCGAACGCGCCGCTGCGGCGGACGAGGCGGTCGTGATGCGCTGGTGCGCCGAAGGTGAGCTCGCAGACTTGTGGCGCGCTTGCGGGCTTCGCGACGTGCGTTTCGGGCCGCTGGTGGTAAAGGCGACCTACACTGATTTCGAGGACTTGTGGTCGCCGTTACCCACGGGCGTCGCCCCGTCTGGCGCCTTCTGCAAATCGCTCGATGAGGACAACCGTGCCGCCCTCCACGACGTATACCGCCGGCGCCTCGGCGTCGATGACGGCCCATTCGAGTTGACCGCGCGCGCCTGGGCAGTCACGAGCATCGTCCCCTGCTAAGCGACCGTCTGCGTCTGCCCCTCGACGTGATTGGCGATGATTGGCGGCCGCATGGCGCGAGGAGGAGCAGCGCCCATCGGCTCTCGGGCGCTATCGCTCGTCGTTTCGAAGCAGCAGCGTCGCGGCCGTTTAGGCGAATCCGTTAGCGTCGCCGTGCACTGCAACGGGGTGGTAAGGGAGAGCGAGCATGGAATCCGAGGCGATCGACCCGGCCGACTTCCGCGAGGCGCAGCACAAGCAGCGGGACTCTGCTGCGGTGGGCTGGAAGGAGCGGAGCGAGTTCAGTGAGAGCGCATGGGGGCACATCAGCGAGCGGCTGGTGAACTCGCTGATGTGCACCCTGGAAACCGGGTCCTGGACGTCGGGGCCGGGTATGGCGAACCGGCGCTCACCGCCGCGCGCAAAGTTGGCCCGGAGGGCCGCGTTGTGGCCACGGACATCTCCGCCGAGATGCTGGCGTTCGGGCGTGAACGTGCGGCGGCGGCGGGCCCGACCAACGTGGAGTTCCTGCAGTCGGACGCCTCCAGCCTCGATTTCGCGAACGCGAGCTTCGACGCTGCCGTCTCCCGCTGGGGAATCATCTTCGAGCCTGACGCGGAGGTCGCCGCGGCGCGCATCCGAGGCTTCCTCAGGCCGGGCGCGCGGATGGCGATCAGCTCGTGGGGGGAGCCCGATCAGGTCCCCCTTTTCTCAATTCCGATGAGGACGATGATGGAGCGGCTGGACGTGCCCCCGCCCCGGGCCGGAACGCCCGGGATCTTCTCGCGGCCCACCCGCTTTTCGATCGGCGGGTTGCTCGAAGGCGGGGGTTCTCGGAGGTCGCCGTGGAGCAGGACGAGGTCACATTCGTGTTCGATTCTCCGCAGCAGTTCACCGCCTATATCAGGGCGGTCTCGGCCCCGCAATGATCGAGCAGTACGCGAGCGAGGCGCAGGAAGAGGCCTGGGATGCGATCACGCAGGCCGTAGCGGATGCGGGGGTGGCTCAAAGCCGCTGAGCTTCTCGAACGTGGTGTTGCTGGCCTCGGCAGTTGCGTAGCGCCCGCGGCGCAGAACTCGGGGCCGTAGCGGGGGCGACCCTCCGGCTGCTGCTGTCGCCTGGCTTGAGCAGCGAGCCGATGCACCCCCGAGAGTGCCGCATTCCACGCTGAGCAGCACGATGGGGACGACTTCGCCGGAGTGCCCCTCCTGGGACGATTCCGACAGTCTGCCGCGACACCGCAGACCCAACCCCCACGGGCACACCAGGCCCCTCGATCGGGTGACGACGAAGTCCACAGGCGACGGGATACCTGGAGTCCCGCAAGGCCGGTTCGGTGGTCCGTCGCGACGTGCGGGGGTATACGGCACACGCCGCACACGCCACGAACGTCGCTCCGTCCCGCGATCATCGTGACTCCGGCGACTGGGGTGACCGGGCCGTGGCCTGCGCCGCCGAGGCCGCAGGAGCTAGCATCAAACCCACCCGCGACCCTAGCCGCCCGACCGCCGGATCGCGAACATTCCGAAGTGGAGGAGCACACATGGAGTCGTACTGGTTCTTTGATCAGTTGCTCGATGTCCTGGTTTCCGGGGCGCAGACCGGCGGCAGGTACTCGATCGTCGAGTTGTGGGGACCCGAGGGCTTCGCAACGCCGCTGCACGTTCATCGCGAGGTTGACGAAGGTTTTTACGTGATCGAAGGCCAACTCACCGTCTGGGCCGGAGACGACGTCACCGTGCTCAACGCCGGCGACTTCGTGCTGGCTCCACACGGCGTGCCGCACACTGACCGGACCCCGGTTGTTGGTCCACCGCGTGTGAGAGTCGGTGGGTAGTAGCCGCTGGGGACGGTAGGGGCCTGCGCGGACGGACTGCCGTCGCGAAGGCCCGAGGGCCGAGCGGCGGGAGTCCGTCC